>AP025583.1:1436232-2872464 GCA_022846095.1 Oscillospiraceae bacterium | reverse complement strand
GCCGCCCTGGCCGAGGCGGGGGTGGATCTGTTCGTCATCGAGACCACCATGACCATGCCCGAGGCCCGGGCCGCCGTGCTGGCCGCGCGCAGCGTGTCGGAGAAGCCGGTTTGGGTCACCTTTACCTGTGACGAGAACGGCCGCACCCTGTCGGGCACCGACGTGCTCTCCGCCCTCATCGTCATGCAGGGCATGGGGTGCGCCGCCTTCGGCCTGAACTGCTCCTGCGGGCCGGACGGCATGCTGGAGCAGCTGGAGCGGCTGACCCCCTACGCCACCGTCCCCCTCATCGCCAAGCCCAACGCGGGCATGCCCGAGATGGAGGGGGAAAAGGCGGTCTACCACTGCGGGGCGGAGGAGTTTGCCTCCTACGTGCCCGCGCTGGCCAAGGCCGGGGTGCGCATCTTCGGGGGCTGCTGCGGCACCACGCCGGGACACATCTCCGCCCTGCGCGCCGCCGTGGAGGCGGTGGACTACGGCGCCTTCCCCACGCCGGAGCGGGACCCCGACGTGATCCCCTGCGCCAGTGAGAAGGAGGCCCGGTTCATCACCCCCGACGTGGACGTGGGGGAGATCATCGAGTGCACCTCGGACCTGATGGAGGACATCCTGGAGGCCGAGGAGGAGCGGCCCCAGGGGGCGCTGAAGATCGCGGTGCTGGAGGAGGACGACCTGGAGATCTTCGCCGAGAACCAGTACGCGGTGAAGGACGCCCTGTGCCTCTACTCCGACGTGCCCGAGCTGCTGGAGGGGGCGCTGCGGCGCTACCAGGGCCGGGCCTTCTGGGACGGCACCGGGGATTTGGAGCCGGAGTTCCTCCGGCGTATGGCCGACAAATACGGCCTGGTCATTTTATAGCAAAAGGCGCGCTATCTAATGATAGCGCGCCTTCGTTTTAGGAAAAAGATGCGGGTAAGGGGGATAAGGCGAACCCAGTCATTGCGAGGAGGCCCCGCGGGGCCGACGCGGCAATCCGCTCCTTTTTTCGGAGGCCCGGCCTCCGGCGGCGGGATTCTTTGCTTGCAAAGAACCCCGGGAAGAAACAACCAGGGCTTCGGCCCTGGACCCGGGGGCCCGGCGGCGGTGCGGTTCAGGTAACCTGCAAGACTTGGCAGCGCTCAGGGCTCGGTTCGGTCTGTGCCCTCTGTAAATAGGGCTGCCGCCCCTGCGGCACATGACTCGCCCAGACTTGATACCAGTTGCGGTTCAACAGGTGCCTGAAAAGCCGCCCGTACTGCCATGCCCCGTACAGCGCTTGGCACTCGTAGGGGCGATTCACGAATCGCCCGCCAAATATTGTGCGCCTTATCCGCCTAAGTTGCAGAAACGCGGTTCAGAGCCTGACGGAGACGAAGGTGCCGTCCTGCGCCTCCACGTGGACGATCTCCAGCCCCTTGTTTTCCCGGAGAATGTCCAGGCACTCGCCCGCGATCATGCCGATAATCTCCTTCGTGATCAGGCTGCGGTAGGGCTCCGGGGTGTTGTCCCGCAGCGTCTCGAACACCCGCTCCGGGAGCAGCCGCACCACGAAGCCCGCCATGGAGACCGGCACCGGCATGGAGAAGCGGAACTCCGGCGTCCTGATTTTTACGTTCATGGCCCTACTTGTCCACAAAGACCCGGACCGTGGTGCCGTCTGCGCCCTCCACGTTGACGAAATCCCCCTCGATCTCGTCGTCCAGGCACTCCGAGATGGCGTCCATCATGCTGGACAGGTCCACGCCCTGCAAGCTCTCCTCCGGGATGGGGAGCTTGCCCGTGACCTTCAAAATCTTCCGGATGGCCCCCACCGGAAACTGCACCTTCACCTTGTCGCCGGCGGGGCTGTCCACGATGACCCGGAACATCTTTTTGTCGTAGCCGCTCTTCCCGGCGGAAATTTGCTGGGCCGGCGGGTTCAGGTTCATGGCGGAGAGCAGCTCGGCCCCCTGCTCGGCGGTGATCGTGCCCTCCTCCACCATTTTTAAAATTCTCAACGTCTCGTCCATATCAATCTTCTCCTGACTTTTATGATTTTAACAGGGCGATGGCCTGCTCCGGGGTGAGCTCCCCGCGCTCCAGGGCCTTGAGGATCTCCTCCCGTTTGGCGCAGCGCTCCTCGCCCCCCGCGTCGCAGCCCAGGGCCTTGATCACCGCGTCCAGCCTGGAGCGGACGGTGGGGTAGGAGATGCCCAGCTCCTTCTCCACCTCCTTGATGTTGCCCCGGCAGCGCAGGAAGGTCTCCGTAAAATACAGCTCCTCGTCCGAGAGGTAGTCGAATCTGCTGAGCCTGAAGTTGTTCTCGATCACCGTGTCGCAGCCGCCGCATTTCAGCCGGGTGACCGTCAGCTCACGGCTGCACACCGGGCAGCGGCTGATCACCTTGTTCATACCCCCACTTCCTTTCTGTTGTTAGCTAATATAAGCGATGTGCTTCTGATTGTCAATGGTAATATTAAAATAATTAAGTTAAATATTAATTAAATCAATTACAGCATAAAAAGCCGAGGAGAAACCCGCCCCGCGTGCCGAAAAGGCGCAAAGTCTGAAATAGCCCTTGACGCAGGGAGCTAGATACGGTATTATAGGACCGTTAAGAAAAATATGGGACACAAGATATTGTGCCGTCCCGAAAAGGCTCCAAATTGCCCCCGGCAGGGGGCGTTTTTTACGACTGAGGCGCGGAAAAGGAGAAAAAGCTATGACCATCACCAAAATTCGCAAGCGGGACGGGCGCGTGTCCGACTTCCACGAGGAGAAGATCGCCGCCGCCATCACCAAGGCCTTCGACGCCACCTACAAGCCCGGACAGGAGGACACGGCGCGCCTGCTGGCCGACCAGGTGCTGGAGCGCCTGGACCGGGAGGGGGATCCCCAGCCCGGCGTGGAGCACATCCAGGACGTGGTGGAGCAGGTGCTCATGGACGGGGGCTACGTGCAGACCGCCAAGGCCTACATCCTCTACCGGGAGGGGCGCAGCCGCGCCCGGGAGATGAACACCCGCCTGATGAAGACCTACGAGGACATCACCTTCTCCTCCGCCAAGGAGTCCGACATCAAGCGGGAGAACGCCAACATCGACGGGGACACCGCCATGGGCTCCATGCTCAAGTTCGGCTCAGAGGGGGCCAAGCAGTTCTACGACATGTTCGTGCTCAACCCCGACCACGCCCGGGCCCACCGGGAGGGGGACATCCACATCCACGACCTGGACTTCCTCACCCTGACCACCACCTGCTGCCAGATCGACATTAAAAAGCTCTTCCAGGGCGGCTTCTCCACCGGCCACGGCACCCTGCGGGAGCCCAACGACATCTCCTCCTACGCCGCCCTGTGCTGCATCGCCATCCAGTCCAACCAGAACGACCAGCACGGCGGGCAGAGCGTGGTGAACTTCGACTACGGCATGGCCGACGGGGTGCGCAAGACCTTCGTCAAGCGCTACCGGCAGAACCTGGCCCGGGCACTGATGCTGCTGTGCGGCGCCCAGGAGCCGGAGAAGGAGCTCAAGGGCGTGATGGAGGGGATCCGGGCGCGCACGGGCCTCGTCCCCACGCTGGAGGACTGCGGGGCGTACCAGGCCGAGGAGCGCGCCGCCCTGGTCCCCGCCTTCGGGGACGGGGAGGCCGTGGGCAGGGCCCAGGCCTTCGCCCACCAGCGGGCGGTGAAGGAGACCGACCGGGCCACCTACCAGGCCATGGAGGCCCTGATCCACAACCTGAACACCATGCACTCCCGCGCCGGGGCCCAGACCCCCTTCTCCTCCATCAACTACGGTATGGACACCTCGCCCGAGGGGCGCATGGTGATGAAGAACATCATGCTCTCCACCGAGGCCGGGCTGGGCGGCGGGGAGACCCCCATTTTCCCCATCCAGATTTTCCGGGTGAAGGAGGGGGTCAATTACAACCCCGGCGAGCCTAACTACGACCTGTTCCAGCTGGCCATCCGCTGCTCGGCCAAGCGGCTGTTCCCCAACTTCTCCTTCCAGGACGCGCCCTTCAACCTCCAGTACTACGATCCCCAGCGGCCCGAGACCGAGATCGCCTACATGGGCTGCCGCACCCGGGTCATTGGCAACGTGTACGACCCCAGCCGGGAGATCTGCAACGGCCGGGGCAACCTGTCCTTCACCACCATCAACCTGCCCCGGCTGGCCATCAAGGCCCGGGGGGACGTGGACGCCTTCTTCGAGGGGCTGGACCGGATGCTGGACCTGTGCGTGGAGCAGCTGCTGGAGCGCTTTGAGATCCAGTGCCGCAAGCACGTGCGCAACTACCCCTTCCTCATGGGCCAGGGGGTCTGGCTGGACTCCGAGGGGCTGGACTGGGACGACGAGGTGCGGGAGGTGCTCAAGCACGGCACCCTGTCCGTGGGCTTCATCGGCCTGGCCGAGACCCTCAAGTCCCTCCTGGGCGCCCACCACGGGGAGAGCGAGAAGGCCCGGGTGCTGGGCCTGGAGATCATCTCCCACATGCGCTCGCGCATGGACGAGGAGCAGCGCAAACGCGGGCTGAACTTCTCCCTGCTGGCCACCCCGGCGGAGGGGCTGTCCGGCCGCTTCGTCAAGCTGGACAAGGCCCGCTTTGGCGTGATCGAGGGGGTCACCGACCGGGATTACTACACCAACTCCTTCCACGTGCCGGTGTACTACCCCGTCTCGGCCTACGACAAGATCAAGATCGAGGCCCCCTACCACGCCCTTACCAACGCGGGGCACATCAGCTACATCGAGATGGACGGCGACCCCACCGAGAACCTGGAGGCCTTTGAGAAGGTCATCCGCTGCATGAAGGAGCAGGGCATCGGCTACGGC
Organism: Oscillospiraceae bacterium; assembly: GCA_022846095.1. Classification (NCBI taxonomy): domain Bacteria; kingdom Bacillati; phylum Bacillota; class Clostridia; order Eubacteriales; family Oscillospiraceae; species Oscillospiraceae bacterium. The sequence continues at coordinate 2,867,669 of AP025583.1, read as the reverse complement.
AGTGTGAACCACCCGGTGGACCGGGACCCGGTGTGCGGCTTCTCCGGCATCATCGGCGACCAGTGCCCCGGCTGCGGCCGTACCGAGGCGGACGGCGTGCCCTTTGAGCGCATCCGCCGCATCACCGGCTACCTGGTGGGCACCCTGGACCGATTCAACAACGCCAAGCGGGCCGAGGAGCGCGACCGGGTGAAGCACGGGGTGTAGGGGCCGCCCGGCGGTTTCCTGTTAAAAGCATACGGAAGGGCGGGGGCAGGCCCCCGCCCTTCCCATTTCGAGGTGGACTATGAGAATTGCCAATACCATATCCGACTCCATCGTGGACGGGCCGGGGCTGCGCTTCACCGTCTTTACCCAGGGCTGCCCCCACCGCTGCCCCGGCTGCCACAACCCGGACACCCACGACCCCGCCGGGGGCCGGGAGGCCGCGGTGGCGGAGCTGGCGGGGCTGATGCTCGCCAACCCGCTGACGGGTGGGCTTACCCTCTCCGGGGGCGAGCCCTTCCTCCAGGCGGCCGAGTGCGCCCAACTGGCCCAGCTGGCCCGAAAAAAGGGGCTGGATGTGTGGGCCTACACGGGTTATACTTATGAGTACCTGCTGGAGGAGGGGGACCCGGACCGGCTGGCGCTGCTGCGCGCCGTGGACGTGCTGGTGGACGGGCCCTTCCTGCTGGCCGAGAAGTCCTACGCCGCCCGCTTCCGGGGCAGCGCCAACCAGCGGCTTATCGACGTAAGTAAGAGCCTGGAGGCGGGGCGCGCCTTGCTCTGGGACAGGCCCGACCCGCTGGCCCACTTCACCGTGCCGGAGTCCCCGTAGGGGCGATTCACGAACCGCCCTCGGCTCGGGGCCGGCGGGCCGCTGCCAGACCCTCCCCGGTTTTCATCCCCAGGAGGAAGGCGTGGACGGCGGCGAAGCGGAGCAGCGCGGCCACGTCCCCGGCGAGATCCGCCGTCCGCTCCCCCTCCCAGAGGGACTGCCGGAAGGCGTCCCCGTCGTCCCTGGGCTGGGCGGCGAGGTAGGGCTCGATGTACTGGTCGTGGAGGAAGGTTAGAAAGTCATTCATGGGGCGGGCCTCCTTTCATATTCCGGCCTGGGCGGCGGCGGGCGATTCATGAATCGCCCCTACGGTACGGGGGAGGGACGGATTGCCGCGGGCCTGCGGCCCTCGCAATGACGGGAACGAGGCATGGCAGTATGTGCGGCTTTTCAGGCAGTCCTTGAATCGCAACTACTTTCAAGTCTGGGCGGGTGATGTGCCGCGTGGGCGGCAGCCCTACTTACAGAGGGCAAAGGCCGAACCGAGCCCTGAGCGCTATCAAGTTTTGCAGGTTACCTGAACCGCACCGCCGCGGGGCCCCGGGTCCAGGGCCCGCAGGCCCTGGTTGTTTCTTCCCGGGGTTCTTTGCAAGCAAAGAATCCCGCCGCCGGAGGCCGGGCCTCCCTATCATTATAACAACACCACTTGTCATGTCGTTATTATATACGACATTTTGCGTGGTGTCAAGAGGAGGTTGTATTAATGGACAAAATTTTGGAGCCCTTTGGCCAGAGGCTCAAGCTGGAGCGCAAGAAAAAGAATATGACACAGGTCGGAATGGCGAACTTTTTAGGCTGTACGGATCGGCACTACCAGCGCATGGAGTATGGGTATATAAATGTGCCGTCCCTGACGCTGATGACCCTGGCCGACTATTTCGGCGTGTCCACCGACTATCTTCTGGGGAGGACGGATCAGCCATGACCACCGTGATCGACTACGAGAGCTGGCCGCGCCGGGGCCACTACGAGTTTTTCAGGCCCATGTCCAACCCCTTCTACAGCCTTACCTTCCCGGTGGACGTGACGGCCTTGAGGCGCCACACCAAGGCCCGGGGTCTGTCCTTCTACCACGCCCTGGTGTACTGCGTCACCAAGGCCATGGACGCGGTGGAGGCCTTCCGGGTGAAGGACCGGGATGGGACCATCGTCCGCCACGACCGGCTGATCCCCAGCTTTACCGACCTGACCCCGGGCAGCGATCTCTTCCGCATCGTGACCCTGGAGGCGGGGGAGGATCTGGCCGGGTTCTGCCGCCGGGCGGGGGAGCGCTCCCGCGCCCAGACTGCGTTCATCACCCCCGGGGACTGGGCGGAGGACGAGCTTGTTTACTTCACCTGCGTGCCCTGGTTCCCCATCACCTCCCTGACCAACGAGCGGGACATGGTGCCCGGCGACTCGGTGCCCCGGGTGGCCTGGGGCAGGTACGAGGAACGGGACGGGCGCTGCGTGCTCTCCATGGCGCTGGAGCTCAACCACCGCCTGCTGGACGGGGTCCACGTGGGGCGGTTTTACGAGGCCCTGGGCCGTATCCTGGAGGGCCTGGCATGACCATCCCGGAGCTGGAGCGGGCCCTGGCGGGGCACACGCCCCGCCTGCAGGGGGTGGAGCGGGAGTACGCCGTGCTGGTCCCGGTGGCCGAGTACGAGGGCCGGCCCCACCTTTTGTTCGAGGTGCGCGCCGAGACCCTCAGCCGCCAGCCGGGGGAGGTCTGCTTTCCCGGCGGGCGCATGGAGGCGGGCGAGGGCCCGGCGGACTGCGCCCTGCGGGAGACCTGGGAGGAGCTGGCCATCCCGCCCTCCGCCGTCCGGGTGGCGGCCCTGCTGGACCCCATCTGCCACCAGGGCGGCTTTCTGATGCACCCCGTGCTGGGTGTGGTGGAGCGGGAGGCCGCCGGGGCGCTGATCCCCTCCCCGGCGGAGGTGAAGGAGGCCTTCTGGGTGCCTTTGGACTTCTTCCTGGAGCGGCCCCCGGCCCGGTACGGCTACGACCTGATCCCCGACGTGAAGGAGGACTTCCCCTACGGGGCCATCGGCTTCCCCCGGGGCTACGCCTGGAAGGGCGGCCGGGTGGACGTGCCGGTCTACCTGTGGGAGGGAAGGGCCATCTGGGGACTCACCGGGCGGATTGTGGACAATCTGGCCGGGTATTTGAAGTAGGTGGGGGCGGCTGTGGAAAAGCGGGAGCGCCTGGGTGAATTTGTTTACCGCTGGACGGAGGGGTGCTTCCCCCTGGGGCGGGACAGCCTGCTGCTGGGGGAGTTCGCCACCCTGCGCCGGGGGGACCGGGTGTGCGACCTGGGCTGCGGCGCGGGGCTGCTGCCCCTGCTGCTCCTGGGCCGGGAGCGGGCGTTGGCGCTGACGGGGGTGGAGCTGGACCCCCGGGCGGCGGAGCTGGCCCGGGAGAACCTGGCCCAAAACGGCCTGGCGGGGGAGATCCTCGCCGGGGATTACAGAGAAATCCGCGCCCTGCTGCCCGCCGGGCGCTTTGACCTGGCAATATCCAACCCGCCCTACTTCGCCCCCGGCGCCGGGGGCGACGGCGGCCCCGCCCGGATGGGGGAGCTGGCCGCGGTGTGCGGCGCGGCGGGCTGGCTGCTGAAAAACGGGGGGCGCTTCGCCCTGGTCTGCCGCCCGGCGCGGCTGGGCGCCCTCTTCGCCGCCCTGCGGGGGGCGGGGCTGGAGCCCAAGCGGCTCCGGCTGGCCCAGCACGGGCCGGACACGCCCCCCTTCGCCGCCCTCGTGGAGGCCGTCCGCCAGGGGCGGGAGGGGCTGGCGGTGCTGCCCACCCTGGTGGAACACCCATAACCCATAAACGGAGGAATCGCTATGGCCGGAACCCTTTACCTGGTCCCCACGCCCATCGGCAACCTGGGGGACATCTCCCAGCGCTGCGCCGCCACCCTGGCGGAGGTGGACTTCATCGCCGCCGAGGACACCCGGGTGTCCATCAAGCTCTTAAACCACCTGGGGATTAAAAAGCCCATGGTGAGCTACTACCGCCACAACACCGGGGCGGGGGGGCAGGCGGTGCTGAACCGGCTGCTGGCGGGGGAGAGCTGCGCCCTGGTGACCGACGCGGGCACCCCGGCGGTCTCCGACCCGGGGGAGGAGCTGGTGGCCCTGTGCGCACAGCACGGCGTGGACGTGGTGGCCATCCCCGGTCCCTGTGCCCTGGTGACCGCCCTCTCGGTCTCCGGCCTGCCCACCGGGCGGTTCACCTTCGAGGGCTTTTTGGCCATGAACAGGAAGAACCGCCGCGCCCACCTGGAATCCCTGGCGGGGGAGGCGCGCACCATGATCTTCTACGAGGCCCCCCACAAGCTCTCCGCCACCCTGTGCGACCTGCGGGAGGCCTTCGGCCCGGACCGGCGGATCACCCTGTGCCGGGAGCTGACCAAGCTCCACGAGGAGGTGCGGCGCACCACCCTGGGCCAGGCCGCGGACTGGTACGCCGCCAACCCGCCCAAGGGGGAATTCGTGCTGGTCGTGGAGGGAGGGTGTCCGCAGCAGGAGGACAGTATCACCCTGGAGGCGGCGCTGGAGCAGGTGGCCGCCCTCCAGGCGCAGGGGAGCTCCCTCCGGGACGCGGTGCGGCAGGTTTCCCGGGAAACCGGGCTGGCGAAAAATGGACTTTATGATACAGCGGTGGGGAAAAACCGGGAAAAACAATAGTTTAGCTGCTAAAATGTTTGGAGCCGGGAAAAAGCTGGGAAATCCTGTTTTGGGAAATACTACTACGTCGAAAATTACTGACAGTAATAACAGATCCCCGTGATAACCGTGACTTATCAGTCAAAAGCGTGTAAAAATGCCCGCGCCGTCTATACGGCGCGGGCATTTTTATGTAATCTGCGGGGATGGATGGAGGCCCGGAGATGGTGTCGGCTTACTTGCCCATGAGCTCCTTGATGCAGGCGGGGCAGACGTTCTTACCCTTGAAATTGATGACATCCTTGGCGTCGTCGCAGAAAATGCAGGCGGGCTGATACTTTTTCAGGACGATGGAGGCACCGTCCACATAGATTTCCAGGGAATCCTTCTCTGCGATGTCCAACGTGCGGCGCAGCTCGATGGGGAGCACGATGCGCCCCAGTTCGTCCACCTTTCTAACAATGCCGGTAGATTTCATGATCATACTTCCTTTCCCTATATGCGAGGCTGAGGTTTCCATGATTTACAATGTTTATCTAGAAACTGTCATCATTATAACATATGGTAATGACATGTCAATTGAAATTTGGAAATTCTTGCGGATTTATTTGATAAAATGTGGCTTTGTGTGGAAAAAAATGTATATTAGGCGGCGCGGGCGCCCGCCCGCAAAGAAAGAGACATGTTTCCCAGCCCTTTCCAATATACTGGGACAAGAAATGGGAGGGAACGGAAAATGGCAATGTCGGTCATCTGGACGGCCATGGTGGTGGTGTCCATCGTGTGCGGCCTGGCGCTGGGAAACGGCCCCGCCGTGGCGGCGGCGGCCATGGAGGGCGCGGCGGCGGCGGTGGAGCTGTGCCTGGCCATGGCGGGTATCCTCTGCCTGTGGATGGGCGTGATGGAGATCATGCGCCGCTCGGGGCTGTCTGAGCTGCTCTCCCGCCTGCTGCGGCCCATCCTGCGCAGGCTCTACCCGGAGTTCGCCGGGAACCGGGAGGTGATGGACACCATATCGGCCAACGTGTCGGCCAACCTGCTGGGCCTGGGCAACGCCGCCACCCCGCTGGGCATCCAGGCCGCCCAGAAGATGAGCCTGCGCACGCCGGGGGTGGCCTCCAACTCCCTGTGTATGCTGGTGGTGTGCAACACCGCCTCCATCCAGCTCATCCCCACCACGGTGGCCAGCGTGCGGCTGGCGGCGGGGTGCGCCGCCCCCTTCGACATCCTGCCCGCCGTGTGGCTGGCCTCGGCCATCTCGGTGTGCGTGGGCATCCTCGCGGCCAAGCTCTTCGGGGCGGTGTGGCCCGCGCCGGGGCGGGAACGGAAAAAGAGGGGGCGCTAGGATGGATTTGGTGTTTACCATGGTGGTGCCCCTGGTCATCGCGGCGGTGGCGGTGTGGGGCATGGTGCGCCGGGTGGACGTGTACGACGCCCTGGTCCAGGGGGCCGGGGAGGGCCTGGGGGTGCTGATCAAGATCGTGCCCCCCCTCATCGGCCTGCTGACGGCGGTGTACATGCTGCGGGCCTCCGGGGCCCTGGAGCTGGCCGCCGTGGCGCTGGGGCCGGTCCTGTCCCGGCTGGGCATCCCGCCGGAGACGGTGGCCCTGCTGCTGGTGCGGCCGGTCAGCGGCAGCGCCGCGCTGGGGGTGGGGGCGGAGCTTATCTCCACCTATGGGCCGGACTCCCAGGTGGGCCGGACCGCCGCCGTCATGCTGGGCTCCACCGAGACCACCTTCTACACCATCGCCGTCTACTTCGGCGCGGCGGGCATCGCCAAGACCCGCTACGCCGTCCCGGCGGCGCTTTGCGCCGACCTGGCGGGCTTCATGGCGGCGGCCTGGGCGGTGCGGGTGATCTTCTACGGCGGCTGAGGGGCAGAAGAGGGCGCAGGCGGGAAACCGCCTGCGCCCTTGAGCTTGCTACCGCCGGGGGGAAAGCGCCGCGATGGAGCGGCTTGTGTGGATGATCATGAACAGGGCCATACCGGAAATCAGCAGCAGCACCCCGATCCCCGTGGCGAGGCTCATGGAGGCCTGCCATGGGGCGCCGTCCCCAAAGGACGCGAACATGGCGGTCTGGAGGAAAAACAGGGAGACCAGGGCGGTGGCCAGGGTGACGGCCCTGGCCGCCGCGTGGACGGGGCTGTCCAGCCGCCGGCAGCGGACCAGGTTGCCCGCCGCGGCCCCCAGGCTGTAGAAGGTGTAGGCCGCGGCCGCGTAGATCATGCTGCCGGGGTAGCGGATGGAGCGCCCGCCGGAGATGGTGTGGAAGCCCATGGCCAGGATGGCGGCCGTCAAGGCCAGAAGGAGGCAGCCGCAGAACCGGCAGCCGCGCAGCTGCCGCGGCCTGTCCTGCCGCCCGCTGCGGACGTGGCGCAGCAGGTAAAACCGCTCCGCGCCCAGCAGGATATAGTAGAGGGCCATGCTGCCGAACCAGGCGGAGCGGTAGTACAAACCCGCCGCGCTCTTGTAGAGGGCGTAGAGCAGGTTCAGCCCCAGCGAAAGGTAGAGCGAGACCTCCGCCCGGAACTCCGGCTCGGCCAGGTACCGGTGCAGAAGGGAGACCCTGTGCAGCCGCGCCCGCCAGTTCCTCATGGCGGCGCTACTGTAAGCCCCGGCAGACGGGGATCAGGCTGAGCAGCAGCAAAATCCCCACGAGACCCACCGCAATCCCGGGGACAAGCAGGCCCTGCCACACCGTGGCCATGCACATCCCGGCGCCCAGCGCCAGCGCGCCCGCGAGACCCAGCGCGGCGGTCCCCAGGGTCCTTGCGTTCCACCGGACGGGGGGCTTGCCCTGGATCCTGCGGCGTACCGCGGGGATGGCGAGCAGCACCAGCAGCCCGGCGATTCCGGCGGCGAGCCCCTGCCGGAAGGCGCCCCACTGCGCCACCAGACACATGCACATCCCCAGGGCGAAGGGGATTCCCCCGGCGGCGGCCAGGATCAGGGTGGCAAAATTTTCTTTTTTCATCTCTTCAGCCCCTGCTTCTTTTGTTGCGCCCCGCCGGCCAGCCGGGCCTTGGCCTCCCGGATGCTCTCGCCCTCTTCGGCCAGGAAGGCTTCCACGAACTTGTCCTCGATCCGGCGGTAGCCGGATACCACGCCGGTTTCAATTTTCTTGTAGCCGCCCACCACGGCGGTCTCGATCTTCTTGTTGGCCTGCTGGAAGTTTGACATGACTGTAGTCTCCTTTATCGCAACACTTGTTTGTCTTACCAAGATTGAGTATAATGGTGGACAAGCCGAAAAACAATCATCAATAACAGGACATTTGTTGAGATAATGGAGATGAGCCGATGAACACACCCAATAACAGCCGCAGACGGGAGTCGCGCAGGCGCATTGAGGGGGCGTTTGTGAAGCTACTGCAGGATCAGGACTTCAGCCGGCTCACCGTCACCAACATCTGCAAGGCGGCGGGGGTGAACCGCACCACCTTCTACGCCAACTACCTCGACGTGTGCGATCTGGCCGAGGCCGTGCAGAAGCGGCTGGAGGAGGAGGTGCTGGGGCTCTACCGGGACGAGCGGGAGAACAAGTACAACAGCAACGACTTTTTAAAGCTCTTCCGCCATATTAAGGAGAACCAGCTCTTTTACGAGACCTACTTCAAGCTGGGGATGGACGGCCGGTTTCAGATCACCGAGTACGACACCGGGCAGGCCGCGGAGTATTTCGATAACCGCCACATCGAGTACCACATGGAGTTTTTCCGCAGCGGGCTCACCGCGATCCTCAAGATGTGGCTGAACAACGGCTGCCGGGAGTCGCCGGAGGAGCTGTTCGACATCCTCTCCCAGGAGTACGGGCGCCGCGGAGGCTGAAAAAGCCCCCTCCGGCCTGAGCCGGAGGGGGCGCGTTGCGTGCTATGCCTCGCCCAGGCGGCGGTGCACGTCCCGCCGCAGGAGGGTGTAGAGCACCGAGGCGATGGGCACGCTGACCAGGATGCCCAGCAGGCCGAAGAGCCCGCCGCCCACGGTGACGGCGGCCAGCACCCAGATGCCGGGCAGGCCGATGGAGGTGCCCACCACCCGGGGGTAGATGACGTTGCCCTCGATCTGCTGGAGGACGACCAGGAAAATCAGGAAGATCAGCGCCTTCACCGGGGAGACCATCACCAGCAGGAAGGCGGACAGGATGGCCCCGATATAGGCCCCCGCCACGGGGATAAGGGCGGAGGCGCCGATGATCACGCCCACCAGGGGGGCGTAGTCGGCCTGGATGAAGAGCATACCCAGGGCGCACAGGCCGCCCAGGATGCAGGCCTCAATGAGCTGGCCGGTGACAAAGCGGGTGAAGGTGTCCGCCGTCAGGTGCACCACGTCCAGGATGGCCCCGGCGGGGCGGGCGGGGACGTAGGCCCTCAGCACGCGGCGGCTCTGGGAGAGCAGCTTCTCCTGCCCGGAGAGCATGTAGATGGAGAACACGATGGCCAGCACCAGGGTCACCACCACCGAGATGACCCCGCCCGTAAAGGCGGCCAGGGCGGGGGCCGCGCTGGACAGGGCGGTGAGCGCGCCGTTCATCAGCTTTTTGATGGTCTCGTCCAGGCTGGAGAAGTCCAGGGTCTCCAGCGCGTCCAGGTGGAAGCGCTCCACCAGCGCGTCGGCCCAGGACTGGAGGTTGGCGATATATCCCCCCAGGCTGTTGACGAAGATCTGGATGCTCTCCACCAGCTTGGGCAGCACGAAGGAGAAGATGCCGGAGATGATCAGGATGAGCATCAGGTAGGAGGCGGCCACCGCCAGGGGCCGGGCCAGGGAGGCGGCGCGGGTTTTCCGCAGCCCCCGGTCAAAGAGGGAGCAGAAGGCCCTGCACGGCTTGTTGAGCACGAAGGCGATGGCGAAGCCGATGAACACCGGCTTGAACAGCCCCAGGGTGAAGCCCCCAAGCTTCATGATTTCATCGAACTTGATGATCACCAGCACCAGAAGAACCGCATAGGTGATGATCATCAGTATACTTCGGAAGAGCTTCTTGTCCATGGAGATCTCCTGTTTCTTTTAAATAAGATGAGGTTGTTCCACACTATACCATCCCCACCTCCCAGCGTCAACAAACCGGGCGGTTTTTTAATCAAGATTTCATCTCGGGGGAAAATTCTCCATCATTTTACTTGACAGCGCGCTTAGGAGCGATTATAATCATAGTAAACAGATAGGAATTAGGTAAATTAAAATAGAACCGCACTGAAAGGAGTTTCTTTATGCCGAAATTTGTCTATGCGGACCACGCGGCCACCACGGCCCTGTCCGATACGGCCCTCAGGGCCATGACCCCCTACTTCCAGCAGCAGTACGGCAACCCCTCCAGCCTCTACCGCTTCGCCCAGGACGCCAAGGCGGAGCTGGAGCGGGCCCGGGCGGACGTGGCGGCGTGCCTGAACGCCCGTCCGGAGGAGATCTTCTTCACCTCCGGCGGCACCGAGGCGGACAACTGGGCCGTGCGCGGCGTGCTGGAGGCCAGGGCCAAGAAGGGCAGGCACGTCATCTCCTCCGCAATCGAGCACCACGCCATCCTCCACACCCTCCAGTACCTGGAGAAGCAGGGCCTGTGCGAGGTGAGCTGGATCCCCGTGGACGGGGAGGGGCGGGTGGACCCCGCCGCCGTCCGGGCGGCACTCCGGCCCGACACGGTGCTCATCTCCGTGATGGCGGCCAACAACGAGATCGGCACCATCGAGCCGGTGGCCGAGATCGGCGCCATCGCCCGGGAGGCCGGTGTGCTCTTCCACACCGACGCGGTGCAGGCCGTAGGCCATATCCCGGTGGATGTGGAGGCCTGGAACTGCGATCTCCTCTCCCTGTCGGCCCACAAGTTCCACGGCCCCCGGGGCGTGGGGGCCCTCTACGTGCGCAAGCCCCTGCGCCTGCCGCCCCTGATCCACGGCGGCGGGCAGGAGAAGGGCCGCCGCTCCGGCACCGAGAACCTGGCCGGCATCATCGGCATGGCCGCCGCCCTCAGGGAGGCGGTGGAGCAGATGGACGGGGAGAACGCCCGCCTGAGCGCCCTGCGGGATAAGCTCATCAGCGGCCTGCTGGAGATCCCCCGCTCCCGGCTCACCGGCCCCAGGGAGAACCGCCTGCCCGGCGCGGCCTCCTTCGTGTTCGAGTGCATCGAGGGGGAGTCCATCCTCCTGCGGCTGGACGCGGCGGGGATCTGCTCCTCCTCCGGCTCCGCCTGTTCCTCGGCCTCCCTGGACCCCTCCCACGTGCTGCTGGCCATCGGCCTGCCCCACGAGATCGCCCACGGCTCGGTGCGCCTGACCCTGGGCAGGGAGAACACCGAGGAGGACGTGGACTATATGCTGCGGGAAATCCCCAAGGTGGTGGCAGGGCTGCGGGCCATGTCCCCCCTGTGGGACGCGGAATCTTGAAGAAAGGAAGGGTGAAATATGTATTCTGAAAAGGTAATGGACCACTTCTCCAACCCCCGTAACGTGGGCGAGGTGGAGGATCCCAACGCCGTGGGCCAGGTGGGCAACCCCAAGTGCGGCGATATTATGAAGATCACCATGAAGATCGAGGACGGCGTCATCGAGGACGTGAAGTTCAAGACCTTCGGCTGCGGCGCGGCGGTGGCCACCAGCTCCATGGCCACCGAGCTGGTGAAGGGCAAGACCGTGGAGGAGGCGCTGGCGCTGACCAACTCCGCCGTGGCCGAGGCCCTGGACGGCCTGCCCTCGCAGAAGCTCCACTGCTCCGTGCTGGCGGAGGAGGCCATCAAGTCCGCCATTTCGGACTACTATGTGCGCCAGGGCATCGACCCGCTGCCCATCGTGGGCTGCGATTGTAATTGTGAGTGCTGCGGACACGAGCACTAGCAGCCCACGATGCCAAGGGTTTTGGCCCACAGGCCAAAACCTTGATGCCGGGCGGATTCACTCCGCCCGGGCAGATAAAATCAGACGGGGCCCCCGCGCGGCGCAAGCCGCGTGGGGCGGGCTGCGACTGCAACTGTGAGTGCTGCGGGCACGAGCACTAGCAGCCCACGATGCCAAGCGTTTTGGCCCACAGGCCAAAACCTTGATGCCGGGCGGATTCACTCCGCCCGTGCAGATAAAATCAGACGGGGCCCCCGCGCGGCGCAAGCCGTGTGGGGCGGGCTGCGACTGCAACTGCGAGTGCTGCGGGCACGAGCACTAGCAGCCCACGATGCCAAGCGTTTTGGCCCACAGGCCAAAACCTTGATGCCGGGCGGATTCACTCCGCCCGGGCAGATAAAATCAGATGGGGTCCCCGCGCGGCGCAAGCCGCGTGGGGCGGGCTGCGACTGCAACTGCGAGTGCTGCGGGCACGAACACTAACTATTAAATAGGTATGCGGCTAAGGGCGGCGCGATGCGCCGCCCTTAGTCTGTCGAAAAACGAAAGACAGGCGATGGAGGGCGGGCGATTCGTGAATCGCCCCTACGGTACGAGGATGGGACGGATTGCCGCGCTCCCGCGGCCCTCGCAATGACGTAGGGCGGGGGTCAGGGTGTCCGGGGCGCGCTCTGTAAATGCAAACTTCGCGGTTTTGCGCCTTGACAATGCGGGGGATTCATCATACAATGCAATGTGCACGAAATAGGCCGGATTCCTGCAAAAAAGTACATCCTTCGGCAGAATATCAAACGAAGGAGCGATCGCCGTGATCGAACTCAAACATCTGACAAAGACCTTCTCCACGTCGGACGGGACCTTTCAGGCCCTGGACGACGTCAACCTGACCGTGTCCGACGGGGACATCTTCGGCATTGTGGGCATGAGCGGCGCGGGCAAGTCCACCCTGGTGCGCTGCATCAACCTGCTGGAGCGGCCCACCGCGGGCCAGGTGGTCATCGACGGGGAGGACATGACCGCCCTGCCCGCCGGGGCCCTGCTGGCAAAGCGGCGCTCCATCAGCATGATTTTTCAGCAGTTCAACCTGCTCATGCAGCGCACCTGCCTGAATAACGTGTGCTTCCCCCTGGAGATCGCCGGGGTGCAGTCCGCCCAGGCGAAGAAGCGGGCCATGGAGCTGCTGGAGACCGTGGGCCTGCCCGACAAGGCCAATTCCTACCCCGCCCAGCTCTCCGGCGGGCAGAAGCAGCGCGTCGCCATCGCCCGGGCATTGGCCTCCGACCCCAAGGTGCTGCTGTGCGACGAGGCCACCTCCGCCCTGGACCCCACCACCACCCGCTCCATCCTGCGCCTTATCCAGGACATCAACCGCCGCCTGGGTATCACCGTCATCGTCATCACCCATGAGATGGCGGTGGTGGAGGAGATCTGCTCCCACGTGGCCATTCTGGACCGCGGCCATATGGTGGAGACCGGCACGGTGGAGGAGATCTTCTCCAATCCCCGGACCGAGGCGGGTCGCAGGCTGGTCTACCCCGAGGGGGCCAAGATCGACCAGTTCCCCGCCGCCCGGGTCGTGCGGGTGGTCTTTAACGGCGGCTCGTCCTACGAGCCGCTGATCGCCACCCTGGCCATCGACTGCGGGGTGAAGGTGAACATACTGGGGGCCGACACCCGCAATATTGACGGCAAGGCATTCGGCTCCATGCTTTTGGGCCTGCCCGAGGACCCGGCGGAGGCCGCCCGCGCCCTGGCCTACATCCGCGCCCAGGCCGACGTAACCGCAGAGGAGGTGCACGACTATGACCAGCATGTATAGTATGATCGTCATGCGGGATCCCAACGTGGCCGACCAGATCCAGCGCCTCATCGACGGCGTGCCCTTTGCCGTGTGGGAGACCGTGTACACCACGGTGGTCGCCACCTTCTTCGCCTACCTCATCGGCCTGCCCCTGGGCGTGCTGCTGGTGGCGGGGGAGCAGGGCGGCGTGCGCCCCCTGCCCCGGACCGTCATGAGCGTGCTCAACGTGGCGGTCAACCTGCTGCGCTCGGTGCCCTTCCTGATTCTGATGGTGCTGGTCATCCCCCTGTCCCGCCTGATCCTGGGCACCAGCATCGGCACCGTGGCCACCATCATCCCCCTGATCGTGGCCGCGTTCCCCTTCGTGGCCCGGCTGGTGGAGTCCTCCCTGCGGGAGCTGGACAAGGGCGTGGTGGAGGCGGCCCAGGCCATGGGGGCCTCCCCCTTCCAGATCATCCGCAAGGTGATGATCCCCGAGTGCCTGCCCTCCCTGATCTCCGGCTTCACCACCGCCTTCATCACCATCCTCAGCTACGGCGCCATGTCGGGCGCCATCGGCGGCGGCGGCCTGGGCTCCATGGCCCTCAACCTGGGCTACCAGCGGCAGAAGACCGTGGTGCTCTGGGGCGCGGTGATTGTGCTGGTGATCCTGGTGCAGATCTTCCAGTCCATCGGCACCTACCTGTCCGTCAAGCTGGATAAGCGGCTGGCCGGGAAGGCCGGGGGACGGCGGGCGCGGAAGGCCGAAAAAGCCGGAATTCAGTAGAATTTCTCACACGGCGGGCAAAGCGGGACGCTTTGCCCGCCCCTTTTTAGAGAAAATAACCAATTGACAGCGGGGCTGTTCTGGGGTAAACTTTGAACATCCCAAAGAAAACCGAATATCGCTGAACAAAGGCAATGAAGAGAAGAGTAGGCGCGGAGCGATGTCACAGAGAGCCCGGACTGGTGGAAACGGGTACGGAAAGCCGCGTTGAACATGGTCTCGGAGCCGCGCACCGAACTGCAAATTGCAGCAGGCTGCGACGGGGGCGCCCGTCATCGCGCAGGAGTATCGGCCTATGTAAGGCCCGCACTCTGTAAGGTCCGTTCCCGCGAGGGGCGGGCGAAGCAAGGTGGTACCACGAAGCGAAAGCTCTCGTCCTTGAATTGATTCAAGGGCGTTTTTTTGTGCCCGGATTTGGTGGATACCGCCCCGCGGTTCACATATCACATGAATGAAAAGGAGAATACACTATGAAAAAGCTCGTCTCTTTGCTCCTGACCGGCGTTTTGGCCGCCGGCCTGCTGGCCGGCTGCTCCGGCAACACCGGCGCCTCCGCCACCCCCACCCCCGCGCCCCAGTCCCAGGCGCCCGCCCCGGAGAGCCAGGCCCCCGCCTCCGAGACCCCCCTGGCCGGCACCACCGTCAAGGTGGGCGCCACCCCCGCCCCCCACGCCGAGATCCTGGAGGTGGTGAAGGAGATCCTGGCCCAGCAGGGCGTCACCCTGGACATCGTGGAGTTCAACGACTACATCCTGCCCAACAACGCCGTGGAGGACGGCTCCTTGGACGCCAACTACTTCCAGCACGTGACCTACATGAACGAGTTTAACGCCGAGAACGGCACCCACCTGGCCGGCGTGGCCGACGTGCACTACGAGCCCTTCGGCCTCTACGCCGGCAAGACCGCCAGCTTGGACGCGCTGGCCGACGGCGCCCAGATCGCCGTGCCCAACGACACCACCAACGAGGCCCGCGCGCTGCTGCTGCTCCAGGACAACGGCCTCATCACCCTGAAGGAGGGCGCCGGCCTCACCGCCACCAAGGCCGACATCGCCGAGAACCCGAAGAACCTGGACATCGTGGAGCTTGAGGCCAGCCAGCTGCCCGTGCGCCTGGCCGACGTGGACCTGGCCGTCATCAACGGCAACTACGCCATCGACGCGGGCCTGAAGGTCACCGACGCCCTGGCCGTGGAGGCCGCCGACTCCGACGCCGGCACCGCCTACGTCAACGTGCTCACCGTCAAGGAGGGCCGGGAGAACGACCCCGCCATTCAGGCCCTGGTGGCCGCGCTGACCAGCGACGAGGTGCGCGAGTTCATCAACAGCACCTACGAGGGCGCCGTAGTCCCTGTCTTTTAAGTTGACAGACCCTGCGGCGACAGCTTAAACTAAGGAGAAGCCCCGGCTGGGCCGGGGCTTCTCCTTACCTTGAAATCATAGTATTCATACTGAAATGGAGGGAATAAGATGAACGTCATCCACGCGCTGACCGATCTCATCGGCAATACGCCGCTGCTGGCCCTGGAGCGCTGGGCCCCGGCGTACAACATCCTGGCCAAGCTGGAGCGGGCCAACCCCCTGGGCTCGGCCAAGGACCGGGCGGCCTGGTACATGATCCTGGACGCAGAGGAGCGGGGGCTCTTGCAGCCCGGCGGCACCATCGTGGAGCCCACCAGCGGCAACACCGGGGTGGGCCTGGCCTACATCGGGGCCATCCGGGGCTACAAGGTGGTGCTCACCATGCCCGAGACCATGAGCGCCGAGCGGCGCGCCCTCCTGGCCGCCCTGGGGGCGGAGCTGGTGCTCACCCCCGGCGGGGAGGGGATGCAGGGGGCCATCGCCAAGGCGGAGGCGCTGGCGGCGCAGCGCCCCGGCGCGTGGATGCCCGACCAGTTCAACAACCCCGCCAACGCCAGGGCCCACTACGAGACCACGGGCCGGGAGATCTGGCGGGACACCGACGGGCTGGTGGATATTTTCGTGGCCACCGTGGGCTCCGGCGGCACCCTCACCGGCGCGGGCCGCTATTTAAAGGAGAAGAACCCGGACGTCCGGGTGGTGGCGGTGGAGCCCGCCGAGTCCCCGGTGCTCTCCGGGGGCAAGCCGGGGCCCCACAAGATCCAGGGCATCGGCGCGGGCTTCGTGCCCGGCGTGCTGGACATGGGCCTCGTCGACGAGGTGCTCACCGTGACCGGGGCGGAGGCCTACCGGGCCGCCCGGGAGCTGGCCGGGACGGAGGGGGTGCTCTGCGGGGTGTCTTCCGGCGCGGCGGCGGCCGCCGCCGGGAAGCTGGCCGCGCGGCCGGAGTACGCGGGCAGGCGCATCGTCACCGTGCTGCCCGACACAGGGGAGCGCTACCTCTCCACCGACCTATTTTGCTGAAAGCCACAGGGACAGCCGCTCCGGCAGGCTGTCCCTGTTTTCTTTGGTGACGGTGACCAGGCGCACGGCGGGGTGGGCGGCTATGGCCGCCGTCCAACCGGGCAGGCCCTCCCGCACCACGCCCAGCACCGGCACGTCCCCGTCGAGGAGGGCGAGCACGGCTGCCCGGAAGGCCAGGGCCTCCCGCTCCAGCCGCCCGCACTCGTCCATGACGAGGACTTGGGCGCCCGGCGCCTCCAGGGCGGCGCAGCCCAGGCGGTCGAAGCGCTCCGGCATGGGGCGGGGGACGCCCGCCGTAAAACGCGCCACAACGCGGCCCTCCTCCGGGCGGCAGGGACCGGCGGCGGGGTAGAGGTAGAGCAGGCGCTCCGGGCTGGCCCGGTCGGGGCCGAAGGCGGTGCAGAAGCCGCCGGGGACAAGGGCGGTGCGGGCGAGGACCCGGTCGACGACCGTGCTCTTGCCCATTTGCACCGCCCCGGTGAGAAAGACGTGCGTGGGGACCACCTCCAAAAAGAGATTGACAGCATGGGAAAAGGCGGGTATGATGCTGATAAGAGTATAGACCAAAGAATTCCACAATTCAACAGCTCTCCGAGCCCCCGCCGCCTAAGGGAGACTATGGCGCAGGGGCCGGGGCCCGCAGGTTTGCGGGCCCGCAGGGCCGTACCGGAAACGGGGCGGCCTTCCGTGTTTGAGAAGGAGAGGCGAGACGCAGCCGTGCCCCCAGGGGCAGGGTTCTGCGCCGTTTGCCTCCGCCTTTTCGGCGGGGGCTTTTTTGATGGGCAGAGAGGGGGAGGCGCGGTGCGCGCAGCGGATCGGAAAAAGAGGCTCGTCGTGCTGGGACTGCTGATCGCCCTGGCTGCCGCCGTGGTGGTCTCCTTCGCCCTGGGGCGCTACCCGGTGCCCCCCAGGGAGCTGGTTTGCATCCCCCTGTCCCGGCTTTTCCCCATCGAGCCCTTCTGGAGCACCACCATGGAGAAAGTCTTTTTCAACGTCCGCCTGCCCCGCATCCTGCTGGCCTGCCTGGTGGGGTGCTCCCTGGCGGGGGCGGGCTGCGCCTACCAGTGCATATTCCAGAACCCCATGGCCTCCCCCGACATCCTGGGGGCCACCAAAGGCAGCGCCTTCGGCGCATCCCTGGCCATTTTGGCCGGGCTGGGCAGCCGCTGGACCGTCGTGGCCTCCTTCTGCTTCGGTGTGGGGACGGTGGCCCTGGTGTGGCTGGTGAGCGCCAAGGCCAAGGGCAAGCGGGTCATGAGTCTTATCCTGGCCGGAATCATCGTCAGCTCCCTGTTCGAGGCGGGCATCTCCTACCTCAAGCTGGTGGCCGACCCGGACGAGCAGCTGCCCAAGATCACCTACTGGCTGATGGGCAGCCTTGCGGGCACCGTTATGGAGGACGTGGCCTTCGTGGTGCTGCCCATGGCCGCGGGGCTCGTAATCCTGCTGCTGCTGCGGTGGCAGCTGGGCGTGCTCACCATGGGGGACGAGGAAGCCCGGGCCATGGGGGTGAACGCGGCCCTGGTGCGCCCCGTCATCCTCCTGGCCGCCACCCTGCTCACCGCGTCCAGCGTGGCGGTGTGCGGGGCCATCGGCTGGGTGGGCCTGGTGGTGCCCCATATCTGCCGCCGCCTGGTGGGCAGCGGCAGCCGATACCTCATGCCCGCCTCCATGCTCTTCGGGGCCCTCTTCCTGCTCCTGGCGGACGACATCTCCCGCAACCTCTACGCCACCGAGCTGCCCATCGGCATTCTCACCGCCTTTGTGGGCGCCCCCTTCTTCCTCTACCTGATGATGCGGGGAGGGGAGAGCACATGAGTGTTGAGGTCAAAAACCTGTCCTTCTCCTACGGGGCGCGCCCCGTGCTGCAGGACGTGTCCTTCTCGGTGGGCAAGGGCAGGCTGCTCTCCGTCCTGGGCCCCAACGGGGTGGGGAAGAGCACCCTGTTCCGCTGTATCCTGGGGCTGGCGAAGGGCTACACGGGGGAGATTCTGGTGGACGGTGACCCGGCGGCGCGCCTGGGGGCCAGGGAGCTGGCCCGCCGGGTGGCCTACATCCCCCAGTCCAACTACCCCGCCTTCAACTACACCGTATTCGACATGGTGCTCATGGGCACCACCGCCCGGGGCGGGCCCTTCTCCGCCCCGGGCCGGGCGCAGGAGGCGGCCGCGCTGGAGGCGCTGGAGCGGGTGGGGGCGGCGGGGCTGGCCGGGCGGAGCTACACCCGCCTGTCCGGCGGGGAGCGGCAGATGGTGCTGGTGGCCCGGGCCCTGGCCCAGCGCTCCCCGGTGCTGCTGATGGACGAGCCGACGGCCAACCTGGACTACGGCAACCAGGTGCGGGTGCTCACAAAGGTGCGGCGGCTGGCGGAGGAGGGATACACCATCGTGCAGTCCACCCACAACCCGGAACAGTCCTACCTGTTCTCCCATGAGATCCTGGCCATGAAGGACGGCCGGGTGCTGGCCCACGGCGCGCCGGGGGAGGTGCTCACCGCCGGACTTATCCGGCAGCTTTACGGCATCGACGTGGAGGTGGAGCGCCTGCGGGGAGACAGGATGCGGGTGTGCGTTCCCAGAGACATTCTGTGACGATAGACGACATCTGAAGGAGGAAATGAAATGAAAAAGAGGATTTTGTCCCTGCTGCTGGCCCTGGCGCTGACGGCCTCCCTGGCGGCCTGCACCCAGGCCCCGGCGGCCCAGAGCCCCAGCCCCGCCCCCGCGCCCCAGAGCGAGGCGCCCGCCCCCACGCCGGAGGCCGAGGCCGGGACGGTCAGCTTCACCGACTCCTGCGGCCGCACGGTGGAGCTGCCCGCCCAGATCGACCGCATCGCCCCCTCGGGGCCCATGGCCCAGATCGTGCTCTTCGCCCTGGCGCCGGAGAAGTTCGTGGGCATCGCGTCCAAGTGGTCGGCTGAGACCGAGCAGTTTATCCAGACGGAGTACTACAACCTGCCCGTGCTGGGCCAGCTCTACGGCTCCAGCGCCGGGGAGCTGAACCTGGAGACCCTGGCCGCCGCCGCCCCCCAGGTGATCATCGACATTGGGGAGCCCAAGAAGTCCATCGTGGAGGACATGGACGCCATCACCGAGCAGCTGGGCATCCCCGCCGTGCACATCGACGCCTACACCGCCTCCATGGGGGACACCTACCGTATGCTGGGCCAGCTGCTGGGCAAGTCCACGCAGGCCGCCGCGCTGGCGGACTACTGCGACGGTGTGTACGCCGACACCCTGGCGCTGATGGACAAGGTGGGGGCGGACAGGGCCAACGTCCTCTACATCTCCGGGGACCAGGGCCTCAACGTCATCGCCCGGGACTCCTACCACGCCGAGGTGCTGGATCTGATGACCAACAACCTGGCCGTGGTGGACGCCCCCTCCTCCAAGGGCACGGGCAACGAGGTGGATATGGAGCAGATCCTGCTGTGGAATCCCGACGTGCTGCTCTTCGCGCCCCAGAGCGTCTACGCGGCGGTGGGCGGGGACCCCACCTGGCAGGAGCTGGACGCCGTCAAGAGCGGCAGCTATTACGAGGTGCCCTTCGGACCCTATAACTGGATGGGCTTCCCGCCGTCGGTGAACCGCTACATGGGGATGCTGTGGCTCTCCGCCCTGCTCTACCCGGAGCAGTCCGGCGTGGATCTGTACGCGGAGGCCCAGCGGTACTACGAGCTGTTCTACCACTGTCAGATCACCCGGGAGCAGTACGACGCCCTCACCGCCAACTCTGTCGGCAAGCTGGGATAGCGCAAAAAACGGGGCCGTCCTTCCAAACGGAAGGACGGCCCCGTTTTTTATTCCGCTTTTACCTCGTCCGGGCACTTCTCATAAAAGCGCCGGACCAGATCCGCCAGGGTGATGTTGTCCACCACGCCGGAGACGGCGGCCTGGATCTGCTGCCACACCTCCAGGGTGACGCAGCGGTCGGCCCGGGCGCAGCAGGCCGCGCCGTCGGCGCAGCTCACCGGGGCCAGCTTGCCCTCCAGCACCCGCAGGATCTCCCCCACGGCGTACTCCTCCGGCACACGGGTGAGCAGGTAGCCGCCCCCCGCGCCCCGCACGCTGCGCACCAGCCCGGCCCGGGAGAGCTGGGTGACGATCTGCTCCAGATACTTGTCCGAAATCTCCTGCCGCTCGGCCACGTCCCGCAGAGGGACGGCGTTCCCCCGGCTGTTTACGGCCAGATCCAGCATCAGCCGCAGCGCGTAGCGGCCCTTTGTGGAAATTTTCACCGCCGCATCCCTCCCTTTTTTATCTTAATGCCTATAATACCACGGGTGAAGTGGGAATTCAAGAACCAATTGACAGGATGCGCATTATGGTATACGCTGAGCACAGACGGGCGGAAAACCGGGCGGATACGCCGTGAAAAGGGGAACGAGACGATGAAGCAGTGGATTGCGGGCGCGCTGGCCGCGCTATTTCTAATAGGAACTGGGTGTTCGGCGGCGGCCTCCGCGCCGGAACAGCCGGTGCAGCCCCCGGCCCCGGCGGCCCCCACGGCGCAGGCCCAGCCCATGGCGGCGCAGGTGGGGCCGACCCCCGCCGGGGGCGGCGCGCTGACGGTGGAGATCTACGGGGGCAGTCTGCTCACGGTGCGGGAGAGCGGCGCGGAGCGGGTGTCCTTCGACGGCAGGGCGGAGGATTTCAGCGTGGTGTACGGCACGGCCCCCGACGGGAGCGACACCGTGACCATCCGGCAGACGAAGAAGGACGATGACGCCGACCATGCGCAGGGGACCCTGGAGATCCCCAAAAACGCCTACCGCACGGTGGCCGTGGAGCTCCACGACACGGGGACGGGCGTCTACGTGGGCGCGGCGGACTACCGCGTGGAGGCCGACGAGAGCGCGTGCAGCGTGAACATCCCCAGCGGCTACGCGGGACAGGTCAGCTTCACCGCCCGGGAGAGCGCGTGCAGCGTGGCGTTTGGCGGGCCCGTGGAGAACGCCGCCCTGACCGTCAAGACCGAGGACTGCGCGTTCAGCATCCCGGACGGCTGGAGCGTGGCGGACAAGTACAATTTCACCCTGGTCCGGGGGGAGGGGACGGCCAAGATCAGCGTCAACCTCCGGGACTGCGCCGCCAGCATCGAGGAGGGCCTGGTGGACTTGAACTCCAGGTACCAGGGCCTGCCCGGCAACATGGCCCTCGCCGTCTCTTCCACCGGCGAGGCCGTTCTGGGCAGCGGCGACGTGGAAAACCGCCGCATCTTCGGCGGGGACGGCCCCGGCGACTGGAAACAGGAGCTGGAGCAGTGGCGGGCAAACTGTACGCCCAACACCGTGACCCCCATCCGGGACATCCCCGCGCAGGGGATTGACGCCCTGCGGATCAACGCCCAGCTCTGCGGCGTGGCGGTGGAGCCCTCCAAGAGCGGCAACTTCGAGCTGAGCTACGTGGGTGTGGAGAAGCCGGAGGACATCAAGGTGGAGACCCAGGTGGAAGACGGCCTGCTCACCCTTACCTGTGAGCGGCAGGACGGCGCTTTTATCTATGTGAACCCCGGCGCGGAATTCCGGGTGAATACGGTGCGCCTGGGCGTGCCCGCCGGTGTGCTGGAGCGCTTCCAGGTGGACTGCGGGACGGCCAGCGTGCTGATCGCCGATCCGGACGCGCCCGTGACGGGCTATACGCCCAACGGCATGATCCGGGTGACCGGGGACAAGCTGGCGCACCCGGTCACGATGGAGAGCAAAAACGGCTCCGTGACGGTCCGGGGCGGGGAGGTCCGCGCCGATGTAACGCTGCACGCGGCCAACGGCTCCGTGGTCCTCAAGGCAAATGACGCGTCCGGTCTGTGCGACCTCTCCGCCGAGAACGGCAGCGTCAAGGTGGAGGCCGGGACCCTGGGCCGCGCCCGATTGCGCGCGGAAAACGGCTCCGTGAAGGCAGAGGTGGGCACGGTGGGGGAGGACGTGTACGCCGGGGTGTCCAACGGCTCCTTGAAGTTTACCCTCACCCGGCAGCCCGCCGATCTGACCTTCAGGCTGGACGGGCAGTCCTCCTGGAGCCGGTTTACGCTGCCCAAGGGCTGGGAGGACGGCCACACCATGGGCAGCGGCAAGCCGCTGCTGACCCTGGCCTGCGAAAACGGGACGCTGAACTTCCAGATCGGGTAGCTGAAAAAGAGCTTGACTTCATCGCCTAAAAGTGCTAAAGTGCAATCAGTACAAAAAGAGGGAGGCGCGCTCCATGCTGCACAGCGTCGCTTATGGATACGGCTTTTACCGCTATTACTTTAGCGGTTCTTTGTCGTGCCCATAATCGGTTTTGCAGGAAGTCGCCTCCGCATATCGGAAGCAGATGGAAGCTGCGGCAGCCGGAATGGGCTGCCGCAGCTTTTTGCGTACCGGGAGAAAGGAAGTTTGTTATGGTAGTCATTATGAAGCGGGAGTTCACCCAGGAGCAGCTGGCCGAGGCCGTCAAGACCATGGAGGCCGGCGGGGTCAAGGTCATGGTGTCCAAGGGCTCCGAGACCACGATCCTGGGCGCGGAGGGCAACGCCGCCAACATCGACCAGGAGAAGATGTCCCTGCTGCCCGGCGTGGAGCGGGTCATGCGGGTCACCGAGCCGTACAAGAAGGCCAACCGCAAGTACCACCCGGACGACTCGGTGGTGGATCTGGGCAACGGGACGGCGGTGGGCGGCAAGCGCCTGGCGGTCATCGCGGGGCCCTGCTCGGTGGAGGGCGAGGCGCAGATCGTGGGCGTGGCGCGCAATGTGAAGCAGTCCGGGGCCGCGGCCCTGCGGGGCGGCGCGTACAAGCCCCGCACCTCCCCCTACGCCTTCCAGGGCCTGGCCCAGGACGGGATCAAGCTGCTGCTGGAGGCCAAGGCGGCCACCGGCCTGCCCATCGTCACCGAGATCATGTCCACCGACAACATCGAGATGTTCGAGATGTGCGTGGACGTGATCCAGGTGGGGGCCAGGAATATGCAGAACTTTGACCTTTTGAAGCAGCTGGGCAAGACCCGCAAGCCCATCCTGCTCAAGCGGGGGCTGTCCTCCACCATCGAGGAGTGGCTCATGAGCGCGGAGTACATCATGGCCGGGGGCAACAACAACGTCATCCTCTGCGAGCGGGGCATCCGCACCTTCGAGACCTACACCCGCAACACCCTGGACCTGTCCGCCGTGCTGGCCGTGAAAACCCTGTCCCACCTGCCCGTGGTGGTGGACCCCTCCCACGCCTGCGGCAAGGCCTGGATGGTGGAGCGCATGAGCATGGCCGCCGTGGCCGCCGGGGCGGACGGGCTGATCGTCGAGGTCCACAACGACCCCAAGAACGCCCTGTGCGACGGGGCCCAGTCCATCACGCCCGACGGGTTTGACGATCTGATGGGCAAGCTGGGCGCGGTGGCCCAGTGCGTGGGCCGGGAGATTTAGCCATGGGAAAGACGATTGCCGTCGTGGGCCTGGGCCTCATCGGGGGCTCCCTGGCCCTGGCCCTTAAGGGATTTGAAGGGTATGAGATCGTGGGGGTGGACGTGTCCGAGCCCACGCTGCGCTACGCCCGGGAGCACGGGGTGGGCGACCGGGTGACCGGGGAGGCCATGCAGGCCGTGCCGGAGGCCGACGTGGTGGTGCTGGCCCTGCACCCCAGGGGGATCGTCCGCTTTCTGGAGGAGTACAGGGACCACTTCAAGCCCGGCGCGCTGGTCACCGACGTGTGCGGCGTCAAGACCGCCATTATGGAGGGGGCGCGGGTGCTGCCGGAGGGCGTGGACTTCATCGGCTGCCACCCCATGGCGGGCACCGAGTTCTCCGGCATCGAGCACGCGTTCGGCGGCATGTTCCGGGACTCCCACTTCATCCTCACCCCACGGGAGAGCAGCACGGCGGAGCACCTGGCGCTGATGGAGCGCATGGCCGCTTACATCGGCTGCCGGGACGTGTACAAAACCACGCCGGAGGCCCACGACGCCATGATCGCCTACACCAGCCAGGTGATGCACATCATCGCCGTCTCGGTGTGTGACGACGAGAGCCTCTTTGACTGCAAGGGCTTCGAGGGCAGCTCCTTCCGGGGCTGCACCCGGGTGGCCGCCCTGGACGTGGGGCTGTGGACCGAGCTGTTCACCATGAACCGGCCCGCCCTGCTGGAGGTGCTGGACAATCTGCTGGGGCACCTGGGGGAGTACCGGGAGGCCCTGGCCTCCGGCGACGGGGCCCTGCTGGCGAAAAAGCTGGACTACTCCGCCTCCCGCAAGCGGCGGATGGATCTGCCCGGCCCGGATTTGATGCAGTAGGGGCCGATGCCCACATCGGGCCGCGCGGAGGGCGGGCGATTCGTGAATCGCCCCTACGAGTGCCAAGCGCTGTATGGGGCATGGCAGTACGGGCGGCTTTTCAGGCACTCCTTGAATTGCAACTACTTTCAAGTTTGGGCAGGTCATGTGCCGCAGGGGCGGCAGCCCTATTCACAGAGGGCACAGACCGAACCGAGCCCTGAGCGCTTTCAGGTTTTGCCAGCCGCCTGAACCGCACCGCCGCCGGGTCCCTGGGTCCAGGGCCGAAGCCCTGGTTGTTTCTTCCCGGGGTTCTTTGCAACCAAAGAATCCCGCCGCCGGAGGCCGGGCCTCCAAAAAAGGAAGCGGATTGCCGCGTCGGCCCCGCGGGGCCTCCTCGCAATGACAGGATTCGCCTTATCCCCCGAAGATGAACGAAAATAGAAACAGGGAGCGGGCAGATTGCCCGCTCCCTCCCTTTTTTTAATTAGCCGTCCACAACCTCGCCGGTGAGCACGGTCTTGGCCTCCACGGTGAGCTCGCCGTCCCGCACGTCCACCGTGAGGGTGGCGCCGGGCTCCACCTCGCCGGCGATGATCCGGCGGCTGATCAGCGTCTCCACCGTGTGCTGCACGTAGCGGCGCAGGGGCCGGGCCCCGAAGGCGGGGTCGTAGGAGCTGTCGATGACAAAGCGCTTGGCCGCCCCGGTCAGGTGCACCGTGAGCTGCTTGTCGGCCAGGCGGCGGTTCAGGTCGTCCACCAGCAGGTCGATGATGTGGGTGATGTTGTCCTTGGACAGAGGCTTGTAGAAGACGATCTCGTCCAGCCGGTTCAAAAACTCCGGCCGGAAGGAGCGCCTGAGCAGCTCCTCCACCTGCGCGCGGGCCTCGGGGGTGATGCCGCCGCCGGCGTCGATGCCGTCCAGCAGGTACTGGGAGCCCAGGTTGGAGGTGAGGATGATGATGGTGTTCTTAAAGTCCACCGTGCGGCCCTGGCTGTCGGTGATCCGGCCGTCATCCAATACCTGGAGCAGCACGTTAAACACGTCGGGGTGGGCCTTCTCCACCTCGTCGAAGAGCACCACGGAGTAGGGCTTGCGGCGCACCGCCTCGGTGAGCTGGCCGCCCTCCTCGTACCCCACGTAGCCCGGGGGCGCGCCGATCAGGCGGGAGACGGAGAACTTCTCCATATACTCGCTCATGTCGATGCGCACCAGGTTCTTTTCGCTGTCGAACAGGGCCTCGGCCAGGGTCTTGGCCAGCTCCGTCTTGCCCACGCCGGTGGGGCCCAGAAAGAGGAAGGAGCCGATGGGTCGGTCGGGGTCCGCGATGCCCGCCCGGGAGCGGAGGATGGCCTCGCTGACCAGGCGCACGGCCTCGTCCTGGCCCACCACCCGCCGGTGGAGGATGTCCTCCAGGTGCAGGAGCTTTTCCCGCTCCCCCTCCATCAGCTTGCTGACCGGGATGCCCGTCCAGCGCTCGATGATGCGGGCGATCTCCTCCTCGGTGACCTTGTCCCGCAGCAGGGAATTGCGCCTGCCCGCCTGGGCCAGCTCCTCCTCCGCCTCAAGCTGCCTGTTCAGCTCGGGGATGCGGCCGTACTGGAGCTCGGCGGCCCGGTTCAGATCGTACTCCCGCTGGGCACGCTCCAGCTCGGCGTTGGCGCTCTCCAGCTCCTCACGGAGCTTCTGCACCTTGCCGATGGCGTTTTTCTCGTTCTCCCACTGGGCCTTTTTGGCGTTGAAGTCGTCCCGCAGCTCGGCCAGATCCCTCTGGATTTCGGCCAGATGCTCCCGGGAGAGGCTGTCGTCCTCCTTTTTGAGGGCGGCCTCCTCGATCTCAAACTGGATGATCTTGCGCTGGATCACGTCCAGCTCGGTGGGCATGGAGTCGATCTCCGTGCGGATCATGGCGCAGGCCTCATCCACCAGATCGATGGCCTTGTCGGGCAGGAAGCGGTCGGTGATATAGCGGTTGGAGAGGGTGGCGGCGGCGATGATGGCCCCGTCCTGAATCTTCACGCCGTGGTAGACCTCGTAGCGCTCCTTGAGGCCGCGGAGGATGGCGATGGTGTCCTCCACCGTGGGCTCGTTGACCTGCACGGGCTGGAAGCGCCGCTCCAGGGCCGCGTCCTTCTCGATATACTGGCGGTACTCGTTGAGGGTGGTGGCCCCGATGCAGTGGAGCTCGCCCCGGGCCAGCATGGGCTTTAGGAGGTTGCCCGCGTCCATGGCCCCCTCGGTCTTGCCCGCGCCCACGATGGTGTGCAGCTCGTCGATGAAGAGGATGATCCCGCCCTCGCTCTTTTTGACCTCGTTGAGCACGGCCTTGAGCCGCTCCTCAAACTCGCCGCGGTACTTGGCCCCCGCGATGAGGGAGCCCATGTCCAGGGCGAAGATGGTCTTGTCCTTCAGGGAGGCGGGCACGTCCCCCTTCACGATGCGCTGGGCCAGGCCCTCGGCGATGGCGGTCTTGCCCACGCCGGGCTCGCCGATGAGCACGGGGTTGTTCTTGCTCTTGCGGGAGAGGATGCGGATGACGTTGCGGATCTCGTCGTCCCGGCCGATGACCGGGTCCAGCTTATTCTGCCGCGCCCGCTCCACCAGGTCCGAGCCGTATTTTTTCAGGGCCCCGTAGGTGTCCTCCGGGTTGTCCGAGGTCACCCGCTGGTTGCCGCGCACGGCGGTGAGGGCCTGGAGGATGCCCTCCTTAGTGACGTTGTAGGTGCGGAAGAGCTCCTTGAGCGCCCGGTTGGCCGTCTCCACCAGCCCCAGGAGCAGATGCTCCACCGAGACGTACTCGTCCTTCATGGACGCGGCGATGGATTCGGCGGTGTTGAGGGCCTTGTCCACGTCGGCGGCCACGTAGATTTTGCCCTGCTCCCGGCCGGAGCCGGAGACGCGGGGCAGCTTCTCCACCTCCGCCTTGGCGGCGGCGGTGAAGGAGGGCACGGTCAGCCCCATATTGGCCAGCAGCTGGGGCACCAGCCCCTCCTCGGCCAGCAGGAGGGAGAGCAGCAGGTGGGGCTGCTCAATCTGCTGGTTGCCGTATTCGGTGGCGATTCCCTGGGCGTTCTGGACGGCCTCCAGGGACTTTTGCGTATATTTTTGGGCGTTCATACTGTGTATTCACATCCTCCATTAATAAGGTTATTGGCGTTTGATAGTAGAATCAACACTTTTTTGAAAATAGGTGTACGATAAAGTTTGTCCACATCTCATCGGATGTATTTCACTGGGGTTAGACAGTTTGTGGTCTATAATAGCGCAGGAAGGTGATTTAAATGAAACCCACGCGAAAGTACATTGTAGAAACCGAAGTCTGTGGCACCTGTGTCCACTACCATCAGCACTACGTGCTGACACAGGGCGGCAGGTTCCTTGCGCTCTGGTACGGGCATTGCCACGTGCCACGTCCGGGCAGGTATCCGCAGCCTGATGGAAGCTGCCCCAGGTGGGAGGGGGCGGAGGGGGAGGCAGAAGAAGAGCCGGTCAGCCCAAGCTGACCGGCTCAGTCGCGCGCTTTACTCGATGGCGATGCGCTTGGTCTCGGGCACCGCGGGCTGGGCCTTGGGCAGGTTCAGCTCCAGGATGCCGTTGTTGTATGCGGCGGTGATGCCGCCCTCGTCGATGCCGGTCACATCGAAGCTGCGGGAGAAGGAGCCGTAGCGGCGCTCGCGGCGGATGTAGTTGCCCTGCTTATCCTTCTCGTCCTTGTCCTCGCGGTGCTCGGCGCGGATGGTGAGGATGCCGTCCTTCAGATCCAGGGAGATGTCCTCCTTGTTGAAGCCGGGCAGCTCGGCCTCCAGGACGAACCTGTCGCCGGCGTCCTTGATGTCGGTGCGGAAGGCGGGCAGGTCGGTGTTGCTGCTGCGGAAGAAATTGCGGGCGAAATTATCAAAGGTGTCGAACACGTTGTCGTCGTTGCGCTCAAAAGGAAGCATACCAAACATAGAAATCTCTCCTTTATTATGATTGTTGGTGGGTGTGCGGTGCTCTGGCAGTCTGACGATTACTCTGCTAACCATAGCGGTTTTTCACGGGGCATTCCCTCTTTCCGGGGGCCGGAGCTCTGTTTTGCGGCCCCCTCATCTCGTTTTCTGATGCTTAGTATAGGGCATACCTGTGAACAAATATACGAATAATTGTGACTAAATTGTAAACGTTAGCACTCGCCGGGCATGAGTGCTAAGATGGAAAAAGCCCCTTTACGCCGGGTGAAAACCGCGGTATAATACCCCGGTGTGCGCCCTGCGGGGCGGAAAATTCGTGATTGCGGGGGTCATTATGAGACGGACAAACGACCTGGGGCGCGACCCGGTCTTTCACCTGGTGCTGCGGCTGGCCATCCCCACCATGCTGGCCCAGCTGGTCAGCGTGCTCTACTCCATCGTGGACCGCATGTACATCGGCGCAGGGGTGGGGGATCTGGCCCTGGCGGGGGTGGGCGTGTGCGGGCCCATCGTCACGCTGCTGTCCTCCTTCGCCTCCCTGGTGGGGCTGGGCGGCTCGCCCATCATGGCCATGCGCATGGGGGAGGGCAACGAGAAGGAGGCCAAGCGCATCCTGAACAACAGCTTTCTGATGCTGCTGGTGCTCTCCGTGGCGCTGACCACGGTGTTCCTGCTGGCCAAGGACCAGCTGCTCATGTGGTTCGGGGCCAGCGAGGCCACCTTCACCTACGCCAACACCTACCTGACCATCTACACCGCGGGCACCTTCTTCGCCCTGATGGCCACCGGAATGAACAGCTTTTTGATCTGCCAGGGCTTCTCCGGGCTGGGTATGGCCACCGTCATGCTGGGGGCGGTGCTCAACATCGCCCTGGACCCGGTGTTCATCTTCGTCTTCGACATGGGGGTGGCCGGGGCGGCAACGGCCACGGTGATCTCACAGTGCGCCTCCTGCGCCTTCGTGCTCGTTTCCCTGCTGCGCAGGCGGATGCCGGTGCGGCTGGGCTGGGGGGGCTTCTCCTGGAAGGTGATGAAGCGGGTGGCTGCCTTCGGCCTGTCCCCCTTCCTGATCATCGCCAGCGACAGCGTGCTGCTGATCATCCTCAACACCGTGCTCCAGCGCTACGGCGGGCCGGGGGAGGGGGACACCCTGGTCACCTGCGCCACCATCGTGCAGAGCTACCTGCTCATTATCACCATGCCCCTGGGCGGCATCACCCTGGGCAGCCAGCCGGTGGTGAGCTTCAACTACGGCGCGGGCAGCGCGGCGCGGATGAAGCAGGCCATCAAGTGCATTGTGGGGCTGTGCCTCGTGTTCTGCACCCTCATGACCGCCGCCACCCATCTGGCCTCGCCCCTCTTCGTGGGGCTGTTCACCAGGGACCCGGAGGTGATGGCGCGCTCGGTGCGCTACATCAAGATGTTTACGGCCATGATCATCCCCCTGGCCGTCCAGTACCCTCTGGTGGACGAGACCACCGCCCTGGGCCACGTGCGGCTGGCCCTCTTCTGCTCCATGTTCCGCAAGGCGGTGTTCCTGGCCGGGCTGCTGCTGCTCCCCGCCCTGTTCAGCGCCGAGGCCACCTTCTTCTCCGAGCCCATCGCGGATCTGGTGGCCTGCATCATGACCTCCTGCCTCTTCCTCCACTTCTTCCCCCGCATCGTCAACGAGCGCGCCGCCATGGTGGAGCGCCAAGGGGTGGCCTGAATACAGGAAAAGAGCGCCCACCGCTGATGCGGTGGGCGCTCTTTTTGATCTGAATTGCAATAGCTTAGGCCGGGAGTACCAGCACCTGGCCCACGTAGATCATGCCGGGATCCTTGACGGTGTCCTTGTTCAGCGCGTAGATCTCGCCCCAGCGGGCGCCGGAGCCCAGCTGGGAGGAGGCGATGTTCCACAGGCAGTCGCCGGACTGGACGGTGTAAGTACGGGCGGCGGCGCTGGGCGCGGGAGCAGGCTCGGGGGCCGGCGCGGGCGCGGGGGTGGGCTCGGGCGCCGGGGCGGGGGCCTCCTCGGTCAGGGGCAGCCAGGCCAGGGTCTGGGGCGCGTCGTGGGCGGAGTTGATTTTGCCGTCGTCGGTGACCATATCAAAGCAGGACACCAGGAGCA
Source organism: Oscillospiraceae bacterium (assembly GCA_022846095.1). Taxonomy (NCBI): domain Bacteria; kingdom Bacillati; phylum Bacillota; class Clostridia; order Eubacteriales; family Oscillospiraceae; species Oscillospiraceae bacterium. The sequence goes on along the minus strand of AP025583.1, from coordinate 2,837,122 downwards.
TATTGTTCCAGACGATGGGCTCGCCGGGCTGATCCAGCTCGCCGTTGGCGCCGGTGGAGTCGGGGCTCTGGGCGATGCGGGTGACCTTGCCGTCGGGGCTGACCTTGGCGATGGCGTTGCGGTTGAAGTCGGCCACGTAGATGTTGCCGTCGGCGTCGATGCACATGCCGTCGGTGGTGGCCAGGTTCTCCGGGTCGTGGGCCCAGATCTCGTTGGACTTGATGGAGCCGTCGGCGTTGAAGGTGATTTTGGAGATGGCGCCGTCGCCGAAGTTGCCCACGTACAGGTTGCCCTGCTGGTCAAAGACGATGCCGTCCAGGCCGTAGAGCACGGTGTCGCTCTGGGTCAGGAAGGTGGCGAAGAGGTTCTCGTCCGCCAGAGTGTTGGTGACCTGGATGCCCTCGGCGTCCAGCGGAAAGCGGTACAGGGCGCTGACCCACTTGCCGGAGGGGTCCTCCACCTGGGTCATGTTGCTCTGGGTGACGTAGGCGTAGCCGCCGCTGATCTTGATGCCGTTGGGGTGCTCCATGCCCACGGCCACCTCGGTGGTGGTGGCAATGGAGCCGTCGGCGTTGAAGCTCAGCTTCAGGATGCGGCCCTGGTTCACCGACTCGGGGTTGCCGGTCCAGCCCTGGTTATCCACCACGTACAGGTTGCCGTCCTTGTCGAACTCCACGCCCATGGGCCGGGCCACGCCGGAGTTCTTGTTCACGGGCACGTCGAACCACTTGGAGATTTTTCCCTCGGGGGTGATGCGGGCCACGCAGCCGGGCAGGCTCTGGTCGCCGAAGTTGGGGCAGGCCAGGATCAGGTTGCCGTCCGCGTCGATGGTCATGCCGTCGGGGGTGGAGATCCAGTCGGGCAGGACCATGTAGAGCTGGGAGCGCTGCAGCTCCTGGGGGACCACCGCGTTGGGCTCGGACGCCAGGGCGGGGGCGGCCAGTGAGGCGGCCAGGGTCAGGGTCAGGGCGAGGGCGGAGATGCGCTTGAACATAATAATGCCTCCTACTCCTATATGTTACACCGCGGCGCGGTGCGGGGTACGGGCCTACTCGTAGCGCACGATGCACTTCAGAGCGATTTCACGGCGCTCCACCCGGGCGAAGGCGTCGATGACGTGCGCGAAGTCCACGTAGTCGGAGATGTAGTCCTTGAGGGAGATGGCCCCCGAGCGCAGCCAGGCCAGGATCTGGTTGTGGGCCTCGCCCTCCTCCTGCTTGGAGGGCATCTGCTGGAAGCACAGGCTCCAGTTGTAGGGGGCGCGGCTCCAGTCCAGCTCCATCTGGCATTTTGGGGAGATGCCGTAGCAGCAGATCTTGCCCCGGTCCCGGATGAGCTCCATACCCTGGTTGATGAGGGAGAGCATCCCCACCGCGTCCAGCACGAAGTCCACGCCCTGGGGACAGATTTCCCGCACCCGGGCGGCCACGTCCCCGGTCCTGCTGTTGAAGGCGTAGTCCGCGCCGTTTTTCAGGGCCACGTCCAGCTTGGCCTCGTCGATGTCGAAGGCGATGATGGGGTGGACCCCCAGCAGGCTCATAAAGCGGATAAAGGTGGTGCCCACCGGGCCGCAGCCGAAGATGGCCACGCTCTGGTTCGGGCCGATGCCGAAGGTCTTGATGGAGCTGAGCACCTCCCGCAGGGTGACGATCATGGCCGCGTCCACCGGGTCCACGTCGGGGGGGAGCACGGTCTGGGCCCAGGCGCACTCCGGGAACTCCGGGCAGCCGGGGGCCTTGCCGTCCCGCACCAGGGCCTGCACGTCGTTGACCAGGCCGTATTCGCTGTAGGCCCCCCAGGCCGAGTGGAAATCCCCGGCCGCGTCGGTGAAGGGGAGCAGCACGCAGTCCCCCACGTGGTAGCCGCAGACCTTTTCGCCCACGGCCTCCACCCGGCCCACCGCCTCGTGCCCCAGCAGCATGGGGTAGTCCTTTTCATAGGTATACCCCTTGAACTGGCCGTGGATGAGCTTGGTGTCGGTGCCGTTGCAGATGCCGCAGGACACCGTCTTTACCAGCGCCTGGTAGGGCCCGGGGACGGGGACGGGCACCTGGGCGAAGGAGAGCGCTCCCTGGGCGTCAACGGTTAAGGTCTTCATAAATTGTGCCACCCTCTCATAATATGATAATGTAATTACTTAATACCTTCAAATGGATGACCGTGCCGGCGGATTTTTGGCCTTGTGCAATTATCTTAAAATTACGATAACACTCCCTGGCGCACTTGTCAATAATAACGCCTTATTTTTGTCACTTTTCATAATAAACCGGGAGGTGCAGTAAAATTTGCCAAAGACCCCTTGACAGGGCACCCGTTTTATCATATACTGTGCACACGCTGATGTGAGAATGTAATTACATAGTTACTTGAAACGGGTTCTCACACAAATAACAGGAGGGAAACGACAATGATGAAACATGGCAAGAAACTGGCCGCGCTCACCCTGTCCCTTGCGCTCCTCGCCACCACCCTGGCCGGCTGCGGCGACTCCGGCAGCGGCGCCGGCACCCCCGCGCCCGACGCCGGCGGCGCGGGCTCCACCGCCACCGAGCAGAAGACCTACTACTATGTGGCCCCCGGCCTGGGCCAGCCCTTCACCTACGACATGATCCTGGGCTTCAAGTACGCCGCCGCCGAGTTCGGCTGCAAAATCATCCCCATGGGCGCCGACGACTGGAACTCCCAGACCGCCTGCGCGGCCCTGGAGCAGGTCATCCCCAAGAAGCCCGACGGCATCATCACCGCCGCCTGGGACGCCGCCATGAACCCCGGCATTGAGAAGGCCATGGACGCCGGCATCCCCGTCATCCTGGTCGAGGCCCACAGCGGCAACCCCGGCAACCTGTACATCGGCCTGGACAACACCGACACCGGCCGCGAGACCGCCGACGCCCTCATCGACCTGGCCGGCGACTCCGGCAAGCTGCTGGTCATCGGCAACTGGGGCTCCACCAACATCGACGAGAAGTACATCGGCCTGAAGGAAGTCCTTGCCGACACCAACTGGGAGATTCTGGGCGACCAGGACAGCGACGCCGCCGCCGAGACCGCCCTCCAGGCCGCCAAGGACCTGCTGAGCAACCACCCCGACGCCACCGCGTTCGTCGGCCTTGACTCCGCCTGCGGCGCCGCCATCGCCACCGCTATGGAAGAGCTGAACATGGCCCCCGGCTCCATCACCGTCGTGTGCGCCGACCGCGAGGACGCCATGCTGGAGTACATCAAGAGCGGCTACATCCAGGCCTCTCTGACCAACCGCACCGCCGCCATGTGCTACATGGCCGTGCAGTATCTTGAGAGCGTCACCAAGTACGGCTTCATGGACGTGCCCATCACCGGCGACAACGCGGGCTCCGGCGTCAGCCCCTTCCCCGTGCACGTGTCCACCGGCAACGTGGTCATCACCAAGGACAACGTGAACAACTTCGATCACAACCAGATGGAAACCTACGACACCCCGCTGTACGGCTAATAAACCCAGTCAAAGGGAAACTGCGGCCGGGCCGCAGTTTCCCTTTGCACGAGCGCGCGGTTGAAACCGGCCGGCCCCGGCCGGAGCAGCGGAATGGAAGGAATGGTCACATGTCTGCAAATTCAAACGAATTTTTGAAGATCAGCAATATCACAAAGAGCTACGGCGTGGTGAAGGCGCTGACCGACGTTTCTTTCTCCATTCAGAAGGGCGAAATCCACACGATTCTGGGAGAAAACGGGGCCGGCAAAAGCACGCTGGTCAAGATTATCACCGGCGAGGAGATCCCCGACTCCGGCTCCATCGAGCTGGACGGGCAGGCCGCCGCCGTCTACTCGCCCGCCGCCGCCCACGCCATGGGCATCCACATGGTGCACCAGGAGCTGGCGGTGTTTGAGAACCTGACGGTGGCGGAGAACATGTACCCCAACTTCAAGGAGCGCCGGGCGGGCCGCCTGGACCGGAAAAAGCTGATGCAGAAAACGGCGGAGCAGCTGGAGCTCTTCGGGCTCAGGACCATCGAGCCGGGGGCCCAGATGGCCTCCGTGACCCTGGCGGGCCAGCAGATGGTGGAGATCCTCCGCTGTATCGCCGCCCGTCCCAAGGTGCTCATTCTCGACGAGCCCACCTCCGGCCTCAACGACAGCGAGGCCGACCTGCTGATGGACATCCTCAAACGCCTCAAGGGCGAGGGGCTGACCATCATCTACATCTCCCACCGGCTCAAGGAGATTATGCATATCTCCGACCGGGTGACCATCATGCGGGACGGCCAGTACGTCACCACCCTCCAGAACGGCCCGGAGCTCACCGAGAGCGACCTCATCAACAACATGGTGGGCCGGGATCTGAGCGCGAGCCTCTACTCCACCAAGCAGGGCAGCACCCGGCGGGAGCAGGTGGTTTTTGAGGTGAAGGCCCTGGCCAAAAAGAACGCCCTCAACCCCTGCGACCTGTGCGTGCACGAGGGCGAGGTGGTGGGCGTGTTCGGGCTGGAGGGCTCGGGCGTGACCAAGCTCTCCAGGATGATGTACGGCCTGGAGCGCAAGGACGGCGGCGAGGTGCTGGTGAAGGGCCAGTCCGTCAAGCCCCTCAACCCCCGGGTGATGACACAGAAGAAGGTCATGTACTTAAACAACAACCGCAAGGTGGCGGGCCTGCTGCTGGATATGCCCGTGACGGACAACGTCTCCCTGCCCATCCTGAAAAAGGTGTCGGGCGCGGGCGGGTTCATCAACTTCAAGCGGCTGGGCGAGATCTCCACCGAGTTCATCAAGAAGTTCTCCATCGCGCTGCCCTCCCTGACCACCCGGCCCCGGAACCTGTCGGGCGGCAACCAGCAAAAGGTCATGCTCTCGGCCTGCCTGGCCCCGGAGCCTGAAATCGTCATCGTCAACGAACCCACCCGCGGCATCGACGTGGGGGCCAAGGCGGAGATCCACAGCTTCCTGCTGGAGCTGGCCGCCGGAGGCGTGGGCGTCGTGGTCTTCAGCTCGGAAATGCCCGAGCTCATGAAGCTCTGCGACCGGATCCTGGTCATGCGGAATAACTCGATTGTGGGCGAGGTGGCCTGGGAGGATTTCTCCGAGCAGACCATCATGCGTTACGCCGCAGTCGGGGCGGAATAAGGAGGTGGTGGTCATGGCGGAAGGAACAGGACGCACCCTGGCGGCAAACGAAAAGAAAAAATTTGACTTCGGCAGCTGGATCATCATCTATATCACGGTGGCCCTCTTCGTGCTGCTGGCGGTCACCCGGGACAATTTCCTCAGCTTCAGCAACGTGCACTCCATCGTCTACGGCGCGTCCTTCAACTTCTTCGCGGCCGTGGGCTTCACCCTGCTCATCATCATGGGCGAGCTGGACATGTCCGTGGGCTCCCTCTTCGGCTTCGGCGGGGCCATGATGGGCTACTTCGTCTTTACCTACAAGCTCCCCGTGGGTCTGGCCATCCTGCTGGCCGTGCTGCTGGCCGGGGTCATCGGCCTGGGCACCGGCGTGCTGGTGGTCAAATTCCGGGTCAACTCCATGATGGTCACCATCGGCGTGATGATGGCGGTCAAGGGCCTGAACTGGATGCTGGTCAACAAGTTCGGCGGCCGCCAGCTCCCCCTGGAGGCCCGCTCCTTCGTCTCGTTGGACGTGCTGGGCATCAAGTGGAGCATCCTGCTGATGATCCTGGTGGCGGTCATCCTGGAGGTCTTCCTCATCAAGTCCTGGCACATGAAGCAGCTCTACTACATCGGCCACAACATGGACACCACCATTATGTACGGCCTCAACGCCGGCCGGGTGAAGATCCTCTGCTTCGGCGTGTCGGCCGCGGTGTCCGCCTTCGGCGGCTGCCTCATGACCGCCCGCCTGGCCCACCCCGACGTGACGGTGGGCAGCAACCTGGAGATCAGCATCATCACCGCCGCCGTCATCAGCGGCGCCAGCATCTTCGGTGGCCGGGGCAGCATGGTGCGCTCCATGCTGGGCGTGTTCTTCATCTTCCTGCTGCAAAACGGCATGACGGCGTTCAGCATCAACTCCTACGTTCAGCAGATCGTGGTGGGCGTCATCCTCATCGCCGCCATCTATCTTGACCTGCGGGTCAACCGGAAAAAGGGTTAGGGGGTGCGGACATGAAACGCGTAAAGCAGCTGGTACATAAGAACGAATTCATCTCCGCGGCCCTGTGCGTGGCCCTGGTGGTCCTGCTCACCTTCACCGGCGGCGTGTTCTGGACCGGGGGCAACCTGGACTCCCTCCAGTCCAGCATCGCCCCCACCGCCATCATGTCCTTCGGCATGATGCTGCTGCTCATCTGCGGCTACTTCGACCTGTCCATCAGCTCCACCATGCTGCTTGCGGGCATCCTGTGCGGCAAGTTCATCATGATGGGCGTGCCCATCCCCCTGACCATCCTGCTGGTGCTGGTGGTGGGGCTGCTGGTGGGCCTGGTCAACGGCTTTCTGGTCTCGGTGGTGGGTATCAACGCCCTCATCGCCACCATCGGCACCCAGTACATGGGCTACGGCCTGGCCATGACCCTCTGGGACGGCGTGCGCGGCATGGGCGCCTTTCCTGCCTCCTTCATCAGCCTGGGCAGCGGCAAGTTCCTGGGCCTGTACTGGATGAGCTGGGTGACCCTGCTTCTGCTGGTCCTGTTCTGGTACTTCCTGCGCTCCACCCCCACCGGCCGGAGCCTGTACTACGTGGGCGGCAACAAGGACGCATCCAAGCTCATGGGCATCAACAACCGCCGGGTGGTGCTGGGGGCCTACGCGGTCACCGGCGTGCTGGCCGCCCTGGCCGGGATCCTGGCCGTGGCCCGGATCCAGAGCCCCACCCAGTACCTGGGCGAGGGCATCCACATGACCTGCATCATCGCCTGCGTGGTGGGCGGCGGCAGCTTTGCCGGCGGCAAGGGCTCGGCGCTGGGCGCCGTGCTGGGCGTGGCCTTCATGTCCCTGCTGACCAACATGTTCAACCTGCTGGAGATGAAGCCCCAGCTCCAGAACGTGGTGGTGGGCCTGATCCTGGTGGCGGTCATCGTCATCGACGGCTACGTGAACCTGAAGAAGATGCGGGAGCAGGGCAAGATTTAACCCGCCCCCCGATGGAAAGGATGACTACTGTTGAAAGTGCTCGTCACCGCAACCTCCTTTAAGCCGGACCGCCCCACCCCGGCCCTGGAAAAGCTCCGGCAGTTCGCGGACGAAATCGTCTACAACCCTTACGGCCGCCCCCTGACCGGGGAGGAGCTCATCCCCCTGCTCCAGGGCTGCGACGGCTACATCGCCGGCCTGGACAGCGTGAGCGCCAAGGTCATTGAGTCCTGCGACCGCCTCAGGGTCATTTCCCGCTACGGCGCGGGGGTGGACCGGGTGGATCTGGCCGCGGCGGCGCGGCGGGGCCTGAGCGTGTGCAACACCCCGGGGGCCAACGCCCAGGCCGTGGCCGATTTGGCCCTGGGCCTGATGCTGGCGGCGGCGCGGAAGATCCCCATGCTGGACCGCAGGACCCGGGAGGGGGCGTGGGTGCGCTCCACCGGCGTGGAGCTGTACGGCAAGACCCTGGGCATTCTGGGCCTGGGGGCCATCGGCAAGTCGGTGGCCAAGCGGGGCCAGGGCTTCGACATGAAGGTGCTGGCCTACGACCCCTATCTCGACGGGGAGTACGCCCGCGCTCACGGCATCACCCCCGCCGGCTTTGACGAGGTGGTGGCCCAGTCCGACGTGATCAGCCTCCACCTGCCCCTCAACGACCAGACCCGGCACATCATGAGCCGCGCCGTCATGGAGGCCATGAAGCCGGGGGCCATCCTCATCAACACCGCCCGGGGCGGCCTCATCGACGAGGCGGCGGCCTGCGCGCTGCTCCAGTCCGGCCATCTGGGCGGGCTGGGCCTGGACGCCTACGAGGTGGAACCCCCCACCGGCTCCCCGCTCTTCGGGCTGGACAGCGTGGTGGCCACCCCCCACACCGGCTCCCATACCAACGAGGCCACCGCCTGCATGGCCCTGATGAGCGTGCAAAACCTGATCGACGTGCTCTCCGGCGTCCCCTGTCCCTACGTTATCAAGACCGTCTGAGGGCGGGCGATTCGTGAATCGCCCCTACTGATTTAAATTATGGGAGGAATGAAACATGATACTGCCGGAGAGCGCCAAGACGCCCACCTTTTACTTCGTAGGGGTGACCACGGGGCAGTCGTCCATCATGCGGGTGTTTCCCAAATGGGCCGAGGCCCTGGGGCTGGACGCCGTGATGAAGGGCATCGACCTGCCCCTGCACGCCCCCGCGGAGGACTACCGCGCCGTGGCGGAATTCCTGAAGCACGACCCCCTGTCCCTGGGGGCGCTGGTCACCACCCACAAGCTGGACCTGTACAACGCCTGCCGGGACATCTTCGACTACGTGGACCCCTACGCCGAGAAGCTGGGCGAGGTGTCCTGCCTGTCCAAGCGGGACGGGCAGTTCCGGGCCCACGCCAAGGACCCCATCTCCTCCGGGCGGGCGCTGGAGGCCTTCGTGCCCCAAAACTACTGGAAGGAGCATGACGGCGAGGTCCTCCTGCTGGGCGCGGGGGGGAGCAGCCTTGCCATGACCATGTACCTGACCCAGGAGCGCTTCGGGGACAACGTGCCCCGCCGCATCACCATCGCCAACCGCAGCCGGCCCCGGCTGGACTCGGCCGCCGAGGTGCTCTCCGGCCTCAACCCCAAGACGGAGCTGCGCTGCGTGCTGGGCCCCACCCCGGCGGATAACGACGTGCTGGTGGCGGCCCTGCCGCCCCACTCCCTGGTGGTCAACGCCACAGGCCTTGGCAAGGACGCCCCCGGCTCCCCCACCACCGACGCGGTGGATTACCCCGCGGACAGCCTGGTGTGGGAGATCAACTACCGGGGCGAGCTCATCTTCAAGGACCAGGCCGAGGCCCAGGCGCAGGCCAAGGGCCTGCACGTGGAGGACGGCTGGATCTACTTCATCCACGGCTGGACCCAGGTCATGGAGGAGGTATTCCACATCACCATGGACGATGCCACGCTGGACCGGCTCAGCGAAATCGCCCGCAGCGTATAGGGGGCGGTAAACATGGCTGATCAGATGAATTTTGACTGGACCCGGGGCTTTACCCTGGACTTCCCCGCGCCGGACGGCGTGTCCAGGGGGGCGCAGGCCACCGGGCGCCGCCTGTCCCAGATGCAGGACATGTACGCCGACGCGGACGCGGCCCGGGCCGCCGTGGAGGCGAGCGACCCGCTGATCTACGAGTTCTACGAGCTGGGCGCACCCGAGCACGCCGGGGATCTGGCCTTCGGCACCTCCATCTGCTACCCCGGCAAGGTGGGGCGGGAGTACTACATGACCAAGGGGCATTTCCACACCATCCTGGACACCGCCGAGGTCTACTACACCCTCTCCGGCGAGGGCTGTATGCTCACCGAGAGCCCGGAGGGCGACGTGGTGCTCCAGAAGCTGGAGCCGGGCAAGGCCCTCTACGTGCCCAAGCGGTACGCCCACCGCAGCATCAACACCGGCAGCGTCCCCCTGGTGACCTTCTTCGTCTTTCGGGCCGACGCGGGCCACGACTACGGCACCATCGAGACCAAGGGCTACCGCAAGCTGGTGCTGGAGGGGGAGGACGGGAAGCCCGTCATGGTTGACAATCCCAAGTGGAAAGCGTAATGTAATGTGGAGGTAAAATGTCATGACAATTATGGAGCGCATCCACGCCACCTATCTGGTGCCCGTGGTCGTGATGGACGACGCCGCGCGGGCGGTGGACACCGCCCGGGCCCTGCTGGCCGGCGGGGTGGACGTGATGGAGATTACCCTGCGCACTCCCGCCGGGCTGGACGCCATTGAGGCGGTGGCCAAAAACGTCCCCGAAATGCTGGTGGGCGCGGGCACCGTGCTCTCCCTGGATAAGTGCAGGCAGGCCGTGCAGCGGGGGGCCAAATTCATCGTCTCCCCGGGCTACGACCCGGGCATCGTGGACTGGTGCGTGGCCAACGGCGTGGACGTGCTGCCCGGCTGCGTGACCCCCACCGAGATCACCGCCGCCATGAACGCGGGGCTGTCCGTGGTCAAGTTCTTCCCCGCCAGCGTGTACGGCGGGCTGAAGGCCATCAAGGCCCTCTCCGGCCCCTTCCAGGGCATCAGGTTCGTCCCCACCGGCGGGGTGGGCCCGGCCAACCTGGCCGAGTTCGTCACCCCCGCGGTTTTCGCCATCGGCGGCGGCTGGCTTTGCGAGAAGGGTGCGATCAACAGCGGCGACTGGGCGGCCATCACCGAGGCCTGCCGGCAGTCTGTTGCGGTGGTCAGGGAGCAGCAGGGCTAGGCAGGGCGTCCGCGCAGGGGCGATTCACGAACCGCCCGCCGTTTCCCCACCCCGCCCAACCAAGCCGCATAGAAAGGAAAGGGAATACAATGGCGCAGTACATCCTGGCCCACGATCTGGGCACCAGCGGCAACAAGGCCACCCTCTACCGCCTGGACGGCACCCTGATGGGCAGCATGGTGGCGGACTACCCGACGTATTACCCCAACGACGGCTGGGTGGAGCAGAACGCCGACGACTGGTGGGGGGCGGTGTGTTCCTCCACCTGCGCCCTGCTGGAGCGGACGGGGATCGCCCCCGCTGACGTGGCCTGCATCAGCTTCAGCGCCCAGATGATGGGCTGCCTGCTGGTGGACGGCAGGGGCGCGCCCCTGCGCAATATGCTCATCTGGGCGGACACCCGCAGCGCCGGGCAGGAGCGGTACATGCTGGAGCGGGTGGAGCCGGAGCGGGGCTACCGCATCACCGGCCACCGGCTGAGCGCCTCCTACTCGGCGGCCAAGCTGCTCTGGGTGCGGGACAACCAGCCGGAGCTGTACGCCAAGGCCTATAAGATGCTCCACGCCAAGGACTACATCGTATTCAAGCTCACGGGGGAGTTCACCACCGACTACTCCGACGCCTCGGGCACCAATCTGCTGGACATCGGGAAGAAGCAGTGGTCGCAGGAGCTGCTGGACGCCTTTGAGATCCGCCCCGATCTGCTGCCGGAGCTGTTCCCCTCCACCCACACGGCGGGGGGCGTCAGCGCCCAGGCCGCCCGGGAGACCGGGCTGCTGGAGGGCACGCCGGTGGTCATCGGCGGCGGCGACGGCTCCTGCGCCTGCGTGGGCGCGGGGGTGGTGCGCCCCGGCAAGGCCTACAACGTGGTGGGCTCCTCCTCCTGGATCTCCATGGCGGCGCGGGCGCCCTACTTCGACCCCCAGATGCGCACCTTCAACTGGGTCCACCTGGACGAGAACCTCTATACCCCCTGCGGCACCATGCAGGCGGCGGGGTACTCCTACGCTTGGTTCCGGGACACCCTGGGGGGCGAGGAGCGCGCCGCGGCCAAGCTGATGGGCATGAGCGCCTACGACGTGCTCAACCGGGGGGCGGAGCTGGCCGGGCCGGGCGCGAACGGCGTGCTGTTCCTGCCCTACCTGCTGGGCGAGCGCTCCCCGCTGTGGGACCACAACGCCCGGGGCGCGTTCATCGGCCTGGGCATCTCCAGCACCAAGGGGGACATGGCCCGGGCGGTGCTGGAGGGCGTGGGGTACAACCTGAAAACCATTCTGGACATCCTGGAACAATATGATAAAATAGAGGACGTCATTATGATTGGCGGGGGCACCAAGGGCAGGCTCTGGCTGCAAATTTTATCGGACATCTGGCAAAAGCCCCTGTCCGTGCCCCGCTACCTGGAGGAGGCCACCTCCATGGGGGCGGCCATCTGCGGCGGCGTGGGCATCGGGGCCTACCCGGACTTCACGGTGGCCGAGCAGCTCAACCGCCCGGTGGACTTCCTGTCCCCCGACCCGTCCAAGGCGGGTATGTACGAAACGGCCTACGGCTTTTTCCGCCGGGCATACGACCGGCTCAAGCCGCTCTACCAGGACATGGCGCACACTTCATAACAAGACCCGACCGGGCTGATACAGGGGGAATGGTAAAATGGATCAGGGACTGAGCAACATCATGCTGGACAAGAACGTCCCCATTCCCTTGTACTACCAGCTGAAGAAGCAGCTCCTGGAGCTGATCGAGCTGGGCGCGCTGAAGCCGGGGGATATGCTCCCGGCGGAAAACGACCTGTGCGAGACCCTGCGGGTCAGCCGCCCCACCATCCGCCAGGCCTTCAAGGAGCTGGTAGACGAGGGCTATCTGATCCGCTACAAGGCCAAGGGCACCTTTGTGGCCACGCCCAAGGTGAAGGATCAGTTTTTGAGCAAGCTGGAGAGCTTCAACCAGGAGATGCTGGAGAAGGGGAAGACCCCCCACACCACCGTGCTCTCGCTGGAGAAGCTGCCCGGCAACCCGGAGTACAACGAGAAGCTGGGGCTGGACTACGGCGCGCCCCTGATCCACCTCAGCCGCCTGCGCGCGGCCGACGAGGTGCAGATGGTCTACCTGGACACCTACCTGTCCTACGACCGCTTCCCCAAGCTGATGGACGTGGACTTCACCGTCCACTCCCTGTACGCGGTGCTGGAGGAGCGCTACAACGTGCGGGTGGACCGGGCCCAGCGCGAGATCGAGGCCGTCAACGCCCGCAGGCAGGAGGCCGAGCTGCTGAACGTGGCCCCCAACAAGGCCCTTTGCCTGGTGCGCACGGTGTCCTACACCGCCGCCTCGCCCCAGCCCGTGGAGTACTCCGTGGCCCGCTACCGGGGGGATCTGACCAAGTTCGCCGTGGAAATTTACCGCTGAACAGCAGCCCCCGGGCCTCCGGGGGCTGCTGCGCCGTTTGGGAAAGGAGCCGTATGAAATACGTCATGACCGTGCTGGGGCCGGTGGCCCCGCAGGCGCTGGGCTTCTGCCAGAGCCATGAGCACCTGTGCATCCTGGACGGGCAGTCCGCCCGCTGCAATCCCGCCCTGCGCATCGACGACCCGCAGGCCAGCCGGCTGGAGCTGGAGGACTACCGCGCCGCCGGGGGCGGGGCGGTGGTGGACGCCCAGCCCGTGGGCTGCGGCCGGGATGCGGAGTTCCTGGCGCGGATCTCCCGGGAGAGCGGGGTGCATGTGGTGGCCTCCACCGGCTTCCACAAGCTCATGTTCTACCCGGAGGACCACTGGATCTTCCGCTGGGACGAGGACGCGCTGGCCGAGCTCTACCGCGGCGAGCTGGCCGAGGGCATGTTCGCCCCCTGCGACGGCGCGCCCCCGGCCCGGCGCACCGCAATCCGGGCCGGACAGATCAAGACGGCGCTGGACGCGGAGGGCCTCACCCCCCGCTATAAAAAGCTCTTCCGCGCCGCCGCCCGGGCCCAAACCGCCACGGGCGCGCCGCTGATGGTGCACACCGAGTTCGGCTCCGACCCCGGGGCCCTGGCGGATTTCCTGGAGGGACAGGGGGTGGACCTGACCCGGGTCATCTTCTGCCACATGGACCGCACGGTGGCCGGGCCGGAGCGGCACGCCGCCCTTTGCCGCCGGGGGATCGCCATGGAGTACGACACCGTGGCCCGGGGCAAGTACCACGGCGACGGGCGGGAGGTGGAGCTGGTGCGCCTGCTGCTGGACGGCGGGCTGGAGGACAGGCTGCTCATGTCCCTGGACGTGACCCGCGCCCGGCTCAGGCGCTACGGCGGTGAGGTGGGCCTGTGCTACATCCTGGAGACCTTTTTGCCCCTGCTGCGCGCCTGCGGCGTGAGCGGGGCGCAGATAAACCGCATTTTTTACCAAAACCCCATGGAGCGCTTTGCAATCGAATAGGGGAGAAAGAGCGCCCGCTTCCTCAGGAAGCGGGCGCTCAGCCTGTCTGAAAAGGCGGATAAGGCGGCCTGTCATTGCGAGGAGGCCCGGCCTCCGGCGGCGGGATTCTTTGCTTGCAAAGAACCCCGGGAAGAAACAACCAGGACCTGCGGGCCCTGGACCCGGAGCCCAGCGGCGGTGCGGTTCAGGTAACCCGCAAAACTTGAAAGCGCTCAGGGCTCGGTTCGGCCTGGCACTTGAGGCGAATAGGGCTGCCGCCCCTGCGGCACATGACCCGCCCAGACTAAAAATAGTTGCGGTTTAATATGTGCCTAAAAAGCCGCACGCACTGCCATGCCCCGTATAGCGCTTGGCACTCGTAGGGGCCGATGCCCTCATCGGCCCGCCGCTCCAGGGCATGTAGGGGCGATTCACGAATCGCCCGTTCAACTTGCGTCCTGCGCACAGATTTTAGGGCGCGGAGATCAGCACGGGCCTGCCGCGGGGGTCCAGCGCCCCGCCGGTTACGGTCACGAGGCCGCCGCCAATCAGATCCTCATAGGTGCCGTCGGCCAGGGGCACGGGCAGGGGGGCGCACATGCCCCGCAGGGGAAAGACCCCGGTGAGGGCGCGGCCCTCCCCCGCGTACCGCCCCACCACCGCGCCCTGGCTGTCCAGCGCGGTGAGGGAGAAGGCCCCGTCCGCGAAGAGGGGGTCCCGCTTGAGCTGCGCCAGGCGGCGGATCAGGGGCGAAAGGTCCGGCCCGGACCAGTCCACGGCCTCCCGCTCAAAGAGGCTGGGGGTGCGGGGATCGCAGGCCTCCTGGCCCGCGTAGATAAGGGGCGTGCCCTTCAGGAAAAATTGCAGGGCGGTCCAGCACGCCAGCGCGGCCCGGTTCGGGAAGCGGTGGGCGGCGCGGGGGTTGTCGTGGTTTTCCAGGCAGCGCAGCTTGCAGTACCCGGCGGGGTAGGTCCACTCCTGGCGGTTCACCGCGTCCACCCAGCGGCTCAGGGGGGCGCGGCCGGCTGCTGCGGCGTCAAACTGCGCCCAGATGTCGTAGTCGTAGAGCAGGTCGAAGGCGGTGTAGAGCTCCCCGTCCGACCAGACGGGGACGCCCCGGTCCCGGTTCTCCTTGACGAAGGCGGCCTCCACCGACTCCCCCAGCCAGATGCAGCCGGGGCGGATCGGCTCCACCTCGGCCCTGGCCCGGCGCCAGAACGCCGCCGGCACCAGGGAGGCCACGTCGCAGCGGAAGCCGTCCACCAGGGCGGCCCAGGCCTTCAGCGTGTCGATCTGGTAGTCCCAGAGGGGGGCGTGGGCGTAGTCCAGGTCCACCACGTCGCTCCAATCGGCGATCCGGGGCGCGGGCGCGCCGTCCGGGCCGTGGTGGAACCACTCCGGGTGGGTCCGGGCCAGAATGGAGTCGGGGGAGGTGTGGTTGTACACCACGTCGATGATGCACCTCATGCCCCGCGCGTGGATGGCCTCCAGCAGGGCGCGCAAATCGTCCAGGGTGCCGTACTCCGGGTTCACCGCCCGAAAGTCCCTCACGGCGTAGGGGCAGCCCAGGGCGCCCTTGCGGCGCGCCTTGCCGATGGGGTGGATGGGCATGAGCCACACGATGTCCGTGCCCAGGGCGCGGATGCGGTCCAGATCCCGCGCCACCCCGGCAAAATTGCCCTCCGGGCTGTGGGCGCGGACGTAGACGGAGTAAATAACCTGATTGCGCAGGCCGGGCGGGGTGGAGTTCGCCATAAAACGCACCTGCTTTCCCTGCTTTACAGCAGCTTTTCGGCCCACTCGGCCTCCTTGAAGCCCACCAGCACCACGCCGTTCCCCACCAAGATGGGGCGCTTGACCAGCATCCCGTCGGTGGCGAGCAGGGAGAGCTGCTCGGCCTCGCTCATGCCGGGCAGCTTGTCCTTGAGCGCCAGCTCCTTGTACAGCAGGCCGCTGGTGTTGAAGAAGCGGCGCAGGGGCAGGCCGCTGGCCAGGTGCCAGGCGCTCAGCTCGGCCTGGTTGGGCCGCTGTTCCTTGATGTCCCGCAGCTCGTAGGAGATCCCGTGGTCGTCCAGCCAGCGGCGGGCCTTCTGGCAGGTACTGCATTTGGGGTAACAGACAAATAGCATGGAAGATTCCTCCTTTGGGACATTGTAACCGATAGCTTTACAAATAGCAAGCCCTGGTGGGGCGGCGTGGGCCGCGCCACCAGGGCTTGCAGTTGGGCTATTGGTGCACGTTGGCCTTGAGGTAGGCCCGGATGCCGTCGGCGCTGGACAGCTCCATGACCTCGGCGGTGAGGCGGCCGGCCTCCTCCGCGCTCCACTTGGACAGCAGCTTGCGGGTGGGCAGGATGGCGGACGCGCCCACGGAGAACTCGTCCAGGCCGAAGCTGAGCAGCAGGGGCAGCATCAGGGGGTCGGCGGCGGCCTCGCCGCACATGCCCACGGGGATGCCCGCCTCGTGGCCGCAGCGGATGATATGGCGGATGGAGCGCAGCACCGCGGGGTTGTAGGGGGAGCCCAGGTAGGACACCTTGGCGTTGCCCCGGTCGGCGGCCATGGTGTACTGGGTGAGGTCGTTGGTGCCGATGGAGAAGAAGTCCGCCTCCCGGGCCAGGAGGTCCGCGATGAGGGAGGCGGCGGGGGTCTCGATCATCACGCCCACCCGGATCTCGCGGTTGTAGGGCAGGCCCTCAGCGTCCAGATCCCCCTTCAGCCGGGTGAGCAGGGCCTTGGCCTGGCGCAGCTCGTCGGCGCAGGTGACCAGGGGGAGCATGATTTTAATATCCCCGTAGGCGGAGGCGCGCAGCAGCGCCCGGAGCTGGGCGGCGAACACGTCCTGGCGGCCCAGGCAGTAGCGGATGGCCCGGTAGCCCAGGAAGGGGTTTTCCTCCCGCTCCAGCCCCAGGTAGGGGATGTCCTTGTCGCCCCCCACGTCCAGGGTGCGGATGATGAGCTCCCGGCCCTCCAGGGCCTCGGCGGCGGCCCGGTAGGCCTGGAACTGCTCCTCCTCGTCCGGCAGGGAGGCGCGGTCCATGAAGAGAAACTCGGTGCGGAAGAGGCCCACGCCCTCGCCGGTGGCCTCCATGACGGCCCGTGCGTCCTTGGCCGAGCCGATGTTGCCGCACAGCCGCACGGCGCGGCCGTCGGCGGTGCGGGTGGGCCTGCCCCGGTAAAGGTCCAGATCGGCCCGCTGGGCCAGCAGGGCCTCCCTGCGGGCACGGTAGTCCCGCAAAATGTCCTCGCCGGGGGAGACGAGCACCTGCCCCTCCCCGCCGTCCACCACCACGGTGTCGCCCGCTTTGATCAGGGCGGTGGCGTTCTCCACGCTGAGCACGGCGGGCAGCTCCATGGCCCGGGCCAGGATGGCGGAGTGGGAGGTGGTGCCGCCCACCTCGGTGACGATGCCCGCCACGGCGCCCTTTTTGAGCCCCGCGGTCATGGAGGGGGTCAGATCCCGGGCCACCAGCACGGCGGAGGGGGGGAGGGCGGAGAGGTCCAGCTCCGCCTGGCCCAGCAGCTGGGCCAGCATCCGGTCCCGCAGGTCCCGCACGTCGGTGGCCCGCTGGCGGGTGAGCTCGTCCTCCACGGAGGAGAACATGTCGATGTACATGCCGCACACCGCGTCCAGCGCCCCCTCGGCGCAGGCGCCCTGGTCGATGAAGTCGTTCATCTGGCTGGTCATGAAGGGGTCGCCCAGCATCATGATCTGGCCCAGGAGGATCTCCGCCTGCTTTTCGCCCACCCGCTCCTTCATGGCCTCGGCCATGGCGGCGGTTCTTTCGGTGAAGGCGGCGGCCGCCGCCGACAGGCGGGCCTTTTCCGCCTCCGCCCCCTGGAACGCCACGTGGGAGTAGTCCAGGTCGGGGAGCCTGACCAGGACCGCCCGGCCGATGCCGATACCGGCGGATGCGCCGATGCCGTTGTACATAACATTACCTCCTCACAGGCCCCCTTACGGGGGGCCGGGGGTCTGGCGCGACCCCTCCGCCTCCCCCTATAGGGGAGGCATTTGGGTGTTAGATTTCGTCGCCCAGGCCGGACTTGACCAGCCCGGCGGCCTCGGCCAGCATGGCGGCCTCGTCGGGGCCGGTGCACTGGATCTCGATCTCCGCGCCGCATTTCATGCAGGCGGCCATCACGTTCATGATGCTCTTGCCGTCGATGTCCTTGCCGTTGAAGACGATGTTGATGTCGGTGCCGGCGTACTTGGCCATGGCCTGGACGAAGCTGCTGGCCGGGCGCATGTGGAAGCCCTGCTTGTTGATTACGGTTACTTTCTCGCTCACCATAAAAAACGCCTCTTTCTCATTATAATAAAGTTGTCTCGTTCTCGTAGTACATGCCCCAGTCCCGCCGTATGCTTGACATGAGGTGCATCACGTCCCGGGTGAGGGACAGGTGCATCCCGTCCCCGCCGCCCGGCACGGCCGCCTCCATGTCCTCCAGCTCGTAGCGCAGGGCCTGGGCCCGGTCCCCGGCGCGGACGGTCTCCCGCGCGCCGCTGTCCGTCCACACTATGGTTGCCTCGTCGGCCCTGGGGTATTCCATGATTTCAATATAGGCCCTGTCGCAGGAGATCACTGCCCGCTTGGGCTGCTTGGAGTGCAGGGAGAGGGTGGCGGTGGCCAGCTGGCCCTCGGGGTTCATCATCACGATGCCGCTCACCTCGTCCGCGCCGCTGGGGGCGTAGCCCACCAGGGATTTGACCCGGTCGGGCCGGGAGGACAGGAAGAGCCGGGTGAGGGACAGGGCGTACACCCCGATGTCCAGCATGGCCCCGCCCGCCAGCGCCTTGTTGAAGAAGCGGTTTGACATGTCGTAGTCCTTGCAGCTGCCGAAATTGGTCTGCACCAGGTTGACCCGGCCGAACTCCCCCGCCTGCGCCCGGCGGACAAGCTGCTTGTAGAGGGGCATGTGGTAGATGGTCATGGCCTCGGCCAGCACCGCGCCGTGGGCCTGGGCCAGGGCCTCCGCCCGGGAGAGCTCCGCCGAGCTGAGGGTGATGGACTTCTCGCACAGCACGTGCTTGCCGTGGGAGAGGGCCTGCTCCAGGAAGCCGATGTGGGTGTTGTGGGGGGTGGCGAGGTAGATGACGTCCACCCCGGGGTCGGAGAACATGTCGTGGAAATCGCTGTAATACTTGGGTGCGCCGTAGGCTTCGGCGAAGGCGCGGGCCTTTTCCGGGGTGCGGCTGCCCACGGCGTACAGGTTCCTGCCCATGGCCCGCAGGGCCGAGGCCATCTCGTTGGCGATGACCCCGGTGCCCAGCACGGCCCAATTCAGCCCCGCCACGCCCTACGCCCTCTTCTTTTTCAGCAGGGCCAGCATCAGCATACCCACCGCGGAGCCCACCGCCAGCGCCACCACGTACATGAGCACGTTGTGCATCACGGGGAAGACGAACAGGCCGCCGTGGGGCGCGGGGGAGGCGCAGCCGAAGAGCATGGACAGCCCGCCGGCCACCGCCGAGCCCACGATGCAGGAGGGGATGACGCGCAGGGGGTCGCCCGCGGCGAAGGGGATGGCGCCCTCGGTGATGAAGCAAAGGCCCATGATGTAGTTCACGTAGCCGTTCTTGCGCTCGTCGGGGGTGAAGCGGTTTTTAAAGAAGGTGCAGGCCAGGGCGATGGCGATGGGGGGCACCATGCCGCCGATCATGACGGCGGCCATGACGGGGGAGCCGCCCAGGGCCAGGTCTGCGGTGGCCAGGGTGGAGGTGCCGAAGAGGTAGGCCGCCTTGTTGAAGGGGCCGCCCATGTCGATGGCCATCATGCCGGCCACTACCACGCCCAGGAGGATCTTGCTGCCCTCGCCCATGGACTCCAGGCCGCTGTAGATGGCGGAGTTGAGCATACCCACGAAGGGGTTGATGGCGCACATGATCACCCCGATGAGCGCCAGCCCCAGCAGGGGGTAGATGAGCACGGGCTTGATGCCCTCCAGGGCCCGGGGCAGCTTGTCGCACACCTTGCGCAGGAAGAGCATCAGGTAGCCGCCGATGAAGCCGGCCAGCAGCGCGCCCAAAAAGCCGGCGGGGACGGCGTCCACCGCGGCGGGGTTGAGGAAGGAGGCGCCGGAGGCGGCCAGCGCGCCGCCCACGAAGCCCACCATCAGGCCGGGCCGGTCGGCGATGGACATGGCGATGTAGCCCGCCAGGATGGGCAGCATAAAGTTGAAGGCCACGCCGCCGATGTTCTTGAACCAGGCGGCCGCGGGGGTGTTGGTGCCGAAGGTGGCGTACCCAAGGGCGGGGTCGTCCAGCAGGAAGGCCAGGGCGATCAGGATGCCGCCGCCGATGACGAAGGGCAGCATGTGGCTGACGCCGTTCATCAGGTGCTTGTAGATCTGGCGGCCCACGCTCTCCCGGCCCTCGTCGGCCTGGACGCCGCCGCCCTCGTGGCGGTAGACCGGCACGGCGCCGCTCTCCAGCTTCTCAATGAGGGCCTGGGGCTTGTTGATGCCGTCGCTCACCGCCGCGCGCAGCACAGGCTTGCCGTCGAAGCGGGCCAGATCCACGTTCTTGTCGGCGGCGACGATGATGCCGTCGCAGGCGGCGATCTCGGCGCGGGTGAGGATGTTCTTGGCCCCGCCGGAGCCCTGGGTCTCGGCCTTCAGGGGCAGGCCCAGCTCCCGGCCCTTCTTCTCCAGGGCCTCGGCCGCCATGTAGGTGTGGGCGATGCCGGTGGGGCAGGCGGTGACCGCCAGGATGCGGTAGCCCTGGGGCTTGGCCTCCTGCGCGGCGGCGGGGGCGGCCTGAACCTCGTCGGGGTACTTGGCGGCCTCCTGGGCGTCGATGAGGGCCAGGAATTCCCCGGCGTCCTTGGCGGCGAGCAGCTTTGCGCAGAATTCCCCGTCCATCAGCATCACCATCAGGCGGGAGAGGATCTCCAGGTGGGTGTCCCCGCCGTCCTGGGGGGCGGCGATGATGAAGAAGAGCTTGCTGGGCTGTCCGTCGGGGGCGTCGTAGTCCACGCCGCCGGGCACGGTCATGGCGGCAAGGCCCGGCCGCGCCACGGCGCGGGACTTGGCGTGGGGCACGGCGATGCCGCTGCCGATGGCGGTGCTGCCCTGGGCCTCCCGGGCCAGGATGTCGGCCTTGTAGCCCTCCCGGTCGGTGAGATTGCCCGCCTTGGCCTGGAGCTCCACCAGCGCCTCGACGGCGGCGGTCTTGTCGGCGGGGGCCGCGTTCAGGCGGACGCCCTGCGCGCGCAGTAAGTCTGTAATGCGCATCATATTCATCCTTTCATCTCCCGGTTGACGGGATTCGCTTGTTACAGGGTTGCCAGCACGGCCTGCACGTCCCCGGCCTCGGCCAGGCCGTCGGAGAAGGCGGTGGCCCCGCCGGCGGCGGCGCCCAGGCGCAGGGCCTTGGCGTAGCTGCCGCTCCCGGCGTACCCGGCCAGGAAGCCGGCCACCATGGAGTCCCCCGCGCCCACGGAGTTCTTCACCGTGCCCTTGGCCGCGCCCTGGCGGAGGATCTGGCCGTGCTCGGTGAGCAGCAGGGCCCCGTCCCCGGCCATGGAGACCAGCACGTTGCGGGCCCCCTTGGACTGGAGGGTGCGGGCGCAGGCGGTGATGCCCCCGGTGTCCGACGGGGCGAGGACCCGGCCGCACAGCTCGCCCAGCTCCTCGTGGTTGGGCTTTATCAGGAAGGGGTGGTACTCCAGCACGTTTTCCAGCAGCGCGCCGGTGGCGTCCACCACGAAGCGGATGCCCCGGCCGTCCAGCCGGGCCAGGATCTGCTCGTAGACGTCGGCGGGCAGGGAGGCGGGGATGCTGCCGGAGATGACCAGGGTGTCCCCCTCCCCCAGGGCGTCCAGCTTGCCAAAGAGGGCTTCCAGCGCGGCGGCGGGGATGTCGGGGCCCCGGCCGTTGATTTCGGTCTCGCCCCGGTACTTGATCTTGACGTTAATGCGGCTCATGCCGTCGGGGATCTGGATGAAGTCGGACTTCACCCCGATTTCGTGGACCCAGGACTGGAGGATGACCCCCGTGAACCCGGCCAGGAAGCCCAGGGCCACGCTCTCCACCCCCAGGCGGTGGAGCACGATGGACACGTTGATGCCCTTGCCGCCGCAGGAGAGCTCCTCCCGGACGGTGCGGTTTGTCTCGCCCAGGCCGAAGCTGTCCAGATAGACGGCGTAGTCCAGGGCGGGATTGAAGGTGAGTGTGTAGATCATTGCGCGTTGCCCTCCTTGATGACCTTGACCACGGTCTCCTTGCGGTAGGCCTCGTCGTCCAGGCGGTCGGTGAGGATGCAGGCCTTGTTCAGGGGCGCGAAGGTGACGGGGGAGACCAGCCGGAATTTGCTGTGGTCGCACAGCACGAACGAGAGGTAGGCGCGGTTCATGGCCTCGGACTTGAGCATGGCCTCCTCGCTGTCCGGCGTGGTGAAGCCCGCGGCCAGATCCACGCCGTTGGCCCCCAGGAAGCACTTGGTAAAGTTGTACTGCCGCAGGCTGTGCAGGGCCATGGCCCCCACGATGGCCTCGGTGGTGGACTTGAACTGCCCGCCCAGGATGAAGGCCTTCAGCCCTTTTTGGGTGAGGCGCCGGGCGTGGTCGATGCCGTTGGTGACGAAGGTGGCGCGGCTGGGAACCAGACGGTCGATGATGGCCCCGGTGGAGGAGCCCGCGTCGAGGTACACGAAGTCGTCGTCGGTGACGAGGCCCGCGGCGTAGGCGCCGATGGCCTGCTTCTCGGCCACGTGGAGGGCCGACTTGGTGCTCATGTCCGGCTCGCCGGGGACGAAGGTGCCGCCCAGGGCGGTGGCGCCGCCGTGGACCTTGTGCAGGCGGCCCATCTCGTCCAGCGCGTTCAGATCCCGGCGCACGGTGGCCTCCGACGCGCCCAGCGCCTGGGTCAGCTCGGCCACCGTCACCGCGTTTTTCTCCGCCAGCAAGCTGAGTATCAGTTGATAGCGTTCCTGTGTCAGCATGGGGAATTGCTCCTTCCGGGCCCGGATGGGGCTTTTTTCTTTCTGTGTGTATGATAGCACCAGGAACAATCAATGTCAAGCACAATCAATCAAATAACTTCAAAATATTTCAGAACCACTGACTGGACGTGATTGAAATTGATTGGATTGACATTACTAACACGAAGAGATAAAATTATAGTAATCAGTGTTGGAGGTGGACGTATGAACGATCTGGACAAGCTGCGCCGGGCGCAGGCCTATATGGAGCAGCTGGCGCAGGGGATCGACCCCATCAGCGGCGTGGAGCTGCCGGAGGACGCGGTCCTCAACCAGCCCAGGCTGATCCGCTGCTTCTTTTACGTGGCGGGGGTGCTGCGGGAGGACGGAAACCTGATGGAGCGGGGCCAGCGGGGGCCCCGGCCCAAAAAGGGCCCCTTCCGCATGACGCAGGAGGAGAAGGACGCCGTGCCCATCGGACCGGCGCCGGAGACCATCAGCGAGTTCGTGGCGGCGGTGAACGAGGCGGCGGGGGGCGGGGTGACCCGGACCAAGGTGCCCACCACCGCCTTCACCGGCTACCTGGTGGAAAAGGGCTTCCTCCGGGAGGTGGAGAC
Organism: Oscillospiraceae bacterium; assembly: GCA_022846095.1. NCBI lineage: Bacteria > Bacillati > Bacillota > Clostridia > Eubacteriales > Oscillospiraceae > Oscillospiraceae bacterium. The sequence goes on along the minus strand of AP025583.1, from coordinate 2,813,884 downwards.
CGCCCCCGGCAAGCGGCGCAAGGAGCCCACCGCCCAGGGCATCGCCCTGGGCATCACCCCCGTGGAGCGGGAGGGGCAGTACGGCGTGTACGTGGCGGTGCAGTACAGCGCCGAGGCCCGCCGCTTCCTGCTGGACAACCTGGAGGACGTGCTGGCCTGGCGGGAGGCCCAGAAGGCATAAAAGGACAAAAAACGTGGGCCCGGCCTTATCATAAGGCCGGGCCCACGTTTTGGGCTAAATGTAAGAAATCGTCTAACGGTACGCGCCTTTGGGGGATAAGGCGGCCAGTCATTGCGAGGAGGCCCCGCGGGGCCGACGCGGCAATCCGTCTCCTATTTTGGAGGCCCGGCCTCCGGCGGCGGGATTCTTTGCTTGCAAAGAACCCCGGGAAGAAACAACCAGGGGCTTCGGCCCCTGGACCCGGGGCCCCGCGGCGGTGCGGTTCAGGTAACCTGCAAGACTTGGCAGCGCTCAGGGCTCGGTTCGGCCTGGCACTTGAGGCGAATAGGGCTGCCGCCCCTGCGGCACATGACCCGCCAAAACTTGAAAGTAGTTGCGATTCAAGGACTGCCTATAAAAGCCGCACGTACTGCTATGCTCCGCACAGCGCTTGGCGCTCGTAGGGGCCGATGCCCACATCGGCCCGCCGCTCCAGGCATGTAGGGGCGATTCACGAATCGCCCGCCGTTGTTCGCCTTATCCCCCTAAGGCGCTTTTCAAGTCTTGTGCCAGGGCACAATGATGAAGAATCCCTTTTTCGGGCGTTCCGTTCTTCCTTGAAAATGCTCTACCTCTCCGGCCGCATTCAACTGTTCCAGTGCGCCAACCGTAGAACACAGCGGCTCGCGCCATTGGAAGGATAAAACACACGGGAATACCCAAAAGTAGACGGTGACAGCAATCCCATATACGGCTGAAATCGCAAGCGTGATGTAATACTGGAGCGGTTGGATCGGTGTTTTCTTACCTCATTGTTCGGTTGCCATGCCGCTGTTATCCGGCAGGTGGAAAATCCCAAAAGCCGGGGTGGAACGGCCAGAAAAGAAGCCAACGCAGATTGCAAGAAGCCGCTTTGGGGAGATCACGCATGGGCCGTCTCTACAGACGCCGCCGAACGGGCCATGTGCCCCTCCAGCCAGGCCAGGGTGTCGGCGAACACCTCGTCCCGGTTGAGCTCGTTGTGCATCTCGTGCCGCCCGCCGGGGTAGAGCTTGAGCGTCAAATCCTTCACTCCCGCGCTCTGGAAGAAGCCGTGAACCTTCCGCACCCCCGCGCCGCTGCCCCCCACGGGATCCTTGTCCCCGGAGTAGATGTAAACCGGGGTGTCCGGGTCCATGCGCCTGAGGTTTTCGGGGTCCGCGATGAATTGCAGGCCCCCCATCATGTCCCGGAACATGCCCACCGTGGGCACGAAGGAGCACATCGGGTCGGCCACGTAGGCGTCCACCTGGGCCTCGTCCCGGGAGATCCAGTCCGAGCCGGTGCGGTTGGGCTTGAACTGCTTGTTGTAGGCCCCCAGGGAGAGGCTTGTAATCAGCCTGCTCACCGAGCGGGGCCCCCGGGTCCTGCACAGCAGCCCGGCCAGCCCCTTGCCGAAGGCCACGGTCACGGGGGCCTCCTGCCCGGTACCCGAGAGGACGGCCCCGTCCACGCTGCCCGGCCAGCGGATCAGGTAGGTCCGGGTGAGGAAGGAGCCCATGGAGTGGCCCAGGATAAAGTAGGGCACGTCCGGGAAACGCTCCCCCTCCAGCACCCGCAGCTCGTGCACGTCGCCGGCCAGGATGTCCCAGCCGCCGGATTCCGCGATAAAGCCGTACTCGCCGGGCCGGGCCGTGCGGCCGTGGCCCAGGTGGTCGTCCCCCACCACGGCGAAGCCGTGGCCGGTCAGGAACTCGGCGTAGGGCGCGTAGCGGCCCACGTACTCCGAGATGCCGTGGACGATCTGCACCACCGCCCGGGGGGCGCAGTGCTCCGGCAGCCACTCGGTGGCCCAAATCTGATGGAGGCCGTCGCCGGAGGGGTAGGAAAATTCCCGCATTGTCGCCATGGAAAATCCGCTCCTTCTGTGGTAAAATGGGTACTATCCAATAAATCCAGTTTAGCCCCCCGCCGTCCCCGCGTCAATAGACAATGCGGGCGCGCTGTCGGGGGAGGAGAAAGGATGCTGGCTATGACCGCAGTCGAACGCTTTTTGAGGTATGTTTCCTACGACACCCGCTCCGACGAGGACAGCGAAACCAGCCCCACCACGGAGAAGCAGAAGGTCCTGGGCCAGGCCCTGGCCGCCGAGCTGAGCCAGCTGGGGCTCCAGAACGCCCATATGGACCCGTTCGGCTACGTGTACGGCTGGCTGCCCCCCACCCCCGGGTGCGAAGGGGTGCCCTGCATGGGCCTTATCGCCCACATGGATACCTCGCCCGACGCCTCCGGCGCGGACGTGAAGGCCCGGATCGTCCACTACGAGGGGGGCGACGTGGTGCTCAACGGGGAGAAGGGCATCGTCATGAAGCCCGCCGAGTTCGAGAGCCTGGACAAGTACCGGGGGCAGGATCTCATCGTCACCGACGGCACCACCCTGCTGGGGGCCGACGACAAAGCCGGGGTGGCCGAGATTATGACCGCCCTGGAGTACCTCATCGCCCACCCCGAGGTGAGCCATGGACGCATCGCCGTGGGCTTCACCCCCGACGAGGAGGTGGGCCAGGGGGCCGACCACTTCGACGTGGAGGGCTTCGGCGCGGCGGTGGCCTACACCGTGGACGGCGGCGAGCTGGGTGAAATTGAGTACGAGAACTTCAACGCCGCCGGGGTCAAGGCCCGCTTCCACGGCCGGAACATCCACCCCGGCTCGGCCAAGAACAAGATGAAGAACGCCGCCCTGATGGCGGTGGAGTTCGTCAAGCTCCTGCCCCCCGCCGAGGCCCCCGCCCACACCGAGGGCTACGAGGGCTTCTACCACGTGTCCGCCCTCCAGGGGGACGAGACCGAGGCAAAGCTCACCATGATCATCCGGGATCACGACCGCAAGCAGTTCGAGCACCGCAAGGCCTATGTCCAGGCGGCGGCCGCCTTCCTCAACGGCCGCTTCGGCCCCGGATCCGTGGAGCTGGAGGTGAAGGACCAGTACTACAACATGCGCGAGCAGATCGAGCCCCACATGTACCTCATCCACCGGGCGCGGGCGGCCATGCAGGCTGCCGGGGTGGCGCCCGTGGAGATCCCCATCCGGGGGGGCACCGACGGAGCCAGGCTCTCCTACGAGGGGCTGCCCTGCCCCAACCTGTCCACCGGCGGCGTGAACTTCCACGGGGTGTACGAGTACATCCCCGCCGCCGCCCTGGAGAAGATGGCCCAGGTGCTGGTCCATCTGGTGAAAGCGGAGCAATAATAGAAAGGCGGCGCGGTTTTATACCGCGCCGCCTTTTTGAATTTCGTTAGCCCGGGGGCCAGGTCATGTCCCGGCCCGCCAGCACGTGGAAGTGCAGGTGGGGGACGCTCTGGCCCGCGGCCTCCCCACAGTTGGAGACCACGCGGAAGTCTGTGAGGCCCAGCTCCCCGGCCACCCGGGAGATGACCTCGAAGATGTGGGCCACCACGGCGGAGTTCTCCGGGGTGATGGCGCCGCAGGAGCCGATGTGGGTTTTGGGGATCACCAGGAAGTGGGTGGGGGCCTGGGGGTCGATGTCGTGGAAGGCGAGGATCTGGTCGTCCTCATAGACCTTGTTGGACGGGATCTCGCCCGCCGCGATTTTGCAGAACAGACAGTCGGACATTAAAAAGCCTCCTTTTCCGTTTTCTCTATTTTATACCGGGAAGGGGGCGGGGGCAAGCCCCAAGAAAAAGCGAAGGTAGCTTCATTTCCTGCTTGACAAATTAGAAAGGTGCCTGTATAATACGAAAATGTAAGGTACCTTTTGATATTGAATTGCGGGAGAGGACTATGAATATGACGATGGCGCCGGAACTACAAGAGCTGCTCCCGGACGTGCTGGCCGATTACCTGAACAGCCTCATCGCGGCGGAGACGGAGGGCCTGGACGGCGCGCTGATGGAGTGCAGGCTGGAGATCGGGGAGATGGGCGGGCGGCCGGTGCAGGCGGTGGAGCTTTTTGGAAAGCGGCACACCGTGTTCGGCTTCCCGCCGGTGCGGTGCAGGCTTTACGCGCTGGTTTCCCACGGCCGCTGCACGCTGTTTTTGGATGATGGAATGTGAGGGAGGAAGTCAAAATGGACGATATGAATTCCACGCTTATGGAGCAGTTCATGCAGATGCACGGCCTGCTGGTGCGGCAGCTCCACTACGCCCACATGGCCCGCGGCCCCATGGGGACGCCCTTCAGCGGGCAGGGGCGCGTACTAAAATTCCTCAAGCTCAAGCCGGAGTTCACCCAGAAGGAGCTGGCGGAGTTGCTGGGGGTGCGCTCCCAGTCCCTGGGCGAGCTGCTGGCCAAGCTGGAGAAGAGCGGCTACGTCACCCGCTCCCCCTCGGAGACGGACCGGCGGGTGATCCTCGTGCGCCTGACGGAGCAGGGGCTGCGGGCCACGGAGGAGGGCGGGCAGGAGGGCGGCGACGTGTTTAGCTGCCTGTCGGACGGGGAGCAGGCGCAGCTCAGCGGCCTTTTGGGCCGCGTCATCGCGTCGCTGGAGGCGCGGAGCGGGACGCGGGGGGAGCGCGGCAGGCGCGACCCGCGCGATCCGCGGGGCCGTATGCGCGGCTTCGGCGGCCCCCATCCGTTCTGAGCATACCGGGTTGGAAAGGCGGACGGCCATGGGGCTAGGGGAATCACGCGAGAATTACTTGAAGTCCATCCTGATCCTGACGAAGGCGAAGGGCTCCGTCCGCGCCGTGGATCTCTCCCACTTCATGGGCCTTTCAAAGGCGAGCGTCAGCATTGCGGTGGGCAGGCTGCGCGGGGAGGGGTACGTCGCCGTCGGGGAGGAGGGGGCGCTGGGGCTGACCGAGGCCGGGCGGGCGCAGGCGGAGGCCGTCTATGAGCGGTACTGCTTCTTTGCGCAGAAGCTGACGGATCTGGGCGTTCCGGTGGAGCAGGCGCATTTGGACGCCTGCAGGCTGGAGCACGCGATCAGCGAGGAGAGCTTTGCCGCCATCCGGCGGGCGAGCGGATACGCCTTCGGGGGATAGGACGAACAACGGCGGGCGATTCGTGAATCGCCCCTGCGGGCATGGCAACCCCAACTAGTTTAATGGCGGGTTGAACCTAATTTCTCAAGACAAATCAAAAGCGCGGGGCCGCCTGATGGCGGCCCCGCGCTTTTGATTTTACAGCCCCAGCTTCTGGGCCCCGAAGTCGTCCACGACGGCCAGCGCGTCGTCCAGCTTGAGCACGTCGCTGCCGCCGTTCCCCAGCCGATGCTGCGCATCGCCCGGGGTCCCCTCCTTTATTTTATCTGCGCGCGGCAAATGAATTGCCGCGGCATCAAGGTTTTGGCTTACAGCCAAAACGCTTGTACGCGCCATGCGGCGCGGGGCGGCGGCTTACAGCCCCAGCTTCTGGGCCACGAAGTCGTCCACGACGGCCAGCGCGTCGTCCAGCTTGAGCACGTCGCTGCCGCCGCCCATGGCGGAGTCCGGCTTGCCGCCGCCCTTGCCGCCGCACACGGCGGTGACGGTCCTGATGATGTCCCCGGCCTTGATGCCCTTGGCAACCGCCTCCTTGCCGCACACGGCCAGGAAGGTGATCTTGCCGTCCCGGACGCAGGAGAGCACGCCCACCACGCCGGCGTCCTTATCCCGCATGAAGTCGCCCATCTTGCGCAGGCGGTCGGCGTCCGCGTCGGGCACGGTGGCGGTGAGCACCTTCAGGCCGCCCACGTCCCGGGCCCCCATGAGGAAGCGCCCCGCGTCGCCCATGGCGTCCTTGGCCCTGAAGTTCTCCACCATGTGGCGCAGGTCCTTCAGCTCGCCCATGGTCTGCTCGGCCTTCTCCCGGAGATCGCCGGGGCTGGCCTTAAAGACCGAGGCCGCCTGGAACAGCAGCTCCTGGTTCTGGCTCATGACCTTGAGGGAGACCTCGCCGGTGGTGGCCTCGATGCGGCGCACGCCGGAGGCCACGGATCCCTCGCTGACGATGTGGAACAGGCCCACCTTGGCGGTGTTGTCCAGGTGGGTGCCGCCGCAGAACTCCACGGAGTAGCCCCCGCCCATGTCCACCACGCGGACCAGATCGCCGTACTTCTCACCGAAGAGGGCGATGGCGCCGCGCTTCTTGGCCTCTTCGATGGGCAGCACGTCGGTGTGCACGCCGTAGCCCTCCAGCACGGCCTCGTTGACCATGTGGGAGATGTCGCCCAGCTCCTGGGCGGTGAGCGCGGAGAAGTGGGTGAAGTCGAAGCGCAGGCGGTCGGGCTCCACCAGGGAGCCGGCCTGCTGCACATGGTCGCCCAGCACGGTGCGCAGGGCCTTGTCCAGCAGGTGGGTGGCGGAGTGGGCGCGGGCGATGGCGCGGCGGCGCGCCACGTCGATGGCGGCGGTGGCGGTCTGCCCCACCTTCAGCTCGCCGGAGACAACCACGCCGTAGTGCATATACTTGCCGCCCTTGTTCTTCTGCACGTCCCGCACCTCGAAGGTGGCGTTGGGGGTGGTGATGGTGCCGTGGTCGCCCACCTGGCCGCCCATCTCGGCGTAGAAGGGGGTCTGGTCCAGCACCACGATGGCCTCCACACCCGCCACGGCGGCGTCGCGCAGCTCCTCGCCGGCCACGATGGCCAGCACCCTGCCGGTCTCGCTGGTGCGGTCGTAGCCCACGAACTTCGTCTCGGGCATGTCCTTGCCGAACTCGATGCCCGCCCAGCCCAGGTCGCCCAGGGCCTCGCGGGCCTTGCGGGCGCGGATCTTCTGCTCCTCCATCAGGGCCTTGAAGGCACACTCGTCCACGGCCATGCCCTGTTCCTCGGCGATCTCGCGGGTCAGGTCGATGGGGAAGCCGTAGGTGTCGTACAGCTTGAAGGCGTCCGCGCCGGAGAAGGTGGTTTCGCCCTTGGCCCTGTGGGTCTGGAGCAGATCGTCCAGGATATGCATACCCGCGTCGATGGTCTTGGCGAAGTTCTCCTCCTCCACCTTGATGACCCGGGTAATATAGTCCTGCTTCTCCAGAAGCTCCGGGTAGTGGCCCCGGTTCTCCTCAATGACGGTGGCGCACACCTCGAACAGGAAGGGGTCGCTGACGCCCAGCAGCTTGCCGTGGCGGGCGGCCCGGCGCAGCAGGCGGCGCAGCACGTAGCCCCGGCCCTCGTTGGAGGGCAGCACGCCGTCGCAGATCATGAAGGTGGCCGAGCGGATGTGGTCGGTGATCACCCGCAGGGACACGTCGGTCTTGACGCTCTCGCCGTAGTGGGCGTGGGTGATCTCGGACACCTTGTTGGTGATGCTCATCATGGTGTCGATGTCGAAGAGGGAGTTCACGTCCTGGCAGGCCACGGCCAGCCGCTCCAGGCCCATGCCGGTGTCGATGTTCTTCTGGGCCAGGTCCGCGTAGTGGCCCTCCCCGTCGCTGTTGAACTGGGAGAAGACCACGTTCCAGACCTCCATATAGCGGTCGCACTCGCAGCCCACGGTGCAGCCGGGCTTGCCGCAGCCGTACCGCTCGCCCCGGTCGTAGTAGATCTCGGAGCAGGGGCCGCAGGGGCCGGAGCCGTGCTCCCAGAAGTTGTCCTCCTTGCCGAACTTGAAGATGCGCTCGGCGGGGATGCCGATCTCCTTGTTCCAAATTTCAAAGGCCTCGTCGTCGGCGGGGGTGGTCTCGTTGCCAACAAAGACCGAGGGGTAGAGGCGGTTGGGGTCCAGGCCCACCCACTCCGGGGAGGTCAGAAACTCCCAGGCCCAGCGGATGGCGTCGCGCTTGAAGTAGTCGCCGAAGGAGAAGTTGCCCAGCATCTCGAAGTAGGTGCCGTGGCGGGCGGTGTGGCCGATGTTCTCGATGTCGCCGGTGCGGATGCACTTCTGGCAGGTGCACACCCGGTTGCGGGGCGGCTCCTGCTCCCCGGTGAACCAGGGCTTCATGGGGGCCATGCCGGAATTGATGAGCAGCAGGGACGCGTCGTTCTGGGGGACGAGGGAGAAGCTGGCCAGGCGCAGATGGCCCTTAGTCTCGAAAAACTTGAGGAACATCTCACGCAGCTCGTTTACGCCGTACGTTTCAGGTTGCATTGGGCTTTACCTCCAAAGAAAAAATAAAGCTCCGCCCCTATGTGTTAGGGGCGGAGCAGGTTTCACACTCCACGGTACCACCCTAATCTATCCCGCCAAGGCGGAATATCTCAGACATCCGTTAACGGGGATGGGCCGTCCCGCTCCTCGCGGGCCGCTGGTGAAGTGGCGCGCGCGCCCGTGTGACCGAGGGCTCCCACCGTCCCCTCTCGCTCGTGATCCCGTGGCGCGCTTGGCTTCGTCATAGCGCTTAACCTTGGATATTCTATCACAATTTTGCCCGTTGTCAATCATTTTTCAGCAGAAATGGCCTCCAGGCAGACGTTCAGGGCGTCCTGTCCGTCCTCAATCACTATATCGGGCGTGGTGCCGTACTCCTCGTTGCAGCTGCCGTCCGGGTTGAGGCCGTTTAATACTGAAAAGCGGAATACGATACCGGAGTTGGGCAGGGCGGTGAGCAGAGGATTGAACCCGATGCCGTCGCCTCCGGTGCGAGTGCCCACGAGGGTTGCAAAACCGGTCCCCTTGCAAAAGACGGCGAACGCCTCGCTGGCGGAATAGTTTCTTGTGTCCACCAGCAGCCAGAAACGCCCCGTGAAGAGCGGTGCGTCCTGGGTGGGTACTGTGCCGCTGGAAAAATGCTGGTAGCAGGTAATCCCATCCAGATCATCCGGGTGCAGCGCCGGCAGCTCTCCCACAGGTAGCTCTGCAATTGGCAAGGTCGTTATCCCGCACGCCGCAAAGTAGGAGGCGGTTTCAGATCCCTTATAAAGGACATAATTAGTATTAAAAAGAGGGGCGGAGATGTTAGGGGCTACGATGTTATTTGTCCAATATGCAGTGTCGCCGCCGCCATTGCCCCGGATGTCCACAATACAGTCGGTATAGCCCTCCGCCTCCAGCCTGCGGAAGTAGTCCACCAGCACGGAGGCGTCGTCATTCTGCCACGACCCGGTCATGGCGCGGACAGAGACGCAGGAGGCTTTGTACTGCGAAAAATCAGTGAAATGGAGGTTGCCGGAATCGGCGTTGGAGGACGGCGCCTCGGAGGTGCTCCCTATAGACGTCGACGGCAATGTATAGTTGTAGAAATCGAGCGTCGCGGGCGTGCTGATGCGCGCATAGAGATAGTCAGTTTTCGGATCCCCCAAATTGTGCTGAAAGCGATCCATATGGTAGGCATAAAAGTCGGGATCCATCACGCAGAAGTGCCCAACACCGTGAAATTCCCTGTCACAACGGCTCAGTATGGTATACAGCTCCTGTGCGGATTCGGCCTCCTGCGCCTGGGCCGAATAGTATTCCCGCGTCTTGGCCAAATCGTTGCCCGTAATACGCTTCACGGCGTGGTAAAACGGGTAGTTCTCCTCGATCACGTCCCAGAAGTAGTTGTAATCCTCCAGCCAGGGGGAGGAGGCCAGCTGCGTGGGGGCGGGCTCCGGCGCGGGGCTGGGCGTGGGCGCGGCGGCCGGTGTGGGGCTTGCCTCCGGCGCGGGGGAACAGGCGGCGAGCAGGAACAGCAGCATCAGTGCGGCAGCGGCGATCCGTTTCATAAAAAACACCCTCCCTTTGTGCCATTTTAGCACCAAAGGGAGGGTGTTTCCATTGAAAACGGATTAAAATCCCACAGGGAAGGACTAGGTTCCGTCCAGCGCGAACAGGACCTCAACGGCCAGCCCGCCGCTTTCCGGCGTCGAATCGTAGGTAAAGATCCGCACCTGGGCGCCCACCAGCGCGGCGTAATCCCCGCCGCGGTCGGCGAACGTGAGCTCGACAGGGGTGATCTCCCGGTGGTCCTTCTCCGCGGCGGCGAGGATCAGCACACCGTCCTGCGCGGATTTAAGCTCGCCGTCGTAGTAGGCGACGGCATAGCGCCGCTTGAGCAGGGTGGCGCCCCCGTCCGTCCCGTCGGGCTCCAGCACGTAGGCCTGGAGGGCGTTACACAGCAGCAGCGCGGCCTCGTCCCGGGTGATGGGCAGGGAGGTGTTCAGCTGCGGAAAATCGCGGTACAGCCCCACCTGGTTGGCCTTGGTATCCACGTTAATCTGCCAGTCCCGGCCGGTGAACTCGAACAGCCCGGGGTCGATGCCCAGGGCCACCAGGGTCATCTTGACGGCCTCCGAGACGGTGGCCGCTCCGTCCGGGTCAAAGGAGCCGTCCCCCCGGCCCGCCGCGATGCCGTGGGCGGCGCAGTAGGAGATGTAGGGCTCGTCCGGGTGCCCGGCGGTGTCGCCGTAGGGGGCGGGGGAGGCCTCCTCCACGGGGCCGAACAGGCCGCCCAGCACGGTGCAGATCAGCCGGGCCATCCCGGCGCGGGTGACGGGCTCGTCCGGGCCGAAGCTGCCGTCGGCCTTGGGCTGCACAACCTTGAGCGCGGTCAGCAGGGCCACGGCGTCCGTGTGGGCAATTTTGCCGGCGTCGGTGTAGCCGCTGGCGCACGCGCCCGCGGACAGCAGGCCAAGCAGCAGGAGCAGCGAGAGGACCAGGGAGAGGGGGCGTTTCAGGTGCTTCATGAAAAATCCTCCTTTGCGTCTGTATGACGGGCAAGGGCTCCAAGCACAGGCGGGCCCTACAGACCGAAGGCACGTCTGCGCAGAATGGACAGAGGAGGCGCGGGGCGGGGCAGGCGGAGGGTGAATTTCATCTGGGGGCTGCGGGGCTCGTCCAGGGGCAGGCCGTCCAGGTCCGCCATCTCCCCGGCGGCAAAGGCCGTACCCGCCATGCCGGGACCCACCAGCTCCAGCGCGTCCCCCCGGGCAAATTTGTTGCGCAGGGAGCAGACCGCGCTGCCGTCCGCGCCGCAGGCCTCCACCACCGCCACGATCTGCCAGTCCCGCACGTAGCGGGCGTCGGCGGTGTACTGGCCGGGCCGGCCGTAGTAGAAGCCGGTGGAGTAGGGGCGGTGGCTCACCTTCTCCACCTCGTCCCGCCACACCGCCTCCAGGGGCGCCCCGGCCAGCGCCGCGTCCACGGCGTGGCGGTAGGCCCCCGTGGTCACGGCGGCGTAGTAGGCCGACTTGGCCCGGCCCTCAATCTTGAGGCTGGAAAGGCCCGCGTCCAGCAGCTCCGGGATGTGGTCGATCATGCACATGTCCCGGGAGTTCATGATATACGCGCCCGTTTCGTCCTCCCCGATGGGGAAGTACTCGCCGGGGCGCTTCTCCTCCACCAGGGCGTACTTGTAGCGGCAGGGCTGGGCGCAGGCGCCCCGGTTGGCGTCCCGCCCGGTCATATAGTTGGACAGCAGGCACCGCCCGGAGTAGGACACGCACATGGACCCGTGGACGAAGGCCTCCAGCTCCAGAGCGGGCGGGGTCTTGGCCCGGATCTCCCGGATCTCGTCCAAAGAGAGCTCCCGGGCCAGGATGACCCGGCTGGCCCCCAGCTCGTACCAGGCCCTGGCGGACAGCCAGCTGGCCACGCTGGCCTGGGTGCTGACGTGGCGCTCCAGATGGGGGGCGTACTTCCCGGCCAGGGAGAAGACCCCCACGTCGGCCACGATGGCCGCGTCCGCGCCTACGTCGTCCAGGTACTCCAGCCAGGCGGGCAGGCGGTCGGCCTCGCCGTTGCGGGGCATGGTGTTGCAGGTCACGTGGACCCGCACCCCCCGGCTGTGGCAGAAGGCCACCGCCCGGCGCAGCTCGTCCCGCGAGAAGTTCCCCGCGAAGCAGCGCATCCCGAAGTCGGGCCCCGCCAGGTAGACCGCGTCCGCCCCGTAGGCCACCGACATCTCCAGCCGTTCCATGTCTCCCGCCGGAGCCAATAATTCAATCTGCTTACTTGTTGGAGCCATTTTTGTAGATCTCCTGGGTGGCGATAAAGGCCTGCTGCTTTTCGTAGGTGGTGAAGAAGTGGTGCACGCCGTCGTCGCCCAGGGCGTAGTAATAGTCCTTGGTGGAGTCGGGGTAGACCGCCGCCCGCAGGGCCACGATGCCGGGGTTGGAGATGGCCGTGGGGGGCAGGCCGGTGTGGGTGTAGGTGTTATAGGGGGTGTCGGCGGCGGTGTTCACCGCGGTGCCGCCTGTGGCGTAGAGGATGGTGGCGTCGATGTTCAGGTAGCCGTAGGTGCCGCCCTCGGCGGGGTTGTGCAGGCGGTTGTAGATGACCGAGGAGATGTGCCTCTGGTCGTCGCCGTCGGTCTCCTTCTCCACCATGGAGGCGATCTTCACCACGTCGCCGATGGTCATGCCGCTCTCGGTGGCGGCGGTGCGCATGTCCTCGGTGAACATCTCGTCAAAGCGCAGGATCATCTTGTTCAGGGTCTGGAGGGGGTCGCCGTCCAGGTAGAACTGGTAGGTGTCGGGGAAGAGGTAGCCCTCCAGGCGGCGGTAGTCCCCGGTGGGCAGATCCCGGAGGAAGGAGTACTTGAATTCATGGTTGGCCGCCACGTCCCGCAGCTCCTCCACGGAGCAGATCCCCGCGTCCTCCATGGCCTTGAAGATCTGGTCCAGGGTCATGCCCTCGGTGATGGTGAGGGTGGTCTCCACCCGGCTGGAGGAGTTCTTGCCCATGCTGCTGATCAGGGCGCGGTAGTCCATATCGGTGTTGAGCTCGTAGGTGCCCGGGGCCACGTCCCCCTTCTCGCCGCCCACCTTGGTGTGGGTGAGGCTGGCGAAGATGTTGAAGATGGGCTTGTACTCGATCAGCCCCTTCTCCTTGAGGGTGTCGGCCACGTCGGATATGGTGTCCCCCTCGGCCACCACCACGGTGGCGGTGAGGGGCTCCTTGTTCAGAGCCAGCACGTCCCCCGCCCAGGTCCAGCCCAGGCAGGCCAGGAGCACGGAGATCCCGATGACGGCCACCACGTACAGAAGGGCGCCCAGGGGGCCCATGCGGCGGCGCCTGCGCCTGCGGCGGGGCGGCGCCTGGCGGCCCTCACCCGCGCCGGAGCGGCCCTCGGGGCCCTGGGCGGAGGGGGCCACCCGTCTGCCCGGCTGGGGGCGGCGGGCGGCGTTGTGTTCGTTTTCCTGCGGCATAGGTACAACTCCTAACTGCTTTCTCGCTTTCTCAAAAAAAGAGAGCTGACCCGCCCGCCCGCGTGGAACCACCGGACGGGGGGCGACATAGTATGGGTCAGTTGAGGGAAACAGAGCAAAACACTCCGCTTCGCCTCAATAAATCTACAACGAGGTGAATTTTTTATGTGCTGTGGGAACAACGGTTGGGGCGGCGGCGGCTGCCTGTGGATCATCCTGATCATCATCATCCTGTGCTGCTGCTGCGGCGGCGGGAACAGCTGGGGCGGCAACAGCTGCGGCTGCGGCTGTGGCTGTGGCTGCGGGTGCGGCTGCAACAACAACTGCGGCTGCGGGTGCAACGACGGCTGCTGCTGATCGGAACGTTACATGGGGCGGGGCGGAACTTCGGGTTCCGCCCCGCCCGGCGTTTTTACGAGGGCCGCCCGCGCAGCAGGCGCGTCTCGGTCACCACCGCGTCCACGGCCCGGTCGTGGGGGGCGCAGGGCACCCGCTCCACCAGGAAGCGGTCCCGGCACAGGGCGGCGGCGAAGGGGCGGCGGGCGCAGAGCAGGCGGTCGTAGTACCCGCCCCCCTGGCCCAGGCGGCGGCAGGCGGGGTCGAAGGCCAGGCCGGGCACCAGGAGGAAGTCCAGCGCCTCCAGCGCCGCCCGGGGGCAGTCCGCCCCCGGCTCCAGCATCCCGTAGCGGTGGCGGACAAGCACCGTGTCCGGGCCCACCCACCGGGCCTCCAGGCCCCGATTGGGCAGGCAGCGGGGCAGGGCCACCGCCCTGCCCGCGGCAAGCAGGGCGGGGAGGAGGGAGAGGGTGTCCGGTTCGGCCCCCATGCCGGCGTAGAGCAGCAGGGCGCGGGCACTTCGCCACTCGGGCAGCTCCTCCAGCCGGGCGAAGAGGGCGTCGTCGCTCTCCCGCCGCGCCTGCGGGGAGAGCGCGGCGGCCTGGGCGCGGACAAGCCTGCGCAGGGCGGCCTTCTCCCCGTCAACGTCAATAATGGTAGTGTACCTCCTGCTTGACCTGCTCGGCGCAGGCCCTGCCGGAGAGGATCTCCACCAGCTTGAGGCCGAACTCAAAGGCCGAGCCCGCCGCCTCGGCGGTGATGATGTGCCCGTCCACCACCACGTGCTGGCCCTGGCGCACCACGGCGGAGCCCATCTCGTCCTCCATGCCGGGGTAGCACACGGCGCGGCGGCGGTCCAGGATGCCCATCCCCGCCAGGATGGTGGGGGCGGCGCAGATGGCGGCCAGATAGAGGCCCCGCTCCCAGGAGCGCTGGATGAGGGCGGTGGCGAACAGGTTCATCTGGATGGAGGCCACGCCCCCCATTCCGCCGGGGAGTACCAGCATGTCCAGCTCGTCGGGGTCCACCTGCTCCAGCGCCAGATCGGCCTGGACGGCGATGCCGTGGCTGCCCCTGACCACGCTCCCGTCCACGCCCACCAGGGCGGTGACGATCCCGGCCCGGCGCAGCAGGTCGGCGGGCACCAGGGCCTCGGACTCCTCAAACCCCTCGCCCAGTAAGATTGCTACCATGGCAAAGCACCTCGTTACTTCTTGATATAGTGGCCCGCGATGGCCCAGATCTCCTCGTGAAGCTCCTCGATGGAGCGCAGGTCCCCGGCGGCGTCCACACAGGGCACCTTCCGCCAGCCCAGGCACTCCGCCGCCCGCAGGGCGGTCCGGCGGCACAGGGCCAGGTAGCCGGTGTCCACCTCGTGGATGTCCCCGGTGGTGTGGGTCTCCTTTTCCCGGGCGCGCAGGTTTTCCACCGCCCGTTCGGTGGGCATGTCCAGGTAGATCACCAGATCGGGCCGGGGCAGCCCCAGCTTGCCGCACTCAAAGTCGAAGAGCCAGCGGAAAAAGCCCTCCCACTCCGCCTCGGGCAGCTTGCTGGCCTGGTGGACGGCGTTGGAGGTGGTGTACCGGTCGGAGAGCACCAGCCCGCCGCCCCGGTAATAGTCCCCCCAGACCTTTTTCCAGGAGGCGTAGCGGTCCACCGCGTAAAAGGTGGAGGCCGCGTAGGGGTTTACGTCGGAGGGGTGGGAGCCGAACTCCCCGTTCAGGTACATCCGCAGCAGGGCGGAGGAGGGCTCCCGGTACTGGGGGAAAATGAGCCGCCGGAAGTCGGTCTGCTCCTGCTCCAGCCGCCGGCACAGCCGGGCGAACTGGGTGGACTTGCCCGACCCGTCGGTGCCCTCAAAGACGATCAGCGTTCCCTTCATCCTACTTCCCCCTGATTCTCGCGCCCAGGGCCAGTACCAGCACCAGGGGCAGCCTGGCCATGCGGCCGATGCGCTTGGGCTCCCGGCACAGGCGGTAGAGCCACTCCAGGCCCATGCGCTGCCAGCGCTCCGGGGCCCGCTGCACGGTCCCGGCGAACACGTCCAGCGCCCCGCCGATGCCCACCATCAGCTTTGCGCCGGTGGCGGGGCCGTTTTTTTGCATCCACAGCTCCTGCTTGGGGGCGCCCAGGCCCACAAAGACCAGGTCGGCCCCGCTGGCGCGGATGTCCTCCACCACGGGGCCGTCCTCCCGGAAGTAGCCGTCGTGGGTGCCGCAGACGTTGAGGCCGGGGTAGGTCTGGCGCAGCTTGTCCGCCGCGGCCTCGGCCACGCCGGGCTTGGAGCCCAGCAGGTAGAGCCGCCCGCCGGTCCGGGCCAGCCGGGCGGCCATGCCCTGGGCGAACTCGATGCCGGGCACGCGGCCCTTCAGGGGGCGGCCCAGGATTTTGGCGGCGTAGACCACCCCCACGCCGTCCGGCATGGACAGGTCGGCGGCGTTGAGGGCGGCCAGGAAGGCCGGGTTCTTGCGCCCGGCCAGAATAAACTCCGGGTTGGGGGTGACGGCGTAGTGAAAGCCGGGGGCGGCCAGGCAGGCCGCGCCGGCGTCCAGCATCTCCTCCGGCGTCAGATCGTCGAAGCCCACGCCCAGTATATCGGTTTTCAAAGCCATGACCTCCAAAGGATTCTAACCATAATTACAAGGTATTCTACCATAGGTATCCTGAAAAGTCTATGGAAAAGCGGCATCCGGCGGGGGGGAAGGAGTGAAGATTCTCTTAAATTTTAGGTTGACAATTGGCGCGTGGGTGACTATAATAAGCACAACCTTCTTTAGCACCTAAAAGCGCTAAAGTAACCAGAGCGCACAAAATTGGAGGAGAAAACAATGAAGAAACTGTCCAAGCTGACCGCCGCGGCCCTGTCCGCCGCGCTGCTCCTGTCCCTGGCCGCCTGCTCCGGCGGCGCCGGCACCTCCGCGACCCCCACCCCCGCGCCCCAGTCCGCCGCGCCTGAGGCCCAGTCCGCCGCGCCCGCCCCCGAGGGCGGAAGCGGCAAGTACGTGGTCGGCATCTGCCAGCTGGTCCAGCACGAGGCGCTAGACGCCGCCACCCAGGGCTTCAAGGACGTGCTCACCGAGAAGCTGGGCGACAGGGTGGAGTTCAAGGAGCAGAACGCCCAGGGCGACCCCGCCACCTGCGCCACCATCATCAACGGCTTCGTCTCCTCCAACGTGGATCTGATCCTGGCCAACGCCACCGCCTCCCTCCAGGCCGCCTACGCCGCCACCGCCGAGATCCCCGTGCTGGGCACCTCCATCACCGAGTACGGCGTGGCCCTGGACCTGAAGGATTTCAACGGCACCGTGGGCGGCAACATCTCCGGCACCTCCGACCTGGCCCCCCTGGCCGACCAGGCCGCCATGCTCAAGGAGCTCTTCCCCGACGCCAAGAACGTGGGCCTCATCTACTGCTCCGCCGAGGCCAACTCCCAGTACCAGGTGGACACCGTGAAGGCCGAGCTGGAGGCCCTGGGCTACACCTGTGAGCTCTACCCCTTCTCCGACTCCAACGACCTGTCCTCCGTGGCCACCACCGCCGTGGGCGCCAGCGACGTGATCTACGTGCCCACCGACAACACCGTGGCCTCCAACACCGGCATCATCGACAACATCTGCCAGCCCGCCGGGGTGCCCGTCATCGCGGGCGAGCAGGGCATCTGCGCCGGCTGCGGCGTGGCCACCCTGTCCATCGACTACACCGACCTGGGCCGGGCCACCGGCGAGATGGCCGTGAAAATCCTCACCGGCGAGGCGGACGTGTCCACCATGCCCATCGAGTACGCCCCCAACTTCACCAAGATGTACAACCCCACCATCTGCGACGCGCTGGGGATCACCGTGCCCGAGGGCTACACCGCCATCGGCTAACCGTAAGGAAAATTGAAGAAAGGCGTGAAAGGGCTTCCCTTTCACGCCTTTTTCTGCTATACTTTTGACGATTCTATACTTTTGGGGGAATGAACGTGAATCCGCTTGACTTGCTGGGCTCCATGCCCGGCGCCGTGTCCCAGGGGCTTATCTGGGGCATCATGGCAATCGGTGTGTACATCACCTATAAAATCCTGGACGTGGCCGACCTGACGGTGGACGGCTCCTTCTGCACCGGCGGCGCGGTGTGCGTCATGCTGATGATGGCCGGGTGCAACGTCTGGGTGGCGCTGCTGTGCGCGTTCCTGGCGGGGCTGCTCACCGGCATGGCCACCGGGTTTTTCCATACCTTCTGCGGCATCCCGGCCATCCTGGCCGGCATCCTCACCCAGCTGGGGCTCTGGTCGGTGAACCTGGCCATCATGGGCAAGGCCAACCAGTCCATCAGCGTGAACAATTACGACCTGCTGGTCTCCCTGCGCTACCTCCAGGAGGTGCTCAAGGGCGACCGGCCCTTCTGGCAGTCCCCCATCCTGGTGGTGGGGCTCTTTGTGGTGGTGATCATCGCCCTGCTGTACTGGTTCTTCGGCACCGAGCAGGGCTGCTCCCTGCGGGCCACCGGCGCCAACCTGAACATGGCCCGGGCCCAGGGCATCAACACCAACTTCAATAAGGTGCTGGGCCTGATGCTCTCCAACGGGCTGGTGGCCCTGGCAGGGGCCCTGCTGGCCCAGTACCAGGGCTTCTCCGACATCAACATGGGCCGGGGCGCCATCGTCATCGGCCTGGCCGCCGTCATCATCGGGGACGTGCTGTTCAGCCGGATTTTCCGCAATTTCGCCCTGCGCCTGCTGGGCGTGGCCATCGGCGCCATCGTCTACTACGTGGTCATCCAGGTGGTGCTGTGGCTGGGCCTGGACTCCAACTACCTCAAGCTCCTGTCCGCGCTGGTGGTGGCGGTCTTCCTGGCCATGCCCTACTGGAAGGGCAAGTACTTTTCCAAGCGCGTGAAGAGGGGAGGGAAGGCCCATGCTTGAGATCAGAGGGGTCTGCAAGACCTTTAACGCGGGCACCGTCAACGAGAAGGTGGCCCTCAACGGCCTGAACCTGACCCTGAAGGACGGGGACTTCGTCACCGTCATCGGCGGCAACGGCGCGGGCAAGTCCACCATGCTCAACGCGGTGGCGGGCGTGTACCCGGTGGATTCGGGCAGCATCGTCATCGACGGCAAGGAGGTGACCCGCCTGCCCGAGCACAAGCGGGCCAGGTTCATCGGCCGCGTGTTCCAGGACCCCATGATGGGCACCGCCGCCGACATGGGCATCGAGGAGAACCTGGCCCTGGCCCTGCGCCGGGGGCAGCGCCGGGGCCTGCGGTGGGGTATCACCAAGGCCGAGCGGGAGCGGTACAGGGAGCTGCTCGCCACCCTGGACCTGGGGCTGGAGAGCCGCCTGACCTCCAAGGTGGGCCTGCTCTCCGGCGGCCAGCGGCAGGCCCTCACCCTGCTGATGGCCACCCTGAAAAAGCCCAAGCTGCTGCTGCTGGACGAGCACACCGCCGCCCTGGATCCCAAGACGGCGGCCAAGGTGCTGGACGCCACCGAGCGGCTGGTGCAGCGGGATAAGCTGACCACCCTGATGATCACCCACAATATGCGCGACGCCATCGCCCACGGCAACCGCCTGGTGATGATGTACGACGGGCACATCGTCATCGACGTGGCGGGGGAGGAGAAGAAGAACCTCACCGTGGAGGCCCTGCTGGAGCAGTTCGAGAAGGTCTCCGGCTCCGACGAGGCGGACGACAAGCTGCTGCTGTCCAAATAAGAGACGATCGGTAAGGCGCGGCCCCGGATGGGGCCGCGCCTTACTGCAATTTAGGCGGGTATGACGCAGGAGGGGCGGGCCGATGTGGGCATCGGCCCCTACGGTACGGGGATGGGACGGATTGCCACGCTCCTGCGGCCCTCGCAATGACGTAGGGCGGGGGCTTGCCCCCGCCGCTCTATAGGTTGTCCCCGCTGAGATACAGTTCCTCCATCCCGAGGAACGACTCCGCCGTCATGAGCAGGCCCAGCTTGAAGCCGTAAATCAGGTTGTTCACAGCGGTCAGCCGGTTTAACTCGTCCTGCATGTCGGCATAGGCCTGGAACACCTTCTTGTCCTCCGCGCCCAGCCGCTCCAACAATTTCCGCCCGCTGCCTTCCACACATTCCACCGCCCTGCCATAGGCGGGATCCCGCTTGAAGCACGGCGCTTCGGGCGACAGGTTTCCATAGGCGAACTCCTCTAAAATACTCGGCATGGTTTGATACCCCTTTCATTGTTGTGCCAACAATGCCTTGAAAGGAGGCGCGGCGTATGGTATCATATTTACGCTGTACCTCCTTTCGTGGGATGTCGGCGTGTTGGGGGCGGCGTTTTCTTTTGAGGGAGGGCGCCGCCCCTGCTATTTTGTTTTGAGGTCGTCCCGCAGCTTCTTAATCCCACGCCTTGCCGCTTCCCCACGGGTAATACCCTCTTGCGCGCTGTAACGCTCAAGAATTTCCTTGCAGTCCTCGTCGTATTTCACCGTCATATGGTAAGGTTTCGGATTGTCTGTAGGGCGGCCCATTTTTTTTGCCCCCACTCATAATCACCTCCTTAGATAGGGACCACCTAAAGCATATACTTATGTAGCACCGAAGTCAAGGAAAAATTCGACAAAATTCGCCAGACTGACCGGCGCCGGACCCCTCCGCCCCAGTGTGCGCACTGGGGCACCTCCCCTCATAGGGGAGGCAGAGGGCCCCGCAGGGTTTCGCCGCAGGCGAAATAAATTGGAATTCGTTTTTCGGGGGATTCACTCCCCCGAAAAACACGCCTACCCGCGCCGCGGGGCGCGAAACCGGGGGTATCAAAAAGAGGAACCAGTCCGCAGACTGGTTCCTCTTTTTGTACATAGGGGGTATTGGATACCCCCTATGAGCGATGAGCGCCGGCTATCCGCACTTGCTGTATCCGCAGTCGCGGCAGGTGACGCAGCCGCCCTCGTGCTCCAGCACCGCGCCGCACTCGGGGCAGTACTTGGCCAGCTTGGCCTCGGCGGGGGTCATGCCCGGACGGGGGATAGCGGGGGTCGCGGCGGCCATGGGGGGCGGGCAGGGGGGGATCTGGCCGCCGCCCCCGCCCTGGGAGGCCTTCATCACCTTGGAGATGGCCTTGGCGATGGCGTCGGGGCAGGAGGTCACCGGCACCCCCTTCTGCCGCAGGCAGGAGGGGCAGCGGATGCCCTTGAGCTGGCGGATCAGCTCGTCGCTGTCCACCCCGGCCCGCAGGGCGATGGAGACCAGCCGGGCGGTGGCCTCCGACTGGGAGGGGCAGCCCCCGGCGCGGCCGGTGTTGGTGAACACCTCGCACACGCCCTGCTCGTCGTAATTGACGGTGATATACAGGTTCCCGCAGCCGATCTGCACCTTCTCGGTGTACCCCATGGTGACGGCGGGGCGGGCCCGGGGCTTGATGGCGCCGTTGCGCAGCAGGCAGGCCCGGCTGTCGCAGTCGGAGTCGGCGATGGCCTCGATGGGGTCCACGGGGGCGGCGGGGGCCTGCTCTTTGCCGTCGTTGACCTTGCCGATGTTGAGCACCTGCTCGTTGCGGCTGCCGTCCCGGTAGATGGTGGTGCCCTTGCACCCCAGGGTGTAGGCCAGGCGGTAGACCTCGGCCACCTCCTCGCGGGTGGCCTCGTGGGGGAAGTTCACCGTCTTGGACACGGCGTTGTCGGTGAACTCCTGGAAGGCGGCCTGCATCTTTACGTGCCAGATGGGGGACACGTCGTGGGCGCAGACAAAGACCTGCTTCAGGTCGGCGGGAATCCCCTCCACGTGGGCCAGGGTGCCGTGCTCCACGATCTGCTCCATCAGGGCCTCGGAGTAGATGCCCCGCTCCATCAGCGTGTCCTTGAGGATCTGGTTGGTCTCGATGAGGTGGGTGTTGTCCATGACGTTGCGGATGTAGGCGTAGGCAAAGACGGGCTCCACCCCGGAGGACACCCCGGCGATGATGGACAGGGTGCCGGTGGGGGCGATGGTGGTAACGGTGGCGTTGCGCAGGGGCGCTGCGTCCTTATAGAGGCTCTCGGCGAAGAGGGGGAAGGGCCCGCGCACCTGGGCCAGCGCCTCGCTGGCCCGGTGCCCGACGGTCTGCACCAGCTCCATCACCCGGCGGGCCATGGCCACGCCCTCCTCCGAGTTGTAGGGCACGCCCATCAGCAGCAGCATGTCCGCGAAGCCCATGACCCCCAGGCCGATCTTGCGGGTGGCCCTGGTCATCTTGTCGATCTCGGGCAGGGGGTACTTGTTCACGTCGATGACGTTGTCTAGGAAGTGGACGGCGGTGCGGATGGTGGCGGAGAGCTTGTCCTCGTCCAGAACGGGGCGGCCCCCCTCCTGCTTGAGATGGGCCACCAGGTTGATGGAGCCCAGGTTGCAGGCCTCGTAGGGCAGCAGGGGCTGCTCGCCGCAGGGGTTGGTGCTCTCGATCTCCCCCTCGCCGGGGCAGGGGTTGTCCCGGTTGAGCCGGTCCAGGAAGATGATGCCGGGCTCGCCGGTCTGCCAGGCGGAGCCCACGATGGTGTCGAACACCTGCCGGGCGTCAAGCCGTCCGGTGACCTGCTTCGTGGCGGGGTCCACCAGCTCGTACGCGCCCCCGGCCTCCACCGCCTCCATAAAGGCCTCGGTGATGCCCACGGAGATGTTAAAGTTGGTGATCTCGCTCAGGTTGTTCTTGCAGGTGATAAACTCCATGATGTCGGGGTGGTCCACCCGCAGTATGCCCATATTGGCCCCCCGGCGGGTGCCGCCCTGCTTCACCGCCTCGGTGGCGGCGTTAAAAACCTTCATGAAGGAGATGGGCCCCGAGGCTACGCCGCCGGTGGAGTTCACCGTGGAGCCCTTGGCCCGCAGGCGGGAGAAGGAGAAGCCGGTGCCGCCGCCCGACTTGTGGATTAGCGCGGCGTTCTTGATGGCGTCGAAGATCTCCTCCATGGAGTCGGCCACCGGCAGCACGAAGCAGGCCGAGAGCTGGCCCAGGGGCCGCCCGGCGTTCATCAGGGTGGGGGAGTTGGGCAAAAACTCCAGATTGGTCATCAGGCTGTAAAAGGCCTCCGCCGTGGCCTTCACGTCGGCCTTGGGGTCGTAGCGCTTGTCCGCCGCGGCGATGGAATCCGCCACCCGGTGGAACAGGCCGTCCACCGTCTCGGTGGTCTCCCCCTTCTCGTTGCGGATCAGGTACCGCTTCTCCAGAACGGCCTTTGCATTCTCACTGATAGGCATCTTATATCGTCCTCTCTCATTCCTCAGAGTTGGTTTCAGGCACGCTATATATTGTACCATAGAAAAACATGGTGTCAATATCTTGTTTCTTGTTTCGCGCGTAGAAACAAGGTATAATAGACGCAAAGAGAAGGGGGTGCGGGGCATGGAGTGGGAGGACAGGGCGCTGCGGCGGGCGGAGGGCCTGGCGCTGCGGGCACAGAGTGAGCGGTTTTCCCGGGTGGGCTGGGCCCTGTTCGCCTACGTGGTCTCGTCGCTGCTGGTGCAGGTGGCGGCGGTGGCGGCGGCCATGCTGCTGCGGCCGGAGCTGCTGAACGAGCTGTGGTTTTTGTGGGTGATGTCGGCGGTCTCCTCCTACGCGGTGGGCTTCGTGCTCTTTGCCGTGATCATTCGGCGCTCCCCCAGGGCGGAGCCCCTGCCCCGCCGGCCCGCCGGGCCACTGAAGCTGGGGCAGTTCTACCTGGTCTCCATGGCGGCGCTGTACGTGGGGAACATCATTTCGCTGCTGCTCAACGGCCTGATCGGCCTTATCAAGGGCTCCCCGGTGGAAAACCCGGTGGACACCCTGCTGGACTTCCCCGTCGCGCTCAACCTGATTCTGGTGTGTGTGCTGGCCCCCCTCTTCGAGGAGCTCATGTTCCGCCGCCTGCTGCTGGACCGGCTGCGGCCCTACGGGGAGCGCTTCGCGCTCATCGGCTCGGCGCTGATGTTCGCCCTCATACACGGGAACTTCTCCCAGATGTTCTACGCCTTCGGCATCGGCCTGGTGCTGGGGTGGCTGGTGCTCAAAACCGGGTGCCTGTGGCAGTCCGTCCTGATCCACGCGGGGATCAACTTCATCTCCGCCGGGCTGCTCCCGCTGCTGGAGCCGCTGGGGGAGGCGGGGGATGCAATCCTGGCGGCCTTCGCCCTGGGGGGTACGGTGCTGGGCATCGTGTTTTTCTTCGCTTACAGGCGGGACGTCCGCCCCGCGCGGGGGACGTGTGAATACTCCGAGGGGCGCAAGTGGCGCCTGCTCTTTGAAAACCCGGGCATGGTGCTCTTCTGCCTGGTGGTGATCTACGAGGTGGTCGTGGTGATCGCCGCCACCTGATTTATGAAAAACCGCCGCCGGAGTGCTCCGGCGGCGGTTTTTTTCTTATGGGTAGGCGTTCCAGTAGGACTGCCCGGCCTCCAGGTCGATGCAGCGGGCGGCGAAGAGCTCGTCGATGGTGCAGAAGAGGAAGCCCTGGGCGTGGAGCCGGTCCACCACCTGGAGGGCGGCGTCCACCGACGCGGGGAAGATGTCGTGCATCAGGATGATGCTGCCGTCCTTGGCCTCCCTGACGATCAGCTCCACCTCCCGGGCGGCGTTCTGGTCCTTCCAGTCCTCCGGGTCGATGGACCAGAGGATGATGGGGCAGCCCGCCCAGCGCTTCACGCTGTCGTCCAGGATGCCGTAGGGCGGGCGCAGGAGGAAGTCGTTGTGGCCCAGCACCTGCTTGAGCAGGGTGCGGGTCTTGTCCACCTGGGCGCCGAAGTCGGTGCGGTTGAGCCCGGTGAGCTGGACGTGGTCGTAGGTGTGGATGCCGATCTGGTGCCCCTCGGCGTCCATGCGCCGGAGCACGTCCTCGTTGCCCTCCACCTGCGCGCCGATGAGGAAAAAGGTGGCCTGGACCCCGCGCTCGCCCAGCCCGTCCAGCAGCCGGGTGGTGGTGGAGCGCCGGGGCCCGTCGTCAAAGGTGAGCGCGATGAGCTTTTCCCCCTCCGGGGTGGGGGACGGGGTGGGCGCGGGTTCGGGCACCTCCACCGCCCCGCCCGGCTCCGCGCTGTCCGCCGCCACCGCGGGCAGGCGCACAAGCAGGGCCGCGGCGGAAAACGCCGCGGCCGTGAGCAGCAGGAGCACGGACAGCCCGGCCCGTACCCATACGTTGGTTTTTTTCATTCCGCCGCCGCCTTTCGGTTTGTTCAAGGACAGTATGTGCGGCATTGCGGATTTTTTACGCTGTAATAATTAGAAAATGGACGGACAGGCTGAGTGCGCCGGCGTTTTTTCGCATTCGTTGCCCTCAAAAGGGCAACAGCCCCCGCCGCCCCGCATAGGCTGAAGGGGGAGGAAGCAATATGCAATTGACCGAACACATTCTGACCAACAGCGACTGCTACAAGGCGGGGCGGACCATCACCCCCAGGGGGATCATGGTCCACTCCACCGGCGTGGCCCAGCCCGACGTGGAGGTATTCCTGCGCGACTGGGACCGGCCCGGCGTGGACAAGTGCGCCCACGCCTTCGTCCACCAAGGCGGCGTGGTGGAGACCCTGCCCTGGAACTGGCGGGGCTGGCACGCGGGGACGCCGCCGGGCGGCGGCGTGTCCGCCAACAACACCCACATTGCCTTTGAGATCCTGGAGCCCGCCGGGCACACCTACCGGGGCGGGGAGATGGTGGGGTACGACGCGGCGCGCAACGCGGCGTACTTCGCGGCGGTCTACCGCAACTGCGTGGAGCTGTGCGCCTACCTGTGCACCCGCTACGGCCTGGACCCCGCGGCGGACATCATTGACCATTCCGAGGGCCACGCGCTGGACGTGGCCTCCAACCACAGCGACGTATCCCAGTGGTTCCCCAGGCACGGCAAGAGTATGGAAACCCTGCGCGCCGACGTAAAGGCGCTGCTGGAGGGGGGTGACGCTCAGATGACGCAGGCGCAGTTCGACGCCATGTTCGCCGTCTCCGCGCAGTCTGACCGAAAGGCCCAGGAGGCCCGCCCAGTGAGCGCGTGGGCGGCGGAGGCCTGGGAGAAGGCGGCGGCCGCCGGGATCTTTGACGGCACCAAGCCCGGCGCGCCCCTGACGCGGGAGCAGGCAGCCCTGGTGCTGGACCGGCTGGGGCTTATCCCATAAAAATAAGGGCATTGCCGTAGGCAATGCCCTTATTTTTATGGAAAAAGCGCCGATAGATACAATATAGAAATGCGGTAAGGAGGGATGCCAGGTGATGGAAGTAAGTTCGGCGTATCCGGTCCAGAGCACGCCCCAGGCGCCGGCCGTCCAGGGGCCGACCGGGACGGAGCGGGCCGGGGAGGCGCAGGCGGTCCCAGTCCCGGCGGCGGAGGCGCGCCGGGCGCGGTTTGACGAATATGTGCCGGAGGCCGCCGGGGAGCGCACCACCGCCAACACCGACCGGGTGGACGGGGAGCTCAGACAGCTGAAGCAGCGGCAGGCCGCCCTGGAGCAGAAGCTCAGCCGGGCGGAGGAAGGCGGGGCGGAGGAGCCGGAGCTGGAACAGCTCAGGCAGCAATTGCAAGCGGTCCGCAGCGAGCTCACGCAGAAGGATAACGACGCCTACCGGAAGGGTCATACCGTCTTTACGGACGCCTGAACTTGCGGCAGAGCGCAAAAAACAGCCGCCGGCATTGCCGGCGGCTGTTTTTATGTACCTGCTTACCGCTTGATGCGCTGGCTGTCCTTGGGCACCACGCAGGTGCCCTCGGCGATGGCGACCACGATGGGCTCGTCCAGGAAATCGGCGGCGGAATCGCTGATGTCGGGGCGGGGCACGGCCACCTTGCGGGCCTCGAACCTCATCTTGCGGGAGGTGTTGCCCATGTGGGTGACCTCGCCGTAGGCCTCGATAAAGTCGCCGGCGTACACGGGGGCCTTGAACTCCACGTTGTTATACGCGCAGAAGAGACCCTCGTCCCCGTCGGTCTTGATCAGCAGCTCGGTGGCCACGTCGCCGAACAGGTGCACCATATGGGCGCCGTCCACCAGGTTTCCGCCGTAATGGGCATCCTTCGAGGACATGCGCACGCGGATCATAGAGGTATACTTCTTCTCTTCCATTGGAATCACTCCTAATAATTATAAATGAGGCACTGGATAGAACCATTGTAAGCCAGCGGGAGAGGGTTGTCAACCCCGCGCAGATGACCGATATTCAGCGGTGTTCAGGCGTACGGAATTCTAATCGAGGATGGACAGGTTGGACTTCTTCAGCGCGGCGCGGATGGCGGCGGCCAGGGGCGGGGCGGCGATGACCGCGATGGCGGCGTTAAAGACGGAGGCGGGGATCTTCTCCAGCACCGCCACCCAGGCCAGGTTCCCGGGCAGGGCCTGGAGCAGCAGCCCGTTATAAAAGTAAGATTTGAGGAAGTAGAGCACGTAGTAGCCCGCGCAGCCGGCCGCGGCGGCCAGCAGGTAGCGGGGGTAGGAGGCCGGCGCGCGCCCATCCTCTCTCCGGCGCAGGCCCCGGGCGATAAGCCCGGCCAGCAGGCCCATGACCAGCTTGTTGAGGAAGGTGAAGGGCACCTCGTTGATATACAGAGGGTTGGTCATATCGTAGAGCGCGGCGCCGATGCCGGCCGCCAGGCCGCCCACGGGGCCCAGCAGCAGCCCGTCCAGCACGCACATCACGTTCCCCAGGGTGAAGGCGGTGTTGCCGCCCACGGAGATGGGCAGGATGATACGGGCGTAGTTCCCGGCGAAGGTCAGGGCTGCCAGGACGCCCAGCAGCGCGATGCGCAGCAGCTTGCGGTGAGAAGCACTCTCGTTCAAAATCAGTCACTCCCAAACGGTTTTCATGCTATCAGTATAGCCGGGCTGTGGCATGATTACAAACTCCAGATTTAAAAAATCGAATAAGGTCAGAACGGGGATTTGACAGGCGGCGCTTAATGGAATAAACTGAGTCAAACGAAACGGAAGGCGGGCGGGAGAGGCCCTTATGCCCCTTTGCCGCCGCGGTGGTTCTATGCCTGGATTGATATTGCTGATCCCCTTTTTCCTCGTGCGCTTCGGCCTGCTGGCCCTGCTGAACAGGGACGCGGTGCGGCGGGCGGCCCATTTCGCGCCCCTGCTGGCGCGGGAGCGGGGGGCGTACTGGGTCTATCAGATCTCCAACGCGGTCATCCTGCTCTACCCCATCCTCCGCCCCGTCCAATTTGCCCCGGGGCGGCTGTTTGCCGTGGGCCTGGGTCTGTATCTGGCGGGGCTGGGCCTGCTGGCGGCGGCGGTGGCCAGCTTTGCGGCCCCAGCCGAGAACGGTATTAACAAAAACGGGCTCTACCGGGTTTCCCGCAACCCCATGTACGTGGCCTATTTCATCTTCTTCCTCGGGTGTGCGCTGCTGCTGCAATCGCCGTTGCTCCTGGGCGCGGTGCTGCTGTTCCAGGTGAGCGCCCACTGGATCATCCGCTCGGAGGAGCGGTGGTGCCTCCAGACCTTCGGCGGGGAGTACCAGGCGTATATGAAGCAGGTCAGGCGCTACCTTTAGCGCGGGAAAAGGCCCCGGACGCGGCGCGTCCGGGGCCTTTTTGCGTCAGCCCTCGATGAGGCCCACACGGCGGGCGTGGCGACCGCCCTCGAAATCGGTGCTCAAAAAGACCTCCACGATGCGCTCGGCCATGTTGGGCCCTACCAAGCCGCCGCCCATGGCCAGCATGTTGGCGTCGTTGTGTCGCCGGGTCATCTCGGCGGAGAGGGGCTCGGAGCACAGGGCGCAGCGCACGCCGCGGACCTTGTTGGCGGCCATGGAGATGCCGATGCCGGTGGTGCAGATGACGATGCCCCGGTCGCACTTCCCGCCTCCCACGGCCTCAGCCGCGGCGCGGCCGTAGACCGGGTAGTCGCAGCTCTGGGTGTCATAGCAGCCGCAGTCCTCCACCTCGTAGCCGTGCTGCGTCAGCCATGCCTTGACGTGCTCCTTCAGGGCGAAGCCGCCGTGATCGGAACCCAATGCGATTTTCATAAAACACTCCATTCTCCGGCAACTGGGCCGGGTAGATTGATGAGGCGGCTTCGTCCCCGCGCGCCAGCGCGCGCGGCCAATGCCGCGCAGGCCGGGCGGATTCAGTCCGCGCGGCCGATTGATAAAATCAAAGGGGCCCCCGCGCAATTAAATTGCGTGGGGAAGAAAGCCGCCGTGGTCGGAACCCAATGCGATTTTCATAAAAAAGCCTCCTTACAGCTTGATAAACTGGGGGTTGTGCCGCCGGTAGGTCGCCACGTAGCCAAAGCCCATGTCCCGGATCAGCTCATAGGCCTCCGGCACCCCCCTGCCCACGCCCTCGGGCACGTGGGCGTCGGAGCCCACGGTGAGGATCTCGCCGCCGCAGTCCCGGTAGAGGGCCAGGATGGGCCGCCACGCCTCCAGGGTGCGGCCCCGGTAGGTGTTGACCTCGATGCCCCGGCCCGCGGCCACGGCGTCCTTGAAGATGGCCTCCAGCCGCTCCATGTAGCGGTCCAGGGGGACGGGGACGGGCATATAGCGCAGGGGGTAGATGATATGCCCCAGCACGTCGTACAGCCCGCCCTGGGGGGCCAGCGCGGCCATGGAGTTGAAGTAGTCGTCCAGGGCGGCGTGGCAGGCCCCTTCATCGGCGTAGTCTCCGTAGTAGAAGTCCTCGCCGCCCTTCTCCCGGCTCCAGTTGTGGAGGGAGCCGATGACGAAGTCCAGCTCGGGCATCTCCAGCAGGGAGGCGGCGTACTGGGGGTTCATCTGGGCGCTGCCCAGCTCCAGCCCCAGCCGGAGGGTGAGCTTCCCCTCGAACTCGGGCAGGGTCTCGCTGAACTGGCGCAGGGAGGGACCCCAGTCGTGGGGGGGCTTGGGCAGGTTGCCCCGCTCCTCCAGCAGGTCGTAGTGGTCGGTGACGCACAGCTCGCTGATGCCCGCGTCCACGGCGGCGCGGGCCATCTCCCGCAGGGGGACGTGCCCGTCGGGGGAGAGGGCGGTGTGGGTGTGGTAGTCGGTGTAGTACATTCGGATGCCTCCAAGCACGGAATTTTATATGGGCCAGGACAGGAACCACTGCAGGACGTTCCTGGAGTACCACACCGGCACGTAGAGGCCGGTGAGCACCGGGTAGAAGGCGGCGTAGAGCGCCGCGGCCCCGCCGGTGAAGAGCCACACCGGCCTGCGGCCCCGCACGGGCTCCCAGTCCAGCAGGTCGTTGAAGAGGAAGCACAGGGCCATGATCAGGAAGAGGATGGAGGGGAAGTAGTGGTACTCGAAGGTGGTGCGGGTGATGAAGAGCCAGGGGGCCAGCTGGGAGAAGTAGCCCACCACGATGAACAGGGCCTTGGCCGAGCGGCGGCGGAAGAGCTGGACGGCGGTGGAGATCAGGGCCAGCAGGCCGCCCCAGCACACCACGGGGTTGGAGAAGGCGGCGATGGAGGCCCGGCTTTCCCCCACGGTGTCCACGTAGTAGAGGATGGGCCGCCCGTCCACAATCCACTGGTACCAGCGGGAGGAGTAGGGGTGGGGCTGGTTCACGCCCTTGTGGTAGCCCAGCATATAGACCTGGTTGTCCCACATGGCCTTCCACACGCCGCCGGGGGACAGGTCCCCCCGGGCCATGGCGTAGGGGATATAGGCCGCGCAGTAGATGGCCAGGGGGATGACCACGAAGCACAGCACGGAGAAGAGGATCGTCTTGACCACCCAGGGGCCGGAGGCGGGGGCGCCCTCCCGGGGCCAGTCCCGCAGCTTGAGGCCCAGGCCCACGAAGTACAGCAGGGCCAGGCCCACCGCGCCGTAAATAACCGTCCACTTGCTGGCCGCCCCCAGGCCCCAGAAGAGGCCCGAGAGCAGGAGCCAGGGCGCGCCCTGTTTGAAGCTGCTCCCGGCGGGCAGGGCCAGCCAGCGGTAGAGGAAGTAGTACATGCCCA
Organism: Oscillospiraceae bacterium; assembly: GCA_022846095.1. Taxonomy (NCBI): domain Bacteria; kingdom Bacillati; phylum Bacillota; class Clostridia; order Eubacteriales; family Oscillospiraceae; species Oscillospiraceae bacterium. Next base: position 2,783,576 of record AP025583.1, on the reverse strand, counting down.
GGATGAAGAACACGCCGTAGGTGTCGATGGTGGCGATGCGGGTCTGGGTCAGGTGCATGAAGTCGGCGGCCAGCAGGATGGCGCCCGCGGCGGCTACCTGGGTTTTGCCGAAGAGGTTCTTCAAAAAGACGTAGAGCAGGGGGAGCATGAGCACGCCGAAGAGGGTGCCCATAAAGCGCCAGCCGAAGGGGGTCATGCCGAACAGGCGCACGCCCAGGCCCAGAATGAGCTTGCCCAGGGGCGGGTGGGTGATCTCGTAGGGGTAGACCCCCTGGATGTGCTCCTGGGCGGTGCGGGCGTGGTAGATCTCGTCAAAATAGGTGGAGTTGTACCAGGACAGGCGCTCGGGCACCAGATCCTGCTCGTCGGTGAGGGGGTCCTGCCCGGACAGGGGGATGCGGGCCCCGTCCGCGCCGTAGAGGGCGATCTCGCCCAGCTCCAGCCAGTCCTTGTCGGCCTGGGCGGTGACGCGCAGCCAGGCCGCTTCGGGGGCGTCCTCCAGCGCCAGATCCATCCACTTGTAGAGCGTGGTGTAGGACTGGTCCATGGTCTCCAGCGGGAACCAGTTCACCCCGTCGGCGGAGCCCTCCAGGGTGTAGGACCCGGTGCCCAGCCAGGGGTAGTAGCGCACCCTGGAGATCTGGACGGTGCTGCCCAGGGAGATCTCCGCGCTCTGCCCGCCGTCCAGTTTGGCGTAGGACTGGGGGTTGGTGAAGCTGCCCAGGCTGTAGAAGGCGGTGCAGGCGTAGACCGCCGTGATGGCCAGCGCCAGCACCACGTCCGGCCGCCGCATGGGGTGGGGGCCGTCGGCGAAGCTCAGCCGGCGGGTGGCCCGCTCCCGCTCCCGGGTCTGGCGCAGGTTGATCCACTCCAGCGTGCCCTTCCGGGGCAGGGGGCAGGCCGCGCACCAGTAGTAGGCCAAAAAGACCAGCAGCAGGAACACGGTAAAGACGGCGTAGAGCACGGTCGGGGTGATATATTGCCAAAGCTGTGCCATGGGGCACCTCCGCGAACAGAATAGGGGGGCGCTTCTTGCTCAAAGCGCCCCCCTATTTTATTTCTTTTTTCTCTTTTTGTCAAAAAATCCTTTCAGGCCCTCTTCCTCTTCCCCGGCCAGCTCGCCCATGGCCCTGCCGTAGTCCCGCAGGGCCTCGCGCTGCTCGTGGGTCAGACTCTTGGGGACCTCCACCTGCACGGTGACGAACTGGTCGCCCCGGCCCCGGCCGTTGACGCTGGGGATGCCCTTGCCCCGCAGGCGGAAGGTGGTGCCGGGCTGGGTGCCCTCGGGCAGGGTCCACTTCACCTTGCCGTCGATGGTGGGCAGCTCCAGCTCCGCGCCCAGGGTGGCCTGGAGGAAGGAGACGTTCTGGTCCAGGTAGACCGAGGTGCCGTCGCGCCGGAACTGGGGGTGGGGGCGCACGGTGACGGAGATAATGAGATCGCCCGCCGGGCCGCCGTTCTTGCCCGCGCCGCCCTGGCCCCGGAGGGAGACCGCCTGGCCGTTGTCGATGCCGGCGGGTATGTTGACGGTGATTTTGCGCTGCTTGCGCACCGACCCCGCGCCGCCGCAGGTCTTACAGGGCTGGTGGATGATCTTGCCGGTGCCGCCGCACTTCTGGCAGGGGGCGGTGGTGGCGAAGGAGAAGGCCCCGCCGCCGCGCTGGATGCGCACCGTGCCGCTGCCGTGGCAGTCGGGGCAGATCTCCGCCGTGGTGCCGGGCGCGCAGCCCGAGCCCTTGCACACGTCGCACTGCTCGCTACGGGTGAGGGTGATCTCCTTCTCCACGCCGAAGGCCGCCTCCTCGAAGGAGATGGTGACGGCGGCGCGCAGGGTGTCCCCCTTCTGGGGGCCGTTGCGCTGGCGGGAGCCGCCGCCCCCGCCGCCGAAGCCGCCGCCGAAGAAGGAGCCAAAGATGTCCCCCAGGTCGAAGTCGCCGAAATCCGCGCCCGAGAAGCCGCCGAAGGGGCCGCCGGCCCCGCCCGCGCCGAAGTTGGGGTCCACCCCCGCGTGGCCAAACTGGTCGTAGCGGCCGCGCTTATCCTTGTCGGAGAGCACCTCGTAGGCCTCGTTGACCTCCTTGAACCTGGCCTCGGCGGCCTTGTCGCCGGGGTTCAGGTCGGGGTGGTACTGCTTGGCCAGCTTGCGGTAGGCCTTCTTGATCTCGTCGTCCGACGCGCCCTTGCTGACGCCCAGGACCTCGTAATAATCTCTTTTTTGTTCAGGCATTGGGTTCACCTCGAATCGAATTGATAATTGATAATGGAGAATTGAGAATGGGAAAGGATCGAGACAATCCGCGTGGGACGAAGGGAAAATCCCCCTCGTCCCACCGCAGTGTAATTCTCAATTATCCATTCTGCATTATCAATTACTTATTGTCGTCGTCCACGACCTCGTAGTCGGCGTCCACCACGTTGGGGTCGCCGCCCTGGTCGGCGCCGCCGGCCTGGGCGCCGCCGGTGAAGCCCGCGCCGCCCATGTCGGGGCCGGGGCCCGCCTGGCCGCCGTTCTGGTTGTAGAGCTTCTCGCTGATGGGGTAGAAGGCCTTGCTCAGCTCCTCGGTGGCGGTCTTGATGGCCTCCACGTCGGTGCCCTTCAGCGCGTCCTTCAGCTTGTTCAGGGCGGCGTCCAGGGTGGACTTGTCGCCGGCGTCGATCTTGTCCTTGAGCTCCTCCATGACCTTCTCGGTCTGGTAGACCATCTGGTCGCCGTTGTTACGCACCTCGACCTCTTCCTTGCGCTTGGCGTCCTCGGCGGCGAACTGCTCGGCCTCCTTGACGGCCTTGTCGATGTCGTCCTTGGACATGTTGGTGGAGGAGGTGATGGTGATGTGGGCGTCCTTGCCGGTGCCCAGGTCCTTGGCGGAGACGTTGACGATGCCGTTGGCGTCGATGTCGAAGGTGACCTCGATCTGGGGCACGCCGCGGCGGGCCGGGGCGATGCCGTCCAGGTTGAAGCGGCCCAGGGTCTTGTTGTACTGGGCCATCTCGCGCTCGCCCTGGAGCACGTGGACCTCCACGCTGGTCTGGTTGTCGGCGGCGGTGGTGAAGGTCTGGCTCTTCTTGGCGGGGATGGTGGTGTTGCGCTCGATGAGCTTGGTCATCACGCCGCCCATGGTCTCGATGCCCAGGGACAGGGGGGTCACGTCCAGCAGCAGCAGGCCCTTCACGTCGCCCACCAGCACGCCGCCCTGGAGCGCCGCGCCCATGGCGACACATTCGTCGGGGTTGATGCCCTTGAAGCCGTCCACGCCGGTGATCTTCTTCACGGCCTCCTGCACGGCGGGGATGCGGCTGGAGCCGCCCACCAGCAGAACCTTGTGCAGGTCGGAGGTCTTCAGGCCCGCGTCGCTCATGGCCTGGCGCACGGGGCCGGTGGTGGCCTCCACCAGGTGGGCGGTCAGCTCGTTGAACTTGGCACGGGTCAGGGTCAGGTCCAGGTGCTTGGGCCCGGTGGCGTCGGCGGTGATATAGGGCAGGTTGATGGCGCTGGAGGTCACGCCGGACAGCTCGATCTTGGCCTTCTCGGCGGCCTCCTTCAGGCGCTGCATGGCCACCTTGTCGCCGGTCAGGTCGATGCCGCTGTCCTTCTTGAACTCGGCGGCCATCCAGTCCATGACGCACTTGTCAAAGTCGTCGCCGCCCAGGCGGTTATTGCCCGCGGTGGCCAGCACCTCGATGACGCCGTCGCCCACCTCCAGCACCGACACGTCGAAGGTGCCGCCGCCCAGGTCGTAGACCATGATCTTCTGGTCGGACTCCTTGTCCGCGCCGTAGGCCAGGGCGGCCGCGGTGGGCTCGTTGATGATGCGCTTCACGTCCAGGCCCGCGATGCGGCCCGCGTCCTTGGTGGCCTGGCGCTGGGCGTCGGTGAAGTAGGCGGGCACGGTGATGACCGCCTCGGTGACGGTGCTGCCCAGGTAGGCCTCGGCGTCGGCCTTCAGCTTGCCCAGCACCATGGCGGAGATCTCCTGGGGGGTGTAGCTCTTGCCGTCCACGTTGACCTTGAAGTCGGAGCCCATCTCACGCTTGATGGAGGCGATGGTGCGGTCGGGGTTGGTGATGGCCTGGCGCTTTGCCACCTGGCCCACCATGCGCTCGCCGTCCTTGGAGAAGGCCACGACGGAGGGGGTGGTGCGGTTGCCCTCCGCGTTGGGGATGACGACGGCCTCGCCGCCCTCCATCACCGCCACGCAGGAGTTGGTTGTACCGAGATCGATACCGATAATCTTAGACATTGTATATTCCTCCAAATAAAAGAATTGGTTTTTCAATGAATTTATAATTGATAATTGAGAATTGATAATTACGGTATTCGCCTGCGGCGAATGATTTTAAATCCATCCGGCTGCGCCGGACACATTCATTCTCAATTTTCAATTCTCCATTATCAATTAATTCGCGACCTTCACCATGGCGAAGCGGACCACCTTGTCTCCGGCCTTGAACCCGGCCTGAAAGACCTCCACGATGACGTTCTCCCCGGCCTCCGGGTCGTCCACGTGCATCACGGCGTTGTGGTAATTGGGGTCGAAGCGCTCGCCCATAGCGGGGATCTCCTCGATGCCCAGCTTGGAGAGGACCTCCCTGAGCCCGGTCATGGTCATCTCCACGCCCTTGGCGTAGGCCTCGTCGCAGGTCTGCTGTCTGAGGGCCCGCTCCAGGTTGTCGTACACCGGGAGGAAGGCCGCGGCGGTCTCCGCCTTGGCGTCCGCCCAGGCGGACTCCTTCTCCTTCTGGCTGCGCTTGCGGAAGTTGTCGTACTCGGCGGCCAGCCGGAGAAATTTCTCCTCCTGGTCGGCCAGATTGTTTTTCAGGGTCTCCAGCTCCTCCAGCAGGGGGTTGGGGGCGTCCTCCACGGGGGTCTCTTCGGCTGCGCGGACCTCCTCCGCCTCGGCGGCAGCGGCCTCGGCGGGCTGCTGGGGGGCGGTGTCCTTGTTCTTTTTACTCATATCTTATGTGGCCTCCTACGTTTTATCATCCCGGTCGCCGGGGTCGGGAAGCCCGCCGCCAAAGAGCCTGGAAAGGCCGTTGGCCAGATAGGTCAGGCGGGCGGATATTTTTGCGTAATCCATCCGGGTGGGGCCCACCACGCCGATGACCCCCCGCATCCCTTCGCCGATGTCGTAGCTCGCCACCACGACGCTGGTGTCCTTCAAGGCGTCGGCCACGTTCTCCGGGCCGATGAGGATGCTCATGGGGTCGCGCTCGGGGATGGGGAACCGGGAGAGATCGTTCTCCTCGGAGAGGTAGCTCATCAGGGGCTGGGCCCGGTCCAGGCTCTGGTACTCGGGCAGCTCCAGCAGATGGGCCAGCCCCGCCGTGTGCACGGTGCGGTGCTCCAGGCTCTCCAGCACCTCGATGGCGAAGGACACCACCAGGCTGATAAGCCCGAAGGCCTCGCCCGCCGCGTGGGCGGCCACCCGCATGAGCTCCGGGGTGATCTCGTCCAGCGTCAGACCGGTGAAGGTGGTGTTGAGCAGGGTGTTGAGCAGCTGGAGCTGGGTCTCCGACAGGTCGGAGGGCAGGCGCACCAGCTTGTTGCGCACGATGTTGGTGTCGGTCATCACCACGATGATAAAGGCGTTGTGCTCCACCATCAGCAGATCGAAGCGGCGGATGGTCACCCGCTCAAACCCGGAGGAAACTGCGAAGGCGGGGTAGTTGGTGAGCTGGGACACCACCCGGCCCGCCTGATCCAGCACCCGGTCCAGCTCCCGCATTTTCAGCTTGAGCGCCTCGTTGATGCGGCGGGTCTCCTGCAGGGAGAGCTCGTGGGCCTGCATCAGCTCGTTGACGTAGAGGCGGTAGCCCTTGGGGGAGGGGATGCGCCCGGCGGAGGTGTGGGGCTTCTCCAGCAGGCCCAGGGACTCCAGATCCGCCATCTCGTTGCGGATGGTGGCGGAGGAGACCTCCAGCCCGATGGAGTCGGCGATGGCCTTGGAGCCCACCGGCTCCGCCGTCTGGATGTAGCTTTCGATGATGGCCCGGAGGATGCGCTTTTTGCGGTCACTTAAATCCATGCCGGGCGCCTCCTTTCGGTTTAGCACTCAATGTACCTGAGTGCTAAAGATAATGTACCACCGCCCCCATCAAATGTCAATAGCCCGGATGTAAATTAAATGTGAACGGGGCTTTTTAAAGCAGAAGCCGTCCAGGATTGCTAAAACGATGGTGTTGACGGGAAAACCCTACAATGGTATGATACCCAAAAGGAGTGAGAAGCTGCATATGGACGCGGGCTTTACAATCATCGACTACGAGGAGCGCTACAAGCAGGAGCTGGAGAACATCTCCCTGCCCTGGCTGCTGGAATACGATCTGCTGGAGCCGGTGGATCTGGAGATGCTGGCCGATCCCCACCGCTTCATCGCCGGGGGCGGGCGGGTGCTGCTGGCCCGCTGCGGCGAGGAGATCGCGGGCATGGTGATGCTGGAGCTCCAGGGGGACGGGGTCTGCGAGGCGCTGAAGTTCGGCGTGAAGGAGGCGTTCCGCTCCCGCGGCATCGGCCACGCGCTGATGGCGGCGGTCATCGAGGCGGCCCGGGCACTGGGGCAGAAGACCCTGGTGGTCACCTCCAACCACAAGCTCAAGGACGCGCTGCGCATCTACGAGAGCTTCGGCTTCGAGTACGTGGATTATAAGGATATTTGGTTCCAGCTCTCCGACGTGCGGATGGAGCTGGCGCTGGAACAGGAATAAGGCGATTCACAAGCCGCCCGCCCAACCGGGGGCCCTGTGTATATGATTTATCATATACACAGGGCCCCTTTCGTGCTATACTGATCCCGAATAAGCCCCGCCGCTCGTAACGGCGCAAAAGGAGGAGTTTCCATGTCAAAACTGGCCCCGGATACCGTGGAACGCATCTACGCCGGGTGGTACGGCAAGCTGATCGGCATCCGCCACGGCTCCAACATCGAGAACTGGCCCGCGGAGAAGATCGCCGAGCGCTACGGGGAGATCACCGGCTACCTGTTCGATTTTAAGCACTTCGCCGCGGACGACGACAGCAACGGCCCCCTCTTTTTCCTGCGTGCCCTGGACGACTACGGCCTCCACCCCACCACGCAGCAGCTGGGGGAGACCCTGCTCAACTACGCCCCCTTCGAGCGGGGGTTCTTCTGGTGGGGGGGCTACGGCCGCTCCACCGAGCACACCGCCTACCTGAACCTGGCCGCCGGCATCCCGGCCCCCCACTCCGGCTCCATCGCCCTCAACGGCGCTGCGGCGGCGGAGCAGATCGGCGGGCAGATCTTTGTGGATACCTGGGGATTGGTAAACCCCGGCGACTACCGGCGGGCGGCGGAGTACGCCGGGCGGATGGCCAGCGTCACCCACGACGGCAACGGCGTGTACGGCGGCATGTTCGTGGCCGCCTGCGTCAGCGCCGCCTTTGAGGAGCGGGACATGGAGCGGGTGGTGGCCAAGGGCCTGTCGGTCATCCCGCCGGATTGCGCGTACCGCCGCATGGCGGAGGATGTGATCGCCCACTGCCGCGCCCACCCCGGCGACTGGCGGGCGAGCTTCCGCTTCGTGCAGGAGCACTACGGCTACGACCGCTACCCCGGCGCCTGCCACATCATCCCCAACGGGGCGGTGGTGGTCCTCTCCCTGATCCACGGCGCGGGGGACTTCTCCCGCACCGTCAACATCTGCAACATGTGCGGGTGGGACACCGACTGCAACGTGGCCAACGCGGGCTGCATCACGGGCGTGCTTGTGGGCCTGGACGGCATCGACGAGAGCTGGCGCCGGCCCATCAACGATTTCCTGGCCTGCGCCAGCACCCTGTGCTGTATGAACGGCCGGGACGTGGCCAACGACGCCCTCCACTTCGCCGCCCTGGCCTACCGCCTGGCGGGGGAGGAGTTCCCGGAGCGCTACCGGCCCATGCTGGAGGGGCGCGCGCCCCGGTACGGCTTCGAGCTGCCCGGCTCCACCCACACCTTCGAGGCCGAGGGCGCGGTTTTGGAGAACTGCGGGGAGGCGGCCAAAACCGGCACCCGCAGCCTAAGGATCACCGGGCGGGGGACGGCCCTGGTCTCCATGATCACCTACTACCGGCCCGAGGACTTCACCGACGACCGCTACACCCCGTCCTTCGCGCCCTACCTGTTCCCCGGGCAGACCGTGTCCGCCGTCCTCAAGGCGGGCATGGGCGCGCCCGCGGCCCGGCTCTGGGCGGAGGACTGCGGCGGGCGGCGGATCTGGAGCGAAGCCCGGGCCCTCGCGGCGGATGCGTGGGCCGAGCTGGAGGTGCGGCTCCCGGCGGGGTCTGACCTCTGTATCCGGCGCGTCGGCGTGGAGCTGGCCTGCGAGGGCCCCTTCACCGCCTATCTGGACGCGGTGGACTTCGGCGGCAGGGCCGACTACATCCTGGACTTCGCCAAGTCCGGCATCGAGCAGTGGGACTACCACTACGACGTGGGCCAGTGCTCCCGCTTCAAGGGCATGTGGCGGCTGGAGGACGGCCTGCTGCACGGCAGCTGCGCCGACCGGGGGGAGCTGTACACGGGCAGCCGGGACTGGGCCGACTACACCTTCCGCGCGGAGCTGACCCCCGTGTTCGGGGAGGAGCATTTCCTCCTCTTCCGGGTGCAGGGCGCGGTGCGCTGCTACGCCGCCGGGCTGTCCGCGGACGGGCGGCTGGTGCTGCGCAAGAACGAAAACGGCTACCGGGAGCTGGCGGGCTGTCCCTTCCCCTGGGAGCACGGCAGGACCTATCCGCTGTCGGTGGCCGTCCGGGGCGGGGAGATCGCCGTGTCCTGCGGCGGGGAGGAGCTGATCCGCTTTACGGACGGGGAGGCGCCCTACCTCACCGGCGCGGTGGGCGCGGGGGTGTTCCGGGGCAGCCATTGCAGCTACGGCCCCTTTGCCGTCAGGGAGCTGTAGCGGGACGCGGCCGGCGCCCGTCCGAAAAAGCCCTGTGCGGGAGCTGATAAGGCTCCCGCACAGGGCTTTTTTCTAGTCTCTGGCGGGCACGTTCCAGATCTTCTGGGCGTACTCGCGGATGGAGCGGTCGGCGGCGAAGATGCCGGAGCGGGCGATGTTGATCAGGGACATCTGGTTCCAGCGCCTGCGGTCCAGGTAGGCCTCCCCGGCCCGCTGGTGGGCGTCCCGGTAGCTCTCGAAGTCGGCCAGCAGCATGTACTCGTCGGCGGGGCCGCCGTCTCCGAACAGCAGGCGGCGGGTGAGGTGGTCGTAGCTCACCCCGTCGTCAAAGCCGCGGGAGAGCCGGTCGACGGCGGCCTTCATGTCGTTGTGGTGCATGTAGTACTCGTAGGACTTGTAGCCCTTCTGCTTTTTCTCCACCACCTCGTGGGCCTTGAGGCCGAAGAGGAAGATGTTCTCGTCGCCCACCTGCTGGTGCATCTCCACGTTGGCGCCGTCCAGGGTGCCGATGGTGAGCGCGCCGTTCATCATGAACTTCATGTTGCCGGTGCCGCTGGCCTCCTTGCCCGCGGTGGAGATCTGCTCGCTGAGCTCGCTGGCGGGCATGAGCTTCTCGGCCAGGGACACCCGGTAGTTCTCCAAAAAGACCACCTGGAGCCGGTCCTTGCAGGCCGGGTCGGCGTTGACGGTGGCGGCCACGGAGTTGATGAGGTGGATGATCTCCTTGGCCACCGAGTAGCCGGGGGCGGCCTTGGCCCCGAAGAGGTAGACCCGGGGGGTGAAGGAGAAGCCGGGGTCGGCCTTGAGGCGCTGGTAGAGGTAGATGATGTGCAGCACGTTCAGCAGCTGCCGCTTATACTCGTGCAGGCGCTTGACCTGCACGTCGAAGATGGCGTCGGTGTTCAGCAGCACGCCGCTCTCCCGGGAGATATAGCCCGCGAAGAGGCGCTTGTTCTCCGCCTTGATCTCCTCCAGGCGGGAGAGGACCCCGGCGTCGTCCTTGAACTGCTCCAGCTTCCGCAGGCTCTCGGGGTGCAGGAGGTAGCCGTCCCCGCCGGCGCAGTCCCGGATCAGGGCGTCCAGCTTGGGGTTGCACTGGGACAGCCAGCGGCGGTGGTCGATGCCGTTGGTGACGTTCTTGAACTTGTCGGGGGTGCGCACGTACTCCTCGTGGAACACGTCCTTCTTGAGGATGTCCGAGTGCAGGGCGGACACGCCGTTGACGGCGAAGCAGGCGGCCACGTCCAGGTTGGCCATGCGCAGCTCGCCGCCCCAGAGGATGGCCATGGGGGCCACCTTGTTCAGATCCCCGTGGAAGTAGGCGGTCAGATCCTTCTGGTAGCGGCCCGAGATCTCGATGAGGATCTCCCAGATGCGGGGGAGGAGCAGCTCGATCATATTCTGGTTCCAGCGCTCCAGGGCCTCTGCCATGACGGTGTGGTTGGTGTAGGCCACCGTGTGGGTGGTGATGTACCACGCCTCGTCCCAGCCGTAGCCCTCCTCGTCCAGCAGGATGCGCATGAGCTCGGGGATGACCAGGGTGGGGTGGGTGTCGTTGATCTGGATGACGTGCTTCTGGTGGAAGTTGCGCAGGGTGCCGTACTCCGCGCGGTGCTTGCGCACGATGGACTGCACGGTGGCGGAGACGAAGAAGTACTGCTGCTTGAGGCGCAGGGACTTGCCCTCGTAGTGGTTGTCCTCGGGGTAGAGGACCTTGGAGATGGACTCGGCCATGGCCTGCTCCTCCACGGCCTTCAGGTACTGGCCGGTGGAAAACAGGCTCATGTCCACGGGGGTGGGGCTCTTGGCGTCCCACAGGCGCAGCAGGTTGCCGTGCTCGGTCTTGAAGCCGGAGATCTCCATGTCCTTGGGGATGGCCAGCACGGTGCTGTACCCGGTGTGGCGCACGCGGTGGCGGCCCTCGTCGTCCCAGTACTCCTCCAGCTTGCCGCCGAAGCGGACCTCCTCGGTCTCGTCGATCTTGGGGATCAGCCAGGCGTCGCCCAGCCCCAGCCAGTTGTCGGGCAGCTCCACCTGCTGGCCGTCCACGATCTTCTGCTTGAACAGGCCCAGCTCGTAGCAGATGGAGTAGCCGGTGGCGGGGATGTCCAGGGTGGTCATGGAGTCCAGGTAGCAGGCGGCCAGGCGGCCCAGGCCGCCGTTGCCCAGGCCCGCGTCGGGCTCGGCCTCGAAGAGGTCGGGGGCGGAGAAGCCCAGGCCCTCGATGGCCCCGGTCAGCGCGTCCAGCACGCCCAGGTTATAGGCGTTCTTCATCAGGGAGCGGCCCATCAAAAACTCCAGGGACAGGTAGTGGACCTGGCGCTGGTGCTTCTCGGTCACCCGGTCCTGGGTGGCCATCTGCCGCTCGCTCATCATGTCCCGCAGGACCAGGGCGCAGGCCTTGAACACGTGCAGGCTGGAGGCCTCCTCCACGTCCCGGCCGAAGTTGCGGCGCAGCTTGCCGGTGATGAGGTCCATCAGCTCTTGTTTGGTGTAGTTGTGCATTGGTATGCGTCTCCAATCTGTTCTATGTAAGAATGTACGCGTCGCGCGGTAAACCGTACAGTACCCATTTGCCTGGAAAAGACCGCGCGGGCGGGTATCCACCCGCCCGCGAGCCCTTTATTGGGATGATTACTCTATCACAAACTTATTTTCCTGTCAACCAGCCGTAAATCTCCAGATACTGCCCGGCCGAGCGCTGCCAGGAGAAGTCGGCGGTCATGGCGTTGTGCTGGAGGGCCTTCCAGGCCTTCTTGTCGGTGTGGTACAGGTCCGCCGCCTCCCGCAGCACCCACACCATGTCGTGGGCGCTGATGTCGTGGAAGGAGAAGCCGGTGCCCTCGCCGGTGAACTTGTTGTAGGGCTGCACGCTGTCCTTCAGCCCGCCGGTCTCCCGCACCACGGGGATGGTGCCGTAGCGCATGGCGATCATCTGGCTCAGGCCGCAGGGCTCCGCCTCGGAGGGCATGAGGAAGATGTCCGCGCCGCCGTAGATGGCGGTGGAGAGGGCCCCGGAGTACATGATATGCGCGGCGAAGCGGCCGGGGTACTGGCCCTGGGCCTGGCGGAAGGACTCCTCATAATTCCAGTCGCCGGTGCCCAGCACCACCATCTGCACGTCCATGCCCATGATCTCGTGGACGGCCGCGGTGACCAGGTCGAAGCCCTTGTGCTTCACCAGCCGGGAGACGCAGGCGACGACGGGCACGTCGGGCTCCTCCCGCAGGCCCACCGCGTTCTGGAGGGCGGCCTTGCAGTTCTTCTTGCCCTGGGGCTGGCGGGCGGAGTAGAACTTGGTCAGGCCCTTGTCGTGCCAGGGGTCGTAGAGCGCGGTGTCGATGCCGTTGAGGATGCCGCGCAGCTTGTGCCGGTTGTCGGAGATCACGCCCTCCAGCCCGTGGGCATAGAAGGGGTACTGCAGCTCCTCGGCGTAGGTGGGGGAGACGGTGGTCACGTAGTCGGCGGCGTAGATGGCCCCCTTCATCAGGTTCACGTCCCCATGGTAGGCCAGCATGTGCTCGTTGAAGTACCCGTCGTTGAGGCCGAAGAGGTCCTTGAGGGTCTGGCTGCCGTAGCGGCCCTGGTACTCGATGTTGTGGATGGTGAACACGCTCTTGGTGTCGTAGAGCTGGGGGATGCGGTAGCGCTCCTCCAGCAGGTAGATGGGCACCAGGGCGGTCTGCCAGTCGTTGCAGTGGAGCACGTCCGGGTGCCAGTTGAGGTAGCCGGGGCTCTCCACCACGGCCCGGGAGAAGAAGGCGAAGCGCTCGCCGTCGTCGTAGTGGCCGTAGATGTTGGCGCGCTTGAAGTAGTACTCGTTGTCCACGAAGTAGTAGGTCACGCCGTCCCGCTGGAGCTCAAAGAGCCCGCAGTAGGGGGTGCGCCACGCCAGGGTGACGTGGAAGCACTGCAAAAAGGTCATCTGGCTGCGCCAGTCCTCCCCGATGCCCTCGTACAGCGGGAGGATCACGCGCACGTCGTGCCCCTCCTTGGCGAGGGCGGCGGGCAGGGAGCCGGCCACGTCGGCCAGGCCTCCGGTTTTAATGAAGGGCGCTACCTCCGAGGCGGCAAACAGGATGTTCATAAGCACACTCCTTCCAGGGCGAATGGATAATTGATAATGGATAATTGAGAACTGAGAACTGGGACGGGGGGATCCCCGCAGGATCATTATCCATGATACATTCTCAATTATCAATTGTAATTTGTCACACGATTTCGTTTTTGGCGATGGCCAGGGGATAGGTGCTGTGGCCCATGAGCATACGGCCCTGGTTGACCTTCACGTTTTTGTCGGTGATGGCGTACTTGAGCACCGCGCCCGCCTGGATGGTGGTGCCCTGCATGAGCACGCAGTTCTGCACCCGGGCGCCCTTCTCCACCGTCACGCCGCGGAAGAGGATGGAGTTCTCCACCTCGCCCTCGACGATACAGCCGTCGGCCACCAGGGAGCTGGCCGAGCGGGAGTCGGGGCCGTAGTAGGTGGAGGGGTTGGACTGGTCCTTGGTCTTGACCGGGCGCTCGGCGGTGAAGAGGTCCTGCCGCACCGCCGGGTCCAGCAGCTCCATGCTGCGGGCGAAGTACCCCGCCACCGACTGGAGCCGGGCGGCGTACCCGTCGAAGATGTAGGGGTGGATTTTCAGCGTGCCCAGCATGGGCAGCAGCACGCCCTGGCTGAAGGAGGCCACGTTGTGGGCGGCGCAGTGGTCCACCAGGGACAGGAGCAGGGACTTGGACATGATATAGACCTCCAGGGACTCGCAGCCCTGGGGGATGGGGGGGTGGACCAGCACGTCGGAGACCATGCCGCCCGCGCCCATCACGAAGTAGTCCGACTCCTTGGGGTCGCCCTTGGGGGAGCGGGTGCACACGGCGGTGATGTCCGCGCCGCTGGCGATGTGGGACTCGTAGATGTCACGGATGGGCAGGTTGACGGCGATGTCGCCCCCGGCCAGCACCACGTGGTCCTGGCGGATGTTTTGGAGATAGGAGTACACCCCGGCCAGGGCGTCCATGCGGCCCCGGTAGGCCCCCTCGCGGTTTTTGTTGGCGTAGCCGAAGGGGGGCAGGATGCGCAGGCCGCCGTGCTTGCGGGACAGGTCCCAGTCCTTGCCCGAGCCCACGTGGTCCAGCAGGGACTGGTAGCTGGTGTGGACGATGAGGCCCACGTCGGCGATGTTGGCGTTGACCATGTTGGAGAGCATGAAGTCGATGACGCGGTAGCGCCCGCCGTAGGGGATGGAGCAGGTGTTGCGGTGCTGCGTCAGCTCCCGCAGGTTGGGGTTGGAGCGGTAGGAGAAGATGATGCCGTGCAGCTTGTTCATCATTTCACAGCACCCCCTTTCACGTTCCGGGTAATCATGGCCTTGGCGGGCACCACGGCCTCCTTGCCGACCCTGATGCCCTGGGCAACCACGGCGATGCCCCAGTCCTCGGCGGACTGCGCGTCGGGCGGCGGTGCGGTGCCCACCCTGGCGTTCTCGCCGATGGTGGCGGACTCGGCCACGATGGCGTACTCCACCACGGCCCCGGCCTTGACCACCGTGCCCGGCATGAGGATGGAGTAGCGCACCACCGCGCCCTCCTCCACCACCACGGAGTGGAACAGGATGGAGTTCTCCACCTTGCCGTACACCTCGCAGCCGCCGGTGACCATGGAGTGGTTGAGCGACGCGTTGGGGCCGGTGAAATGGGGGGGCTTGGTGGGGGTGCGGGCGAAGATGGGCCAGTCCTGGTCGTAGAGGTCGATGCCCATCTCGGGGGCCAGCATATCCATGTTGGCGTCCCACAGGGAGTCGATGGTGCCCACGTCCTTCCAGTAGCCGGAGAAGCGGTAGGTGGTCAGCTTCTCCCCGGCGCCCAGCATGGCGGGGATGATGTTTTTGCCGAAATCGTTGCTGCTCTTCTCGTCGGCCTCGTCGGCGATCAAGTAGTCCCTCAGCTTGCTCCAGGTGAAGATGTAAATGCCCATGGAGGCCAGGTTGGACTTGGGGTGCTTGGGCTTCTCCTCAAACTCATACACGTCGTCGTTCTCGTCCACGTTCATGATGCCGAAGCGGGGGGCCTCGGCCATGGGGACCTCCAGCACGGAGATGGTGCAGGCGGCGCCCGCCTCCTTGTGGCGGCGGAGCATGTCGGCGTAGTCCATCTTGTACACGTGGTCGCCCGAGAGGATCAGCACGTAGTCCGGGTCGTAGAGCTGGATGAAGCTGAGGTTCTGGTAGATGGCGTTGGCGGTGCCCTTGTACCAGGTGCCCTTGTCGCCCTCGCGCATGTAGGGGGGCAGGATGTGGACGCCGCCGTAGGAGCGGTCCAGATCCCAGGGCTGGCCGTTGCCGATGTAGGAGTTGAGCTCCAGGGGCCGGTACTGGGTCAGCACGCCCACGGTGTCGATGCCGGAGTTGACGCAGTTGGACAGGGGGAAGTCGATGATGCGGTACTTTCCCCCGAAGGGGACGGCGGGCTTTGCCACGCGGCTGGTCAGCGCGTGGAGCCGGCTGCCCTGGCCGCCGGCCAGGAGCATGGCTACACATTCTTTTTTCATTCTTATCACCCCAAAAGAGTAGTGGAAAAGTCAGTTTTTCGGCGCGGCGCCGCCGGGCTTCCTCACCGGCTTGGCCGGGGCGGTCTTGATGGGCACGGCCCGGACGGTCTTCTGCTTCCTGGGCGGGAACTTCTTGGTGCAGCGGTAGATGACCCCGCTCATGGGGGGCAGGTCCAGCACCAGGGACTGCTCCTGGCCGTGGCTGGGCACGTACTCGCTCTTCAGCGGCTCCCTGTCGCCCAAATCCTGTCCGCCAAAGGCCGCGTCGTCGCTGTTGAACACGGGCTCGTACCGGCCTGCGGCGGGCACGCCCACCCGGTAGCCCTCCCGGTGGACGGGGGAGAAGTTGCAGGCCACCAGCAGGAAGTCGCCCTTCCGGTCCTTGCGCAGGAAAATGGCGCAGTTGCCCTTGGCGTCGTCGGCGCAGATCCACTGGAAGCCCTCCCAGGAGAAGTCCAGCTCCCAGAGCTCCTTGTGGGCCAGGTAGAAGTTGTTGGCCTGCTTGAAGTACTCCTTCAGGCTGCGGTGGCGCTCGCCGTCCTCGTTGTCCATCTCCAGCAGGTGCCAGTCCAGGGAGTGCTCAAACTGCCACTCGTGCCACTGGCCGAACTCGGCCCCCATAAAGAGCAGCTTTTTGCCCGGATGGGTGAGCATGTAGGTGTAAAAGGCCCGCACCCCGGCGTACTTCTCCTCGTCGGCGCCCGGCATCTTGGCGATGAGGGAGCCCTTCAGGTGCACCACCTCGTCGTGGGACAGGGGCAGGATAAAGTTCTCCGAGAAGGCGTACATCAGCGAGAAGGTGATGTCCTTGTGGTTGAACTGGCGGAAGTAGGGGTCCAGCTTGATATAGTGCTGGATGTCGTTCATCCAGCCCATGTTCCACTTCAGGTTGAAGCCCAGCCCGCCCTGGTCCACCGGGTGGGACACCAGGGGCCAGGCGGTGGACTCCTCGGCGATCATCATCACGTCCGGGTGGTCCAGGAACACGTGGCCGTTGAGCTGCTGCAGGAACTCCACGGCCTCCAGGTTCTCGTGCCCGCCGTGGATGTTGGGCACCCACTGGCCGCCCTGGCGGCCGTAGTCCAGGTAGAGCATGGAGGCCACCGCGTCCACCCGCAGGCCGTCGATGTGGTACTGCTCCAGCCAGAACAGCGCGGAGGAGTAGAGGAAGGAGCGCACCTCGCTGCGGCCGTAGTCGAACACCCGGGTGCCCCAGTCGGCGTGCTCCCCCTTGCGGGGGTCGGCGTACTCGTAGCAGGCCTGGCCGTCGAACTCGTAGAGGCCGAAGGCGTCCTTGGGGAAGTGGGCGGGCACCCAGTCCAGGATGACCCCCACCCCCGCCTGGTGGAGCTGATCCACCAGCCACATGAAGTCGTGGGGGGTGCCGAAGCGGCTGGTGGCCGCAAAATAGCCGGTGCACTGGTAGCCCCAGGAGGCGTCCAGCGGGTGCTCGGTGACCGGGAGCAGCTCCACGTGGGTGAAGCCCATCTCCTTCACGTAGGGCACCAGGTACTGGGCCATGTCCCGGTAGCTGAGGGTCTCGTCCTCCCCCGTGCGCCGCCAGGAGCCCAGATGGACCTCGTAGATGTTCAGGGGGCGTTGGTAAATTGGGTTCTGCCTGCGGTGGGCCAGCCACTCGCCGTCCTCCCACTGGTAGCCCTCCAGGTCGTAGATCTTGGAGGCGGTGCCGGGGCGGGTCTCGGCGTGGAAGGCGTAGGGGTCGGCCTTGGCCAGCACCCTGCCGTCGGCGGCGCGCACGGCGTACTTGTACGTGTCGTACCGCTTCAGGCCGGGCACGAAGCCCTCCCAGACGCCGCCGCCCACCGCTTGCATGGGGTTGGCCTCGGGATCCCAGCCGTTGAAGTCGCCCATCACGGCGCACGCCCCGGCGTGGGGAGCCCACACGCGGAACACGTACCCCTCCGCGCCGTCCCGCGCCGCGGGATGGGAGCCCAGGTAGTCCTGCATACGGACGGCTTGTCCCCGGACGAAGGCGTCCAGCGCGGGGGGCAGGGGGGCGGGGGCCGCCGCGGGGATCTGATCTGCTTTCTCGGGCGATAGAGCCATAGGTATCCTCTCCTCATTGGTAAAAGCATCCAAAAATGAGCGCTGCGTCCAGAAGACTTCTAGTAATTGCTGATAATAAGCCCCAAATTGCGCAGTGCTTATTTGTATAAATTATACAACGTAAATAGACCCCCGTCAAGGTTAGGATGCTACAGGCGGCGTAAAAATTTGGAACATCAAAAAGGTTGGGAAATGGGGCGGGAAACGGGGAAAACGAAAACTATACGGTTTAATTACAGGGGGCATTTTGCGCCAAACAGAAAAAAGAACCCGGCGGCGCGCAGTCTGCGCGCCGCCGGGCTGATAATCAGGGGGCCATGAAGAGGGTGTGCAGGAGCTTTGCGAAGATGCCGGGCACGGTGATGCGCTCCACCGGGTCGGCGCACACGATGGGGATGGTCTCCCGCTCCTGTCCGCCCACCAGCACGGCCATCTCGCCTAAAATCTGGCCGGCCTCCACCGGGGCCTCCACGCTCTCGCACAGCCGCAGCTCGGTGGTGACGTTGTTCAGGTCCGCCTTGTCGATCAGGATGCGGCTGGACCGGGAGAGCACGGGCTGCACCTGCTCGCACACCCCCAGCAGCACGTCCACGGGGGGCAGGGCCTGGTTGGGGTACACGTCCAGCAGGGTGTAGTTGGCGAAGCCGAAGTTCAAAAGGCTCTTGGCGCCCTCAAAGCGCTTCTCCGAGGTGGGGGACTTCATGATCACCGCGATAAGCTCCATACCGTCGCGCTCCGCGGTGGCGGACAGGCAGTACAGCGCGGCGTCGGTGGAGCCGGTCTTGAGGCCGGTGGCCCCCTCGTAGAAGCGGATGAGCTTGTTGGTGTTGGCCAGCTGGAACTGGCCGTCCCGGATGGAGTCCATCCAGATGGTGGTGTATTCGCGGATCTTGGGGTGGGAGATGAGGGCGCGGGACATCAGGGCGATGTCGTAGGCGGAGGTCAGGTGGCCCGCGGCGGGCAGGCCGGTGCAGTTGAGGAAGCAGGTGTCCTCCATGCCCAGCTCGGCCGCGCGCTGGTTCATCTTCTCCACAAAGGCCTCCTCGCTGCCCGCCAGGTGCTCGGCCAGAGCCACGGCGGCGTCGTTGCCCGAGACCACGGTGACCGCCTTGAGCAGATCGTGGACGCTCATCTGCTCGCCTTCCTTTAAATAGACCTGGGAGCCGCCCATGGAGGCGGCGTGGGCCGAGACGCTCACCATGTCGTCCAGGGACAGGCGGCCGCCGTCGATGGCCTCCATCACCAGCAGGAGGGTCATAATCTTGGTCACCGAGGCGGGCTCCAGCTTGTCGTGGGCGTGATCCTCAAAGAGCACGGTGCCGGTCTCCTTCTCCATCAGGACGGCGGAGCCGGCCTCCACCTGGGGCGCGCCGGCCACGGCGCCGGCGGGGAGGATCAAAAGCGCGGCGGCCAGCACGGCCGCGATCCATTGTTTCATAAGGGTTCTCCTCCATATCAAATGCTGTAACAAAAGGATATGGAATCGGAGGGGGTTCTATACAGTGCGGGAAAATTTTCAAAAAGGAAAGGGCGCCCTTTTTGGAGGCCCGGCCTCCGGCGGCGGGATTCTTTGCTTGCAAAGAACCCCGGGAAGAAACAACCAGGGCTTCGGCCCTGGACCCAGAGCCCAGCGGCGGTGCGGTTCAGGTAACCTGCAAAACCTGTAAGCGCTCAGGGCTCGGTTCGGTCTGGCACTTGGGGCGAATAGGGCTGCCGCCCCTGCGGCACATGACCCGCCCATACTTGATAGTAGTTGCTATTTAATAACTGCCTGAAAAGCCGCACGTACTGCCATGCCCCATACAGCGCTTGGCGCTCGTAGGGGCGATTCATGAATCGCCCGCCGTTGTTCGCCTTATCCTCCTAAGCTGCAACAACGGTGATGGCGTCTGCTACTGCGCGCCCAGGTTGGTCACGTCGTTGATCCACGCGCGGGAGCGGAAGCGGGACACGCCCACCCAGAACTTGGAGATCTGCTCCATGATGATGCCCACGTACACCCAGAAGATGCCCCATTTGAACACCAGCCCGAAGAGGGCGGCCAGGGGCAGGGCCACGAACCACAGGGGGGTCAGGTCGATGATCATGGCGGCCCGCACGTCGCCGCCGCCCCGCAGCACGCCCACGGTGTTGGTGGAGTTGAAGGCCCGCAGGGCCAAAAAGCCCCCGGAGAAGGTGAGCATCATGGTGGCGAAGCCGCTGGACTTGGCGGACAGCTGGAAGATGGGGTAGACCACCCCGGGGAACACGAACCAGGCCGCCAGGATCATCACCCCGCCCACCAGCCCGCCGCAGATGAGGGCCAGGGTGTCCATGGTGGCCCCCACCTCGTACACCGTGTCCCGCCGCCCCGCGCCGATCTCCCGGCCGATGACGATGGCGGCGGTGCCGGCCACGGCGAAGATGGCCACGGAGCAGAGATCCTCGATGTTGCCCACCAGGGCGCGGGCGGCCAGGATCTCGGTGGAGTCCTCCATGTGGCCCATGACCACCTTGTACAGGGAGGTGCCCAGGCCCCACAGCGCCTCGTTGAGGACCACGGGGCTGGAGTATTTCACAAATTTCCGGGCCAGCTCGGCCCCCGGATGGATGAGCATGGTCGGGCGCAGGCGGAAGCGGCGGTTAAAGAGGGCGTAGAAGAGCATAATCAGGAACTCCACCACGCGGGAGGCCAGGGTGGCCACCGCCGCGCCCACCACCCCCAGGGCGGGGGCCCCCAGGTTGCCGAAGATGAAGACCCAGTTGAGGAAGGTGTTGGCGCACATGGAGACCGTGAAGATCTTCAGCCCCAGCTTGGGGTTCTCCATGCTGCGGTGGGCCCCCACGTACACCCCCGTCAGGCTGTTGAGGATGTAGGAGAAGCCCACGATCCGCCCGTAGTCGGCGGCCATGGGGACGAGCTGCTGGTTGTCGCTCAAAAGGCCCATGAGCTGGGTGGGGAAGAAGAACATCACGGCGGCGAAGCACACCGAGATGGCCCCCGCCACATAGCACCCCAGGCCCACCACCCGGTTAATGCTGTCGGTGTCCCCCTTGCCCCAGAACTGGCTGATCAGCACCGAGGAGCCGCTCTGGAGCCCGAAGATGACCAGCTGGATGACAAAGACCGGGGTGTTGGCCAGCAGCACGGCGGCCAGGGGGGCCTCCCCCAGGCTGCCCACCATGAAGGTGTCGATGAGGCCCAGGGAGGTGGTGATCAGGTTTTGCAGCAGGATGGGGATGGCCAGGACCACCACGTCCTTGTAGAAGGCCCTCCCCCGTTTCATATAGGAAAACATCGGCTCACCTCACTGCAATCCTGTTTTTTTGAATGTCGATCAGCGCATCCCGCAGCGCGTCCACGTCCCCGGTGGTGTTTTCCGGGGAGAAGGACAGGCGCAGCACCCCCATCAGGGTGCGCTTGGGCAGGCCCAGGGCGGCGAACACGTGGCTGGGCTTGCCCTTGTGGCAGGCCGAGCCGGAGGAGACGTAGATCCCCCGGTCGCTGAGATCCCGCACCAGCATTTCGCTGGGGTAGCCGGGCAGGGCCACGGCGCAGATGTGGGGGGCGTCCCCGGCGCTGACCACCTCCAGCCCCGGCACGGCCGCGGGCAGCGCGGCCAGCGCGTAGTCCTTCACCGCCCGGATGCGCTCCGGGAAGGAGGGCTCCCACGCCTCCACGGCTGCGGCCAGGGCGGCGATCTGGGCGGTGGGCTCGGTGCCCGGCCGCAGGCCGGACTCCTGCCCGCCCCCGGTGAACAGGGGCCCCAGCTTCAGCCCCCGGCGGATATACTGCACCCCCACGCCCTTGGGGGCGCGGATCTTGTGGCCGCTGAGGGTGACCAGGTCGGCCCCCAACGCCTCGGGGGTGAAGGGCACCTTTAGGAAAGCCTGCACCGCGTCGGTGTGCAGCAGGGCAGGGCAGCCCGCGCGCCGGATGGCGGCGGCGGCCTGGGCCACCGGCTGGAGGGTGCCCAGCTCGTTGTTCACCAGCATCATGGACACCAGCACCGTGTCGGGCCGCAGGGCCGCCTCCAGCGCCTCCAGGGGCACCCGCCCGTCCCGTCCGGGGCGCAGGCGGGTCACCTCCCAGCCCTGGGCCTCCAGCGCCCGGGCCGTCTCCAGCACGGCGGAGTGTTCGATGGCGGTGGTGACGATGTGGCGGCCCGCCCGCCTGCCGTACGCCGCTCCGGCGCGCAGGGCCCAGTTGTCCCCCTCGGTGCCGCAGGAGGTGAAGAAGATCTCCCCGGGCAGGCAGCCCAGGGCGGCGGCCACGGTCTCCCGGCGCGCCTCCAGCCGGGAGGCGGCGGCGCGGCCCGGCTCGTAGCCGGAGGAGGGGTTGCCGAAGCCCTCGGTCATCTCGGCCAGGGCCGCCCGGGCGGCCTCGGGGCACACCCGGGTGGTGGCTGCGTTATCCAGGTAAACGGGCATAAAAAAAGAACTCCTTTAATAGAGAGAATCGACAAAAATCATTGTAATGCCCGGCCAAGGGAAAGTCAACCGTGTATCGTTCCCCGTTTTTCACATTTATACCGGCGCGTTTCCTTGACAAGGGGAACCTGTGACCGTATACTATAAAATCATATCGGCTTAGTGGAATATAGAAATGGAAAGGAAGTCGGGTCAATGAGCGCCATCAAGCTGCGGGAGGGCCTGTGGTCCGTGGGCGTGCTGAACCCCGCCCTGCGGGTCTTCGACATCGTCATGGAGGCCAAATACGGCACCTCCTATAACGCGTATCTGCTCACCGGGGAGAAAAACGTGCTGATCGAGACGGTCCACGCGGACTATTTCGAGGAGTACGAGGAGAATATCCGCCAGATCCTCCCGCTGGAGGACGTGGACTGCCTGATTATGAACCACAACGAGCCCGACCATTCGGGCAGCGTGGCCCGCCTGCTGGACAAGTGCCCCAAGCTGGAGGTGTGCTGCACCGCGGCGGGGAAAAAGCACCTGGAGGACATCACCAACCGCACCTTCCCCGTCCGGGTGGTGAAGGCGGGGGACACGCTGGAGCTGGGCGGCAGGGTTTTGGAGTTCATCCCCGCGCCCATGCTCCACTGGGCGGACTCCATGTTCACCTGGGATAAGGCGGACGGGGTGCTCTTCACCTGCGACTTCCTGGGCACCCACTACTGCGAGCCCGCCATGCTGGACGCCAAAATCCACGACCGGGCGGCCTACGAGGGGGAGTTTGCGCACTACTACAACTGCATCTTCGGGCCCTTCAAGCCCCACGTGCTGGCGGGGCTGGACAAGATGCCGGAGGGCGTGGAGCTGGTGTGCCCCAGCCACGGCCCCTGTCTGGCGCAGGGCATCGGCGCGGCGAAGGAGCGCTACCGCGCCTGGAGCACCCCCGCGCCCAGGGGGAAAAAGACCGCCGCCGTGCTGTACTGCTCGGCCTACGGCTGCACCGCCGCCCTGGCCAAGGCCGCGGCGGAGGCCCTGGAGGCCGGCGGGTTGGAGGTGAGCCTCACCGACGTGACCTTCACCCCCCTGGCCGAGGCGGCCGCGCTGGCCAACGCCGCCGACGTGGTGCTGGCGGGGGCCCCCACCATCAACCGGGACGCGCCTAAGGCCCTGTGGGACGTGCTGGCCTCCCTGTGCGCCATCAACACCAAGGGCCGCGCGGCGGGCGCCTTCGGCGCCTACGGCTGGAGCGGGGAGGCCCCCAATATGCTCCACACCCGGCTGCGGCAGCTCAAGTTCGCCGCGCCCGAGGAGCCCTTCCGGGTGCTCTTCACCCCCAAGGCGGAGGATCTGGCCGCCATGGCGGACTACGCCCGGGCCGTTGCGGCGTTGGCCGCCGGCCCCGCCGCGCCCGCCCCGGAGAAGCCCAGGGCGGAGAAATACGTCTGCGCCCTCTGCGGCTACGTGTACGACCCGGAGAAGGGGGACCCCGACCACGGGATCGCCCCGGGCACCCCCTTCGAGGCGCTGCCCCCCACCTGGTCCTGCCCGCTGTGCAGCGTGGACAAGGGCATGTTCAAAAAAGCGGACTGAAAGAGAAACCGGCCAACCCTCTTCGGGTTGGCCGGTTTTTAAATTAAGCCCTGTATACGGTCGCGCCGTTGAGCACGGTCTCCGTCACGCGGGTGTGGAGCAGCTCGTCGGGGTCCATGTGGAAGATGTCCCGGTCCAGCACGGCCAGATCGGCCAGCTTGCCCAGCTCCAGGGAGCCGCGCCAGTCCTCGTCGTAGCTGGCCCAGGCCGCGCTTGTGGTGAACAACCGCACGCCCTCCTCCATGCTCAGGGCCTGCTCGGGCAGGAAGGTCTTGGTGCCCGCCCGGTTTTTGCGGGTGACCGCGGCGTACAGGTTCTCCAGGATGGAGAAGGACTCCACCGGGCAGTCCGACCCGCCGCTGCACGGGATGCCCAGCTCCAGCATGGTCTTCCAGTTGTAGGTGCCCTTCATGTAGGTGGGCCCCACCCGCTCCTCGATGACGTTCATGTCCGCCTCGATGAACACGGGCTGGATATAGGCCTGCAGGCGCAGCCGCTCCATGCGCCGCAGCAGCTCGGGATTGGTGATCTGGGCGTGGACCACGCCGTGGCGGGCCTCGGGCCAGGGGTTCTCCGCCTGCACCCGCTCCACCGCGTCGCACACCTGGCTGATGGCCATGTCCCCGATGGCGTGGACCGCCACGTTCATATGGTCGTCGTGGGCGGCCTTGATCCAGCGGTAGAGCTCGCCGGGGGTGTAGATGGGGATGCCGTGGTTCAGGGGCTCGTCGTAGTAGCCGTGGATCATCAGGGCCGACTTGGCCCCCAGGGAGCCGTCCTGGAGGAGCTTCCTCGGCCCGGTGCGGAAGAGGCTCTCGTGGTTGTCCAGGCTGTCCCGGCAGCCGTGCATGGGGGCGAAGGCGGACTGGTCCACCAGGCACTGCTCGTACACGCGCACGGTGAGCCTGCCCTCCCGCTCCACGGTGCGGAAGAGGTTGATGAGGTCGTAGGGGTCCATGCCGGGGATGACCTTCAGATCGTCGGAGTGGACGCAGGTGATGCCGCAGGCGTTCAGGTCGGCCTGCCCCTGGTCGATGAGGGAGCGCACGAAGGCGGCGTCCATGCGGGGGATCACGTTCATGTACAGCCGCATGGCGTCCTCCCGGAGGATGCCGTGGATGAAGTCCACGTGGCTCAGGGTCTCCGGGTCCAGATCCCGCTGGCCGGAGATGATCTCCAGCATCTTGCTGTTGCAGGCGGCCACGTGGCCGCACACCCGCAGCATACACACCGGGATGTCGGTGGAGATGCGATCCATGTCGTCCCGGGTGACCAGGCGGTTTTCGGCCAGGGTCTCCTGGTTCCAGCCCATGCCCAGCAGGTAGGGCGGGTGCTCCGCGGCGACGCGGGCGCGGCCCAGCTCCACCATATCCCCGATGGATTTGACCCCGTAGAGGGGCAGGTTGCGCTTGAAGAGGGCGTAGTGCAGCATGTGCATGTGGGTGTCCATAAAGCCGGGGAGCATCAGCTTCCCGCCCAGGTCAGTGATTTCGTCCCAGGTCTGGGCGGCGGCCTCCGCCGCCGTGCCCAGAAAGACGATCTTGCCGTCCTCCGCGCCCAGGGCCTCGTAGGTGCGCATATAGGGGTCCATGGAGGCGATGATTCCGTTTGTCCAGAGCCTGCGCATAAAATACGCTTCCTTTCTATCGTCAGCTGCCCGTTAAGAAAGCAAACGGCGTACCAACTCGCAAAGGCGGGGAAAACGCCCCCGGGCCGCGGGGCGGCGGCACGGAGGCGTCCGAAATGCGCAAAAATTTTTGCGGGGGTGCAAAAACTTTAGAGTCCAAATTTTTGCATCTTGTATTGCAGCCGCTGCCGGGACAGGCCCAGCAGCCGGGCGGCCTCGGAGACGGAGGCGCTCTGCTCCAGGGCCTGGCGGATGAGATCCCGCTCGTAGGAATCCACGGCCCGGGTCAGGGAGAAGCCCTCCCCCAGCGCGGGGGCGGGGGCGGCCCGCCGGACGGGGGCGGCGGGGGAGAGGATGTCCCGGATGTCCTCCACCAGCAGGGTCTCCCCCTTGGCGGTGTTGAAGGCGCTCTCGATGGTGTTTTGCAGCTCCCGCACGTTGCCCGGCCAGGGGTACTGCTCCAGCAGGCCCTGGGCCAGGGGGCTGACCCCGGTGACCCGCTTGTTCATCTCCCGGCTGAACTTCTCCAAAAAGTGGCCGGTGAGCAGGGCCACGTCCCCGGGCCGCTCCCGCAGCGGGGGGATGGTGAGCTTGACCACCCCCACCCGGTAGTACAGATCCTCCCGCACCCGGTGCTCGGCCAGCACGGTGCGCGGGTCCTCGTTCATGGCGCACACGATGCGCACGTCGAAGGGGATGTCCCTGTGCCCGCCCACGTGGCGCACCTTCTTCTCCTCCAGGGCCTTGAGCAGCTTGGCCTGGAGCCCCACGTCCATGGAGTTGATCTCGTCCAGGAACAGCGTGCCGCCGTCGGCCACCTCGAAGAGGCCCTTGCGGTTCTCCGCGCCGGTGTAGCTGCCCTTCTCGGTGCCGAAGAAGATGCTCTCCAGCAGGTTGGGGGGGATGGCGGCGCAGTTCTGGGACAGGAAGGGGCCCCTGGCCCGGCGCCCCTCGCTGTGCAGGGACTGGGCCACCAGCTCCTTGCCGGTGCCGGTCTCCCCGTAGAGGAGCACGGGGGAGTCGATGGCCGCCGCGTCCCGGATGCGGCGCTTGAGGGCGAGCATGGCGGGGTCGCCGGTGAGGATGTCCTCCAGGCGGTAGAGCCCGTCGTCCCCCGGCTCCCGCACCCGCAGGCTGTCGATGTGATAAAACTGGGAGGAGTCCACCGCCCCCACCACCTGGCCGTCCACCACGATGGGCACGGTGGTGGACAGCAGGGCGATGCGCTGGCCCAGGTAGTTGACCAGATCCTGCCGGTAGCCGGTGATGGGCTTGCCGGTTTTGAGCACCTGCAGGATGGTGCTGGTCTCCTCGGTGACGCCGGGGTAGATCTCCAAAATGTGCTTGCCCACCGTGTCGACAGGCTTGAGGTAGTAGTTGAGGGGGGAGCGGCAGTACTCGATGTAGCCGTTCCGGTCGCAGATGAAGATGCCGTCCGTGTCCTCGCACAGGTGGATGATGCGGTAGATCTGGTCCAGGTACTGTTCCATCCGGGTTGCCTCCTTTATCCGTCCGCCCTGCCGCCTGCCGCCTCCCCGGCCGCCTCCGCGACCCGCTCCCGCAGGGCCGCCGCCGCCTCCGCCGGGGTGGGCAGCACGGCGCCGTCGGTGGCGGAGGAGATGAGGTAGCCGTAGATCCGGGCCTTGCGCTCCTCGTACAGGTCCAGGCTCTGGTAGAGCTCCTTGTACGCGGCGAAGGTGGTCTTTTTGGTGCGGATGGTGCGGCGCAGGGAGGCCTGGGCGTTCACCAGGCTGTCCTGCCGCTTGCGGTAGTAGTACAGGGGCGTGGAAATGGCGGCCACGAGCCGGGCGTGGGAGATGTACTCCAGGTTGAAGAGGAAATCCTCGCACCAGGCCATGCGGGGGTCGCAGCGCAGCTTGTGGGCCTCCACCACCGCCCGGCGGTAGAATTTGTTCCACAGCACGCCGTAGTAGTAGTTGGCGGGGGCCTTCACCATGTGCTCGGCGTACTCCCGCCGGGTCATCACCCCGTCGGTTTTGATGTGGCCCCGGGGGGCGGAGGCCTCCCCGTTCACCCGCACGAAGTGGGACACCGCCAGATCGCAGCCCGTGCGCTCCGCCGTTCTTACGAAGGCCTCCATGGCCCCTGGGGCGAGCCAGTCGTCCCCGTCGGCGAACTGCAAATATTTCCCCCGGGCCAGATCCATGGCCCGGTTGCGGGAGTCGGACACGCCGGTATTCTCCTTGTCCAGCAGGAGGAAGCGGGGGTCGTCCGCCGCCGCCCGGCGGCACAGCCCGGCGCTGCCGTCGGTGCTGCCGTCGTTGACCAGCAGGCATTCAAAGTTTTCGTAGCTCTGGGCCCGGATGCTCTCCAGGCATTGGGGCAGGTAGGGCTCCACGTTGTACACGGGCACGATCAGGCTGACCAGGGGCTGGTTCACTGGAAAACGCTCCTTTAGTTGGTTTAGGGCCATTATAGCACAAACTGGAGAAATTTGCGCGGTCTTTTTGGCCTTGTGCCCGCTGTCGATTGGTGGTATAATACTGCGACTATTTCAGAAAACGGGAGGACGGACACATGACCTACCAGGAGGAATTCATCACCTTTATGGTGCGCGCGGGGGTGCTCACCTTCGGGGACTTCACCACCAAATCGGGGCGCAAAACCCCCTACTTCATCAACACGGGCAACTACCGCACGGGCGCCCAGGCCGCCGCGCTGGGGGACTACTACGCCGCCTGCATCCAGCAGCACCTGCCGGTTGGGGTGGACTGCCTCTTCGGCCCCGCCTACAAGGGCATCCCCCTGGCGGTGGCGGCGGCCTCCTCCCTCTACCGCAGCTACGGCCGGGATCTGCCCTACTGCTTCAACCGCAAGGAGGCCAAGGACCACGGCGAGGGGGGCAGCATGGTGGGCTACAAGCCCCAGGCCGGGGACAAGGTGGTCATCGTGGAGGACGTGGTGACCGCGGGCACCGCCGTGCGGGAGACCATTGAGCTGTTCAAGCGCGTGGCCGACGTGGACTTCGCGGCCCTGGTGGTGTCGGTGGACCGCATGGAGCGGGGCACCCGGGACTGCACCACCCTGGACGAGCTGCGCCAGGATTACGGCATCGCGGTGCACCCCATCGTCACCGTGCGGGAGGTCATCGACTTCCTCTACAACCGGAGCGTGGACGGCAGGGTGTATATCGACGACGCCGTGCGGGAGCGCATGGAGGGGTATTTAAAGGAGTACGGCGTGCGGTAGCGCGCCGGGAGAGAGGAGGGCGCGGTATGGGCGTGCACGACGGGCACCGGGCGCGGCTGAAGAGAGAGTTCCTGGCCCGGCCGGATACCTTCCCGGACCACAAGGTGCTGGAGCTGCTGCTCTTCTACGCCAACCCCCGCAGCGACACCAACCCCCTCTCCCACGATCTGCTGGAGCGCTTCGGCTCCCTGGCCGGGGTGCTGGACGCGGTACCCGAGGAGCTGGAGAAGGTCCCCGGCGTGGGTGAGCACGCGGTGGCGCTCTTGAAGGCGGTGAAGGAGATCTCCGGCCGCTACCTGGCGGGGCGCTCCAACCTGGAGGACATCGTGCCCGACGCCCGCACCGCCATGGACGTGCTGCGCCCCTGCTTTTTCGGCGCCCGCAACGAGATGGTCTGCGTGCTGTGCATGGACGGCAAGCGCAAGCTGCTGGGGGTGCGCAAGGTGGGGGAGGGCAACGTGAACGCCGTTGAGGTCACGGCCCGCGGCATCGTGGAGGCCGCCCTCTCCCTCAACGCCGCCAAGCTGATTTTGGCCCACAACCACGTCAGCGGGCTGGCCTTCCCCTCGCCGGAGGACCGGGCCACCACCCTGCACCTGGCGGGGCTGCTGGGCGGCGTGGGGGTGCAGCTTGTGGACCATCTGATCTTCTCGGACGACGATATGGTCTCCCTGCGGGATAGCGGCTTCTATGCGGTGGAAGAATAAACCGGAATGAAGATAAAATAGGGATTGCAATAGAACCTATGTTCTGCTAGAATAGCGATCGAACAGTAGTTTGAGGAACGGGAGGTGGACGGATGCCTCGTTTGGAAGTGGTGAGCGACTACCAGCTGGCGGGCGACCAGCCCCAGGCGGTGGAGGCCCTGGCCACGGGCGTGGAGATGGGGCTCACCGAGCAGACCCTGCTGGGGGTCACGGGCTCGGGTAAAACCTTTACCATGGCCAAGACCATCGAGCGGCTGCAGCGGCCCACGCTGGTGCTGGCCCATAACAAGACCCTGGCGGCCCAGCTTTGCGCCGAGTTCAAGGAGTTTTTCCCCCATAACGCGGTGGAGTACTTCGTCAGCTATTACGACTACTACCAGCCCGAGGCCTACATCCCCCACACCGACACCTTCATCGAGAAGGACTCGTCGGTGAACGAGGAGATCGACCGCCTGCGGCTGTCCGCCACCGCCTCCCTGATGGAGCGGCGGGACGTGATCGTGGTCTCCTCGGTGTCCTGCATCTACGGCCTGGGCGAGCCGGAGGATTTCGCCAAGATGATGGTCTCCCTCCGGGTGGGTATGACCCTGCCCCGGGACCAGCTCTTACAGCGCCTGGTGTCCATCCGCTATGAGCGCAACGACATCGCCTTTGAGCGCAACATGTTCCGCGTCCGGGGGGACACGGTGGAGATCTTCCCCGCCTACTGGAAGGACACCGCAATCCGGGTGGAGTTCTTCGGGGATGAGATCGACCGCATCAGCGAAATCAACGTGGTCACCGGCGCGGCGGTGCGCCTGCTGCAAAATATCCCCATTTGGCCCGCCACCCACTACGTCACCCCCAAGGACAAGCTGGACGCGGCAGTGCAGGAGATCTACCGGGAGATGGAGGAGCGGGTGGCCTTCTTCGAGGGCAACAACCAGCTCATCGAGGCCCAGCGCATCAAGCAGCGCACCATGTACGACGTGGAGATGATTCAGGAGCTGGGCTACTGCTCCGGCATCGAGAACTACTCCCGGGTCATCGAAGGCCGCCCCGTGGGCTCGCCCCCCCACACCCTGCTGGACTACTTCCCCAAGGACTTTTTGATGTTCATCGACGAGAGCCACGTGACCCTGCCCCAGGTGCGGGCCATGTACAACGGCGACCGGGCCCGCAAGACCACCCTGGTGGACTACGGCTTCCGCCTGCCCTGCGCCTTCGACAACCGCCCCTTGAAGTTCGAGGAGTTCGAGGGGCGCGTCAACCAGGTGGTCTACGTCTCGGCCACCCCCGGCGAGTACGAGCGCAGCCGCTCGGGCCAGGTGGTGGAGCAGGTCATCCGCCCCACCGGCCTGCTGGACCCCCGCATCGAGGTGCGGCCGGTGGAGGGGCAGATCGACGACCTCATCGGGGAGATCAACGAGCGCACGCAGCGGTCCGAGCGGGTGCTGGTCACCACCCTGACCAAGAAAATGGCTGAGGATCTCACCGCGTACCTGAAAAACGCGGGTATTAAAATACGCTATATGCACCACGACATCGACACCATCGAGCGCCAGGAGATTATCCGGGACCTGCGCCTGGGCACCTTCGACGTGCTGGTGGGCATCAACCTGCTGCGGGAGGGCCTGGACCTGCCCGAGGTCAGCCTGGTGGCCATTCTGGACGCGGACAAGGAGGGCTTCCTGCGCTCCGAGACCTCCCTGGTCCAGACCATCGGCCGGGCGGCGCGCAACGCCGAGGGCCTGGTGGTCATGTACGCCGACAAGATCACCCCCTCCATGCGCCGGGCCATCGACGAGACCGAGCGCCGCCGGGAGAAGCAGGACGCGTTCAACCGGGCCCACGGCATCGTGCCCAGGACCATCATCAAGTCGGTGCGCAGCCTAGTGGAGCTCTCCGCCGAGATCGAGGAGGAGCGGGACTTCGACATCAGCGCCAGGCAGCTCACCAAGCCCCAGCGCCTGGAGGCCATCGCCAAGCTGGAGAAGGAGATGCGGGAGGCGTCGAAGCTGCTGGAGTTCGAGTACGCGGCCATCCTGCGGGACAAGATCATCAAGCTGCGGGGGGAGAAGTAGCCTCCCGCAGCTCCCCCGCCGCAGGCGGGGCGGCGCGGTAAGCGCCGGCGCGTGCGCGGGATTCACTCCCGCGCCGCAAGAAATCAAATTCATCAAGCTGCGGGGGGAGAAGTAGATGGACGCCATGCAGGCCGCCGGGGCCATGCTGGAGCAGCTGGACAGCGTGGCGCTGTCCTCCGTGACGGAGGACGGCTACCCCTGTATCCGCGAGATGTCCTTCGAGGCCCACGACGGGCTGCGGGAATTCTGGTTCACCAGCAAGCGGGCCACGGACAAGGTGCGCCAGTACCGCGCCGACCCCCGGGCGGGGGTGGGCTTCTGCGTGGGGGACGACGGCGTCTCCCTGCTGGGCCGGATGGAGATCGTGGAGGATTTGGAGCGCAAACGGGCCATCTGGCCGGAAAAGCGCTTTGTGGAGGACGAAAACGGCCCCGTCTACTGCCTGCTGCGCTTCGTGAGCGAGCGGGGCAAGGCATATCTGGACGGAGGCTTTACTCAGCTGGAGTTTGAAGGGCCGGGGAGGGAAGCGGATGAACTGGAATGAGCTGTACGGCAGCGGGAACCGGCCGGAGCAGGAGGAGATCGACGGCTACGTGGCCAGCCCCCTCTGGGGGGAGCTGCGGGGCTTCCTGGAGGGGCGCTACGGCGTGGCGCCCGCGGCGGAGTACAGCCGCTGCGGCATGGCGCCGGGCTGGAACGTCAAGTACAAGAAGGGCGGGCGCTCCCTGTGCACGCTCTACCCCCGGGAGGGGGGCTTTGACTGCCTGATCGTAATTGGGGCGCGGGAGGAGGCGGGGGCCGGGCTGGCCCTGCCCGCGTGCACTCCCTATGTGCGGGAGCTGTACCGGGCGGCCAAGCCCCTCAACGGCGGGCGCTGGCTGATGATAGCGGTGGACGCCCCCGAGATCCTGGAGGACGTAAAGCGCCTGATCCAGGTGCGCGCCGGGGCAATGGGCCGGAAGAATAACAAGAAAGCGGCGGGGGCCGGCCCCCGCCCTGCAAGGAGAACCAATTAGATATGTTAGACCATATTTTCGTCAAGGGCGCGCGGGAGAACAACCTCAAGAACATCGACGTGAACATCCCCCGGGACAAGCTGGTGGTGCTCACCGGCCTGTCCGGCTCGGGCAAGTCCTCCCTGGCCTTCGACACCATCTACGCGGAGGGCCAGCGGCGCTACGTGGAGTCCCTGTCCTCCTACGCGCGCATGTTCCTGGGCCAGATGGAGAAGCCCGACGTGGACTATATCGACGGCCTGTCCCCGGCCATCTCCATCGACCAGAAGACCACCTCCAAGAACCCCCGCTCCACCGTGGGCACGGTGACCGAGATCTACGACTACCTGCGCCTGCTGTGGGCCCGTGTGGGCACCCCCCACTGCCCCAAATGCGGCAAGGAGATCAAGCAGCAGACGGTGGACCAGATCATCGACCAGGTGATGGCCCTGCCCGAGGCAACCCGGATTCAGATCCTGGCCCCGGTCATCCGCGCCCGCAAGGGCGAGTACCAGAAGCTCTTCGAGGACTCCCGCAAGTCCGGCTACGTCCGGGTGCGGGTGGACGGGTCCATCTACGACCTGACCGAGGAGATCAAGCTGGACAAGAACAAAAAGCACAGCATCGAGGTGGTGGTGGACCGCCTGGTGATCAAGGAGGACATCGTGCGCCGCCTCACCGACTCGGTGGAGACGGCGGCGGGCTTGGCGGGCGGCCTGGTGGTCATCAACGTGGTGGGCGAGGACCGGGACATCCTCTTCTCCCAGAACTACGCCTGCGAGGACTGCGGCATCTCCATCGAGGAGCTCACCCCCCGCATGTTCTCCTTCAACAACCCCTTCGGCGCCTGCCCCACCTGCACCGGCCTGGGCAGCCAGCTCAAGGTGGACCCGGCCCTGGTGATCCCCAATCCCAACCTGTCCATCCTGGAGGGGGCCATCACGGCCTCGGGCTGGAACAACATCAAGGGGGACAGCATCTCCCGCATGTACTTCGACGCCCTGGCCAAGCAGTACAAGTTCAAGCTCACCACCCCCGTGAAGGACCTGCCCCAAGAGATAGTGGACATCATCCTCTACGGCACCAAGGGTGAGAAGCTCAAGCTGACCTACGACCGGGAGCGGGGCCAGGGCACCCTGTACCAGGCATTTGAGGGCGTGTGCAGCAACCTGGAGCGCCGCTACAAGGAGACCCAGTCCGACGCCATGCGCCGGGATCTGGAGGACTGCATGAGCGAGCGGCCCTGCCCCGACTGCGGCGGCAGGCGGCTGAAAAAGGAGTCCCTGGCCGTGACGGTGGGGGGCATCAGCATCGACGCCTTCTGCCAGAAGTCGGTTATCGACGCCCTGGACTTCGTGGAACACCTGGAGCTCTCCGCCCAGAAGATGCTGATCGCGGAGCGGATTTTGAAGGAGATCAAGGCCCGGCTGGGCTTCCTGCGCTCGGTGGGCCTGCAATACCTCACCCTCTCCCGGGCCGCCGCCACCCTGTCGGGCGGCGAGAGCCAGCGCATCCGCCTGGCCACCCAGATCGGCTCCTCCCTCATGGGGGTGCTCTACATTCTGGACGAGCCCTCCATCGGCCTGCACCAGCGGGACAACGACATGCTGCTGGCCACCATGAAGCACCTGCGGGATCTGGGCAACACCCTGCTGGTGGTGGAGCACGACGAGGACACCATGCGCGCGGCCGACTATATCGTGGACGTGGGCCCCGGCGCGGGGGTCCACGGCGGGCAGATTATCGCCGCGGGCACCGCCGAGGAGATCATGAACACCCCCGGCTCCATCACGGGGGACTACCTCTCCGGGCGCAGGAAAATCCCCGTGCCCACCGAGCGGCGGCACGGCAGCGGCAAGGTGCTCACCGTGCGGGGCGCGGCGGAAAACAACCTGCGCAATGTGGACGTGTCCATCCCCCTGGGTACCTTCACCTGCGTCACCGGTGTGTCGGGATCGGGCAAGTCCAGCCTGGTCAACGAGATCATCTACAAGAAGCTGGCCGCCGACCTGAACCGGGCCAAGACGAGGCCCGGCAAGCACGAGGCCATCGAGGGCATGGAGCACCTGGACAAGATCATCGACATCGACCAGTCTCCCATCGGGCGCACGCCCCGCTCCAACCCGGCCACCTACACGGGGCTCTTCAACGACATCCGGGACCTCTTCGCCTCCACCCAGGACGCCAAGACCCGGGGCTACGGGCCGGGCCGCTTCTCCTTCAACGTGCGGGGCGGGCGGTGCGAGGCCTGCCAGGGCGACGGCCTGCTGAAAATCGAGATGCACTTTCTGCCCGACATCTACGTGCCCTGCGAGGTCTGCAAGGGCAAGCGCTACAACCGGGAGACCCTGGAGGTGCGCTACAAGGGCAAGAACATCTACGAGGTGCTGGACATGACGGTGGAGGAGGCC
Organism: Oscillospiraceae bacterium; assembly: GCA_022846095.1. Taxonomy (NCBI): domain Bacteria; kingdom Bacillati; phylum Bacillota; class Clostridia; order Eubacteriales; family Oscillospiraceae; species Oscillospiraceae bacterium. Next base: position 2,749,072 of record AP025583.1, on the reverse strand, counting down.
CTGCCCTTCTTCGAGAACCTGCCCAGGCTCTACAACAAGCTCCAGACCCTCTACGAGGTGGGCCTTTCCTACGTGAAGCTGGGCCAGCCCTCCACCACCCTCTCCGGCGGCGAGGCCCAGCGGGTCAAGCTGGCCACGGAGCTGTCCAAGCGCTCCACCGGCTCCACCATCTATATCCTGGACGAGCCCACCACCGGCCTGCACACCGCCGACGTGCACAAGCTCATCGAGGTGCTCCAGAAGCTGGTGGACACGGGGAACAGCGTGGTGGTCATCGAGCACAATTTGGACGTGATCAAGACGGCGGACCACATCATCGACCTGGGCCCCGAGGGCGGCGACGGCGGCGGGTACGTCGTGTGTACGGGCACTCCCGAGGAGGTGGCGGCCTGCGCCGCCTCCTATACGGGGCAGTACCTCAAGCGGGTGCTGTAAGGAGCGCGCCGCCGTCGGCGCCCCAACAAGCGTTTTGGCCCGCAGGCCAAAACCTTGATGCCGGGCGGATTTACTCCGCCCGCGCAGATAAAATAAATGGGGCCCCCGCACGGCGAAAGCCGGGTGGGGGCGGCGACGGCGGCGGGTACGTCGTGTGTACGGGCACTCCGGAGGAGGTGGCGGCCTGCGCCGCCTCCTACACGGGGCAGTACCTCAAGCGGGTGCTGTAGGAGAACGGCCGCATTAGGGGGATAAGGCGGCGGATGGTGGACGGGCGATTCGTGAATCGCCCCTACGGGCTTGGAGCGGCGGGCCGATGTGGGCATCGGCCCCTACGGATGCCAAGCGCTTTGCGGGGCGTGGCAGTATATGCGGCTTTTCAGGATCCTATTGAACCGCAGCTACTTTCAAGTTTGGGCGGGTCATGTGCCGCAGGGGCGGCAGCCCTACTACCAACAGGCACAGGCCGAACCGAGCCCTGAGCGCTATCAAGTTTTGCAGGTTACCTGAACCGCACCGCCGCCGGGCCCCGGGTCCAGGGGCCGAAGCCCCTGGTTGTTTCTTCCTGGGGTTCTTTGCAACCAAAGAATCCCGCCGCCGGAGGCCGGGCCTCCATAAATGGGCCGCCTTATCCCCCCATAGCGCATACCGAATATAGATTGGGCGGGGCGCAAAAAGCGCCCCGCCCAATTTTTCACAAAATCTTTAATATTCCAACAGGATATGATATGATACAATACTACGCGAGGTGATATGAAGTTTGGATATTATGCAATGGCTCACGGCGACCGGCGTGGGCGAACTGGTCTTTACGGTGCTGGTCTCCATGGTGCCGGTCATCGAGCTGCGGGGCGGCATCCCCTTCGGCGTGGCCCTGGGCCTGAACCCCTGGGTGGCCTTTGTGGCCTGCATCATCGGCAATATCATCCCCGTGCCCTTTATCATCGTCTATATCCGGCGGATCTTTGGCTGGATGCGCCGCCGCCTGCCCAAGCTGGACGGCATGGTGGACAGGCTGGAGAAAAAGGCCCATCTGAAGGGGCGGAAGGTGACCAAGTTCAAGTATATCGGCCTGTTCCTCTTCGTGGCCATTCCCCTGCCGGGCACGGGCGCGTGGACGGGGGCGCTGGCAGCCGCGTTTCTGGACATGCCCCTGCGCAAGGCCCTGCCCTCCATCTTCCTGGGTATCCTGGCGGCGGGCTTCCTGGTGACCGGACTGACCTACGGCTTCCTCTCCATTTTGTAAAATCCACAGAAAATCACCTCCCGCGCCCCTTTTTCATAGGATGGGGACGGAGGTGAGCGGATTTTGAATACGCTGCTGATAACGTTACTGGCGCTGCTGGCCTGCGCCGGACTGCTGGCTCTGGGCTGGCTGATCTTTGGAAGGCTCCTGACCCCGGTGGGGGGCGGGGGCGGCGGGCCGGTCTTTGCCGTGGTGCCCGCGTCGGGAGACGCGGAGACCCTGGAGCACGACGTGGCGGGGCTGCTCTGGCTGCGGGGCGGCGATCTGGCCCGCTTCACCGTGGTCATCGCCGACGCGGGCCTGAGCCCGGCGGGGCGTGCGGTGGCCTCCGCGCTGCTCTCCCGCGGGCAGGGCGTGGTGGTCTGCCCCATGGACCAGCTGCGGGAGTACATCAATTCATAAAAGGCGGGAAGGCCCGTGGAAGAAGAACTGAACGTAATCGAGGGCACCGTGGACGCCGTTATCTACCAAAACCAGGACAACGGCTACACGGTGCTCAAGCTGGACGCCGGGGACAACGGCGGCATCACGGTGGTGGGGACCATCCCCAACGCCGCGCCGGGGGAGAGTCTGAGCGTGCGTGGCAAGTGGATGAAGCACGCCTCCTACGGGGAGCAGTTCAAGGCGGAGGCCGTGGAGCGCCGCATGCCCGTGGGGGACAAGGCGGTGTTCGAGTACCTGGCCTCGGGCGCTGTGCGCGGCATCGGGGCGGCCACCGCCCGGCGCATGGTGGAGGTATTCGGGTCCGAGACCCTCACCGTGCTGGAGGAGCACCCGGAGCGGCTGACCGAGATCCGGGGCATCACCCGCAAGCGGGCCCTGGCCATGGGGGAGAATTTCCGGCTCCAGATGGGGATGCGCCGCCTGCTGGAGTTTTTGGGGGCCCACGCCGTCCCCCTTCAGCTGGCCATGCCCCTCTACCGGCGCTACGGCGACGCGGCGCTGGAGGTGGTCCGCTCCAACCCCTATCTGCTGGTGGACGGGGAGCTGGGGGTGGACTTCGCGGTGGCCGATGACCTGGCCCTGAACATCGGCCTGGACGGGGAGGACCCCCAGCGCATCGAGGCGGGGCTGCTCTTCGAGCTGTCCCACAACCTGATGAACGGCCACACCTTTTTGCCCCGGCGCAAGCTGCTGTGGGCCACCGCCCACCTCATCAACGTGGAGGAGGGGGCCGAGGCCCTGGAGGACGGGCTGGAGGCCCTGATGGAGCAGGGGCGGATCGTTCAGGAGTCCGTCTCGGGGGAGGAGGCCTGCTACCTGGCCGACATCCAGGAGGCCGAGGCGTACGTGGCGGCGCGGATCCGGGAGATGAGCGGCAGCGAGCTGCTGCCCCCGGCGGATCTGGACCGCCTGCTGGAGCGCATCCAGCTCTCCCAGGGCATCACCTACGCGCCCCAGCAGCGGCAGGCGGTGGCCCTGGCGGCCTCCCGGCAGGTGATGCTGCTCACCGGCGGGCCGGGCACGGGCAAGACCACCTCCCTGAAGGGGGTGCTCTCCCTCTTTGACGCCCTGGGGCTGGAGACCGCCCTGGCCGCCCCCACGGGGCGGGCGGCCAAGCGGCTGGGGGAGCTGTGCGGGGCTGAGGCGGCCACCATCCACCGCCTGCTGGAGACCCAATTCGACCCGGGCTCCGGGCGGCTGGTCTTCGCCCACGACGAAAATGACCCCCTGCGCGCCGACGCGGTGATTGTGGACGAGACCTCCATGGTGGACATACCCCTGATGCGGGCCCTGCTGGCCGCCCTGCGGGGGGAGTGCCGCCTGATTCTGGTGGGGGATCCGGACCAGCTCCCCTCGGTGGGGCCGGGCAACCTCTTCTCCGACCTTATCCGCAGCGGCGTGGTGCCCACGGTGCGCCTGACCGAGATCTTCCGCCAGGCGGCCGAGAGCGCCATCGTCATGAACGCCCACGGCGTGAACCGGGGGGAGATGCCCGATCTGCACAACCACAGCGCCGACTTCTTCTTCCTCCGGCGGCGGGAGCCCGCCCGCGCGGTGGAGACGGTGGTGGAGCTGGTGCGTAAGCGCCTTCCGGGCAAGATGGGCATACCGGCGGACCAGATCCAGGTGCTCTCGCCCACCCGCAAGCAGCTTGCGGGCACGGCCTCCCTCAACCGGGCGCTCCAGGAGGCGGTGAACCCCCCGTCGGAGGACAAGCGGGAGCGGCGCTACGGCGAGTTTGTGTTCCGCCAGGGCGACCGGGTGATGCAGGTGCGCAACAATTATGATATTATGTGGAGGGAGCGGGGGGGCCTCTCCTCCGGCATGGGGGTGTTCAACGGGGACATCGGCCGGGTGGAGGAGGTGGACAACCGCAACGAGATCGTCACGGTCAGCTTCGACGGCCGGCTGGTGGAGTACACCCCCGACATGCTGGGGGAGCTGGAGCCGGCCTACGCGGTCACGGTACATAAGGCCCAGGGCAGCGAGTACCGGGCGGTGATCCTGGCGGCCCTGGACGGGGCCCCCATGCTCCTGACCCGCGGGGTGCTCTACACCGCCATCACCCGGGCCCGGGAGCTCTTTATCCTGGTGGGGGACGACGGTGCGGTGGCCAAGATGGTGGCCAACAACCGGCAGCAGCGGCGCTATTCCGGCCTGCGGTACAGGCTGGCGCAGTCATAGGAGGCAGTCAACCAACCGAATAGAGAAAGGGAGGGTGCACGATGGCGCGAGGATTTTTCAGTCAGATCCTGGATTTGCTGTTCCCGCCGCGGTGCGTATTCTGCGGCAAGCTGCTCTCAGCGGGCGAGAGGGATCTGTGCGCCCGATGCCAGCGTACCCTGCCCTGGCTGGTGGAGGGGCAGGCCGAGCAGGCGGGGGAGTTCTTCTCCCTGTGCGCCTCCCCCCTGCGCTACCAGGACTGCGTGCGGGAGTCCATCCACCGCTTCAAGTTCAAGGGGGTGCGGGGGTACGCCAAGCCCTACGGGCGGCTGGTGGCCCAGTGCGTGCGGGACCACCTGGACGGGCGCTGGGACCTTATCACCTGGGTGCCCCTGAGCGAAAAGCGCCTGCGGGAGCGGGGGTACGACCAGGCCTTCCTGCTGGCCAACGCCGTGGCCCTGGAGCTGGGCGAGGTGGCGGTGGAGACCCTGCGCAAGGCCCGCAACACCGACGCCCAGTCCGGCCTTACCGGGGACGAGGCCCGGCGGGCCAACGTGCTGGGGGCCTACACGGCGGTGGACCCCGAGCTGGTGGAGGGCAAACGGGTGCTGCTCATCGACGACGTGATCACCACCGGCGCCACCATCTCCGAGTGCGCCCGTATGCTGCGCACCTTCGGGTGCGCCGACGTGGTGTGCGCCACCCTGGCCCGGGCGCGCTGATCCGCCGGGCGCGCATGCGCTTTTCCCTCCAAAAAGGTGCATCGTTGCGGGAGGGGCCGGGGCTGCCGCTACATTTTGTTTAGTTTTTTTCACGAACAGCGTTGAAATAGCGGGAGAAGACCAGTATAATGTAGGGGATTAACCATGAGATTTTGGGCTAAACTAAAAGAAAAGCTAAAGAGACTTCGAGGTGCAGGTATGTTCAGTAAAGACATCGGTATCGATCTGGGCACGGCGTCCATTCTGGTCTATGTGAAGGGGCGGGGCGTGGTGCTCCGGGAGCCCTCCGTGGTGGCCATCGACAAAAACAACGGCAAAATGCTCAAGGTGGGCACCGAGGCGCAGCAGATGCTGGGCCGCACCCCCGGCAATATCGTCGCCATCCGCCCCCTGCGGGAGGGCGTGATCTCCGACTACGACATGACCGAGCGTATGCTCAAGGAGTTCATCCGCAAGGTGACCTCCTTCCGCCTGTTTAAGCCCCGCATCGTCATCTGCGTGCCCTCCGGCATCACCGAGGTGGAGGAGCGCGCCGTCATCGACGCGGGCATCCAGGCCGGCGCGCGGCGGGTGTACCTCATCGAGGAGCCGGTGGCGGCCGCCATCGGCGCGGGCATCGACATCACCAAGCCCGACGGCCACATGATCGTGGACATCGGCGGCGGCACCACCGACATCGCGGTCATCTCCCTCAGCGGCATCGTGGAGTCCACCTCCATCAAGATCGCCGGCGACCAGTTCGACGAGGCCATCGTGAAGTACATACGGCGCAAGCACAATGTACTGATCGGTGAGCGCACCGCCGAGGAGCTCAAGATGCAGATCGGCTGCGTCTTTCCCCGGCCGGAGGAGCAGTCCATCGAGATCAAGGGCCGCTGCCTCATGACCGGCCTGCCCCGGGTGTTCACGGTCACCTCCAGCGAGATGATTGAGGCCTTCGAGGAGCCCTCCACCCGCATCCTGGAGGCCATCCACGGCGTGCTGGAGCGCACGCCCCCCGAGCTGGTGGCCGACATCTCCACCAACGGCATCGTCATGACCGGCGGCGGGAGCCTGGTCTGGGGCTTCGACAAGCTCATCGAGTCCCACACCGGCATCGAGACCCACGTGGCCGACGACGCCATCTCCTGCGTGGCCTACGGCACCGGCAAGAGCCTGGAGTGGGTCAGCGACATGCAGGACGGCACCATGAACCTCTCCCGCAGAAAGCAGATGAACTAAAAAAGGAAAAACCGGGGGACGCTTTTCAGCGTCCCCCGGTTTTATCTTTGGAGATTTTGCGTGCAGGCCCGGAAAGGGCGCTTGCACAAGAGGTGCGGCTTAGGCGGGGCAGGCGGGCGATGGTGGACGGGCGATTCGTGAATCGCCCCTACGGTATGGAGATGGGACGGATTGCCGCGCTCCTGCGGCTCTCGCAATGACGTAGGGCGGGGGCTTGCCCCCGCCATTCCTTGTGCGCCTTATCCGCCTAAGTTGCAGCAGCGATGAGTCCGGCTTTTTGGTTTTACGGCTCTCCGGCCTCCACCAGGACCTCGCCCACGGTGTAGATGTCCCCCGCCCCCACGGTGAGGATAAGGTCGCCCGGCCGGGCGATCCCCCGCAGGTGGTCCGTCAGCGCCGGCAGGGTGTCGAAGGCCAGGCTGCCGGGGATTTCGGCGGCCAGATCACGGGAGTAGATGCCCACGTCGTTGTCCTCCCGGGCGGCGTAGATCTCGGCCAGCAGGCACACGTCCGGGGTGCGCAGCACCTGGGCGAAGTCCTGGAAGAGGGCCTTGGTGCGGGTGTAGGTGTGGGGCTGGAAGGCGCAGATCACCCGCTGGTAGCCCAGGCCCATGGCGGTGGTCAGCAGGGCCCTGAGCTCGCCGGGGTGGTGGGCGTAGTCGTCGTACACGTCGGCGCCGTGGAAGGTGCCCTTGCGCTCGAAGCGGCGCCCCGCGCCCCGGAAGGCGCCCAACCCCTCCTCCACCGCCCGGGCGGGCAGGTGCAGGGCGATGGCGGCGGCGGCGGCGGCCAGGGCGTTTTTCACGTTGTGCTCGCCGGGCACCTGGAGCTCCACGTGGGCGAAGCGTTCGCCCTGGCAGATCACGTCGAAGGCGGGCAGGCCGTTTTTCCAGACCAGGTTGGCGCTGTGCACGTCGCCCTCGGTGAGGCCGAAGGTCAGCACGGGGCGCGTCTCCCCCTCCAGGGTGTGCATGGTGTTCCCGTCGTCCCGGTTGGCCACGATGAGGCCGTCCTCCGGCACCAGATCCGCGAAGGCGCGGAAGGAGCGCTCCACGTCCTCCAAATCCTTGAAGAAGTCCAGGTGGTCGGCCTCCACGTTCAGGATGACCGCCACGGTGGGGAAGAAGGAGAGGAAGGAGTTGCAGTACTCGCAGCTCTCCAGGATGATGGTCTCGCCCCTGCCCACCCGGTGGCCCGCCCCCAGCAGGGGCAGGGTGCCGCCGATCATGACGGTGGGGTCGGCTTGGGCCGCCATGGCCACGTGGGTGCACATGGAGGTGGTGGTGGTCTTGCCGTGGGTGCCCGCGATGCACAGGGCGTTCTTGTAGCCGCGCATGATGGCCCCCCAGGCCTGGGCCCGCTCAAAGACCGGGACGCCAGCGGCGCGGGCGGCGGCGATCTCCGGGTTTTCGTCGTGTACGGCGGCGGTGCGGATCACCAGCTCTGCGTCCCCCACGTTCTCCGCCCGGTGGCCGATGGCGACGGGGATGCCCAGGCTGCGCAGGTGCTCCACCGTGGGGCTCTGCTTCATGTCGGAGCCGGTGATAATCATGCCCTGCCCGTGGAGCACCTCGGCCAGGGGGGACATGGATACCCCGCCGATGCCCACCAGGTGGGCCCTGCGGCCGGGGCGGATGTAATCGTGTATGCTGCTTGCGGTCATGGGGTTTACACGCCCTTTTTTCAAAGATATAATAAGAACCGGACTATTATAATGCGCGTGGTGGGATTTGGCAAGGGATTCTCCACCATTATAGACGCGCGCGGCGGAAAAAATACCGGGAGGTGGGCAAAATGGAGCTGGAGCGGGTTCCCGCCGGGGTGCGCGGGTGCTGCGCCGCGCTGCGCGGGGCGGGGTACCAGGCCTATCTGGTGGGGGGCTGCGTGCGGGATCTCCTGCTGGGCCGCCCCCCCACCGACTACGACGCGGCCACCGACGCCCTGCCGGAGCAGGTGGCCGCCCTGTTCCCCCGCACCGTCCCCACGGGCCTGAGGCACGGCACGGTCACCGTGCTCACCGGGGACGGGCCGGTGGAGGTGACCACCTTCCGGCGGGACGGGGACTACCTGGACGGCCGCCGCCCGGCGTCCGTGGCCTTCGGGTCTGACCTGCGGGAGGATCTGGCCCGGCGGGACTTCACGGTGAACGCCATGGCCCTGGGGGCGGACGGGGAGGTCGTGGACCCCTGGGGCGGCAGGGCCGATTTGGCGGCGGGCCTCATCCGCTGCGTGGGGGAGCCGGAGCGGCGCTTCGGGGAGGACGGCCTGCGGCTGCTGCGGGCGGTGCGCTTTGCCGCCCAGCTGGGCTTTGCGCTGGAGGGGCGCACCGCCGCCGCCATCCCCGCCTGCGCGGCGGGGGCGGGGCGGGTGTCCGCCGAACGGATCCGGGTGGAGGTGGAGAAGATTTTGGTCTCCCCCCGGCCCCGGTGGGCGCAGGCGCTGGTGGGCTGGGGCCTGCTGGCGCGGTGGCTGCCGGCCCGGAGGTGCCCCGACCTGTCCCCCCTGGAGGGGTGCCGGGCCGCGCCCATCCCCCGCTGGGCGGTGTTTTGCAAATTGACCGGCTTCCCCATCGGGGCGCTGCCGGTGGAAACCCGGCTGCGCCGGGCGGTGGAGGGGGCCCTGGCGGAGCCGGAGCCCCGCACGGGCGCGGACTGGCGGCTGCTGTTGGCCCGGCGGGGGCCGGAGGCGGCCCGGGCCGCGGCGGCCCTGTGGGGCGGGGAGGCGGCGCTGGAGGCCGTCCTGCCCGACCCGTGGCGGATGGAGGATCTGGCCCTGCGGGGCCGGGATCTCCGGGAACTGGGCCTGGAGGGGGCGGAGATCGGCGCGGCGCTGGCGCGGCTCCGGGCCCACGTGCTGGAGCGGCCGGAGGACAACCGGCGGGAAATCCTGCTGGCGCTGGCCAGAGGGGAGGGAGAGCGCTGAACAAAACCAGCTATGAATTTGACGCGGTGATCCGCAAGGTGCCCGACCTCGACGGGGCCTATGTGGAGTTCCCCCATGACGTGCGCGCCGTATTCGGCAAGGGCCGGGTGAAGGTGCGCGCCACCTTCGATGGGGTGCCCTATGACGGCAGCCTGGTGCGTATGGGCACGCCGGGGCATATCCTGGGCCTGCGCAAGGACATCCGGGCTAAAATCGGAAAGGGGCCGGGGGACACGGTGCACGTAATACTCCGGGAACGGGAATAGAGGAACGGCGGCCTGCGGGCCGCCGTTTTCCTTGCAGCAGCCAAAGAATCCCACCGCCGGAGGCCGGGCCTTTAAAAGAAAACGGATTGCCACGGGCCTGCGGCCCTCGCAATGACATGGCGCACATAGGACATGCCCCTCATCACATAAGCATAGCAGGAACAGGACGAGGAGGGCGGGCCATGGGCAAGAAGGCAAAAAAAGCGGGGCTGCTGGAGAAGACGGCGGAGGTATTCGACCTGCCCGGGGACGTGGTGGCGGGCATGACGCGGGTGGAGATCACCGGTAACCGGGAGGTACGGATGGAGAACCACAAGGGCATCCTGGCCTACGGCAGCGAGGAGATCCACGTCAGCGGGGGCAAGCTCATCCTGAAGGTGCGGGGCACGGATCTGGAGCTGCGGGCCATGAACGCCAGCGAGCTTCTAATCACGGGGACGATTCTGGGCGTGGATCTGGCCTGAGTGCGCAAAAAGGGCCCGCAGCTCCGGCCGCCGCGGGTGCGGCGGGGGGGGGCAATTGACTTGCCCCGCGCGATAAATGAAATCATGGGGGTCCCCGCGCAGCCCCGGCTGCGTGGGGTGCTGCGGGCCATGAACGCCAGCGAGCTTCTGATCACGGGGACGATTTTGGGCGTGGATCTGGCCTGAGTGCGCAAAAAGGGCCCGCAGCTCCGGCCGCCGCAAGTGCGGCGGAGCGGGGGGCAATTGACTTGTCCCCCGCGATAAATAAAATGAACGGGGTCCCCGCGCAGCCCCGGCTGCGTGGGGGGCTGCGGACCATGAACGCCAGCGAGCTTCTAATCACGGGGACGATTCTGGGCGTGGATCTGGCCTGAGTGCGCAAAAAGGGCCCGCAGCTCCGGCCGCCGCAAGTGCGGCGGAGCGGGGGGCAATTGACTTGCCCCGCGCGATAAATGAAATCATGGGGGTCCCCGCGCAATCCAGATTGCGCGGGGAGCTTCGGGCCATGAACGCCAGCGAGCTTCTGATCACGGGGACGATTCTGGGCGTGGATCTGGCCTGACGGAGGAACGAGATGCAGACGATTATCAACTATCTGCGGGGGAGCGTGCGGCTGGAGGTCTCCGGCCCCTTTCCCGAGCGCTTTTTGAACCTGTGCGCCCAGCGCGGGGTGGGCTTCTGGGACGTGGAGTGGCTGGACGGGGGCGCGGTGCGGCTGACGGTGCCGGGCCGGGACGGCCGCCGCCTGGAGCCCCTGGCGGAAAAGGTGCTGTGCACCCTCACGGTGCTGGAGCGGGAGGGGATGCCCTTTTTCCTGGGCCGCTTCCGGCGGCGGTACGCGCTGCTGGTGGGGCTGGCCTGCTCCCTGGCGGCGGTGTGCGTGCTCTCCAGCTTCATCCTGACGGTGGAGGTGACGGGCAACGACAAGGTGCCCACCGCGGAGATCGTCACCGAGCTGCGGCGGCTGGGGGTGCGGGTGGGGGCCTACGGCCCCGGCCTGGACACCGAGCGCATCACCCAGGAGGCCCTGCTCCGGCTGGACGATCTCTCCTGGATGGCCATCAACCTCCACGGCACCCGGGCCGAGGTGCTGGTGCGGGAGGCGATCCCCAAGCCCGAGCTGGCGGACGACAGCCTGTGCGGCGACGTGGTGGCCGAGGCCCCCGGCATCATCACCCACATGGACGTGCTGGATGGGGCGGCCGCCGTCAAGGAGGGGGACACGGTGCTGGCCGGGGAGGTGCTCATCGGGGGCAACATGAAGATCCAGGAGCCCGAGTACGGCACGGTGGATCTGGGCTGGCGGCAGGTGCGGGCCAGCGGGCGGATTTACGCCCGCACTTGGCGCACCCTGAGCGCGGAAATCCCCCTGGAGGCCCCCGTGAAGGCCTACACCGGGGAGGAGCGGAGCTTTTTTTCCCTCTTTCTGCTGGGCAGGCGCGTCAATTTTTATGGAAACAGTGGAATTTCCTTTGACCAGTATGATAAAATAAGCAGTACGTGGACCATGACCCTGCCCGGGGGACGGGAGATGCCCCTGTCCCTCACCCGGCAGACCGTCCGGGCCTACACGCTCCAGCCGGTCGAGCTGGACCGGGACGCCGCCCGGCAGATGCTGGAGGAGCGTCTGGAGCGGGCGGTGGTGGCCGCGCTGGGGGACGGGGAGCTGGTCAGCGCCGATTACGCCGCCGTGGAGCGCGGCGGCGTGCTCACCGTGACACTTACCGCCGAGTGCAGGGAGGAGATCGGGAAATTCGTCCCCTTCCCCGACGATACGCCGGCCCCAATTACAGAAGAAAACGAGGCATTGAATTCATGACGGAACAGACCATCAGTATCGAGCGCATGGAGCAGGCCATCAGCATTTTCGGCTCCTTTGACGAGAACATCAAGATCATCGAGCACGAGCTGGGCGTGAGCGTGGTGAGCCGGGATTCGGAGCTGAAAATCTCCGGCGAGGCGGAAAACGTCATGTACGCCGTCAAGGCCCTGGAGGGCCTGCTCTCCCTCTCCGCCCGCGGGGAGGCCATCAACGAACAGAACGTGCGCTATATCGTGTCCCTGGTGCGGTCCGGCAACGAGGACCGCATCGGGGATCTGGCCCGGGACGTGCTGTGCGTCACCGCCAAGGGCAAGCCCGTCAAGGCCAAGACCATCGGCCAGAAGCGGTACGTGGACGCCATCCGCAAGAATACGGTCACCCTGGGCATCGGCCCGGCGGGCACGGGCAAGACCTATCTGGCCGTGGCCGCCGCGGTGGCCGCCTTCCGGGACAAGCAGGTCAACCGCATCATCCTCACCCGCCCGGCGGTGGAGGCCGGGGAGCGGCTGGGCTTCCTGCCCGGGGACCTGCAGTCCAAGGTGGACCCCTACCTGCGGCCCCTGTACGACGCCCTCTTCGACATGCTGGGGGCGGAGACCTACAACAAGTACCTGGAGCGGGGCAACATCGAGGTGGCCCCCCTGGCCTATATGCGCGGGCGCACCCTGGACGACAGCTTCATCATCCTGGACGAGGCCCAGAACACCAGCCGGGAGCAGATGAAGATGTTCCTGACCCGCATGGGCTTCGGCTCGAAAATCGTCATCACCGGCGACATCACGCAGATCGACCTGCCCACCGACAAGACCTCCGGCCTCAAGGAGGCCATGCGGGTGCTCAAGGGCGTGGAGGACATCGAGATCTGCCGCCTGAACGAGGCCGACGTGGTGCGCCACGTCATCGTGCAGCGCATCATCAAGGCCTACGAGGACGACGAGAACAGAAGGAAGGCGAAAACGGGTGGAACACGCGATCATCGTTGAGTCCGAGCTGGAGGAGGACTGCGCCGTGGAGGCGGCGCTGCTGCGGCGGGTCATCCCGGCTGCCCTGGAGGCCGAGGGGGTGGCCGTGCCCTGCGAGGTGGACGTGCTCCTCACCGGCGACGGGGGCATCCACGAAATCAACCTGGAGCAGCGCGGGGTGGACGCCCCCACCGACGTGCTCTCCTTCCCCATGTTCGAGTTCACCCCCGGCGCGCCCCCGCAGGCGGGGGACGCGGAGCTGGACCCGGACACCGGCCTGCTGCCCCTGGGGGACATGGTCATCTCCCTGGAGCGGGCCGGGGCCCAGGCCCGGGAGTACGGCCACAGCCGGGAGCGGGAGATCGCCTACCTGGCGGTGCACTCGGTGCTCCACCTGCTGGGGTACGACCATATGGACGACGGCCCCATGCAAAAGCAGATGCGCGCGCGGGAGGAGGCCATCCTCAGCGCGCTTGGCATCACGAGAGAGGAAACGACATAAATGGAAATCAAAAAATCAGGCATGATCACCATCGCCGGGCGGCCCAACGTGGGCAAATCCACGCTGACCAACGCCCTGGTGGGGGAGAAGGTGGCCATCGTCACCAACAAGCCCCAGACCACCCGCAACCGCATCTGCGCCATCCTCAACCGGGGGGAGAGCCAGTTCGTGTTTATGGACACCCCCGGCCTGCACCGGCCCCACTCCAAGCTGGGGGACTACATGGTCAAGGTGGTGCGGGAGAGCGTGGCCGACGTGGACGCGGTGCTGCTGCTGGTGGAGCCCATCCCCAACGTGGGCGCGCCCGAGGCGGAGCTTATCGAGCGCATCAAGGCCCTGCGCGTCCCCGCCGTGCTGGTGATCAACAAGATTGACACCGTAAAAAAGGACGAGCTGCTGTCCGTCATGCAGGTGTACGGCGCGGCCTACGCCTTCGACGCCATCGTGCCCATCTCCGCCAAGCGCGGCGAGGGGGTGGACGAGCTGCTGGACCTGCTGGCCAACTACCTGCCCGAGGGGCCCCAGCTCTTCCCCGAGGACATGGTCACCGACCAGCCCGAGCGCCAGGTGTGCGCCGAGATCGTGCGGGAAAAGCTGCTGCTGTGCCTGGACAAGGAGATCCCCCACGGCACCGCCGTGGAGGTGACCAAGTTCTCCGAGCGGGAGGATGGGATCATCGACCTGGACGTGACCATCTACTGCGAAAAGAACAGCCACAAGGGCATTATCATCGGCAAAAATGGGGACATGCTCAAAAAGATTTCCACCCAGGCCCGCCAGGATGTGGAAAAGTTTATGGGCACCAAGGTGTTCCTCCAGACCTGGGTGAAGGTGAAGGAGAACTGGCGGGACAACGTGAACCTGATCCGCAATTTCGGCTACAAGGACGAGTAGGGCGGGTGAATTCCGACGGAATCCGTTTTCTCGAAGGCCCGGCCTCCGGCGGCGGGATTCTTTGGTTGCAAAGAACCCCGGGAAGAAACAACCAGGGCTTCGCTTTTTAAAGGAGGCTACGCCCGAATGCATCAGGGTGTCCCCCGGACACCCTGACCCTGGGAACCCGGGGCCCCGCGGCGGTGCGGTTCAGGTAACCCGCAAAACCTGAAAGCACTCAGGGCTCGGTTCGGCCTGTGCCCTTTGTAAATAGGGCTGCCTGGTTTAAGGTGGCTTCGCCCGAAATCATCCAGGTGTCCCCCGGACACCTGGACCCTGCGGCACATGACCCGCCGTAACATGAAAATAGTTGCTATTCAAGGAGCGCCTAAAAAGCCGCACGTACTGCCATGCCCCGTTCCCGTCATTGCGAGGGCCGCAGGCCCGTGGCAATCCGTCCCTGCGGGCCGTAGGGGCCGATGCTCACATCGGCCCGCCGCTCCTGACGCAAAAAATTACCGCTCATAAACGCCTCCGCGCGGGCCACCCTATCTGTAAAGGGGGCTTGCGCATGGATTCCGAGCAACTTTGGCAGCTCTTTCTGGCCACCGGACTGCCCGAGGCATATTCCCTCCTGTCCCTGCTGCGGGAGGAAGAGGAGGCGGCGGAGCAGGACAAGACCGCCTAGGGCCGCATGGCCCTTACATACAGGAGAAAACAACATGCACGTAAAGACCCAGGGCCTGGTGCTGCGGGAAGTAAAATACAAGGAGTCGGACAAGATCCTCACCGTGCTCACCGCCGAGGGGGGCAAGCGCACGGTGAAGGCCCGGGGCTGCCGCCGCAGGGACAGCCGGGTGGCGGCCTCGGCCCAGCTGCTGGTCTACTCCGAAATGACCCTGTTCGAGTACCGGGACTTCTGGAGCATGGACGAGGCCAGTTCCCTGGAGCAGTTCTGGGGCGTGCGGGCCGACGTGGAGAAGCTGGCTCTGGCCTCCTACTTCGCGGAGGTGATGGAGGCGGTGGCCGAGGAGGGGCGCAGCGACCCGGCCCTGCTGTCGCTGATCCTCAACTCGCTCTACGCGCTGGACAAGCTGCAAAAGCCCCTGCCCCTGGTGAAGGCGGCCTTTGAGCTCAGGCTCATGTGTCTGGCCGGGTACGAACCCCTGCTGGACGCCTGCGCGGTGTGCGGCGTGCCCGCGCCGGAGGGGGCGCGGCTCAACCTGACCGAGGGGGTGCTCCACTGCGCCGCCTGCCGGGCGGAGGCGGGGGAGGGGGCCTCGGCGGCCCTGGACGGCTCCGCGCTGGCGGCCATGCGCCACGTGGTCTACGGCGACCCCAAGCGCCTGTTCTCCTTCCGCCTGGAGGGGGCGGGCCTGCGCTCCATGGCCTGCGCCTGCGAGCGCTTCCTCACCACCCAGCTGGACCGGGGCTTCCGCACCCTGGACTTTTATAAGAACCTGTTCCCATAGTCTGAGATGGTCAGATTTTGAGCGCTTTTTTCGCCAGACAAGGCGGAAAATCGCTGCACTCCTGGATGGAATGCAAGATTTGACAACGCAGTATGGTGGAAAAAACGCCAAAAGATGGCCGTTGAACGGCTATGGGGACAGGTTCACAGCAGCTCACGCTGCCGGAGGTGTAACATGGAGTTATATGTCGTGGATGCGTTTACCACAGAACAGTTTTCCGGCAACCAGGCGGGGGTGGCCCTGCTGGGTGCGGAGGACTTCCCGGACGAGGCGCTGATGCGCGCCCTGGCCGGGGAGCTCAAGCACTCGGAGACCGCCTTTGTCCGCCAGACCGGCCCCGCCGCCTTTCATATCCGCTACTTCACCCCGGCGGAGGAGGTGGATCTCTGCGGCCACGCCACCATCGCGGCCTTCACCCTGCTGCGGGAGCGGGGGGTAATCGCCCCGGGGGACTGCGCCCTGCATACCCGCTCCGGGGAGCTGGAGATCGGAGTTTCGGCGGACGCGGTGTGGATGGATATGGCCCCGCCGGAGGTTGTGCGGGATTTTACGGCGGAGGAGGGGGCGGAGCTCTACCGGGCCTACGGCCTGACCCCGGCGGACGGCGCGCCCGGCCTGGCCCCTATGGCGGTGAGCACGGGACTGAAGGACATCCTGCTCCCCGTCCGGGACAGAGAGACGCTGGACCGGGCGGAGCAGGACGAGGGCGCGGTGACGGAGCTCTCCCGGCGCTACGGCGTGGTGGGGGTGCACATGTTCTGCCCCGGGGACGCCCCCGGCGTTACCGCCCGCTGCCGCAACTTCGCCCCCCTCTACGCCATCCCGGAGGAGGCGGCCACCGGCACCTCCAACGGGGCGCTGACCTATTACCTCTACCGTGCCGGGCGCCTGGAGCCGGGGGCGGAAAACCGCTTTATCCAGGGCGAGCGCATGGGCAAGCCCTCCGAGATCCTCAGCCGCCTCACCGCCGGGGACGGCGGGGTAAAGGTGCGTGTGGGGGGACGGGCGGTGCCCGTGCTGCGCTGCGAGCTGCTGTAATTCCATAAAAAGAGGCGCCTTTCAACCGGTTTTGGTTGAAAGGCGCCTCTTTTTTACACGTTTTTATCCCGCTGGGTCAGAACCCGCTCCAGAAAACCGTCCAGCCGCCCCATCAGCGGCACGCCCAGCAGCATAAAGGCCAGTACGCCGCCCACCAGCACCACGTCCGCCACAGGCCCGTCCCCCCTTCGTCAACACCAGTATAGCCCTCCCGCCGTTAACGCGGGGTTAGGGCCGGGGCCGGAGGCGTTAAGGTTGCGTAAAGGGGCGCGGGGTCAGGGCGGACCTTTACGGAATCTTTAGCGGGCAGCGGCCACCCTTAACGGCACGCTAACCGCCTCCGTGGTAGAGTTGCCACAGTCCAAAAAGGAGTGTGGTTTCTGTATGCAAATCGTGATCGCGGCCATCGGCGTGATGACTGTCGGCGTCCTGATCTACTTGAGCTGGGTGCTGCTGAAGGGGGATGACCAGGCATGAGCGCGGTGCTTCAATACGTGCTGTATATGGCCGTGCTGGTGGGGCTGGCCATCCCCCTGGGCGGCTATATGGCAAAGGTGATGAAGGGGGAGCGGGTCTGGCTCTCCCCGGTGCTGGGCCCTTGCGAGCGGGGCATCTACAGGCTGCTGCACATCGACGGCAAGGAGGACATGGGCTGGAAAAAGTACCTGGGCTGCGCCCTGGCCTTCAACTCCGCGGGCTTCCTGGTGCTCTTCCTGATCCTGATGCTCCAGGGCTTCCTGCCCTGGAACCCGGAGCACGTGGAGGGCATGAGCTGGCACCTGGCCTTCAACACGGCGGTCAGCTTCATGACCAATACCAACTGGCAGACCTATTCCGCCGAGGGCGTGCTGAGCTACTTCAGCCAGGCCATGGGCCTGACGGTGCAGAACTTCGTCTCGGCGGCCTGCGGCGTCGCGGTGCTCTTCGCCCTCATCCGGGGCTTTATCCGGGTGAGGGAGCGCGGCGTTGGGAGCTTCTGGGCAGACCTGACCCGCGTCACCGTGTACATTCTGCTCCCCATCTGCCTGGTCTCCTCCCTGGTGCTGGTGTCCCAGGGCGTGGTGCAGAGCCTGAAGCCCTACCGGGAGGTGGATCTGCTGGAGCCCGTGCGGATGACCTGCGTGCTGGACGAGGACGGCAGTCCGGCGCTGTCGGAGGACGGCTCCCCCCTGCTGGAGCCCATCACCCTGGACAACGCGGACGCCGCGCCCGCCCTGGACGGGGACGGCAACCCCATCGTGATTACCAGGCAGATCCTGCCCCTGGGCCCCGCGGCCAGCCAGATCTCCATGAAGCAGCTGGGCACCAACGGCGGCGGCTTCCAGGGGACCAACTCGGCCCACCCCTTCGAGAACCCCAACGCCCTGACCAACCTCATCGAGATGGTGTTCCTGCTGGTGATCCCCGTGGGGCTTTGCTTCACCTTCGGCAGGTGTGTGAAGGATAAGCGGCAGGGCGCGGCCATCTTCCTGGCCATGTTCCTCTGCCTGACCGTGGCCCTGGGCGTGGTGGCCGCGCAGGAGCAGGCGGGCACGCCCCAGCTGGCCCAGAACGGCCTGGTGGACATCGTGAGCACGCAGGGCCAGCCCGGCGGCAACATGGAGGGCAAGGAGACCCGCTTCGGCATCGCCACCTCCTCCACCTGGGCGGTGTGGACCACGGCGGCCTCCAACGGCTCGGTCAACTCCATGCACGACAGCTACACCCCCATCGGCGGCATGGTGCCCATGCTCCTGATGATGCTGGGGGAGGTGATCTTCGGCGGCGTGGGCTGCGGGCTGTACGGCATGATAGGCTTCGTCATCCTCACCGTGTTCATCGCGGGGCTGATGGTGGGCCGCACGCCGGAGTACCTGGGCAAGAAGATCGCGCCCAGGGAGATGAAGATGGCCGTGCTGGTGTGCCTGGCCACGCCCATCGCCATCCTGGTGGGCAGCGGTATCGCCTGCCTTCTGCCCGCAACGGCGGACGCCGTCAACAACCCGGGCGCCCACGGCCTGTCCGAAATTCTGTATAACTATTCCTCCGCCGGCGGCAACAACGGCTCCGCCTTCGCGGGCATGGGGTGCAACACCCCCTTCCTCAACGTGTCCATCGGCCTGGTGATGCTCTTCGTCCGGTTCGTGCCCATGGCGGCCACCCTGGCCATCGCGGGCAGCATGGTGGAGAAAAAGAAGGTGGCCGAGAGCGCGGGCACCCTGTCCACCTGCAACGCCATGTTCGTGTTTCTGCTTATCGTGATTGTGCTCCTCATCGGCGTTCTGAGCTTCCTGCCCGCCCTGTCCCTGGGGCCCATCGCGGAGTTCACGCAGATGCTCGGATTAGGTTAAGGGGAGTGAGGTAACTACAATGGACAAAAACAACGCAAAGAGCTCCTTTGCCGACAAAAAGATGCTCGGCAGGGCGCTGAAGGATTCCTTTCTCAAGCTCGCCCCAAGGACGCAGGCGAAAAACCCGGTGATGCTGCTGGTGTACCTCTCCGCCATCCTGACCACCGCCCTGTGGGTGCTGGCCCTGTGCGGGGTCAGCGACGGGCTGGTGTCGGGCGGCTTTATCCTGGCCATCGCGGTGATTTTGTGGCTGACCTGCCTGTTCGCCAACTTCGCCGAGGCCATCGCCGAGGGCCGGGGCAAGGCCCAGGCCGACGCCCTGCGGGCCTCCCGCCGGGACGTGGACGCCCACAAGCTCTCCGACCCCGCCGACCACGAAGCCTTCGCGGTGGTGCCCTCCGCAGCCCTGAAAAAGGGCGACGTGGTCATCGTCCAAGCCGGGGAGCAGATCCCCGGCGACGGCGAGGTCATCGAGGGCGCGGCCAGCGTGGACGAGAGCGCCATCACCGGCGAGTCCGCCCCCGTCATCCGGGAGTCGGGGGGCGACCGCTCCGCCGTCACCGGCGGCACCACCGTGCTCTCCGACTGGCTGGTGGTGCGCATTACCAGCGAGGCGGGGGAGAGCTTCCTGGACAAGATGATCGCCATGGTGGAGGGGGCCGCCCGGAAAAAGACCCCCAACGAGATCGCCCTGCAGATTCTGCTGGTGGCCCTGTCCATCATCTTCGTGCTGGTCACCGCATCCCTGTACAGCTACTCCCACTTCTCCGCAAACCAGGCGGGCATGGAAAACCCCACCTCCGTCACCGCCCTGGTGGCCCTGCTGGTCTGCCTGGCGCCCACCACCATCGGCGCGCTGCTCTCCGCCATCGGCATCGCGGGCATGAGCCGCCTGAACCGGGCCAACGTGCTGGCCATGAGCGGCCGGGCCATCGAGGCCGCCGGGGACGTGGACATCCTGCTGCTGGACAAGACGGGCACCATCACCCTGGGCAACCGCCAGGCCACCGCGTTCCTCCCTGTGGACGGCGCGGGGGCGGAGGAGCTGGCCGACGCGGCCCAGCTCTCCTCCCTGGCCGACGAGACTCCCGAGGGCCGCTCCGTGGTGGTGCTGGCCAAGGAGCAGTTCGGACTGCGGGGGCGCAGCGTGGGCGAGGCGGGCATGAATTTCATCCCCTTTACCGCCAATACCCGCATGAGCGGGGTGGACTTCCAGGGCCACGAGATCCGCAAGGGCGCCGCCGACGCGGTGCGCGCCTGGGCCGAGGCGGGGGGCGGAACGTATTCCGACGCGTGCCGCCGGGCGGTGGAGGACATCTCCCGCAAGGGGGGCACTCCCCTGGTGGTGGCCAGGGACCACCGCATCCTGGGGGTCATCCACCTCAAGGACATCATCAAGCAGGGGGTGAAGGAGAAATTCGCCGACCTGCGCCGGATGGGTATCCGCACCATCATGATCACCGGCGACAACCCCCTCACCGCCGCCTCCATCGCCGCCGAGGCCGGGGTGGACGACTTCCTGGCCGAGGCCACCCCGGAGAGCAAGCTGAAGATGATCCGCCAGTACCAGGCCCAGGGCCACCTGGTGGCCATGACCGGCGACGGCACCAACGACGCCCCCGCCCTGGCCCAGGCCGACGTGGCCGTGGCCATGAACTCGGGCACCCAGGCCGCCAAGGAGGCGGGCAACATGGTGGATCTGGACTCCTCGCCCACCAAGCTCATCGACATCGTGCGCATCGGCAAGCAGCTGCTGATGACCCGGGGCAGCCTGACCACCTTCTCCATCGCCAACGACGTGGCGAAGTACTTCGCCATCATCCCCGCCGTCTTTATGGCCCTCTACCCGGGCCTGGGGGTGCTGAACATCATGGGCCTGGCCAGCCCCGCGTCCGCCATCCTGTCGGCCACCATCTACAACGCGCTGATCATCGTGGCCCTGATCCCCCTGGCCCTCCGGGGGGTGAAGTACCGGGAGGTGCCCGCCGGAAAGCTGCTGTCCCGCAATCTGCTGGTCTACGGGCTGGGCGGCATGGCGGCCCCCTTTCTCGCCATAAAGATCATCGACCTTATCATCGCGGCCCTGGGCATTGTGTAGCCGGGGCGGAGGAGGAGTTTTTATGAAAAACGCGGCCAAAATCATCGGCAGGGCCTTTACCGTGCTGGCCTTTTTTATGGTGCTCTGCGGCCTGGCCTACACCCTTGTGATCACCGGCGCCGCCCAGATACTGTTCCCCGCGCAGGCCAACGGCAGCGTGGTGGAGGTGGACGGCAAGACCTACGGCTCCGCCCTGCTGGGCCAGTCCTTCACCGGCGGCGAATACTTCTGGGGCCGCATCCAGAACCTGGACACCGGCACCTTTACCGACGCTGACGGCAACCCCGTCCTCTACGCCTGGGCCAGCAACAAGAGTCCCGCGGGCGCGGAGCTGGAGGCGCCGGTGGCGGGCCGGGTGGAGCGGCTGCGCGCGGCCAACCCGGCCATGGACGGCACCGCCATCCCCGTGGATTTGGTCACCTGCTCGGGCAGCGGCCTGGACCCCGACATCTCGCCCGCCGCCGCCGAGTACCAGGTGGCGCGGGTGGCGGCGGCCCGGGAGCTGAGCGAGGACGCGGTGCGCGCCGTCGTCGGGCGCTACACCACCGGCCGCTTCCTGGGCCTGTTCGGCGAGCCCAGGGTCAACGTGCTCAAGGTGAACCTGGCGCTGGACGGGATTCTGAAGGAGGGGTAGCGTGAACGGCCTGTACCGCAAGCGGACCGCCGCGCGGGGCAAGCTCCCGCCCCCCGCCGGGCGCGGAGGGGGGGAGCCCACGCCGGCCCGGCTGGCCCTGGCCTTCCTGTACGACCTGCGCTGCGTGCTGGACTGCCCGCCCCGGGTGCTCTACCTGGACGGCGGGAGCGCGCTCACCGCGTGGTTTCCCGGCGCCTGCTACCCCTGCGGCGACTTTTTGCAGGACTACGGGCGGGTGCTGTCCGCCCTCAGCGCCCACTGGCCCGCCGTGGTCTACGGCGGGGCCGGCGGGGCCGAGGTGGGGGAGATCCGGGCCGCGGGGGAGGAATGGACACGCAGCGACGTGTCGGGCCGGGACTTCGCAGCCCTGTCCGACCTGTGCGTCCAGGTGGACGCCGGGGGAGATTGCGCCGCCCTGGCCGAGGCCGTCTCCGGGCTGGGCGGGCGCAGCGGCTGCGTGGCCCTGCACCGCACCCGGCGGGCGTTTTTCTGCGCCGCCTGGCCGGGGCTGGAGGCCGACGGGGCCCAATTCCTCTACACCACCCTGGCCGGCCCGGCTGGGCCGGAGCAGTGCCTGGACTGCCTGACCATCGGGCAGAAGGGGGAGCTCTGGACGCGGTACCTGGAGGACGGGGTGTCCGCCATGGAGTTCGAGTGGCTGATGGACGCCTACCGGGCGGGGGAGTGCCGGGGGCTGCTGGAGTGGGAGCTGGCCCTGCGCACCGTGCTGCCGGGCTCCGGGGTCAGGGTGGAGCAGCGCGACGGCTTCCGCGTGACCGGGCGGGACGGGCGGCCCCTGCGCCTGGGGTACGAGGACGCCCCCGCCGCCGGGCGGCTGCTGCTCAAGCTGCTCTTCCCCGCCGTACCGGAGGCGGAATAAGCGGGGGCCCGTAACGGGCCCCCGCTTGGGCTATAGGGGAAAGAACGCCTGGGCCGCCGCGGCCCAGAGGGGCACGGTGGCGGCGCACAGGAGGGTGGAAAGAAAGACGGTGGCGGCGCTCTCCATCCGGCTGCCGGGCGCGGGGTCGTACTCGATGGTGAAGGCCACCAGCAGGGAGGGCACCGGCAGGGCGGCGTAGACCACCAAAAGCTGGGCGATCAGGGCGTCCAGCGGGAGCAGCGCCGCCAGGCCCAGCACCAGGGCGGGCATGAGCAGGTTGCGCAGCAGGGGGGCGCGGAGGAACCGGGGGCGCAGGAAGGCCCGCATGTCGTGCTTGGCCAGGGAGATGCCGCAGAGCATCATGCCCAGCGGAATGCACACCGCGCCCATGGAGGACAGGACGCTGACCGCCACGTCGGGCAGGGGGATCCGGGTGACGTAGAGGGCGACGCCCACCAGCACCGCCGCCATGGGCGGGGAGCATACGGCCCGGAGCCGCGCGGACAGGGGCGGGCGGGCCCGGTCGGCCCCCGGCGGGGTGAGCAGGGGGGCGGGGGCGGTGTAGTAGAGCACCCGCATGGGGATCAGGAAGACCACGAAGTAGAACAGCCCCTTCTGCCCGTATAGGGCCTCCACCACGGGCATGCCCACGAAGGAGAAGTTGGAAAAGATCGCGGCGTAGCGCAGCATCCGGGCGGAGGAGCCCCGGCCCGCGGCCAGGTAGGCGGCCTGCCCCACCAGGAAGGAGAGCAGGGCCACCAGCAGGGCCAGGCCCAGCAGGAGCAGGCAGCTGCGCAGATCCTCCGGGGAGAAGGGCAGCAGGAAGGACTTGACGATGAGGCACGGCACGGCCACGTCCAGCAGCAGGTTGGTGAGGGATTTGTCGAACGCGCC
This sequence comes from Oscillospiraceae bacterium, assembly GCA_022846095.1. Taxonomy (NCBI): domain Bacteria; kingdom Bacillati; phylum Bacillota; class Clostridia; order Eubacteriales; family Oscillospiraceae; species Oscillospiraceae bacterium. The sequence continues at coordinate 2,725,684 of AP025583.1, read as the reverse complement.
GTCCACGATGCCGCGCCGCTGGACAAAGATGCCCAGGCCGATGAAGAGGATCAGTTGAAAGGCCAGTTGGACGGTGAGCATGGGCGGAGCCCTCCTCTGATATATATTATATAATATATATCACGAAAGAGGCGGGAGCGCAACCGCAAAACCCCCGTCCGCGCGGCGGACGGGGGTTGGGGCGCTCAGTCCAGAATCCGCCCGTCGGTGGAGATGGTGACCACCTGCCAGGGGATCAGCTTGCCGCTGTTTTTCAGGGCGGCCACCGCCGCGTGCTCGATGCCGCCGCAGCAGGGCACCTCCATACGCACCACAGTCAGGCTCTTGACGTCGTTGCGGGTGAGAATTTCGGTGAGCTTTTCACTGTAATCCGCGCCGTCCAGCTTGGGGCAGCCGATGAGGGTGATTCTGCCGCGGATAAAGTCCTGGTGGAAGCTGCCGTAGGCGTAAGCCGTGCAGTCGGCGGCCACCAGGAGTCTGGCGCCGTCGAAGTAGGGGGCGTCCACCGGGGCCAGCTTGATCTGCACCGGCCACTGGCCCAGCTGGGAGGCGGGGCCTGGGGCGGTGGCGGCCGGTGCGGCCTGCCGGCGTTCCAGCTGCCGGGACTGGGTGCCCGGGCAGCCGCAGGGCAGGGGGGCCGCCTGGGCCTGACGCTCCCGCTTGTTGGCCTGCACGGCGGCCTCGTCGTAGGCGGCGGCCTCCCGCTCCACGAAGGAGATGGCCCCCGCGGGGCAGGCGGGCAGGCAGTCGCCCAGTCCGTCGCAGTAATCGTCCCGCAGCAGGCGGGCCTTGCCCCCCACCATGCCGATGGCCCCCTCGTGGCAGGCCGCCGCGCACAGGCCGCAGCCGTCGCATTTTTCCTCGTCGATGTGGATAATTTTACGGATCATAGCCGGATTCCTCCTGTTTTCTGGGTTTATGATCGGAGTATACCACGGCGGAGGGGCTGTGTATGTTGTTATTCCAACAAAAAGAGCCGCCCTACAGGATCTTGCGCACGTCCCTGTTGCTGCCCATGAGGATCAGCCGCTCGTCGGCCTTCAGCTCGTGATCGGCCCCCGGCAGGGGGGCGATGCGCTCCCCCGTCTTGGTGGCCAGGATGCTGATGTGGTAGCGGGAGCGGACGGCCAGCTGCACGATGGTGCGCCCCACCCAGGCGGGGGGCGTGGGGATCTCGTAGATGGAGTACCCGGGGGTGAGCTCGATGTAGTCGAAGATGTTGTCGTAGCTGTAGCGGACCGCCGTGCGGATGGCCATCTCCTTCTCGGCGTAGATCACCTGGTCGGCGCCGTTGCGCAGCAGGAACTTGGCGTGCACGTCCCGGCTGGCCCGGGACACCACCATGCGCGCACCGCAGTCCTTGAGCAGGGCGGTGGTCTCCAGCGAGCTCTGGAAATTGTCCCCGATGGCCACCACGCACAGGTCGAAGTTGCGCACGCCCAGGGAGGAGACGAAGGCCTCGTTGGTGCTGTCGCCGATCTGGGCGCTGGTGACGAAGGGGAGCACCTCGTTGACCCGGGCCTCGTCGCTGTCCACGGCCAGCACCTCGTGGCGCAGCTCAAAAAACTTCTGGGCCATGTGGCGGCCGAAGCGGCCCAGGCCGACGAGCAGGATGGATTTCATCGCGCACGCTCCTTATCCGATGATCAGATGCTCCAGCGGGAGCTGGGCGGGGGCGGGGTGCCGCCGGTCCAGCACGACGCACAGCATGGTCAGGCACCCCACCCGCCCGAAGTACATCAGCCCCACCAGCACCAGCCGGGAGGCGGCCCCCAGCTCCGGGGTGATCCCCAGGGAGAGCCCCACGGTGCCGATGGCGGAGGCCGCCTCGAACACGGCGGCGGTGAGGGGCACCCCGTCCAGCGCGCTGAGCAGCACCGCGCCCGTGAGCAGCAGGGACGTGTACAGAAAGAGCAGCGTCAGCAGGCTGCGCAGCACGTCGGTGCCCACCCGGCGGCGGAAGCACTGGATGGACGGCCGGTTTTTCAGGGAGGAGACGACGCACAGCGCCGCCAGGGCCAGGGCGGTGGTCTTTACGCCCCCCGCCGTGGATCCGGGGGAGCCCCCCACCACCATCAGCAGGGTGGTCAGCAGCAGGGCGGGGCCGGACAGGCTGGACAGATCCACCGTGTTGAACCCGGCGGTGCGGGGGGTGACCGACTGGAACAGGGCCGCCAGCGCCCGCTCCGACCGGGTCAGGCCGGCCCAGCGGGGCTGGGCGAACTCGCAGAAGAAGAGCAGGGCGCCGAGGAGGATCAGCAGGGCGGTGGTGGTGAGCACCACCTTGGTCTGCAAGCTGTAGCTGTGAAAGCGCAGGCGGCAGCGGCGCAGATCGTCCCACACGAAGAAGCCCAGGCCCCCCACCACAATGAGCGCCGGGATGGTGAGGCTGACCACCGGGTCCCCCGCGAAGGCGGTGAGGGAGGAGTAGGGGCCGGACACATCGCCCATCAGATCGAACCCGGCGTTGCAGAAGGCGGACACCGCGTGAAAGACCCCGTACCAGATCCCCCGCCACACCCCCAGCAGGGGGATGAAGCGCAGGCTGAGCAGGACCGCCCCCGCCCCCTCCAGCAGCGCCGTGGCGCACAGGATGAACTTGGTCAGGCGGATGATGCCCCCCATGTGGGGGGCGGAGATGGCCTCCTGCATCAGGGCCCGCTGGCCCAGGCCGATCCGCCGCCCGGTGAATACCGACACGGCCACCGCCATGGTCACCACCCCCATGCCCCCCACCTGGATGAGCAGCAGGATGACCGCCTGGCCGAAGAGGGACCAGTAGGCGGCGGTGTCGTGGAGGACCAGGCCGGTGACGCAGGTGGCCGAGGCGGCGGTGAAGAGCGCGTCGGAAAAGGAAGCCGCCCGGCCGCTGCGTGTGGCGGCGGGCAGCATAAGCAGCAGGGTGCCGGCCAGGATCAGCAGCAGAAAGCCGCCGATGATGACCTGCGCCGGGGTGATCGTATGTTTTTTCAAATGCAGCATGAACGCCCCGCCCTTCCGGTACACCCACTATAGCAGGCGGGGCGTTAACAATGGATTAAGATGGGCCGGGGGGATGTTAAGATTGCGTTAAGACGGCCGGGGATCTTAACGCGGTCTTAACGGGATCTTTATACGGGCGGGAAAATCACAATGGTTTCATTACCCCCCTCCATGGTATAATACCTGAAACTGAGAGCGGGAGGTGTGCGCACCGTGGACGAGGACAGAAGGCCGGACCCGGATCTGCTGCTGCGTGAGGTGGAGGAGGAGCGCCGTCCGCCCGCGGGCGGACGGCTGAAGATCTTCTTCGGCTACGCCGCCGGGGTGGGCAAGACCTACGCCATGCTGGAGGCCGCCCACGCCGCCCTGGAGGCCGGGGCGGACGTGGTGGTGGGGTACGTCGAGCCCCACACCCGGCCCGAGACCCTGGCCCTGCTGGCGGGGCTGGAGCAGCTGGCCCCCCGCCGGGTGGCCCACAAGAACATCACCCTGAGCGAGTTCGATCTGGACGCCGCCCTGGAGCGCAGGCCCGCCCTGGTGCTGGTGGACGAGCTGGCCCACACCAACGACCCCTCCTGCCGCCATAAAAAGCGCTACCAGGACATCGAGGAGCTGCTCAAGGCGGGCATTGACGTGTACACCACCGTCAACGTGCAGCACATCGAGAGCCTCAACGACATCGTGGCCTCCATCACCGGGGTCATCGTCCGCGAGCGGGTGCCCGACAGCGTGTTTGACGGGGCCGACCAGGTAGAGCTGGTGGACATCGAGCCCGACGACCTGATCCTGCGCCTGAACAGGGGCAAGATCTACAAGCGGGCCCAGGCCCAGAGGGCCCTGGACAACTTCTTCACGCGGGACAACCTGGTGGCCCTGCGGGAGATCGCCCTGCGCCGCACCGCCGACCGTCTCAACCGCAAGAAGGAGCGGGAGGGCAAGCGCGCCTCCGGAGGCGTGAAGTTCGCCGACGAGCACATCCTCATCTGCCTGTCCTCCTCCCCCTCCAACGCCAAGGTCATCCGCACCGCGGGGCGTCTGGCCGAGGCCTTCCACGGCACCTTTACCGCCCTGTTCGTGGAGACCCCCGGCTCCGCGGAGCTCTCCGAGGCCAACCGGGGCCGCCTGCGGGAGAACCTGCGCCTGGCCGAGCAGCTGGGGGCACGCATCGCCACCATGTACGGCGAGGACGTGCCCGCCCAGATTGCCGAGTACGCCCAGGTGGCCGGCGTGTCCAAAATCGTCATCGGCCGCTCCAACACCCGCACGGGCCTCTTCCGGCGGCGGCGGAACCTGGTGGAGCGCCTCACCGCCCTGGCCCCCAACCTGGACATCTACGTCATCCCCGACGCCCTGCCCCCCTACCGGCCGGTGCGGCCCCGGCCCGCCCTGGCCGCCCAGCTCTCGGCGGCCGACGCGGGGAAAACGGTGCTCGTGCTGGCCCTGTGCACGCTGCTGGGCTACTTCTTTTTTGACCGGGGCTTCAGCGAGAGCAACATCATCACGGTCTACATCCTGGGCGTGCTCCTCATCGCCATGGCCACCCGGGGGTATGTGTTCAGCGGCGTTTCCTCCATCCTCAGCGTGCTCATCTTCAACTTCTGCTTCACCGACCCCTACCTGAGCTTCCGCTTCCTGGACCCCGGGTACTGGGTGACCTTCTTCACCATGTTCCTCTCCGCGTTCATCACCTCCACCCTCACCATGCGGGTGAAGCGGCAGGCCCGGCTGGAGGCCATGAAGTCCTACCGCACCCAGATCCTGCTGGAGACCAGCCAGGTGCTCCAGCGGGCGGCGGGGCGGGAGGAGATCTTCGCCGCGGCCGCGGGCCAGCTGGTGAAGCTGCTGGACCGGCCGGTGCTCTTCTACCCCGTGTCCGGCGCGGGGCTGGAGGCCCCCAGGCCCTTCCCGGCGGAGGGGGAGCGCGCCCCCGGCGCGGCCTACCTGGCCGGGGACGAGCGGGGGGTGGCCCAGTGGGTGTACAAGAACAACAAGCGGGCGGGGGCGGGCACCGCCACCCTGCCGGGGGCCAGGTGCCTGTATATGGCGGTGCGCGGCGGCGAGACCGTCTTCGCCGTGGTGGGCCTGCCCATGGACCAATACCCGGAGCTGGGGGCCTTCGAGCGCAACGTGCTCTCCTCCATGCTCAGCGAGTTCGCCCTGGCCCTGGAGAAGGAGCAGGTCAGCCGCAGCAAGCGGGAGATCGAGGTGCGGGCCAGGCAGGAGCAGCTGCGCTCCAACCTGCTGCGGGCCATCTCCCACGACCTGCGCACCCCCCTGACCAGCATCTCCGGCAACGCCAGCATCCTGATGGCGGACGGCGGAAGGCTGGGCGACGGGCAGAAGCGGCGGCTGTACACCGACATCTACGACGACTCCATGTGGCTCATCAACCTGGTGGAAAACCTCCTGTCGGTCACCCGCATCGAGAACGGAACTATGGGCATCCGCATGGTGCCCGAGCTGGTGGGGGAGGTGCTGGACGAGGCGCTGGCCCACGTCAACCGCCGCGCCAGCGCCTACCACATCAGCGTGGAGCTGTCCGACGAGCTGCTGATGGCGCGCATGGACTCCCGGCTCATTATCCAGGTGGTCATCAACATCGTGGACAACGCCATCAAATACACCCCCGAGGGCAGCCACATCACCCTGCGGGCCTTCCGCGCCGGGGAGATGGTGCGGCTGGAGATCGCCGACGACGGCCCCGGCGTGCCCGATGAGGCCAAGGGCCAGCTCTTTAATATGTTTTACACCGTGGGCAACCAGAAGGGGGACAGCCGCCGGGGCCTGGGTCTGGGCCTGTCCCTGTGCAGGTCCATCATCGCCGCCCACGGCGGCGCCATCGGCGTGCGGGACAACCCGCCCCACGGCACGGTATTCTATTTCACGCTGCAGGCCGAGGAGGTCAAAGTCTATGAATAAGCCGAAAATCCTGGTTGTGGAGGACGACAAGGCCGTCCGCAACCTCATTACCACCACCCTGGACACCCAGAGCTACCAGTACCACACCGCCGCCACCGGCACCGCCGCCATCCTGGACGCGGTCTCCGGCCAGCCGGATCTGATCATCCTGGATCTGGGCCTGCCCGATATGGACGGGGTGGAGATCATCAAAAAGGTGCGCTCCTGGTCCAATATGCCAATCATCGTGGTCTCCGCCCGCAGCGAGGACAGGGACAAGATCGAGGCCCTGGACGCCGGGGCGGACGACTACCTGACCAAGCCCTTCTCGGTGGACGAGCTGCTGGCCCGGCTGCGGGTGGCCCTGCGGCGGCTGCTGTACGACGGCGCCCACACCGGGGAGCCGGCCGGCGCCTTCGTCAACGGCGCGCTGCGCATCGACTACGCCGCCGGGTGCGTGTACCTGGAGGGGGAGGAGATCCACCTTACCCCCATCGAGTACAAGCTGCTCTGCCTGCTGGCCCGCAACGTGGGCAAGGTGCTCACCCACAACTACATCCTGCGGGAGGTGTGGGGCAGCGCACTGCCCACCGACACCCCCTCCCTGCGGGTGTTCATGGCCACCCTGCGCAAGAAGATTGAACAGGACACCGCCCACCCCCGCTATATCCAGACCCACGTGGGCGTGGGCTACCGGATGCTGCGGGTGGAGGGCGCGCAGGCGGGCGCTTAGGCGCCCGCCTGCGTCTTTTGACCGCCGTTCTCCCCGGGCGCCTCCGGCCTGCGGCCCACGCGCAGCACAGCCGGGATTAGGCAGACACACGCCCCGGCGAGGGCGGCGGCCAGCTGCCCGGCGGACAGCGCGCCGAAGCGCGGGTAGCGCTCCGCCAGCATGGGGCCGGCCTCCGCCACCCTGCCGGAGATGCTCAGCCAGGCGTACTGCCGGGCCAGGGCGGGCAGCCATAACCCCACCACGGCCAGGACGGCGGCGGAGCAGAGCATGGGCCGGTATCCCTTTTTCAGGGAGAGCGCGAGGCACAGGGCGGTGAGCGCGGCCAACAGCCCCAGGTATGCGGCTTTTTGGTTCAGGTAGCACCCGGGCGGCAGGGGCAGGCGGTAGGCCGCCCAGAACAGGGGCAGCGCCAGGACGCACAGGGCTGGGGCCAGACGGCGCGGGCCCGGCCTTTCCAGGCGGAGGCAGGCGTCCCGCCAGCGGGGCGTGCGGAAGCCCCAGCGCTCCACCGCCAGGCAGGCGGCCGCCGTCATCAGCGCCGCCAGTGCCGCCGCCAGACCCGCCGCCGCAAGCCGGACGGGGGTCTGCAGCAGCAGCGCCGCGGCCTCAAGGCCGCCCACCCAGGCCGCGGCGGCCGTCCCGGCCGTGGTGACGAAGGACAGGCTCACGGCAAAGTCCATGGCGGCGTTGGCCAGCCGGAACCAGCGGCTGTGCCGGGCGTAGTGGGCCTGGAGGTAGACCCCGTAGGCCATGCACCCCAGGTAGATCAGATAGCAGACCGGGGCGGGGGCGAAGAGGCGCAGCAGGAAATAGAGCAGCCCCCCGCCCAGGGCAAAGGCGAAGGAGAGCAGCCCCTGCCAGTCCGTCCGGGTGAGGGTGCGCACCGGCCGCCCGGGGTCCAGCAAATCGTCCACCGCCACCCCCAGGGCCCTGGCCAGGGGCACCAGCATGGACACGTCGGGGTAGCCGCCCCCGCTCTCCCAGCGGGAGACGGTCTTGTTGCTCACCCCCACCCGGTCGGCCAGCTCCTGCTGGGTCAGGCCCTTCTCCTTCCGGTAGCGCCGCAGGCGCTCGCCAAATTCCTGTTCGGCCCCCATAAAAGCGCCTCCTTTCTCTTTCTATGGTGAAATTGTAGCACACCGGACGGGGCCTTGCACAGCCAATGGGGCGGGAATTTCCTCCCGCGGGGCGGGAACCGGCCGGGAATCCGCTCCCGCGGGAAATAGCACTGTTCATTTTCACGGTTTTGGTGTATCATATGGAGGCAATCATGTGATTTGAGGTAAAAACCCATGACCGATTTATTTGAAAAGTCCATTCAGACCCTGGAGCTGCCCCGCGTGCTGGAGCGCCTGGCCGAGCAGGCCGTCACCGAGGAGGGGAAGGAGCAGGCCCTGCGCCTGCGCCCTCTGACCGACGCAGACGACGTACAGCGCCGCCTGGAGGAGACCACGGCGGCGGTGGGGATGATGACCCTGCGGGGCACCCCCTCCCTCTCCGGCGTGAAGCCGGTGAGCGCCAGCCTACAGCGGGCCGATATGGGGGGCGCGCTCAACACCCGGGAGCTGCTGGGCGTGGCCGCCGTGCTGCGCGCCGCCCGCTCCGCCAAGGAGTACGCCGACGGCCGGGAGGGCTCGGCCAAGACCTGCATCGACCACCTGTTCCGCTCCCTGACGTCCAACCGCTTTTTGGAGGAGAAGATCACCGGCTCCATCCTGGGAGAGGACGAGATCGCCGACTCCGCCAGCCCGGAGCTTGCCGACATCCGGCGGCATATCCGCGCCACCGCCAGCAAGGTGCGGGACATCCTGCAAAAGCTGATTTCCTCCTCCCAGGCCCGCTATTTACAGGAAACCATCATCACCCAGCGCAACGACCGCTACGTGGTGCCCGTCAAATCGGAGTGCAAAAACGACGTGCCCGGGCTGGTGCACGACGTGTCCTCCTCCGGCGGCACCTTCTTCATCGAGCCCATGGGGGTGGTGAAGGCAAACAACGAGCTGCGGGAGCTCCAGGCCCGGGAGGAGAAGGAGATCGAGCGCATCCTGGCCGAGCTGTCCGCCGAGGCGGCCGCCCACAAGGAGGACATCCAGCAGGACTACGACCTGCTGGTCCTGCTGGACGGCATCTTCGCCCGGGCCAAGCTCTCCATGCGCATGAACGCCTGCGCCCCCCGGATCGCCCGGCGGGGCGTGCGGCTGCGCCGGGCCCGCCACCCCCTGCTGGATCCGGCCCGGGCGGTGGCCAACGACCTGGCGCTGGGGGAGGCGTACGACACCCTGGTCATCACCGGCCCCAACACCGGCGGCAAGACCGTCACCCTCAAGACCATCGGCCTGCTGACCCTGATGGCCCAGTGCGGGCTGCACATCCCCGTGGACGACGACAGCCAAATCGTGGTGTTCCACCGGGTGCTGGCCGACGTGGGCGACGAGCAGTCCATCGCCCAGAGCCTGTCCACCTTCTCCTCCCACATGACCAACATCGTGGGGATTTTGCAGGAGGCGGACGACGCCACGCTGATCCTCTTCGACGAGCTGGGGGCGGGTACCGACCCCATCGAGGGCGCGGCCCTGGCCGCCGCCATCATCGAGAGCGCCCGGGAGCTGGGCGCCCTGGTGGCCGCCACCACCCACTACGCCGAGCTCAAGGTCTACGCCATGACCACGCCGGGGGTGGAGAACGCCTCCTGCGAGTTCAACGTGGAGACCCTGGCCCCCACCTACCGGCTGCTGGTGGGCATCCCCGGCAAGTCCAACGCCTTCGCCATATCGGAGCGGCTGGGTCTGCCCAAGTATATCATCCAGAAGGCCGCCGCCCGCATCGACGCGGAGAACGTGCGCTTTGAGGACGTGCTCACCCAGCTGGACGAGCAGCGCCAGGCCATGGAGCGGGAGAAGGAGGCGGCCCGGAGGCTGCGCCGGGAGATGGAGGACTCCGCCAAGGTGGCCCGGGAGTACCGGGAGAAGCTGGAGAAGGAGCGGGCCAAGGCGGTGGAGAAGGCACAGGCCGAGGCCCGCGCCATTCTAGAGGAGGCACGCAGCACCGCCGACGGGGTCTTCAAGGAGCTCAACGAGATGCGCAGGCGCCAGCGCAGGGAGGAGGACTGGCAGGCCGACAACGACCGCCGGGCCGGGCTCAAGCGCCAGCTCAACGAGGCCGAGGGGAAGCTGGGCGCGCGCAGCGAGGAGCCGGCGCCGCCCCCCACCCGTCCCGCCGTGGCGGGGGACACCGTGGAGCTGGTGAAGATGGGCACCCAGGCCGCCGTTATCTCGGTGGGCAAGGACGGCTCCCTCCAGCTCCAGGCGGGTATTTTGAAGATCTCCGCTAAGCAGGACGAGGTGCGCGTGGTGGAGGGGGAGACCCAGACCCAGAAGGAGGCCAAAAAATTCATCCAGCGCACCGAGCACCAGCTGCGCAGCCTGGGGGCCTCCCCGGAGGTGGATCTGCGGGGCATGATGGTGGACGAGGCCCTGGGGGCGCTGGACCTGTTTCTGGACAACGCGGTGATGGGCAAGCTGACCCAGGTGACGGTCATCCACGGCAAGGGCACCGGCGCGGTGCGCCGCGCCGTGCGCGAGCACCTCAAGCGCAGCCGTTATGTGAAGTCTTTTCGGCCCGGCCGCTACGGCGAGGGAGAGGACGGCGTGACCGTGGTAGATTTAAAGTAAAAAGCCTTCGTCCGCCTCGCAGAGCGGAGGGGGGCATCCGGGGGGAACTGGTGCCCCCCGGAAGGCGCGGCGTGAATATCCGCGTGTCCCGCAGGACACGCCCGCGCCTGGAGGATGGCGTCACGGTGGTGGACCTGAAATAGGGGGCGTATGGTGGTTTTTTCGCATCGCTCCGTCAATAGATCCAGTTTCATTTTCGGAATTTGTGCAAAATGTCATTGACGGTTTGGGACAAATTTGCTATTCTATACGTGAAGTATGCGAACGCATCTTGGGGGGAAACGCTATGTATATGAAAGAGGCAGTCGTGAACAACCAGGTCGGTCTGCACGCGAGGCCGGCTACCTTCTTCATCCAGAAGGCCAACGAGTTCAAGAGCTCCATCTGGGTGGAAAAGGACGAGCGCAGAGTCAATGCCAAGAGCCTGCTGGGTGTGCTCTCCCTCGGCATCGTGAAGGGGACCTCCATCAACCTCATCGCGGACGGCCCCGATGAGAAGGAAGCGGTTGAGGCGCTCATTGAGCTCATCACTTCCAATTTCTCTGAGTAACCCTATCTGCACGAAAAAACGCGCCGCTTTGCGGCGCGTTTTTTGATAATTGCAGGGCGGGCGCTTTGCGACGCGTTTTTGACCACCGTAGGGCGGGGGCGCGCCCCCGCCGCCTAAGAGGAGCTTGCCATGAAGCTGTCCTATAACCGAAAGCTGGACGCGCTGGAGCGGCGGGAGGCCCGCATGCTCCGGGAGAAGCCGCCCGGCCCGGCCGCGGCCGTCCGGGCGCGGCTGGAGGAGAAGATCCCCGCCGGCCTGCGGCAGACGCTGGACGGCGCCTTTTATAAGGCGTTCCAGCTGCTCTTTGAGCGGGGCGGCCCCCTGTTGGAGAAGACCTTCCCCGGGGAGAAGCTGGCCGATGCCCACGCGGAGCTGGCCGGCGCGCTGGACGGAAGGGCCCTGCGCCGGATGAACCGGGGCGCCGGGGTGAGCGGGGGCCTGGGCGCCTGCGCCGCGGCCCTGGAGGGCAGCGCCCTGGGCGTGCTGGGGATCGGCCTGCCCGACATCCCTGTGCTGCTGGGCCTGCTGCTGAAAAACCTGTACGAGACCGCCCTGCGCTACGGCTTCCCCTACGACACGCCCCAGGAGCGCTGCTATCTCCTGCTGCTGCTCTGCGCCGCGCTGGGGGAGGAGCGCGGGGCCTACGGCGCCGAGGCGGACAGGTTCGCCCGCGCCCTGGACCACGGCTGGAGCGTCAGCTTCGACCTGGAGGGGCAGATCCGCGAGACCGCCGGGGTGCTCTCACGGCGCCTGCTGGTCAATAAATTTGTCCAGGGCCTGCCCGTGGTGGGCGTGGCGGGCGGCGTGACCAATTTTACGGTCAGCCGCAGGGTGAGCGCCTACGGGGCGCTGAAGTACCAAAAGCGCTTTTTGGAGAAAAAACGGCGGGAGGGATTTGCGCCGTGAAATGGCAGGCCCACGCGGAACCGAAGAGCAGGAGCGATCTGCGCCTCTGGCTGGGGGCGCGGTATTTCCGCGCCCGGCGGTGGGCCTGGTGGCTGCTGGGCGGGGTGCGGTACGCCCGCAGGCGGCCCGAGCGGGAGTGCCGCCACCTGTGCGCGTCCCACCGCACGCCGCTGATGCGGCGGCTGAAAAACGTGGACATGTGGATGCAGGAGAACAAGGTGGTCAACCTGGGCCTGGCCGCGGCGCGGCTGGACGGGGTGGTGCTCCTGCCGGGCGAGAGCCTGTCCTACTGGCGGCGCATCGGCAAGCCCACCCGGCGCAAGGGCTACGTGGAGGGGATGCTGCTGAAAAACGGCGGCGTGACGGCCGACGTGGGGGGCGGGCTGTGCCAGCTCTCCAACCTGCTGTACTGGATGACTTTGCACACCCCCCTCACCGTGGTGGAGCGCCACCGCCACGGCTACGACGTGTTCCCCGACGCGGACCGCACCCAGCCCTTCGGCAGCGGGGCCACCTGCTACTACAACTACCTGGACCTGGTGATCCGCAACGACACCCCCCACGCCTGGCGGCTCTGCCTGCGCCTGACGGCCTCCCACCTGGAGGGCCAGTGGCGCAGCGACGCGCCCCAGGCGTGCCGGTACGAGATCTACGAGCGGGAGCACGAGATCCGGGGGGAGTACTGGGGCGGCTTCACCCGCCACAACGTGATCGCCCGCCGGGTGTACGATCTGGACGGGAACCTGATTGGGGACGAGCCGGTGGCTGAAAACCACGCCGTAATGATGTATAACCCCATGCTGGAGGGCATGAAGTAGCAGGGGCAGGAGGGGCGGCGGGGGCAAGCCCCCGCCCTACAGGGCGCCGCGTAGGGGCCGATGCCCACATCGGCCCGCCGAAGAGACAGAGGGGGAAATCCCACTCTGTTTTTTTTCGCGCGGATATGCTATGATAATCGATACTATCACCGGGAGGTGAACGGATTTGGGAGAACCAAGGCCGCTGACAGAGGCGGAGTGGGCCCGCGTGTGCAGGTCTGAGAAGTTTGACGAGTTAAAAGAAAAAGCCCACGCCCTGCCCCTCAAGCCGGGCGTGTATATCATGCAGGACGCGAAAAACGTGGTCATCTACGTGGGCAAGGCCAAGGCGCTGAAAAACCGGGTGTCCCAGTATTTTGTGGACTCGGCGTCCCACACGGAGAAGACCCGGGCCATGGTCAGCCAAATCGACCACTTCGACGTAATCGTGGCGGACAGCGAGTTCGAGGCCCTAGTGCTGGAGTCCTCCCTCATCAAGCGCCACCAGCCCCACTACAACATCCTGCTCAAGGACGACAAGGGCTACCCCTACATCCGCCTGACGGTGAAGGAGGAATACCCCAAATTCTCCATGGCAAACCGGGCGGAGGAGGACGGGGCCCGCTACTTCGGGCCCTACGGCAGCCGGGGGAGCACCCAGGGCATCATCGACGCGCTGCGCCGGGCCCTGCGCCTGCCCTCCTGCGGGCGCAAGTTCCCCCGGGACATCGGCAAGGAGCGCCCGTGCCTGAACTACCACATGGGCCAGTGCGACGGCTACTGCCGCCGGGAGATGGACCAGTCCCGCTACCGGGAGGCCATCGGCCAGGCGGTGCGCCTGCTGGAGGGGCAGTTCAAGGAGGTGGGGGAGGAGCTGAGCGCCGAGATGGCCCTGGCCGCCGAGGAGCTGCGCTTCGAGAAGGCGGCCGAGCTGCGGGACCGCTACCGGGCCATTGAGCTGCTGGGCAAGCGGCAGAAGGTGGTGGCCGGGTCCCTGGCGGACACCGACGTGGTGGGCTTCCACCGGGGGGACGCCAAGAGCTGCTTCGTGGTGCTCCACTACGTGGACGGGGAGCTGGCCGCCAAGGACTGGGATCTCATTGAGACGCCCATGGAGGCGGAGCCCGGCGAGGCGGTCTCCGCCCTGGTGGGGCAGTACTACGGGGGCCGGGGCAGCCTGCCCCGCCAGATTCTGCTGCCCTGCGAGATCGACGACGAGGTCCCCCTGGCCCGGATGCTCTCCGAGGCGGCGGGCCGCCGGGTGAACCTGATTACCCCCCAGCGGGGGGCCAAGGTGGATCTGATCCGCCTGGCCAACAAGAACGCCGCCGAGGAGGTGGAGCGCTGGACCACCCGGGAGGAGCGCCAGTCCAAGCTGCTGGAGCTGCTCGCGCGGATGCTGGGCCTGGACAGGCCCCCCATGCGCATGGAGAGCTATGACATCTCCAACCAGGGCGCGGACGACATCGTGGCCTCCATGGTGGTCTACGTCAACGCCCGGCCCCTGAAGCGGGACTACCGGCACTTCAAGCTCAAGGACATGGACGCGCCGGACGACTACGCCTCCATGGAGCAGGTGCTCACGCGGCGCTTCAAGCGCTACCTGGAGGGGGACGAGAAGTTCGGGGAGCTGCCCGACCTGCTGCTCATCGACGGCGGCGAGAACCACGCCAGGGTGGCCGTGCGGGTGCTGGAGGAGCTGAACCTCAATATCCCGGTGTTCGGCATGGTGAAGGACGACCGCCACCGCACCCGGGCCCTGGTGACCCCGGAGGGCCGGGAGATCGGCATACAGGCCAACCAGGCGGTGTTCTCCCTCATCGGGCAGATCCAGGAGGAGACCCACCGCTTCGCCATCGAGTTCCACCGCCAGCAGCAGGCCCAGCGGGTGAAGGGCTCGGTGCTGGACAAGATCCCCGGCGTGGGGGAGCGCCGCCGCGCGGAGCTGCTAAAGCACTTCAAAAGCGTCAAGAATATCAAAGCGGCCACCCTGGCGGAGCTGGAGCAGGCCGTGCCTAAAAATACCGCCAGGGCGGTGTACACGTATTTTAACGCCAAGGGGGAGCAGACCCCCGGCAAAGGAGAAGGAACATGAGAGTGATTACCGGCTCGGCCCGGGGGCGGCGGCTCAGGGAGCTGCCCGGCCTGGAGACCCGGCCCACCACCGACAAGGTGAAGGAGTCCATTTTTAACATCGTCCAGTTCGACGTGGAGGGCCGCCGGGTGCTGGATCTCTTCGCCGGCACGGGCCAGCTGGGCATCGAGGCCCTCTCCCGCGGGGCGGCCCAGGCCGTCTTTGTGGACGTGCGGCGGGAGGCCGCGGCCATTATCCGGGAAAACCTGGAGGCCACCCGCCTGGCGGAGCGGGCCAGGGTGGTGCAGGGGGATTTCGCGGCCTTCCTCACCGGGTGCAGGGAGAAGTTCGACCTGGTGTTCCTGGACCCGCCCTACGCCTCCGGCTGCCTGGAAAAGGCCCTGGAGCTTATCGCCGCGATTGACATTATGACTGAAAATGGTATAATGGTGTGCGAAAGCGCCCTGGATACCCCGCTGCCGGAGCTTCCCGCCCCCTACGAGAAGGGCAGGGAGTACCGCTATGGGAAGATTAAAATTACCGTGTACCGCCGCACGATTTAGCTTGTTTGGGCTTGCTTGTCGCGCCGGGCAAGGGGAGGCTTACCCATGAAAACCGCCGTTTACCCCGGCAGCTTCGACCCCATCACACTGGGCCACCTGAACATCGTCAAGCGCGCCGCCGTGTGCTTTGACAAGCTCATCGTCTGCGTGATGACGAATTCGGATAAAAACAGCGGCCTGTTTACCCCCGACGAGCGGGTGGAGCTGATCCGCCGGGTGGTGGCCAAGCTGCCCAACGTGGAGGTGGACCGCTCCTCCGGGCTGCTGAGCGACTACGCGCGGGAGAAGCACGCCTGCGCCGTGGTCAAGGGTCTGCGGGCCGTGTCCGACTACGAAAAAGAGGTCCAGATGGCCCTCATCAACCGCAAGCTGAACCCCAGGCTGGACACCATGTTCCTGCCCTCCAGCGCGAAGTACACCTACCTCAGCTCCAGCGTGGTCAAGGAGATGGCGTGGTACGGGGCGGATCTGTCGGACTTCGTGCCCAGGGAGATCATCGCGGACGTGAACGGGCGGATGAAGCAAAAGCGCGGCCTGTGAGCCGCATGGAGGTTTAACGATGGCAACCGGAGTGGAAGAACTGCTGGACATGCTCTACGAGCTGATTGACGAGGCGAAGGGGCTGCCCCTGAGCAGCGAGAAATGTATCATCGAGCGGGACAAGGCGCTGGATCTGCTGGACGAGATCCGGGGCCAGTTCCCCATGGAGCTGTCCGAGGCCAAAAAGCTGCTGGCCAGCCGCAACGAGTACCTGGCCTCCGCCAAGCGGGAGGCCGAGCTCATGCGCAAGCAGGCCGAGGAGCAGGCCCGGCAGATGCTGGCCGAGGACGAGCTGCTGGCCCAGGCCAAGCAGAAGGGCAACGAGATCGTCCGCAAGGCGGAGGAGCGCAGCCGGGAGCTGCGCCGGGTGGCCAACGACTACTGCGAGGACGCGCTGCGCCGCACCGAGGAGGCCGTGAGCGAGGCCAGGGACGAGGTGGCCAAGGCCCGATCCCGCTTCCGCGCCGCCGCCCAGGCGGCCGCCGGCGGGCGGACGGTGTTCGACGCCGCCGCCGAGGAGAAATAGGATTCAGGACAAAAGGAAGGGCCCGTGCGCGGCGCGCACGGGCCCTTGTTCTGCAAAAAAAGCCTCCCCTATGAGGGGCGGAGGGGCCGGGGTTTGCGCTATCTCGGATTCATCAGCAGCTTGTAGGCGTCCACACCCAGCGCGTCGGCGATGTCATAGAGGGTGTCAAGCGTTGCGCCTATCTGGGCAATCTCCAGTTTGCTGATGGTTGAAATATCCAATCCCGACTTTTCAGCCAGGCCCTCCTGGGTGAGTCCGGCTATTTTCCGGTAATACGCGATATTAAAGCCGACGATTTTGTAGGACGCCTTATACTTGCTTTTCACGCGCTCACCCCTTTGCATCTATAGTTTACAATGCGCAAACGGGGGATGACCACGCATTGCAAATGCCAAAACTATCATTGACAATGAAAGAAAAATTATTTACAATGATACTTGAGACATGGTTACTCCGCGGGCGCCCGCCCGCGGAGGGGGGCGTGGTGAGTTTTCATACTATAATATGCGGGCCGGGCGGCTCACCACAAAGAGCAATTAACAGGTCACAGCAAAGCCCCGGGCGCGCGCCAAACGGCGCGCGCCCGGGGCTTTGCTGTGACCTCACCAGATATGGGGTTACATAATGACTAAAAACGCAACCTACGGGGGGATCCGGAAACATAATCGTAGAATTGGATGAAATTATTTGTAACCAGTTGTTATCGAACGTATGTTTTAATACTGAAAAGTGAGCTTTTTCTTTCAAAAAGCCGCTCTTTTTTCTGAAAAAAGAGCGAAAAAACTATTGCAATTATGGAGCGCAGCATTTATACTGGTTAACGTAAGAGTGGGGCGAAGTGGGGCAAAAGCCCTTTAGAAAAAAGTAAAGTGGGGGGAAGTGAGCAGGATGACCGGCACCTACGAGCACAGCCTGGACGCCAAGGGCCGACTGTTCATCCCCGCCAAGCTCCGGGAGGAGCTGGGCGTCACCTTCTACCTGGCCATGGGCGTGGACGCGTGCCTGGCCATCTACCCCCAGGAGACCTGGGACCGCTTTACCGAAAAGTTCGCCTCCCTGCCCATGAGCCAGTCCAAGGCCATGCGCGTGCTCTTCGCCAACGCCGTCAAGTGCGAGCTGGACAGCCAGGGCCGCATCGTGGTGCCCCAGAAGCTGCGCAGGTACGCGGCGCTGGACAAGGACGCGGTGATCATCGGCGTCAACGACCGGGCGGAGGTCTGGAGCAAGGAGACCTGGCAGGCCCAGGAGGAAGAGGAGATGACCCCGGAGAAGATGGCCGCCTGCATGGAGGCCCTGGGGTTCTGATATGAGTATGGAGCTGACCCATAACCCCGTCCTGTTGGACGAGTGCATCGAGGGCCTGAACATCCGGCCCGGCGGAATTTACCTGGACGGCACCCTGGGCCGGGCGGGCCACTCCCGGGAGATCGCGGCGCGCCTGGACACGGGCCGGCTGATCTGCGTGGACCGGGACCAGGCCGCGCTGGACGCGGCGGGGGACAGGCTCTCCCGGTGGATGGACCGCGTGACCCTGGTCCACGGCAATTTTGCGGATCTGGACGGCATCCTGGACAAGCTGGGCCTGGAGGCGGTGGACGGGATGCTCTTCGACCTGGGGGTGTCCTCCCCCCAGCTCGACGACGCCAGCCGGGGCTTCTCCTATATGGCGGACGCCCCCCTGGACATGAGAATGGACAAAAGCGACACCCTGACGGCCCGGACGGTGGTAAACGGGTGGCCCCAGGAGGAGCTGCGGCGGATTTTCTACCAGTACGGCGAGGAACGGTACGCGCCCGCGATTGCGGCGGCCATCGTCCGGGTCAGGGACCAGCGCCCGATAGAGACCACCCTGGAGCTGGTGGAGGTCATCAAGTCGGCCATGCCGGGCCAGGCCCTGCGGGAGAAGCAGCACCCCGCCAAGCGCACCTTCCAGGCCATCCGCATCGCGGTGAACGACGAGCTGTCCGCCGTGGACCGCATGGTGAACGCGGCGGTGCCCCGCCTGAATCCGGGCGGCCGCCTGTGCGTGATCTCCTTCCACTCGCTGGAGGACCGCATCGTGAAAAACGCTCTGGCGGCCTTTGCCAAGGGCTGCACCTGTCCGCCGGATTTCCCCGTGTGTGTGTGCGGGAAAAGGCCGCAGGTGAGGCTGGTCACCCGCAAGCCCATCGTCTCGGGCCCGGGGGAGCTGGCGGAAAACCCCCGCGCGCGCAGCGCCAAGCTGCGGGTGGCGGAAAAAATCTGAGGTGTTGACCCCGCGCCCCCAAGAGGGGGACGGGAAAAGAGTTGGGAGTGACATGCATGGCTGAGATGGCCAAGCGCAAAACCAGATATGACGGCTACGGCCGTGTGCCCTACACCGCCTACGACGGCTCCGCGGCCCGCCAGCTTGAGCGGGAGGAGGTCCTCCGCCCCCGCCCGGCCCAGCTGCCCAGAGAGCGGGCGCTGGAGCGGCCCAAGGTCCGCGTGCGGGAGGCCGGGCAGGTGTCGGTGTTCGCCGTGGTGGGCTTTCTGGCCGTGGGCGTGTTCGCCGTGCTGCTGCTGCTGAGCTACGTGCAGCTGGCCCAGACCGCCGACCAGGTGGGGGCCCTGCGCAGCCAGATGACCGAGCTGCGCACCGAGGAGGCCCGCCTGCGGGCCCAGTACGAGTTGGCCTACGACCTGACCACCGTGGAGCGCAGCATGACCGGCAGCGGTGCCATGGTCAAGCCCCAGGAGGGCCAGATCTTCTACGTGGACCTGTCCGAGCCCGACAGCGTGACCTTCTTCCGGGAGGACAAGCCCGTAAAGGGCGTGGCCGGGGCGCTGGAGAGCATCAAGGAGATCTGCGGCGACGTTGTGGAATATTTTAAGTGATCCCCGCCATATAGTATTTTGCAACCCCAAATAGAAAAAAGGGCTGTGCAAGCAGGCAGCCTCCAGAGCGAGGGCGTAAGAAAAAGTTCTTTTTTCTTACGCCCTCACGCGGTATTCCAGGGAGGAAACGATGAAAACAGACAAAAAAAGCCAGCAGCCGGACCGGCGCGCCAACCGCACCATTTTGGGCCGCACCCTCTTTCTGATGATCCTTCTGGGGGTGGTGGCCTTCGTGCCCCTGCTGGGGAAGCTGTACGAGATCCAGATCGCCAACCACGACTACTACGAGTCCAGGGCCATCGACCAGCAGACCGACGACCTCACCGTGTCGGCCAACCGGGGGTATATCTACGACAGCCAGGGCAACACCCTGGCCATGAGCGCCACGGTGTACAACGTAATCCTGTCGCCCGCCGACCTGAAAACCGTGCAGGCGAAGTACGCCGAGCTGGTGGAGAAGGGCAAGAAGCCGGACTACCCGGAGCCCACCAACGAGTTCGTGGCGGAGAACCTGGCCCGGATCCTGGATCTGGACAAGGACAAGATCCTCACCCGCCTGGCCAAGACCAACTCCCGGTACGAGGTGCTCAAGTGGCGGGTGGAGAAGGAGGAGTCCGACGCGGTCAACGCGTTCATTGTGGAAAACCACCTGTCCAACTCCATCGTGCTGCCGCCCACCACCAAGCGGTACTACCCCTACGGCAGCCTGGCCGCCCAGGTCATCGGCTGGGTCAACCCCAACGACGACAACAAGGGGGCCTACGGCCTGGAGGCCCTGTACGAGGGGGAGCTGGCCGGGCAGACCGGGCGGGTGGTCACCGCCAAGGACGGCTCGGGCAAGCAGATGCTCTACCGCTTCGAGGACTACTACGACGCCACTGACGGCAACAACCTGACCATCACCCTGGACGCCACCATCCAGTCCTTCTGCGAGCGCGTCCTGGAGGAGGGCATCGCCGCCTTCGACGTGCAGAATGGCGGCTTCGCCATCGCCATGGACCCCAAGACCGGGGCCATCCTGGCCTGGGCCAACTCCCCCACCTACGACCTCAACCAGCCCTGGACGGTGGAGGACCCCCAGCTCCTGGCCGCCCTGGCGGGGATCACCGACGACCCGTCCACCGAGGAGAACGAGGTGCAGGCGGCCGAGACCAACGCCCTGTACTCCCAGTGGCGCAACAAGGCCATCACCGACACCTACGAGCCCGGCTCCACCTTCAAGTCCGTGGTGCTGGCCGCGGCGCTGGAGGAGGGCGTGGTGAACGACAACACCTCCTTCACCTGCACCGGCGTGGTCAACGTGGGCGGCTGGGACATCAAGTGCTCCAAGCGCGCGCCGGGCCACGGGGTGCAGAACCTGGCCAAGGCGGTGGCAAACTCCTGCAACCCGGCCTTTATCAGCATCGGCCAGAAGCTGGGGGCGGAGAAGTTCTACGACTACCTGGAGGACTTCGGCTTCCTCCAGAAGACCGGCATCGACATGCAGGGCGAGATGGACACCAGCAGCCTGATCTGGCCCCGGGATGAGTTCACCAGTCCCAACGGCCTGACCTCCCTGGCCACCGCCTCCTTCGGCCAGCGCTTCCAGGTCACCCCCATCCAGATGATCACGGCGGCCTCCGCCGTCATCAACGGGGGCCACCTGATGCAGCCCTACGTGCTGGAGTCAATCACCGACCCCGACGGAAACATGATCCGGCATACCGAGCCCACCGAGGTGCGCCAGGTGATCAGCGAGGAGACCAGCGAGCACTGCCGCACCATCCTGGAGGGCGTGGTCAAGGACGGCACCGGCCACAAGGCCTACGTGGCGGGCTACCGCATCGGCGGCAAGACCGGCTCCTCCCAGACCCTGGACAAAAACCGCACCATCGTCTCCTTCCTGGGCTTCGCCCCGGCGGACGATCCGCAGGTGGTCATCCTGCTGGCCTACGACAACCCCAAGCCGGTCTCCCCGGGCAGCAACTACACCTCGGGCGGCTGGTACATCAGCGGCGGCAACATGGCCGCCAAGATGGCCGGCGAGCTGCTGGGCGACATCATGGACTACATGGGCGTGGAGAAGCAGTACTCCGCCGAGGAGCTCATGGCGGCCGACACCCTGGTGCCCAGCCTGGTGGGCATGGGCCTCTCCGACGCCACCGCCGCCCTGCAGAAGGCCAACCTGGACGTGCGCACCGTGGGCGACGGCGAGACCGTCACCGCCCAGATCCCGGCCCAGGGGGCCTCCATCCCCGGCGGGAGCAAGGTGGTGCTCTACATGGGCGAGCAGCCGTCCACCGAGCTGGTGGAGGTGCCCGACCTGACGGGCAAGACCCCCGCCCAGGCCAAGAGCGCCCTGTCCGAGCTGGGGCTGTACATGAAGCTCAGCGGCGACACGGACGCCGACAGCAAGGCCGTGACCCAGACGGTGGCGGCGGGCACCCAGGTGCCCGCGGGCACCGTGGTGGAGGTCTCCTTCCTCCAGAACGCCACCGGCGGCGGCACCAGCACCGGCCTGTAACAGCATATTGATTTAGGGGTGACAGCATTGACACTGGAAGCGATATTGGAGGGCGTCCCCCTAGCGGGGGGCCTCCCCGCACAGGAAGTGGAAATTTCAGGAATATGCTATGATACCCGCACACTGACCCCCGGCTGCCTTTTCGTGGCGCTGCCGGGCTACAAGACCGACGGACACGGCTATATTCAGGAGGCCCTGGAGCTGGGGGCGGCGGCGGTGCTGTGCCAGCGCGCCCCCGGGGGGGAGGGCCCCTGGCTGGTCACCGCCGACGCCCGGGCCGCCCTGGCCCGGGTGTCCGCCAACTGGTTCGGCCACCCGGCCCGGGCGCTGACGGTCATCGGCGTCACGGGCACCAACGGCAAGACCACCACCACCTACCTGATGAAGGGGGTGCTGGAGGAGGTGCTGGGGGCCAGGGTGGGCCTCATCGGCACCAACCAGAACATGATCGGGGCGCGGGCGCTCCCCGCCCACCGCACCACCCCCGAGTCCTGGGAGGTGCAGAAGCTGCTGCGGGAGATGGCCGACGCGGGCTGCACCCACGTGGTGATGGAGGTCTCCTCCCACGCGCTGGCGCTCCACCGGGTGGACGGCATCCCCTTCGCGGCGGGCATCTTCACCAACCTCACCCGGGACCACCTGGACTTCCACAAGACCATGGAGGCCTACCGGGACGCCAAGGGGCTGCTCTTCCGCCAGTGCGGGATGGCGGTGCTCAACCTGGACGACGAGGCGGGGCGCTGGTACGCGCAGCGCGTGGAGTGCCCCAAGTTTACCTACTCGGAGAACAAGGACGAGGCCGATTTGACCGCCAAGAACATCCGGCTTTTCCCGGGACATGTGGAGTTCGAGGCGGTGGCCCGGGGGGCCATCCAGCGGGTGCGCCTGCCCATCCCGGGCGGCTTTACCATCTACAACGCCCTGGGGGTGATCGCCTGCGCCCTGGCGCTGGGGCTGGAGCCGGCCCCCGTGGCCGCCGCCCTGGCCGGGGCCCAGGGCGTGAAGGGCAGGGTGGAGGTGGTGCCCACCCCACACGGCGCGTATACGGTTATCATCGACTACGCCCACTCCCCGGACGCGCTGGAGAACATCCTCACCACCGTGCGGGACTTCACCGCCGGGCGGGTGGTGTGCCTCTTCGGCTGCGGCGGGGACCGGGACCGCACCAAGCGCCCCCTGATGGGGGCGGTGGCGGGGACGCTGGCCGACTTCGTGATCCTCACCTCCGATAACCCCCGCACCGAGGAGCCGGAGGCCATCATCGACGACATCCTGGAGGGCATGGAGCGCATGGAGGGGGGCTGCGCCCCCTACGTGGTGGAGCCCGACCGCCGCCGCGCCATCCACTACGCCCTCTCCCACGCCCAGGCCGGGGACGTGATCCTCCTGGCCGGGAAGGGGCACGAGACCTACCAGGAGATCGACGGCGTGCAGCGCCATCTGGACGAGCGGGAGGAAGTGGCGGCGTTCTACCGGTGAGCGGCGTGGCGCACCTCTGCGGAGCCGTCTTTTTTGGAGGCCCGGCCTCCGGCGGCGGGATTCTTTGGTTGCAAAGAACCCCGGGAAGAAACAACCAGGGCTTCGGCCCTGGACCCAGGGGCCCGGCGGCGGTGCGGATCAGGTAACCTGCGAAACTTGGCAGCGCTCAGGGCTCGGTTCGGCCGGTGCCCCTTGCAAGTAGGGCTGCCGCCCCTGCGGCACATCACCCACCGTGACTTGTGAATAGTTGCAATTCAAGGACTGCCTGAAAAGCCGCACGGACTGCCATGCCCCGTTCCCGTCATTGCGAGGGCCGCAGGCCCGCGGCAATCCGTCCCCTCTCCCGTAGGGGCCGATGCCCACATCGGCCCGGCAAGTCATATTTTTGTTGCTTTTTTGAGTGGATTCCCGTTATGTGTTGTGGTAAAATACCTCTTCGAGACAAAAGAGGCTGGAGGTTCAAAAGATGAGGATTGTGGCGAGTTGTGTGGTGGCCTTCGTGGCCGCCTTTCTGGCGGGCAAGGTGCTCATTCCCATGCTGCGCCGCCTGAAGGCGGGGCAGAGCATCAAGGAGGACGGCCCCACCTGGCACATGTCCAAGCAGGGCACCCCCACCATGGGGGGGCTGATGTTTATCCTGGCGATTCTGGTGTCCATCGTGCTGGTGGGCTGGCCGGAGCTGGCGGCGGGGCGCTACGGGGCCCTGTACGTCTACGCCTTCGCCCTGGTGTTCGGGGCCATCGGCTTCCTGGACGACTATATGAAGGTGAAGAAGAAGCAGAACACCGGCCTGACCGCCGGGTGGAAGTTCCTGCTCCAGCTGGCCGCGGCCATCCTCTTCACCGTGCTGCTGCGCAACGAGGGCTATCTCAAGCCCGACCTGTATATCCCCTTCGTGAATTTCAGCATCATCAACATCCCCTGGCCGGCCTACATGGTCTTTGCAGCCTTCGTCATGGTGGCCACGGTGAACGCCGTGAACATCACCGACGGCATCGACGGGCTCAGCAGCGGCGTGACCATGCCCGTGGCCCTGTTCTTCACCGCCGCCGCCGCCCTGTGGGGCTACCAGGAGCTGGGCATCTTCGCCGCCGCCCTCTTCGGCGGGCTGTGCGCGTTCCTGCTCTACAACTTCTACCCCGCCAAGGTGTTCATGGGGGACACCGGCTCCCTCTTCATGGGGGGCGCGGTGTGCGGGCTGGCCTTCGCGCTGGATATGCCCCTGATCCTCATTCTGGTGGGCATCGTCTACATCGCGGAGACCCTGTCCGACATCATCCAGGTGGCCTACTTCAAGGCCACACACGGCAAGCGGATTTTCCGCATGGCCCCGCTGCACCACCACTTTGAGATGGGCGGCTGGAGCGAGGTGAAGATCTTCTGCGTCTTCGCGGGGGTCTCCCTGGCGGCCTGCCTGCTCGCCTTCTGGGGGGTCATGGACCGCTACCCGGCCCTGTTTTAGGGGTACCCAGGCGGTCAATTTCAAGCGCAAGGAGGCCCACCATGGCAAAAAAACGCAAACGCGACCTGACGGTGGAAGAGCAGCTGGCCCGCGGGCCCATGGATCTGCCCTTCCTGATGCTGGTGCTGCTGCTGACCGGTATCGGCGTGATCATGGTCTTTTCGGCCTCCTACGCCTCCGCCCTGTACGACTCCAAGGTGGCGCACAACAACCCCACCTACTACTTTATGCGCCAGGCCCTCTTCGCCGTGGCCGGCATCGCGATTATGTACGTCACCTCCAAGATCAACTACCAGACCTTCCGCTGGATGTCGGTCTTTGTGCTGGGGGCGGCCATCGTGCTGCTGATCCTGGTCATCCCCTTCGGCTTCGGCCGCGCCACCACCGGCGCCCAGCGCTGGATGAAGATCGGCCCCATCAACTTCCAGCCCTCCGAGATCGCCAAGCTGGGGGTCATACTGTATTTCGCGGCCAGGCTGTCCAAACGCAACACGGAGAAGCCGCGCAGGCTCAGCCCCCGCAGCCCCTGGAGCAGCCTGGTGGGCACGCTGGAGCGCATCGGCCTGCTGGAGCTCATCCCCTACGCCCTGATCCTGGGCGTCATTGTGCTGCTGATGATGCTGGAGCCCCACATGTCGGGCACCATCCTGATTCTGGTGGCCGCCGCCGCCGTGCTCTTCGCCGCGGGCGTCAAGCTCTACTGGTTCGCGGGGGGCGGCGCCGCACTGGGCGCCATGATCGTGCTGCTGATGAGCGGCTACCAGTCCACCCGCATCGAGATCTGGAAGGACCCCTGGGCCCACCCCCGGGACGGGGGCTACCAGATCATCCAGTCCCTCTACGCCATCGGCTCCGGCGGCCTGCTGGGGCTGGGGCTGGGCAAGAGCCGCCAAAAATTCCTCTACCTGCCCGAGCCGGAGAACGACTTCATCTTCGCCATCGTCTGCGAGGAGCTGGGCTACATCGGCGCGGCGGTGGTGCTGATCCTCTTCGCCCTGCTGGTCATTCGGGGCTTCTGGATCGCCATCCACGCCCGGGACCGCTTCGGCGCCCTGCTGGTGGTGGGCATCACCAGCCTGATGGCGGTGCAGGTCTTTCTGAACATCGCCGTGGTCACCAACTTCCTGCCCACCACCGGCATCTCGCTGCCCTTCTTCAGCTATGGGGGTACGGCATTGATGATACAATTGTTGGAAATGGGCATTGTGTTGTCGGTCTCCCGGCAGATACCGGCGCCAAAACAAGGCTAAGAGGAGCATATTGCATGAATGTACTGTTTACCTGCGGCGGCACGGCGGGGCACATCAACCCCGCCGTCGCCCTTGCCCGGCTGTTCCAGGTCCGGGATCCGGCGTGCAGGGTCCTCTTCGTGGGGGCCGACGGCGGGATGGAGAACCGGCTGGTGCCCAAGGAGGGCTACCCCATCGAGACGGTGACCATCACCAACTTCCGCCGCTCCCTGACCCCGGCGGCCATCGGCCACAACGTAAAGACCGTGTTCAACATGGGCCGGTCCAAGCGCCAGGCCAACCGGATTTTGGACGCCTTCCGGCCCGACTTGGTGGTGGGCACCGGCGGCTACGCCTCCTTCCCTGTGGTGAGCGCCGCGGCCAAGCGGGGCATCCCCACCGCCGTGCACGAGTCCAACGCCGTGCCGGGGCTGACCACCAAGGCCCTGTCCAAGGTGGTGGACAAGGTGATGGTGGGCTTCGAGGAGAGCCGCGGGCACTACGACCAGCCGGAGAAGGTGGTGGTCACCGGCACCCCGGTGCGGGGGGACTTCTTCCAGTACACCCGCCGTGAGGCCCGCGCCAAGCTGGGCCTCACCGACGACCGGCCCCTGGTGCTCTCGGTGTGGGGTAGCCTGGGCGCGCAGGTCATGAACGCCCAGATCGCCGACTTCATCGCCCTGGAGTGCAAGGCCGGGGAGCCCTTCCACCACATCCACGGCGCGGGCCGGGACTACGCCCGGGTGCTGGAGGTGCTGGGGGAGAAGGGCGTGGATCTCAAGGCCCACCCCGCCCTGGACGTGCGGGAGTATATCTACGACATGCCGGTGGTCATGGCGGCGGCCGACCTGGTGTTCTGCCGGGCGGGGGCCTCCACCATCTCGGAGCTGGCCGCCATCGCCAAGCCCGCGGTGCTGGTGCCCTCCCCCAACGTGGTGGCCGACCACCAGACCAAGAACGCCAAGGTGCTCGCCGACGCGGGCG
Source organism: Oscillospiraceae bacterium (assembly GCA_022846095.1). NCBI lineage: Bacteria > Bacillati > Bacillota > Clostridia > Eubacteriales > Oscillospiraceae > Oscillospiraceae bacterium. Next base: position 2,698,931 of record AP025583.1, on the reverse strand, counting down.
GCGCGGTGCTGCTGCCTGAGAAGGAGTCCAGCGGCCAACGGCTCTACGAGCTGGCGTCCGACCTGCTGGGCCACAAGGAGAAGCGGGAGGCCATGGGCCGCGCCCTGCGGGGCATGGCCACGGGCGACGCGGCGGAGCAGATCTACCGGACCCTCCTGTCCATAAGGCGCAACTAAATCGTCCGTGCGGCCGGCCTTTCGGTGGAAATTGCGCCAGCCTTCCCCGTTTTTTCTTGCAATCCGCCCGGGATTCCTGCAAAAAAACGGCTCGGCTGACACCATTTCCACTCGAAATTCCAACCACTCTGACGATTCAGATACGCCTTGGTTCAGCATTAACCCACCGTCCATCCTGCGCATAGTATGGTTTGATTGAATCTACCAATATTTGCGGAGGACGGACAATTATGAGTGCTTTTATTGTGGAGGGCGGTCGCCCTCTCAGCGGAACGGTCCGGGTCCACGGGGCCAAAAACAGCGTGCTCCCCATCCTGGCGGCCGCCGTGCTGGCGCAGGGGGAGAGCATCATCCACAACTGCCCCGACCTGTCGGACGTGGCGGCGTCCATCGAAATTCTCCGGCACCTGGGCTGCCGGGTGGAGCGGTCGGGGGACACGGTGACGGTGGACGCCTCGGCCCTGACGGGCTGCGACGTGCCCGACCGCCTCATGCGGGAGATGCGCTCGTCCGTGATCTTCCTGGGGGCCATCCTGGGCCGCACGGGGCGGGCGGTCATGTCCTTCCCCGGCGGCTGCGAGCTGGGCCCCCGGCCCATCGACCTGCACCTGGCGGCCATCCGGTCCCTGGGCGCGCAGATCGAGGAGCGCTCCGGGGTGCTGGACTGCACGGGGGAGCGGCTGGCGGGCTGCGACATCGCCCTGTCCATCCCCAGCGTGGGGGCCACCGAGAACGCCATGCTCTCGGCCGTGGCCGCCCGGGGCATTACCACCATCACCAACGCCGCCCGGGAGCCGGAGATCGTGGATCTCCAGGGCTTCCTGTGTACGCTGGGGGCCAGGGTGCGGGGCGCGGGCAGCTCGGTCATCACGGTGGAGGGCGGCGCGCGCCTCCACGGCGGGGAGTACACCGTCATGGCCGACCGGATTGTGGCCGCTACTTACCTCACCGCGGTGGCCGCCGCGGGGGGCGAGGTGGAGGTGGCGGGCGCCGACTACCGGCACCTGTCCACCGTCACCGCCGCCCTGGCGGAGGCGGGCTGCGCCATCCGCAGCGACCAGTCGCGGATCCTCATCGCCTCCCGTGAGCCCCTGCGGGGGGTGCCCCCGGTGCGCACCGCGCCCTACCCCGGCTTCCCCACCGACGCCCAGGCCCCCCTGATGGCCTGCCTGTGCCGGGGCACGGGGACCACGGTGTTTGTGGAAAATATCTTCGACAGCCGCTACCGCCACGTGGATGAGCTCACCCGCATGGGGGCGGACATCAAGGCGGAGGGCCGGGTGGCGGTGGTGTGCGGGGTGCCGCGGCTCCACGGCGCGCCGGTGAAGGCCCCCGACCTGCGTGGCGGGGCCGCCCTGGTGGTGGCCGCACTGGGCGCCGAGGGCAGGAGCGAGATCACCGGCTTGCAGCACGTGGACCGGGGTTACCACGACCTGGACGGCGCCCTGCGCGCCCTGGGAGCGGACATACGGCGGGTCAAAACAGAAAAAGAGTGAAATCTTAATAAATTTCTGATAAAATCTTATCCTGGCTGTGGTAAAGTACTTAAGAAACCGAGAGACGGGAGACTACTGGAATGGCGGCGAGACGAAACAGGCGCGGCAGGCGGCGGAACAGGGGACGCTTCGGCTTCCTCTATAAGCTGCTGTCCTTTCTGGTCATCCTCGCCGCCATTTTAGTGGGCTGCATCGTGTTTTTCCGGGTGGACCGGATCGAGGTCGTGGGCCAGTCCCAGTACACCGAGGCGGAGATCGTGGCGGCCTCCGGCGTGGAGCGGGGGGACAACCTGTTCCGGCTGAATAAGAACCAGATCGCCCAGCGGGTGCTGACCAGCCTGCCCTACGTGGACAAGCTGTCCATGTCCCGCCGCTGGCCCGACACCCTCGTGCTCACGGTGAGCGAGTGCGTGCCCGTGGCCGTGGTGGAGGGGGGCGGGGAGCGCTGGCTGCTGGACGCCGCGTGCAAGGTGCTGGAGCGGGGGGACGCCTCCCTGGGCGCGGACAGGGCCCTGGTGCTGGGGATTACCCCCTTGGCGCCCGCGGTGGGCATGTCCCTGGCGGTGGACGAGCCGGAGCAGCAGAAGCTGCAGAGCCTGAAGAAGCTGCTCTCCGCCCTGGCCGACGAGGGCATGACCGGCAGCGTCACCTCCTTCATCGACCTGAGCACGGAGAACCGCATCCACTTCGGCTACGGGGAGAACCTGACGGTGACCCTGCCTCTGATTACCGATTTCAACAAGGATATATACGCCCTGAAAAAGACCCTCTGGCGTATGGACGAGGACGGGGTGCCCCGGACGGGCACACTGGACTTCACCGTGTACACCGAGGGCAAGCAGGGGGCGCTGCTGATGCCCGAGCGCTGGATGCCGGGGGACGACGCGCAGGCCGCGGCGGACGCCGCCACCGCCGCGCCCACGGCCCAGCCGGGCGGGGACCAAGGAGCAAACGATGAAGATAAAAAAGCGCAATAGGGGGGAGCTGTCCATCGTGGCGGTGTGCGTGGTGCTGGGCTTCCTGCTGGCCGTCCAGCTCAAGAGCGTGAAGCTCAACGCCGCGGCGGACACCACCAACGCCACCCGCCTGGAGACCCTCCAGGAGCTGTACAACGACACCCTCAACCAGAAGGAGGGGTTGGAGCAGCAGCTGGCCCAGTCCCAGCAGGAGCTGGCCGCCTACCGGGAGCAGGCCGCCTCCGGCGACGGGGCCAGCGAGGCCATGAAGGCCGAGATCGAGCGGCTGGAGATCCTCTCCGGCCTCACCGACGTGGAGGGGCCCGGCGTCACCGTGGTGATGAAGGACTCCAGCATGGCCAACACCACCGGGGACGAGGCGGACTACCTGATCCACGACAACGACATCATGTCGGTGATCAACGAGCTGCGCTCCGCCGGGGCGGAGGCCCTCTCCCTCAACGGGGAGCGGATCATCGCCACCAGCGAGATCCGCTGCACCGGCGCGGTGGTCACGGTCAACGGCAGGCGCTACGCCGCCCCCTACATCATTTTCGCCATCGGGGACCAGACCACCCTGTACAACGCCCTGACCATGCGCAACGGCGTGGTGGACGTGCTGGGCCAGTGGAAAATCGACGTGAAGGTCACCATGAGCGACAAGCTGCTGATCCCCAAGTACAGCGGAGCCATCGACACCCAGTACGCCAGGCCCGCCGCGGACCAGAATTCGGGAGAGGAGGCGGTGGGCTGATGCTGGAGCTGTTCGGACTTGTGGCGGGGCTGCTGCTGGGGGCCTTCTGCCCCTGGAGCATCCCGGCCAAGTGGTCGCTCTACGTGGCCGCCGGCCTGCTGGCCGCCCTGGACTCCGCCCTGGGGGGCTACCGGGCGCGGATCAAGGGGGAGTTCCGGCTTGGGGTGTACCTCTCCGGCTCCCTGGGCAACGCGGCCATCGCCGTGTTCCTCACATGGCTGGGGGACAAGCTGGGGATCCCCATCTACCTGGCCGCCGTGGTGGTCTTTGGCACACGGATGTTCCAAAACTTTGGGGAAATCCGTAGGGAACTATTGACCTCGAAGCAAAAGAGGGATAAAATAGACCAAGATGTAGTTGCCATGCCTCCAGACGGCACAAAATAAGTCGTTTTGAGGAATTAATGCGGATTTTACAGAGAGAATAACATTTGTTTTTACATAGGAGGAGCAGTTATGGCGTTTGGACTGGACACCGGGCCCGATACCGTCGTCACCATAAAGGTGATCGGCGTGGGCGGCGGTGGCAACAACGTGGTCAACCGGATGGTAAAATCCGGCACCAAGGGCGTTGATTTTATCGCTGTCAACACGGACAAGCAGGCGCTTGCCGTTTCCAGCGCTACCATTAAAATCCAGATTGGCGAGAAGCTCACCGGCGGCCAGGGCGCGGGCTCCGACCCCGAGGTGGGCCGCAAGTCCGCCGAGGAGAGCCGCAGCCAGATCTCCAAGGCCCTGGAGGACGCAAACATGGTGTTCATCACCGCCGGCATGGGCGGCGGCACCGGCACCGGCGCGGCCCCCATCGTGGCCGACATCGCCAAGGAGATGGGCCTGCTCACCGTGGGCGTGGTCACCAAGCCCTTCAACTTTGAGGGCCGCCGCCGCATGCTCCAGGCCGAGAAGGGCATCGAGGACCTGCGCACCCGGGTGGACAGCCTGGTCATCATCCCCAACGAGCGGCTGAAGTTTGCCACCGACCAGAAGATCACCTTCGCCAACGCCTTCGAGATCGCCGACGACGTGCTGCGCCAGGCGGTCCAGTCCATCTCCGACCTCATCAAGAACACCGGCTTCATCAACCTGGACTTCGCCGACGTGACCGCCGTCATGCAGAACGCGGGCATGGCCCACATGGGCGTGGGCCGCGCCGCCGGCAAGAACAAGGCCGAGGAGGCCGCCAAGATGGCCATCTCCAGCCCCCTGCTGGAGACCTCCATCAACGGCGCCCGGGGCGTGCTGGTCAACGTCACCGGCTCCATGGACATCGGGCTGGAGGAGGTGGAGACCGCCGCCAACCTGGTGCAGCAGGCCGCCCACCCCGAGGCCCTCATTATCTTCGGCGCCGCCTTCGACGACACGCTGGAGGACGAGATCCGGGTCACCGTCATCGCCACCGGCTTCGAGGAGGCCGGCAGCGGCGCGGACATGCCCGCGCGGCCCTTTACCGCCGCCGGGGAGAAGGCCGGGGAGGCCTCCGCGTCCCAGGGCCGGACCGCCGCGCCCGAGCCCCTCTCCGACGACGACCCCTACGACGCCATCTTCAAGATCTTCAACTCCGGAAAGTAGCTGAAATAAGGACGCGGGAAGCGGCATTGCCGCTTCCCGCGTTTTTTCGTTGCCTATTTTCATATCGGAGGCGTTGCCTTTGGAGGCATCAGCCTCCGGCGGCGGGATTCTTTGGCTGCAAAGAACTCCGGGAAGAAACAATTGGGGCCCCGGCCCCAAACCCCGGGGGCCCGGCGGCGATGCCGCGCACCATGCCGGCCCCCGCTCAGGATTCGCCGCCGGGCGGGGAGATCAGGGGCAGGTAGGCCCCGTAGCCCTCCGCCTCCATCTGCTCGCAGGGGATGAAGCGCAGCGCGGCGCTGTTGATGCAGTAGCGCAGGCCGCCCGCCTCGGCGGGGCCGTCCTCAAACACGTGCCCCAGGTGGGAGCCGCCGTCCATGCTGCGGACCTCGGTGCGCACCATGCCGTGGCTGGTATCCCGCCGCTCCGCCACCGCGCCGCCGTCCACCGCCCGGGTAAAGCTGGGCCAGCCGCAGCCTGCGTCAAATTTGTCGGCGGAGGTGAACAGGGGTTGGCCCGTGACCACGTCCACGTAGAGGCCGGGCGCGCCGCAGCTCCAATAGGCCCCGGTAAAGGGGGCCTCGGTGGCCCCGCGCTGGGTGACGGCGTACTGCTCCCGCGTCAGCCGCGCCCGCAGGAGCGCGCCGTCCGCCTTCAGCCCCACGGTGCCGTCCGGACGCCGCTCCAGATCCTCCAGGCTGCTGAAATCGATATGGCAGTAGCCGCCGGGCGTCTTTTTCAGGTAGTCCTGGTGGTAGTCCTCGGCCGGATAGAAGTTTACCAGGGGCCCCAGCTCCACGGCCAGGGGGGCGGCGTAACGCCCGCGCACCCCGTCCATCACCGTGCGCAGCACCCGCAGATCCGCCCCGTCCGTGTAGTAAATGCCGGTGCGGTACTGCTCGCCCCGGTCGTTGCCCTGCCGGTTGACGCTGACCGGGTCGATGATCTTGAAAAACTGCAGCGTCAGCAGCCGCAGGGAAATGACGGCCGGGTCGTACCGGACCCGGACCGCCTCGGCAAAGCCGGTGCCCTGGGCGCAGACCTGCTCGTAGGTGGGGTTTTCCACGCTGCCGTTGGCGTAGCCGGAGGTGGCGCCGCACACGCCGGGTATGCGGGAGAAGTACTCCTCCACGCCCCAGAAGCAGCCCCCCGCGTAGTAGATCTCCCGGAGCCCTCCGGGGGTTTGCGGTGCCGTCATAGTCCATTCCTCGCTTTCGTTCCCGCGGTGTGCCGCGGCTTACTGAAATTATATTGATTACAGTAGGCGCTGTCAAGAGGGCGGGCATACCGCCCGGTCTTTTTCCTTGCAATCTTGTCCGCGGGGGCTTATAATATGATTTGCCGAATAAACGACTTTGCGGTTTGTTCCCGGGGCCCAGGCCGCGGGAGCGCCGAATCTGAACCAATAAAGGAGTGATATGCGCCGTGAGCGGTGACCCGTTGAGTCGAGAACCCATCCAACCCCCCGGCACGGTGCAGAAGCTCTGCGGCAGGAAGTAAGTCTTTTCCCGCCCGCACGCCTGTGCCGATTCCGCCTGTGCAGAATGCTTTTCCCACGGGCGGCAAAGACTATAGGCGCGCGGGAATTATTATGCCCATTTTGGGCGCCCGACGCGCCGGGAAAGGCGTGATTTTTTATGCTCTCCATCCATAAGACCATCGGCGGCAAGATGACCAGGCTTGAGTCCATCCAGGACGGCTGCTGGGTCAACCTCACCTACCCCAGCGAGGACGAATTGAACACCGTGGCCGCCACCCTGGCGGTGGAGCCCACCTTCCTGCGGGCGGCCCTGGACGAGGAGGAGACCTCCCGCATCGACACCGAGGACGGGCAGACCCTCATTATCATCGACGTGCCCGCCGTGGAGAAGGACGACGCGGTGGTCTACTCCACCCTGCCCCTGGGCATCATCGTCACCGAAAAGCACATCATCACCGTCTGCCTGAAGGAGTCCTCCATCATCAAGGACTTCCAGGACGGGCTGGTGAAGTACGCGGAGACACAGAAGCGCACCCGCTTCATCCTCTATATGCTGCTCCAGGTGGCCAAGCGCTTCCTGCAGTACCTGAAGCAGATTGACAAGATCTACAACTATATGGAGCGGCAGCTCTACAAATCCCAGCGCAACAAGGAGCTCATCCAGCTGCTGGATCTGGAAAAGTCGCTGGTCTACTTCAACACCTCCCTCAAGGCCAACGAGGTGACGCTGGAGAAAATCCTCCGCGGGCGGATCATCACCCTGTACGAGGAGGACCACGACCTGCTGGAGGACGTGCTGATCGAGGTGCGCCAGGCCATCGAGATGGCCAACATCTACTCCTCCATCATCTCCGGCATGATGGACGCTTTTGCAAGCGTCATCTCCAACAACCTCAACGTCATCATGAAGGTGCTCACCTCCATCACCATCCTGCTCACCATCCCCAATATTATTTTTGGCTTCTACGGCATGAATATTACCACGGGGCTGCCCCTGGATCAGTTCTGGTGGATTCCCCTCGTCTTCGCCGCGTTCGTCATCGGCGTGGTGGCCATTATTCTGAAAAAGAAGGATCTGTTTTAGTCGGATCGGGGCGGAAGATGCGGGCCGGAGGGCCTGCATCTTTGCTTTTTTGCAGGACAGTTCCTGTCCCGATTCATAAAATGGTAACAATTGTGTGCTATGATATAGAAAATGTGTTTTGCATGAGGGGCGGCGGCGCCGCCCCGTGACAAGGAAACGGAGGTAAGATATGGCGAGTAACCCGAATTACTGTGACATTACGCCGGAGATCGAGGCCCTGGCGGCCATGAGCCTGGCGACCAACTCCATCGACCCGGAGGACTACATACGCTACGACGTGAAGCGCGGCCTGCGCGATTTGAACGGCAAGGGCGTGGTGGCCGGGCTGACCGAGATTTCGGATATTGTGGCCAAGAAGATTGTGGACGGGCAGGAGCTGCCCTGCGAGGGCAAGCTCTACTACCGGGGCATCGACGTGGAGCAGCTGGTGGGCAACGCGCTCACCGAGGGGCGCTTCGGCTTTGAGGAGACGGCCTACCTGCTGCTGCTGGGCCGCCTGCCCAACAGGGAGGAGCTGGACTGCTTCAAAAACCAGCTGGCCTACTACCGCACCCTGCCCAACAACTTTGTGCGGGACGTGATTTTGAAGGCCCCCAGCGAGGACATCATGAACTCCCTGGCCCGCAGCGTGCTCAACCTGGCCTCCTACGACGACCGGGCGGACGACATCTCCCTGCCCAACGTGATGCGCCAGTGCATGCAGCTCATCTCCCTGTTCCCCATGCTGTCGGTCTACGGCTACCAGGCGTGGAACTACAAGAGCGGCAGCAGCCTGTTCATCCACGCGCCCCGCCCCGAGCTGTCCACGGCGGAGAACATCCTCTCCCTGCTGCGGCCCGACTCCTCCTACAGCTACTGGGAGGCCCACGTGCTGGACATCTGCCTGACCCTCCACGCCGAGCACGGCGGCGGCAACAACTCCACCTTCACCACCCACGTGGTCACCTCCTCGGGCACCGATACGTACTCCTGCATGGCGGCCGCGCTGGCCTCCCTCAAGGGCCCCCGGCACGGCGGCGCCAACATCAAGGTGGTGCGCATGTTCGAGGACATGAAGCAGGTGGTGCGGGACTGGAAGGACGAGGACGAGATCCGCGCCTACCTCCAGGCCCTGCTGGACAAGAAGGCCTTCGACAGGGCGGGGCTTATCTACGGCATGGGCCACGCGGTCTACTCCCTCTCGGACCCCCGCGCCAACCTGCTGCGCTCCTTCGTGGAGAAGCTCTCCCGGGAGAAGGGCAGGGGCGAGGAGTACGAGCTCTACTCCATGGTGGAGCGGCTGGGGCCGCAGGTCATCTCCGGAGAGCGGAAGATCTACAAGGGCGTGTCCGCCAACGTGGACTTCTACTCCGGCTTCGTCTACCACATGCTGGATCTGCCCCTGGAGCTCTATACCCCCATCTTCGCCATGGCCCGTGTGGCGGGCTGGAGCGCCCACCGCATCGAGGAGCTTATCAATATGGGCAAGATCATCCGCCCCGCCTACAAGTACGTGGGCAGCCACCAGGACTACGTGCCCATGGAGGCGCGGTAAGAGGAGGAGCCTTTTGCAGAAGCGTGAAATCTTGCTGGTCCTCACCGACCGCTGGTGCGACTGGGAGGCCGCCTACGTGTGCGCCGTGGCTAACGCCTTTTCCGACTACACGGTAAAGACCATCGCGCTGGACGACCAGCCCAAGGTATCCATGGGCGGTATCCGGGCGGGGGTGGATTACACCTTCGGCGGCTACGGGAACTATGGCGATCTGGCGATCGCCATCCTGCCCGGCGGACTGTCCTGGGAGGAGAATGAATACGGCGAGATTGCGCAGTTCGTGCGGGGGCTGGCCGCGCGGGGCATCCCGGTGGCGGCCATCTGCGGGGCCACCTATTTCCTGTGCAGGCACGGGTTTCTCAACGGGATCCGCCACACGGGCGATTCGCCGGAGCTCTTTTTGGACGTGCCGGGCTATACGGGGGCGGAGCACTACGTCAAGGCCCAGGTGGTGGTGGACGGCGGCTTTATCACCGCCAACGAGACCGCCGCGGTGGAATTTGCCTACGAGATTTTTAAGCTCCTGAGCCTCGACAGCCCCGGGGAGATGGAACAGTGGTACGACAATTTCCAAAACGGCGCGGTGCGCTAGTTAAAGAAAGAATCAGCGCACGGACATTTGTCCGTGCGCTGATTTTAGTATTATAATCCCTCCAGATTAATTCTGTGTCCAAGCGCTGGAAGTCCTTTTGTGAGATCCATCATACTCTTTCCTATGGTGGACAGAATGACATCCTCATATCGGCACCAATCTGTGCTGCTTAAATAGAAATAGGGATCGGTATTGTCTGAGTCGTCTGGTACATTGGTATAAATAAACTTTTTATTGTTTATATCGCGGAGGACATACTGAAGTATATTATTTAGCTGTAGGGTAAAAAATACTTCGCCGCGTTTATTGACAATAAAAATGCAGTAGGTATCGTTGGTTACCTGATGAAAATGGACATGCGGGATGCTGCTGTCCGTATGTATTTGCGCAATAAAATGGGGATACTGTCCATCGAATCGGAAAAAAACGCGCCTGTTTGCAAGGTTTGGGAAAAAACGATGAAAATTATCATAGTCCTCTCCGAACAGGATAATTTCTCCCTTATAATGCTGGAGAAAGACCTGAACGTTCTCGCGGGATAGGATGAGAAGCGAGTATTTACCTGTTGCTGTTTGATACAGAATGAGAAGATCTGAGGCCGTGCCATTTTGACTTAATGCCCGAGTGCATGGACTGCCGTCGTTAAGCATCAGAGTCACTGTAGAGGACTGATAGTCGCAATCGAGTACGTGAAGGCGCACATCGGAGGGTGAGCCAAGATTCAAGTTGCCTGGGATAATTTTTTGGATAATGGTTTCTATGCTCAAATTATCCTGTGCGGCCTGCACCTTAATGTTCAGGCCGCCGATGAGTCCGGCTGCGTTTGCAATCCCGGACTGTTCCAGTTGCGCAGCTAGGTGATCGAGCAATGTGGAGACTACGGTAGAGCTCATTTCGCAGGCGTCAATATCGGCGTGCCGTATAACCTCCTGAAGTGACACTTCTCTATTGGGAGAAAGCGAATCAAGCAAGACACGAACTAATGCTCGATACCGCGAATCAGGATTACAGCGCTTCGGATACTGCATAAGCTGTGCTCTGACTTGCGCAGGCTCTAGCCAATTGACACCGTCAAATTCAGCTAGGCTGATATTCATAGCAGCGATCGCAATTGAATGAAGAAGGAAAGTACCATCCATTAAATATTGCGGGCTTTTTACCAAAGCATCAAATCCAGATATGCAATACTTTCGATAATAATCCCAACTTTTTAACTGAGCCAAATAGGCATCTAAAGCTTCTTCGCCTTTTTGCTTGTAAGTAAAGCATTGGCTGTAAAGCGCGGTCATCTCTTGGGTGGTGATGCTCGCATTCATCAATTCCCGCAGCGTACCGCTCAGTTTGGGCACACAGGTGTCGCTGAGTGCCCGAAAGGCGCCCATAATGACACCGTATACGGAGCCTTGGGTTAGGACCAGATGCGTTATCTCGTGGACGATAGTGGCTCCGCGGTCATCACTGTGGTTGCCGTCCACATAGACATCTTCTCCAAAATCATATTTGCCCAGAATCATGCTGCATCACTCTATCTCTTGCGTCAAGCGTTCTTCAAGCAAGTGGTTTGTTGCGATCTTAGTCTGGTAAAAATAATCACACCATGCGTCCGCAGTGATCTTTCCCGCCACGGAGAGCAGAAGACCCACGATTAGAGGGAGCAGATCACTTGTAATCTTGCAGTACGTACACACATGATCGGCAAGCTCTGTCATGATTGCAACACTTATAATTCCTGTTGCGGCACTTTTGTCGGTATACTTCCCTTTGCCCTGTAGAAACAGATAGACTTGCAGCCCCAGATAATCGTACCAAACCACCCTTTTGTCGTCGCTCTGCATATCGATTAGCAACTTGCTTTGGCATAGATCTGAGACGACTGAAAAGCAGAGCCTGTCTATATCGGCTAAATCCGCTTCGGAGCTCACCTCGCCATCCAACAGGCGGAACAGCTCCGCCACAGAAAAAGGATTAACAGTCGGATAAGACAATAATTCATTTCGCAGTTTATCTCCACACAGGGCTTGTTCCAAATCCATTTATAAAACTCCTCTCGTTGCTATATCGTTACCTACGCCTTCCAGCCGCCCAGGTAGGCCTGCTGATCCGGGGTGAGGGCGTCGATGGACAGGCCCAGGGCGGCCAGCTTGACCCGGCCGATCTCGTCGTCGATCTCCTCCGGCACGTTGTAGACCTTCTTCTCCAGCGCATCCCGGTGCCTGGCCAGCCACTCCAGGGCCAGGGCCTGGACGGCGAAGGACATGTCCATAATCTCCGCCGGGTGGCCGTTGCCCGCCGCCAGGTTGACCAGACGGCCCTCGCCCAGCACGTTGAGCACCCGCCCGTCCGGCAGGGTGAAGCCCTCGATGTTCTCCCGACGCAGCTCCCGCGCCACGGCCATGTCCGCCAGGGCGGCCACCGCCACCTCGCAGTCGAAGTGCCCGGCGTTGCACAGCAGGGCGTTGTGCTTCATGACGGCGAAGTGCGCGGGGGTGATCACATCTTTACAGCCGGTGACGGTGACGAACACGTCCCCCAGAGGGGCGGCCTGGGCCATCGGCATTACGCGGAAGCCCTGCATGGTGGCGTCCAGCGCCTTGAAGGGGTCCACCTCGCAGACGATGACGGTGGCCCCCATGCCCGCCGCCCGCATGGCCACGCCCTTGCCGCACCAGCCGTACCCGGCCACCACCACGGTCTTGCCCGCCACGATGAGGTTGGTGGTGTGCATAATGGCGTCCCAGACGCTCTGGCCGGTGCCGTACTTGTTGTCGTAGTAGTGCTTGGCCTTGGCGTCGTTCACCGCCATCATGGGGCAGGGGAGGATGCCCTCCCGCTCCCGGGCGCGCAGACGCAGGATGCCGGTGGTGGTCTCCTCGCACCCGCCGATCAGGTGTTCCGCCAGATCCGGGCGCTTGCCCCCCAGCAGATGGACCAGGTCGCCGCCGTCGTCCACGATCAGGTGGGGCTTGAAGGAGAGCGTCTCGATCAGGTGGGCCTCGTACTCCTCCGGCGCGGCCCCGTGCACGCCGAAGGTCTCCACCCCCATGGAGGCCAGGCCCGCGGCCACGTCGTCCTGGGTGGACAGGGGGTTGGAGCCGGTCAGGCGCACCTGGGCCCCGCCCTTTTGCAGCACGTAGCCCAGGTTGGCCGTCTTGGCCTCCAGGTGGACCGACACCGCGATCCGCAGGCCCGCGAAGGGCTTTTCCCGCTCAAAGCGGGCCTCAATGCCGCCCAGTGCGGGCATGAAGTCCCGCACCCAATGGATCTTGCGCCGCCCGCTCTCGGCCAGGGCCATGTCCTTTACAATGCTCATTTGCAGCCTCCCAAATATTGATGAATTGTGAAATGTACCGCAATTATACCACAGTCCCCGACGTTTGTGGTATAATACCTATCAATATGTCAAACACCGGGTTGGGAGTGGACAAAATGGATCAAAACGCGGAGATTGACCACGGCAGGGCGTTCGACTGGGGGCGCACCTCGCCCGACTATGCGAAATACCGGGATATTTACCCCGAGGCCTTCTATCAGAAAATCCTGGACCTGGGCCTGTGCGCTGCGGGCCAGGAGGTGCTGGACCTCGGCACCGGCACGGGGGTGCTGCCGCGCAACCTGTACCGGCACGGCGCGCGCTTCACCGGGATAGACAGCGCGGAAAACCAGATCGCCCAGGCGGACGCGCTGGCGCGGGCGCAGGGCATGGAGATCGCGTTCCGGTGCGTCAGCGCGGAGGCCTGCGGCTTCCCCGACGGGAGCTTCGACGTGGTGACGGCCTGCCAGTGCTTCACCTACTTCGACCACGGGGTGCTGGCCCCCCGGATCGCGCGCCTGCTGAAGCCCGGCGGGCGGTTTGCCGTGCTGTATATGGCGTGGCTGCCCCTGGAGGACGCCGTGGCGGGGGCCAGCGAGGCGCTGGCCCTGCGGTTCAACCCGGACTGGACGGGCTGCGGCGAGGTGCGGCGGCCCATCGACGTCCCGGCGGTCTACGGGGACTATTTTACCACCGAGCACCGGGAGGTGTTCGACCTGCGCGTCCCGTTCAGCCGGGAGGGCTGGCACGGGAGGATGAAGTCCTGCCGGGGGATCGGCGCGTCCCTGTCCGACGGGGAGATCGCCCGCTTTGACCGGGAGCACCGGGCGCTGCTGGAGCGCCTCGCGCCCCCGGAGTTCGAGGTGCTGCACTACGCCGCAGTTACCGTGCTGAAAAAGCGCTGAGCACCGCGCGGCGCGCCACTTTATATACGTCAGGGAGTGACCCTTTTATGATACATACGGGACTGATGACCTTCCACTTCGCCCACCACTACGGAGCGCAGCTCCAGGCCTACGCCACCATGCGCGCGGTGCAGGAGCTGGGGCATGAATGCGAGATCATCGACTACCGGCTGCCCCACACCACCCGGACTAACCAGCTCTACAAGCAGGGGGGAGGGGTGCGGGGGCTGGCCTCCAACGCCCACACCACCCTGCACTACCCGGCCTTCAAGGCCCGGCACGACCGCTTCGAGGCCTTCGTGGCCGAGCAGATGAAGCTCTCCCCCCGGCGCTACACCTCCTTCGAGGAGCTGTGCGCCGATCCCCCCGCCTGCGACGTGTACCTGGCGGGCAGCGACCAGATCTGGAACCCCTACATCTTCCAGGACAAGCAGTTCGACCGGGCCTTTCTTTTGTCCTTTGTAAAAGAGGGCCGCCGGGCCTCCTACGCGCCCAGCCTGGCGGTGTCCTCCCTGCCGGAGGAGCTGGGGGAGGAGCTGCGCGGGCTTTTGGCGCCCTTCTCCGCCCTCTCCGTGCGGGAGAAGAAGGGGCAGGCCCTGCTGCGGTCACTGGGGCTGGAGGCCCGGGTGGTGCTGGACCCCACGCTGCTGCTCACGGGGGAGCAGTGGGGGGAGCTGGCCGTGGCGCCCCGGCGGCGGGAGCCGTACATCCTGTGCTACTTCGTCTCCGACCCCGGGGAGGTGGCCCCCTACGCCCAGGCCCTGTCCGAGCGCACCGGCTGCCCTATCGTGCAGCTGGCCGGGGCCAGGCGGAAGATCCCCGGCGCCCGGGAGCTGGTGTTCGACGCGGGGCCCCGGGAGTTTCTGGGCCTGTTCCGGGACGCCGCGTACGTGTGCACCAACTCCTTCCACGGCGCGGTCTTCTCCCTCCAGTTCGGCAAGCCCTTCTTTACCTCCATGTCCCCCAAGGAGCGCAGTGAGCCCACCTTCTCCCGCATCTACAGCCTGCTCTCCCGGCTGGGCTGCGCGGAGCGGATCGTGGGGCTGGACGCCACCGCCCCGGTGGACGGGGAGATGGACTACGCCGCCGTCCACGCCCGGCTGGAGGAGGCACGCGCGGACTCCCTGGCCTACCTGAAGGCCGCCCTGGAGGGCGCGCCCCTGCCCCAGGAGCCCGCCGGGCCCGAGCCGCCCCGCCGCCCCGCGCTGTGCCGGGCGGAGCGGTGCACCGGCTGCACCGCCTGCGCGGCGGTGTGCCCGGTGGGGGCCATTGAGATGAAAGAGGACAGCGAGGGTTTCCTCCGCCCTGTGATTGGGGATACTTGTATCCTGTGCAGGAAGTGCGAGGGGGTCTGCCCCGGCCTGCTCCCCGCCCGGCCCCCGGTGGGGGAGCCCCAGGCCCGGGCGGTGTGGAACAGCGACGAGGGCGTACGCCGGGAGAGCACCTCCGGCGGCGTGTTCTCCGTGCTGGCCGACTGGGCGCTGGAGGCGGGGGGCGTGGTCTTCGGCGCGGCCTACGGCGGCGATTTGAGCGTGCGCCACGTGGGGGTGGAGAGCCGCCGGGAGCTGGCCCGCCTGCGCCAGACCAAATACGTCCAGAGCGATTTGACAGGGGTGTTCCCCCAGGTGAAACAGGCGCTGGACAACGGGCGGCGGGTCGTTTTCTCCGGCACGCCCTGCCAGGTGGACGGCCTGCTGCGCTTCCTGGGCGGCGGGCGGGAGAACCTGGTGACCTGCGACCTGGTGTGCCACGGCGTGCCCTCCCCCGGGGTGTACCGGGAGTGGCTGGCCGCCGAGGAGGCCCGGCGGGGGGCCAGGGCCGCGTCCCTGCTCTTCCGGGACAAGACCGGGGGCTGGGGCGCGGGCAAGGCGGTGCTCACCTTGAAATTCAAGGAGGGGGCGCCCTACTCGGCCCCCCTGTCCGAGACCACCTACGGCCGGGGCTTCGGCGCGGCGGCGTTCCTGCGGCCCTGCTGCCACCAGTGCCCCTACGCGGGGGGCGCCCGGCCCGGGGACTTCACCCTGGGCGATTTCTGGGGCCTGGCCCCGGACGCGCTGCCGGTGGACGCGGCGGGGGGCGTGTCCCTGCTGCTGGTCAACTCGGCGCAGGGGGAGCGCCTCTGGCCCGAGATCTCCCGCCGGGTGGGCTCGATCGCCCGCCCGTGGGCGGAGGCCGCGGCGGGCAATCCCCGCCTGCTCTCCCCCACGCCGAAGAACCCCAAGCGGGCGGTCTTTTTCGCCCAGCGCGCCGCCCGGGGCTACGGGGCGGCCGAGCGGGCCTGCCTGTCCCTGCCGCCGCTGCCCTACCGGGCCGCCGCCAAGGTGCTAACGCCGGGCATGAAGGCGCGTATACGAAAGATACTCAAATAAAGTTTACAGTTTGTTTCAGAATTTTCCCCGCGGGGCTGGTACACTATGCTGTGCCACTACTACAAATTGGGAGGAATACTTTTTGCGGAGATCTGTGGATTCCTGGCTGGACCGCTTTGCGTACAAGCATTCCCGCTTCGCGGTGCCCGACCTGATGCGCTATATCGTCTTCGGCACCGCCATCGTCTACGTGCTGGACATGTTCTCGGACAACATGCTGTCCGCCTTCCTGAGCTTTTCGTTCCCCGCCATTATGCACGGCCAGATCTGGCGGCTGGTGAGCTTCATCATCGTGCCCGACTCCATGAACATCCTGTGGACGGTGGTCTCGCTGCTCTTCTACTACTCCATCGGCACCACCATGGAGCGGGAGTGGGGATCGGCCAAGTTCACGCTGTTCTACGCCTGCGGCGTCCTGCTCACCATCCTCTCCGGCGTGATCAGCGGCCTGTTCGGCGCGGGCTACGTCAGCATGACGGCGGTGAACCAGTCCCTCTTCCTGGCCTTCGCCACCCTCTACCCCAACGCTCAAATCCGCCTGTACTTCATCCTGCCCCTCAAGGCCAAGTGGCTGGCCATCTTCTACGTGGTCATGATGGCGTGGAACGTATTGTCCACCTTCTTCAAGTACCCGCTGGCCCTTGTGCCCTATGTGCTGCTGCTGATCCTGCCCCCCATCCTGGCCTCCCTGGTCAACTACGCGCTCTTTTTCTGGTCGGATCTGGCCGGCGCCATAGGGCTGGCCCGCCACCGCGCCTCCCGCCAGACGGTGAACTTCAAGCAGGCCACCCGCCACGCCCAGCAGCAGAAGGGCTACCTGCACAAGTGCGCCGTGTGCGGCAAGACCGACACGGAGTACCCGGACATGGAGTTCCGCTACTGCTCCAAATGCAACGGCTACTACTGCTACTGCATGGAGCACATCAACAACCACGTCCACGTGGAGTAAAAAGAGGGCCGGAGGGAACTTTCCCTCCGGCCCTTCCATCGTTGATAAGACGGGCGATTCATGAATCGCCCCTACGGGCCTGGAGCGGCGGGCCGATGTGGGCATCGGCCCCTACGAGCGCCAAGTGCGGTACGGGGCATGGCAGTACGGGCGGCTTTTCAGGCACCTGTTGAACCGCAACTACTCCCAAGTCAGGGCGGGTCATGTGCCGCAGGGGCGGCAGCCCCATTCACAGAGGGCACAGGCCGAACCGAGCCCTGAGCGCTTTCAAGTTATGCAGGTTACCTGAACCGCACCGCCGCCGGGCCCCTGGGTCCAGGGCCGAAGCCCTGGTTGTTTCTTCCCGGGGTTCTTTGCAAGCAAAGAATCCCGCCGCCAGAGGCCGGGCCTCCGAAAAGGAAACGGATTGCCGCGTCGGCCCCGCGGGGCCTCCTCGCAATGACAGGGTTCGCCTTATCCGCCTTAGCCAAAGGGAACTTTCCCCCCGGCCCTTCGTCTGCTATAATAAGCTCGAAAAGGAGGAGACCGCCATGAAACGAGGAATTCCCACCGCCCTGGCCGTCCTGCTGCTGCTGGCCCTGCCCGCCGGGGCCAACTCCGCCCCGGTGCACTGGGAGGGCTCGCCCGCCTCCGGGGTGCTGGCGGTGGACGAAAACTGCCCCATCACCGTCTCCCATGAGGATCTGACCTTCACCCTGGACACGGAGCACCGGGACGGCTACAGCCCGGTGGCCCGGGTGGAGGCGGCCTACCGCATGGAAAACCCCACAGGGGAGGATCTGGCGGTGCGCATGGCCTTCCCAGTGGAGGAGCGGGCCCGGGAGTTCGACCCCACCGCGGTCTCCATCACGGCGGACGGGGCGCGCGTCCCCTTCCGTCTCTGCTTCGGGAACATCCTCTATGAGGACTACACCCCCACCGCCTTCGACCCCCTGGCCGTGGGCACGGTGTACACCCTCACCGCCCCGCCGGGGGACTGGGCGGACTTTACCGAGGTGCGCTTCCGGCCCGCCGAAGGGCAGAAGGTGTTTTTGGGGCGGGGGGATCTGCGCAGCTACGGCAGGGAGGAGGACGCGTTTACCGTGGGCGTCCAGGCCGGGGGCAGCGTGGAGATCTTCGCCTTCGGGGGGGAGCTGGCCTTCACCGCCGTGCGGGGCGAGTTCAGCCAGAGCGGGGAAGAGGCGGAGTTCGCAGCCTTTTTCGACGGCTGCCTGCGGGAGCTGGGCTACTACGGCCGCTACGCCCCGGATCACGTGGAGGACCTGCGCGCGGCGAAGTACCTGGGCCTCAACCAGCTCTGGACCGACTCGGACTTCACCCTTATGGAGGAGCTGGAGCAGTACGCGAATGTGCGCCAGCGCATCAGCATGGTGTACGCCGTGGACTTCCCCGCCGGGGCGGAGCGCACCGTATCGGTGGCCTACCGGGCGGCGGGGGAGGCCGACCGCCGGGAGACCCGGGACTGGACGGCAACCTTCACCTACCTGCTCCAGCCCGCGCGGAGCTGGGCCTCCTTCGGCACGTTGGATCTGACGGTGTACACCGGCGGGGAGTTCCCCTACGTGGTGGATTCCTCCATCCCCCTGGAGCGGGAGGCGGAGGGGGTATACGCCGCCCATCTGGACGGCCTGCCCGAGGGGGATCTGGCCTTCACGCTCTACTCACAGCCGCAGATCACCGCGGCGGACCGGGCGGCGGGGCTGTTTTCCCGGAACTACATGGCCCTTCCCCTCCTGCTGCTGGCGGCGGGGGCCGCCGCCGTCGTGATTGCCGTGGTGCTGGTGCGCCGGAGCGGCAGGAAAAAAGCGTCCTAGTCAGGCCATTACCGGCCCTGTGGTCCACTCCAGGCCACAGGGCCGTATCTGCGCCCGGCACAGGCCGTACAGGTCGGTGCAGCGGGCCTCCAGCTCGAAGAGGGCCAGGGCGGCGGGGGGCAGGCGCCTGGCGTGGGCGGGCTTGGTGACCACCGGCAGGGCGGCGGCGCCGTCCATCTCCCGCAGCAGGGCCCGACCGGTCCGGTTGGCCCCCAGCACCCGCAGATAGGGGGGCGCGGCGGGCCTGTCCGCCTCCTCCAGGCCCAGGAAGGCCCACAGCGCCAGCCGCCGCAGGCGGGCGTGGGTATACCGCCTGGTCTTGGCCAGGGCGAAGAACTCCTCCAGGGACACTGCCTCCGCCGCCGCCCGGCACAGCCGGGCGGGCAGGCCCTCCGCCCCGCCGCCGTCGGGCAGGGCGGCCCAATCGGCGGGATGCATGGCCCGCAGCCGGGCCAAAACCGCCCGCTCACACAGGTACAGATCGGAGTAATCCCCGCCCAGGCGCTCCAGGGCCCCCGGCTCCAGGTAGGGCGCAGCCTGGGCGGACTGCCCGGCGCGCAGCAGCCCCCGGATGGCGGTGGCAGAGGCGAAGCCCCCGGCGGGCGCCGCCGCGCCGTGGCCCACCGATTGGCGGGCCACGGTAACCGGCGCGATGGCGCAGCCCAGGGCGTTCAGGGCGCGCAGGTACTCCACGCCCAGGTTGTTGTTGGGGGTGGACAGGCAGTCCGCCCCGTCCCCCAGCAGGCCGCGCACCGCCGCCTGCCGGGCGGCGGCGAAGGGCATGCCCCCGTCCACAAGGCGGCGCAGTCCGGCCCGGTATTCCGGCGCGTCCAGGCAGGCCGCGGCCCCCTCCAGCACCGGGAGCGCCCCCGCCTCGCTGCCGAAGGACAGGTGCGTGACAACGCCCGTGCCCGCCAGGAGGGACACCGCCCCCCGGGCGAAGCACTCCGCCGAGGACACGGCCCACACCGTGGGCAGCTCCAGCACCAGATCCGCGCCCCCGGCCAGGGCCAGGGCGGCGCGGGTCCACTTGTCCGTCAGGGCGCAGTCCGCGCCCTGGACCCAATGCCCGCTCATGACGCACACGATCCCCGCGTCCGCCCCCAGCAGGCGGCGCGTCTCGGCGAGGTGCCAGGCGTGCCCCCTGTGAAAAGGGTTATATTCGGCCACGATTCCGGCCACATTCATGGGCAATCCTCCGAAAACTAAAAATTTTCCCGCTCCGGTCAAAAAATATGGTTGTCCTTTTCGCACGGAAAGTATACAATGGTACCATATGGTTTACTTTATATTACTACCGGATCGGCAGATCTGCAAACAGTTTTAAAGGAGAGTTATGTGTCATGAAAGTTCTCGTCATTAACGCGGGCAGTTCCTCCCTGAAGTACCAGCTCATGGATCCCCAGACCCGTGAGGTGCTGGCCAAGGGCCTGTGCGAGCGCATCGGCATCGACGGCCGCCTGACCCACAAGGTGCCCGCCAGGGACGCCAAGCACGAGTTCGAGATCGCCATGCCCACCCACGCCGAGGCCATCCAGGCCGTCCTGGACGCGCTGACCAGCCCCGACCACGGCGTCATCGCCAGCATGAAGGAGATCGACGCGGTGGGCCACCGGGTGGTCCACGGCGGCGAGAAGTTCGCCTCCTCCGTGCTCATCGACGACGTGGTGATGGCCGCCCTGGAGGACTGCATCCCCCTGGCCCCCCTGCACAACCCCGCCAACATCACCGGCATCAAGGCCTGCCAGAAGGTCATGCCCGGCGTGCCCATGGTGGCCGTGTTCGACACCGCCTTCCACCAGACCATGCCCGAGCGCGCCTACATGTACGCCCTGCCCTATGAGTATTACGAGAACGACAAGGTCCGCCGCTACGGCTTCCACGGCACCTCCCACAAGTACGTGGCCGGCCGCGCCTCCGCCATGCTGGGCAAGCCCCTGGAGGCCCTGAAGATCATCACCTGCCACCTGGGCAACGGCTCCTCCGTCACCGCCATCGACTGCGGCAAGAGCGTGGACACCTCCATGGGCTTCACCCCCCTGGCCGGCCTGCCCATGGGCACCCGCTCCGGCGACCTGGACGCCGGCATCCTGGAGTACCTGATGAACAAGTACAGCATGGACATCAAGGAGATGCTCAATGTCCTGAACAAGAAGTCCGGCGTGCTGGGCATCTCCGGCGTGTCCTCCGACTTCCGCGACCTGGAGCAGGCCGCCGAGCAGGGCAACCACCGCGCCGGCCTGGCCCTGGAGGCCTTCCAGTACGGCGTGAAGAAGCTGGTGGGCGCCTATGCCGCCGCCATGGGCGGGGTGGACGCAATCGTCTTTACCGCCGGTGTGGGCGAGAACGACGCCGGCACCCGGATGGCCGTGGCCTCCGGACTGGAGTTCATGGGCGTGAAGATGGACGCCGACGCCAACAACGTGCGCGGCAAGGAGGCCGTGATCTCCGCCCCCGACTCCAGGGTGGCCGTGCTGCTCATCCCCACCGACGAGGAGCTCATGATCGCCTCCGACACCCAGGAGATCGTCTCCAAGCTGTAAGAAAACAGGAAAAAGGTCCGGCTCCCGAGGGAGCCGGACCTTTTTTGCGCGGTTACCGCAGATAGAGGGTGTCCACCTGGGGCACGGGCTTCTCCCGCACGCCGTCCCCCTGGGCGGGGTAGCCCAGCGCGGCGGCGGACACGGCGTGGAACCCCTCCGGCAGCCGCAGCAGCGCGGCGGCGTCCGGGTCGCCCCGCAGGGCCTCGCTGATCCCGAAGAGGTACACGCTGGCCAGCCCCTGATCCGCGGCGGCCAGGAGCATGTTCTCCACCATGGCCCCGGCGTTGGCCCCCGCCAGCACGTCGGGCAGGGCGTCGTCCGAGAGCACGTAGACCACCGTGGGCGCGCCGTAGGTGGGCGCGGCGCCGGGCTGGCCGGTCTTTTCGGCGAAGCGGGCCTCCAGGGCGTCCAGCACCTTCCGGTCCTGGATCACCAGCAGGCGGATCTTTCCGTACTCCCCCATGGCGGTGGGGGCGGCGCAGGCGGCGGCGAGCACCGCGTCCAGCTTGGCGCGCTCCACCTGGCGGGGCTGGAAGGCCCGGGTAGAGGTGCGGCGGCGGACGGTATCGCTGAATTCCATCAATATGACATCCTTTCTTGACCCGCCGGGCGGCGGGTGGTATAGTTTCTGTACCGAGTACTATTTTACTACGATTACCGGCCGGGTCAAGTAGGCAGATGAACCGGACCTGGTCGGAAAAACCATACCAAGGAGGCGCGCCTATGCAGCCGCTCACCACCGTTCCCGAATACATCGCCTACGTCAAAGCCCGCCCGGACCTGCCCATGTGCCCCATCCGCCTGGCCCTGCGCTCCATCGGCGGGAAGTGGAAGCTGCTCATCGTGCTCCAGCTCTTCGGCGCGTCCGCGCTGCGCTTCTCGGCGCTGCGGCGGGGGATTGGGGACATCACCAACTCCATGCTCTCCTCCTGCCTCCAGGAGCTGGAGGGGGAGGGTATCGTCACCCGCACCCAGTACGAGGAGATCCCGCCCAGGGTGGAGTACGCCCTCACCCCCAAGGGGGAGAGCCTGGCCCCCGTAATCCTGGCGCTGGCCAACTGGGGCCTGGACCACGAGGGGGACTAGGGGTACGCCTTTTATACCGTTGTTCTAAAAGAATCGCCTTGCAGCTATACTGTCAATATGGTGCAAATCGCAGGGCTTGTTCGGCACGGTTTCCGTCATATCTGCAATTTTTTTATTTTTACTTGCATCCACTTTTGCACTGTATTATAATGATGTCCGAATGTACCGGGACTGTGCGGCGTGGGCCGGCGGCGCGGGGCAAATTCTGGCGGGGCCCGCCGGGTAGCCGTCAAGCAAAGGGGAATGGCAATATGGCATTTACCAACGAGTACCTGCGGGGCGTCTACGCGGATGTGACGCGCAAGGACCCGGATCAGCCTGAGTTTTTACAGGCGGTACGGGAGGTGCTGGAGTCCTTACAGCCCGTGATAGAGCGGCGGCCCGAGCTGGTGAAGGCCGGCGTGATGCCCCGCATCGTGGAGCCGGAGCGCAGCCTGGCCTTCCGGGTCTCCTGGGTGGACGACAAGGGCCGGGTCCAGGTGAACCGGGGCTACCGCGTCCAGTTCAGCAGCGCCATCGGCCCCTACAAGGGCGGCCTGCGCTTCCACCCCAGCGTGAACCTGTCCGTCATCAAGTTCCTGGGGTTTGAGCAGATTTTTAAAAACAGCCTCACCGGCCTGCCCATGGGCGGCGGCAAGGGCGGCAGCGATTTCGACCCCAAGGGGAAGAGCGACGCGGAGGTCATGCGCTTCTGCCAGTCCTTCATGACCGAGCTCCAGCGCCACATCGGCCCGGACACCGACGTGCCCGCCGGCGACATCGGCGTGGGGGGCCGGGAGATCGGCTACCTCTTCGGCCAGTACAAGCGCCTGCGCAACGAGTTTACCGGCGTGCTCACCGGCAAGGGGGTGAGCGCGGGCGGCTCCCTGGCCCGCACCGAGGCCACCGGGTACGGCCTGTGCTACTTTGCCGACGAGATGCTCCGCGACGCGGGCAAGTCCTTTAAGGGGCAGAACGTGGTCATCTCCGGCAGCGGCAACGTGGCCACCTACGCCAACCAGAAGGCCACCCAGCTGGGGGCCACCGTGGTGGCCATGAGCGACTCGGGCGGCTATATTTACGACCCCAACGGCATCGACTACAAGATCATCAAGGAGATCAAGGAGGTCCGCCGGGCCCGCATCAGCGCCTACCTGGAGTACGTGCCGGGCGCCAGGTACGTGGAGGGCTGCCGGGACATCTGGAGCGTGCCCTGCGCCATCGCCCTGCCCTGCGCCACCCAGAACGAGCTGGATCTGGACGCGGCCCGGACCCTGGTGGAGCACGGCTGCTTCGCGGTGGCCGAGGGGGCCAACATGCCCTGCACCCTGGAGGCCGTGGCGTTTTTGCAGAGCAGCGGCCTGCTCTTCTCCCCGGCCAAGGCGTCCAACGCCGGCGGCGTGGCCACCTCCGGCCTGGAGATGAGCCAGAACTCCATCCGTATGCCCTGGACCTTCGAGGAGGTGGACGAGAAGCTGCACACCATCATGCGCAACATCTACCGCAACGCCGCCCAGGCCGCCGAGGAGTACGGCGTGCCCGGCAACTTGGTGGCGGGCGCCAACATCGCGGGCTTCTTAAAAGTGGCCGACGCCATGCTCTGGCAGGGCGTGTGCTACTAGAGGCCAGTCGGCCACGGTAACAAGCGTTTTGGCCATCAGGCCAAAACCTTGATGCCGGCGCAATTCATTTGCGCCGCGCAGATGGAATGGAGAGGGTTCCCAAAATGCAGGGCATTTTGGGAGCGCCGACGCCATGCTCTGGCAGGGCGTGTGCTATTAAATAAGCTGAAACCCCCGCCCCGGAAATTTTTCCGGGGCGGGGGTTTACGTATTTTGGGGATACGGTCCACCCTGTCATTGCGAGGAGGCCCCGCGGGGCCGACGCGGCAATCCGTCTTTTTGGAGGCCCGGCCTCCGGCGGCGGGATTCTTTGGTTGCAAAGAACCCCGGGAAGAAACAACCAGGGCTGCGTTTTTCAAAGGAGGCTAGGCCCGAATGCATCAGGGTGTCCCCCGGACACCCTGACCCTGGGAACCCAGGGGCCCGGCGGCGGTGCGCTTCAGGTAACCTGCAAGACTTGACAGCGCTCAGGGCTCGGTTCAGCCCATGCCCGTTGGTAGTAGGGCTGCCGCCCCTGCGGCACATGATCCGCCCAGACTTGGTAATAGTTGCGGTTCAACAGGTGCCTGAAAAGCCGCTCATACTGCCATGCCCCGTATAGCGCTTGGCACCCGTAGGGGCGATTCATAAATCGCCCGCCGTTCGTTCGCCCTATCCGCCTGAGGCGGTTCAGGTGGAGACGCCGGAGGCCACGGCCTCGGCCACCCGGACGCCGTCCACGGCGGCGCTCATGATGCCCCCGGCGTAGCCCGCGCCCTCGCCGCAGGGGTAGAGGCCCCGGACGGAGGACTGGAGGTCCTCCCCCCGCAGGATGCGCACGGGGGAGGAGGAGCGGGTCTCCACCCCGGTGAGCAGGGCGTCCGGCGCGTCGAAGCCCCGCAGCTTGCGCCCGAAGAGGGGCAGGGCGGCGCGCAGGGTGCCGGTGACGAAGCCGGGCAGGCAGCGGGAGAGATCCGCCGGGGTCACACCGGGGCGGTAGGTGGGCTCCACCCCGCCCAGCTTTGCCGAAGCTGTCCCGCGCAAGAAATCTCCCACGGGCTGGGCGGGGGCCCGGTAGTCCCCGCCGCCCAGCCGGAAGGCGGCCTGCTCCCAGCGGCGCTGGAAGGCTACGCCGGCCAGGGGGTCGTCCGGGCCGCCGAAGTCGGCGGGGGTCACCCCCACCAGGAAGCCGCCGTTGATGTTCCGCCCGTCCCGGGCGCGGCGGCTCATGCCGTTGGTGACCAGCCCGCCCGGCTCCGAGGCGGCGGCCACCACCTGCCCGCCGGGGCAGACGCAGAAGCTGTAGGCGCTGCGGCCGTCCGGCAGGTGGCAGGAGAGCTTGTAGTCGGCG
The DNA here is from genome assembly GCA_022846095.1 of Oscillospiraceae bacterium. Taxonomy (NCBI): domain Bacteria; kingdom Bacillati; phylum Bacillota; class Clostridia; order Eubacteriales; family Oscillospiraceae; species Oscillospiraceae bacterium. Next base: position 2,673,384 of record AP025583.1, on the reverse strand, counting down.
GCGGGCAGGCGGGACCACAGGGGGCCGTACTGGGCCCTGGACACGGCGGCCTGGAGGTGCTCGATGCGCACGCCCACGGCGAAGGGCTTGGCCGCCATGGGCACCCCCGCGTCCCGCAGCATGGCGAAGGTATCCCGGGCGCTGTGGCCGGGGGAGAGCACCAGCGTGTCGCAGGGCAGGTCGTAGGCCCCCTCCGGGCCGGTCACGGAGAGGGCGCAGACCGCCCCGTTTTTCAGCGTCAGGCCGTCCAGCCGGTGGCCGAAGCGGATTTCGCACCCCAGGGCCAACAGCTCCTCCCGCAGGGCGCGCACCACCCGCCGCAGCACGTCGGTGCCGATGTGGGGCTTGTGCTGGTAACGGATGTCCTCCGGCGCACCCGCGGCGGCCAGGGACTCCAGCACCGTGCCGATGCGGGGGTCGTGGGTGCCGGTGGTGAGCTTGCCGTCGGAGAAGGTGCCCGCGCCCCCCTCGCCGAACTGCACGTTGCACTCGGGGTCCAGTTCCCCCGAGGCCCAGAAGCGCTCCACCGCCTCGGCGCGCTCCTCCACCGGGCGGCCCCGCTCCAGCACCAGGGGGGGCACCTCGTTCCGGGCCAGATAGAGGGCGGCGAAGAGCCCGGCGGGCCCCATTCCAGCGATCACCGGGCGCAGGGGGGAGGCGCGGCGCACAGGGGGGAAGGCATAGGGCCGCGCCTCCAGCAGGGTCACGCCGGGGCTGCCCGCCCGGCGCACCAGCTCGGCCTCGTTGGGGGCGCTCACGTTGACGGCGCAGACGTAGTGCACGTCCCCCTTCTTCCGCGCGTCGATGGACTGCCGGGCCAGGGAGAAGCTGAGCATGGCCTCCGGGTCGATGCCCAGCAGCTTGGCGGCCTTGCGCCGCAGCAGGGCCTCGTCCCCGTCCACGGGGAGGGCCAGGTTCTGTATGCGGATCATGCCAGGGACGCGGCGGTCTCCAGCGCCACCTCCATCATGGCGGTGAAGGCGGTCTGCCGCTGGGCGGAGGTGGACTCCCGGTGGGTGAGGATCTCGTCCGAGACGGTCAGCAGGGTCATGGCCGACTTGCCCGCCCGGGCGGCGGTCATATAGAGGGCGGCCGACTCCATCTCCACCGCCATGACCCCCATCTTGCGCCAGTCGTCGGTGGGGGACACGTCGTTGTAGAACACGTCGCTGGAGAGCACGTTGCCCACGGCGCAGTTCAGGCCCCTGCCCTCGGCCAGCTCCACCGCCCGGCGCACCAGGGGGAAGCTGGCGGTGGGGGCGAAGGCGCCGGGCAGGCGGTACTGGTGGGCGAAGTTGGAGTCGGTGCAGGCCCCCAGGGCCACCACCAGATCCCCGATGCGCAGATCCTCCCGGAGGGAGCCGGCGGTGCCCACCCGGATGATGTGCTCCACGCCGTAGAAGTGGTAGAGCTCGTAGGCGTAGATGCCGATGGAGGGGCAGCCCATGCCGCTGCCCTGGACCGAGACGGGCACGCCCCGGTACGTGCCGGTAAAGCCCAGCATGTTGCGCACGCCCGTGACCTGCACGGGGTTTTCCAGGAAGGTTTCGGCGATGAACTTGGCCCGCAGGGGGTCGCCGGGCATGAGGACGGTCTTGGCGTAGGCGCCCTGGGGGGCCTCGATGTGGGGAGTGGGCATAAAAACAGCCTCCTTCTTTTGAATGAAAAACAGGGCCCGTGATAAGAGCCGGTTGACGGCTTATTATATCACAGGCCCTGTTTTTATGCTAGGAGATGGCGGAGACCTCGTACCCCGCGTCCTCCACGGCCTTCTTGAGCACCGCGTCGTCCACGGGGGCGGAGAGGGTCACACTGGCGGTCTTGCGCTCCAGATCCACGCTGGCGGACACCCCCTCCAGGGCGTTGAGGGCCTTCTCCACGCGGCCGGAGCAGTGGGAGCAGCTCATGCCCTCCACAGTCAGTTTCTTTTCCATCGTCATTTCTCCTTTCGTTTCCGGTTTATTGGCAGGGGCGTATTCTATGGCTTCCAGCTCCACACGCTGCCCCGCGGGGGGCGGGGTGGGCTTGAAGAACCGCAGGCGCAGGGCGTTGGACACCACGCACACCGAGCTCAGGCTCATGGCGGCGGCGGCGAACATGGGGGAGAGCTGGAGCTGGAAGGCGGGGTAGAGCACCCCGGCGGCCAGGGGGATGCCGATGACGTTGTAGAAGAAGGCCCAGAACAGGTTCTGGCGGATGTTGCGGATCACCGCCTTGGACAGGCGCACGGCGGTGACCGCGTCCAGCAGGTCGCTCTTCATCAGCACCACGTCGGCCGACTCGATGGCCACGTCGGTGCCCGCGCCGATGGCCACGCCCACGTCGGCCCGGGCCAGGGCGGGGGCGTCGTTGATGCCGTCGCCGATCATGGCCACCCGCTTGCCCTCGGCCTGGAGGGCGGCCACGTTCTTCTCCTTGTCCTGGGGCAGCACCTCGGCCACCACCTGGTCCACCCCCAGCTCCCGGCCCACCGCCTCGGCGGTGCGGCGGTTGTCGCCGGTGAGCATGACCACCTGGATGCCCATGGCCTTGAAGCCCTCCACCGCGGCGCGGCTGGTGGGCTTGGCGGTGTCGGCCACCGCCACCAGGCCCAGCATGCGCTTGCCGTCGGCGAAGTAGAGGGGGGTCTTGCCGTCACCCGCCAGAGCGTCGGCCTGGGCGTCGAAGCCCGCCAGATCCACCCCGGCCTCCCGCATCATGGCCAGGTTGCCCGCCAGCAGGGCCTGTCCGTGCAGCTTGCCCAGGATGCCCCGGCCGGGGACGGCCTGGAAGCGTTCCACCGGCGCCAGGGGTATGCCGCGCGCGTCCGCCTCGCCCACGATGGCGTCGGCCAGGGGGTGCTCGGAGGGCTTCTCCAGGGAGGCGGCCACGCACAGAAGCTCCTCCTCCGTGACCCCCTGGGCCGGGTAGCAGCCGGTGACTACCGGCTTGCCCCGGGTGAGGGTGCCCGTCTTGTCCAGCACCACGGTCTGAACGGTGTGCAGGGTCTCCAGGGCCTCGGCGGATTTGATGAGGATGCCGTTCTCCGCGCCCTTGCCGGTGCCCACCATAATGGCCACGGGAGTGGCCAGGCCCAGGGCGCAGGGGCAGGAGATGACCAGCACCGCCACCCCGGCGGTGAGGGCGCGCTCCACCCCCTGGCCCAGCAGCAGCCACACCGCCGCCGTCAACAGGGCGATGCCGATGACCACAGGGACAAAGACCCCGGCCACCTTGTCGGCCAGCTTGGCGATGGGGGCCTTGGAGGAGGACGCCTCGTCCACCAGGCGGATCATCTGGGCCAGGGTGGTGTCCTCCCCCACCCGCAGGGCCTTGAAGGTGAAGGAGCCGGACTTGTTGATGGAGGCGGCGGCCACCTTGTCGCCGGGGGATTTCTCCACGGGCAGGCTCTCACCGGTGAGGGCGCTCTCGTCCACCGAGGAGTGGCCCTCGGTGACCTCGCCGTCCACCGGAATGCGCCCGCCGGGGCGGACCACGATGAGGTCGCCCACCACCACGTCCTCCACGGGCAGCTCCACCTCCACGCCGCCGCGCAGCACCATGGCGGTCTTGGGGGCCAGATCCATCAGGCGGGTGATGGCCTGGCTGGTCTTTCCCTTGGAGCGGGTCTCCAGGTACTTGCCCAGGGTAATGAGGGCCAGAATCATGCCCGCCGACTCGAAGTAGAGATCCATGGAGTAGCGGTTCACCCGCTCCATGTCCCCGTGGCCCAGTCCGTAGCTGATCTGGAAGAGGGCCACCACGCCGTAGATGACCGCGGCGGCGGAGCCCAGGGCGATGAGGGAGTCCATGTTGGGCGCGCGCTTCCACAGGGTCTTGAAGCCCACCTTGTAGTACTTGTCGTTGACGTACATGATGGGCAGCACCAGCAGAAACTGGAGGAAGGCCACGGAAAAGACGTTGGCGTGGTCGTGGAAGAAGGCGGGCAGGGGCCAGCCCATCATGTGCCCCATGGCCAGGTAGAACAGGGGGATGAGAAACACGAAGGAGGCGATCAGCCGGTGCTTCATGTGCCTGAGCTCCTCCGCCATGGGGTCGGCGGCGGGGGCGGGGGCGGCCTTCCCGCCGGGCGCGGCGGGCACGTAGGCCCCGTACCCCGCGTCCTGCACCGCCTGGACCACCTGGGCGGGGGAGAGCCTGGCCTCGTCGTAGTCCACCAGCATGTTGTTGCCCAGCAGGTTGACGCTGACTCCCTCCACGCCCTCCAGCTTGCCCACCGCCTTCTCCACGTGCGCGGAGCAGGCGGAGCAGGTCATGCCGGTGACATTAAACTTTTGCTTCATGTTATTTACCTCGGTTTCCAGATTGGCCGCGGGCCGGTTCGGCTTTGGCGGATAAGGCAGGCGATGGTGGACGGGCGATTCGTGAATCGCCCCTACGGGGTTGGAGCGGCGGGCCGATGTGGGCATCGGCCCCTACGAATGCCAAGCGCTGTACGGGGCATAGCAGTACGTGCGGCTTTTATAGGCACCTGTTGAACCGCAGCTACTATCAAGTTTGGGCGGGTTATGTGCCGCAGGGGCGGCAGCCCTACTACCAACGGGCACAGGCTGAACCGAGCCCTGAGCGTTTTCAAGTCTTGCCAGCCGCCTGAATTGCACTGCCGCGGGGCCCCGGGTCCAGGGCCCGCAGGCCCTGGTTGTTTCTTCCCGGGGTTCTTTGCAAGCAAAGAACCCCGCCGCCGGAGGCAGGGCCTCCATGATCGCCTTATCCCCCGGAGGCGCCGCGCGTTCTATTTTAGTATTCTGCCCAGGGTGTCGGTAAATTCATCGATTTTCTGGGCCCGCTCCGCGTCCGTTTTGGCCTCCTGGACGCAGTGCTTGAGGTGGGCGGCCAGAATCTCCTTGTTGACCCGGTTCAAAAGGGCCTCGGTGGCCAGCACCTGCTGGGAGATGTCCAGGCAGTAGCGGTCCTCCTCCACCATTTTGAGGATGCCGTCCAGCTGGCCCCGGGCGGTTTTGAGCAGCCGGTTGATCTTCTGATGGTCGGCCATCATGGCGTCCAGCTCCTTTCACAGATACCCCCCTGGGGGGGAGTGTATATGCATTGTAATCCTTAAAAGCACAGTTGTCAAGTGGGACTTGACAAAATTGTGTCACGGTGTATTATTTAGGTAGTACACTGGAGGCGGAGCAATGCGGTTTTCAGCCAGCGCGCCCATCTACCTGCAGGTGATGGACGATATAAAAAACAAGATTGTCTCGGGCGCGCTCCCCGCCGGGGCGCGGCTGGATTCGGTGCGTCTTCTTGCGGCGGAGTACGGCATTAACCTGAACACCATGCAGCGCGCCTGCTCCGAGCTGGAGCGGGAGGGCGTGGTGGAGACACGGCGAGGGATCGGCAGCTTCGTCACCGGGGACGGGGCGCGTATCGCCGCGCTGCGGGAGGAAAAGGCGCGGGAGCTGGCGCGGGCCTATCTGGAGGGCATGGCCGGGCTGGGCTTTCCGCGGGCGGAGGCGCTGGAGCGCCTGAAGGAGGAATCGTAATGGCTGTGCTGCTGGAGGCAAAGGGACTGAGCAGATGGTACGGGGAGAAGCAGGCCCTGAACGGCTGCTCCTTCACCCTGGAGCCGGGGGTCATCGCCGGGGTGCTGGGCCCCAACGGGGCGGGGAAGAGCACGCTGCTGAAGCTCCTGGCTGGCGTGCTCCGGCCCGACGCGGGGGAGGTGCTGCTCTCCGGCGCGCCCGTCCGGCGCAGGGACCGCCCCCGCATCGCCTATATGGCGGACCACACCCTCTTCGCGCCCGACATGAAGACCGGGCGGGCGATGGACTACTACGCCCACCTCTTCCCAAACTTCGACCGCCGCCGGGCGGAGGAGATCTGCTGCCCCATGGACGCGCGGATTGGGGAGCTATCCAAGGGGGAGGCGGAGCAGTTCGACCTGTCCCTGCTGCTGGGGCGGGACGCGCAGGTGTATTTGCTGGACGAGCCGCTGGGGGGCGTGGATCCGGTGGCCCGGGCGGCCATCCTGCGCCGGGTCATGGAGCGGGTGGACGGGCGCCGCTCGGTGGTCATGGCCACCCACCTGGTCCACGACATCGAGCCGGTATTGGACGAGGTGCTCTTCCTGAACGCGGGCAAGGTCATCGCCCAGGGGTCCGCGGAGGGCCTGCGGGAGAAGTTCGGCCACTCGGTGGAGGAGCACTACATGGCCGTCTACGGGGGAGGGGAGCGCGGATGAAGGGGCTGTTTTACTCCGCCTGGGAGGAGCTGGGACGGATGTACCGGGCTATGGGGGGCAAAAGCGCCCTCCCGCCCTATATTGTTTTAGTCCTCAATTTTGTGCTGAACGGCGATCACGCGGAAGAGGGCGGGCCCTCGCTGTATGTCTGGGTGCTGCTGTGGAGCGCCACCTATGTGGCTGTGCTCTCATTCACCCGCTGGGCCACGGGCGGAGAGCTTGTCCTTGAGCTGAGCGGCGGCCGGGCGGAGTGGCAGATACTCGGGGGCAAGCTGCTGGGCTGGTGTGTGTATCTCTCCGCCGGGGAGCTGCTGCGGCAGTGGATGATATGGCATAGCATGAGGAAGGAGCCGTCCCGTACGGCCCTGCTCTCCGCCGGGCTTGGCTGGAAGCCCTTTCTGACGGTCGTATGCACCGGGCTTCTTCTGCTGCTGATTTTTGTGGTGGGCTGCCTGGCCGCCATGCGGGGAAAGGGGCGGGCCGGCTATGACGCAGCGCTGGGCGGGGTGGCCTGCTGCCTCCTGGCCTGGCTGCTCTGGAGTGTAATTGGCGGGCTTCCGCTGTGGCCCGCCTGTGTCCTGTTCCTGCCCCTGTTCCTGCTGACGGCCTGCGTGGCTCTGCGCAACTGGGGATAATCCCTTGCGTCCCGGCCCGTTCCGCGCTATGATGAAACTATCCTGACAAAAAGCGGGTGATACCATGCTCATTGCCGATTTACATATCCACTCCAAATACTCCCGGGCCACCAGCCGGGACTGCGTGCCCGAGCAGCTGGACCTGTGGGCCCGGCGCAAGGGCATCGGACTGGTGGGCACGGGGGACTTCACCCACCCGGCCTGGCGCGCCGAGCTGGCCGAAAAGCTGGCCCCCGCCGGGGAGGGGGTGTACGCCCTGCGGGAGGAGCTGCGCCTTCAGGACGGCACGGCCCTGGATTCGGAGCACACCCGCTTTGTCGTGACCGGAGAGATCAGCTCCATCTATAAAAAGGACGGTAAAGTGCGCAAGGTGCACAGCCTGATCCTCCTGCCCTCCCTGGCCGCGGCGGAGAACCTCTCCCGGCGGCTGGAGGCCATCGGCAACATCCACTCAGACGGGCGGCCCATCCTGGGCCTGGACTGCCGGGATCTGCTGGAAATCACTTTGGAGGCAAGCCCCCAGGCGGTCTTTATCCCCGCCCACATCTGGACGCCCCACTTCTCCCTCTTCGGGGCCTTCTCCGGCTTTGACGCCATCGGGGACTGCTTTGGGGATCTCACCCCCCACATCCACGCCCTGGAAACCGGGCTGTCCTCCGACCCGCCCATGAACTGGCGGCTCTCCGCCCTGGACGGGTACCACCTGGTGTCCAACTCGGACGCCCATTCCCCGTCCAAGCTGGGCCGGGAGGCCAACCTCCTGGACATCGCGCCCGACTACCCCTCCCTGGCCGCCGCCCTTCAGACGGGGAAGGGCCTGGCGGGCACCATCGAGTTCTTCCCGGAGGAGGGCAAGTACCATTTCGACGGCCACCGCAACTGCCATATTTGCCTCTCCCCCGGGGAGGCGGAGGCGGTGCACGGCAAATGCCCGGTGTGCGGCAAGCGCCTGACCACCGGGGTGCTCCACCGGGTGGAGCAGCTCGCCGACCGGCCCGAGGGCTACCGCAGGCCGGACGCCGTGCCCTTCGAGTGCCTGGCGCCGCTGCCCGAGGTCATCGCCGCCTCGGCGGGCGGCTCCGCGTCCGGGGTGAAGACCCAGGCCCGGTACGAGGCCATGCTGGCACAGCTGGGCAGCGAGTTTTACATCCTGCGCCAGGCCCCGCTGGAGGACGTGGGGCGGGTGGCCGGGCCCTGCGTGGCCGAGGGCCTGCGCCGCCTGCGGGCGGGGCAGGTGGAGCGCCGGCCGGGGTACGACGGGGAATTCGGGGTCATCGGCCTGCTGGACCCCGCCGAGCGGGAGGCCCTGAACGGGCAGGTGTCCATGTTCGGCGCCCAGGCGCGGGCGCAGAAAAAGAAAGCCCCCCGCCGCGCCCCCTCCGCCCGGAAGGCGGAGCCGCGGCCCGCGGCGCAGGCGGGGGCGATCTCCTTCAACGCTGGACAGCGCGCCGCCATTGAGGCGGCGGGCCGGGCCGTGGCGGTCATCGCCGGGCCGGGCACGGGCAAGACGGGCACCCTGGCCGAACGCGCCGCCTGGCTGGTGCGGGAGCGGGGGGCCAGGCCGGGGCAGATTACGGCGGTCACCTTTACCAACAAGGCCGCCGGGGAGCTGCGCGCCCGGCTGGCCGCGGCGCTGGGCAGGCGGGCGGCGAACTGCGTCCACGTGGGCACCTTCCACGCCCTGTGCCTGGAGCTGCTGGAGAAATACGGCGGCGGGGCTCGCCTGGTCGGGGACTACGAGGCTCTGTTTTTGGCGGGGGCGGTGCTCAAGGAGCGCGGATTGAAAACCCCGGCCCGGCGGCTGCTCCAGGAGGTCTCCCGCCGCAAGAGCGGCCAGGCCCCCCGGTCGGAGGAGCTGGAGGGGGCCTGCGCGGCCTACAACGGGCGCCTGCGGGCGCTGGGGGCGCTGGACTACGACGACCTGCTGCTGGAGGGCCTCGCCCTGTGGGAGGCCGGGGGCATGAAAAAGGCGGCGGGGCGCTTCACCCACCTGCTGGTGGACGAGTTCCAGGACTGCAACGCGGTGCAGTACGCCCTGGTGCGCGCCTGGGCCGGGGCGGGGGAGAGCCTGTTCGCCATCGGCGACCCGGACCAGTCCGTCTACGGCTTCCGGGGGGCGGACCCGGCCTGCTTCGGCCGCCTGGGGGAGGATTTCCCGGCGCTGGAGACCGTCCGCCTGACGAAAAACTACCGCTCCACGCCGGAAATTCTCTCCTGCGCCCTGCCCATCCCCGGCCCCGGCCGGGTGCTGGAGGCGGTGCCGCCCTCCGGGGCCGCGGTGCGGGTGCTCACCGCCGAGAGCCCCATGGCCGAGGCCGTCTTTATCGCCAAAGAGGTGAACCGCATGGTGGGCGGCGTGGATATGCTGGACGCGGCGGACGGCCGCTTCCAGCGGGAGGAGGCCCCCCGGGGCTTCTCCGACGTGGCGGTGTGCTACCGCACGAGAAGGCAGGCCGATCTGGTGGAGCACTGCCTGCGGCGGGAGGGCATCCCCTGCGTGGTGGCCGGGCGGGACGACTTCCTCTCCGACCCCACGGTGCGGGGGGCCTGCTGCTTCTTCCGCCTGCTGCTGGAGCCGGAGGACCCGCTGGCCCTGGGCGGCTGCCTGCGGCTGCTGTGGAGCTGCCCGGCGGATCTGCTGGATAGCGTGGGGGCCTTCTGGGCGGCGGCCCCCGGCGGCGCGGCGGAGCGGGCGCAGGCCGTGGCCGCGCAGTACGCCGGGGTGGGGGTGCTGCGGCCCTGGCTGGAGCTGGTGGAGGCCTTTTCCCCCCGGACGGGTGAGGAGCCCGCGGGCGTGCTGTCGGACTGGGCCGGGCAGGCGGGCTGCGCCGGGTCGGAGGCGCTGGAGCGGCTAATTAACACCGCCGTGTTCCACAAGACCCTGGCCGCGCTGCTGGACACCCTGGCCCTGGGGCAGGAGGGGGATCTCCTGCGCAGCGCGGGCCGGGGATACGAGGCCGGGGCGGTGCGCCTGACCACCTTCCACGCGGCCAAGGGCCTGGAGTTCCCTGTGGTCTTCCTGTGCGGGGTGCGCAGGGGCGTGGTGCCCCTGGAGGCCGAGGGGGTGGACGCCGCCGAGGAGCGGCGGCTGCTGTACGTGGGCATGACCCGGGCCAGGGAGGAGCTCATCATCCTCACCGGGCCGGAGCCGTCCCCCTTCCTGGCGGATTTGCCGGAGGCGTGCGTGGCGCGGGGCAGCGCCGCGCCGCTGCGTAAGCCCCGCCCGGCGGAGCAGCTGAGCTTGTTTTAGAAACAGAGCGGGCGCGGATCGTACGATCCGCGCCCGCTCTGCTTTTCAGAGAAGCTAATATTGCGATTGAGGGGGATAAGGCGGCGGATGGTGGACGGGCGATTCGTGAATCGCCCCTACGGGCCTGGAGCAGCAGGCCGATGAGGGCATCGGCCCCTACGGTATGGGATAGGACGGATTGCCGCGGGCCTGCGGCCCTCGCAATGACGTAGGGCGGGGGTCAGGGTGTCCGGGGGACACCCTGATAAAATTCCCTTCTTCCTTACCCCGTTTGCCCCCGCCGTCCCTTATGCACCTTATCCTCCAAGGTAAGTTAAATTTCGTACCACTTGATCTCGTTGGCGGCCAGATCCAGCGCGAAGCTGGAGCCGTCCCCCCGGTAGACGGTGGTGGACTGGGGCTCGTAGGTGTTGTTGACCACGCAGTATTTGCCGTTCTGGACAAAGGCGTGGACCTCTACGTTGCAGTTGGAGGAGAACCACCTGTGCAGATCGTCCTCCCGCCCGGCGCTCCAGAGGATGGAGCGGTAGAGCACCCGGCTGTTCTCGAAGGAGTAGGGCAGGCCGGAGAGGTACACGGCTCGGCCCCTGCCGTAGGAGTTGACCGCCATCTGCACCTCCCTGTCCCGCTGCACCAGGATCTCCGCGCCGGGCAGGGCGTAGATGCTCTTTTTGCCCTCGCCGAAGTCCACCGGGCCGGTGCAGTCGGAGAGGATGAAGTGCCCGGGGTGCTCGTCCCAGTTGTACTTGTCGTAATTGAGGGTGAAGCCGGTCTCCTTCTCCACGCCCAGGGCGCTTGCGAGCTGGAGGTAGTGGCCCTGGTACTGGTGGCCGGAGGGCTCGCCCACGCCGATGAAGCCGCCGCCGTTCCAGATAAAGCCCCGGACGGCGGAGGAGATCTCCGGGTCCTCCCAGACCGCGCCGCCGGTGTGGGCGGTGTCGCCGTCGCCCACGTTGATCAGCACGTCCACCCCGTCCAGTACATGGGGGTCGGCCTTCACGTCGTCAAAGCTGATGAACTTCACGTCGAAGGGCGCGCCGGACAGGGCCTCGATGACCCCGGCGTAGGAGTAGTTCTGCTTCTGGTAGAGCGCGTGGTGCACCATGTGGCAGCCCCAGGAGCGCATTTTGCCCCAGCAGTTGAGCACGGCCACCGTGCCCACGCAGTAGGGGGTGGTGCCCCTGATGTTCCCGTACAGCTCCCGGAACTCGCTGCACACGCTCTCCACGTAGGAGATGAACTCCGGGAACCGGCAGGCCAGCTTCAGGTAGCCGCCGTAGCCGATGCGGTCGATGGGCTTTCTCAGAATGGCCCGGCGGGCGGTGACCCAGTTCTCCTTGGCCTCCCGCACCGGGTCGCCCCCCTCGTGGAAGGTGTCGGGGAAGAAGTAGGGCAGGAAGCGGCCCTCGGTGTACTTCACGCCGGGGATGTCGGAGATGAGGCGCAGGGTGGAGCCGTTGCCCACGCTGCCCACCACCGCGTCCAGCCCGATGGTCTTGAACTCGTCCATAAAGGGCTCGGTGCCGATCCAGTGGTCGCCCAGGAACATCATGGCCTCCCGGCCCTTCTCGTGGGTAACTTCCACCATCTCCCGGGCCAGGGCGGCCACCTCCCGGCGCTGGAAGGCCATAAAGTCCTTAAACTGGCGGCTGGGCTCCCGGTACTGGTTGTTGTAGTAGCCCTGGTCGATGATGTACTCGGGCCGGAAGGGGTAGCCGACCTCCCGTTCAAACCGCTCCAGGATGTAGGGGCTGACCGAGGCGGAGTAGCCGTACCAGTCCACGTACTTCTCCCGCTTGAGCTCGTCGAACATCAGGGTGAACTGGTGGAAGAAGGTGGTGTAGCGGATCACGTCCACGTAGGGGTGCTCGTCGATGAACCTCCTCAGGCGCTCCATGGAGTAGGCGCGGGTCTTGGGCTGGCGCACGTCGAAGGTGATCTGGTGCTCAAAATCCTTCCAGTCGTTGGTGACGGCGTTGTACATGTGCACCGGGTCCCAGATGAGGTAGGCCAGGAAGCTGACGGTGTACTCGTGGAAGGGGGCGGGTTCGGGCAGCACCACGCAGCCGGACGCCCCGTCGTAGCTCCACGCCTCCCCGGGGACGGGGAGGCCCGCGGTGCGGTCCATGACCTCCCACCAGCGTTTAATGTCGTCCCGGGTGTTGACCTGCATCAGCTCCGGGCTGATGCCCTGCATCAGCGGGATGGAGAGGGGGCCCTCGGCGGCGGTGTGAAAGCCCGTCATGATGTAGCACTGCTGCACCTCGTCCGGGTTGGCGCGGGCCCAGGCGTTGTCCTTGCGGGTGGTGTAGTAGGTGGAGTACACCTTGGCGTCCGCGCCCTTGAGGGCCTCGGGGTAGTCGGTGCCGTCGCAGTCCCGGATGGCGTCCGCCCCCCAGCGCTCCAACAGCTCCAGGGTCTCGGGCACCACGTCCACGTCGGTGGGGATGGTCACCCGTCCCTTCACTTGATTCTTTTCGCTCATTGGCTGCGCTCCTTGCTATTTGGTTTTCTTGTTTTTTGGCGCTTTGGGGTCCTCAAAGGGCTTGTTGTAGAGGGAGAGGGTACACAGCAGCGCAGCGATGCCCACCAACATGATCAGCAGGCCAGAGAGCTGCCCGGTCTGCATCCAGCCGTAGATGATGAGGGCAATGCCCAGCGCGAAGGTGGCCAGCATCAGCGCTATGCGCAGCGCCACGTGCTCTTTCCAAAATTTCATTTCCTCACCTTAGCCTTTCAGTCCGCCGACCGTCATACCCTGGGTCAGCTTCTTCTGGACGCAGATATAGAGGATGAGGGTGGGCAGCATGACAAGCACCAGGCCCGCGTAGAGCTGGCCGAAGTCGGTTTTGGACTGGCTGGTCTGCATCAGGTTTAAAAGGCCCACCGGCAGGGTCTTGGGTCCCTTGGAGGAACTCATCAGGGTCATGGAGATGATGTACTCGTTCCAGAAGGAGAGGAAGTTAAACAGAATGATGGTGATGATGGAGGGCTTGGCCATGGGGAAGATGATGCTGACCATAGTCCTGCCGTAGCCGGCGCCGTCGATGTAGGCGGCCTCCTCAAAGTCGTGGGGAAGGGTGGCGAAATACCCTGAGAGGAGATAGACCGTGAAGGGCAGGGCGGTGGAGGCGTACACCAGCGCCAGGACAAAGAGATTATTGAGGAAAAAGCCGTTCATGCCGATGTTTTTCAGCCAGGCGTCGCCGTCCTTGAGCATGAGGAAGATGGGAACCACGATGTAATTGACGTTGATAAACAGCCCTGCCATGAAGCAGGTGTTCAGCAGGCCCCGGCCCTTGAAGTGGAAGCGGCTCAGGCCGTACGCGCAGGGCAGGGCGATGACCAGCAGGATGCACAGAGCCAGTGCGGTGACAATGGCCGAGTTGAGCATGTAGCTGCCCATGTTGGCGCTGTTCCACGCATTGACGAAATTCTCCCAGTGAAAGCCGTTGGGCAGGACCCAGGGGTTGCCGTAGAACTGGGAGTTGTCCTTGATGGAGGCCAGGAAGACCCAGGCCACGGGGACGATGATGAGAATGGCCAGGGTTGCCAGGACCACGTAAATAAAAATCTTGTATAAAATATCGGCGGACATGCCCTTTTTATGTTCCTTCAACTCATCACCCCCTTAGATTTCCAGCACGTCCCGCTTGGTGACTTTGTTCACCAGCGCGGACAGGAGGAAGGAGAACAGAAACAGCACCACGCCGGACGCCATGGAGTAGCCGTACAGGCCCGCGTCCTTCTGGTTGTACATGAAACTCAGACCCACGTCGGCCATGCCCTTTGCCACCATGGCTTTGACGAAGAGGAATGCCATGTTAATGGTGGAGATGATGAAGAAGGTGAGGGTAGTGCGAACGTTGGTCCAGATGAGCGGGAGGGTGATTTGGAAAAACTGCTTGACCCGCCCGGCGCCGTCCAGGGAGGAACTCTCGTACAGGCTCTCGCTGACGGCGGACATGGAGGCCATATACATGACCATGTAGTACCCGATGGCCTGCCAGACCATGGCGATGATAATGCTGACGATGACCATGGGCTGGTCCTTCCAGAGGATCATCACCGTCTCTCCGGAGACCATGGAGAGGATGGAGTTGAGCATGCCGTTCTCCGGCTTGTAGATGGCGGAAAAGATGCCCGCGATGACCACCACGGAGAGGATGTTGGGAATATAGAAGATGACGCGGAAAAAGTTCTGGCCCTTAATCTTTTCCCGTGTGAGGATACCCGCGAACACCAGCGCGAAGAAGAAGGTGACGATGGTAACCACCACGATGAGCAAAATGGTATTTTGCATAGACTGAATGAATTTGGAATCCTTAAAAAGGGTGGTGAAGTTTGTAAAGCCCACGAAGGTCTCATCGGGGGAGTAGGCGCCCCGCTCAAAGAGGGACATACGGAACACGTTGAGCGTGGGCAGGATCATAAAGATGAAGAACAGGATGCTGGCCGGCGCGATGCTCAGGATTAAAAACCGTCTGCGGCTGCCGCTTTTCCTCACGTTCTCAACCCCTTTCTTCTCAAATCTCTTTTCTGAGCTCATGAAAAGGGGCGGCGGTGAGTAGACACTACTCACCGCCGCCCGTCTACTGACTGGTCAATATGCGATTGGAAGCGGCGCTTACTTCAGGTTGGCGCGCATCTGGTCGCTGGCGGTCTTGATGCTGGACACCCAGTCCGCCTCCGTCAGAGAGCCGGAGACCAGCTGGTTCACGGGGTCCAGGAAGACCTCGGCCACGGTGCCCAGGCCGGCCACGGAATCGTAGGGGGCGAAGGAGCCCAGAGCCGGCTCGGCGCCGTTCTCGTAGATGGAGTAGAAGATTACGTTGTCGCCGGAGAGCTTGTCGACCACACCGGAGACGGGCTGCACCGCGCCGCCCTTGGCAAAGATGTCCACGGCGGTGTCGCTGTACAGGAAAGCGATAAACTGCTTGGCCTCCTCCTGATGCTCGGCGCCGACAGGGACCCAGGCCTGCTCAAAGAAGGTGTAGCTGTAGGGCTTGCCGCCGTTGGAAACGGCGGGGATGGCGGTCATGCCCCACTCAAAGCCGTCCTCACGGGGAGAGTCGGCCATCTCGCCCACGATCCAGGTGCCGTTGGGCATGAACAGGGCCTTGTTGTCCAGCACCAGCTGCTGGTTCTGCTTGAAGTCCTGATTGTTGGCCTGGGCGGGAGTGACGGGGTTGGTGTAGGTGGCCAGCTTGGCGATAATATCGAAGCATGCCTGGGCCTCGGGGGTGTCCCAGATGCCCTCGGCGTAGTGGGTGGCGTCGTAGAAGAACTCGGGGCCGCCGGCGGCGTACATCAGGGCGTAGAAGAAGGCGTCAAAATAGCCGGTGGTGGGGTAAGTAAACAGGGAGATGCCCTCGGCCTGGGCCTTGTCGCCCAGGGCCCACATCTCGTCCCAGGTGGTGGGGACTTCCCAGCCGTTGGCCTCGAAGAGCCCCTTGTTGTAGAACAGGCCGCAGGGGGAGTAGAACATGGGGGCCAGATAGGTCTTGCCGTCGCTGTAAGGGTTGGTGCCGGAGCTGTCGGAGACGAAATTGGGCATGATCTTGTCGCCCACGGTGCCGCTCTCGCCGGGGATGGTCATGGACAGCACGTCGGTGATGTCGAGGATCAGGTTGTCCTTGACAAATTGGTCGGTCAGGGCCGCGGGGCGGCCGGTGGCCAGGTGGACCACATCGGGGTATTCGCCGCCCTGCATGGAGGGCCCGATGACGTCTTCCAGATTCTTGTCGAGGGTGAGCTCTACCTTGATGCCGGTCTGGGCGGTGAAGGCGTCGCAGACCTCCTGCCACATGCCGGGATAGGTGTCCTCATAGCCGGAGGCCAGGGCCGCAACCTGGATGGTCACGTCGCCGGCGGGCTGGGGCGCGGGGGCCTGGCTCTCCGCGCCGGGCGCCTGGGTGGCGGGCGCGGGGGTGGGGTTGGAGCTGGTGCCGTTTGAGCAGCCGGCCAGCAGGGACAGGGACAGGGCGCCGGCCAGGGTGAGGCCGAGCAGTTTCTTGAATTTCATTGTCCTCTTTACCTCCTAATATAATCTCTTGCAGCTTCGTGCCCGGGCCGTGGAGCCGGCCCGCCGCACGGGTTAAGCTAAGTATATCGCTTACAAGGGCTGAATCAACGATATTCTTGCCGGTTTTTTTAGAGATCTTGCTAATTTGGAGGTTCTGATAATAATAATGCGTGTAAAATCCGGCTTTTGTGCATCTTGTTAAAATAATAACGGGGATACGCCGGGCCCATGGCGGAAAAGGGGGCGCGTACAACTGTCTTTTTTTCGCGGATTGCACAACGGCGCGATCTGTATTATAATCACTACCGGGCGGTTTAGGAAGCGCGAAAGCAAGATTTATAAAGTTCAGGAGGGGAACCGTATGAGCAACAACCGGTACGAGCTGGGGGCGGAGGGCGGAAGCCCGGTGGACCGCAGCTCCACCAAGCTCCTGTACGTGTCCACGGCCAAATACGGCGGGGACTGGCACAGTATGCTCCACACCCACGCCTGTACCGAGCTGTTCTACGTGGTGGGGGGCGGCGGCCAGTTCAAGATCGCCGACCTGACCCTGCCCGCCGCTCCGGACGACCTGATCATCGTCAACCCCAACGTGGAGCATACCGAGGTCAGCCTCAACCAGAGCCCCCTGGAGTACATCGTGCTGGGGGTGGAAGGGCTGGAGTTCCGCTCCGGGGAGGAGGAGGACGGGCGCTACGCCCGCGTCAGCCTGCGCTCCGACCGGGAGGAGGTGCTCTTCTTCCTGCGCAGTCTGCTGCGGGAGATCGAGAACAAGGCGGCGGGGTACGAGGTCCTGTGCCAGGACCTGCTGGAGGTGCTGCTGGTGCGCATCATGCGGCGCACAAACTTCTCCCTGACGGTGGCGCCCCCCAACCGCCGCTCCAGCAAGGAGTGCGCCGCGGTGCGGCGGTACATCGACGGCCACTTCAAGGAGAACATCACCCTGGATATGCTCTCCGAGCTGGCCCACGTAAACAAATATTATATGGTGCACGCCTTCACCCGGGAGTACGGCGTCTCGCCCATCAACTACCTTATCTCCCGCCGCATCCAGGAGAGCCGCTACCTCCTGTCCGACACCGACCACTCCCTGTCCCAGATCTCCCACATGCTGGGCTTCTCCTCCCCCAGCTACTTCTCCCAGTCCTTCCGCAAGCTGGAGGGCAGAAGCCCCATGGAGTACCGCAAGGCCCGGCGGGCGGAGCGGGAGGAGGGCGGCGGCGATGGCGTTTGAACCCCTGTCCCCCCTGCGGCCCCTGGCGGTGGAGCAGATCGTCACCGTGCACTACTTTGAGTACGCCAGCAGCTACTATTTTGAGGGGGAGTCCCACGACTTCTGGGAGTTTTTGTACGTGGACAAGGGGGACCTGGACGTGGCGGCGGGGGCGCGGAGCCTGCGCCTGGGGCAGGGGCAGATCGTCTTCCACGCCCCCGGCGAGTTCCACGCCCTGCGCTGCAACGGCGCGGTGGCCCCCAACCTGGTGGTGGTCAGCTTCCGCTGCGCCGGGGCGGCCATGGAGTTCTTCCGGGGGCGGGTCATGACTCTGGGTGACACGGGCAAGGCTCTGCTGGGGCGCATCGTGGAGGAGGCGGGCGCGGCCTTCTCCACCCCGCTGGACGACCCCCTCACCACCGGCATGGCCCGGCGGGCGGACGCCCCCTTCGGGGCGGAGGAGCTGCTCGCCCTCTCCCTGGAGGAGCTGCTGGTGCGCCTGGTCCGCCGGGGGGAGCGGGAGGAGCGGCCGGGCAGCGTTATCCGTGAGCACGCCCGGGAGGAGCTGGTGGATCGGGTGGCCTCCTATCTGGAGGCCAACGTGGCCCGGCCCCTCACCCTGGCCCAGGTGTGCCGGGACAATCTGGTGGGGCGCAGCCGGCTCCAGCAGCTTTTCCGGGCGCGGACCGGGGGCGGCGTGATGGAGTACTTCGGCGCGCTGAAAATTGAGGCCGCCCGGCGGATGATCCGGGAGGGCAGGCGCAACTTTACCGAGATCGCCGCCGCGCTGGGCTACCAGTCCCTGCACTACTTCTCCCGCCACTTCAAAAAGGTCACGGGTATGACCCCCAGCGAGTACGCCCGCAGCGTCAAGCTGCTGTCCGACCGGAACAGGCGGACGATATGACAAGAATGAGGCGGACGATTGTGCCAATAATGTGCGGAACTGTCTATTTATTTTCTCCCACCGGACAGGTAGAATAGTGTCACAAGCCTGAAATGAATTTAAAGGAGTGTCCCCTATGTCAATTCTGGTCAGCGGCGGTGCGGGCTACATCGGCAGCCACACCTGCATCGAGCTCATCAACGCCGGGTACGACATCGTCGTGGCGGATAACCTGGTCAACTCCAGCGAGGAGGCCCTGCGCCGGGTGGAGCGGATCGTGGGCCGGCCCGTCCCCTTTGAAAAGACCGAGCTGTGCGACGCCGCCCAGGTGGACGCGCTGCTGGACAAGTACCCGGACGTCGACGCGGTGATCCACTTCGCCGGGCTCAAGGCGGTGGGGGAGAGCGTTCAGAAGCCCCTGGAGTACTACACCAACAATCTGGTCAGCACCCTGAACCTGCTCAATACAATGCGCGCCAGGGGGATACATAACTTCGTGTTCTCCTCCTCGGCCACCGTGTACGGCGACCCCGTCTCCGTGCCCATCCGGGAGGACTTCCCCGTGGGCGGCACCACCAACCCCTACGGCACCACCAAGCTCTTCATCGAGCGCATCCTCACCGACCTGTGCGCCGCCGACCCCGCCCTGAACGTGGCCCTGCTGCGCTACTTCAACCCCATCGGGGCCCACGACAGCGGACTTATCGGCGAGGACCCCAACGGCATCCCCAACAACCTGGTGCCCTACATCGCCAAGGTGGCGGTGGGCGAGCTGGACAAAGTCCACGTCTTCGGGGACGACTACCCCACCCCCGACGGCACCGGCGTGCGGGACTACATCCACGTGGTGGATCTGGCCCTGGGCCACGTCTCGGCGCTGAAGAAGCTGGCCGGGGACTGCGGGCTGTTCGTCTGCAACCTGGGCACCGGCAAGGGGTACAGCGTGCTGGACGTAATCCACGCCTACGAGCGTGCCTGCGGCAAGACCCTGCCCTACGTGGTGGACCCCCGCCGCCCCGGCGACATCGCCGCCTGCTACGCCGACCCCGCCAAGGCGCGGGAGGAGCTGGGCTGGCAGGCCCGGTACGGCATCGAGGAGATGTGCGCCTCCTCCTGGAAGTGGCAGAGCACAAACCCCAACGGGTATAAGGGCAATTGATAATTGAGAATTGATAATTCCGCCGCGGCGGGGAGGGCGCGTCCCTCATTCTCAATTTTAACTGAGGTGATTTTATGAACAAGCCTGTTTTGGTGGTGATGGCGGCTGGCATGGGCAGCCGGTACGGCGGGCTCAAGCAGCTCGACCCCGTGGGGGGCCACGGGGAGCTCATCATCGACTACTCCATCTACGACGCGCGGCGGGCAGGGTTTGAGACGGTGGTCTTCGTCATCAAGCGCGAGATCGAGACCGACTTCAAGGCGGCCATCGGCGATCGCCTGTCCAAGGTGATGGACGTGCGCTACGTCTACCAGTGCCTGGACGATCTGCCGGAGGGCTACGCCGTGCCCGAGGGCCGGGTGAAGCCCTGGGGCACCGCCCAGGCCGCCCTGGCCGCCCGGAGCGTGGTGGACGGCCCCTTCGCGGTCATCAACGCGGACGACTACTACGGCCCCGAGGGCTTCCGCGCCATCTACGACTACCTGCTCTCCCACCCGGACGGGGATGTGTACGAGTACGCCATGGTGGGCTACCTGCTGGAGAACACCGTCACCGAGCACGGCTACGTGTCCCGCGGCGTGTGCGTGGAGAGCGGGGACAACGATCTGATCAGCGTCACCGAGCGCACCCGCATCGAGAAGGGGCAGGCCAGCCCCCGCTTCACCGAGGACGGCGGGGCCACCTGGGAGGATCTGCCGGGGGACACCATCGTGTCCATGAACCTGTGGGGCTTCACCAGGAGCTACCTGGACGAGGCCTGGGCCCGCTTCCCCGCATTTCTGGACGGCGCGCTGCGGGACAACCCCATGAAGGGGGAGTACTACCTGCCCACCGTGGTCAGCCAGCTCATCGCCGAGGGCAAGGCCCGGGTGAAGGTGCTGCGCAGCCGGGACAAGTGGTACGGCGTGACCTACCAGGAGGATAAGCCCGTGGTGGTAAAGGCCATCGCGGACATGACGGCGGGGGGCCTGTACCCCGAGAACCTGTGGGGGGTGTAGGCGTGGGCATGGCTGAAAATACCCTGCCCCAGGCCCTGGAGGCCTTCCCGTTCGGCGCGCCCGTGGTGGGGGCCGTCCGCTTCGGTATGGGGCATATCAACGACACCTTCTGCGTCCACACCCAGATCCCCCAGGGGGACTGCCGGCGCTTTATCCTCCAGCGGATCTCCGACGCCGCCTTCTCCAACCCGGATCAGCTCATGCGCAATATTGTGGGGGTGACCGACTACCTCAAGCGGGTGATTGCGGAGCAGGGTGGGGACCCGGAGCGGGAGACCCTCACCTTCCTGCGCACCAGGGCGGGGGAGACCCACTTCACCGACGGGGAGGGCCGCGCCTGGCGCTGCACCCCCTTCATCGAGGGCACCGACTGCCTCCAGGCCGCCGGGACCCCGGAGCTCTTCTACGCCTCCGCCAAGGCCTTCGGCCGCTTCCAGTACATGCTGCGGGACTACCCCGCCCACACCCTGTACGAAACGATCGAGAAGTTCCACGACACGGAAAACCGCCTGCTCAAGCTCAAGCTGGCCGCCCAGGACGACGTGGCGGGGCGGCTGGGGGAGGTGGGGCCGGAGATGGAATTCGTCCTGGCCCGGCGGGAGGACTGCTCCGCCGCGCGCTCGGCCCAGCGCTCCGGGAAGCTGCCCCTGCGGGTCACCCACAACGACACCAAGCTCAACAACGTGCTTATCGACCGGGCCACCGGCGAGGGCATCTGCGTCATCGACCTGGACACCGTCATGCCCGGCCTCGCCATTAACGACTTTGGAGACTCCATCCGCTTCGGCGCCAACCACTGCGCCGAGGACGAGCCGGACCAGAGCAAGGTGCACTTTGACCTGCCCCTCTTCGAGATTTATACCAAGGGCTTTCTGGAGGGGGCGGGCGGCATCTTCACCCCCGCCGAGCTGGAGTACCTGCCCTGGGGGGCCAAGCTCATGACCCTGGAGTGCGGGATGCGCTTTCTCACCGACTACCTGGAGGGCGACCACTACTTCCACACACAGCGCCCCGGCCAGAACCTGGACCGGGCCCGCACCCAGTTCAAGCTGGTGGCGGACATGGAGGCGTGCTGGGACGGGATGGCCGCCGCGGTGGCGAAGTACGCATGAGGATCATCATCTCCCCCGCCAAGAAGATGAACGCAGACCACGACAGCCTGCCGCCCCGGGAGGCGCCCCGCTTCCTGGAGCGGACACAAATCCTGCTGGACTGGCTGCGGGGGCTGGATCTGGAGGCGCTGCGCAGGCTCCTGGCCTGCAACGGGGACATCGCGCGGCTCAACTACGGGCGCTTCCGGGACATGGACCTGCGCCGGGGGTCCACCCCGGCGCTGCTGGCCTACGAGGGGATCCAGTACCGCTATATGGCCCCCAACGTCTTTACGGCGCAGGAGCTGGCGTACGTGCAGGAGCACCTGCGCATTCTCTCCGGCTTTTACGGCCTGCTGCGGCCCTTTGACGCCGTGGTCCCCTACCGGCTGGAGATGCAGGCCAAGCTGAAAACGCCCTTCTGCGCCTCCCTCTACGACTTTTGGGGGGACAGCCTGGCCCGGGCGCTGGCGGAGGAGGACGGCGTGGTGCTCAACCTGGCCTCGGAGGAGTACGCCAGGGCCGTCCGGCCCCATCTGCCCGGCGGCGTGCGGCTGATTACCCCCGTGTTTGGGGAAGAAGCCGGGGGCCGGGTGGTGGAGAAGGGCGTCTACGTCAAGATGGCCCGGGGCGAGATGGTGCGCTACCTGGCCGGGCGGGGGGCGCGCGGCCCGGAGGAGGCCAAGGGCTTCAACGGCCTGGGGTACGCCTTCAGGCCCGAGCTGTCCGGGGAGGAGCGCTACGTGTTCCTCCGGGAGAAGCCCGTAGGGGCAGTGTGAATTCGGTTACATAAAAAGCGGCTTTCTGATTGAGAAATCAGAAAGCCGCTTTTTATGTGTAATTTCGCTTGACAAAAAGGCGGAATGGGCTAGAATGGAAGCACAGAAGAATCATGGAATGCGCGCAAGAGGGTACCCTCTTGCTGTCTTTTGCCGGGGGCAAAAGACAATGATCTCTGAAAAACGAAGGAGGAAAGGAAATGAAGCGAACACCCAAAAAGCTCCTGGCAACCCTGTTGACGCTGGCCATGCTGGCGTCCCTGTGCGTCATCCCCGCGGCGGCGGCTGGGACCGAGAAAAGTGATCCCTCTTGGATTGCTAATTCTAGTTCTATCTTTTTCAGTTCGTCGCAAGATCCCGCAAAATATACTCTGTTCTTTGCAAATGGCACCCCCATTGTCGTCAGCGACAGAACTGACGGCGTTGAAGGTGCAAAGATTTCCTGGAATGCAAAAAATGGTGAGGCTAAGTCGGTTAACGTGCCTGCTATGACTATTATATTTGGCGGCGGCTATGGTGCCGATACCGGTACGGGCGACCTGACGGTTGAAAACGCTGCCGAACTGAACCAGAGCGGAAAGACATTTGCAAAATCCGATATTACATTGAACGGCGGAAATGTTTACATTGTGGCTGGCGGCGGCCTGTACAACAATAAGGTGGAAGAAGTCAAAATTGTCGCTAATGCGGGCAGCGTCGTGGGAACCAACGGGATCAGCGGCGGCGGCGCAGACTCCGGCTACTATCCCGACGGCAGTGCTCATGCAATGGTAAGTACTGCTACCGATACATACGCGGCGGTCGGGAATGTCGACATTGAAGTAAATGGCGGCACCTATGGCCGCGTTGTAGGCGGTGGTACCAACGGCCTGACCTGGACGGACAGTGCGGTTGTAACGGTTAATGACGGTAAAATGAACGGCTCATGGGGTATCTGTGCCACGGGTACCAACGGGCATGTTGGAAGCGCGACGGTCAACATGTTCGGCGGGGAAACAACCCTGCTGATGCCGGTTGGCAATAATAAGGATTGGGGCGACCTGGAAGTAACGATCAACGTAACTGGTGGCCGGATTGACAAAATGCTGACGGTTACGGATGACCACAACACAAAGGTAAAGTCGATTACCACGAGAGTAACGGGCGCAGAGATTACTGAAATCGCTGATTATGAAAGCAAATGGATTAGTGATGAGGACGGGAAGAAACTCGAGTTTACCGGCGATTTGGACATCCTCGTTGCTAGTGGCGTGGCAGCAAATGAAGCCGCCTATTTAGCGGATGGTAAATATGCCGAGATTTGCCCGGTGCAGATCGGCAATGAAATCTATCCCACTCTGGCCGACGCAGTGACAGCCGCCAAGGCCGGCGATACGGTTCAGCTTCTGGACAACCTGTCCCTGGCGGCCCCGGTCACGGTGGACAAGGCGATTACCCTCGACCTGAACGGCAAGACCATCACAACTACGGGCGATGAGTTCGCCGCCGTCATTTCCGCGGACTGCACGGTGAAAAACGGTAGTATCGCGGGTGTAAAGGGCCTCAAGTTTGCCGGCGGTGTCTCTAGTGTAGAGAGCGTCGAAATTGCAGTCTCCCAGCGCGGTATCGGCATTTACGGCGGAGCGAATGTCACCGTTGCTGCGGACACCGTGGTGCACAGCACCGCGGAAGTGGCTATCAGCGTCATGAACCCCGGTTCGCAGCTTGACATGTACGGAAAAGCCGTCACCGATACCGAATATGGCTGCATCGAGGGCAACGGCACTGACGCAAATAAAAACACGGTCATTAACCTCCACAAGGGTGCATCCCTCACCTCCGAAGCGGGCTGCACCATCTACCACCCCCAGGCGGGCACGCTGTCCATTGACGGCGCTGTGATCAAGGGCGCCACCGGCGTACAGCTCTGCTCCGGCGAGGCGGTGATCGCAACGGTTTCCGGTGATACCGTCATCACGGCCACCGGCGAGGATAAGCGCGCGGACAAGACCGCGGACGGCCGTATTTTGGACGGCGCCGCGCTGTCCATCATCAACCGCGGCTATCCCGGCGGGGAGCCGAAGGTAACGATTTCCGGCGGCACTTTCACCGCTGAAAACAACGACGCGGTCCTGGCCTATACCTGGAGCGCGGATACAGCTTCTGAGTGGGCAGATGCGGCCGCCAACGTCACGATTTCCGGCGGCACCTTCTCCCACGATCCCGCCGCCTATGTAGCAATGCCTTATACGGTGGTTTCCAAGGATGGCAATTATACCGTTGAGCTGGCGCAGTACGAGGTAACCTGCCATCTGAACTACGGCGAGGGGGATATGACATACGGCATCTATACCGTGCGGCATGGACAGACGGTTGCGCAGCCCACTGCCCCCAGCAGGGCGCTTTACCAGTTCGAGGGGTGGTATACAGCGGCGGAGGGCGGCGAGGCTTGGAATTTCGTGACCCCCGTGACCAGCGATATGGATTTGTACGCCCAGTGGACGGACAACTATTACACGATTACCGTGCATCCCAACAACGGTTCGGACAACTACGATATTTATACGACCAAGGATACCCCGGTAGCGAGGCCTACCCAGCCCAGCAAGGACGGCTACACCTTCGGCGGCTGGTACACCGAGGATACTTACGAGGAAAACACCAAATGGGACTTCAGCGCCAACGTAACCGACGACATGGTCCTCTACGCCAAGTGGACGGAGATCGCCAAGACCTGGACGGTGACCTTCGACAGCCGGGACGGCAGCGCGGTGGCCCCGCTGGCAGACGTGGCGGACGGCGCGAAGATAACGGCGCCCGAGGCCCCCACCCGCAGCGGCTACAATTTCGGCGGCTGGTATAAGGACGAGGCATGTACCAGCGCCTGGGACTTTGACAGCGATACCGTGACCGCAGACATCACCCTGCACGCCAAGTGGACTGAAAAGTCCAATAGTGGCGGCGGCGGTGGGGGCGGGGGTACCACTCCCACGCCTCCCCCCACCGTCGAGACCAACCCGGACGGCTCCACCACCAAGACCGAGACGGCCAAGGACGGCACGGTGACCGAGACCACCGAGCACAAGGACGGCACCGTGCAGGTGGTGGAGACCAAGCCGGACGGCACCGTGACCGAGAGCGTCAAGACCCCGGACGGGCTGGAGGCCAAGGCGGTCACCAGTCCCGAGGGCAAGGTGGAGGCCGAGGTGACCATACCCGCCGCGAAGGCGGAGGCTGGCACTGTGGAGCTGCCCATCAGCGCGCTGCCCGTGACCAAGGACAGTGAGAAAGCTCCCGTCGTCACGGTAAAGAGTGGCAAGCCCGTAACCGTGGCGGTGCCGGTGGCGCAGGCCGCCCCCGGCATGGTGGCCGTCATCGTAAACGCGGACGGCACCGAGGAGATCGTGACCAAGTCCGTCCTGGTGGACGGGGCGCTGGTGGTGCCCCTGGAGGCCGGGGCGACGGTGAAGCTGGTGGACAAGAGCGTGGACTTTGCCGACGCGGCGCAGGCCGCTTGGGCTGGGGACGCCATCGCGTTCGTCAGCTCCCACGAGCTGTTCCAGGGCACGGGCGAGGGGAGCTTCTCCCCCAACCAGCCCATGAACCGGGCGATGCTGGTGACGGTGCTGCACCGCCTGGAGCGCAAGCCCCAGGCCGGGGTGGCGGCGCAGTTCGCCGACGTGGACAGCGGCGCGTACTACACCGATGCGGTGGCGTGGGCCAGCGAGAGCGGCATCGTGACGGGGACGGGCGCCGGGTTCGACCCGGACGCGCCCATCAGCCGCGAGCAGCTGGCGACCATCCTGTACCGCTACATGGCCAAGCAGGGCGTGCAGGCGGAGCAGGGCAGTCTGAGCGCCTTCGCCGACGGCGGGGCCGTGTCCCCCTGGGCGCAGGAGGCCATGGGCTACGCGGTGGGCGCGGGCCTGATGACCGGCAAGGACGGCGGCGCGCTGGATCCCCAGGGCACCGCCACCCGGGCCGAGGTGGCCGTGGTGCTCCAGCGCCTGGTGGAGGCCATGGCGCGGTAGCCGAAGCGGAAATGCAGGGCCGTCCGGGGCAATTGCCCCGGACGGCCCGTTTTATCCAAAAAAACCTGGGATTTTGAGAACGTTTGCGTGGAATTTCGTTATTGACTTCATTTATGGCCTATGGTATAATTCCAAATTGCGCAGGTGTGCCTGCCGGAGAGTGAAATAGGGCCCCGAAAACCCGCTCTCCATTGCAATACAACGACAGGAGGCGTACCGGGTGCTGGATGAATTGAAGCAGGGAACCAAGGTTGTCGGCGTGAAACAGACCAGGCGCGCCGTTGAGGGCGGCCGGGCGGCCAAGGTGTTTTTGGCAAAGGACGCGGATCCCCGCGTGACCGGGCCCGTGGAGGCCCTGTGCGCCGGCAAGGGCGTGGGCGTGGAGTACGCCGCACGCATGAAGGAGCTGGGCGAGGCCTGCGGCATTGCCGTGGGGGCCGCCGTGGCAGCTCTGCTGTTTTGATTTTAATGGAATAATCTGCGGATTATTCTGTTAAAATATAATTTAGTCAATTTTTTAGAAAGGAGGAACATTATGCCTACGTTTAACCAGCTCGTCCGCAAGGGCCGCGAGGCCGTGACCTACAAGTCCACCTCCCCCGCCATGCAGCACGGCCTCAACACCCTGAAGAACCGCGAGACCGACCTGCCTTCTCCTCAGAAGAGAGGTGTGTGCACCGCCGTTCGTACCTCCACCCCGAAGAAGCCGAACTCCGCGCTGCGTAAGATCGCCCGTGTGCGTCTCACCAACGGCTACGAGGTCACCGCTTATATTCCCGGTGTGGGCCACAACCTGCAGGAGCACTCCGTGGTCATGATCCGCGGCGGCCGCGTCAAGGACCTGCCCGGCGTGCGCTACCACATCATCCGCGGCACTCTGGACACCCAGGGCGTCAACGGCCGCATGCAGGCCCGCTCCAAGTACGGCGCCAAGCGCCCCAAGGCCGGCAAGAAGTAAGCCGTTTTTCAACACTTTGCAAGTAATCTGCGCTTTTCAAGCGCAAGGCAGTTGACCTTGCCAAAAGCGTTTATCCATAGATTGGGTAGACCTCTCGGCGGGGCACTGGACAAGCAGGCACTTGTCTTACACGGGGATCCCCCTCGGATCTTCGAGTACCTATGAAATCATACTATGAAGGAGGGAAGCAAAGTGCCCAGAAGAGGTAATGTACCCAAGCGGGAGGTTTTGCCCGACCCGCTGTATAACTCCGTCCTGGTGACCAAGCTCGTCAACAGCATTATGCTCGACGGCAAGAAGGGCGTAGCCCAGAAGGTGGTCTACGGCGCCTTCGACATCATCAAGGACAAGACCGGCAAGGATCCTCTGGACGTGTTCACCACCGCTCTGGAGAACATCATGCCGTCCCTGGAGGTCAAGGCCCGCCGCGTGGGCGGCGCCACCTACCAGGTACCCATCGAGGTGCGGCCCGAGCGCCGTCAGACCCTGGGTCTGCGTTGGCTCACCAGCTTCGCCCGCAAGCGCAGCGAGAAGACCATGCGCGAGCGCCTGGCCGGCGAGATTATGGACGCCGCCAACAGCCTCGGCTCCGCGGTCAAGAAGCGCGAGGACACCCACAAGATGGCCGAGTCCAACAAGGCCTTCGCGCACTACCGCTGGTAGGTTTAAGGAGTTAGAATATGCCTAGGAAAGTAACCTTAGAGAACACCCGGAACATCGGCATCATGGCCCATATCGACGCGGGCAAGACGACCACCACCGAGCGTATCCTCTACTACACCGGCGTCAACTACAAGATTGGCGAGACCCACGACGGCACCGCCACCATGGACTGGATGGCCCAGGAGCAGGAGCGCGGCATCACCATCACCTCCGCCGCCACCACCTGCTACTGGAAGGGCACCAAGGACCAGTTCCCCCAGACCCGGATCAACATCATCGACACTCCGGGCCATGTGGACTTCACCGTCGAGGTGGAGCGCTCCCTGCGCGTGCTGGACGGCTCTGTGACCGTCATGTGCGCCAAGGGCGGCGTGGAGCCCCAGTCCGAGACCGTCTGGCGCCAGGCGGACCACTACAAGGTCCCCCGCATGATCTACGTCAACAAGATGGACATCATGGGCGCCGACTTCTTCAACGTGCTGCGCATGATCCACGACCGCCTCAAGTGCAACGCCGTGCCCATCCAGCTGCCCATCGGCAGCGAGGAGACCTTCAAGGGGATCGTCGACCTGGTGGAGATGAAGGCCGACGTGTACTACGACGACATGGGCACCGACATGCGCGTGGAGGAGATCCCCGCCGACCTGGCCGACCTGGCCCAGGAGTACCGGACCAAGCTCATCGACGCCTGCGCCGATCTGGACGACGAGATCATGGAGCTGGCCCTGGAGGAGAAGGAGATCCCCACCGATCTCATCCGCAAGGCCATCCGCAAGGGCACCATTGAGAACCTGATGGTCCCCGTGGCCTGCGGCACCTCCTACAAGAACAAGGGCGTGCAGAAGCTGCTGGACGCCATCGTGGACTTCATGCCCTCCCCGCTGGACATCCCGGCCATCGACGGCGTGAACCCCGACACCGAGGAGGAGGACAGCCGTCCCGCCGACGACAACGCCCCCTTCTCCGCCCTGGCGTTCAAGATCGCCACCGACCCCTACGTGGGCCGCCTGTCCTTCGTGCGCGTCTACTCCGGCACGCTCAACACCGGCACCTCGGTGCTCAACAGCACCAAGAACCAGAAGGAGCGTATCGGCCGCATCCTGCAGATGCACGCCAACCACCGGGAGGATATTGAGACCGTCTACTCCGGCGACATCGCCGCCGTCATCGGCCTGAAGAATTCCACCACCGGCGACACCCTGTGCGACGAGAAGCACCCCATCATCCTGGAGTCCATGGAGTTCCCCGAGCCCGTCATCCGCGTGGCCATCGAGCCCAAGACCAAGGCCGGCCAGGAGAAGATGGGCCTGGCGCTGATGAAGCTGGCCGAGGAGGACCCCACCTTCAAGACCTGGACCGACGACGAGACCGGGCAGACCATCATCGCCGGCATGGGCGAGCTGCACCTGGAGATCATCGTGGACCGCCTGCTGCGCGAGTACAAGGTGGAGGCCAACGTGGGCGCGCCCCAGGTCGCCTACAAGGAGACCATCAAGAAGGCCGTCGAGCAGGACACCAAGTACGCCCGCCAGTCCGGCGGTAAGGGCCAGTACGGCCACGTGCGCATCAAGGTGGAGCCCAACGAGTCCGGCAAGGGCTATGAGTTCGTCAACGCCATCACCGGCGGCGTCATCCCCAAGGAGTATATCCCCGCGGTGGACCAGGGCATCCAGGGGGCCATGCAGGCCGGCGTGCTGGCGGGCTACCCCGTGGTGGACGTGAAGGTCAGCCTGATTTTCGGCTCCTACCACGAGGTGGACTCCTCCGAAATGGCGTTTAAGATCGCCGGCTCCATGGCCTTCAAGGAGGCCTGCCGGAAGGCCAACCCCATCCTGCTGGAGCCCATCATGAAGGTCTCCGCCATCGCCCCCGACGAGTATATGGGCGACGTGATGGGCGATCTGAGCTCCCGCCGCGGCATGATCCAGGGCACCGAGGCCCGCCCCGGCGCCACCCAGATCGACGCCTTGGTGCCCCTGAGCGAGATGTTCGGCTATGCAACCGACCTGCGCTCCTCCACCCAGGGCCGCGGCCAGTACACCATGGAGCCTCACAGCTACGTGGAAATCCCCAAGAGCATCGCGGACAAGATCATCGCCGAGCGCGGCCGCAACACGGCCGATTAAGATGCGCGCGGACGGGCCATGGGCCCGCTCCGGGCGCGGCAGGCGAAAAGTCTTGCATTTTCCCTTGCAATGCTATACAATGTTTTCGCATTTATACGGAAACGGAACGACATGATAATATGTATTTAAGGAGGATACCCAAACATGGCTAAGCAGAAGTTTGAGCGTACCAAACCCCATGTGAACATCGGCACCATCGGCCACGTGGACCACGGCAAGACCACCCTGACCGCCGCTATCACCAAGTACCTCGCCCTGAAGGGCTACGCTGAGTACGAGGACTACTCCAGCATCGACAAGGCCCCTGAGGAGCGCGAGCGCGGCATCACCATCAACACCGCCCACGTCGAGTATCAGACCGATACCCGCCACTATGCCCACGTCGACTGCCCGGGCCACGCCGACTATATCAAGAACATGATCACCGGCGCTGCTCAGATGGACGGCGCCATCCTGGTCATCGCCGCCACCGACGGCCCCATGGCCCAGACCAAGGAGCACATCCTGCTGGCCCGCCAGGTGGGCGTGCCCGCCATGGTCGTGTTCCTGAACAAGGCCGACCTGGTGGACGACGAGGAGCTCATCGAGCTGGTCGAGATGGAGGTCCGCGAGACACTGAGCTTCTACGACTTCCCCGGCGACGACATTCCCATCATCAAGGGCTCCGCCCTGAACGCCCTGACCTGCGAGGGCGGCGTGGACGATCCCGACTTCGCCTGCATCAAGGAGCTGATGGACGCCGTCGACAGCTATATCCCCACCCCCGAGCGCAAGGCTGACCAGCCCTTCCTGATGCCCGTCGAGGACGTGTTCACCATCACCGGCCGCGGCACCGTGGCCACCGGCCGTGTCGAGCGCGGCCAGATCAAGATGGGCGAGGAAGTCGAGATTGTCGGCCTGATGGACGAGAAGCGCAAGACCACCGTCACCGGCATCGAGATGTTCCGCAAGCTGCTGGACTACGCTGAGGCCGGCGACAACATCGGCACCCTGCTGCGCGGCGTCGCCAAGACCGACGTGGAGCGCGGCCAGGTCCTGTGCAAGCCCAACTCCATCCAGCCCCACACCAAGTTCAAGGGCCAGGTCTACGTCCTGTCCAAGGACGAGGGCGGCCGCCACACCCCCTTCTTCAACAACTACCGTCCCCAGTTCTACTTCCGTACCACCGACGTGACCGGCGTCATCTCCCTGCCCGAGGGCGTTGAGATGTGCATGCCCGGCGACAACGTCGACATGGACGTGGAGCTGATCACCCCCATCGCCATCGAGAAGGGCCTGCGCTTCGCTATCCGCGAGGGCGGCCGCACCGTTGGCTCCGGCGTTGTTATCGAGATCGAGGAGAAGTAAATTGCTTCCCGAAAGGGCCTCCGCCACCGGCGGAGGCCCTTTTTTGCCCTTTGGAGGCCCTGCGCTGTGCGACACCTGTCGTTCTTCCCGCGCCCGCCTTGCCACAGAGGGAGAAACGTGATAAAATAACTGACATCGAACTATAATCTTGGAAGGGGGGAGCCGCCCTGCTGCTTTCCGCTACCGTGAACGCGGACGAAACCGTGGACGCCGTCAATCAATTCGTGGCCACCCTAAAAAAACTGGACTTTAAGCAGATTGCCTTTGTGGCGCTGCTGTTCGTGGTCTGCTACGTGGTCATGAAGATTCTAATCAAGGTCCTGAACAAGACCATGGAGCGCCTCAAGGTGGACCGCAGCCTTCAGACCTTCATCCGCTCCATCGTCCGGGTGCTGCTGTGGTTCGTGACCATCATCATCGTGGCCAGCTACATCGGGGTGAACGTGTCCTCGCTGGTGGCGATCCTGGGCGTGGTCGGCCTGGCCATCTCCCTGGCCATCCAGGGCACCCTGTCCAACCTGGCGGGGGGCATCATGCTGCTGGTCTCCAAGCCCTTCACCGGCGGAGACTACATCGAGACCGACACCTTCAGCGGCGTGGTGTCCGAGGTGGGCATGGTGTACACCAAGGTAAAGACCTTTGACAACAAGATCATCTCCATCCCCAACGGCAAGCTCTCGGCGGAGCGCATCACCAACTATACCTCCGAGCCCCTGCGGAGGGTGGACCTGAAATTCAATATTTCCTATGACGCCGATCCCAGGACGGTGGTCAAATGCCTGCTGGACGCGGCGGGGGCCCACGCGAAGGCCCTCTTCACGCCGGAGCCCTTCGCCCGGATCACCGGGTATTTGGAGAGCAGCGTGGAGTACACGCTGCGGGTCTGGTGCGCCACCGACGACTACTGGGACCTGTACTACGACCTGCTGGAGCAGATTGGCGACGCCTTCGGCAGGGCCGGGGTGGAGCTCACCTACAACCACCTGAACGTGCACCTGATGGACAGGGGCGGAAAGGAGTAGGGCAGTGGAGAGTACGTATACCATCGCGGGCCGGGGCCTGAAACGGATGTTTACAGGCCAAATCGTGGCGCTGATCGGCCTAGTGGTGCTGCTGATTCCGGTGTTTGGGATAACCGGGCTGGTCGCCATCCTGGTGGGCGGCATCATGGCCATCGTGGGGCTGTGGGGGGCCAGGGAGGCCCATGAGGGCTACAAGAGGGCCTTCGTCATGCTCGTCGCCGGAGGAGTGCTCAGCATCCTGGGGACCATCGCGGGCGACGGGGGCGCGGGCACGCTGTTCGACGTACTGGACTCCATCGCCGGTATGCTGCAGACCTATTTTGTCTGCACCGCCACCGCCGCCCTGCTGCGTGAGCTGGGCCACGAGGACGAGGCGCACTATGGGGACCTGGTGTGGAAGGCCAACGCGGGGTGTTACGCGGTGCTGATCGCCGTCTCGGTGCTGGCCCTGTTCGCCCAGGCGCTGGCGCTGGTGTTGACGATCATAACCGGCCTGGTCGGCATCGTCATCGGCATCATCTACGTGGTGTTCCTGTACAAGAGCCAGGGTCTCCTGCTGGGGTAGCCCGGCGGGGCGGACAACGGTATTCCCCGGCGCTGCCGGTGAATATAAACATGTGCGAGAGGAGAAATAAGAGAATGAAGGATGAGAGATTTGCGATTGCGGGGGGCGGCCTGAAGCTGATGTTCATCGGCACGATTGTCGCCCTGTTCTCGTTCGTCCCGGTCATCGGCGGCCTTGCGGCCATCGTGGGCGGCATCATCGCGCTGGTGGGCCTGGTCAAGACCATGAACGCGGCGCCGGGCTACAAGCGCGCGGTGATTATGCTGGTGCTGTCCATCGTGGCGGCGGTTCTGATGGCCGTGATGGCGGGGGTCGCCGCGGGCGGCGCGATACTGGGCTCCGGCGGCGCGGCCGCGGGCGGCCTGGTGGGTACGCTGGTGCTTTCGCTGGCGGTGTCCGTGTTCGGCTTCCTCCAGGTCTATTTCGTGTGCGGCGCCACCTCCGGCCTGCTGCGGGAGATCGGCGAGGACCAGGAGGCGTCCAGGGGCGATTTGGTCTGGAAGCTGAACGCCGTCTGCTACATCATCGCCATCGTCATCGCCATCGTGAGCGTTGCCTCGGCCGGCCTGGGCGGTGCGCTGAACGTGGTCCGCACAATCGTCAGCCTGGTGGCCAACGTCATCTACATCATCTTCCTGTACAAGAGCCAGCAGATTATGCTGGCCTGAGGACGGACAAAAAGGCGGCGCTCCTATGAGCGCCGCCTTTTTGCGTCTTGTCAGGGCATCTCCAGCCCGTGGATGAAGCCGCCCAGCTGGCTGGACAGCACGTCGCCGCCGATGACCGTGTTCTTGTAGATCAGCACTCCCGCCTGCACCCCGGCCTCCCCGGTGGGGTAGTTGGTGATCTCGTAGGTGTAGCGCTTGACCCGCTTGCCGCTGTACTGCGTCAGGTCGAAGCCCTGGCCCGACTGGAGGGCCAGGTACTGGGTGTAGGTGTCGTCGAACTCCTCCGGGATGATCAGCTCCTCCACGCGCACCGCATCGGGGGCGACCGTCCAGCCGTAGCTCTCCAGGTAGGCCACCCGGTCCTCGTTGGTCTTGACCCCCTTGGGGCTTGCGGCGGTGGAGACGGCGGCCCCGCGGCTCCCCAGCAGCACCACAGCCCCGGCCACCGCGGCGCACACCAGTACCGCCGCCGCTGCCCCGGCCAGGATCCGGCGGCGGTCTAATTTGGCGGTAAAAATAAACACAGCGCAACGCTCCTTCCATTTCCTTGTGATAATGCTTATGTCCTTTGGGGCGGGGATATGCTAAAATAGAACCAAAAAGGACAAGGTGGGTACGGGCATGGAGCTGGAGCGGCTGGACAAGATCCTGGCGGGCACGGGGCGCTGGTCACGGCGGGAGGTGAAGGACCTGGTGCGGGCCGGGCGGGTGAGTGTCAACGGGCGGCCCGCCCGCACCCCGGAGGAGAAGTACGCCCGCGCGGGGCTGGACCTGCGGGTGGACGGGCAGAGCGTGTCGGGGGAGAGGTTTGTTTACCTCATGCTCCACAAGCCCGCCGGGCTGGTCTCGGCCACCGAGGACCCCAGGCAGCGCACGGTGCTGGAGCTGCTGCCGGAGCACCTGCGCCGGGTGGGGCTCTTCCCGGCGGGGCGGCTGGACAAGGACACCGAGGGCCTGCTCCTGCTGACCAACGACGGGGCCCTGGCCCACGCCCTGCTGGCCCCTAAGCGCCACGTGGACAAGACCTACTTCGTCCGGGTGGACGGGGCGCTGGACGCGCAGGACGCCGCGGCCTTCGCCGCTGGCATGACCCTGGGCGACGGCCTGGTCTGCCTGAGCGCGGGGCTGGAGCTTCTGGAGGACCCCCGGGAAGGCATCGTCACCCTGCGGGAAGGGAAATACCACCAGATCAAGCGGATGCTGGCGGCCAGGGGCAAGCCGGTGGTCTACCTCAAGCGGCTGACCATGGGGCCCCTGGCGCTGGACCCCGCCCTGGAGAGGGGGGCGTGGCGGGCGCTGGGCGCGGAGGAGCTGGAGGCCCTGCGGCGGCTGGGATAGCCGCCGTGCGGCGTCACGCTGCGGCGGCTGCGCGACGGCAGATAAGCCCCCGCTCCGCGAAAAATGCTGTTGGTCCTTCCGTGAGACGGCCCAACCTGTTTTTTCGTCTGCGCGGTGTCTTATCCGCCTGCTCCGCACGCCTCCGCGTTTGTGTTTGGTGAAAATGAACAAATAAATTGTCTCCGCCTATTGAAAAGAGATAAAAAAGCCGTTATAATAGGGAACAAGAGCGGCTGAATTGTTTATAGTCCGAAGAATCCAACGGAAAACCCCGTTTGAAGAAGATTGAGGGAGGCATCACGATGTCCAGCAGAATTTTTCAGAGCGTTGTCTTGCAGATGAAAGACAGTACGGACCGGCCCATCGGCGTGATTGATTCTGAGGGAACGGTGGTGGCCTGCAACGAGCTCACCTGCATCGGGGAGCGCTGGCCGGGCGCCGTGGAGGCGGTCAACGGCGGGAGCGACACGGTGGCCTTTGACGGGCGCACCTTCAAGGCCCTGGCGGGCTGGAGCTCCCAGTTCGACTACGCCGCCTTCGTGAAGGGGGAGGACCAGGAGGCCCGCCTGGTGTGCGCCATGGCGTCGGTGGCCCTCAACGGGGCCAAGACCTACTATGAGGAGAAGCACGACAAGGCCACCTTCGTCAAGAACATCATCTCCGACAATATCCTGCTGGGCGACATCTACGTGCGCGCCAAGGAGCTGCACTTCGTCTCCGAGTCCCCCCGGGCGGTCTTTCTGATCCGCCAGGTGGGCTCCACCGACGTGGCGGCCATCGACGTGGTGCAGGGGCTGTTCCCCGACAAGCAGGTGGACTTCGTCCTCTCCATCAGCGAGACCGACGTGGCCCTCATCAAGCAGCTCCCCGAGGGCACCGAGGGCAAGGACCTCTACAAGACCGCCAAGCAGGTGGAGGACGCGCTGAGCGAGGAGCTCAACATCAAGGTGGTCATCGGCATCGGCACCATCGTGGGCCACATCCGGGAGCTGGCCCGGGCCTACAAGGAGGCCCAGGTGGCCATCGACGTGGGCAAGGTGTTCGACACCGAGAAGTCCATCATCAACTACGAGAACCTGGGCATCGGGCGGCTGATCTACCAGCTGCCCACCACCCTGTGCGAGATGTTTTTGCAGGAGGTCTTTAAGAAGAACCCCATCGACGCGCTGGACCAGGAGACGCTGTTCACCATCAACAAGTTCTTTGAGAACAACCTGAACGTGTCCGAGACGGCCCGCAAGCTCTTCGTCCACCGCAACACCCTGGTCTACCGGCTGGAGAAGATCAAGAAGCTCACCGGCCTGGACCTGCGGGAGTTCGACGACGCCATCACCTTCAAGGTGGCGCTGATGGTCAAGAAGTATCTGATTTCCCGGGGCATCGAGTCCTGACCCCGGCCGATAAGACAAATGACAATGGAGAATGGATAATCAGGGGACGCGGGCGCCCGGCACGGGGAACCCACGTCCCCACGTCCCGCCGCGCGGAGTTATCGATTCTCCATTCTCAATTTTCCATCGAAGAGGTAGCCTATCCATGATTCGCTTAACTGACATACAAAAGGCCTACGACAACGGCACCAAGGCGCTCAAGGGGGTCTCCCTGCGCATCGACGACGGGGAGTTCGTGTTCCTGGTAGGGCCCTCCGGCTCGGGCAAGAGCACCATCATCAAGCTGCTCACCGCCGAGATCGCCCCCAGCGGCGGGCGGCTGATGGTCAACGGCTACAACCTGAACACCATCCCGCCCCGGCAGGTGCCCTATCTGCGGCGGACCCTGGGGGTCATCTTCCAGGACTTCCGCCTCATAGAGAAGAAGTCGGTGTGGGAGAACCTGACCTTCGCCATGCGGGCGGTGGGGGCCTCCCCCCGGGAGATCCGCAAGCGCATCCCCTACGTGCTGGACCTGGTGGGCCTGGACCGGAAGGGGGAGCGCAAGCCGGACGAGCTGTCCGGCGGCGAGCAGCAGCGCGTGGCCATCGCCCGCGCCCTGGTCAACAACCCCAGCATGATCATCGCGGACGAGCCCACGGGCAACCTGGACCCCCAGCGCTCCCTGGAGATTATGATGCTGCTGGAGAAGATCAACGAGCTGGGCACCACCGTGCTGGTGGTCACCCATGAAAAGGAGCTGGTCAACCGCTTCTCCAAGCGGGTGGTGGCGATTGAAAACGGCAGGATCATCAGCGACGGGATGGGCGGGTATTACGACAATGAGACGATTTAATTTCGGTTACTTTCTAAAAGAGGGCTTCACCAGCATCTTTACCCACGGCCTCATGTCCTTCGCCGCCGTGTGCATGATCATCTGCTGCCTGCTGATCATGGGTTCCTTCTCCCTGGTGGCGGTGAACCTGAACAACATGCTGGGCGATTTGGAGCAGGAGAACGAGATCATCGCCTACGTGGACGAGTCCCTGTCCGAGGCGCAGGTGCAGGCCGTGGGCGGCAGGCTGGGCGCCCTGGCCAACGTCAGCTCGGTCACCTTCATGAGCAAGGCGGAGGCCATGGACAAGTTCCTGGCCGACAAGGCGGACAACGACCTTTATAAGGATCTGCCCGACTCCGTGCTGCGCGACCGCTACCTCATCCACATCGGGGACCTGTCCCGCATGTCCGAGACCAAGGGCCTCATCGAGGGCACCGAGGGTGTGGTCAAGGTCCGGGCCGAGGAGGAGATCGCCCAGGGCTTTACGGTGGTGCGCAACATCGCCGGGGGCGTGGCGGTCATCCTGGTGACCATCCTGCTGCTGGTGAGCCTGTTTATCATCACCAACACCATCAAGCTGGCCACCTTCAACCGCCGGGAGGAGATCGCCATCATGAAGATGTGCGGCGCCACCAACGGCTTCGTGCGCTGGCCCTTCGTATTCGAGGGTATGATCCTGGGCCTGTTCGGCGCGGTGCTGGCCTTCTTCCTCCAGTGGGGGATCTACACCCTCATCGGCCGGGCCATCGACACCTCGGATACCATCCAGCTCATCACCGTGCTGCCCTTCCGGGCCATGGCCCTGTGGGTGCTGGGGGTCTTCGCGGGCACCGGCTTTGTCATCGGCGTGGGCGGCAGCGTGCTGGCCATCCGCAAGTTCCTTCAGGTCTAGTGTATTTATGAAAAGGAGAATGTGAGTTGGCGAATAAGCAGAAGCCCCAGCAGAAGAAAAAGAAGGAGAAATACTGGGACATGCGCCGGATTGTGGTGGCCGTGCTGGCCGTGCTGATGGCGGTGCTCCTGCTTCTGCCCATGGTGACCATGATGCTGCCCGCCGGCAGCGCGGTCACCGAGTCGGAGATTGACTCCCTCAAGGGGCAGCAGGAGGAGATTAAGAACAAGCTGGCCGACCTCAAGGCCCAGATGGCCGAGATCAAGGACGACCAGGCCCAGGCCATCCAGAAGAAGAACATCCTGGTGCAGGAGCTCAGCGCCATCGACGAGGAGCTGGCCAACATGGACCGGCAGCTGAGCCTGTACGACCAGCAGATCGCCCAGACGGAGCAGGAGCGGCTGGACGCCGTGAAGCGGGAGCAGGCGCAGTACGAGCTGTTCTGCACCCGGGTGCGCTCCATGGAGGAGGACGGCAACGTGTCCTACTGGTCCATCCTCTTCAACGCCAGCGACTTCTCCGACCTGCTGGACCGGGCCATGATCGTGGGAGACGTGATGGACTACGACAACGCGGTGATGGACCAGCTCACCGCCACCCGGGAGGAGATCGAGCGCCTCAAGGCCTCCCTGGAGGAGAGCCGGGCCGCCCAGCAGCTGGTGCGGGACGACCAGGCCGTGAAGCGCCAGGACCAGGCCGCCAAGGTGGCCGAGGCCAAGCAGCTGCTGGACCAGATCAACAACGACGCGGCCAAGGTCAACCAGATGCTGGACGAGGAGTATAAGGAAGAGGCCCGCATCGGCCAGGAGATCGTCAAGAAGCAGAAGGAGCTGGAGGCCCAGCGCCGGGCCAACAACGTGACCATCGACCCCGGCTCCGGCTACCGCTGGCCCCTGGACGGGGGGTATACCGCCCTCTCCTCGGTGTTCGGCGGGCGCATCCACCCGGTCACCGGCAAGTACTCCACCCATACGGGCATCGACATCCCCGCCCCCTCCGGCACCCCCATCCACGCGGCCCGGGGCGGCCAGGTGGTCACCTCCACCAACAACGGCGGCACCTACGGCCGCTACGTGGTCATCGACCACGGCAACGGGGACTCCACCCTCTACGCCCACATGAGCTCCCGCAACTGTTCCGAGGGGGACATCGTCAAGCAGGGGGATGTGATCGGCTACGTGGGCACCACGGGCCGCTCCACCGGCAACCACCTGCACCTGGAGGTGCGGGTGAACTACTCCCGGGTGGACCCCCAGAAGATGTACCCCAACATCAAGTTTACTTACCGCTAAGCACTTTTTTGGAAAGGAGCGCCCATGAAGCCGGTCCGCCGTCCGTACCGCGCCGTCCTGGCCCTCGCCCTGGCGGCGGCCCTCCTGCTGCCCACGGCCCTGCCCGCGCTGGGGGTCACCCAGTCCGAGATTGACGCGCTGGAGCAGGAGCAGATCGAGGCCAAGGCCCGGCAGGCGGAAATCTCCGCCAAGCTGGAGGCCATCGGGGACGACAAGGAGCAGGCCATGGCTCGCAAGGCCCTGCTGGACCAGGAGCTGGCCGCCATGGACCGGGAGCTGGAGAGCATCGCGGAGCAGCTGGCCTACTACGACGGCGCCATCGCCCAAAAGGAGGCCGAGCACGCCCAGGCCCAGGCCAGGGAGCAGGCGCAGTACGAGCTGTTCTGCGCCCGGGTGCGGGCCATGGAGGAGGACGGCGACGTGTCCTACTGGTCCATCCTCTTCGGGGCCAGGGACTTTTCGGATCTGCTGGACCGGGCCATGATCGTGGGCGACGTGATGGAGTACGACAACGCGGTGATGGACCGGCTCACCGCCGCGCGGGAGGAGCTGGAGCGGATCCGGGCCGGGCTGGAGGAGCAGCGCGCGGCCCAGGCGGCCAAGAAGGCCGAGCAGGAGGCCGCCCGGCAGGCCCAGGCCGCCAAGGTGGCCGAGGCCCGGTCGGTGCTCAGCGCGCTGAGCAGCCAGGAGGCCGCCGCCAAGAAGCTGCTGGAGCAGGAGCAGGCGGACGCGGCCAAGATCGCCGCCGAGATCGCCCAGAAGCAGAAGGAGCTGGAGGAGGAGCGGCGCAGGAACAACGTGGTGCTGGACCCCGGCACGGGCTACCACTGGCCCCTGCCCGGCAACTACCGCCTCACCTCCCGGTACGGCTACCGCACCCACCCCATCACCGGGGTGGCCAACAGCTTCCACACCGGGCTGGACATCGCCGCCCCCAAGGGCACCTCCATCGAGGCGGCCCGGGGCGGGCAGGTGCTCACCTCCGGCTACAACGGCTCCTACGGCAACTACGTGGTCATTGACCACGACGGCGGGGACTCCACCCTCTACGCCCATATGAACGCCCGCAGCTGTTCCGAGGGGGACATCGTCAAGCAGGGGGACGTGATCGGCTACGTGGGCATGACGGGGTCGGCCAACGGCTACCACCTGCACCTGGAGATCCGGGTGGGCGGCTCCCGCATCGACCCGATCTCCGCATACGGCGGTCTGCCGTTCACCTATGCCTCGTCCTACTGATTCGTTGTGTGTTATGTGTGTTGAGAGCGGGCGGGGGGCTGCGGCCCCCCGTCTGCTCTCGACTTTATTTTTAAGGAGCGATCGTATGGAGTATTTCCGCGTGGCCCTGCTGCAGCTGCTGCCGGGGAAGAGCAGGGCGGAGAACCTGCGCAAGGGCCTGGACGCCTGCCGGGCGGCCAGGGCCATGGGGGCGGATCTGGCCCTCTTCCCGGAGATGTGGAGCAACGGCTACGGCCTGCCCGGAGGCCCGGAGGGGCTGGAGCGGGAGGCCCTGGGGTCGGACGCCCCCTTCCTGTTGGCCTTCCGTGACCTGGCGCGGGAGCTGGACATGGCCGTCGGCGTCACCTACCTGGAGCGGTACGAGCCCCTGCCCAGAAACAGTTTAACCGTCTTCGACCGCTTCGGCCGCCCGGCGCTGACCTACGCCAAGGTGCACACCTGCGACTTTGGGGAGGAGCGCGCCCTCACGCCGGGGGAGGGCTTTTATACGGCGCAGCTGGACACCCGCTCCGGGCCGGTCCGGGTGGGGGCCATGATCTGCTACGACCGGGAGTTCCCCGAGAGCGCCCGGATCCTCATGCTCCAGGGGGCGGAGATCCTTTTGGTGCCCAACGCCTGCCCCATGGAGCTCAACCGCCTCTGCCAGCTCCGCGCCCGGGCCTTCGAGAACATGGTGGGCGTCGCCACGGTCAACTACCCCTACGGACAGCCGGACTGCAACGGCCACTCCTCCGCCTTCGACGGCATGGCCTACGGCGAAATCCGCCCCGGCGTGGTGGAGGCCAGGGACATGCTGGTGGTGGAGGCCGGGGAGGAGGAGGGGATCTACCTGGCCACCTTCCCCATGGACAGGCTGCGCGCCTACCGCAGGGCCGAGGTGCACGGCAACGCCTACCGCCGCCCGTCGCGCTACGGCCTGCTGACGGACGGGGCGGTGGAGGAGCCCTTCATCAGAGGGGACGCGCGCAGATAACCCGGGCCGCCGGTTGAGGCGGCCGCGGAACCGGAAAGGATTATCCGAATGAAAGAGAAACGCGGCAGTAAGAAGGCGGTGGT
Source organism: Oscillospiraceae bacterium (assembly GCA_022846095.1). Lineage (NCBI taxonomy): Bacteria > Bacillati > Bacillota > Clostridia > Eubacteriales > Oscillospiraceae > Oscillospiraceae bacterium. The sequence goes on along the minus strand of AP025583.1, from coordinate 2,631,780 downwards.
AATCGCCGTCCTGATCACCTTTTTCGCCACCGTGGGCGGCATTTTCCTGGCCCTTTGGCTGACCCTGGGCACCGGCGGGCTGGCCGTGCTGGAGGGCATGTTCCTGGTGAACACCCGCTTTGTGGGCCCCATGGACCGCCAGACCGTGGCCGACAGCGCCCTGACCGGCATGGTCAAGGGCCTGGGGGACCGCTGGTCCTACTACCTGGACCCGGACTGGTACCAGTCGGAGCTGCTGCGCCGGGAGAACGTGTACGTGGGCGTGGGCATCACGGTGACCTACGACCACGAGGAGGGCCTCTACATCAAGGAGGTGGTCCCGGACGGCCCGGCGGAGGCGGCGGGGGTGCTCCCCGGCGAGATCCTCACCGCCGTGGACGGCGTGTCCACGGCGGGGGACGGGCGGGACGACGCGGTGGCGCGCATCAAGGGGGAGCGGGGGACCACCGTGGAGCTCACCCTGCTCTCCGCAGACGGGAGCAGCCGCACCGTCACGGTCACCCGGGGCGCGGTGAAGGAGAGCCCCGTGCGCTATGAGCTGCTGGAGGACGGCGTGGGCTACGTCAAGCTGGAGAACTTCAACAGCCGCAGCGCCGAGGACTTCAAGGCGGCGGTGGACGCTCTGCTGGAGCAGGGGGCCGCGGCGCTGGTCTTTGACGTGCGCAACAACGGCGGCGGCTATGTGGACGAGCTCACCGACATGCTGGACTACCTGCTGCCCGAGGGGCCGGTGTTCCGGATGCGTTCCCGATCCGGGCGGGAAAAGGTCTTTACGTCGGACGCGGCGCACATCGATCTGCCCATGGCGGTGCTGGTCAACGCGGACAGCTACTCCGCCGCGGAGATCTTCGCCGGGGAGCTGCGGGAGGCCGGAGCGGCGGTGGTCGTGGGGGTGGAGACCAGCGGCAAGGGCTACGCCCAGCTCACCTACCCGGTGCTGGGCGGCGGCGCGCTGGGCATCTCCACCTACGAGTACGTCACCGGCGGCGGGGTCTCCCTGGTGGGCACCGGGGTCACCCTGGACGCGGACGTGGACCTGGACGAGGAGCGCGCCGCCCTGCTGAAGGCCGACGCGCTGCCCCACGGGGAGGACGCCCAGCTCTCCGCGGCCCTGGAGCTGCTGGGGAAATAGCCAGGAATTGGAGACGCGGCGGGTTGGCTAACCCGCCGCGTCTCTTTTCCCCCCCGGTGAGCAGCCAGCCGCTGCACAGCGCCGTGAAGGGGGCCACCGTGACCAGCCCGAAGGAGCCCACCACCGTGTGGATCAGCTCCGAGGCCACGTATTTGTAGTTGAGGATGTTGTAGACCGGGGTGCCCTGGGCCATAAAGACCATCAGCAGGGCCACGTAGCCGCCGGAGTAGGCCAGCAGCAGGGTGGTGGTCATGGTGCCCATGGCCGCCCGGCCCACGTTCATGCCGGAGCGGGCGGCCTCCCGCCAGCCCATGTCGGACCGCTTTTCCACCACCTCGTTCACCGCCGAGCAGATGTCCACCGCCAGGTCCATCACCGCGCCGGAGGAGCCGATGAAGATGGAGGCCATGAAGATCCGCGTCAGGTTCAAATCCTGGTAGCCGCTGTAGAGCAGGCTCTCGGAGTAGGACATGACCGCGCCGTGGATCTGAAAGAGATCGGTGAAGAGCGCGCCCAGCAGCGCCGTCACCAGCACCCCCAGGGCCGCCCCGGACACGGCGGCGGCGCACCGCCGGTCGAAGCCGTACACCAGGGAGATGATGAGCACGGTGAGCAGCAGCGTCACCGCCAGCCCCACCAGGATGGGGTTCAGGCCCCGGAGGTACAGGGGTACCAGCACCTTCCACAGCATGAGCACGGTGAGCACGAAGGAGGCCACGGCCCGCACTCCGGTTTTCCCCGCGAACAGCACCAGCAGCACGGCGAAGGCTATCCCCAGCAGAGCCTCCATGTTCAGGCGGTAGTGGTCCACCATGTTGACGCAGCGGATTTCCTCCCCATGGTAGCTGACGATCACCATGGCCTTGTCGCCGGGGGAGAAGATCTTGTCCTGCTCCAGGGAGCCGTTGAGCAGGTTGTAGCCCTGGGTAGTCTGGCCCTTGAACCGGCCCCCCAGCAGCTCCAGGGTGCAGGACTGCTCGCCGGAGCGGACCAGGCCGGTGTCGATGATGGCGGAGTTGTCCACCGCCAGCACCCGGGCGGCGCAGTGGTCGGCCCCCTGGTAGTTCACGGCCCCCTCGTACCCGGTGGGGAGGAGCAGCAGGCCCAGGATGAGCGCCAGGCAGACCGCCACGGGGGCGTAATAGCGGCGCTTGGCGCCGTCATGCAGCAGCTTCATATTCGGATTTCCTTTCAAAGCAAAGGATGCGGCGTAAGCCACATCCTTTGCCGTCTGTGGGGGGAAAGCGCCATTTATCGGATGCCCAGCAGCCCAGCCAGCTTGGCGTAAATCTGGGTGTTGTCGTAGAAGCCCCCGAAGATCTCCTCGCCCGCGCCCTGGGCGAACACGGCGACGGGCAGGCCGGTGTGCGCGTAGGAGGAGAAGTTGATGCCGGACTTGTTGTTGAGAATGTGTGTCACGGTGACGGAGAAGGGCTCGTAGGTGCCGTAGAGCACGTACTCGGCCTGGTTTGCGGGGGCGGCCTTGGCGCGGTCGGCGTCCAGGGTGGCGGCGTAGGCGGCCTGGAGCTTGCGAACCTCATAGTCGGTGAGCACCAGCCTGCTGTCCGCCGCGGCCTTGGGGTCGGTGGGCAGCATGAGGCCGAAGAGGGCGGTCACGTCCTTCATTGCGTCGGCAAAGGGGGTGCTGTTCTCCTTGTAGCCCGCCACGTAGTCGCTGTCGAACTTGGCGTAGGAGATCTTCTGGTTCTCCAGGTTGGTGAGGAAGGTGCTGTAGTCGGTGCCGGCGTAGCCGATGGTCAGGCCGCCGGTCTCGTGGTCGCCGGTGACCAGGATGAGGGTCTCGGCGGGGTGCTGCTTAGCGAAGGAAATCGCCTCGTCCACGGCGTCGGCCAGAGCCACGGTGTCGGCGATGGTGGAGCCCGCGTCGTTGGCGTGGCAGGCCCAGTCGATTTTGCCGCCCTCCACCATCATGAAGAAGCCCTTGTCGTTGTTGAGCACCTCGATGCCCTTGGACACGTAGTCGCTCAGGGCCCACATGTCGTCGGTGCGGTCGTTCTCGTAGGCGAAGGCGTCGGTGTCCGCCAGGTGCTCGTCAATCAGCAGCACCTTGCCGTCGGCGGCGGTGACCTGCTCGGCCTCGGCCTGGGTCATGACCACCTTGTAGCCCGCCTGCCGGGCCAGGTCGTAGACGCTGGCCTTGTCCCCGTCGCTGCCCGTGGGCTTGAGCAGGCCGCCGCCGGCGAAGTAGTCGAAGTTGGAGGCCACCAGCTCCCGGCCGATCTCGTAGTAGCTGCCGCGGCTGGCCTGGTGGGCGTAGAAGGCGGCGGGGGTGGCGTGGTTCAGGTTGACGCTGGAGATGACACCGATCTTGTAGCCCAGCTGATCCCGCAGCTGCTCGGCGATGGTCTCATAGGCCACGGTGGCGGTCTCGTCCATATTGATGGTGCCCGAGTAGGTCTTGTGGCCGGTGGAGATGGAGGTGGCGGTGGAGGCCGAGTCGGGGCAGAAGGAGCTGGAGTCGTAGGTCACGGCGGAGCCCGCCACGGGGAAGTTCATAAAGGACAGGGGGACGTTGCCGTCCAGGATGCCGTCGCCGCCGTCGGCCAGGGCGCCCAAATAGTCGGAGGCGGCCTGGAACTGAGGGTAGCTCATGCCGTCGCCGATGAACAGGAATACGTACTTGGGGGCGGTCCGGGCGGGGGCGGCGGCGGACAGGAGCTGCGCCTCGGCCGCGGGGGCGGGGGTGGCGGCCGGCGCGCCGGCGGTGCCGCCGGTGCAGGCGGCCAGGGTGCCCATCAGGGAGACCGCGGCCAGGGAGGCGGCCAGGGGGCGTTTCAGATTCATGCAAGATTCCTCCATTCATATCTCGGGGTACGTTTTCCATGATACCCGAGAAGCCGGGCGCTATGCTACCAGGGTACGGTAAAGAAATGAGAAGGATTGGTAAGGCCGTGTAAATTTGCCGTGTGGCGCATATCTCGTCCCACGCCGCATATCCTCTTTCATAAAACGCTGTATTCGAGGTGAACGGCATGGTGGGCTGGATGACGTTCCGGCAGGCGCGGGGCTGGCGGGTGGCCCTGGCCCAGCGCACGGTATGCACGCTGCCGCTGCTGGCTGCGGAGATCCCCCTCCGCCCGGGGCTGGGGGAGAAGGCCGTGCGCCGCCGGATGGAGCGGGCGGCCGCTCTGCTGGCGCAGGCGGGCTGCCGCAGGGCGCTGGCGCCCCCCGGCTTCGCCCACTGGGACGTGCTGGAGGACTGGGGGCTGCGCGGGGTGGACCCGGCCCCGCTCTGCCAGGCCCTGGCGGCCCCTCTGGCCCTGGCCGCCCTGGAGCGGATGGGCCTGGAGCCCGGGCGCGCCACGGTGGAGCTGCGGGGGGCGCGGGTGGGGCGCAGCTTCTTCCAGGCGGCGCAGGCGCTGTGCCCCGCGGTGCGGCGGCTGGTGATTACCGCGCCCACCGGCGGGGAGGAGCTGGCGGCCTACCTGCGCAGCGAATACGGCGTGCCGGTGCTGGAGCGGGGGGCGGGGGCGGCCCCCGACGTAACCGTGCGCTTTTCCCCCGAGCCGGGGGGCGCGGGGAACACCCTCTCCCTGTGCCCGCCCGCCCCCTTCCTGGCCGGCCTGGGCCTGCGGGCCCGGGGCCGGGCGCTGCCGGAGGGGGCGCAGACGCTGCCCCTGCTGGCGCTGCTGTGGGAGGAGGGGCGGCTGGGCCTGGACGAGATAGAAAGTTTTCCCATGCCCCGGGCGGGAAATTGACTTGACAGGACGGTACAAAGTACATATAATACTAAAATAATGTAAGCAGATTGGAAACTGAGAGCCGGAAACGGCTCATTTTCTCATTATATAGGAAAGGTGTGCGCGGCTGATCATGGCAAAAGAATTCAAACTGAGCGCGGAGCGCTATGAGGAGCTCAAGCAGGAGCTGACCTACCTGAAGACGGTCCGGGAGAAAGAGGTGGCCGACCAGATCAAGGAGGCCCGCTCTTTTGGCGATCTGAGCGAGAACAGCGAGTACGACGAGGCCAAGAACGAGCAGGGCAAGCTCTATTCCCGCATTGCCGAGGTGGACAACATCCTCGCCAACTGCGTTGTCATCGAGGAGGAGGAGTCCGGGACCGACGCCAACAGCGTCCGTCTCGGCTCTAAGGTGAAGGTGTTGGATCTGGAGTTCAACGAGGAGGAGAATTACCAGGTGGTGGGCTCCCAGGAGGCCGACCCCATGAACGGGCGCATCTCCGAGGACTCCCCCTTCGGCAAGGCCCTTCTGGGCAAGACGGTGGGCGACGAGGTCCTGGTGGAGGCCCCCGCCGGTACGTTAAATTACAGAGTGCTGGACATTCAGAGATAGAAGGCGGTCCGGCCAAAGATAAAGGATGGTAAGTATGTCTGAAGAGAAGAACGTCCCCCAGCAGGAGGAGCAGTCCCTTTCCGAGCTTTTGCAGATCCGCCGCGACAAGCTGAAGGCCCTGCAGGCCGCCGGGGAGGACCCCTTCCACATCACCAGGTTCGAGGTGAGCGCCCACTCGACGGAGATCAAGGCCGGGTTCGAGGCCATGGAGGGCAAGACCGTCTCCGTGGCCGGCCGCCTCATGTCCAAGCGGGGCATGGGCAAGGCCGTGTTCTGCGACCTGCAGGACGGCAAGGGCCGCGTGCAGCTCTACGTGCGCATCGACGAGCTGGGCGAGGAGGACTTCGGCAAGTTCAAGAAGCTGGACATCGGCGACATTGTGGGCGTCGAGGGCGAGGTATTCAAGACCAAGCGGGGTGAGATCTCGGTCAAGGCCAACACGGTGAAGCTGCTCTCCAAGTCCCTGCTGCCCCTGCCCGAGAAGTTCCACGGCCTCACCGACAAGGAGACCCGCTACCGCCAGCGCTACGTGGATCTCATTATGAACGAGGACGTGCGCCGCGCGTTTGAGATCCGCACCGCCTTCATCAAGCACGTGCGGGCCTACCTGGACAGGATGGACTACCTGGAGGTGGAGACCCCCGTGCTCAACACCATCTCCGGCGGCGCCACCGCCCGGCCCTTCGTCACCCACCACAACACCCTGGACATCGACATGTATATGCGCATCGCCACCGAGCTGCACCTCAAGCGCCTGGTGGTGGGCGGCTTCGAGCGGGTGTACGAGATCGGCCGCATCTTCCGCAACGAGGGTATGGACCCCAAGCACAACCCGGAGTTCACCAGCATCGAGCTCTACCAGGCCTACGCCGACTTCCACGACATGATGGACATCGCCGAGGGCGTGCTCTCCACCGCCGCCAAGGACATCCTGGGCACCTACCAGGTGCAGTGGCTGGGGGCGGACATCGACCTGACCCCCGGCTGGAAGCGCCTGAGCATGATCGACGCGGTGAAGGAGTACGTGGGCGTGGACTTTAACGCCATCTCCGGCGACGCGGAGGCCGTGGCCGCCGTGAAGGCCAAGGGCGTGGACATGGACGGCGTGGAGCAGACCTGGGGCCGCGCGCTGTACGAGGCATTTGACCAGCGCGTGGAAGAGCGCCTGGTGCAGCCCACGTTTATCACCATGTACCCCGTGGAGGTCTCCCCGCTCACCAAGCGCTCCCCCGCCGATCCCCGGCTCACCGAGCGCTTCGAGCTGTTCATCAACCACTGCGAGTTCGCCAACGCCTTCTCCGAGCTCAACGACCCCATCGACCAGCGGGGCCGCTTCGAGCACGAAATCGCCCTGCGCGAGGCGGGCGACGACGAGGCAGGCATGATGGACGAGGACTTCATCACCGCCCTGGAGTACGGCCTGCCCCCCACCGGCGGCATGGGCATCGGCATCGACCGGGCGGTCATGATGCTCACGGGCAGCGACTCCATCCGGGACGTCATCCTCTTCCCCACGATGAAGCCCCTGGACTGAGCGATTGTAACTTCATTTCGTTACGGGTGAGCACCTACCGGCAGTCAGGCTAGCCTGACTGCCGGTCTTTTGTGTTAGGAGGAATCAGCATGAACTATATTTGGCCGATTGCCCTTGTCGTTCTGGCGAACACCGTCTATCAGGTCTGTGCGAAATCGGTGCCCGATACCATGAATCCCCTGGCCTCCCTGACCATCACCTACGCCGTGGGCGCGGTGTTTTCCCTGGCGCTCTACCTGCTCCTGAACCGGGGCGGGAATCTGCTCAGGGAGTACAGCCGCGTAAACTGGGCGCCCTTCGTCCTGGGGCTCGCGATCGTGGGGCTTGAGGTGGGCTTTATCTACGCCTACAAGGCGGGCTGGACGGTGAGCACGGCGTCCATCGTGCAGAGCGCCTTCCTCGCGGTGGCCCTGATTGCGGTGGGCTACCTTCTCTACCGCGAGGCGATTACCTGGAACAAGGTGGTCGGCATCGTGATCTGCCTGATCGGCCTGGTGTTCATCAACAAATAGACTATTTGGTAACAATTATCAGAAAAGGACGCACAAAAATCGTTGACTTGAATTGCGCGGCGTCGTATGATATACTCATTTCCAAATGATTACACCCGAAACGCGGGTGGGCCCGGACGGGGGAGGACGGAGTATGAAGCACAGCGCGGAATCAAACGCCGGGTTCCCCCGGGCCATGAAGGACACGGCACACACGGCATACCGGAGGGGCCTTCCTCCGGTATGCTTTTCTGCGTCCAAGTAACATCACTGGAGGCGTTATCACGTCTTGTTGAATCGAATCGCATGCTGGTTCCGCGGGCGCATTCTGCGCCGCCGGGGGCTCAACCCCACCCGGATCGTGGCGGCCTCCTTCGGGGTCATCATCCTGGTGGGCGGCCTGCTGCTGGCCCTGCCCATCTCCGCCCGGGACGCTCAGGCCACAAATTTCCTCGACAGCCTCTTCACCGCCACCTCGGCCACCTGCGTGACCGGGCTCATCCCGCTGGACACCTGGCTGCACTGGAGCTTCTTCGGGCAGCTGGTGATCATCGTGCTGATCCAGCTGGGCGGCCTGGGCTTTATGACGGTGATCACCATCTTCTCCTTCGTGCTGCACCGGCGCATCGGCCTGTCGGAGCGGCTGATCATGGTCTCCACCCTCAACCTCAACGACATGGACGGGGTGGTGCGGGTGGTGCGCCACGCCCTTATCGGCACCTTCGCGCTGGAGGGCGCGGGGGCGGTGCTGCTCAGCATCCGCTTCATCCCCCAGTTCGGCTGGGCCGGGGGGATCTGGCGGGGGATTTTCCACGCCATCTCCGCCTTCTGCAACGCGGGCTTCGACCTGATGGGCGGGAAATTCGGGGCCTTTACCAACGTGGAGGGCTACAACGCCGACCCCTACGTGCTGGGGGTCCTGATGTGCCTGATCGTGGTGGGCGGCCTGGGCTTTTTCGTGTGGGAGGATCTGGTGCGCGCCCGGAGCTGGAAGCGGCTGTCCCTCTACAGTAAAATGGTGCTGGTGCTCACGGGCTCCCTGCTGCTGGGGGGCGCGGCCTTCTTTTTCTTCGCGGAGTACGCCAACCCCGCCACCCTGGGGGAAATGCCCTTCTGGCAAAAGCTGCTCAACGCCCTGTTCCAGTCGGTCACGCTGCGCACCGCGGGCTTCGCCTCCTTTGACCAGGGCGGGCTGCGGGAGAGCTCGCTGGCCTTCTCCTGCGTGCTGATGCTCATAGGCGGCTCCAGCGGGTCCACCGCCGGCGGCCTGAAGACGGTCACCGCCGCGGTGCTGCTGCTGGGCCTGCGGGCGGGGCTGGCCGGGCGGGAGCAGGTCACCTTCCGGGGCCGGGCCATATCCATGCGCCGGGTGCTCAACGCCATGACGCTGGCGCTGATCCTGCTCTTCCTGTTCCTGGTGGGCTCCATGACCATCTCGCTGGTGGACGGGGTGCCCTACCTCTCCGCCGCCTTTGAGACGGCCTCCGCCCTGGGCACGGTGGGGGTCTCCGCCGGTATCACGCCGGAGCTGTCCGCCTTCTCCCACGTCATCCTCATGTGCATGATGTACCTGGGCCGGGTGGGGGTGTTCTCGGTGTCGGTGGCCTTTATGGCCCGGAACCGGGGCGTGTCCAAAATCCAGTACCCCAACGTGGATATTATGATCGGATAAAAGAGGCGTAACTATGAAGACATTTGTTATCATCGGCCTGGGCCGCTTCGGCACGGCCGTGGCCACGGAGCTGTGCAGCCTGGGGCACGAGGTGCTGGCGGTGGACGGCTCGGAGGAGAACGTGCAGAAGGTGGCCGACCTGGTCACCCACGCCGTTACCGGCGACGCCCGGGACCCCGCCGTGCTGCGGGCGCTGGGCGTGCGCAATTACGACTGCGCCATCGTGGCGGTGGGGGACGACGTGGGCAACTCCGCCCTCATTACCCTGAACCTCAAGGAGCTGGGGGTCAAGCAGGTGATCTGCAAGGCCCAGAGCCACGTGCACCGCAAGGTGCTGGAGAAGATCGGGGCCGACCGGGTGGTATTCCCCGAGCACGAGATGGGCGTGAAGCTGGCCCAGGGGCTCTCCTGCTCCAACATCCTCAACTTCATCGAGCTGTCCGACGACTACGGCATCGTGGAGCTCACCGCCCCCAAGAGCTGGCAGCACAAGACCATCAAGGAGCTGGACGTGCGGGCGGCCCACGGGGTGAACATCATCGCCGTGCGCAACAAGGCGGGTATCAACGCGGCCCCCGGCGGCGAGTACGTGGTGGAGCCGGGCGACGAGCTGGTCACCCTGGGGCGGACGGAGGACGTGAACCGCCTCCAGAACCTGAAATGAGCGGGGACATCACCAGCCGCCGCAACCCCCTGATCGCCCGGGTGCGCAGGCTGGGCGCCGACCGGGGCTTCCGCCGCAGCGAGGGCGCCTTCCTCTGTGAGGGCGTGAAGCTGCTGGGGGAGGCGGTGAAGTGGGGCGCGCGGGTGGAGACGGTGCTCGTGGCCGAGGGGGCGCGCCTGCCCTATGAGCTGCCCGCCGGGGTGGCCTGCCACATTGTGCCCGAGGGGCTTATGAAAACCTGCTCCACCCTGGACACCCCCCAGGGAGTGCTGGCGGTGTGCGCCATGCCGGACACCGCCGTGCCCCGGGCGATCCGCCCCGGCCGCTACCTGGTGCTGGACGGCCTCCAGGACCCGGGCAACGTGGGCACAATCTGGCGCACCGCCGACGCCTTCGGGGCGGACGCCCTGTTCCTGGTCAACCACTGCGCCGACCCCTTCTCCCCCAAGACGGTGCGCGCCACCATGGGGGCCTGCTTCCGCCTGAACGTGTGGGAGGGGGAGCTGGAGGGGCTGGCCCGCGCCCTGGGGGCGGCGCAAATCCCCCTCTACGCCACCGCCCTGCGGGAGGACACCGCCGACGTGCGGCAGCTCCCCCTGCGCTCCGCCGCCGTGATTATCGGCAGCGAGGGGCGGGGCGTGTCCGCCCAGGCGCTGGAGCTGTGCGAACAGACGGTGAAGATCCCCATGACCGGGCGCTGCGAGTCCCTCAACGCCGCCGTGGCGGCCTCCATCGTTTTATGGGAGATGTATAAGGGCAATTGATAATGGATAATTGATCATTACGCTGCGGCGGGAACAAAGCGCCCGTTATCAATGCTCAATTATCCATTATCCATTCATGTGGAAGGGGTGCGCGGGATGGCCTCCTTAAAATACTGGCTGTGGCTGACCACCCGGCCGGGCCTTCAAAACCGGGATTCCTTCCGGCTGCTGGAGCACTTCGGCTCCCCCGAGGCGGCCTTTTTCGCCGACCCGGCGGAGTATGGGCTGGCGGGGCTGAGCGGCCAGCGCCTGGCCGGGCTGCTGGACAAGTCCCTGGAGGGGGCCGAGCGCATCCTGGCCGACTGCGACCGGCTGGGCCTGCGGGTATTCACCCTGCGGGACGCGGCCTACCCCGAGCGGCTGGCCCAGATCGACGATCCGCCCTGCGTGCTCTACGCCCGGGGCAGGGAGCTGGCGGTGGACGAGCTGGTGAGCGTCGGCGTGGTGGGCTCCCGCCGCCCCTCCCCCTACGGGGTGGAGCTGGCGGGCAGGCTGGGCCTGGAGCTGGCGCGGCGGGGGGCCCTGGTGGTCTCCGGCATCGCCCAGGGCATCGACGCGGCGGCCCTGCGGGGGGCCCTCCGGGGCGGCGGGCCGGTTCTGTCGGTGCTGGGCTGCGGCGCCGACGTGGTGTACCCCAGGGAGAACCGCTGGCTCTACGAGGACGTGGCCGCCGCAGGCGCCCTGATTACCGAGTATCCCCCCGGCACCCCCGCCGAGGGCTGGCATTTCCCAATCCGCAACCGCATCCTCAGCGGCCTGAGCCTGGGGGTGGTGGCGGTGGAGGCCGCCGAGCGCAGCGGCACCCTGGTCACCGCCCGGCTGGCCCTGGAGCAGAACCGGGACGTGTTCGCCTTCCCCGGCCCCGTGGGGGCGCCCATGAGCCTGGGCACCAACCGGCTGATCCAGCGGGGGGAGGCCAAGCTGGTTTTGGGCGCGGCGGACGTGCTGTGCGAGTACGAGGACGTGTACCCCGGCCGCCTCACCCGGCCCGATCCCCTCACCGAGGAGGAGACGCGCCAGCGGCTCTCCGAGCCCCCCGTCCCCGCCCCTGCGGAGGAAAAACGGGAAGAAACGGTTGACAAGACCCCGAAAAGGGCATATATTACCCTGAAAGATTACGCTGGGGAAATGACCGACGACGAGCGGGAGATCCTGCTCGCCCTGGGGGAGGCCTCCATGCACGCCGACGCGCTGGTGGAGCGCACCCAGATCCCGGTCCGGCGGGTGCTCTCGGCGCTCACCATGCTCCAGGTGCGGGGCTGGGTGGACGAGGGCCCCGGCAAGCGGTTTACCGCGGCCGTACTCATTAAGGAATGACGCAGCGGACAGCGCTGTTACACGATATAAAACCATTGGAGGAGCGAAATTGTGGCGAAATCGAACCTAGTCATTGTAGAATCCCCGGCCAAGGCCAAGACCATCGGCAAGTACCTTGGGCCGGGCTATCAGGTAAAGGCGTCCATGGGGCACGTGCGGGACCTGCCCAAGAGCAAGCTGGGCGTGGACGTGGAGCAGGACTTCCAGGTGAACTACCAGCCCATCAAGGGAAAGGAGGAGGTCATCGACGAGCTGATGAAGGCGGCGAAGAAGAGCGACAAGGTCTTTCTCGCCACCGACCCCGACCGCGAGGGCGAGGCCATCTCCTGGCACCTGAAGGAGCTTTTGAACATCCCCGACGACAAGACCTACCGGGTCACCTTCAACGAGATCACCAAGAAGGTGGTCAACGAGTCCATCGCCGCCCCCAGGGCCATCGACCAGGACCTGGTGGACGCCCAGCAGGCGCGAAGGGTGCTGGACCGCATCGTGGGCTACCAGATCTCCCCCCTGCTGTGGAAAAAGATCCGCCGGGGCCTGTCCGCGGGCCGGGTGCAGTCGGTGGCCACCCGCCTGGTGGCCGAGCGGGAGGAGGAGATCCGCGCCTTTACCCCCGAGGAGTACTGGTCCCTGGAGGTGGAGCTGGAGCGCGTCCTGCCCAACCTGGGCAAGTTCAAGGCCGCCTTCCACGGGCAGGAGAAGAAGCAGGAGCTCAAGAGCGAGGACGAGGTCAAAACCGTGATGCGGGCGGTGGAGCACGCCCCCTTCTCCGTCACGGGCGTGAAGCGGCAGGACAAGCTGCGCAACCCCGCGCCCCCCTTCACCACCTCCACCCTCCAGCAGGAGGCCAGCCGCAAGCTGAACATGACCCCCCGCCGCACCATGTCCATCGCCCAGCAGCTCTATGAGGGCGTGGACATCGCCGGGGAGGGCACCGTGGGCCTCATCACCTACATGCGTACCGACTCCCTGCGCCTGTCCGAGGAGGCCACCGACGCGGCCAGGCAGTTCATCCTGGGCCGCTACGGGGCGGACTACCACCCCGGCAAGGCCCGCAGCTTCAAGACCAAGTCCGGGGCCCAGGACGCCCATGAGGCCATCCGGCCCTCCGACGTGAACCTGACCCCCGAGGGCATCAAAAAGGACCTCACCAGCGAGCAGTACCGGCTCTACAAGCTGATCTGGAGCCGTTTTCTGGCCTGCCAGATGTCCCCCGCGGTGTACGACAGCGTGGCCATCGAGGTGACCAGCGCGGGGTACACCTTCCACGCCAACCACTCCGCCCTCAAGTTCTCCGGCTACACCGCCGTGTACGTGGAGGGCAAGGACGAGGACGAGGAGGCCCAGCAGTCCCCCCTGCCCGATCTGAAGGAGGGGGAGGATTTGGAGCTGAAGGGCATGCAGCCCGACCAGCACTTCACCCAGCCCCCCACCCGGTACAGCGAGGCCACCCTGATTAAAGCCCTGGAGGAGAAGGGGATCGGCCGCCCGTCCACCTACGCGCCCACCATCTCCACCATCATGGACCGGGAGTACGTGGTCAAGGAGGGCAAGTACCTGCGCACCACCCCCCTGGGGGAGGTGGTCAACGGCCTGATGAAGGACAAATTCCCCGACATCGTGGACACCGCCTTCACCGCCCACATGGAGGAGCAGCTCGACGAGGTGGAGGAGGGCAAGACCAACTGGAAGAAGCTGCTGGGCCAGTTCTACGGCGGCTTCGAGGGGGAGCTCAAGCAGGCCGAGGCCGATTTGGACGGCGAGCGCATCAAGGTGCCCGACGAGCTGTCCGACGAGGTGTGCGACCTGTGCGGGCGGCAGATGGTGGTCAAATCGGGCCGCTTCGGCCGCTTCCTGGCCTGCCCCGGCTACCCGGAGTGCACCTTCACCAAGCCCATCGTGGTGGAGATGCCGGGCAAGTGCCCCAAGTGCGGGGGCCGCATCCTGAAAAAGACCTCCAAGAAGGGGTACGCCTACTACGGCTGCGAGCACAACACCGACAAGGACGAGGCCAAGAAGTGCGACTTCATGACCTGGGACGTGCCGGTGAAGGACAACTGCCCCGAGTGCGGGCAGACCATGTTCAAAAAGTCGGGCCGGGGGTATAAGAAGCCCTTCTGCATCAACCCCGAGTGCCCCAACTTCCTGCCCGAGGACCAGCGGGGCTACCGGAAGAAGCCCGCGGCCGAGGGGGAGAACGCCGCCCCCGCGGAGGGCGAAGAGAAGCCCGCCCCGAAGAAGGCGGCGGCGAAAAAGCCCGCGGCCAAGAAAACCGCGGCCAAGAAGCCCGCGGCGAAAAAGCCCGCCGCCAAAAAGACGGCGGCGGCCACAAAGACCGCCGCGGCCAAGAAGGCCGCCACCACCAAGAAGGCGCCGGCCAAGAAGCCCGCCGCCAAAAAGACCGAGGCGTAGGGGCCGGTGCCCACACCGGCCCGTTTGGAAAGGCAGGAACCTATGGAAGCAGTCACCGTCGTGGGCGCGGGCCTGGCGGGGTCGGAGGCCGCGTGGCAGCTGGCCCGCCGGGGCATCCCCGTGCGCCTTTTGGAGATGAAGCCCCAAAAGATGACCCCCGCCCACCACACCGAATACTTTGGGGAGCTGGTGTGCTCCAACTCCCTGCGCTCCGACCAGCTGGAAAACGCGGTGGGGCTGTTGAAGGAGGAGCTGCGCCGCCTGGGCTCCCTGATCCTCGCCTGCGCGGACGCGCACCGGGTGGAGGCCGGGGGGGCGCTGGCGGTGGACCGCCACGCCTTCGCCCAAGAGATCACCCGCCGGATCCGGGAACACCCCCTTATCACCGTGGTGGAGGGGGAGGTGGAGCGCATCCCCGACCACGGCCTGGTCATCGTGGCCTCTGGGCCCCTGACCTCCGACGCACTGGCCGGGGACATCCACCGCTTTCTGGGCGGGGCGGACTACCTGAGCTTCTTCGATGCCGCCGCGCCCCTGGTGACGGCGGAGAGCATCGACATGGACAGGGCGTGGTTCGCCTCCCGCTACGACAAGGGCACTGCGGACTATATCAACTGCGCGCTGGACGAGGAGGAGTACCGGGCCTTCTGGATCGAACTGACCCAGGCCCGCGCCGCCGAGGTCCACGGCTTTGAGGATCAGAACGTGTTCGAGGGCTGTATGCCCGTGGAGGTCATGGCCCGGCGGGGCACTGACACCCTGCGCTACGGCCCCCTCAAGCCCCGCGGGCTCAAGGACCCCAGGACCGGGCGGGAGCCCTACGCCGTGGTGCAGCTGCGCCGGGATAACGCCGAGGGCTCCATCTACAATCTGGTGGGCTTCCAGACCCACCTGGCCTGGGGGGAGCAGAAGCGGGTGTTCTCCATGATCCCCGGCCTCCAGAACGCCGAGTTCGTGCGCTACGGGGTCATGCACCGCAACACCTACATTGACTCCCCCCGGCTGCTGGACCGCTATTACCGGGTCAAAAACTGCCCCCGGGTCATGTTCGCCGGGCAGGTGACGGGGGTGGAGGGCTACGTGGAGTCCACCGCCTCGGGCCTGCTGGCCGCGCTGGAGCTCTCCCGCCGCCTGCGGGGGCTGCCCCCCGTGGACTTCCCCCAGGAGACCGCCGTGGGCGCCCTGGCGCTCTACGTGAGCAACCCCAGCGTGGCCGACTTCCAGCCCATGAACGTGAATTTCGGCATTATCCCGCCCCTGGGCTACAAGGTCAAGGGCAAGCGCAACAAAAACGCGGAGATCTCGCAGCGGGCGCTGGAGGCATTGGACAAGCTGGATACGGAGTAAGGACGTGTGGCGGGCGATTCGTGAATCGCCCCTACGGCCCGGCAGACGCATGGATGTGAATGTGGTACCCGGCAGACGCATGGATGTGGTGGATGTGAATGCGGCACCCGGCAGACGCGTGAATCCTTGTAGGGGCGATTCACGAATCGCCCGCTTCCCCGACGTCACACCCGCCCGGACAGGGCCTCCCCCAGCAGGCGGAAGGCCAGCCGAAAGCCGTGGCGGAAGCAGGCCAGCTCCTCCAGCGTCGCCACGTCGGCCTCGGCGTTGTTGAGGGCGTCCAGTGCCTCCAGGCCCATTGTTTCGCGGATTTTGTTGTGGCAACGTTCCAGTGCCGCGTACTTGGATTTGTAGAGCGGGATAGTATCAAAGCGCAGGGAGCGATCCTCCATTTCACGGTTGTAGATGTCATAGAGCAGGTCGTTCATAATATCACCCCACTTAAAGTGTGGTTTTACAATACTACACTTTAAGTGTATTGTCAAGGAGAAAGAGATGTTTGAAAAAGAGGTTTTTGCGGCTCGTCTCCGAAAACTGAGAAAGGATGCGGGAGACCATCAAACAGATTTGGCGGAGCTGCTTGGTGTAAGCGGAAATCAGATCAGTGAGATGGAGAATTCCAGAAAGACAACATCTTTTGAGCGCTTAGTGCTTTTATGTCAGCACTACAACGTCTCCGCCGACTACTTACTGGGCCTGACCGACGAACCCAGGCCCCTCACCGCCATAGAGAAAGAGGGAATCTAGATGAAGATAATCGTGGACGCCATGGGCGGCGACAACGCCCCCGCCTCCAACGTGAAGGGGGCGCTGGCCGCCGTGCGCGAGCAGGGCGTGGAGGTCGTGCTCGTGGGCCGGGGGGAGGAGATCCTCCGGGTGCTGGAGGAGATGGGGGAGAGCGAGCTCCCCGCCGGGCTGGAGATCGCCCACGCCTCCGAGGTGGTGGAGATCTGCGACAACCCCGCCACCGCCTTCCGGGAGAAGAAGGACTCCTCCCTCACCGTGGGGCTGGGCCTGCTGAAGGACGGCAGGGGGGACGCCTTCGTCAGCGCGGGCAGCACCGGGGCCCTGCTCTCGGCGGCCACGCTGCTGGTCAAGCGGGTGCGGGGCATCCGCCGGGCGGCCATGGCCCCCGTGGTGCCCACCGCCAAGGGCGGCGCGGTGCTCATCGACTGCGGCGCCACCGCCGAGTGCACCCCGGAGTACCTCTTGCAGTTCGCCTTTATGGGCTCCTACTACGCCGAGCGGGTCTTGGGCCGTCCGGAGCCCCGGGTGGGCCTTTTGAACATCGGCGCGGAGGAGAGCAAGGGCACCGATTTACAGCGGGAGGCCTACAAGCTGCTCAAGCAGGCCGACGCGGCCGGGCGCATCCACTTCGCGGGCAACGTGGAGGGCAAGGAGGCGGTGTACGGCGCGGTGGACGTGATCGTGTCCGACGGCTACTCGGGCAACATCTTCCTCAAGACCATGGAGGGCACCGGGGGCTTCCTGGCCAAGAAGCTCAAGGAGATGTTCAAGAAAAACCTGCTGACCAAGCTGGCCGCGGTGCTGGTCTCCGGAGGCATCCGGGAGTTCAAGAAGCTGCTGGACGCCGGGGAGGTGGGGGGCACCGCCCTCATCGGCATCTCCAAGCCGGTCATCAAGGCCCACGGCTCCTCCGACGACTACGCCATCAAGAACGCCATCCGCCAGGCGGCCTCCTTCGCCCAGTCGGGCATGATCGAGGATATTGTGGAGAATGTGGAGCATATGCGCCTGCCGGTCAAGGCGGCGGAGTAGGGCGCTTTGACCAATTTGCAGGGCGGACTGGAAAATTTTCAAATTCCTATTGACAGCCCATGGAAACTTGCCTATTATTTTAGTGCGAGAACGAATACTCAACCGATAGGAGTAGATTACGATGATCTTTGAAAAAATTGCCGCCCTGCTGGCAGAGCAGTTCGGCGTCGAGGCCGATACCATCACCATGGACACCTCGTTTGAGGACCTGGGCGCCGATTCCGTGGACATTGTGGAGCTGTCCATGGCCCTGGAGGAGGAGTTCGACCTGGAGGAGATGCAGGACGACGATCTGTCCGGGATCTCCACCGTCTCCGACCTGGTCCGCTACCTGAAGGGCAAGCTGGGAGAAGAATAAGCCAACCGTTGAAAGCCCCGCGGGAGCGGGGCTTTCACCTTGTAGAAAGGAGGAGAACGCCATGACCGAACTGGAACGGGAGCTGGGCTACGAGTTCCAAAACCCCGCGCTGCTGGAAAACGCACTCACCCACAGCTCCTACGCCAACGAGAACCGGGGCAGGAGCCTGGGCAGCAACGAGCGGCTGGAGTTTTTGGGCGACTCGGTGCTGGGCATGGTGGTGGCGGACTATCTCTACCGCGCCCATCCGGACCTGCCCGAGGGGGATTTGACCCGCACAAGGGCCGCCCTGGTGTGCGAGGGCAGCCTGGTGGAGGTGGCCCGCGCCCTGGGGCTGGGGAGCTACCTCAAGCTGGGCCGGGGCGAGGACGCGGGCGGGGGCCGGGCGCGCCCCTCCATCCAGGCCGACGCGGTGGAGGCCGTGCTGGCCGCCGTCTATCTGGACGGGGGCATCGGCTCGGCCCGGAAGATCATCCGCCGCTTCATCCTGGACCGGGAGCAGGAGAAGGGGGCCAGCCGGGACTATAAGACCGCGCTCCAGGAGCTGGTGCAGCGGGAGAGCGGGCAGGTGCTCCAGTACCGGCTGACCGGCTCCTCCGGCCCCGACCACGCCAAGGTGTTTTCGGTGGAGGTGGACCTCAACGGCCGGAGCGTGGGCCGGGGCGAGGGCCACAGCAAGAAGGAGGCCGAACAGATGGCCGCCAAAGCCGCCGTCGCCGCGCTGAGCAAATAGGATAGGAAGGCCGCCGTCCGCAGGGACGGCGGCCTTTTTCTGTAATTCCGCCCTGCGGAACGCTTTTTCCGTTATATGGCACGGCGCGCCTTGTCATGGCGGGGCGGGGGGTATAGTATAAATGTAGCACGGCGGCGCACGCAAGTCCGCGTGGGAAGTAAACCTGATTGGGACGGAAAGGAAGGGAAGCCATGCTGCTTATTAAAAACGCGCATATCCTGGACAGGGACGGCGTCGGGGACATCCTCATCAGCGACGGGGGCAAGTACCTGGAGATCCGCCCCGGAATAGACGGCGCGGGCATCGACGGCCTGACGGTCATCGACGCCCGGGGGATGCTGGCCGCCCCCACCTTCGTCAACACCCACATGCACTTCGACAAGGCCTATACCGCCCTCCGGGGCCGGGAGAGCGCGGTGGAGACCCTGGAGGACTCCATCCGCATCATGCACGACATCAAGCGCAATTACACCGTAGAGGACGTGAAGGCCCGGGCGGTGCGGGCCATCCGGGAGTGCGTCATGTACGGCGCCACCAAGCTGCGCACCAACGTGGACATCGACAACATGTGCGGCCTGGTGGGGCTGGAGGGGGTGCTGGCGGCCAGGGAGGAGACAAAAGAGATCTGCGACCTCCAGGTGGTGGCCTTCCCCCAGGAGGGGATCTTCTGCAACGAGGGCACCGAGCGGCTGATGTGGCGGGCCATGGAGCTGGGGGCCGACGTGGCGGGCGGCATGCCCGCCGCCGAGTGGCTGGACGACCAGAAGTACCGCCACGTGGATCTGGTCTTTGAGATTGCGCAGCGGTACGGCTGCCTGGTCGATATGCATCTGGACCAGTCCAAGGACATGTTCGACCGCTCCCTGGAGTATACCGCCTGGAAGACCCTCCAGAAGGGCTGGGCGGGCCGGGTGACCGGGGGGCACTGCACCTCCATCGCCTACCAGAACCAGTCCCACGCCGTCAAGGTGATGAAGCTGCTGGCCCAAGCGGGGGTCAACGTGTGCACAAACACCCAGGTGCTGGCCATCATGGGCATCGACGCCGAGCCCCGCACCCGGGGGGTCACCCGCATCCGGGAGATGGTGGACATGGGCGTCAACGTGGCCACCGCCCAGGACACCATCTGCGACGGCTTCCACCTCTACGGCACCGGCGACCCCCTGGACTACGGCCTCATCGGGGCCTACACCGCCCAGTACAACACGCCGGACACGGCCAGGCTCATATTTGACATGCTTACCACCAACAGCTTCCGCATTTTCGACCCCGACGGCAGCTACGGCATCGCCGTGGGCAACGACGCGGATCTCAACCTCATTGACGCGGACAACGTGCAGGAGGCCCTGCGCCTGCGGGCCTCCCGGCCCTACGTGATCCGCCGCGGAAAGGTGATCGCCCGCTTTGAGCGGCGGGGGGAATTGATGGAGTAGGAGGCGGCGAGGCCGGAGCGTCCGGCCCCCGCGCCGGGCGCGTTCCGCCGCCCGCCCCGTTTCGGGACAGGAAAGGAGCGCCATGTATGTATAACCCCGAGCAGCCTATTTTTGACAAGCAGCCCGAGAGCAACGTCAAGGTCTCCATAGGAGTGGATGAAAAGCCCAGGAACTGGGCGCAGACCCTCTACTTCGCCTTCCAGATCACCCTGGTGGACTTCACCCCCTTCATCTGGGGCGGCTCCTTCGTGGCCCTGGCGGGCCTGCCGGAGTCGGTGCTGCCCACCATGATCACCGCCTGCTTCCTGGCCATGGGCATCACCACCCTGATGCAGACCACCATCGGCAACCGCCTGCCCATCGTCCAGGGGCCCTCCTCCGCCCTGGTCTCCTCCATGGGCAGCGTGACGGCGGCCTACGGCTTCCCCGCCATGTGGGGGGCGGTGCTGGTGGGCGGGCTTATCGAGGGCGTGGTGGGCGCCGCGCGGCTGATGAGCAAGCTGCGCAAGCTCATTCCGCCCGTGGTGGTGGGCTCCGTGGTCACCGCCATCGGCTTTGTGGCCGCCAAGCTGGCCGTCACCTGGACCTTCTCCAAGACCGAGCCCCTCTACCTGGCGCTGGCCGGGGTGGCCTTCCTGCTGTGCCTGGTGTTCAAGTTCAAGGGAAAGGGAATCTTGAGCCAGGGCTTCATCCTCGTCACCGTGCTCATCGTGGGCGTGGGGGCCTCCACCGTCACCGGGATTTTCGACTGGGCGTCGGTGCGGCAGGCCGACTGGTTCGCCCTGCCCCGGCTCTTCCCCTACAGGGATATGCCGGGTGTGGGCGACGGCACCGCCGTGGCCGTCATCGGCGCGGCGGTGGTGGGCGGCTTCACCGGGTACATCGGCTCCATGTTCGAGTCGGTGGGGGACTACGCCGCCACCTGCGCCGCCTGCGACGAGACCTTCAAGGTCAAGCACATCGACCGGGGCATCATGTCCGAGGGCTTCGGCTGCGTGGTCTGCGGGCTCTTCGGCGCCCTGCCCACCACCAGCTATACCCAGAACATCGGCATCGTGGCGGCCACCGGCGTGGCCTCCCGCTACGTGACCCGGGTGGCCGGTGGGATCTTCATCCTCTACAGCCTGTGCCCCAAGCTGGCCGCCCTGCTGGCCGCCATCCCGCGGCCCATCATCGGCGGGGTGTTCCTGGTGTCCACGGCCATGATCATGTTCTCCGGCGTGGACGTCATCACCTCCTCCCCGCGCACCCAGCGCAATACCCTGGTGGCGGGCACCACCCTGTCGCTTTCGGTGATGCTGCCCTACTTCTGCACCACCGGCGGCGCGGCCTGGGCGGCGGGCCTGCCCAAATTCCTCAACATGCTGGTGAGCTCCAACATCTTTATCGCCGTGATCTGCGGCATCCTGCTCAATATCCTGCTGAACCTCGTGTTCAAGGAGAAAGCGGCCCCCGCCGGGACGGAAGCCCGCTGAGGCGGAGAGGAGCGCGCCATGCCGGGCAACGAGATTCAGTGCGTGGTCAAGGCCGTGGGGGTGCTGGAGCTGATGGCCCGCACCCGCCGGGCCATGTCCCTGCGGGAGATAGCCGGGGAGATGGGGCTGGCCAAGAGCAGCGCACACAGGCTGCTGGCCACCCTGCGGGGGCTGGGGCTGGTGGAGCAGTCCCGGTCCGACGGGCGGTACGCGCTGGGCCTGCACCTGTTCGAGCTGGGCGGCGCGGTGGACAGCGCCTGGCACATCACGGAGCTGGCCCGGCCCTATCTCCAGCGGGTGGCGGGGGAGACGGGGGAGTCGGTCTGCCTCTCCCTGCTCCACAACGGGGAGGCCCTTATCCTGGACTTTATGGAGTCCCCCAGCGCCTTCCACGTGGTCACCCGCATCGGGGCCACCCTGCCCGTCCACTGCACGGTGCAGGGCAAGATGCTGCTGGCCTACCAGTCGGGGGCGGAGGTGAAGCGCATCCTCCGCGCCCGGGGCATGCGGGCCTACACGCCCCACACCATCTGCACCTTCGAGGCCCTGGCCGCCGAGCTGGAGGCCATCCGCGCCCAGGGGTACGCCGTGTGCGACGGGGAGTTCCACGTGGGGCTGACCTCCGTGGCCGCCCCCATCCGGGGCGGGGACGGGCGGGTGAGCTACGCCCTGTCGGTGGTGAGCATGTTCTGCCGCGCCGGCTCCCCGGCCTTCGTGCGGGCCAGGGAGCTGGTGCTGGAGGCGGCGGGGCAGATCTCCGCGGCTCTGGGGCGACAGGGACGGGAAGATTAGAAAAGGAGGCGGCGGGCAATGCCCGCCGCCTCCTTGTTCCGCCGTGCGCCGATTTTGTACCCGCCGGGGCCAGGAAAGGGTTTGCAATACGCGCCGGGAATTGATATAATACTTTATTCATAGCCCTTTGCGAAATCAAAACTGCGAGGTGCGCCTCTTGTACTTAAAAGCGCTAGAGATTCAGGGGTTCAAGTCCTTTCCCGAGAAGACGGTGCTCACCTTCGGCGAGGACATCACCGCCATCGTGGGCCCCAACGGCAGCGGAAAATCGAATATTTCGGACGCCATCCGCTGGGTGATGGGGGAGCAGTCCACCAAGGCCCTGCGGGGCGGCAAGATGGAGGACGTGATCTTCGGCGGCACCGTCAAGCGCAAGCAGCTGGGCTTCGCGGAGGTCTCCCTGGTGCTGGACAACACCGCCCACCTCTTCGAAATGGAGGAGAGCGAGGTCATGGTCACCCGGCGGTACTACCGTTCGGGGGAGAGCGAGTACTATATCAACCGCCGCTCGGTGCGCCTGAAGGACGTCAACGAGCTGTTTATGGACACCGGCCTGGGCCGGGAGGGTTACTCCATCATCGGCCAGGGTAAGATAGACGAGATCCTCTCGGTAAAGAGCGCCGACCGCCGGGAGGTCTTTGAGGAGGCCGCGGGCATCTCCCGCTTCCGCCACCGGAAGGAGGAGGCCGAGCGCAAGCTGGAGCGCACCGACGAGAACCTGGTGCGCATCGGGGACAAGATCGACGAGCTGGAATTACAGGTGGAGCCCCTGCGCCAGCAGGCGGAGAAGGCGAAAAAGTTCCTCATCCTGCGGGACGAGCTGCGGGGGCTGGAGATCTCCCTGTGGCTGGAGCAGCTGGAGAAGCTGCGCGCCGCCGCCATCAAAATCACCTCCGACTACGAGAACGCCGTGCGCCAGAAGGGGGAGGCCCAGCGCGCGGTGGAGGCCCTCTACGCCGCCGCCGAGGAGTTTGGCGCCAAGATGCGGGCCAAGGACGTGGAGGCCGAGGGCATCCGCTTTGAGATGATGAGCCGCCAGGCCGACGCCAACGGCCTGGAAAACGCCATTTCGGTCTTGAAAACCAACATCCAGAACAACCTGGAGAACGCCGACCGGGTGCGGCGGGAGCTGGACCAGCAGGAGGGCCGCTCCGGCAGCATCGGGGCCCAGATCCAGGAGAAGCGGGCGCGGCTGGAGGCCATTTTGGCGGACGCGGAGGCGCTGAACGGCCGGCTGGCCCAGCGCCGGGCCCAGGCCGAGCAGGCCGCCGCCTCCGCGGGCGCTCTGGAGAGCGAGATGGAGGCCCTGCGGCAAAAGGAGGCGGTGGAGTCCGCCTCCGCGTCCGAGGCCAAGGCCCTGCTGTCCGCCCTGGCCGCCGCCGCCCAGGAGATTATGGACCGGGACGAGGCGGTGCGGCAGGAGCTCTCCGCGGGCGAGGATCAGCTCAGCGGCGCCCTGGCCGAGCGGGATGGGGCGCAGCGGGCCCTGGACGAGGCCAAGGAAAACCGGGACAGCCTGCAAAACATCATCAGCGGCTACGCCCTGCGGCTGGACGGGCGCAAAAAGCGCGCCGAGCAGGCGCGGGAAAAGCACGTCAAGCTCCAGATGGAGGAGAACGCCCTCCGGTCCCGCATCCACATGCTCACCGAGATGGAGAAGCTCTACGAGGGCTACTCCAAGGCGGTGAAGCTGGTGATGGGGGAGGCCGAGCGGGGCCAGCTCAGGGGGATCCACGGCCCGGTGGCCGGGCTGATCCACGTCCCCGACCAGTATGCCGTGGCCATTGAAATCGCCCTGGGGGGCGCCATGCAGCACATGGTGGTGGACGCGGAGGAGGACGGCAAGGCCGCCATCGGCTACCTCAAGCGCCGGGACGCCGGGCGGTGCACCTTCCTGCCCCTGTCCACCATCCGCCCCGGCGAGTTCCGGGACCGGGGGGTGGAGCGGGAGCGGGGCTTCGTGGGCATGGGGGACGCCCTCATCTCCTTCGCGCCCCAATACGCGAAGATTTTTAGCAATCTCCTGGGCCGGGTGGTGGTCGCCCAGGACATGGACAGCGCCATCGCCATGGCCCGCAAGTTCGGCCACCGCTTCAAGATCGTCACCCTGGACGGCCAGGTCTTAAACCCCGGCGGCTCCATGACGGGCGGCTCGGTGTCCCGCAGCGCGGGCATCCTCAGCCGGGCCAGTGAGCTGGAGCGGCTCAACACCCAGAGCGAGGGCCTGCGCGCCGACCTCGCCGCCGCAGCCAGGGCGCTGGAGGAGGCCCAGCGGGAGGCCACCGCCGCCGCCTACGAGCTGGAGACCGCCCAGGCCCAGCAGCGCCAGCATGAGGACGACGTGCTCAAGCTGGACGAACGCTGCGCCCGCCTGAACCTCCAGGTGGAGGATCTCAACCGCCGCCGGGATCTGCTGCGGGAGGAGCTGGAGCAGCTGCGCACCCGGGCCGCCCAGACGGAGGAGGATACCGCCGCCGCCCGCGGGCGCATCGAGGCCCTGGAGGGCTCGGCCGCCGCGCTGCGCGCCGAGGCCGAGGGCAAGGCCCGGGGCCAGAGCGAGCTGCAGGCGCGCTCCGCCGCCATCGGCGCGGAGATTGCGGATTTGAATATGCGCATGGCCGCCCTGGACGCGGAGCGGCTGGCCTCCGAGCAGGCGGTGGCCGAGCTGGAGGACCTGCGCCGGGACATGGCCGGGGACCGGGCCGACCGGGAGCGGATGCTGGCGGAGTACGAGGAGAAAAACGCCGGGCTCTCCGCGCAGATCCTGGAGAAGGAACAGGAGCTGGAGCGCATCCGGGAGGAGAGCGGGGCCAAGCAGGCCCACATCAGCCGCATCAACGACGAGAAGCTCGCGCTGGAGGCCGAGCGCAACCGGGCCGACAAGGAGAGCCGGGACAAGAACGCGGAGCTGCTGAACATGGAGCGGGAGGTCTCGCTCCTGGAGCAGAAGAAGGTCACCGCGGCCCTGGAGGAGAAGCAGCTTTTGGATAAGCTGTGGGAGACCTACGAGCTCTCCCACGAGGCGGCCCGGGCCCAGCGGGTGGAGCTGGAGAGCACCCAGAAGGCCCAGCGCCGGGTGGGGGAGCTCAAGCGGGCGGTGGCGGCCCTGGGCAATATCAACCTGGACGCCATCAAGGAGTTCCAGCGCATCAACGAGCGCTACACCTATCTCACCGACCAGCGGGACGACGTGCAGAAGGCCAAGCGGGAGCTGGAGGGCATCATCGCCGAGATCACCAGCCAGATGAAGGCCATCTTCGCCCAGCAGTTCGAGATCATCAACCAGTCCTTCGGGGAGACCTTCCGGGAGCTCTTCGGCGGCGGCAAGGCCACCCTGGAGCTGGAGGACGAGGAGGACATCCTCAACTGCGGCATCGAGATCAAGGTGCAGCCGCCGGGCAAGGCGCTGAAAATCATCTCCCTGCTCTCCGGCGGCGAGAAGGCCTTCGTGGCCATCGCCCTCTACTTCGCCATTCTGAAGGTGCGCCCCACCCCCTTCTGCGTCATGGACGAGATCGAGGCGGCGCTGGACGACGCCAACGTGGAGCGCTTCGCCCGCTACCTGCGGCAGATGTGCGACCGCACCCAGTTCATCGTCATCACCCACCGCCGTGGCACCATGGAGGAGGCGGACACCCTGTACGGCGTCACGATGCAGGAGCAGGGCGTGAGCCGCATCCTGACCATCAATCTCAACGATGTGGAAAAAGAGCTGAACATCAAGTGACGCCGCAAGGGTGAGGCCGACGACCCAAGCGTTTTGGCCCGCGGGCCAAAACCTTGATGCCGGGCGGATTCATTCCGCCCGAGCAGATGCAATGGATTGGGGCCCCCACGCGGCGCAAGCCGGGTGGGGAGGAGGCCGACACCCTGTACGGCGTCACGATGCAGGAGCAGGGCGTGAGCCGCATCCTGACCATCAATCTCAACGATGTGGAAAAAGAGCTGAACATCAAATAATCCTTTTTGTATGGAAAGGAGCGGCGTATGGAGCCAGGTAGGGGCCGGTTTGTGTCCAATGTGCTGTTTGGGGTGGGAATCCTTGTCATGCTGATAGGGCAGGGCGTGGAAAACATCCTTGTGGCGGTGCTGGGGCTGCTGATCATAGTGGCCGGAGCGGCCGTTCAGCTTATCTTCTGGCGCTGTCCGTCCTGCGGGCGCTACCTGGGCCGCTCCACGTTTGGCGATATTGAATACTGCCCCCACTGCGGCACCCCGCTTTGACAGACTATCCTACGCGGAAGCACCCCAGGCTGAAGGGGTACGACTACGGCCAAAACGGAGCGTACTTCATAACCTTTTGCACGGACAAACGGCAGTGTATTTTAAGTGAGATTGCCGTAGGGCGGGGGCTCGCCCCCGCCGTCCGCCTCCTGAGCGCGGGCCGGATTGTGGCGGAGGAGCTGGACGCGCTGCTTGTCCGCTTTCCCGGCCTTGCCATAGAGCAAAGCGTCATTATGCCCAACCACATACACCTGCTGCTGCGGCTGACGGCGGCGGGGGCGAGCCCCCGCCCTACGCCCTGCGAAGAAGCGTATACGGCGGTTGATGTGGTGCGGGTGTTGAAATCGTTGACCACACGGCGGTGGAACGCGGCGCGGGGCAGGGTGGGGGAGCGTCTGTGGCAGAGCTCCTTCCACGACCATGTTATCCGGGATGAAAACGACTTTTTGAGCCGTTGGAGCTACATTGAGGGCAATCCCGCCCGCTGGGCGGAGGACGAGTATTACACGGTGAAAGGAACTTAGACGCGCATGGGCTTTTTTGACAAGATCAAGGCGGGCCTCACCCGCACCAAGGAGAACATCGGCCACTCGCTGGACGGCCTGTTCGCCGGGGAGCTGGACGACGACTTCTACGACGAGCTGGAGGAGACCCTCATTCTGGGCGACATGGGCGTGGAGACCACCCTCAAGGCGGTGGAGGAGCTGCGCGCGCGGGTGAAGGCGGAGAAGATCAAGACCACCCAGGAGGCCCGGCTCTGCCTGCGGCGCATCCTGGTGGAGATGATCTCGGTGGGCCAGCCGGGCCTGGCGCTTACCACCAGCCCGGCGGTGGCCCTCTTCATCGGCGTGAACGGGGTGGGCAAGACCACCACCATCGGCAAGCTGGCCGCCCGCCTCAAGGGGGAGGGCAAGCGGGTGCTGATGGCCGCAGGGGACACCTTCCGCGCCGCCGCCGCGGACCAGCTGGAGATCTGGAGCGACCGCAGCGGGGTGGAGATCGTGCGCCAGCACGAGGGGGCCGACCCGGCCGCCGTGGTTTTTGACGCCATCTCGGCAGCCAAGGCCCGCAAGGCCGACGTGATCCTCATCGACACCGCCGGGCGGCTGCACAACAAGCAGAACCTGATGAACGAGCTGAACAAAATCAGCCGCGTGGTGGACCGGGAGCTGCCCGGCTGCCAGCGGGAGACTCTGCTGGTGCTGGACGCCACCACGGGCCAGAACGGGCTGATCCAGGCCAAGCAGTTCAAGGAGACGGCCGGGATCACCGGCATCGTGCTCACCAAGCTGGACGGCAGCGCCAAGGGCGGCATCGTCATCGCCATCGCCGACGCGCTGCAGGTGCCGGTGAAGTTTATCGGCGTGGGGGAGGGCATCGACGATCTCATGCCCTTCGAGCCGGAGGCGTTTATCGAGGCGCTGATTTAAGGATAATTGATAATTGAGAATTGATAATTGAGAATGAAGGGCGGAAGGACCGCCCATCGGGAGGCAGCTATGGCACGGATTGACGGACGCTCGGCGGATCAGCTCCGCCCCATTGAGATTATCCCCAACATCAACAAATTCGCGGAGGGCTCGTGCCTCATCCGCTGCGGCAATACCCACGTGCTGTGCACCGCCTCGGTGGAGGAGCGCACACCGCCCCACGTTCCCGAGGGGGAGGGCTGGGTGACCGCGGAGTACTCCATGCTCCCCCGGGCCAACCGGGAGCGCTCCAGGCGGGACATCGCCAAGCTCAAGCTCTCGCCCCGCTCGGCGGAGATCCAGCGGCTCATCGGCCGGGCGCTGCGCACGGCGGTGGATATGGGCAAGCTGGGTCCGCGCACAATTACGGTGGACTGCGACGTGCTCCAGGGGGACGGCGGCACCCGCACCGCGTCGGTGACCGGGGGCTTCGTGGCCCTGTCCTACGCCCTGTACAAGCTGGTGCAGGACGGCGTGCTGAAGGAAATGCCCCTCAAAACCTGCGTGGCCGCCGTCTCGGCGGGCATCGTGGAAAACGAGCTGCTGCTGGACCTGTGCTACGAGGAGGACTCCACCGCCATGGTGGACCTGAACTGCGTGATGACCGGGGAGGGGGAGCTCATTGAGCTCCAGGCCACCGGGGA
This sequence comes from Oscillospiraceae bacterium, assembly GCA_022846095.1. Classification (NCBI taxonomy): domain Bacteria; kingdom Bacillati; phylum Bacillota; class Clostridia; order Eubacteriales; family Oscillospiraceae; species Oscillospiraceae bacterium. The sequence continues at coordinate 2,603,226 of AP025583.1, read as the reverse complement.
GGGCCGCGCCTTCACCGTGGAGGAGGGGCAACGCCTGGTGGCATTGTGCGCCAAGGGCATCCGCGAAATCCAGGCCGTTCAGAAGGCCGCGCTGGGAGGTTAAAAGTATGAAACTGGTATTGGCCAGCAAGAACGCACACAAGCTGGAGGAGCTGCGGGACATCCTGGGCGGACAGGGCGTGGACGTGGTGCTGGAGTCCGAAGTGGGTGTGGACGTGGACGTGGAGGAGACCGGGACCACCTTTGAGGAGAACGCCCGGCTCAAGGCCCGCGCGGTGATGGAGGCCAGCGGCCTGCCCGCCGTGGCGGACGACTCGGGGCTGTGCGTGGACGCGCTGAACGGCGCGCCGGGGGTGTACTCCGCCCGGTACGGCGGCGAGGGGCTGGACGACGTGGGCCGCTACCGCCTGCTGCTGGAGAATATGCGGGGGATGCTGGACCGGCGGTGCAAATTCGTCTCCTGCATCTGCTGCTGCTTCCCCAATGGGGATATGGTGGAGGCCCGGGGCGAGTGCCAGGGCACCCTGGCCTACGCCCCCAAGGGGGCCGACGGCTTCGGGTACGACCCCGTGTTTTTCGTGCCCGCCCTGAAAAAGACCTTTGCAGAGCTGGCCCCGGCGGAGAAGAACGCAATTTCCCACCGGGGGGCGGCCCTGAAAGAATTTAATACGAAATTGGAGAATTATCTGAATGGACTTAAGTAGCAAGCAGCGCGCCCAGCTGCGCGGACTGGCCAACAGCATCGACACCATCCTCCACGTGGGCAAGGACGGCCTGGGGGAGAACCTGGTGAAGCAGGCGGACGACGCGCTGGAGGCCCGGGAGCTCATCAAGGGCCGGGTGCTGGAGAACAGCATGGTTTCCCCCCGGGAGGCGGCGGAGGCCCTGGCCCGCACCACCCGCAGCGAGGTGGTACAGGTGATCGGAACAAAATTCGTGCTCTACCGTCAAAGCCATAACAAGGACAAGAAGGACAAGATTGTCCTGGTGAAGGACCGGAAGAAAACCGTATAAGGGGCTGAATGCGATGAAAATCGGCGTTTACGGCGGCACCTTCAACCCGCCCCACCTGGGGCACGCCGCCTCCGCCCGGTACGCCGCCTCGGCGCTGGGCCTGGATAAGCTGCTCTTTGTCCCCGCGGCCCTGCCGCCCCACAAGGCGCTGCCCGAGGGCACGCCCGCCCCCGCCCACCGCTCGGCCATGGTGGAGATCATGGCCGACTGCCTGGGGCTGGGGGAGGGGGCGCAGGTCTCCGACGCGGAGATCGCCCGCCCCGGCAAGAGCTACACGGCGGATACCCTGGAGCGCCTGCGGGCACAGTACCCGGAGGACGAGCTCTGGCTCCTGGTGGGCGGCGACATGTTCGCCTGCCTGCCGGACTGGCACGCGCCGGAGCGGATTATGGCCCAGGCTGGGGTGGCCGCCTTCGCCCGGCGGGAGGACGAGCGCGCCCTGCTGCACGCCCAGGCCGCGCGGCTGGCGCGGGACTTCGGCGCCCGCGTCCGGGTGGTGGAGCTGCCCCAAATCACCGATATTTCCTCCACCCGCCTGCGCGCCCTGCTCCCCGCGGGGCAGGGGCGGGAATTCCTGGAGCCCTCCGTCTACGGCTACATCCTGCGCCACGGCCTGTACGGCGTGCCCGGCGGCCTGAAGCACCTGGACGACGCTCAGCTGCGCGCCTGCGCCTACTCCATGATGCGCGCCAAGCGCATCCCCCACGTGCGCGGGACCGAGGAGGAGGCGGTGCGCCTGGCCCGCCGCTGGGGGGCCGACGGGGAAAACGCCCGGCGCGCGGCCATCCTCCACGACTGTACCAAATATTATACGATGGACGAACAGTTGCAATTATGCGCGAAATATGGTATTATACTGGATGATTTGGAACAAAAAGCGGTGAAACTTCTCCACGCCAAGACCGGAGCCTGGATCGCGCGGGACGTGTACGGCGCCAACGACGCGGTTTTTGAGGCCATCTACTGGCACACCACGGCCAAGGCGGACATGGCGCTGCTGGAGAAGATCCTCTACATCGCCGACTATATGGAGCCCACCCGGGACTTCCCCGGCGTGGAGCGCCTGCGCCAGGCGGCCTACCGGGACCTGGACGAGGCGGTGCTGATGGGCTGCGAGATGAGCGTACAGGAGATGGCGGACCGGAACCTGCCCGTCCACCACAACACGGTGGAGGCCAGGGACTGGCTGAAAGGACAACGATAGCGGATGAGCCCTGATAAGAAAGAGAACAAAAAAGGCGGGGCCCGGCTGGCCAGGCCGGACCAGACCCCCGGCGCACACGGGGAGGCGGGAGCGGCCAAGCCCTCCAAGGCCAAGCGGCCCAAGCGGGTGCGGACGGCCAGGCAGAAGGTGCTGCTGGGCCTGTATATCGCGGTGACGGTGATCGCGGCCATTATCGTGGCCCTGTTTATCGCCTATAAAGTGCTTATCGTCAAGCCGGAGGTCAAGCCCAGGCCCCAGGTGGACCCCCCGGTGGAGAGCGGCGGGGTGATCCCCAGCGACATCCCCATCGAGGAGAGCGGGCGCAAGAAGGACTTCTTCACCTTCCTGGTCATCGGGCGGGACACCGGCGGCGGCGGCAACACCGACACCATCATGCTGGTGGCCTACGACATTCCCAACCAGAAACTGGCGGTCATGAGCATCCCCCGGGACACCATGGTCAACGTACCCTGGGAGATCAAGCGCATCAACTCGGTGTACAACGTTTACGGCGGCGGGGAGAAGGGCATCCAGGCCCTCTACAAGGAGGTCAGCCAGCTGGTGGGCTTCCAGCCCGACTTCGACGTGGTGGTGGAGTGGGACGGCTTCGGCAAGCTGGTGGACGCCATCGGGGGCGTGGACTTCTACGTGCCCCTGAACATGTACTACGACGACCCCACCCAGGATCTCCACATCCACATCAGCAAGGGCCAGCAGCACCTGAACGGCGAGCAGGCCATGCAGGTCATCCGCTTCCGCAAGAACAACGACAACACCGGCTACGTCACCGGCGACATCGGCCGGATCGAGACCCAGCAGGCCTTCATGAAGGAGGTCATCAAGCAGTGCCTCACCGCCTCCAACATCATCAGCAACGTGGGCAAGTACGCGCGGATCTTCACCGAGTGCGTGGACACGGATCTGACGGTGAACAACCTGGCCTACTTCGCCAAGGAGGCCATTGAGGGCGGGCTGAACGTGGACAACGTGACCTTCATCACCATGCCGGGGGACTACAACGGCACGGCCTGGAGCCCCACCTACCAGAATTACCAGTCCTACGTGCTGCCCTACGGCAACGAGCTTATCAAGGTGGTCAACGAGCACTTCAACCCCTATCTGGAGGACCGCACCGCCGGGCAGCTGGACATCATGACCGTGAATAAGGACGGCAGCCTGTCCTCCTCCACCGGCGTGGTGGAGGACAGCAAGGCGGCCAAGCCCCCGGTAAAGCCCACCCCCAAGCCCCAGGCCACGCCGGAGCCCGAGCCGGAGCCCACCGAGTCCCCCGTGGTGAGCGAGTCCCCGGCGCCCACGGACGCCCCGCCGGCCGGCACGACCCCCGCCCCCGGGGGGAGCCCCGCTCCCGGGGAGAGTCCCGCTCCCGGGGAGAGTCCCACTCCCAGCGAGAGCCCGGCGGTGAGCGCGCCCCCGGCGGAGAACCCCACGCCCACCCCGTCCGCGCCCTCTGCGGAGCCCACCCCGGCCCCGACCCCGGAACCCACGCCGGAGCCCACCCCCACCCCGGCCCCCAGCGACGGGGACGTGATTCTGCCCCCCGAGGCATATGAATAATAAAGGAGAAGATACTTTGCCTATGACGCCGAAAGAAATTGCGCTGACCCTGGTCAAAGCGCTGGACAGTAAAAAGGGCATCGACATCAAGGTGCTGGAGACCGCCGACCTGACCACCCTGGCCGACTACTTTGTCCTGTGCACCGCCACCTCCACCACCCAGGTCAAGGCCCTGGCCGACGAGTGCGAGAAGGTGATGAAGGAGCAGGGCGAGCCCCCCCACCACGTGGAGGGCCACCGGGGCGGGTCCTGGATTCTGATGGACTTCTCCTCCGTGGTGGTGCACCTGTTCATGGAGGAGGCCCGGAAGTTCTACGATCTGGAGCGGCTGTGGCACGACGCCGCGCCCGTGGACGTGTCCGGCATCGTGAAGGAGAACTGACGAAAAGGCCCCCCTCATAGGGGGGCCTTTTTTTGCGCGTGGGGGAACCTTTCCCCCCGCGGGTGCATCTATAGGGCGGAGGTGATCGTGTGGAGCTGGTGGAAAACAGAGCGGCCACGGCGCGGGAGCGCTTTGCCGACGCGGTGGCGGCCTGCGGCCCGGCCATGTTCCGGGCTGCCCGGGCCGTGCTGCCGGGGGACGCGGACGCGGAGGACGCGGTGGGCGAGGCGGTGCTCCGGGCCTGGCGGGCCTGGGGGACGCTGCGCACAACCGGGGCGGAGCGGGCGTGGCTGGTGAAGATCGCGGTCAACTGCGCCTATGAGCAGTACCGCAAAAATGGCCGCGTGACCCCCACCGACGACCTGGAGGCCCTGGCGGGCCCCGCGCGGGAGGCCCCGGCCGAGGGCCTTTGGGACGCGGTGGGGCGCCTGGAGCGGGATCAGCGCATCGTGGTGACCCTGTTCTACTACGAGGACATGCCCCTGGCCGAGATCGCCAGGCTGCTCAACGTCCCCCAGGGCACGGTCAAGTCCCGGCTGAGCCGGGCGCGGGGTAAGCTGCGGGAGCTTTTGCGAGAGGAGGATGGGGAATGAATGCCTTTGACGAGCGTATGCGTGCGCGGGCCAAAACCGAGGACTGCCCCCTGCCCGAGGGCTTCGGCGCGCGGCTGGCCGGGCTGGTGGAGGAGCTGCCGGAGCGGCGCCGCCGGGTGCGGCCCCGGGTGTGGCGGGGCGCGCTGATCGCGGCGGCGGTGTGCGTGGCCCTGACGGCCTCGGCCCTGGCCCTCTCCCCCACGCTGCGGGAGGCGCTGGCCGCCACCCTGGGCAGCTTCGAGCCCTACGCCCAGGAGGTGGAGGGGGTGTCCGCCACCGACCAGGGCATCCGCATCAGCGTGGTGCGGGCCATCGCGGACGGGGACCAGGGCCGGGTGTACCTGGAGGTCACCGACCTTGCGGGGGACCGGCTGGACGCCCACACGGATCTGGACGGGATCGATTATTCGGAGGATACGGCCGAGGCCTACGACCCCGAGACCCACACCGCCCTCTACGAGCGGCGTATTTTTGACAGTCAGCGCAACGAGGACGGCACGGTGACCATCAAGATCAAGGAGATCTTCCCCGGCATCGTCCGCCTGGGCCGGGTCAACGAGGCGGAAAAGCGGGTGGAGGGCACCATCCCCCTGCCCCAGTCGCTGCTGGGCACCGACACCCTGGAGACTCACGCCCTGACGGCGGAGGATCTGGAGGGGTGCTACAGCGGGGAGCGCGCCCAGCGCATAGCGGGGGAGCTGGTGCTCGCACCCAACCAGACCCCGGCGGCGCTGGACACGCAGCTGTTTTCCCTGTCCTCCGCGGGCTTCGACCGGGAGGGATACTACCATGTCCAGTTTGAGATAGCCGACGGCGTCTACCTGCGGGACGAGGACGGCTTCCTTATTCCCGACTTTTGGGAGGCGGAAGGCGGCTGGGAGTTGTCTTCCTGGCACACGGTGAGCTTCGGGGGCGGGAAGTACTACGACGTGCGCCTGAACAATGTGGACGACCTCAGGCCCACGCCGGAGGACATCCGCGCCCTGGGGCCGGGGACGGTCAACGGCTCGGTCACGGTAAAGGAGCCCATCCGGGGCGAGTGGGAGCTCACCTTCCCGCTGGAGATTGTGCCCGAGCGCACGGTTATGCTGGACGAGGTGATCGCCAACAAGCGGGTGGAGCGGATTACCTTTTCGGCCATGGGGATGCGGCTGGAGGCGTCGTGGCTCAACCCGGACAAGGACAGCGGGAGCCTGGGTGGCATGCCGCTGACGATCTACCTGGCGGACGGCTCCACCGCGCGGGGGGAGCGGTTTGGTCTCATTGACTTTGAGTGGGGCGAGGATCATAAAAAGACCGGGCGGTTCTTCAACGTCTGGGAGCTGGAATCGGCCATCGACCCCGCCCAGGTGGTGGGGGTCTCCCTGGGCTACTGGTACGTCCCCGTCGACGGGGACACCGGCGGGCCCGGCCGCTGGCTGGAGGCGCTGCCGGAGTAGCTTTCCTCCACAATCTGAACGGAGCTGCCGGCGATAGGCCGGCAGCCCCGTTTTGTCATGCCCGGGTGGAAAAATGCGGCGGTTGGGAAGGAGTTTCTTTACCGATGTTGTAGGAACCGCCCCGGTTCGGTATAATGGTTTATAAACTTGAACGAAAGGGGCCGGGACAATGGAGCGGCAGCGGGTGGAAATCGATACGGGAAGGTGCGTCGGGTGCGGCAAATGCGCCGGGGTGTGCCCCGCCCACAATCTGGCGGTGCGGGAGAAAAAGGCGGTGACGGTGCTGGACGACTGCGTGATGTGCGGGCAGTGTGTCGCGGTCTGCCCCCGCAAGGCCGTCTCCTTCAGCGGCGGGGACGGCGGGCTGGTTGAAAAAGAAGGGGAGGTCCGCCTGGACCCCAGTGCCGTGCTGGAGGTCATCCGCTTCCGGCGGAGCATCCGGCAGTTCCAGGCCCGCCAGGTCCCCGCGGAGGTGATCGCGCAGATCCTGGAGGCCGGGCGGCTGACCCATACGGCGAAGAATTTGCAGGACGTGTCCTTTGTGGTGCTGAACCGGGAGAAGGACCGCGTGGAACGCCTGGCGGTCGCCCTGTTCAAGCGGGTAAAGCCCTTCGCGGACCTGTTCAGCCCCATGGCGCGCAGCAACCGCATAGACGGGCGCTTTTTCTTCCACGGCGCGCCCGTGGTCCTCGTGGTTCTGGCGAAGGATAAGACCAACGGCCTCCTCGCCGCGCAGAACATGGAGTTTGTGGCGGAGGCGAATGGGCTGGGCGTTTTGTTCAGCGGATTTTTCGCCATGGCCGCCAACGCCTCGCGCAGGATCAAAAAAGCGCTGGGGGTTCCGGGCGGGAAGCGGGTGGCGGCGGCGCTGGTGCTGGGCTACCCCGACGTGGCGTTCCTCCGCTCGCCGCCGCGTAAACCATTGGACGTCAACTATCTGTAGGGGGCCTGGAAATGGCGAGGGAATGTGAAGCGAACATACGGGAGATTGCGGACGGCTTCCGCAGGTGCAGGAACGCGTTTACCGCCATAGGCGACGAGACGCGGCAGCTCATTCTGCTCACGCTGCTGGAGGGCGAGTGCGCGGGGATCCGCGTGGGGGTGCTGGCGGAGCGGACCCACCTCACAAGGCCCTCCGTCTCCCACCACCTGCAAATCCTGAAGGAGGCCGGGATCGTCGCCATGCGCAAGGAGGGGACGAAGAACTACTACTATTTAAACGCGGACGAGACGCAGTGGGCGGAGATCGCGGGGCTGACCGGCCTCATCTACGACAGTGTCCGCCACAGGGGCGGGCGGCCCGAACAACAAAACGGGAGGCAGGAGTCATGATTTTATATTTTTCCGGCACGGGGAACAGCGAGTACGCGGCAAAGCGCATCGGCGCGGCGACGGGCGGCGAAGTAGTCAATCTGTTTGAGAAAATCCGCGGCCGCGATTTTTCCGGGCTGCACTCGGACGGCCCATGGGTGGTGGCGGCCCCCACCTATGCGTGGCGGATCCCCCGCATCGTGGGGGAGTGGCTGGAGCGCACGCCGCTCACCGGGAGCAGGGACATGTATTTTGTCCTGACCTGCGGCGGCAGCGTGGGCAACGCGGGCGCCTATCTGGAAAAGCTGTGCGCGGCGAAGGGCCTGAATTATATGGGTTGCGCGGCCATCCCCATGCCGGAAAACTACATCGCCCTGTTTTCCACACCCTCGCGGGAGGAGGCGCTGGAGCAGATCGGGCGCTCGGAGGGCGTGATAGACGAGGCCGCCCGCCTGATTCAGGCCGGCGCGCCGTTCCCCCGGCCCGGCGTGGGCGTGGGGGATAAGCTGAGCAGCGGCCCCGTGAACCGCCTCTTTTACCCGCTGTTTGTCCACGCGAAAAAGTTTTACGCCACCCAGGACTGCACCTCCTGCGGGAAATGCGTGGGGGTCTGCCCGCTGAACAACGTCCGCCTCGAAGCGGGAAAGCCCGTCTGGGGGGCGCGCTGCACCCACTGCATGGCCTGCATCTGCCGCTGCCCCAGCGGGGCGATCGAGTACGGGACGCACAGCCGGGGGATGGAGCGCTACATCTGCCCCAAGCGCCTGTAGCGCAAATTCGCCAAAAACTTTTTTCACACACTGTAACCTTCCGCCCCCGTAAACCGTGTAGTAAGTAGAAAGACATAGCGAGGAGGCGCGGCGATGGACATGCGGGAGGCGGAGGCGCTGGTGGCGCGGCACGCCCAGGCGGTGTACCGGCTGGCCTACGCCCGCACGGGCAGCAGGGAGGACGCGGAGGACGTGACCCAGGAGACCTTTTTGCGCCTGGTGCGCACAGCGCCGGAGTTTGCGGACGAGGACCACTGCCGGGCCTGGCTGCTGCGGGTGGCCATGAACTGCGCGGGGGATCTGTTCCGCTCGGCCTGGCGCAGGCACACCCGGCCCCTGGAGGAGGCGGAGCAGGTGCCCGCCCCCGAGGAGGGCGGCGTGCTGGAGGCGGTGCTGGCCCTGCCCGAGCGGTACCGGGCCCCCATCCACCTGTTTTACTACGAGGGGCTCTCCACGGCGGAGATCGCCGCCGTGCTGGGGAAGAGCGAGGGCGCGGTGCGCACCCGGCTGAGCCGGGCGCGGACCATGCTGCGCGGCGTGCTGGAGGAGTGTGAAAGCCATGACTGAACGGGATTACAGACAGGAGATGGACCGGGTGGCCATGTCCCCGGAGCGGCAGGCCGAGCTGGCCCGGGCCATGGCGGCGGAGCCCGCCCCGGCCCGGCGGCGGGGTAGGGTCTGGCGGGGCGTGCTGGCGGCCGCGGCGGCCTGCGTGGTGCTGACGGCCTCGGCCCTGGCCCTCTCGCCCACCCTGCGGGAGGCGCTGTCCGCCCTTCTGGGCGGCTTCGAGCCCTACGCCCAGGCTGTGGAGGGGGTGTCCGCCACCGACCAGGGCATCCGCATCAGCGTGGTCAAGGCGGTGGCCGACGAGTACACAGGCCGGGCCTACCTGGAGATCACCGACCTGACGGGGGACCGCCTGGAGGCGGGCATGACCTTGAGCTACAATGTGGAGTGCCAGTCTTACGACCCCGAGACCCGCACGGCGCTGGTGGAGGTGCCGCTCTACCGGCAGATGAGCATGAACGCACAGACAGGCGCCATCAGCTACGAGGCCTTCTCGCCCCACACGCTGCGCTACAAGACCATCTATCCCACGGAAAAGCAGTGGTTCGAGGATGTGTCCATCCCCTGGGAGCAGTGCGCGGACAAGGTGCTGGACAGCTACACGGCCAGCGCGGAGGAGTCGGTCAGTACCGTGGAGGACAGGACCGTCTTAATCCCCAACCAGACCCCCATGGTACTGGAGGACACGGATCTGTTCACCATCTCCTCCATGGGGTGGGACGACAAGGGCAGCTTCCATATCCAGCTCGCCCTGGCGGACGGCCTGTGGAACACCTCCAGCAGCATCTCCTGGGATTTTGACGCTGGTATGGTGGACAGCGGCTATTACCAGTGGGGCAACGGCGAGTGGTGCGACTTCAACCTGGAGGGCGGCAAATACATTGACATGGCGTTCCACTATGCCGATCAGTTCGCGCTGGAGGACTTCCTGCCCAAAACCCTGTCGGGCTTCGTGCGCGCGGGCGCGCCCATCAAGGGGGAGTGGGAGCTGACCTTTGACCTGGAGCCCCTGCCCGAGCGCACCGTGACCATGCAGGAGAATATGGGCCTGGAGCACATGACCATCGAGGAGATCACCTTCTCCGCCCTGGGCTTCCGCCTGGAGGGGAGCACCGCCCCCGGCAAGTCGGGTGGGCTGAGCCGCTTCCCAGTGACCATCTTTATGGCGGACGGCAGCACCTACAGCGCCGCCGAAGGCGGATCGGGCTGGGGCGGCAGCGGCAGCGCGGATAAGGGGGATCGCGGCGGCTTCGGCAACAGCTGGACGTACGACACGCCCCTGGAGCCGGAGGACATCGTGGGCATCTCCTTCGGCTACTGGTACATCCCCATCAGCGGGGAGACCGGAGGCCCCGGCTACTGGCTGGAGACCCTGCCGGAGTAGATTCCACAAAAAGCGGGCGGCGGTTTTGTACCGCCGCCCACTTGTTTTCTGATAAAATAGGGGTATCAAAGAAAAAGGAGGCCCCCTTCGATGAAGCAAATCATCCGAAACGCCCGCCTGCGCGGCCGGGCGGAGCCTGCGGACATCCTGATCGAGGACGGGATGATCACCCAAATCGCCCCCCGGATCGATACCCCCTGCGACGGCGTCCTGGACGCGGAGGGGGGCCTGGCCGCCCCCGCCTTTCTCGACCCTCACATCCACCTGGACAAGGTGAACGTCTTTGACGTGGTGCGCCCCAACGGGAGCGGCACGCTGAAGGAGGCCATCGAGATCCTCTGGGAGAAGAAGCGCGGCTACACCGACGAGGACATCGTGGCGCGGGGCGGGGACGTGGTGCGCCGGGCGCTGAAAAACGGTACCCTGGGCATGCGCAGCCACGTGGACGTGGACACCATCGGCGGCCTGCGGCCCCTGACGGGGGTGCTGGCCCTGCGGGAGAAGTACGCCCACGTGATGGACATCCAAATTGTGGCCTTTCCCCAGGAGGGCATCGTCAAGGACCCGGGCTGCGACGTGCTGATGCGGCAGGCCATGGAGCGGGGGGCCGACGTGGTGGGCGGCATGCCCGCCAACGAGAACTCCCCGGCGGACAGCCTGGCCCACGTGAAGTACTGCTTCGACCTGGCCGAGGCCTTCGGGGCGGAGATCGACATGCACGTGGACGAGAGCGACGACCCCTTTTACCGCACGCTGGAGATGATCGCCGACGAGGCCATGGCCCGCAGCTTCACCCCCGGCCGGGTGACGGCGGGGCACACCTGCGCCCTGGCGGCCTACGACGACCACTACGCCGCCTACGTCATCGCAAAGGTGAAGGAGGCGGGCATCAATGTCATCACCAACCCCGTCACCAACCTGATGCTCCAGGGCCGGGGGGACGCTCAGCCCATCCGCCGGGGCATCACCCGGGTGAAGGAGCTGCTGGCCGCGGGCGTGCCCGTGTGCTTCGGCCAGGACTGCGTGAAGGACACCTTCTACCCCTACGGCAGCGCCGACATGCTCCAGGTGGCCAACATCACCGCCCACGCCGCGCAGATGAGCCTGCCCGGGGAGATCGAGCAGGTCTTTGATATGATCACCACCGGGGCCAACCGGGTGATGAAGCTGCCGGGCTACGGCCTGGAGCCGGGCTGCCGGGCCAACCTGGTGGTGCTGGAGGCCGCCGACGCCCGGGATGCCATCCGGCTGTGCCCGCCCCGGCGCTGGGTGCTGCGGGACGGCGCCGTGGTGGCCGAGACCCGCACCGAGACGGTTTTGCACCTGGGGTAAGGGATTTATCAGGATTCCGCCGGAGTTTTACGTATCAGCGCCTTGCAATATCGCCGCTTTTCCATTATAATATCGTGGACTGAATGGGTTTTTAAAACCTGAGATATACAAAGGAAAGCGTGATAGCGTTGAAGTACGATTTCGCATCCATCGAGCCCAAGTGGCAGAAGAAGTGGCTGGAGGAGAAGACCTACGCCGCCGGGCAGGGGGGAGACAAGCCCAAGTTCTACGGCCTGGTGGAGTTCCCCTACCCCTCCGGCCAGGGCCTGCACGTGGGCCACGCCCGCCCCTACACCGCCATGGACGTGGTGGCCCGCAAGAAGCGCATGGACGGCTATAACGTCCTCTTCCCCATCGGGTACGACGCCTTCGGCCTGCCCACCGAGAACTACGCCATCAAAAACCACATTCACCCGGCCCAGGTCACCCGCGACAACGTGGCCAACTTCCGCAGCCAGCTCCAGATGCTGGGCTACTCCTTCGACTACGACCGGGAGGTCAACACCACCGACCCGGAGTACTACAAGTGGACCCAGTGGATCTTCCTCCAGCTGTGGAAAAAGGGCCTGGCCTACAAGACCACCATGCCCGTGAACTGGTGCACCTCCTGCAAATGCGTGCTGGCCAACGAGGAGGTCGTGGAGGGCGTGTGCGAGCGCTGCGGCGCCCCCGTGGTGCGCAAGGAGAAGAGCCAGTGGATGCTGAAGATCACCGAGTACGCCCAGCGGCTCATCGACGATCTGGACGATCTGGACTTTATCGAGCGGGTCAAGACCCAGCAGAAGAACTGGATCGGCCGCTCCACCGGCGCGGAGGTGACGTTTAAGGCCACCACCGGGGACGACATCGTGGTCTTCACCACTCGGCCGGACACCCTCTTCGGCGCCACCTATATGGTCATCGCCCCGGAGCACGCCTACGTGAAGCAGTGGTCCGATAAGCTCACCAACCTGGACGAGGTGGAGGCCTACGTGGCCGCCGCCGCCCGCAAGTCGGACTTCGAGCGCACCGAGCTCACCGCCGACAAGGAGAAGACCGGCGTGGAGCTCAAGGGCGTGCGGGCGGTCAATCCCGTCAACGGCAGGGAGATCCCCATCTTCATCTCCGACTACGTGCTCTCCAGCTACGGCACCGGCGCCATCATGGCCGTGCCCGCCCACGACACCCGCGACTGGGCCTTTGCCAAGAAGTTCGGCCTGCCCATCGTGGAGGTGGTGCAGGGCGGCGACGTGCAGGAGGCCGCCTTTACCGACTGTGAGACGGGGATTATGGTCAACTCCGGCTTCCTGGATGGCATGAGCGTGGAGCAGGCCAAGCGCGCCATCGTCCAGGACATGGCCAAGCGGGGCTTCGGCCATGAGAAGGTCAACTACAAGCTGCGCGACTGGGTGTTCTCCCGCCAGCGCTACTGGGGCGAGCCCATCCCCATGGTCTACTGCGAGCAGTGCGGCTGGGTGCCCCTGCCCGAGGACCAGCTCCCCCTGCTGCTGCCCGACGTGGCGTCCTACGAGCCCACCGACAACGGCGAATCCCCCCTGGCCCACATGACCGACTGGGTGGAGACCACCTGCCCCCACTGCGGCGGCAAGGCCCGGCGGGAGACCGACACCATGCCCCAGTGGGCGGGATCCTCCTGGTACTTCCTGCGCTATATGGACCCCCACAACCCGGACGCGCTGGCCTCCCGGGAGGCGATGGACTACTGGTCCCCTGTGGACTGGTACAACGGAGGCATGGAGCACACCACCCTGCACCTGCTCTACTCCCGCTTCTGGCACAAATTCCTCTACGACCTGGGCGTGGTGCCCACAAAGGAGCCCTATCAAAAGCGCACCAGCCACGGCATGATCCTGGGCGAGGGCGGCGAGAAGATGTCCAAGAGCCGGGGCAACGTGGTCAACCCCAACGACGTCATCGCCGAATACGGCGCTGACACCATGCGCCTGTATATCATGTTCATCGGCGACTTCGAGAAGGCCGCCGCCTGGTCGGCCAACGCCGTGAAGGGCTGCAAGCGCTTCCTGGACCGGATCTGGGTCCTGGCCGGGCAGTGCGCCGACTCCATGGAGTACACCCCCGCCAACGAGGGCGCCATCCACAAGGCCATCAAGAAGGTGTCCGAGGACATCGAGGCCATGAAGTTCAACACCGCCATCGCGGCCCTCATGGCCCTGGTCAACGACTTTTACGCCAACGGCTGTTCCCGGGGCGACCTGGGCGCGCTGCTGCTGATGCTCTCCCCCTTCGCCCCCCACGTGGCGGAGGAGCTGTGGGAGAACCTGGGCTTCGCCAAGGCGCGGGGCGGAATGGCCTGCCGCCAGCCCTGGCCCGCCTACGACGCGGCCAAGACCGTGGACGCCGAGGTGAATATGGCCGTGCAGGTGTGCGGCAAGCTGCGCGGCACCGTGGCGGTGCCGGTGGACAGCGGGGAGGAGGCCGTGGTGGCCGCCGCCCTGGCCGATCCCAAGGTGAAGAAGTTCACCGAGGGCAAGGAGCTTGTCAAAACCATCCTGGTGAAAAACAAGCTGGTCAACCTGATTGTGAAATAGGAACGGAGGGGGCGTATGCTCCAGGGCATCCACCACATCGCGCTGAAAACCGCGGGCGAGGCGGAATTCCACAAAACGGTGGCGTTCTACACGTCCGTGCTGGGCTGCGCCCCGGTCCGGGCCTGGGGGTCCGGGGCGGAGCAGGGCTGTATGCTGAGCCTGGGCAATACCCTTTTGGAAGTTACCTCCAACGGAGAGGCGGCGGCGGGCAAGGGGCATTTCCCCCACATCGCCTTCCGAACCGACGACGTGGACGGCGCGGCCGAGGCCGTGCGCCGGGCTGGCTACCCCGTGTTCATCGAGCCGTCGGACAAGAACCTGGGCGGGGACTACCCCATCCGGATCGCCTTCTGCACCGGCCCCGCGGGGGAGGACATCGAGTTTTTCCACGAGCGGGCGCGCGGCTGAAAATTCTTACTTGACATAGCCCGGGAATTTTCATATAATACTACTGTTAAAGCCATATCTTTGTGGCCCTTTCGTGACGGGGAGTCCCGCCACTTTGGAGGGAGGGGAAGTCAATGTCGGAAGTCCGCGTGAAAGATGGCGAGTCTCTGGAGAACGCCCTGAAACGCTTTAAGCGCAGCTGCGCGAAGTCGGGTGTCCTGGCCGAGGTGCGCAAGCGTGAGCACTACGAGAGCCCGAGCGTCAAGCGTCGTAAGAAGTCTGAAGCCGCCCGCAAGAACAAGAAGAAGTTCTATTAAGCAAGAGCTAAGCCCTGCGCCGCCTAGCGGCGCAGGGCTTCTGTTATGTCGGGGGATAAGGCGTATACCGGCGGGCGATTCGTGAATCGCCCCTACAGGACTCAAGCGGGGGCTTGCCCCCGCCGCGCTCCCTACGGCTCTTTCTTCCCCAGCAGCTCGGGGAGCAGGTCGTCCACCTGGGGATAGGCCAGCACCGCGTCGGCCACACCCAGGCTGCGGGCGATGTGGAGCTTTTTGCGGATAGAACCCGCGTCGTCGAATAGAATAAAGTGGGCGCCGTTTTGCTTGGACATGTAAGTAAAGTAGTGGGCGCACAGCTCGTTGGAGAAAAAGACGGTGGGCGCCCGGTCGTCCATGCGCTGCTTCAGCTCCTCCCGGGTCAGGGGCGTGCCCTGGCCGGTGGGGGAGGGGAGGAAGAAGTCCTCCGCCACCCGCTCCACCGCCAGCGCCACCCGGCCCGCGCCGTAGCGCGAGACGGCCTCCTCCAGCCGCTGGGTCAGGGAGCCGCCGGAGAGGGCGGAGGAGATGAGCACGGTGGCGGTGTCGGAGAACTGGCCGTAGGGCTCCGTGACGTAGAGGGGCCAGCCCCGCTTGTGCATGAGCGCGCCCAGCTCGCCCACGATTTTGCCCAGGAGCTGGAGCGGACGGCCCTCGAAGTCGCAGATCGCCCCGTCGAAGCCCCGGGCGGAGCACTCGCGCATGACCTCGTGGCAGAAGGGCGTGGACTCGCCCCGGCCGTCGAAGCCCCGGTCGTCCATGACCATGAGCCCGCCCCGCACCGAGACAGGCATGTTGGCCCGGAACAGGTGGGGACCGCCTCCCACCCGGTAGGCCATGTGGGCCACCGGCAGGCCGAAGGCCATGGCGGCGCGGGCCTGATCGGGCGGCGCGGTGAGGATCAGGTTTTGTTTGGAAAGCATAATGGAAGGTACCCCCTTGTCCATGTTTCTTACAAATGATATAATCCAGTCTATGCGGATAAGAAGCCCCGTAGAAGCCCATACTTGAGGTGATTTTTTGTTTTTGGTGCCCGACCTGGAAGTGAACAACGTGTGGGAGCTGACCCCCGCCCTTTTGGAGGCCCGGGGGATCACGCTGCTGCTGGCCGATCTGGACAATACCCTGGCCCCCTACGGGGTGGCCGAGCCGCCGGAGGAGGTCCGCTCCTGGGCCGCCGCGCTGGCGCGGGCGGGAATCCAGCTCTTCGTGCTGTCCAACAGCCGCAGGCCGGGCCGTGCGGCCGAGTTCGCCGGGCGGCTGGGCGTGCCCTTCCTGGGCCGCGCGGGAAAGCCCAAAACCGGGGGCTTCCGCCGGGCCATGGAGCAGACGGGCCGCACGCCGGGGCAGACCGCCATGGCGGGGGACCAGCTCTTCACCGACGTGTGGGGGGCCAACAACGCGGGGGTGCTGGCCGTGGCCGTGCGCCCCATGCGCATCGATAACGCCTTCCGGGCCCTGCGCTACGGCGTGGAGAAGCCCTTCCGGGCCCTTGGCAGGAGGAAAGAACAGGTATGAGCGTGTTATTCGGACCGGCGGGGAACTCCGACAGCTTCTCCGCGGCCTATAAATCCTCCCTGGCCGCGCCCAAGTGGATTGCGGACATCGGGCTGGACTGCTATGAGTACCAGTGCGGCAAGGGGGTCAACGTGGGGGAGGAAACCGCCCGCAAGCTGGGGGAGAACGCCCGCGCCTGCGGGATAACGATGTCCCTCCACGCCCCCTACTTTATCAATCTGGCAAACCCCGACCCCGAGAGCCTGAAAAAGACCACCGGCTACATCCTGGCGGCCTGCAAGGCCGCGGACTGGATGGGGGCCGGACGGGTGGTGGTGCACTCCGGCGCGCTGATGAAGCGCACGCGGCGCCAGGCGCTGGACATCGCCCTGCCCGCCCTGCGGGAGGTGCTGCGCGCCTGCGACGGCGAGGGCTGCGGCCACATCGCCCTGTGCCCCGAGACCATGGGGAAAATCAACCAGCTGGGGGATCTGGACGAGGTGGTGGAGCTGTGCCAGGTGGACGGGCGGCTGCTGCCCTGCGTGGACTTCGGCCACCTCTACGCCCGCAGCCTGGGCGCGGACGAGGGGGAGGAGGCCACGGCGCGCATCCTGGATAAGCTGTGCGCCGGGCTGGGGGAGGAGCGGGCCTCCCGCTTCCACAGCCATTTTTCCCATATCCAGTTCACCCCGGGCGGCGGGGAGAAGATGCACCTGACCTTCGCCCAGGGGGAGTACGGGCCGGACCATCTGCCCCTGATGCGCCAGCTGGCGCAACGGGGCTGGAGCCCCCGCATCATCTGCGAGTCGGCGGGTACCCAGGCCGAGGACGCGCTGACCATGAAGCGGGATTACCAGGCTTTTGTCAACGCAGGGAGTTAGACCGCGGCTCGCATGGGGCCCCGCGGGACGGGGCGGCGCTTATGCGCCGTACCAAGCGTTTTGCCTGCGGCAAAACCTTGATGCCGGCGGGATTAACTCCCGCCGCGCAGATCAAATCAAAGGGCTCCCGCCGGACCTCGGTCCGGTGGGATGGTCGGCGGGCACCCAAGCCGAGGACGCGCTGACCATGAAGCGGGATTACCAGGCTTTTGTCAACGCGGGGGGTTAGGCCGCGGCAATCCGTATTCCCCCCGTACCGTGGGGGCCGATGCCCACATCGGCCCGTTCTGGCCCGGGGAACCGAAATTGAGCGTAACAAAATGACATATAAAGGAGCGTTTGTACGATGAATCATCTCAAGCAGATCGCGGCGGGCCTGGACGAATACGGCCTGGACGCCATGATGCTCACCAGCGAGCCCGGGGAGTTCTACGCCGTGGGCTTCCACGGCGAGGGCGTGGTGCTGGTCACCCGGAGCGAGTGCCGCTACTACACCGACTCCCGCTACATCGAGGCGGCGGGCAACACCGTCACCGGCGCGCAGATCATCATGACCGACCGCACCAAGAACTTCAAGGTGCTGGTGGAGCAGGCCGTGGGCGAGCTGGGCATTCAAAAGCTGGGCTTTGAGGAGAACTACATGACGGTGGCCCAGCACGGCATGTACACCGCCGCCCTGTCCTGCGAGCTGCTGCCCGCCCAGAAGCTGGTAAACACCCTGCGCGCGGCCAAGGACCAGGAGGAGATCGCCCTCATGGCCAAGGCGCAGGAGATCACCGACCGCGCCTTCGACGAGATCGTCAAGTTCATCCGCCCCGGCATGACCGAGAAGGAGATCGCCGCCAAGCTGGAGTACGACATGCTGCGCTTCGGGGCGCAGAAGATGTCCTTCGACCCCATCGTGGTCACCGGGCCCAACGGCAGCCTGCCCCACGGCATCCCCGGCGAGCGCAAGGTGGAGCCGGGCAGCTTTATCACCATGGACTTCGGCTGTATCTACGGCGGCTACTGCTCCGACATGACCCGCACCGTGGCGGTGGGGGAGCCCACCGAGGAGATGCGCCGCGTGTACGACACCGTGCTCCGGGCCCAGCTGGCGGGCATCGCCGCCTCCAAGGCCGGCGTGCCCGGCAGGGAGATCGACGCCGCCGCCCGCAAGGTCATCGAGGACGCGGGGTACGGGGACTGCTTCGGCCACGGCTACGGCCACAGCGTGGGCATCGAGATCCACGAGTCCCCCAACGCCAACACCGCCGACGCCACCCCCATGCCCGTGGGGGCCGCCGTGTCCGCCGAGCCGGGCATCTACCTGCCCGGGAAATTCGGCGTGCGGATCGAGGACGTGGTGATTATGACCGAAACGGGCTGCGACATCCTGACAAAGTCGCCCAAGCAGCTGATTATTCTGTAAAAACCCTTGCAAAGAGGGGAATAATAGGGTAAAATAATTTAGCTAAATTTTGAGAAAAACCTTTTTTGGAGGATGAATACCAATGCCTACGATAACTGCCAGTGATTTCCGCAACGGCGTGACCTTCGAGATGGACGGCCAGGTCATGCAGGTGGTCGAGTTCCAGCACGTGAAGCCCGGCAAGGGCGCCGCCTTTGTCCGCACCAAGATGAGGAACGTCATCACCGGCGGCGTGACGGAGACCTCCTTCAACCCCACCGCCAAGTTCGAGCAGGCCTTTGTGGAGCGCAAGGACATGGAGTACAGCTACAACGACGGCGACCTGTACTACTTCATGGACGCCGAGACCTACGACCTGGTGCCCATCGGCGCCGAGCTGCTGGGCGACAGCTTCCGCTTCGTCAAGGAGAACATGGTCTGCAAGATCAACTCCTACAAGGGCAAGATCTTTGCCGTGGAGCCCCCCACCTTCGTGGAGCTGGAGGTTACCGAGACCGACCCCGGCTTTAAGGGCGACACCGCCACCAACGTGACCAAGCCCGCCAAGCTGGAGACCGACACCGAGATTAAGGTGCCCCTGTTCATCAACCCCGGCGACCGCATTAAGATCGACACCCGTACCGGCGAGTACCTGGAGCGCTGCAAGGGCTAACGAGCCGCACCACCCAAAACAGGCCCTTCGCGGCCTACAATAAAGGAGAACAACATGACTATTTCTGAGAAGGTCGCGTATCTGAAGGGCCTGGCCGAGGGCCTGGCTATCGACACTGAGAAGTCCAAGGAGGGCAAGCTCATCTCCGTGATGATCGGCATTCTGGAGGAGGTCGGCCTGTCCATCGAGGATCTGGAGGAGAACGCCGTGGCGCTGGGCGAGGAGATCGACGCGCTGAGCGACGACCTGTCCGACGTGGAGGAGGTCGTCTTCGAGGAGGACGACGAGGACGACGACGATTGCTGCTGCTGTGAGGACGAGGACGACTTCTTCGAGGTCGAGTGCCCCAACTGCAAGGAGGATCTGGTCATCGACGAGAGCGTGCTGGAGGCCGGCTTCATCCAGTGCCCCAACTGCAAGGAGAAGTTCGCCATCGACCTGGGCGACGACTGCTGCGGCGACGAGGGCTGCGGCTGCGGCTGCCACGAAGAGGAGTAAATCTATATCGCAAAAGGCGGGCGTCCCTCCCACAGGGACGCCCGCCTTTTTGGGCCGCGCCGCGGCTTGAAGCGGGCCGGGCGGTGTGTTAAGATAAGGGTAATGGCCGCCGCGCGTGAAGCGGCCGTCTCCAGCTTTGCTGATGAGGGGGGAAGGTGTTTCGATGAAAAAATATGTGCTGCTGCTCGCGCTCTGCCTGGCGCTGCTGTCCGGGTGCGGCGGAGGCCGTTCTATTTCCGGCGAGGTGGTGGAGGTCCACGGCGGCGGGGCGGAGGGGGCCTTCTCCCTGGTCGTGCGCATGGAGGACGGGGAGGAGGCCGGGATCCTCATGACGGAGGAGACCTCCGTCCTATCGTGGGTAAACGGCTTCGACGAGGAGGCTTACCGGGGGGAGCCCCGGGTGGGCGCCATGCTCACCGCGAAGTGCGGGCGGGTTGGCCAAACCCTGACTACGGACGGTGGCGGGGCGCTCACGGCCTATCCCGCAAGCGAGGTGGAAATCACGGGCGTGCTGCGGCCGGAGGCGGAGGTGCTGGCGGACGGGACGCGGGTGAACGTGTGGGGTATTTCAAGCGGTACCGCCTACAAGCTGGAGGACGGGACGGAGCTGCTGCGTGAGCGGGAGCCCTCCGGTCCGGCCAATGTCTACGTGGGCGGGGTGGAGAGCTTCGATGACCTGGGCGCGGCAGCCCAGGAACGGGTGCTGGCCTACTACAAGGCGCAGGGCCTGCTCTACGACGTCCGGGAGGAGCTTGAAAAGGCGTACGCGGATTATCTGGGGGACAGGGAGGCTTTTGCATGCCGTTCCGTGGCCCAGGACATATCGCCCACGGCGTCCAACGGGCGCATGATGTATTTCCTGACCAGCGTGACCCTGCCGCTGGGCGGGCGGGTTGTCCAGGAGATCCGCCTGGGTGCGGCCTTTGACCGGGAGACGGGGGAGGCGCTGAGCAACTGGGCGCTCTTCAACTGCCCGGAGGAGGAGGCGAAGGGGAGGCTGCTGGACCTGGCCGGTGTGGCCGGGCCCACCCTGCGGGCGGAGATGGAGGCGGCGTTCCGGCCGGAGTACATCGTCCTGTTTCCCGGCAACCTTGAGATCTCCTTCCCCCAGGGCGCCCTGCCCAGCCAGGAGGGCGGCTATATGCTGGCATTGGACTATGACGCGGCGCTGGGGGAGCTCCTCCAGCTGTGGGCGGTCCCCAGCCAGGAGGCGTCCGCGGCCCGGTGAGGGCCCGGCTCTTCTTGACAGGGGATAGCCCGTAGTATAAGATAGTTACAGACGGAAACTGATCTAGAAAACCATAGAAAAGCTGCAAAAATACAACAAATAAGGAACGGTCGTCGATCTATGAGCACACAGACAGAGCGCAGCCCGGGGACGCTGGAGGCCCTGGCGCCCGGCGAGAGCGGGGTTATCCTCCGGGTGGGCAGCGACAAGGGGCCGGTAAAGCGGCGCCTTGTGGATATGGGGCTGACCCCCGGCACGGAGATCACCGTGCGGAAAATCGCCCCCTTCGGGGACCCCATCGAGGTCAATATCCGGGGGTATGAGCTCTCGCTGCGGCGGGAGGACGCGCGGCAGATCACCATGGCCACCGGCGAGGAGGCCCAGGCCTGCCAGGTCATCCGCAGGAGCCGGACGGGCATGGTCCAGCGTGTGCCGGATGAGGAGACCTTGCGGCGCATGAACGCCGACCACGCCCACGAGGCGGCGGAGCACGGCGGCACGCCGGACTACGCCAGCCACGACACCCGGGAGATGAAGCTGGCCCTGGTGGGCAACCCCAACTGCGGCAAGACCACCCTCTTCAACGCCCTGACGGGCTCCAACCAGTATGTGGGCAACTGGCCCGGCGTGACGGTGGAGAAGAAGGAGGGCAAGGCGGCGGTGGACGGCAAGCCGGTCACGGTGGTGGACCTGCCCGGCATCTACTCCCTGTCCCCCTACTCCATGGAGGAGATCGTGGCCCGGGACTTCATCGTGGGGGAGCGGCCCGACGCCATCATCGACATCGTGGACGCCACCAATATCGAGCGCAACCTCTACTTAACCATCCAGCTCCTGGAGCTGGAGCGGCCCATGGTCATCGCCCTCAACTTTATGGACGAGGTGGAAAAGCACGGGGACAAAATCGACGTGGACGCCCTGTCGCGGGCCCTGGGCGTGCCGGTGATCCCCATCACCGCCCGCTCCGGGGACAACGTGGAGGAGCTGCTCCGGGTGGCCCACAAGCAGATGCACGTGGGCGTGACGGTGGAGCCGGATGACCTCTACGACGACTATACCCACCAGATCCACCACAAGGTGGGCGAGCTGATCCACGACCGGGCCTACGCCGCCCGCATCCCGGCCCACTGGGCCTCCGTCAAGCTCATCGAGGGGGACGCCCTTGTGGAGAAGGCCCTGGGGCTGGACGGCGCCACCCGGCGGGGGCTGGAGGCGGTGTGCGAGGAGTACGAGGGGGCCTACGTCCTGGGCGACCGGGAGACCCTCATCGCGGACAGCCGCTACCAGTTCATCCAGCGGGTGGTGGGCCTGGCGGTGAAGAAGGGGCTCAAGCGGGGGGAGCTGACCCTCTCGGACAAGATTGACGCCGTGGTCACCCAGAAGTGGCTGGCCGTGCCCGTGTTTCTCCTGATGATGCTGCTGATGTTCGCCGTGACCTTCGGGCCGGGGCAGCTCCTGGCCGACGGGGTGGACGCCCTCATCGGCGGCTGGTTCGCCGGGCTGGTGCGCACGGTGCTGGCGGCGGCCCAGGTGGCCCCGTGGGTGGAGTCCCTGTTGGTGGACGGCGTCATCGCCGGAGTGGGGGGCGTGCTCACCTTCCTGCCCCAGATCGCCATCCTCTTCCTCTTCCTGTCCTTTCTGGAGGACTCGGGCTACATGGCCCGGGCCGCCTTTATCATGGACCGCCTGCTGCGGCGCTTCGGCCTGAGCGGCAAGGCATTCATCCCCATGCTGATGGGCTTCGGCTGCACCGTGCCCGCCATCATGGGGGCGCGCACCATGGAGAACGACAAGGACCGGCGCATGACCATGATGCTCATCCCCTTCATGTCCTGCTCCGCCCGCCTGCCGGTGTACGCCCTGCTCACCGGGGCCTTCTTCCCCCGACAGGGGGGACTGGTGGTCTTTTCCCTGTACCTGCTGGGGCTGCTGCTGGCCATCGGATCGGGCATCGTGCTGAAAAAGTTTGTCTTTAAGGGGGAGCCCGCCGCCTTCGTGCTGGAGCTGCCCCCGTACCGCCTGCCCACCCTGAAAAACATCACACTGCACGTGTGGGAGAAGGTGCGCGGCTTCCTGCTCAAGGCGGGCACCCTTATCCTGGCCATGAGCGTGGTGATCTGGTTCCTCCAGTCCTTCGGCTGGCAGGGCGGGATAACCATGGTGGACGCGCCGGAGGCCTCCTTCCTGGGCGCCATAGGCGGCCTTATCGCCCCCATCCTGACGCCCCTGGGGTTCGGTACCTGGCAGGCCGCCGTGGCCCTGCTGACGGGCCTGGTGGCCAAGGAGATGGTGGTCTCCTCCATGAGTATGTTCTACGGCTTCGCCGTCAGCGCCAGCGGCACCGCCGTCGCGGCGGCCATGTCCGGCACCTTCGCCACCCCGCTGGCCGCCTACGCCTTCCTGGTGTTCGTGCTGCTCTATGTGCCCTGCGTGGCGGCGGTGTCCACCATCCGCAAGGAGATGAACAGCGCCAAATGGACCCTGGCCTCCATCGCCTGGCAGCTGGGTGCGGCCTATCTGGTGTCCCTGCTGGTGTACCAGGTGGGATCCCTGTTTCTGAGGTGAAGTATGAAGTATCTGATTTACGCCGCCGTGGCGCTGCTGGCGGTGTGGGCGGTGTGGTACGTGATCCGCCACCTGCGCCGCCAGCTGCGCGGAGACTGCGGCTGCGGCGGGGGCTGTGGGGACTGTCCCCACGGCGGCGGCTGCGGCAGGAAAAAATAGCGGAACAAAAACCGCCTCCTTTGGTAAGACGATACCAAAGGGGGCGGTTTTATACGCCGGGGGCGGCTAAGCCTCCATGTGGCGGCCCAGGAAGCCGGCAATGGTCTGCGCCAGCTTGTAGTCGGTCTCGCTGCTGGCCATGTCGCTGTCGGTGGAGGCGAAGAGGACGCAGCCCAGCACGTCCCCCTCGGAGAGGATGGGGGCGGCGCAGGAAATCAAGTACTTGTCCCCGTCCTCGCAGACGGGCAGGGCCTCCTCGCCGGCCTTGAACTGGTAGATCTGGCGGCCCTCCATGATCTGCTCCAGCTCGGCGGATACCCGCTTGTCGGCCAGCTCCCGCCGGGCGGTGCCGGCCACGGCGATGCAGGCGTCCCGGTCGGTGATGACCGCGATTTCACCTGTGGTCTTGTTTAAAGTTTCGCACATCTGCCCGGCGAAATCGGACAGCCCTCCCATGAGGGAGTACTTCTTAAAGATGACGCCGCCCTCTTTATCGGTGTAAATCTCCAGCGGGTCGCCGTCACTGATAACACTGACATCGTAGACCTTGTCCGGCCGCTTGGACGCGGCCTGGACGACGCGGGTCTGTAAGCTATCCACGATGCCTTCAGGAAAATTTACGCCGTCCTCCGTCAGCGCCACAGCGGCCACGGCATCCCTTGTCTCTGTAGGGCGGGGGCTTGCCCCCGCCGCGTCTTCCGGAAGAGTTCCACTGCGCAGAATGGAATCCACATCCGCCTTCAACTGAATTTCAATATGATCCTCAAAGATGTTCATCCGCTCGATAATAAGCTCCAGGTCGTTGCGCTCCAGCTTGGGCTTTTGGAGGATGTCGTCGAATACCTCCATGGCTGTCTTCGCCGCCCGGTTCACCCGGATGATGGTGCTGCGCTTGTCCTCCGTCATGGCGATCTGGTTTTGCAGGCCCTCGATCCGGCGCAGGAGGTCGGATTCCAGCTCGTCGTAGGTCTCCTCCAGCATCTCCTCGTTTTCCGGGTGCTTCATGACGTCCCGGATACGCTGGCGCTTGGTGGCCTTCAGCTCTTCCTGGAGGTCGGCGAGCACCGCCTCCAGATTGGCCGCGCTCTGCTCGGTCTCGGCCACGTCCTCCCGCTCCCGGGCAAGGTCAGCATTCAGGCGTTCCAGCATGTCCGCCGAGTTCTCCTTCACCTTGCGCACGTAGGTCTTCACCACCTCGTCCAGCCTGTCCACCCGGATGTGGTGGCTGGTGCAGCCCTTGAGGCCCCGCTTGTGGTATTCGCCGCAGCGGTACGCGTCCTTCAAGTCCGACCGGCTCATGGCGAACATGGGACTGCCGCAGTCGCCGCAGAACAGGAAGCCGGAGTACACGTTGTCGTTGATCTTCACGCCCCGGTAGCAGCTTGTGGCGCGCTTCTCCCGCAGGGCCTTGGTGGTGGCGAAGGTGCGGTAGTCGATGATGGCCTGGTGGTGGTTTTCAAACACCAGGTGATCGCTCTCGTCCCGCTTTTGCTCTTTGCCGTTGATCTTCTTCCGGGTGTACTTCCCCTGGCGCAGGGTGCCGATGTAAAAATCGTTGTCCAGAATGCCCTGCACCGTGACGATGGCCCACACGGGCTTGACCTCCCGGCGGTACTCCCCGCCCTCGGCCTCCTTCCGCTCCCGCTCGGCCATGCGGGGGGTGGGGATGCCCTGGTCGGTGAGGTAATTGGCAATCTTCTTGTAGCCCCAGCCGCCGTTGTAGAGGGTAAAAATCTGCCGCACTATGTCGGCCTCGGTGGGTACGACCTCAAACTGCTGCTGTTTGTTGACGATGTACCCGTAGGGCGCGGCACAAATCCACTTCGCGTCCTGCTGGCGGCGCTTGATGACGGATTTCACCTTTTTGCTGGTGTCGGTGACGGGCATTTCGTTGATGAGGAACTGGAACTGGATTTTCAGCCAGTCGTCGTCGTTGGGGAAGTCGATGTTGTCTCCGATGGAGATGATCCGCACCCCCGCGTCCCGCAGGTCCTCCAGTTCCACCAACCCCCGGGAGTTCCGGCGGGAGAAGCGGGAAAAGTCCTTCACGACCAGGATGTCGTATTCATGCCCCATCAGCCCCCGGCGCATCTTCTGGTAGCCCTCCCGCTGTTCGAAGGTGTAGCCCGAGCGGTCCCGGTCCTCGTAGAAGGTGAGGGTGGAACCGGGGAATTTCTGCTTTACGAAGTCGGAGATGATGGCCTTCTGGTTCTCGATGGACACGTTGTCCCGGTCCAGCTCCTCGTCTACCGAGATGCGGGCGTAGCCCGCGATGTCAAACCTCTCTATCAATATCAGTCACCACCGTCGCTTTTATATAGATAACATTGTACTACATCAGTGGCGTAATAGCAACCTAAACCCGCGTCACTTTTGCCCCCAGGTAGTAGTTGAGACACACGGGATTCCTTTTGTAAGGAATCCCGTGTGTCTCTCTTATCCTGCCGTGGCTGTCCCCTGACGCTTCTCCCGCGCAACCTCCAGTTGGGCCGCCCGCTTGCGGTTATAGCACAACAACTCGGCGGTGGCCTCATACAGATCGCGCTTGCCGGAATGGTATACCGCCACAAGGTACTTTTTAGCTGCATATTCCCTATACCGCGGCTTCAGGGCCTCCAAAAATGCGGGGTCGTTTTGCTCGTCGTGGGAGAGCCACAGCTCCACAAGCTTCCGCTCGTTGTCCACGTTTATTTCCAAAGCCTTCGCCCTCCCTTTGTTATCATTTTTACCAATTTAAGGGGTTCTATTCCGCCTCAGAGGCGAGATAGATTCGCGTTACGTCGTCCCGTTCGTGCCCCAGCCACTTGGACAACTGCAATCGGGCATCATACGCGGATTTTCCATCGGCGATTAACGCCCGGTACCACTCGGCGGCACAGGTGTGCCGAAGTCCATGAAAAGTCAGCGGACTTTTCGCCGTGTTCCCCTGCACCTGTTCCCGGTGTGTCCTGATAAAATTTTGCAGCTCGGTGATGGCGACGTGGGTCTGTTTGCCGTCCGGCACAAACAGCTTGCACCCCGGCTTGGCGCCCACCAGATAGTTTGCTAATACCATGCGGACTTCCTCGTCAAGCGGAACCTCCCTGACCTTTCCGCCCTTGCCCTTGATGGTGAGAAACCCATCTTTCAGCGCGGCCCTGGCGATCGCCGTGTCGATACGCATGACCTCGTGCAGGCGCAGTCCGGCATACCGGGCGATCATGAGGCAGGTCCCGTAGTCCTCCCGATGGGTGTTCCTGCACTCATCCAGCATTTTGTGGAACTCCGCTGGAGTCCAGGTACGGTCCACACCGCCGAATCTGCGGTACTCTAGACTGTATTCGCTATTTGAGGGCAGGGTGTATCTGGCGCCCGGTATCTGGTCGTGCCAAAATCGGATGGCCGCCAGGTCGGTCTTGATGGTGGAGGCGGACAGCCCCCGCTCCTGCATCCGCGCCACATAGGTGGACAGGTGCTTTCCGGAGACGTTTGCGATTTTCTCCAGCCGGTATGCATCTGCCAGATAGCGCAGAAACCGCTGATATGCCTGAAAATACCGCTCCTTGGTCTTATAACTGCCCTGCCGGTTGTGCCGGCGCAGCTTTTCAGCCTGGGCAAGAAGATTTTGATAGAGATTGTTTGACATACGTTTCCTTTCCGCGCCCATATATCAAAGGGCGCAATTGTCCCGCTGGCAAATGGAGCCGTTTCCGACGTATTTCCGGCTGAAAAGATTCAAGAGGCCTTGATTTCAAAGGACTTGGTGAAGCAAATTTGCCTCTGTCTCTGTCACGTCCAGCCGGAATGATTCAGTTGTTGTGTGTTCAGTAAAATACCGCATTGGCTTTCCAAAGCCCCGGAGCATCACTCCGCGCGGATAGCGCCTAACCGGGGAAACCCGGCTGCATACGCGGGCGCTGTGCGGCTGCCGGAGACGGTCGGCAAACCAAAATGGACGTACGCGGCCGGCCCCGTCTCAAAGGCCGGTTCGGAAAGCGTTGCCGCCGCTTTCCCGCAAAGACATGACTTAACCGCTTATCCCGGCCTCTTTGCCATAACCGGGCGGCGTTGCTGCGTGCTGACATAGTGCTTTGTTCCTTTTATTACCCCAGGCCGGTTGGCTTCCGGCCATAGTGAGAGCTTTTTTCTTTAAATGCACGCAAAAAGGCCGCAAAACAAGTCATTCCAACTGTTTTGCGGCCTTGGGCCAACAATATTTAGTTCCATTTTGTCAAATAGGCACACTACGCCTATCCAACCAAGTAATTCTAAACGCAACCCTTTCGGAATTGCCCCATGCCCGCGAAGGGCAGTCCACAAGGGACACTCAGAAATCAGGCCCTTAAGGGCAGACTGACTCCATCACAACGTACAAACCTAACAACGTGTGCAATGCAAACCGAGGTTCGCGATCCCCAAAGGGACGACGCACAAAAATTAATTACAGATGTATATTACCACAATATATAGTATTTGTCAATCTTTATATTCTATATATTGTATTTACATTAATGTGTATTATATGCGTAGTTAATACGCCCGTAATGCGAGTTTAATACGCATTCGGATAGTCTCTCAATATTTTGTAGTATCCTGCGGGAGACTGTCTTGCTGGTGACGCCCTCCGTCCCGGCAGGGTCGATGAGGGCCGTCAGCTCGGTGGGAGTGCCGATGAATTCCGCTCGTCCCTCCATCAGCGCGGAGAGGAGGAAAATGACGCGGTCGCCCCAGTGCTCCGGCTGCTCCCGGCTGTCCGAGACCAGCTCCCACACGTTGTCGCCGTTGCGGGCGAGCTCCAATTCCCGGTACTCGATGTTCCGCCCCACACAGGAGAGCTTCGCCTTGCCGCTGCCCCGCTTGTCCTCCACCAGGGTGAAGCTGGAATCCACCGCGCCGCCCATGGCCGCCGTGCCGGAGATGCGGCTGAACACATCGTCCGCCGGCTCCTTCCGCAGGTGGTGGATGAGCAGGAGGGCCAGCCCGTGTCCATCAGCGATGCGCTTGAGGGCGGAGAGGTCCCGGTAGTCATTGGCGTAGGCGTTGTCGTAGCGGATGCCCCGGACCATTTTTAGCGTGTCGATGATGACCAGCACCGTGTCCGGGTGCTCGGCCAGGAAGGCCTTGAGCTGTTCCTCCAAGCCTTGGCCCAGGATCAAGCTCTCCGTGCAGAAGTGGACATTGGCCGGCGCGTCCTCGGTGATCTCGAAGATCCGGTTTTGAATGCGGAGGGTGGAATCTTCCAGTCAGAGGTACAGCGTCGTCCCCCGCTTGGTGGGCATCCCCCAGACCGCGTCCCCCTTCGCCGCCGTCACCGCCAGCCACAGGGCCAGCCAGGACTTGCCCACCTTGGGCGAGCCCGCCAGGATGTGCAGCCCCTGGGAGAGCGCCGTCCACCACATAATTCAAGGGCCGGAGCGGCTGGCTCATCAGCATCTCGCCGTCCACGGTCCGCAGCCGCGTTTCGTCTTGTTTCAAATGGTATCTCCTTCCAAAGAGTTTCGGTCTTCCGTTTCAGGGCGCGCACCCCATTGTGCACCCGATTTAAATTTTATTATTAGGTGTAGGCAAAATGTAACATGCCCCGGAGCCGTTTATAATGGCTCCGGGGCATGTCAGGTAAATCTCAATAATTCCATCGGGTGCGGGAGGGCAACCATGTATTATATGAATCACGACGCGGTGGACTACTTCTCCGCCGCCTTCACGCTGAAGGACAGCATCGTCGGCGGGGTGCATCATCCCCTGGGCTTCTATGCGGCGGCGGCGCTGGAAACGGTCGGCTCCCAGACATGGGATATCCGCAGGACGGCAGCGCAGTTCAAGGAGGAATTTCAGGTGTTTCTCGCCGCCAGAAGCTCGTCCAGCGCGGCGGTGGCACTTCAGTCCCTCAAGGAGCTCTGGCGGGCGCTTAGGAAGCTACCAGTGTTTTTCCAGCTCCTGGCGGACGACTACAGAGCCGAAGCGCTGCTTCCCTATCTACAGGAGCACCCGGACGAGACGGACGACATGCTCACGCCGGGAACCTCTCGGAACGCGGCTTACGTGCAGTGGATCAATAAGCTCACGTCGCTGCCAGATGAGCTTGAGGCCTTTGTCCGCAACACGGAGTGAATGCTGGAATCGTATTTCGAGGATCTCCCCTCCCGCAGACGGGAGGCATACGCAGATGCGTTTTCAGCCTACCGGCGGGACATCCTCGGGGCGTTTTCTTTTGAGGAAGAAAACGGAGAAGAGGATTTTACCGTGGACCTGGATTCCGTGCGCTTTGACTACCCTGTAAACCTGTCCTTTGTTCCAAGCATGGATCCGGGGACGGGGGAGCTGGTACTGGCCGAGCAGATCCCCTTCTAGAGTTTGGTCAGCTTTCTGTACCTGGATCTCTGCAAGGGCATGGCGGCGGGCAATCTTCCCCGACGTTGCCGGCACTGCCACCGCCGGTTCCTGGCCGTCGGCGCTTACAACACCCTATACTGCGACCGCAGGGTCCCCGGCATGGGCGGCAAGACCTGCCGGGACGTGGGCGCCCACGAAAAGGAGAAATCGGAAAATAAAAAGGCAGCCCGGAGAGAGTACAGCCGCATCTATAACCGCCTGAAGGCCAGGAAACAGCGCGGCAAGCTCTCCACCGACGAGTGGAACCGCCAGGTGGTCCGTGCCCAGGAGCTTCGTGCGGAGTTTGAAAAGGACGGGCTTACGGAGGAGGAGTATGTGGAGAAGCTGGACGCGCTGTGAGCGCGGGTGGGCCGCTCTACGATTTATTCAGCAGACAATATAGGGGCCTTTTCTTGGCATGATTGCATCGCCCTCATATATACCGTATAATGATCATTGGTAGAAACGGGGACAGGAAAGGAGCGCGTTGAAATGGCTATGGTCTATCCATTCAAAAAATATAACTACAGCGTCCAGGTGGACGGTCGGAGCATTGGCGGTTTTCAAGAAATAACCGCGCCAGATGTAACGTCCGACCCAATTGAATACCGCGCAGGCTATGCACCTGTTGGCGGTGTTGGCAGAACTGACGGCCAACCGTCCGGCCTTAACCGATACGGGAATGTGACCCTAAAGTGGGGCATAACTTCCTCTTCGGATTTCTACAACTGGTTCAAAGAAATAGAAAGCGGACAGATTATCCGTAAGAATTTAACCATCTCATTGGTCGATGATGCGGGCACGGAAGTAGCCAAATGGACGTTAGAATCTGCATGGCCCACTAAATTTGTTGCTCCCGATTTTAATGTCGCCAACGCCGAGAATGCGATTGAGTTAATCGAGCTTGCCCACGAAGGTGTCACCCGCGATTTGTAGTTCTGTAGTGCTGTGCTCCAAGGTCAAACCGGTAACTAAGATGCTCAAAGTGAGCCATGCCCAGGGGGGGACAAGAAGCTACCCAATAGAAGACCGAACACCGCGTTCGTGTGGTGGGCAGCTTTCCAGATACTAGTTCTCAAACGCATCCATTGCCGGCTAACTTCATTCACTCAAGCGTCTACATACTAATCTGCCCTAAATTATTGATACTATCTATTAGGGAGTAAGAATGCCTGAAAACACCACTGGTGTTTTCAGGCATTCTTACTTCATCCCCCTCAAAAAGGCAACCTAATCGGGGCTAACATTTTATTTTCAGTGTTCCTTTTCTGCCTTATATAGCATTTGCAGATTTTAGTGCCTGTTCCAGCGCTTGATCCATATTGTAATACTTAAAATCCGCCAGTCGGCCGCAGAGAGTCAGGTTAGGAATCTGGTCAGCCAAGGTCTTGTACTTGATGTACTGTTCCTGGCTCTCCGCAGTCAATACCGGGTAATAGGGCTCCAGTTTCTCACCCTCCCTACACGGCAAGGGGTATTCCACCGCGTAGCTGCTGCCCTGTCCGTTCTGAACTGGAATCTTCTTATACTCGGTAATGCGCGTATAGCCCGTCTCCTGGGGATAAGCAACCACAGGAGCAGGTTGGAGGCTGTCTTTCTCCGTATACTTCCACTCAAAGCGTAGGGAACGGTACGGCAGGCGGCCGTACACGCAGTCAAAGAGCTCATCCAATGCGCCGGTATAGATCACCGGGAAGGTAATCTCTTCCCCGTCAAGTATCAGTTTGTCCCCTTGAACCTTTAGGCGTTCAAGGGCCTCTACCCCTAACTCCACTTCAATATTTGGGTGGCTTAAAAGGTTTTCAAAAAAGCGGGTAAAAGAATGTTCCGGCATGACTTGGTAAGGATCGTCAAAATATCCCTCATCATAGGAAAAACGCAACGGGACTCGTTTGAGTACACTGGGATCGATAGTCTCCGGAGCGACGCCCCATTGTTTCGCGGTGTAGGGGGCATAATCGTTTTCAAACAAGAACTCCGCATAGCTTCGTATATCCGGGTCGAGTGACTGCAGCACCTCCACCACCGTGGCGGTCGAGCGTCCGGCATAAGCTCTCCGGAGCTTATGCTTGAGCTCGTCCGCCTTCTCTTTAGGGTAAAATGTATCTATCGTGGTAAAGTTGAATGGTGTTGGGGTATATTTACCGCTCCAGGCAGCGCCGCAGGTCAGTTTATAATCCTGCCAGGATTCATAGCGGCACATATAGTCATAGAGCTCTTTATGCTTGGTGTGAAACGTGTGAGGGCCATACTTCTGCACTAGAAAGTCGTGGTCATCCACATAGTCATACATATTCCCACCAATGTGATTTCGGCGCTCCCAGATGACCACTTTCTTCCCGCGCTCGGCCATCTTCTGGGCAATCACAGCTCCGGATAAGCCACAGCCAACTATCAGGACATCCATTTTAAAGTCCGCCATATGTATTCACGAACTCCAAAAAGCTCTGAAGCTTCTTGTCTTTTTCTGCCAAAATCACATTCCCTTGGCCACCTATCAGCTCCAAAGGCCAACTCACCCCTATGTCTGGGTCATCCCAAAGGATCCCATCATCGTACTCGCCGTAGAACTTTTCTCCGCATTTATAAGAGACAATGGAGTCCTCAAGCACCAGATAACCGTGCCCACAACCAGCCGGGGCCAGGATTTCGTTGTGCTTTTCCCCCACCAAATCGAAAGCCAGCCATTTTTTAAACGTAGGACTATCCTTTCGCAGATCCACT
The DNA here is from genome assembly GCA_022846095.1 of Oscillospiraceae bacterium. Classification (NCBI taxonomy): domain Bacteria; kingdom Bacillati; phylum Bacillota; class Clostridia; order Eubacteriales; family Oscillospiraceae; species Oscillospiraceae bacterium. The sequence continues at coordinate 2,570,439 of AP025583.1, read as the reverse complement.
ACCACATCCCATACATGGCCCCAAATACACCGTACCAACTTGGGTTGTTGCTTGACTCTCTGGAAATGGAGCGCGCGGACAACGCCTTTATGGCTGGTGGTATAGAAGACCTCCGCCAGGTCGTGATGGATGCCATTGGCCTCAAAGACCTCTTTTGAATAATCTTTGGTAAAACAGCCTCTTACGTCCTCAGCGTTGAAGGGTGTTACTTCGATCAATCCACTGATCTCTGTTTCCTTAAAATTCCATTTTTGATTCATTTCTGCTCCTCCTTCAGAATCTCCTGCCACCAATCTCTGGTTCGGCGGCAGCCTTCCGCAAAACTGATCTCAGCCCGGAAGCCTGTGTCCTTTTCCGTCTGCGAGCAGTCGAATTTCTCCAAAGACATGTCGACCCCAGTAAAGGGAATGTCGCCAAAAACGAAATCTAAGACAGGTGCAATGGAGTGTTTCATCTCCAGCAAGAATTCTTTTAGCGGTCGAGCGGTCGAGCTGCCGATCAAATACTCGTGGAAAGGTTTTCCCTTCTCCCCGATCAGCCGGAAAGCCCGCGCCACATCGTCAATATAGATAAAGTCATAATTCTGGGTCCCGGCGGTAAACTGGGGCGATTCTCCCCGTATACATTTTTGAATCGTAGTGTTTACCATACGGGGGCTCCGCTCCCCCACTCCATAGGCATTGGTAATCTCCGGCCAGATTAGGTCGATCCCTATATCCGCCGCTACAGACATGCACATAGTATGGGCCACCAACTTACCGCTTCCATAAATATAACCAAGGCCAGGGCGATTTCCTTGCGTATAAGCGGCCGCTATGGTCTCATGCTCCATGATGCTTCCGGCACAGACAAAGCGCTGGCAGCCCAAGGCCTTTGCCATGCGCAATGCCTCCACCGTCCACTGTGCATTCTGAAGCTGGAGCTTGGTATCCGCCCGAGCCGGGCCGGCACTTCCCGCCCATGCGAAATGATAGAAAATATCAAAATTCTCTTCCTTTGGGAGCTTGTCTGTGAGTTTATCCAGCTCTGCCAGCTCACAGGGAACAAAGGTCACATTTTCGTCCTTTGGAAGGTTTCCGTTGCAGCCCTCCCGATCCAGTGCGTAGACATGGTATCCATATGCCAGAAGTTCTCTGGTAAGGGCACCGCCCACAAACCCATTGGCCCCTGTTATGATCGCTGTTCTCATTAGTCCCCCTCCAAATACGCTTTGATCTCCCGATCCATCTCACTGGGAATGTCTCCGCCCGCCAGCCATACTTTTGTCCATTCTGCAGTCTTTTCAACAGCATCTCCGATGTGCCACCGGGGATGCCAACCAAACGCGGACTGCAATTTAGAGCAATCCAGCTTTAGAAAGTTTGCCTCATGAGGGGCGTTTTCTTCCGCTTGGTTTATCCAAGAGAAGCCGTCGCCCCACGCTTGTGCAAAAAGCTCCACCAATTGTCCGGTCGTAACGCAATCGCAGTCATCCGGCCCCACATTGTACCAGCCGGCGCATGACTTGTCCTCATACTGCCTCTGGGCGATGGTCAGGTAGGCAAAAAGCGGTTCCAGCACATGCTGGTAAGGCCTTGTGGAATTGGGATTACGAATTCCCAGTGGCTTTCCGCATTGTACAGCCCGCACGCAATCTGGTATGATGCGGTCATTGGCGAAATCTCCGCCACCGATCACATTTCCTGCCCGGGCGGTGGAGACCGCCGTCTCCGTATGAGAAAAGAAACTGCAAAGATAGCTGTGGGTCACCAGCTCGGAGCAGGACTTGGAATTAGAGTAAGGATCGAAGCCGTCCAAGGGCTCGTTCTCCCGATACCCCCAGCACCACTCTTTATTCTCATAAACCTTATCGGTGGTTACATTGAGAAAGCTGCGCACACAGGCGCTCTTCCTGACGCATTCCAGAATATTGACCGTCCCCATGACATTGGTAGCATATGTATACGCCGGGTCTTTATAGCTGTCCCGCACGATGGGCTGGGCTGCCAAGTGCAGAACGATTTCCGGCTGGACCGCCATAAACGCCGCGTTGAGTGTATCCGCATCCCGAATATCCCCAATCACCGAAGTCATATGCCCTTCTAATCCGGCCAAGGCAAAGAGGTTTGGATTGGTTGGGGCCGGCAGAGAATAGCCAGTCACAATCGCTCCCGCACCCACCAGGATTCGGCATAACCATGTACCTTTAAAGCCGGTATGGCCGGTAACGAATACACGCTTGCCTTTGTAAAAGTTTAAATCATTTTTCATTAGTCTGCCCAGACCTTCCAGGGAGCTTGTCCAGTGGCCCAGAGCTTCTCCAGTTGCTCCTTCTCCCGCACCGTGTCCATACACTGCCAAAAGCCAGTATGCTTGTAGGCCATGAGCTGACTATCACGGGCTACACTCTCAAGCGGGGATTTTTCCAGCACAGTGGAGTCCCCTTCAATATAATCAATAAACTCCGGCTGGCAAACCATGAACCCGATGTTGATCTGATTTCCATCGCCTTGAGTCTTTTCACGGAACTCCCGAACCTTACCATCAGGGCCAATGTCCAGCACGCCGAACCTTTGCCCAGCATTGTAGGAAGACATGGTCACCAGCTTGCCATGGGACTTGTGATATTCCATTAAATCGCCAATGTTTAGGTCGGAAACGCCATCTCCATAGGTAAGCATAAATGGCTCGTCTCCAATGTACTCTTTCACTCTCCTTACCCGGCCGCCGGTCATGGTGTTAAGGCCGGTGTCCACCACAGTGACTTTCCAAGGCTCCGAAGTGTTATGGTGGACAGTCATCTCACTGGTTCCATTGGTAAAGTCGTATGTAATGTCCGACGTGTGGAGGAAGTAGTCGGCAAAATATTCCTTAATGACATGCTGCTTATAACCTGCGCAGATAATAAATTCGTTGTAACCATAGTGACTATAAAGCTTCATAATATGCCATAAGATTGGCATACCACCTAGATCCACCATGGGCTTTGGTTTAAATTGGCTCTCTTCACTGATCCGGGTGCCAAACCCCCCAGCGAGAATAATTACTTTCATAGCTTAATACTCCTTTTTAAGGTAGCTACGTTTTCATCCAAAATTTCTTTCGAGTATCCTTGGGACAATTCAACAATTTCTCCTGGCCATTGGGAAATTAATTCGGAATTATCAAGCCTTAATTCTTCAGCCATATCAATCGTCTTAATATTGTAGACTTTACAAGTAAGGCATCCCGCAAGTTGATTAATCACTTGATTTTCTCCGTAAAAATCTATAAACATATCAACCCTTAAGTTTCCAAATATTTTTTTGACTTCTCTTTGAAATGCAGGCTTCAATTTCTCATACTTTTTTTTGTGCCAAAGCTGCTCCTCTTTTTTAGAGAATGCAGGATACTCTAGAAAAGAAAAATAATTAACTGATTGCGGTAGTTGTTCCAAAATATAAGCTCTGGAGAAAAGATCATACTCATAAAAGAAAAGGATATAATTATTTTTCTCTAAGTCCAAACGCTTTAAGTACTCTATGGCAAAAAATGTAGCAGGCTTCTTTAAGTCAAAATTCCCAGCATATATTAAAATATTTTTTTTCCCGTTGTCCGACAAATCAAATTCTTCACACAATTTTCTTTGCTTAAAAATTGTCTGGCATACTCTGTATGTGCTATTATCACTGTCAAATGTACAATATTTTTTTAAAAAGTCTGTATCATCGTATTGAATGGGACTACACATTTCTTTATATAACCCATTTATATCCGACACCACTGGAAACGGCAAATCAGCCCAATCCAAATAGACTCCTCGTTCTTTTTTATACTCCGAGTAGTCATATTGGAATAAAATTATTTTATTCTTAGTATTTGCATAATCAAAGAAGACACTTGAATAATCGGATATAAGACAATCAGTTGCATTTAAAATATCATACACTTCGTAATTAAAGGAAAAATCAATTATATGCTTATATCTTCCAAAATCCATATTAATCTTACTAAAGTTATGAAACTTTACAATAAGCACCTGCTCATCCGTCATCAGCAAATCAAGCTCATCACAAAATTCTTTTATTTCATTTGCTTGCTTTTGTGAATGAAAATCCCCTCCAATTCCTCTAAACGTCGGCAAATATGCATATATAGTTTTGCCCTGAAATCCCAACATTCTCCTTATTTCGCCGCGTCTTTCTCTATTAAAAAAAATATCATTTCGACAATAACCAGATTTCAAAGCATGTCCTTTGAAAAAATTGTCTTCCATAAATGCACTAAATAGTTTTTCCTTCATGTATACACTCGGGAATGTTTGATAATCCGCCATTGTATGAGTTCTTTGCAAGTGGCCTTGAGTTTCCGTGTGACAATCTTTTCCCATTACTTTGATTGGCGTTCCGTGGGCTGTACTAATTAAGATCTGTTCTTCTCTTTTTAAAAATTCAGATGGCATATACAAATCAGTAACAAGGTACTTTGCCCGCGCCAAACAAGTAAAGTATTTTTTACTTCTCCACTCAATTAACGTGACCATATCATGCAACTGATAGTTTCGTAGAATGTTTGTAATATGTACAGCGGCATCTTTGGTCGTTGATAAATATACTTTCAAATTGTATTCAGGCTTAATTATCTCTGCTAAAATTCTAAAAACATTACCGGCCAAATCGGTTCCATTTTTTGAATCTAACAAAACTGCATTTTTAATAATCGGCTTTTTTAATGCTCTATTATATATACCATGTAGTTTTAGAAGATTTTCATGCTCAACTTGTGCGATTTTATCTTTTCCTTGTGTTTTTTCGATAATATTATTATAAGTTTCTCTAAGCCATTCTCTTATGCCCTTTCCTCTCGGAAACATTTTTCTAATAATTTTTCCTCGTATACTTTTTACGGGAAATATCTTAATAATAAATTTTTTTAATTTGACGCGAAACCCTTTTTCTTGATTGATTGTCGATAATATATTGGCGCGGATATAGTTTGTGTAATTTATAGTCATTCCCGCGACGATGTTAACAAACCAAGGCGTATTTTTTGCATATTTGAAAAAATATTCTGAATATGGCGCGTTATTATAGATCCAAGGTTTAAATCCCCCAGCAAAATGGATAACATAAGGATTTTCTAATGACTCTTCATATTTTTCAATTAAATCCTTTGATAGCCCTTCTTTAATTTTCTCCGTCTGCTCAATTCCCACAACATTCCATTTGCAATCAATATCTAAGATATGGCCGGCAAACAGCTCATTTAAAATATCTTGTTCCTGATATGTATACCCTTTAACATACGATTTTTGCAATGCCTTATCTAAAAGATTTAAGCCTTGGCACGCTTTTAAATTTATTAATGCTACTCCTGTATTATAATAATTCTCATCAGTGCCAAATCCGAGATATTCAGAAATATACTGACGTACTGGCATAGTAGGGGCATAACCCGATGTCTTTTTATCTCGGGAAACATGCCCTTTCATGATTACATCATCTACAGCTCCCATATAGCAATTTCCCAAATCATAGCTAAATAGTTTCTCTGCATCGCGTGCAAAAATTAAATCAGTATCTAGTGCAAGTATCTTTTCATAATTCGAAAAAGCAGGAGAAAGTAAAAACAATTTAAAACATGCCACAGGGGAGAAATGTGCCCATGTATTTACCTTTATTTTATTTAGCACCTGGTTCATATTTATATAACGAATAGAAAAATTCTTTTTACCTTCAATAAGTGATAAGATTTTTGTTTTATTCGCATTGGATATATCGAACTCCATTATAAAAATGTCATAATTATGTTCACTAGAACTATTTTCAATAATTGATTCTATTGTAATTCCGCAAAACGGTGCATATTTGTCACTTGAGCAAAAACTAATTGCAACCGCTTGTTTTGAAAAAACTTTGGGAATTGGCATATAATCAACTGTCAATTCAATACTTGCAGCGTTTACATCTGTCTTTAGCATATCGCTTTCCTGTCCTCACTTTATCTCTATCTCTGCTTTACCTCGCCGTTTAGCGTGAGTAATCCCATAATAAATGTCTTTCAGTTTTTCTCTGCGCTCTGATCCCTTTGGAAAAAGTGGGTCAACCACAGCTCGGACAACCTTATCGCCTTCGTAGCCCAGCGTTCGCCTTGCCACGTCTAGCGGGCCTTTTAACTTATCGGTTTCTCGAAAGAAAACAAGTTGAAGTTCTTTGACCTTCCAGTTCTCATGTGTCGTAATGTGATACAGAAAGATACCATACATCATCTCTCCCAAAAAAGCTGGTGTACGCATCATAGTCTGACTATAACCTGTGGTATCTAGCTTTCGCTCAATTTCAAACATGATGGGAAATTGGAACCAACACAGGCGAACAAATAGTTCTTTTCGCATTACATAACAATTAAAGCCCCTGTGTCGTGTGCCTTCCAAATATTCTCTAGCCGACTCCTTATACTCAGGTGCCATGCAATCAATCAGCTCAAGTAGCTGTTCTATAGTGCCTTTCTCAAAAAAATACCCACAATGTGCATCCCACAACTCCCGAACAGTTTTTTTCCTTCCGTTTGGCGTTGGAATCTTTTCTACAAAGGCATATTCTGACGTTACTACATCATATTGGGAAATCAATGTCTCCATGTGAGCACTATTCAAAAGGCCAAATCGTTGTTTATCTCGCTGCAACATCATGGGTATGTAAACCATGTTAAACTCATCTGTTTTAAAATATTTCTCAGCAAATGATAAGTAGCGCCGATAATGGCACAGCCCGTAATAGTCAGCCTCCACATTTTTCCACGCCCAATACTGGACCGTAAACTCACAGAAGCTCATCCGTCTATCCGAAATGTTATCTCCCGTGTCATCCCCGGCGATACCCATAGGATTCTCTTTGTCAAAGACAGCCCCACAGCGGACGGGGACATAGAGAGGGTTGTCGATGAGTTCACTGTTGATGTCGATTCGATGTGACACAAAGATTTTGATGTCACTCACGCACTCCCCTCCCTTCTTTTCTTTAACTTCTTTACCATCTTCTCAGGCATCAGCCCCACCACCAGCGGTTTCACCACATAGGGCAATGCACTAGGCAATACCTTTAACTCCCTAAAGCGATACCATCGAGTCACTGTTTCGTTCCACCGATGGACCATGGTGCGGTTCCCCTTGGCCCTCACTGGAATCGTATAGTCAAACAACGTCTCCTGGAGATTAGCCCCCTGAACTCCCTTGGTATATAGGCGAAGAAGAAGGTCGTAGTCTTCGCAAAGAATACAACTCCTATTTCCCGAATAGCCCTTCACCATCTCCATGACCTCCCGGCGGAACATCAAAGCTGGATGGATAAAGGGCTGGGTCATATAGAAATCCCTTACTATTGGAAATTCCGGCAATCGTCTGCTACCCACCGGCTCCCCACCGCAGCACAATGTCACATTGCTACCTACGAAAGCGATTTCTGGATGGCTGTCTAAATAAGCCAGTTGCTTGGCAAAGCGGTATGGATGAGAAAAATCATCGTCATCCATGCGGGCAATGTATTTTCCTTTGGCCTCGCTCAAGCAGATGTTCAGATTCTGTGCCAGATCCCCCGGTGGTTTTCCGGGTAATATCCGCACCCGCCGCTCCCTCTGAACCAGTTCCGCCAACCACGCCTTGGCGGCGTTGGTAGAGTCCCATTCGCAAATCAAGAATTCAAAATTTCCAACGGTCTGCTCCAAGATGGAGTTAACGGATCGTTCCAGCAAGTTCAAGTCTTCCCGGCGGTATCGAACTCCCATAATAACCGACACTATTGGTTCATGTTGCGGCATACTCATTGCATACCTCGTTGCTCTTGCCAATGGCCTTAACCTGTCCATGTTCCAGCCAGACTACCCGGTTGCACATCTCCTTTACCTGTTGAATGTTGTGGGACACAAAGAGAACCGTGGTACCTCCGCCCATCATCTCCAACATGCGTTTTCGGCTCTTTTCCTGAAAGTCCGCATCGCCTACAGACAAAATTTCATCCACAATCAGCACCTCTGGCTCCACCATGGACGCTACCGAGAAAGCTAGTCGGGCCAGCATGCCCGAGGAGTAGTTCCGAATAGGCATCTCGATAAATTGTCCCAGCTCGGAAAAGGCTACGATCTCCTCATATTTAGCCTTTATAAACTTCTCGCTGTACCCCAAAATGGCGCCATTAAGAAAGATATTCTCCCGGCCAGTCAGGTCAAAATCGAACCCGCTGCCTAGTTCCAGCATGGGCACAATGTTCCCGCTTACCTTTACCGATCCCTCGGTGGGTTTCAGGATTCCCGAGATCACTTTCAGCATGGTAGACTTTCCGGCGCCGTTTCGGCCGATAAGGCCTAAGGTCTCCCCTTTTTTCACCTCAAAACTCACATGTTCCAATGCAGTAAACTCGTTGTACTCCAATTTCCCCCGGAGTGCGGTGGTCACAAACTCCTTCATGGAAAGGATCTTGTCGTTATTCATGCGAAAGCGCATGGTCACGTCCTTGACCTCTATCATCGTTTTCTTACTCATATGCTCACCTCACAGGTAGAGGACAAATCGATCCTGGCATTTGCGGAACACCACAGCTCCAACCACCAGCATCCCGAGGGCGATCAGCATACATTGAATATATACACTGGGTTCCGGCGAGATTCCCGAAAGGATGCACATACGCCCGCTCTTAATAAAGTGATAAAGGGGGTTAATCTGTAATATGCCGCGGAACTCGTCGGGCAGAATCGTCTCGGGATAGAAAATCGGCGTGGCATACATCCAGAGCATGCTCAACACACCCCACAGGAATTGAGTGTCACGGAAAAATACCATAGAAGAGGCCAAGACTAAGCCAAATCCAAAGCTAAAAATAATAAGACAAGTCAGGAAATAGAAGATCAATACCGCCGACTTGTGGAATTTCACTCCCGTAATCAGGCACACCAATACCATCGGAACCAGAGAGATGACCAAATTTACCACCGAAGACATCACCCGTGTCAGTGGGTAAATATACTTGGGCATATACACCTTTGTTATGAGTCCTGCATTGCCCAAAATTGAAGTCAAAGCCATGCCGCATGCCTCGCTAAAAAAGTTAAAGGAAACGATGCCAATAAGCAGATAGGCCGGGAAGTTTTTAATGTCACTGCGAAATATAGTGGAAAAAACAATATACTGAACCAGCATGGTCAAAAGTGGATTCAAAAAGCTCCAGAACATCCCTAGCACTGAACGCTTATACTTAGTTTTGAAGTCCCGGCTCACTAGCTGCCGGATAAGAAAGCGATATTTCTGTACGGCGACAATGGCGTTGACCACATAGCTGTGTCCCTTTTTCTGCCGATACCACACCAAAGCAAAAAAAGCTAACAGGACGGCAACCCCAATGGCCACGAAGGTCCAATAGTGGAGGCCAGTCCAGATGTAGTCCTCCCCCTCTGCCCCAAGGCACATCACGGCCTCGGTCGGAACACCGTTAAGATAAAGGGCATCCCCCTCTTCACGCTCAGCCGAGGTAGACATCAGCGGTGAAGCAGCAGTACCGGGCTGGGAGTCGGCGTAGAGCCGCAGCATCAGCGGCACATTATAGATTCCCTCGATAGGCTCCTCCGCCATCAAGGTGGTAACCCCGCCTTCCGGGATAGTTGAAACATCAAAGCTCTGTTTCAAAAGGAGCTGCTCACTGTCCATCCGCCACAGTTCCATAAATGCAGTGCCCGCATTGGCTCGGTAGTAGGTTCCCCACTGGACGGACACCCTCTCCAATCGTTGGATGGGCGCGGCGAAGTGCTGCTCTACTACCGCTCCTTGAACCAGCTCTACAGTCCCTGACTCCGGCGCAGGCATGATCACGTTCCCCCGTGAATTCCGATAGCGTAGTTGGTCTCCCGCCAGAAAATAAAATCCTACTACCAAGATCGCGTAAGCCACCAAGATGATTAGGCATGCTTTTTTTAAGTTCAGCTTGGGCTCATTTTGTTTCTTCATGCTGTGTATCTTCATCCTAACCTTCTAATTTTTTAATTCTTCTTTCGCTCCATGAACCGCCGTTCTTGGCCCAGGACACGCTCCTTCCCCAGCTCCCTGACAGCGAAAAATACCCGCAAGGTTCCCCCATACAAGTTTGTATTCTTCATTGGATGGGCCATCTAGCGATACAAAGCTGAATCATCCAGGCATGATGGAGATGTTGGCCGCAGGTTTGCGTGCCCTCAAATGAACAGGCTATCGCCTCTAGTCTCTCTATTCCTCTTTCTCTTTTACAAACAAAATAAAAATTCTGTATAAATCTACTTCGAAATATTATAGCCTTGTACAGGCCAAAATTCAACCTCAACTTTAAATATTGGAGTATGTATTGCATATTTTTATTTTGAGTTCTGAAATTGCAAAAGAAATCGTCTCCTATTGCCTTTACATTTTATTTTAGAAGTATTTATTTCGTCTATTCATCTGCAGTAAAATTTAACTTTATACTTTGTATCTTATCAGTGTACAATAAAGCCGGGGACTGAGTAATTAGGCTTATGCCATACTCAGTCCCCGGCTTTTTGTTGGTGCAAGGCAGAGCACACGTCTGCTTTCAACCCGTCATACATCTCTTGTAGTAGTTCAGGTAATCGCTCAAGGTGAGCCGTTCCACCCAGTTCCGATGCTCTAAATACCACCGAATAGTCTCACGGATACCCCGTTCAAACGTATACTTCGGTTCCCAGCCCAACTCCGTTGTAATTTTTGTATTGTCGATCGCATATCGCCGGTCGTGGCCGGGACGGTCTTTAACATAGGTAATTAGGGCCTCGGGCTTGCCCAATTCCTGCAAAATCAGGTGCGCAAATTCAAGATTCTCTTTTTCGTTATTGGCTCCAATAATATAAACCTCACCCACTCTTCCCTTTATTAAAAGCATTTGGATAGCAAGCCCTGGTATTTCCTTAATTTGTTTTTGAAACTATTTCCATTATGCATATATTATTTTTTATATCTATCTCTGTCATCCCCTGATAATCAGTGTGTTCATCTTCCCACAAAATCTTATAATTTCCTGTTTCTGTCCGTTCAAAAGAACGCACACAACCAATTTTGACATTACTTGAATAACTCTTCACTAACTCCACTGTTCCATTCTCCTGGTTCATGGTCAGTTCCTGGAGCATCAGAGACTTTCCCTCTCCCCCCGGTTTTAGAACAGTCAGAAAACCATCTTCGCCAAAATCTGCAAAATATGACTCACCGGTTTTTATGACTCCGCATTCCTGCAAATCTGTTACCCAGCGTATCTGATTGTTTTGCACATTTAAATTAATAATCTTTCCAGTTGCTCCAAGCGCGAGGTATGCAGTTTTGCCAGAGTAGTCCCACATAAGAGTATTTAAATGGGCATAATCCATCCAAATCTCATTGGGAACTGAATATGCGGCGAACTGCTCCGCATTTCCATATAGCACCTTTTCTTCGGTGCTATCCCATTCAAACACCACCTGACCATCTCGTATTTCCTGAATGACCAACGCAGCAACTCTGTTGCCCATACCACTTGGGCCGTCAGGTGTATTGTATACTCGCTTTCCAACATAGGCAGCAATTAAATAATCTTTTTCACCAATCATTTGAAATTCTTCATTTTCAATCGGTTGTCCTTCCGGCACACGCTCAGTCGGAGTCATATACTCAACCCAGTCATAAAACATAAACGACTCATCCAAGATCATTCGTGCCAAACGACTATCTGCCACGGCAGACATAACCACTTGATTTGTATTTCGCTCCCCAACTTTTACAAAAAAAGAATAAAATTTTCTTCCCTCAACGATATGGGTTTGGAAATCATAGATCTCCTCTCCTGCATTTCGATAAAATTCCACTTCACCATTTTGGTTAAGGAGATATATATAGTTATCCACAGTATAGGCATACTGCATGTCCCCCTCCAAATCAGTATCCTTAAGGACCATAATTGGAGGTGCAGTCTGCGGAAGCGTATTTATTTTCGCTTCTCCAATTTTCTGGTCGTTTAAGTCAAAAAACTCAATATTCACCGTCTCGTCTTTACCTATCTTAGAGATGGAAATGCGCTTCTGTTCTCCACTGATAAATGGCGTCCCGTTAATTGTGACCTTCAAGCCTGTAAACTCCGATATTTCAAAAACGACTGGTACAATACTGGTTAACGTATAATTTTCCTGTACCGGATTGTCATAAGAAACATTCAGCTGATGTGCCTCTCCCATAATCGTCACAGTCACACTATCACTATGTGCTCTCGCAGAATCATACTGCTCAGCATCATTTCTCCGGATTAGCATGGTTACTGTAATCAGACAAAGCGCAATGATTGCAAGAGGAATGTACTTAAACATTGACTTTTTCTGTTCCATAATTGTTCTCCTAACTATCCATACATACTGAGTCAGTTTTAATGGCGAGCTCCTATTTCCCCTCTACAGGTGCAAAATTCGATAAGCTGTCTTTTTAACTGGATTCTGTACACAATAGTACAACATTAGCGTCATGATACAGGTCGCCACAAAACCGGAAACAAATGTAAATAATAGTGGTGAGGTTATATCTGGATACTGCGCTAGAAGCGCATCCGTTATAGGCCAGGGGTACTGCACCAAGTAAAAGCACAGCGCCAATCCGCTGAGATACTGTACAACCTTCTGACCGCGCCGCGGTTGCTTCATCCTGCACGAATACACAATGATAATCGGAAATAAAGGGATGGTAAACAGTTGGTAATTAACATATGATCCAATATGATGTCTAGAAAGCTCTGTAATACCCCATATCAGTGTGAACCACGCTGCCAGAAACATAACCATGTCCGCTTTTGTACCAACTCTATCTATCCGCCGAGGCTTCTGATAGAGTTCTGCTAGCAACATTCCAACTGCAAACTCAAACAATCGTGGCAGTGGATTGGCATATGCGTCTGCGTAAAAAACCTTAGCGGCCATGAATGGTGCTGTCCCTGCCAAAATATATAATATGATGAGCACCCCTATTTGTACTTTAAATGAGGTCCCACGCAATAGGCATGCTTAAATAGGAAAGCAGAAATAGCAGAATAGGATACTAGACAGAAACCATGTTTCTCCGCCATGTGCAACTGACATACACCCCGGATAAAAACCTTACTGTACCAGTAACTCTGCAGATGCAAAAAGCAGCAGTTGCGTCGGTTCAAGAGTATGATCAATCAGCAGGCTTTTTACACATATCACCAGATAAGCCGGGTAAAACTCAAACAGTCTTCGTAAATAGAACACTTTCAGTGAAATAAACGACAGCTCCATATCATCGTGTTTAGAATAAATGAGAAAACCAGACACCATGAAAAAAGCTGTCATAAAAATGGCTCCCTCTGAAAAAACGATGTCAGCCATCCGAAGGTGCAGCCTCTATGAATATGGGAATGAAAGCAAAGTACACTCAACATCATGATAATGCGGAAAATGTCCAGCATATATACGCGCTTAAATGAATTTTTTGAGCCGCCAGGCCAGTATTGTTCGTTTTCCAAAGTGAGTCTTCTCCTTCCTGTTTCGGGTATTCCTCACATGGCCGAGAAAAAGTCAAACGGGACATGCCAGCCCAGCAAATCCGGGTTATACATAACCATTATTAAATCTGGTTTTTTCTGCAAAATATACGCATTCAGATTTAAATCCTGGTAATATCGCAGGTCAACAAGGTCAATCTCTCCAAAATATGGGATTAGAAAAGGCAAGACTGCAGAAGCAAAGCTATCCCTATAGAGAATGCATTTTGGCCCGTCCGGATTTGAGAGATTACGAATTTCCTGTAGCCCTGTACCATCTCCGATTGCCATATATGCTTGATAATTATTATTTTCGTAAAAGTCCTTTGAGGATGCCATCTCCCGATTATACAGCACTTCCGAAAAAGTGCCGGTTACACGGCAGTCTATTGTTGGAACATAAACCTCATACTGCTCGTTACCACTGGATACCACCGCATTAAAATCATCCAATCCAACGTAATATCTCCCCGTACGTTTTCCTTGACTACCCAAATAGGTATCTTTATATTTCTCAATTTCATAGTTTTCAAAGTCAATTTTCGAGCTATCGAACTGATATTCTGGATAAAGTACATTTAGCTTTTCGATGATTTTCTGCCCCGCCCAAAGCGCAGTTTCAGGTGTCCAATGGTGATCAGTTTTAAAAAACAAATTCTCATATAAAAGGTTATCCTTGTATACTTCGTCCCGCAAATCAAAAACAGGTGTACTACCAGCTTTGGCTATCAAATCGTCCGCATTTGAATTTGCAGCGTCGAGTACGTAGCGAGGTGTCTTAGGAGCGTATTTATCAATCTTGTACGGCGTCTGAATATATAAAAAATCCATGTTATTTGCTGCGGAGAATTTATACAAAGCATTCAGCGAGGCTGCATTCTCATCCTGTGGATACGGAGCACAAGGAAAAAGTAGATAATCATTTTCCATTTTTATGACGTTGTGCGATTTATCTATGTCGATGACGATTTCTTTTCCAAGTAGTCTTTCATAGGCTCCATTCACTCCTATAAAGGGAGTCTTAAACGGAACGCCATGTACAAGATCGTGAAGCGGTTCCTCACTCACACAAGCATTTTGTATATTAGCGCATAGGCCCGCACCAATCACGATGAGGAACGCTACAGAGATAATGAGTTTTTGAACTTTATCCATAAAACACATCTTTTCAGAAGTTAAAGTAAATAAAGGGATTGTAGGAACCTTTAACAAGATAAGAGGTGGAAATAATCAGAACCATTACCATAAAAATAATATGACACGTCTTTACGATTCTCTTACCCCACTTCGTTTTCGTAGTGCTGAGGTGGGTGAATACTGGCGTACTGGCAATACAACCAACGAAAATCAAGAGCCCGTAGTTATTTAAAAAGTAGTCCGACATCATATCAGAAAATCCTGCGGCTCGCCAACCAAACATAGTCCCAATGTACTGAATCGCCATTGTAAGGCTCGTGGAGCGAAAGATAACCCATCCGAGCATGACAAAAAGCATCGTATAAATTCTGGAACCTTTGCCCAGAAATTTTAGTATATGCGTATTTTTCTCGAGAAGTAGTAGTACAAAATACATCATGCCCCATGCTATAAACGTCCAGTTAGCACCGTGCCAAATTCCCGTTAATAACCATACAATCGCCAGATTAAGATTCCTTCTCCTCACAGGCACACGGCTACCGCCAAGAGGAATATACACATAGTCCCGGAACCAGCTTCCCAGCGAAATGTGCCATCGTCTCCAAAACTCTGTAATGCTTTTAGAGATATAAGGATAATTAAAGTTTTCCAGAAAATGAAATCCAAACATCCATCCAAGCCCGATTGCCATATCTGAGTACCCAGAAAAGTCAAAGTATATCTGGAGCGTATACCCAATTGCGCCCATCCATGCAGCCAAAACAGAAATACTGTTTCCTGCTGCCAGTGCATCGAACGCCGTATCCGCTACGATGGCAAATGCATTGGAGAACAAAACTTTCTTTCCCAGTCCAATAATGAATCTAGCACATCCATTAGCAAAGTCATTTAAGTTTTCCTTGCGGTGGTTTAACTCATGTTCAACATCCAGGTAACGTACAATTGGACCGGCAATTAGCTGCGGAAACAGCGAGATGTATTGTACAACCGCAATCGGATTCTTTTGTGCTTTTCCCTGTCCACGATAAACATCTATTACATAGGACATGGACTGGAACGTAAAGAAAGATATTCCTATGGGAAGAACAATATTTTGCAGAGGCAACTGCGCGTTAAATACGGCGTTGATCTGTGCAATGGTAAAATCTAAATACTTAAAAATAAATAATATCAATAGATTTAGAGAGATTGTACCAACAAGAATCAGTTTTCGAACCTTTTCTATCGTATGCTCGATCAAAATGGCAGCAACATAGTCAACCAGTGTCATGCCAAGCATAATATATACAAATTTTCTCTCTCCGTATGCATAAAATGCCACGCTCATAAATGTAAGAAATACATTTGAGAGAAACCGATTCTTTGCTAAAATATAATATCCCCCTAAGCAGATAGGCAGGAAGAAAAACAAAAACTCCGTCGATGAAAACAGCATGTTACCACTCCTTATCCTGTTTTAGTAGCGGCAACAAATTTGCATGGGCTGGAATATTGACTTTTTCCCAGTATGTGAAATCTCGAAATCCTCGGTTCAGCGCATAAAATGGACAGTTGATCTGTTCTGCCGCGTACTGGTCCACCTCAGTATCCCCAACCCAAAGTACCACGCTTTCAATCTCCCGTGCAGCCTTCAACTTTTTCTCCTTAGCACTTCGAGGATCAACACAGTACACACGTGTAAAAAAGTCCCGAATGCCCAACTCCTGTAATTGTTGAAACATAAGTTGTTCTCGACTCCGCGCTGTAACTAGTGCTAGCTGTAATCCAACTCGCCGTGAGAGTTGTTCTAACGTCTCCCTTGCGTCTGGATAGAGCACATCATACATTAAATATTTCCACGACTCAATTTGCTCAACCCACAGGGCAGCGCATTTCTTGGCCGTCTTCTCCGATATTCCACATTTCTCCACAAGAAACCTCTTCGTACTGTGCCCTTTCAACTTATAGGGAAGATACTGCGCCAGCAGTTGCTGGCTAACCGCGATCTGCTCGCTTTTCAAAACCTCACTCAGCAACTGGACATGGCGATGCCTGCTATCCAGCAACGTACCATCCAAATCAAAAACAATTGTCTTCACCTTGTCACAAGTTCCTCATAAGCGCGAACAACATATCGTTCCGTCTTGGGGATACTTAGCCACGTCTCGTCAGGCTCTAGTCCAAGCCAGTCTGCCGCTGCATAGCGCACGGCCTCAAACCCCACCGCGCAGGACAGTGCGGTTCCTCCACCAGAACGTAAATTGAAGTCGATTAAGGTCCACTTTTCTTCCGCGTTCTTCATAAACTGAACGCAGAAAACCGTTGGTAACGTAATCTTGGCCGCAATACGCTCCATAATACGCTGGATTTCTTCGTCGTAAAAAACACGGCACTTCGTAGAAACTCCCAACTTAACCTCTTTTCTTTCTCTGCAAATACAGTGGATGCATCCGTTCAGATTCGTCGCATCCACCGTAATCTCAGGCCCATGGCAAACCTCCTGAATTACCTTTCCATCAACGCCCAACATCTGCACAGCCTCTTCACCGAACACCAATCTCGCACCGCGGGAGCCGCAGCCAATTTCGTCCTTCAGGAAATACTGCCGCTGCATGTCAATCTCCTCTCCCTTACGGAACACACGTGGGGTCGCTACACCTAATTCACTTAATGTTTGCTCCAAATGTGCCTTATTGCTGTATTTGTCGATTGCTGCTCTACTTGGTGCGCTGGAGCGGACACCTCGTTCCGCAAGGTCCATATTGTCGCCAGCGAACATGCATATGTCATCGTCGATCAGTGGAACCACAATATTGATTGCTTCTTCGTCCATAATCTTCAGCATATGCTCGTAGTATCCCTCGCTCTTGATGGGTGGAACCTGGATAAACTTATCCGCCAGCACCGCACTGTGAATGAGATAGCCCGGATTAATGTCGCAGGCAACTACGTAGGCGTCGTCCGAAAAGTTTTCTTTTAGTACCTTCACAATATGCCACGCAGTAGATGTTCCAGCGGAGAGAATCATTACGTTTTTCATGATTATGACTATTCCTTTCCAGCCGCTACGCTCCAAGGCACCAAAGGAACGAAACAGCTTCCTCTAACGTAGCCAGTTCAAATTTGTTAAAGCAATTTCGAGGAAATATGGTACATTACGATCCTGAATTCTACCATATGACTGCCCGCTTTCCTACGCACCAAGAGGTTTCTATATAAGAGAAACAATTTTACTCTTTAGTAGCAGTGCCAAAGCTATTTATCTTGTGCGGTTCGCTTCAGCCCTCATTCCTCTTTTGCAAAATGATGCTTCAACTTTCTATAAACGCTAACTAGGCTATTCAGAAACAGGACTAAAAGCGCCCCCCAGAACAATCCCATTCCGAAGATACCAAAGATGTAGTACGCTACCATACCACTCATTTCTGCGTTAGGCGTAAGGGATAATAAAAAGCTAAGCAACAATGCACACATTCCTACAGTCAGCCCCCATTTTGCACGGTACGCAAAAAATTCAAGGAGCGTATTGACGAACTTAGGAATATAGTGTCTCCAGTATTTCAGCACAAACTTGACTTTGCCCAAGGTGGACATCGCCGAGAACTCATATAATCTGGAGTACTCGCGGTATGTATCCCGATACCGTCTCAAAGACCGTTTTCTCTGGTTCGGTGTAATCTCATCCAAATACGGTAGAATCTCCTGTTGAGTCAATAAGATGCAGTCTTCTAGATAGTGTTTATATGCCAAACTCCCACCAGAATTATTCCCGTGGCTGATTCCACCATCCCGATGCATATAGGTTAGGCGATCATAGTAATGTATCTTGCACCCAGATCTGGACAGTTTAAGAAAGTATGTCCAATCCTCGATCAGGCAATATCGAGGGTCCAAATCACCATACTGCTCAAAAGCCTTTTTTTTGTAAATCGTACCGGCGGCTGGGATAATACACCAGTCAGCCAGCTCACCAAAAAGTTGTTTGGGGGTACTCTCTGTAATGATTTTTTCCAGATGTGGGTTCACTGCATAATACAGTAGTTCTGTTAAGTTCTCATCGTACATGCCACATTGTGAAGTCAGCACATACACATCTTCTGGCAAAGATTCGAATCGTTCAATCATATCAGGCACAACTTGAGGGTCGTGCAGCTTGTCGTCCGCAGCCAGGAACATAACATATTTGCCTTGGGCATCCTGTTTCAATGTTTTTAAATGTTTAACCGTTCCCAGATTCTCCGTGTTACGTCTAAACTCAAACCGACGAATATTGGGAAAATAAGCATGAATTAACTTCTGTGCAACAGCGGTATAGTTCTCACACTTCATGTCCCACTCATGCAAAATTCGTATATATTCGCTACGCTCAACAGCATCTTCCGGCGTATGCTTTTTCCATTTGCGGTCAACACCCTCCACATGCTTTTCATGGTGTTCCCACAGAATATCCGCAATGGCCATGCAAGCCAGACGTGCACCATCCTCAATAAAATAACCTACTGAAGCATCATCACTAATAATCAGCTCATAATTGCCATAGTTCTGTTCCAAAACAGATTTAATAGAGTGATATAAAAAGCGCCCATTGTTGTATGAAATTACAATAACGCTCACTAAAGGAAGCTCGGAGCTATACTCTAAAAATTTCTTTTCCTGACACAGGGTATCTAAATACTGTTCCAATGGGCTCACTTCCTTTGTGAATAGTGCAATGTACAATAAAGCTTATACGGCATAGACAATATATACAAAAATATGGCAACTGCCCCTCCCAGCCATCCGCCTATAACTCCAGCTTCCCGCAAAACTACACCGATATTTGCACCAACTCCAGTCATGCTGTCAAAACTCAGCAAGGAAACGCTGTCTGTGAGCAAACTGACTGTCAACAGCAAAATACTGCCCACCAACATGTTTCTTTTATATTTTTCCACACGCCAGAAACTCTCGTTCAGCTTCTTGATAGCCTTTTTTGCATAGATATTCCAATAATGCAACACTAAGACTAGGCGCTTTGTCAGGGGAGCTTCCTTGTTCAGGAGTCTCTCCCCCTCAAATCTGTGTAGTTGCTCACTTTTTTTCGCAAGTGCATATTGCTCTTGCGTCGCCATAGCATCGGGATATTTCAAGCACTCATCCCGGATGACATCCGCGTATTCAATTTGGTGTACTGCATAAGAAGGATTTGCCGCTCCATTGGATACACCGCCACTGCGGTAAATAGCTGTACACTCATTTAAAAAAGTGAAGTTCTTACCGGTTCTCAGCATCTTCATCCACAATGGCCAATCCTCGATCAGCCGGTACTTTTCATTAGCACCGCCCTCCCGAATCAGGAACTCCCGGTTGTACAGTGTACTGGGCGCGGAAATCAAGCAGAACTGAGACATTATTCCAAAAAACTCTTTGGGGTTGCTGGCAGCTCCCTTCATCATAGCCCAATGCTCATCACTGGGATATATCCACTCCTGCCGTTCCAGGTATCTGTCGTAGTTGGCTGCGCGGGCAATTACCACCATGCTGGATTCCGACTCCGCCACAGAAACCAGGTGGCTTAAACTGTCGACATCATACAGCAGGTCATCCGCAGCGATAAACTTGATATACTTTCCTTTGGAATGGGCCAAAGCAAAATTAAAGTTCTTACTGGTTCCCACATTTTTCTCCATTGTATGGATAAAAACTTCTTGGACATTCCCTCGATTATGCTGTGCAATATAGTCTTTGATTGCCTTTTGATTAAACTCACACGTATTGTCATCGCTCACAATCAATTGGATTGGATTGTAGTTCTGTTCCAAAATTGAATTCAAGCAATCATGGATATATTCAAGATTCTTATAAGATAAAATGGCAACCGTTACAAGCGGTTTTCTCCTCTCTGCCATTTCTGCTGCACCTCATTCTTTTGTTCTTTTTAAAAAATGTAATAAGCCATTCCAAAGCGCACAAAAAGAAATAATTCCCATGCAAAGGCCAGCGACACACCATCTTCGAAACCCTATGCCAACTCCGCCAGCAATACAAAGTGCAATGATTAAGCCCGCAGGCATACGACGGTTATTCCCAATTCCACCGGCGAGCTTTTGATAAAACAACGCCGGAAGGTCTAGTAGTGTTCTGTCTACCTCACTGCTACCCTTCATCTGACAATCCAACATGCGTTCTCTCCGCGCTAAACAGCGCTCTGAAAGTCTGCACTGCACCGCCCTACATCTTCTGCTTTTTTCTTTTAATGCTGTATACTCACTCTTCAGTACCATTCTGCACTCTTCTAAATATTGCTTTCTGACCTGGTAATTACGAGTACTTGTATTTTTCACTGTAGAGATTCCCGCTAAACCATATCGCACGATTACACGAGGAATATGCAAAATGGGAATACCTCGTTTACTCAGAGCAACCCAAAATGGCCAATCCTCCAAATATCGATATGACTCATCAAAACCTCTAAATTCTCTTAAACATACCGTCCGAAACATAACCGCTGGCGCTAAGATTGCGCTCCACGGTCGAGT
Source organism: Oscillospiraceae bacterium (assembly GCA_022846095.1). NCBI lineage: Bacteria > Bacillati > Bacillota > Clostridia > Eubacteriales > Oscillospiraceae > Oscillospiraceae bacterium. Next base: position 2,549,300 of record AP025583.1, on the reverse strand, counting down.
ACACAACAACTCATAGGTTTGCTGAGGGGAGGCGCCGAGCAACCTTGCAAACTCAATTTCTGTTGGCAATAGTTTTCCCTTTGATGAGTCAGAATCCACTACTCCTCGTCCAGCAACAACCTGTACCGCTTTATCGCTAAAGTACACAGCCATGTCTCCGATTACATCTGCATCTGCGAAGATATCATCTGCTGCTAGGAACTTTAGCAGTGCTCCATGGGTATGTGCAAGCGCAAGATTACAGTTTTTGACCGTCCCAAGGTTTCTTTCATTGTGCAAGATTTCATATCGAACAATATTTGCCTTCTTGACTTGCTTAACAAAGTGTTTTGTGTTCTCCACAGAAAAGTTGCTACTTCCATCATCACAAATCAAAAGCTCAATATTTGTGTAATTCTGCTCACATATAGAAAGAATGCAGCGTTCCAAATATTCTTCTTGTTCATATGCTAAAACAACCACAGTAACAAGCGGTGTGTCGTGTTGTTTACAGTTCATACTTCTTGCTCTTTTTCAAAAGCTGTATGTGAATGGCTCCAATTTTCATATTCATCGCAAACTTCATTAGCTGAACCGTCCATAATAAGTTGTCCATGGCGCAGCCACAATGCTCGACTGCATAAAGCCCGTACCTGCCCTATGTCATGTGACACTAAAAGCATTGTCGCTTGGCCCCTTAGTAGCTCTTCCATTTTCCGGGAACATTTTTTTTGAAACGCTGCATCACCTACACCTAAAATCTCATCCACAATCAAGATTTCTGGCTCAATAATGCTCGCCAAAGAAAACCCCAAACGAGCAGTCATTCCCGATGAAAAGTTTTTAATTGCGACATCTAAGAAATCTTCCAGCTCAGAAAAAGCAACGATTTCATCAAACTTTTCTTCTACAAACTTCTTATCTAAACCCATTACTGCCCCGTTTAAAAAGATGTTTTCTCTAGCCGTTAAGTCTCCATCGAAGCCCGCGCCCAACTCAATTAGAGGTGCGATTAGACCTCTGGTACGCACTGAGCCACTAGTAGGTCGATAAATACCACTGATGCATTTTAACAAAGTGCTTTTTCCGGCGCCATTTCCGCCAACTATACCTACGCTCTCCCCTTTTCGTATCTGGAAGGATACGTTCTTGAGTGCTTCAAAAGGGGTATAATTCAATTTTCCTCGAATCAGCTTTAAAATATATTCCTTTATACTATCTGTCCGTTCCTTAGCTAAATTGAACCTGACGGATACTTGATTTGCCTCTATTACTATAGGCTCCATAGATACCTCTTAATATTAAATATAAAGAAAGATTTTCGTTTGATTCTCTCGAAATACCCACAGCCCAAAGGTAAGACTAATTATTACGAAGAGAATACAAATCACATGTTCTTCTATGCTAGGAGCGACTCCCCCTAAAACACAGGTTCGCAGCATCGAGATAAAATAATACAGTGGATTCATATGAATCCACTTTTGTATTGCCTCCGGAACAGCCTCAATTGGGTAAAATATAGGAGTCATATACATTAAAGCCATTGTAAACACACCGTACAGATGCAAAGCGTCCCGAAAAAACGTCGCTAAAATCGACATTAGCATACTTACTCCAATGGAGAATAGCAGAATATATATCACGGGGATTGGGATCAAAAGAACAGTCCAATGAATTGGTGTGGATGTGACCAACAAAATCACAAACAAGGCCGCAAAGGAATACAGTAAATTTACAAACGAGGACAGTGTTCTGGAAAGAGGCATAATATACTTGGGAATATATGCTTTTTTTAGCAAGCCTGCTCCCGCAATTAAAGAACTCATAGAGAGCGTAGTAGATTCTTGAAAAAAAGCAAACATAATATTCCCGCACAGAAAATAAACCGGAAAATTTGGGATATCAAAACGAAATACCTGTGAAAAAACAGCGGTCATAACAACCATCATCAGAATAGGATTCAGAAGACTCCAAAGATATCCCAAGACTGAACGTTTGTACTTCACCTTATTATCGCGTGAAACGAGTTGCCTCAAAAGCCATTTATACTTAAAAAGGCCTTGTAAATAGGAGCTTATAGTTTCAATCATATTTTTCATTGCATATAAGGTTCTTCTTTCAATAGCGATTAATTACATCAATGACGTAGGAAAGCTGATTGTCGTCCATGCCATAGAACATGGGCAAACTAACTTCACAGGCCGCATTTTTTTCAGCCACTGGAAAATCCCCCTGATGATATTCTAAAGCCTTATAAGCATGATGCATATGCATTGCCACGGGATAATGGCACTGATGCTCAATTCCATGCTCATCCAGATACTGCTCAAACGCCTTTCGATCCTCCACCAAAACAGCAAACAAGTGCCACGCGGGCACTCCATCCGGATTGACGGCAGGCAGCCTGATCTTGGGGTTACTAATCTGCCGCAAATACGTATTGGCAATGCGCATCCGATCTTCATGCCATCTATCCAATTCAGCCAACTTAACCTCCAAAAAAGCAGCCTGCAACTCATCCAACCTAGAGTTGACGCCCTGATACTCATGTATATATTTTACAAAAGAGCCGTAGTTGCCCAGTGCTCTAACCATTTTAGCAACGTTTTCATCATTTGTGCAGACTGCACCGCTATCGCCAAGTGCGCCCAGATTCTTTCCAGGGTAAAAACTAAACCCTGCAGCCATCCCCAGGCTCCCGACCCTTTTCCCCTTATACATAGCACCATGGGCCTGAGCTGCATCCTCAACAATCATTATGCCATGGCGATCAGCAATTTCTCTGACCTCATCGTAACGACCTACCTGCCCATACAAATGAACCATCATGATCACTTTTGTCCGGGGGGTAATGGATTTTTCTAGCAGTGTGGGGTCAAGTCCATAATATTCCGGCTCAATGTCCACAAAAACAGGTGTTGCGCCAGCATATGTGGCCGCCAAGGCTGTGGCAATATAAGTCTGCGCGGGAACAATCACTTCATCGCCCCGACCCACACCGATAGCTTTTAATATTAGATGCAGCGCGTCCAAACCGTTACCGCACCCTACGCAATATTCGCTCTGACAGTATGATGCAAAATTTTTTTCAAAGCTTGTACAGTGTTTACCTCCGATAAACCAATTTTCTGTATAAACATTATCAAATGCCCGATACATTTTCTCTCTAATTTCATTATGCATGGGTCCAAAATCTGCAAAAGGAATTCTTATCATTTTACGCCTCCTTGAAATACTCTCGGGCTTCCCTCTCATATGCCTGGGCATCCCGAATATAATCGTTCTCATCATAATGTTTTGATGCAAGCACCATCAAAACAGAGCCTGGTGTAAAATTAAACATCTCACGCCAGACCATATGGCCGATATATAATCCTACGGAATCATTTCTAAGTCGGATAATTTCATTCTCATACGGTGTTTTCACACGTATCTTCACTTCTCCGTTGAGGCAGAGCAGAACCTGCTCTAAATCTCTATGTGAATGGAATCCACGAGTAACATTTTGTGGTACATCTGTGATGTAATAAACCCGCTGTACACCAAAAGGCACCTCACTTCCAGCCTCTATGGCGGTCAGCACACCAAGTTCACCCTGAAGGCGTTTAAAATTAATCATTTTACAGTTTTTTATCATTCTTCACCTAGAAAACACAACTTTCTTTATCATATGCTTCATTTTAATAAATGTCTGTTTAAAAAAATACCGTTTCCACAGCACCAAATCCGAAATGTTTTGGAGCCTATCATAATCAAAGCAAATTTGCTTCCAAGTTCCCGCAGAGAGCAACTGGCGATAGGGCAAAATTTCAATTTCATAGCAAATCTTCATATCGCTGTGAAGCGCCTCACTTCCATGGGCATCTCCACAGGAAGAACTATTTCCACCGATAGAGTGCAGACAAGTCACTTTATCCAAAAGCGGAATTGCCTTCCCGGATCTTGACAGCCATAACCAAGTAGGCCAGTCCTCTAATAGTCGGTACGTTTCATGAAATCCGCCAAACTCAGTGAAAAAGCGTCTTTGATACAATGTTCCAGACGCGCTTACAAAATTTTTTTTCGCTAGCCCACAGAAAAGCTCTGTTCCTACTTTCGAAAGCGTATTTTTACCTCTCTTCCCGGGAAACACATAGTATATTTTTTTTAAATCTTTGCTGACGACATATTCATGGGAAGTTACAGCGAGCGCGTTTTGTATATCCGCAAAAGCAACAAGAGCCATTAGGCTGTCCTTCTCTGCAAACATATCTCCCGACGCAATAAATTTTATATACTTGCCAAAACAGAGTGCAGCTGTTTCATTCATATGCATTACAGTTCCCACATTTTCTTTGCCCTGACGCAGTATAATATCAACGTTTGTTTCTTGTTGAAGTCGCTGCACAATTGGCAATGGGAATGGAACACGAGAGCCATCATCCGAAAGTATGATTTGTACAACCGACGCAGTTTGCTTCAATACTGACTCCACCGTCTTCTCAAGGTGGGTGTAATCCCCATATGTCAAAACAATGACAGATACCGTGTCATTTGATTTCAAATCTTTATCATCGATTCCCATACATTTTCTCATAGTATTTCTGGTACTCACCGTTGACAATGTTCTCCCACCATGTGCGGTTATCAAGATACCACTTTACAGTAGTCCGAATGCCATCCTCAAACTTGGTCGCCGGTAGCCATCCCAGCTCATCATAGATAAAAGTGGGGTCGATGGCATAGCGCATATCATGACCTTTCCGATCACCCACATGGGTAATTAAGCTCTCTGGCTTGCCCAAAATGCCCAGAATCATCTTCACAATGTCAATATTTCTCATCTCATTGTGACCGCCAATGTTGTAAACCTTACCTATCTTACCATGCTCCAATATCAAGTCGATAGCTGCGCAATGATCCTCCACATATAGCCAGTCCCGCACATTTAGCCCTTCACCATAAACGGGCAACGGCTTGTCTGCTAAGGCATTCGCAATCATCAGGGGAATTAACTTTTCTGGGAACTGATATGGACCATAATTATTGGAGCAACGGCTAATGGTAATAGGCATACCATAAGTCCGCTGATAGGCATTGCACAGTAAATCAGCCGACGCCTTAGAAGCAGAGTAGGGAGAGGAAGTATGCAGAGGGGTCTTCTCCGTGAAAAACAGGTCAGGTCGATCCAGAGGCAAATCGCCATAAACTTCATCCGTGGATACCTGATGATAGCGCTGTACACCGTACTTCCGGCTGGCGTCCAACATCACCTGAGTCCCCAACACATTTGTCTCCAAGAAAATGGAGGGATTTTCGATTGAACGATCCACATGACTCTCTGCTGCAAGATTAACCACTACATTTGGCTTTTCCGACTCAAAAATTTCATAAATTGCCTTACGGGTAACAATATCAACCTTGACAAACTTAAACATGGGATCGTCCATAACTGGCATTAATGTCTCCAGATTCCCCGCGTAGGTCAGTGCATCTATACACAACAATTCATAATCGGGATGCTTTTTTCTCATATAGAAAACAAAATTGCTTCCAATAAATCCAGCACCGCCAGTAATCAGCATTTTCATTATTAAACTTTCCCTTCCGCAACGTGACACAAATGTTTCCCATATGTAGATTTCCCATAAATTTGAGCTGCTTTTTCTAGCATTTCTCTATCGATCCAGTGATTTCGATACGCAATTTCCTCTAATGCCGCAATCTTAATGCCAGCACTTTTTTCCATAACCCGCACAAAGTCAGTTGCTTCGTTCATTGAATCCACCGTACCAGTATCCAGCCAGGCATATCCACGGCCTAAAGTAATCACATTAAGCGAACCTTCCTCCAAGTAGATGCGGTTCAAATCTGTAATCTCCAGTTCACCACGGTGGGAGGGTTTCAATGCTTTAGCACGCTTGCAGACCTGTTTGTCATAAAAATACAGTCCGGTCACTGCATAATTAGATTTGGGATTCGCAGGTTTCTCCTCAATGGACACCGCACGACCTTCCTGGTTAAACTCTATCACGCCGAACCGCTCCGGGTCGTCCACATAATAGCCAAACACCGTCGCACCGGTCTCAGTTTCCACTGCCTTTTTAAGATGGGCAGTCAGTCCTGCGCCGTAAAAAATGTTGTCCCCTAAAATCATAGCACAGCGGTCATCCCCAATAAATTCCTGACCCAAAATAAATGCCTGGGCCAGGCCATCTGGTGAGGGCTGTACCATGTATGAAAGCTGGATACCAAACTGGCTGCCATCTCCCAAGAGACGTTCAAAGTTCGGTAGATCATGGGGCGTAGATATAATGAGAATATCCCGGATACCCGCCAACATGAGGGTAGACAAGGGGTAGTAGATCATCGGCTTATCATAAATTGGTAAAAGTTGTTTTGACGTAACCATGGTAAGTGGATACAACCGTGTACCACTACCACCGGCTAAAATTATCCCTTTCATTCCTTCTGCCTCCGACGTTATTTATTTGTTGATACCTTTCGTACAACTAAAGTGCCTATTCCCCATCTGTCCACCCTATTGCCAGCTGCTCCTGCTCCATCATGCGCTCCTGGGCCTGTTCCACCAGCAGGGCCACGTTGGCCTCGATGCCGGCCTTGGTGGCCTGGTAGAGGCGTTTCAGGCACCGGGGGTTTCCCTTTTCTACGGGCACCTGGGCGGCCGCACAGAGCTGGCGGATGCCGGTGGTCACATTCGTCCGACTCATGGGCGCGCCGTCACGGGTACGGAAGATCGGGCCGGAACGCAGTCCGTTCCGCTTTGCGTAGGACAGCAATTCTTTCTGCAGGCACTCCGGGACGCGCACGATCTGCTTGATCCCGCTGGACACCGTGGTGATCTTTCCGGTCTCCGCCGCTTCCACCGTCACCTTTGTGAGCTCCTGGACGGGCAGGCCGGTGGTGGCGAAGAGCTTAACGAGGAGATACACGCGCTCCTTTCCCGTGGCCCGGGCGGTCTGAAGGAGCCGCAGATATTCCGTGCGGGTGAGCTCCGGCTGAAGCTCCGCTTCGGGCTTTAGCTGTGTGGCCAATTGGAGTTCCCGCAGGTTGAGGTATTCCAGCAGACTGTTGGCCGGCGACACGAAGAGGTTCACTGTCCGGGCCGCATACCCCGCTTCCAGCAAGTCCTCCTGCCACCGGGCCAGCGTACCCTTTCGGATGCACTTATCTTCCGGGAGGTCGTTCAGCAGCCGGGTCAGGTTGGTGCAGTACCGGCTCACCGTGTCCTCGTTGTACCCCTTGTCCAGCAGTGCTGTGCGAAATTCCGCAATCAGAGACGGGGTCAGGTGAACCTGGGGCCCCTTCTCCTGCGGTGGCACACGTCCGCGCAGTCCGCCTCCCTGTATTTTCTTGACCGCTCCTGTCGTTCTCATCGTAAACTCCGATTCTGTTCTCGACTGTCAACAAAATTACTAGTTTGACGGGAGGTGCCTTAAACTTTGATTTAAAATTCTGTTTATTAAGAATTCGGTTGCCTTTCGCGGCAAACAAAGACATAAAAATAGACACAAAAACGCAAGCCGGCTTGAGGGTATTCAATCCGGCATGGTTTTTGTGCCTAAATTTGCTATATGTAGAGACATGTACCCTTGCTTTTAGGGGGATACTATGTTAGAATTTCAACAAAATAGTAATTTTGTCAATAGTGCGGCACTAGGAAATCAGTCCCAGACGCTCCATCTGCCGCGCGTGCTCCGCGCCGCTGGACACAAGGTAGATGCGGGTGGTCTCCATGCTGGAATGGCCCAGCACATCGGCCAGCTTGGCCACGTCCCGGCAGGCCCGGTAGAAGGTACGGGCGAAGAGGTGGCGCAGGTTGTGTGGGAAGACTTTAGACGGGGACACCCCGGCCAGAGCGCACAGTCCCTTCATCTCCGCCCAGATCTGCCGCCTGGAAATGCTCTTTCCGCTTCTGGTGAGGAATATCTCGCCAGAAGCGGTTTTTTGTTTTCTGGCGTACTTCTCCAGCTTGCGGCACAGCTTACCGGGCAGGAGGATGGTGCGGATCTTCCCCTTGAGAAAAATCTCGGCCCGCCGGTCTCGGACGGCCTCCACAGTGATATACTGCACCTCGGAGACCCGGATGCCGGTGGCGCAGATGGTCTGTAAAAGCAGCGCCAAACGCTCCCGCCCCCGCCCCTGGGCCGCCGCCAGCAGATGACCGTACTCCTCCCGGGTCAGTTCCCGCTGTTCGCTGCGGAACAATTGGCGCTGGATGCGTAGGTACTTCACCCGGCATTCCGCCCACCCGGAGAAAATCAAAAACTGGTTGAGGGCGGAGAGCATGGAGTTGACAGTCGCGGGCTTGTGCCCGCTCCCCGCTAGGTGCCCTTTCCACGAAGTAACCGCTTCCTTCGTCACTTCCCGCCCGGCCAGCCAATCGGCAAACCTTCTCATATCCCTCATATACTTTTCCACCGTACCGTCACTGCGCTCTTCGCCGCGAAGGTACTCTTCAAACGCATCCAACAGGGCATCGTTGATCCTTCTCACACTCATCGTATAGCCTCCGCTTTTCAGGATGCCCCTATTTTACCTCTGTGAAGAAATTGGTGTCAAAAATTGTCGAAAATCTCAGCCCGGGTGAGTGCACAGAAAATAGGCATTCCGCGGCGCAGCAATTTCTTGACGCAGTTTTTTATGTGCATTACAATTGCATACAAGACTTGGCCGTTACGAAAAGGGGGCCCACGGGAAATGAACATGGAAAGATTGGACACTATCAGGGAATTTCTCTCCCATGTGGAGCCGCGCATTTATGACCGGGGCGCACGCTATTACGAAGACGGCATGGTGGCGCGCCTCGTCCGGGACGGTGCGCACTGCTCGGCCAAGGTGTCCGGTAGTGATTGGGAACCCTATGATGTGGACATTCTGCTTACTGAGAATGACCGGGTCAAGGATTGGTACTGCACCTGCCCTTACGACGGCGGGGATGTGTGCAAGCACGTTGTGGCGGCGCTGATTGCAATTCAGAATGGAGAGACAAAGGCGAAAAAGCCCGCCTCAAAGGCGGACGGCAAAAAGGCGGAGGCACCCCCGGAAATGCCCGGAGCATCCGGGCAGGAGCTGGCCGCCGCCAAGGATTCGATCCGCGCCTCCATTCGGCGCAACACCCACCGGGGGTATATCGACATGCGGGGCTGTGACGCCGTCTGTTACGACATGGACGATGTATTGGAGACGGCCCGCCGCCGCATGGAGCGCGGGCAGTACCCCGAGGCAATCGCGCTGGCACAGGAAATGCTGATGATGGGCGCAAAGCTGGCCTGCGAGGCGGACACCAGCTCCGGGAGCCTGAATGACACCATGGCAGCCGCCTTAGAGCTTCTGGAAGACGCCGCCGCCCGTCTGGCAGACAGCGAAAGCGCGGAAAAGCGGCCTGTATTCGACGGGATTCTAAAAGCCGCGAAAAACAAGGCCTTTGACGGCTGGGATGAATGGCGATACAGCATTTTAAACTGCGCGGCCTCACTTGCCGACAAAAACAGCGCGTCCAAGCTGAACGCGCTGCTGGAGCAATTGCTTGCCGCCGCCGATCAAACCGAATATGGTAGGGATTACATGGTCGAGGCGAATTTCGAGACCCGGTTTCACCTCATAAGCGCCATGGACGGCCCCCAGGCGGCCCGCGCTTTCCTCTCGGAGCATCTGGAACTCCCGCGCCTCCGGGAGCTGGCGGTTTCGCTGGACATGGAGGCCGGGGACTACGCTCGCGCGGAAAAGCTGTGCCTGGAAAAGGCCGAGACCGTCTCCGAAAGTCCCTATTATGGCCCCAGCCGGTGGCACGAGCTTCTGTGCGCGATTTACCGCGCCTCCGGCCAGGAGGAAAAGCTGACGGCGCAGCTTCGCACCATGCTTCTGCTGGGCAAGCTGGATTGTTATGACGAACTAAAAAGGCGCCTACAAGCGGCCGGCCGCTGGGAGCGGGAATACCGTCCGCTTTTAAGGGAAGTAACGGCATCCCGCCCCAGATACGAATACATGCGGATCCTGGCACGGGAGGCGGAGGTCGAGCTCCTGATGGAGCAGGTGCGGGAGGCCCCGGATTCGGTTTTTACCTACGTAAAGCTGCTGGCCAAGCAATACCCGGAGCAGGTGTTTACGCTGTGTGTTTCCCAGATCCGCACCGCCGCGGAGCGAGCGCAGAACCGGCGGGACTATCAAAAGCTGTGCGCGCTCCTATCCAAGTTGGCTGATTTCGGCGGCGCCGCCGAGGCCCGGCGGCTCATCATTGAGCTGCGTGAAGCCTATCCCCGCCGCCGCGCGATGCAGGAAGAATTAGACTATGTGGAACGTCAGATCGTGAAGCGCTCCTGATTCCACAGCCGCCGCTATGTATCACTTCCACCCATTTCGCTTTTCCAGCTCCATCATGCCGAAGCAAAACCGCTCCCACCATGTCAACGTCATCTGTGACGGGTCGCCCTCGCGAATCCGCATGGTTCTGCGGATCTCCTTGGGAATGACCACGCGCCCGAGATCGTCGATGCGGCGCACGATGCCAGTTGCTTTCATATCTAAAAAACTCCTCCTGCGGTTCAATTGGTAACAATCCATAGTATCCGCAGGATTCTTTTGCCTATGCAAGTGGAAAACTGGATTCATTTGGAATCTAAACTTGCCGTGGAGGGACTAAAGAAGCGTACTGCGCAGCGCCTCAGGGCTCATGGGGGACAGGTCGGAGACGGAGACGTCGAACACGGTGCGGCAGCCGCGCTCGCCCCTGCGGGAGAGCCGGTAGGCCGCCCTGGCGTAGGCCGCCAGCACGGAGGAGGTGAAGCCGGGGTTGGAATCCAGCTTGAGGCTGAACTCCATAACGGCGCCGTCCCCGCCGTCCCAGCCGGTGTGCCCGCTGCGCAGCACGAAGCCGCCGTGGGGCAGGCCGGAATGGTCGCGGGCCATCTCCTGCGCGGTGATAAAGTGCACGGTGGTGTCGTAGTCGGCGAAGTAATCGGGCATGGCGGCGATTTCCCGCGCAATGCGCCCGGTGTCCGCGCCCTCCTCGGCCACCACGAAGCACTCCCGGGTGTGCTTCTGCCGGGTGGTCAGCTCAGGATTGGCGCCGGCGCGCACCGCTTCCAGCGCGGCGGGCACGGGGATGGTGTACTGCCGGGCGTCCGCCACGCCGGGGATGCGGCGCACCGCGTCGGAGTGACCCTGGCTGACCCCCTTACCCCAGAAGGTGTAGTTGTTCCCGTCGGGCAGCACGCAGGCCCCCAGGGCGCGCACGAGGGAGAACAGGCCCGGATCCCAGCCCACCGAGATGATGGAGACCTTGCCGCCCTCTCTGGCAGCGGCGTCCACGTCGGCAAAGTGCCCGGGGATTTTCGGGTGGGTGTCGAAGCTGTCGACGAGGTTGAAGCGCCTTGCGTACTTCGGGCTCAGCACGGGCAGGTCGGTGGCGCTGCCGCCGCAGAGGATGAGCACGTCGATTTCCTCGGCCATGTCCTCCAGGGCCGAGATGGGGTAGGCGCTCGCGCCGCCGTTGCGGAGCTTCAGCCCGGCGGGGTCGCGGCGGGTGAAGATCCCCGCCAGCTCCATGTCCGGGTTCTGCCTGATCGCGCACTCCACGCCCCGCCCCAGGTTCCCATAGCCGGCGATCCCAATTCTGATTTTGTCCATAATAAAGCTCCTTTCACGGTTCGGCGGATTCCCTGTACCGCCCAGTATATTCCCCGCTATGTAAGGTAGTCACTTTAGTATAGCATAGAATTGCCGCCGTTTTACATGTGGGTTTCCACGACTTTCCGCCCCGGAGCACCGGCCCGCATTGGCACTCCGCCGAAAATCAGACGGCGCTTTTGTGCAAAACCACCTTTGCGTGCGGCGCGCGCCTGGGGTAAAATAAGAACACAGCGTGTGGCGTAACTGCGTAAATCCAGTTGACCGCCACGCGCTGTCTCCATCTGTAATCATGGGCGCGCGTGGCTGTGGGCGGATTTTGCGCCCGCCCCGCGCTCTTTTATTTTACGGTGGAGGTGCCCTATGAACCCAAAGTCCAACGCATTTTTGGAGACGGAGCCGGTGGGCCGGCTCATGAAAAAGTACGCGGTGCCCTGCATCATCTCCCTGCTGGTGGCGGCGCTGTACAACATCGTGGATCAGATTTTCATCGCCAACGCCGCCTACCTGGGCTCCTACGGCAACGCCGCCAACACGGTGGTATTTCCCCTGACCGTGGTGGCCCTGGCTATCGCGGTCATGATAGGGGACGGCTGCTGCGCCTTCGTCAGCATCAGCCTGGGCGCGGGCGAGCGGGAGAACGCCCACCGGGGCATCGGCTGCGCGGTGGTGCTGTGCGTGATTGCCGGCGCGGTGCTGGCCGCGATCTACCTGCTGTTCCGGGACCCGCTCCTGACCCTGTTCGGCGGGCGGGTCAACCGGGAGACCTTTCAGTACGCCGGGGAGTACTTTTTCTATATCTCCATCGGCATACCCTTTTACATGTTCGGGCAGGCCATGAACCCCATCATCCGCTCCTGCGGCAGCCCCAAATTCGCCATGCTCTCCACTCTGGCGGGGGCCGTGGTCAATCTCATCCTGGACCCGCTGTTCATTTTCGGCTTCCGCTGGGGCATGATGGGCGCCGCGGTGGCGACGGTGCTGGGGCAGCTGCTGACCGCGGGGCTGGCGGTGTGGTACCTGTGCCGTATGAGGACGGTCCGGCTGGAGCGGGGGAGCTTCCGCCTGCGGGGCAGGCTGATGGGCAAATTTCTGCCCCTGGGCGTGTGCAGCTTCCTGTCCCAGATCTCCCTGGTGGCCGCTATGGCCGCCATCAACAACATGATCCGCAAGTACGGCGCGCTGGACCCGGTTTTCTCCCAGGCGCAGTATGCCCAGATCCCCATGGCGGTGGTGGGCATCGTCATGAAGTTCTTCCAGATCGTCATCTCCGCGGCCGTGGGCATGGCGGCCGGGTGCATCCCCATCGTGGGCTACAACATCGGCGCGGGGCGCCGGGACCGGGCCGGGGCGCTCTTCACCCGCCTGCTGTGCGCGGAGGCGGCGGTGGGCGCCGCGGCGCTGCTGATTGTGGAGTGCTTCCCCCGGCAGCTCATCGCCGTATTCGGCGCGGCCGGGGAGAGCGTGTACTACACCGACTTTGCGGTGCGGTCCTTCCGCATCTACCTGTGCATGATGATCCTGGCCTGCGTGAACAAGGCCACCTTTATCTACCTCCAGTCGCTGGGGAAGGCGCTGGTGTCCACGCTGCTGTCCATGGTGCGCGAGGTGGTGTTCGGCGTGGGCTTCGCGCTGCTGCTGCCGGTGTTCTTCGGCCTGGACGGGGTGCTCTACTCCATGCCGGTGTCGGACATCCTGACCTTTCTGATCTCCGCGGCGGTTATCCGCTATACCTACAGGACCTTGGGACGAGAGGAGCTTTAAATATGGAACGCAGTATCATCACCATCAGCCGGGAGTTCGGCAGCGGCGGGCGGAGCATCGCCAGGGCGGTGGCCGGGCGGCTGAAAATCCCCTACTACGACAAGGAGCTTATCAAGCAGGTGGCGGAGGAGACCGGCTTCGACCCCAAGTACGTGGAGGACCAGGGGGAGTACGCGCCGGACAAGTCGCCGCTGTCCTACGCGCTGTCCTACTTCGGCCCCCGGGAGGCCATGGGGGGCCTGAGCGCCGCAGACTTCCTCTGGGTCATGCAGCGCCGGGTGATCCTGGATCTGGCGGAGAAGGGCCCCTGCGTCATCGTGGGGCGCTGCGCGGACTATATCCTGCGGGAGCGGGCCGACTGCCTGCACGTGTTCATCCACGCGGCCCCGGAGTACCGCGCCGAGCGGATCGTGCGCCTCTACGGCGAGAGCGAGAGGGCCCCGGAGGCCCGCCTGCAGGACAAGGACGGCAGGCGGGGCGTGAACTACAAGCACTTCACGGGCCGGGAGTGGGGGCGGTGCCGAAATTACCACGTCTGCCTGGACAGCGGGGTTCTGGGGGAGGCGCGGTGTGCGGAGCTGATCGCGGGACTGGCCGCAGTCCAACCCCAATAGGCCCCCCTATGAGGGGGGCTGCCGCCGCAGCGGCTGGGGGGTCTCCCTTGACCCCTCTGCCCGCTTCGCGGCCACCTCCCCTCGTAGGGAAGGCTTTAATGCGCCTTATTCGCCTTAGTTGCAAAAAAACGACACTTGCATCCTGCGCACAACTTTTGTTTCGCCTTTTCGACAGACTAAAATGCCCCTATCCATCAGGATAGGGGCATTTGTATTTATTTATAGGGTCACTCTAACCGCTTGCTTTTAACTCATTCCGACGGGGAATTCGAGGAGGAATCTTTAATCATTTTAAACATAATCTGTATCACTTTTTCTGTAAGACGCTTATCCTCTGGCAGAAGTGAAGCAAGTGCTTCGCTTGCCAACAGTTTATCATAATCGGTATGTTCTAATCCGAACAGCAGATAATCGGAGGTTACATTAAGTGCTCTGGCCACATGATAAAGGGAATTCGTAGTCATACTCTTAGTCCCATTTTCAATGTGTAATAAAAACTGCGGAGAAATATGAGCTGTCTCCGCCAGTTCTTCCCTGGTTAGGTTATAATGTTCACGCGTTTTGCGCACGCGGGCTCCAATTTCCTCACTTAAACTCATACGATATATCCTTCCAACGAACCTATAGTATAACCGTTTTTAAGTCCGATTTAAATATATCGCTATCGCGATGTCACTAAAACAGTCTTTAGTATAAAATAAATTACAACTATTGACTTAAACGGGCGGCGATAGTATGATACCCTGTAAGACTTACAAAAAAAGTATTTGCGTCCCAGCCGGAAACAAAACTTAACGTGAAAGGAGGAATACTGTGGATGACGATTATATAAAGCGGTTGCGCGAACAAATTTCAAATGTCCCACCATTACCTTTTAAAATTGATAGAGAGGTGTGGGGGGATGTCCTCAGATGGGAGGAGGTGGCTCCCGGCGTTTTAGATATACATACGACAATGGCGTTCCGCCCCAGCGCCACCGGGCATATATGCTTTTATGCCGTTGCCAAGGGGGAGGGCGCGTGCACAGTATCCGCCAAGGCGCTGCAATGCGCTGAGGAACATGACGGGGTCTATTACTTTGCAACTGATGGTCAAGTATTCATCATGGAGTTTGAGCTTTCACTCATAAAACACGGAGGGGCTGCGGCCGGCCGACAGGCCGTTCAGGAAATCTGGGACGAATGTGCGGAATTGGGCAGAGACATAGCCCCGGAATACTTCGGTACGTGGCCGCTTCCCAAAGAGACGCCATGGGGCCGCGTCGAGCAATGCGTTGAGGTGGAGCATGGAATTTGGCTGCTGCACGTTGGCGGGCGGTGGGTTCTGGCCATCGCACACATTGTCGGCAGCGGCCTGCACGATATTCCTATGCAGCTTGGCCGCGAACTTCCCGGCGTCAAGAAGGGACTGATTTTTTGGGAGCTGGAGAAAGCGGCTCCGGCTGTCTTTGAACTCATTTGCCTGGAGGGATACAGGGGGCTGATGCGGTATATCGGCTCTATGGCCGGGCTTGAAACCTACCTGCATCAATTTTTCCCCGGTTACGTCGCGTTTTACAACGGGATCTTGGATGAGGAAATTGAATTGGAGAAGAAGCGTCTAAAGGATCTCACAGCGCGTATGGAGCGGGATAAAATCAAAAAGACCTGTCCGCCGGGAAATGAATACCTCAACGTGAGCGCGTTCCGGGCCTTGGAGAAACAGCAGACACGGTAAGGGACGAAAAAACCACCCGCGGGGCGTGTGAACAGCCCCAGATTGTGCGGACAGCACAAAAAAGGCCCCTGGTAGGAAAAGCAAGTATTAGACGGAGAGGCGGCGCGTGAGCGGCGCCTCTCCGGTTTTTAACTGGATGCGCTCATGGTTGTAGAAGTAGATGAAACGATCGATGATGTGGTTGGCCTCCTCAAAGGAGGCGGGCTTGAGGCGGTAGATGCACTCCGTCTTGAGAATGGAGAAGAAGTTTTCCGCCATAGCGTTATCATAACAGTTGCCTCGCCTTGACATGGACGGCGTTATGCCGTATTCTTGAGTCAGGTTGAAGTATGCTTGCGAGGTGTACTGAAATCCCTGGTCGCTGTGGAGGTGCAACTCCGCAGCGACCCTCTTTTTCTCCCGCTTCATGGCAAGACGAATGGTATCCAGCACCAGATTTACCGTCTGCTGCGTCCCGGTTTTGTACGCCACGATGCTGTTGTCGTAGAGGTCGCGGATCATAGACAGGTACAACACACCTTGCTTCGTATGGATGTAAGAGATGTCCGTTACCCATTTGCTGTTGGGCCTGTCTGCGTGAAACGCTCTGTTGAGCAGGTTCTCATACTTATGTACCTGCTGCCCCATCTGCGTCCACTTCCTCCTGCGCCGGATTTCAGACAGCAACCCGTACTTTTTCATGATCCTCAGCACAGTTTTGGGATTGCGGTGTATGCCCTGCCGCTCCAACCACAGCCACATTCGGCGGTAGCCGTAGGTGCGGAAGCTCCGCTCACGCTGGGCGGCAATGATGCCTGCCAGCTCGAAGTCTCTCTCCGGCTTGCCAAGCCGCCGGACGAAGTCGTAGTATCCGCTTCTGGACACCTCTAAGAACCGGCACATCCTGCAAATGGGGTAGTCCGTTCGATGGCGATAGATGACTTGATACTTTACGCCTACCTTCACCTCCTCCCAGCGGATTGCAGAAAATCCCGCAGTAATTTGTTTTCCATCTGCAGCCGTTGAATCTCATATGCCTGCTCTGCTGTTATGTCTCTGGGCTTGCTATCCTTGCGCGCTCTGCCCTTGGGACGCGGGACGATCCCCGCCGCCAGCTTGCGCCGCTTCTCCCGCTGCCGTTTCAGCAGGTTCTTTACCACATATTTGTTCTTGAATCCGAATTGTTCCGCCACTTCCCGCTGTGTTTTCCCTGCCGACAGCATTGCCTCTATCTCTGGCACCAGCATTTCGACATGTGTATATTCTCGTTTCTTCATGACAATACCCCCTGATGTAGTCTATTTTCCTACATCAGGGGGTGTTTTGTCACTGTCCGTTTTTACTGGTCCTGTTCACGTGCCCCGCGGGTGGTTTTCTATCGTCTGCCGGGAACCGTGCTCAGCGCCGACGGTAGCCCCGCAGCTTCTCGGCGGCGTAGGCCAGCTGCTCCGGGGTGAGGGCCGCGCCGCCCCCGGCCAGCCGGGTGCGGTAGGTGATCTGAGCCACAAACTCCAGCTGCTGCGCCGCGTCAAAGGCGAATGGCAGGTCGCGCCCCACGGCCACCAGCCCGTGGCCCCCCAGCAGGCAGGCGTCGCAGTCCGCCCCCATGGCCCCGCAGGCGGCCTGGGCCAGCTCCTGCGTGCCGAAGGGGTGGTAGGGGATGCAGGGCACCGCCCGGCCCCCATAGGCCGCCAGGTAGTGCACCGGCTCGATGCCCCAGCCCAGGCAGGCCAGGGTGGTGGCGTAGGGGGAGTGGGTGTGCACCACGCCGCAGACGTCCGGGCGGCTGCGGTAAAAGACCAGGTGGAGATCCGCCTCGCTGGAGGGCTTGGCCCCCGTCAGCAGGGCCCCGTCCAGCCCCACCACCGCCACGTCGTCCGGCTCGATCTGGAAATAGTCCATGCCCGAGGGGCTGATGGCCATCAGCCCCCGGGCCCGGTCGAACACGCTCAGGTTGCCGAAGGTGCCCGAGGCCAGGCCGGCGCGCACCAGCCGCCGCCCGTACTCCGCCACCAGCTCCCGTTCCCGCTGCAACAGCATCGAATCCCCTCCCGCCGATTGACTTTACCCGATCATACCCAACCGGGGGGCATAAGTCAACCGCGCGATTGACACGGGGGCGCAAAACGCTTAAAATTGACCGTACATGGGGAAGGGGGGCGGCGGTATGCGCTATCTGGAGCGGTTTTTCCTGCCCGGGGAGGCCGGGGAGTATCAGTTCTTTGAAAGTCAGCGGCGCACCTGCTACAACAGCTTCTACCCCTACCAGATCTTCCCGGAAAAGGAGCTGGACACGCTGGACTTCGAGCCGGTGACCATCCTGTACGGCGGCAACGGCTCGGGCAAGACCACCCTGCTCAACCTAATCGCCGGGGCGCTGGGGCTGGGCCGGGGGAGAACCTGCTACAACAAGAGCGCCTTTTTCGACGCGTTCACGGCCGCCTGCCGGGCCGTCACCTCCGGGCGCTTCACCCCGGAGGTCCGCGCCCGCAGCCGGATCATCACCAGCGACGACGTGTTCGACTACCTTTTCGAGATCCGGGGGGTGAACGAGGGCATCGACGAAAAGCGGGATGAGCTTTTGTCCGAGTACACCCAGGCCAAGTACTCCCAGTTCCAGATGCACTCCCTGGACGACTACGAGGAGCTGAAAAAGGTGGTGGATTCCCGCCGCCGCACCGGCTCCCAGTACGTGAAGCGGCGGCTTATGGGCAACCTGCCCGGCCGCTCCAACGGGGAGAGCGCCTTTTTGTACTTCATCCACGCGGTGGAGGAAAACGGCCTGTACCTGCTGGACGAGCCGGAAAACAGCCTGTCCGCCGCCAACCAGGAGAAGCTGGCGGCCTTTCTCAGCGACTCGGCCCGCTTTTTCGGCAGCCAGCTGGTAATCTCCACCCACTCGCCCTTCCTGCTGGCCATGGAGGGGGCGGCGGTGTACGACCTGGACGAGGCCCCGGTGCGCCGCCGGAAGTGGACGCAGCTGCCCAGCGTGCGGGCCTACCATGACTTTTTCGAGGCCCACCGGGCCGAATTTTAAGGAGGAATCCCGATGACTGTGGAAGGACTGCGCTTTGCCCTGCGGGGGGTGGCGGCCTACAAGCACCTGATGGACGAGGAGCTGATGGGGCTGGCGGTCTCCCTGCTGGACGCCCTGTCGGCGGGCAGGGGGGAGGAGGCGGTGGAGCGGTACACCCGCCTCTTTTTCACCCTGCGCACCGGCGGCTGGAAGAGCCTGGGGGAGTGGCTGCACGACAAGCTGCGCTACGAGGAATCCCCCTACGCCCGGCTGGTGGAGCGGGGTGGGGAGGACCCGGCCCTGGCCGCCGCCGCCCGGCGGGACGTGGAGACCTTCTCCCAGCTGGCCGGGCTGGACTGCGAGCGGGTGGTGGCGCGCCTCAAGGAGCTGGTCTCCGCCGCCGAGGACCCGGTGCTGGAGGAGCTGCCCCGCTGGACGGCGGGGGCCCCCTTCGATTTTGAGGCCCTGATGGCCTTTTACCGGGCCCGGGGCGCGGGCGTGTTCGCCAAGTACCGGGCCTTTTTGTGGGAGGACGGGCGGCTGCTGCCCGTGGAGCGCCCGGACAGCCCCGCCCCGGAGGAGATGCTGGGGTACGAGCTGCAGCGGGACCAGGTGGTGGCCAACACCCGGGCCATGATGGAGGGCAACCTGGTCAACAACGTGCTGCTCTACGGCGACAGCGGCACCGGGAAGTCGGCCACGGTGAAGGCCCTGCTCCACCTGGAGGGCTTTGACGATCTGCGCCTCATCGAGGTGCAGAAGGAGGGGCTGGCCGACCTGCCCGTGCTGATCCGCATGCTGGCCGGGCGGCGGCGGAAGTTCATCCTGTTCATCGACGATCTGGCCTTTGACCAGGACGACAGGACGTACTCGGTGCTGAAAACCATCCTGGAGGGCGGGCTGGAGCCCCGGCCCGCCAACGTGGCCATCTACGCCACCTCCAACCGCCGCCATCTGGTGCGGCAGACCTTCTCCGACCGGGCGGGGGACGAGGTGGACGCCTTCGAGACCATCCAGGAGAAGACCTCCCTGTCCGACCGCTTCGGCCTGCGCATCCCCTACCTCACGCTGAACAAGGCGGATTTTCTGGACATGGTGGAGCGCATGGCGGCGCTGTACGGCGTGGAGCTGGAGCGGGAGACGCTGCGCGCCGAGGCGGTCAAGTGGGAGATGCATCACCCCGGCCGGACGCCGCGCACGGCCAAGCAGTTTATCGCGGGTTTAAGGCTGTAGAAGGCCCGCCCGCATCTCCCACGCGAGCGCAGCGAGCCGCCGCTTATGCGGCGGAGCCAGGGCGGATTCATTCCGCCCTGGCGATACATGAAATAAAACGGGGCCCCCAAGGAATCTGCAGATTCCTTGGGGCGGATGCACCACCCCGGCCGGACGCCGCGCACTGCCAAGCAGTTTATCGCGGGTTTAAGTCTGTAGAAGGCCCGCCCGCATCTCCCATGCGAGCGCAGCGAGCCGCCGCTTATGCGGCGGAGCCAGGGCGGATTCATTCCGCCCTGGCGATACATGAAATAAAACGGGGCCCCCAAGGAATTCGCAGATTCCTTGGGGCGGATGCACCATCCGGGGAGAACGCCGCGCACGGCCAAGCAGTTTATCGCGGGTTTAAACTATAGCGGGATACGAAAGGCAAGGGGGCCCGGCTGACCAGCCGGGCCCCCTTGCCTTTGCGCGGGATAGAAGCAACGTAATGGTAGCTTAGGGGGATAAGGGGGGTAATGGTGGACGGGCGATTCGTGAATCGCCCCTACGGGCCTGGAGCAGCGGGCCGATGTGGGCATCGGCCCCTACGGTACGGGGATGGGACGGATTGCCGCGTCGGCCCCGCGGGGCCTCCTCGCAATGACAGGGTTCGCCCTCGCAATGGCGGGAACCAGACATGGCGGCACAGGTTACAAAACAGCAAGAACGATGAAAAGCTGGGCCGCTTCATCTGCTATAATCTGTGCCCATGGAAGGAGGGAGATCGTATGCCCAATCGTATAGAGATCATAACGGCGGCCATCGGCTACATCGAGGAGCACCTGGCCGGGGAGCTGGATTTGGAGCGGGTGGCCGCCGCGGTGCACTACTCCAAATACTACCTGCACCGCACGTTTACCCAGATGGTGGGCCTGACGCTCCACGACTATATCCAGCGCAGGCGGCTGACCGAGGCCGCCAAGCTGCTGGTCTTCTCCGCGCAGCCCATCCTGGACATCGCGCTCATGGCGGGGTACGAGAGCCAGCAGGCATTCACGGACGTGTTTACCGCCATGTACAAGCAGCCCCCCAGCCGCTTCCGGGATAACGAGGCGTTCTACCCGCTGCAACTGAAATTTGAGCTGAGGGAGCGCTACCGTATGCTGGAGGACAGGGAGGAGCCCCGGTGGGAGCCGGCGCCCGCCGGGGAGGAGGACATCCCGTGCTGGATGGAGCTGGTGCGCCTGGTGGTGGACGGCTTCCCCCGCCTGGACGAGGAGGAGTACCTCCGGGTGCTGCGGGCGCGGATCGCCGCCCGGCAGGCCCTGATTTTGAAGGACGGGGAGATTGCGGCGGGCATCCTGCTCTTCTCGCCTGAAAACGGATGCATCGACTTTATGGGCACCCACCCCCTCTACCGGGGCAGGGGGATCCCGCAGGCCTTCCTGGAGAAGGTGATGGACGGGCTGCCCCGGGGGAGGGAGATCAGCATCACCACCTACCGGGCGGGGGACCGGGCGGACACTGGGCACCGCCGGGAGATTATGGGCCTGGGGTTCGCGGAAGCCGAGCTGCTGGTGGAGTTCGGCTACCCCACCCAGCGCTTTGTCCTGCCCCAGGAGGGCGGGTATGCGTAGCGGGGCGCCGTCCGCCGCCCTCTTCCCGGAGGAGGAGGCCCACCTGGCCCTGGTGAGCCGCAGGCTGGCGCAGGCGCTGGAGGAGGCCGAGCGCGGGGTGGAGCGCATGGACCGGGAGTACCGGGACGAGCGGCGCTACATGTCCCAATACCGGGGGGAGATCGACCCCCACGAGATGTTCCAGAATGAGCTGGCGCTCAAGCGGATCGACCGCTCGGGGGCCTTTGCCGTGGAGGTGCGGGAGCGGCTGGCCCGGCTGAAGGACTCGCCCTACTTCGCCCGGGTCGATTTCCGGGAGGAGGGTGGCGGGGCGGCGGAGCCGTGCTATCTGGGCTCCAGCGCCTTCCGCCACGGGGGCGAGCTGCTGATCTGCGACTGGCGCTCCCCCATCGCCGGGCTGTTCTACGACTGCGAGGTGGGCCCGGCGGGCTACGACGCGCCGGCGGGCAGGGTGGAAGGGGAGCTGACCCGGAAGCGCCAGTTCCGCATACGGGGCGGCGTGCTGGAATACGCCCTGGACAGCGGCGCCCACATCCAGGACGACGTGCTCCAGCGGGAGCTGAGCCGCACCTCGGACGAGAAGATGAAGTCCATCATCTCCACCATCCAGAAGGAGCAGAACCGCGTCATTCGCAACGAGCGGGCGGACGTGCTGATCATCCAGGGGGCGGCGGGGTCGGGCAAGACCTCCATCGCCCTGCACCGCATCGCCTATCTGCTCTACCGGTTCAAGGACCGGCTGTCGGCGGGGCGGGTGACCATCCTCTCGCCCAACCGGGTGTTCGGGGACTTCATCTCCAACGTACTGCCCGAGCTGGGGGAGGCGCCCGTGGGCGGGCTGGGCCTGGCGGACATCGCGCAGGTGCAGCTGGAGGGGGACGTGGCCTTCCTGCCCGCCCGGGATCCCCTGGAGGAGGGGGACGGGGCCTGGGCGGAGCGCGCGCGCTTCAAGGCCGCCCCGGACCTCGTGGAGCGGCTGGATCGATTCCTGGCGCAGGCCGGGATCTTCGAGGCCGCCGACTGCGCCGTCGGGGAGCACACCGCCCCGGCGGAGTGGATCCGGGCGCGGTTCGAGGCCCTGGGCGGGCTCC
Source organism: Oscillospiraceae bacterium (assembly GCA_022846095.1). Classification (NCBI taxonomy): domain Bacteria; kingdom Bacillati; phylum Bacillota; class Clostridia; order Eubacteriales; family Oscillospiraceae; species Oscillospiraceae bacterium. Next base: position 2,526,682 of record AP025583.1, on the reverse strand, counting down.
CCATACGGGCGCGCCTGGCGCAGATGGCGGGGGAGCTGCGCACGCGCTTCGGGGACGTGGGAGAGGACCTGCCCACGGCGGGAGTTATTGAAAGACGCCTGCGGGCCATGCTGCGCTGCAAGAGTACCCTGGCGCTCTACCGCGCGTTCTACCGGGCCCAGGGCAGGCCGGAGCTGTTCGCCCCGCCCGCGAAGAACACCCTGGAGTGGGAGGACGTGTACCCCTACCTCTACCTGCGCGGGGCCTTCGAGGGGCTGAAGCAAAGCGGGGTGGTCCGCCACCTGGTGGTGGACGAGATGCAGGACTATACGCCCGTCCAGTTCGCCGTGCTCAACAGGCTCTTCCCCTGCCCCAAGACCATCCTGGGGGACTTTGCCCAGCGGGTGGACCCCAACCACACGGGCGCCCTGGAGGATCTCCGGGGGCTCTACCCCGGGGCGGAGTACGTGGAGCTGAACAAGAGCTACCGCTCCACCTGGGAGATCATGCGCTTCGCCCAGGGGATTCAGCCCGCGGCAACGCTGGAGCCGGTGGAGCGACACGGCGCGGCGCCGGCGGTGCTGGCCTGCCGGGACGAACGGGAGGAGCTGGAGCGGATCAGCGCGCTGATCAGGGCCTTCGAGGCGGGGGAGCACGCCACGCTGGGTATTCTCACAAGGACCGGGCGGGAGGCCCGCGCCCTCCACGCGGCGATCTCCGGGATCTGCGGGGCACACCTGCTGACACAGGAGAGCCGGCGCTTTTCCGGCGGGGTGTCCGTGGCCTCCATCGGTATGTCCAAGGGCCTGGAGTTCGACGAGGTGATCCTGCCCGGCGTGAGCGCCGCCGCCTACGCCGGACCCCGGGACCGCAGCCTGCTCTACGTGGCCTGCACCCGTGCCATGCACCGCCTGACCCTGCTCTATACCGGCGATCCCTCACCGCTGCTGCCCAATGTTTAGTGCAACGATTGATGCGACTAGGGCGGAGAAGGCGGGCGATTCGTGAATCGCCCCTACGGTGCGGGGATGGGACGGATTGCCGCGTCGGCCCTGCGGGGCCTCCTCGCAATGACAGGGTGCGCCTTATCCGTAACAACGATACCTGCATCCTGCGTCAAAAGACCACGGTTCGACGGTTTACGGTGCCCCTGGATTATGCTATAATCAAACGGTATAATGCGGGTGCGCCGACGGGAGATGAATTTTTGAGTTTGCGTGTGGAAAAGGTCCTGAGCAGTAGCCGGAAAGTGGAAATAAGGGAGATCTATGAGCGTTCCTTTCCCAAGGAGGAGCGTATGCCGTTTTTCATGATGCTCGGTATGTCATGCCTGTGGAACACCCAGTTCCTGTCCTTTTACGACGGGGAGACCCTGTGCGGGCTGGCCTACCTGGCGGCAATGGGAAGGCAGACCTTTCTCATGTTTTTCGCGGTGGAGGAAAACATCCGTTCCCAGGGGTACGGCGGCCGCATTTTGGAGCAGATCCAGGCGCTGCATCCCAAAAACAAGATTATCGTATCCATTGAGCCCTGCGGCGCGGACGCGGAGGACCTGGAAAACAGGGTGCGGCGCAAGGCGTTTTATCTGCGCAACGGGTATAAAGAAACCGGGTATTTTATGAAGCTTGCGGGTCAGGAACAGGAAATACTCATTAAAAACGGTCCATTCAGTAAGCGTGGATTCACCGCTTTCATGGCGCTGTACAGCTTTTGCGCCGCGATCCCCAGAGTGTGGGAGGTCGGCGGGAAAGAACGCCTTTAACAGGAAAATGGAAGAAGACATATAAAATAAGGGAGCAATAAAGTCCCGGGAGAGGTTGGATGCAGGTATGCAGTATGATTTCGATCAGGTGATAGACCGCAGCGGCAATTTCAGCGCCAAGTACGACGAGCGGCGCAAAAAGTTCGGCACCGACGACGTGATCCCGCTCTGGGTGGCCGATATGGACTTCGCCGTGGCGCGGCCCATCATGGACGCCATGGGGGCGCGTCTGGCGCAGGGGATCTTTGGGTATACTTCCCGTCCGGACAGCTATTTTGAGGCCGTGAGCCAGTGGCAGCAGCGGCGCCACGGCTGGAGCCCGGACGCCGGGCTGATGGCCTTCTCGCCCGGGGTGGTGCCCACCCTTTCGGCGCTGGTGGAGCTCTACTCAAAGCCGGGGGACCCCATCCTGATCCAGCCCCCGGTCTACCCCGAATTCGCCAGCGCCATCACCAAGTGGGGGCGCAGGCCCCTGGAGGCCCCCCTCAAGGTGGAGGACGGGCGTTACACGGCGGATTTGGAGGCCTTCGAGGCGGCGCTGGCGCAGCGCCCGGCCCTGTTTATCCTGTGCAGTCCCCACAACCCGGTGGGCCGGGTGTGGACGCGGGAGGAGCTCGGCGCCATGTGCGGCCTGTGCGCGGGCCACGGCGTGCGCATCGTGTCGGACGAGATCCACTCCGACCTGCTGCTGTGGGGGAACCGGCACATTCCCACGGCCACCCTGTCCCCGGAGACAGCCGGGCAGGTCATCACCTGCCTGTCGGGCACCAAGACCTTCAACCTGGCGGGGCTCCAGGCCTCCACCACCGTGTTCCCCAACCGGGAGGAGCTGGAGCGCTTCAACGAGTTCTGGCGGAAGCTGGACATCTCCCGCAACAACTGCTTCAGCCTGGTGGCCATGGAGGCGGCCTTCCGCGGCGGGGACGAGTGGCTGGACCAGCTGCTGCCCTACCTGGAGGGGAACATGCAGTTCGTGCGGGACTACTGCGCCGCGTACATCCCGCAGGTAAGGCCCAACCTGCCGGAGGCCACCTATCTCATGTGGCTGGACTGCCGGGGACTGGGGCTACCCGACGGGGAACTGGCCGAATTTATGGTGCGTCGGGCCGGACTGGGCCTGAATCCGGGCGTCAGCTTCGGCAGCGGGGGAGAGGGCTTCATGCGCCTGAACGCCGCCTGCCCCCGCAGCGTGCTGGAGCGGGCCATGGGGCGGCTCAGGGCCGCGGCAGACGCACGGTAAGCGGCCGGGCGGCCGTTTGAAAGGGGACAGCTTATGATTCGGGAAGTGCGGGGAAACCATCTGTTTTTTGACGGCTGTGACACGGTGGAGCTGGCCGGGCGCTACGGCACCCCCCTCTACGTGTTCTCGGAGAGCGACATCGTGGACAAGTGCGCCGAGCTGCGCAGGGATTTTCTCCAGAAATACGAAAACGTGCGGGCGGCCTACGCCTGCAAGGCCTTCTGCACCCTGGCCATGTGCAAAATCGTGGAGCGGGAGGGGCTGTGCCTGGACGTGGTGTCGGGCGGAGAGCTGTACACCGCCGTCAAGGCCGGGTTCCCCGCCGGGCGCATCGAGTTCAACGGCAACAACAAGCAGCGCGCGGAGATCGAGCTGGCCGTGGAGTACGGCATCGGCCGGATCGTCATCGACGGGCTCCAGGAGCTGGCGCTGATCGAACAGATCTGCCGGGAGAAGGGCAGGAAGATGCGGGTGCTCTACCGCATCACCCCGGAGGTGGAGAACGACACCCACTCCTATATCTCCACGGGCAAAAAGGACTCCAAATTCGGCATCCCGCTGGACGAGGACGTGATCTACCCCGCCATCCGGGCCGCCATCGGCTCGGAGTGGGTGGAGTTCATGGGCTTTCACTTCCACGTGGGCTCCCAGCTCTTCGACAACCGCTCCCATCTGGAGGCCATGAAGACCTCGCTGGAGCTCACGCGCCAGACCAAGGAGCGCTTCGGCTACGAGGTGCGGGAGCTAAACTACGGCGGCGGCTTCGGCATCCGCTACCTGCCCGGGCAGGAGCGCAGGCCCTACCGCTGCTTCACCGACCCCATGATGGAGCAGACCATATCTTACTGCAGGGAGCACGGCCTCACCCGGCCCGCCGTGGTCATCGAGCCCGGCCGCAGCCTGGTGGGGGAGGCGGGGCTCACCCTGTACACGGTGGGCAGCATCAAGGAGATCCCCGGCGTGCGCAAGTACGTCAGCGTGGACGGCGGCATGACGGACAATATCCGGGTGGGGCTCTACCAGGCCGAGTACGAGGGCATGGTGGCCAGCCGGGCGGGGGAGGAGCCCTGCCAGACGGTGACCATCTCCGGGAAATGCTGCGAGTCCACCGACATCCTTATCCGGGACGCCCGGATTCCCAACGTGGAGCCGGGGGACATTTTCGCCACCTTCTCCACGGGGGCCTACGGGTATGCCATGGCCAGCAACTACAACAAGGTGAACGTGCCGGCCGTGGTGCTGGTGCGTGAGGGCCGCGACGCGCTGATCGTCCGGCGGCAGAGCGACGCGCAGCTCATTCAAAACGAGCTGCTGCCCGATTCGTTGACGGGGGGCTAGGATACCGGACGACGCTAGAACGGCCGCCCAACGGGCGGCCGTTCTGCATGGCCGGGGATTTGCACTGAGGCCCGGTTATGCCTTGACCCCACATGCGCTCATTGCAGCGGCGCGAAGAGCCGCAGGACGCATTGGGCCACCCGGAGCGGACACGATAGTGTAAAAAGGAGAAGTAAATCATATGGAAAATGTCTCGTGGGTGGATTTGGGGGTATACCTGATCCTATATTCCGTCCTGGGCTGGGCGGCAGAGGCGGGGTACTATGCGCTCGCCAAGCGGCGCTTTTATAACCGGGGCTTTCTCACGCTGCCCCTGCTGCTGAGCTACGGCGTGACCTTCGACCTGCTGATCCTGGTGCTGCCCCCGCTGGGCGGAAACCATATCCTCCAGTTCCTGGTCACCCTGATCGTCGTTTCGGTGGCGGAGAGCCTGTCCAATCAGCTCATGAAGCGCTTCAGCCCCAGGCTCCAGTGGGGAGAGGAGCGAACCCGCCTGTTCAGCGGCAGCGGGAAAGGGCTCCTGTCCTCCGCGGTCATCGCCGGGGCCTACTACTTCATCTACTTGGTCGTCCATCCCCTCCTGATGGGGGCTTTCCTGCTGGTTCCAGCGCTTGTGAAACAGATTGCGGTGCTGGTGGCGCTGGCCCTGATCGCGGTGGACTTTACCGCCGTGCTCTATGCCGTGCGCACCGGCGACGCCGCCGGGTACCGGCGCCGCCAGGAGAAGAGCCGGCAGAGCAAGATGGCCGCCCGGCTCTCCGACGCCATCTGGAGGCGGCTGCACAAGGCGTATCCCGGCATCCGGGAGATGGATGGGGCCGAGCAGGGCGGGTACACCTTTGCCAAGGGCCTGTGCTTCGACAAGCTCATTTGGGTGTTCCTGGCCTCCGCCCTGCTGGGCGACATCATCGAGACCCTTTACTGCCGCTTGGTGGGCGGGGCCTGGATGAGCCGCTCCAGCGTGCTCTACGGGCCGTTCAGCTTTGTGTGGGGGCTGGGGGCGGTGGTGCTCACCGTCACGCTCCAACGGCTGGCCGAAAAGAATGACCGCTACGTCTTCCTGGCCGGGTTCGTCGTCGGCGGCGTCTACGAGTACATGTGCAGCGTGTTCACCGAGCTGGTCTTCGGCACCGTCTTTTGGGATTACAGCCATATGCCGCTGAATATCGGCGGCCGGACCAACGTGCTGTTCTGCTTCTTCTGGGGCGTGCTGGCCGTCGTCTGGATTAAAATCCTCTATCCGCCCATGTCGAGGGCCATTGAAAAGCTGCCCGCCGTGGCCGGGAAGGTCCTGACCTGGGTGGTGGTGCTGTTCATGGCCTGCAACGCCGTCCTCACCTGCGGCGCCATGCTGCGCTACAACACCCGCGCCGTCCAGCCGGAGCCCGCCAACGCCTTTGAGGCGTTCCTGGACCGGCGGTATACGGACGCGTACATGGAAGACCGCTGGCCCAATATGATTGTGGCCGGGCCTACCGCCACCGTCCCGGAGGAGATGACGTAGGGAGACGGCGCGCCGTGGGTGTTTATACGAAACCGACGCGGGTACGCTCAGGCGGCGCGCTATGTTTTGTGTTCTGTTTAAAATGATAGCCCTCGTACATGTGAAACTAGAGAGGAAACTACTACCCGTGCGGAGGTATGTTATCCAGTCCGTTTCATTCAACCGAGAAAACCGGCCAATTTCAATCGGTTTGGCGAGATGCTCGTTCATACCGGCATACTTAGCCTTTTGCCGGTTGTCTGCAAAGGCGGTGGCCGACATGGCGACGATGGGAAGTGTTTTGACATTCCCCCGCTCCAGCGCCTGAATTGCCGACACCGCGGCACAAAGGCCATGATGGGTATTATAACATCCATCAGGACCAGTTGCTTATATCATGCGGGCGAGGAGGAAACCTTTTTCATAGCTGCTTTCCTGCCCTGCGCCGGATCTACATCGGCGTCGGCGGCAGCCAAGCGTTCCACAATGATCTCCCGGTTGAGCAGATTGTCTTCCACAACCAGAATAGTGCTGACGCTGACGCCCTACTGCTCCGCCATATTCGGCAGGGACTGCAGGAAATCGCCCGGCTCCAATGCGCCGCCGCCGTTCTGCTGGAGGCTCTGAGAGACCGGGGAGTAGCACAGCTGGGGCCTCTGGCGATAGACGTTCCATCGGCGGAAGGGGATTTTGCCGACCTCCGGCAGAGGGACGCCGGAGCCCTCGCGCTCCAGGAAAACCCGAAACCGCTCCAGAGCTGGAGGATAACGCGCTCGCGCTGCGCGGAGAAGGTGTCCGAAAAATAGAGGTGCAACTCCTGCGGCTTGGCGGCAGCCGGGTAGGGAAAGCGGAGCTATTGGATCTGCTCCCCAAAGAGGTTGAGGATCAGTTCGTTGTCCAGGCGGTCCAGGGCCGCCAGATGAAATTCCACCGGCGTGGACAGGGGCCATGGCAAGGAGATGGCCAGCCGCCGGAACAAAAGCGCCCAATCGTCGTCGTCCCAGCGCTGCAGGCCGCATTTCAGGATGAGATCCCAGAAGAGCGGGCCGTTTTCCCGGAGATCGTGAGTACCCGCCAGCCGGGTTCGAAAATATTGGACGGTCTCCCGTATCTGCGCCACCGGATCCACGGAAACCTTCGCCGTCCAGCGGGCGTTAATATGGATCAAGCCCTGCCAGTCCAGTTGCGCAAGACCGGGGCGGACCGTGGCCGGCACCGCGCGGCTCTGGGGCCAGAAGTTCGCCCGGCGGGCCTTGAGAAAGTTACAAAAAACCCGTGAAATCATGTGATTTCACGGGTTTTTGTGAGCTTCCGCGGATTCAGTAATCAGCATCTTTTGTTCAAAGCTCATTAGTTGAAATCATTTTTTGCACTATCCCTACCGTCCGCCCATTTCAATCAAGGCCATTTCTGTATTTTTCTCATAACCGAGTTGCCAAATTTTCAATAAATAGTTGTGCGAAACAGATGCTTCACAGTCCGAGAAATAACTTTCCCGCAAAATGAAACTGTACTTTCTGTTAATTCAATTATACTGCGGCAGAAATGATGGAGTCATGGTGATTCTTGACGAGTACCTTTGCCAGTTCGCCACTGTTTTGGAACTGCGTACCGTAGATAACCATCGCCTTTTGCAGATGCACCGAGTCAGTGTATACAGCTTTTGCTTCGGATTCGTTGACAGTGAGGTCACCTTCGGGTCGCACATCGTAGCCATAACAGACACGATTGGCCATTTTACGCTCGGTAGTCTGAAAGGGCTTACGAAGACCTTCGGTGACCCGTGGCAATCAGTCCCATCCCGGTACCCGATAAACTTTTTTGACAGATTGAGCGCCCCCGGACAGGCCGTCCGGGGGCGCTCAGCATCGCTTAACCTCTGTACCTGCGGTAGCTGCCCGCACTGCGCCTGCGGCGGCCACGGCGGCGCTTGCGCGTGGCGATGAGCCACACCACCAGCACCACCACCGCCAGGAGCACCACCACCAGGGCGATGACCAGGACGGTGGTCCACCGGGGCTGCTTGAGCAGCTCGATGGGATTGCGGCTCTCCGAGCGCTCCTTGCGCCCCTCGGGGGCGGCGTACTTCAGCGGCACCTGGGACACGCCGTCCTCCTTGTCGAAGGAGGACAGGTAGGTGGCCACGGCGTACCACTCCTTGAGCTCGCCGCCGTCCGGCAGGTGGATGATGTGGGCCTCATAGTCGGTGATGGGCTGTCCCTGGGCGTCCTTGGGGGTGACCTTGAGGATGCCGAAGGACTTGTCGGTGACCAGCCCCAGCATCTGGCTGGAGTAGAGGTTGGTCACCACCCGGTAGAGGGTGCCGTCCTCAATCGGGGCGCGGGTGCCGTCGGGCAGCATCAGCGCGGGGTCGTAGGTGCGGTTGAAAATGAGCCGGTGCATGTTGAACTTGTAGCTCACGCCCGAGCTGTAGAGCTGGGCCCCGGCGAAGATGGGCCCCACGGAGGGGTCCACCTCAAAGACGTTTTTCAGCTCCGCGCCGGTGAGGTACACGTCGATGAGGGGGTAGCCCGGCGAGCCGTCGGCCCCGGAGCCGATGGAGCTGACGTTGAACGCGTCGGACACCGTGATGTCCCCCTGGGCGAAGGAGGCCCGGATGACACCGGAGTTGACGAAGGCGGCGGTGATAGGCGCGCCCTTGCCCCCCTCGGCCTGCTCCACGGCGTAGATATACGCGTCGGTGATCAGGTTGCCCAGGCCGTCCTCCTCCTGCTCCACGGCGAACTTGGAGATGGGGGTGAACGCAAAGGGTGTGCGGGCCAGCACCTGGTCGTAGGTCATGTTGAACTGGGCCAGGTAGTCCCGCTCCACCAGCTCCTTGTAGGACTGGATCTTGGCGGCGGCGGCCGGGTCGTCCTTCACCTGCTCGTTGATGGGGATAAGCTGGTAGTCCAGCACGGTGTTGGTCCCGTCCGCGTTCTTGTGCAGGGTGAGCTTGCCCAGGTTGTTGCAGTACTCCCCCACGCAGCCGATGACCGTGTTGCCCACGATCTTGGGCTCCGCCAGGGTGGAGTGGGTGTGGCCCGAGACGATGAAGTCGATGCCCTGCACCGCCTTGGCCAGCTGCTCGTCCTCCGACTTCTTGGGGTCGGGGTTGGTGCCGCTGTGGGACAGGCAGATGATGAAGTCGTAGTCCTCGTTGGCCCGGATCTCGTCCACCACCCGCTGGGCGGCCTGGGCGATGGGCTCAAAGACCATGCCGGACATGGGGGCGCAGTCGTCCGCGTCCTGGCCCAGCACGCCGAACACCGCGAAGCGAACCCCTTCCTTCTCCACCATGGTGTAGTCGGTCACACCGTAGGCCTCCAGCGCGTCCCAGACGGCCTGGGCGGTCTCATCGTAGCCCTCCTGGCCCTCCTTGGGGGGCAGATAGTTGCTCTGGACGATGGCGGGCAGGGGGTCGCCGCTGGCCATGGCGGCGTTCAGCATCTTGGCCAGGCCGTCGGCCCGGTACTCGTACTCGTGGTTGCCGAAGGTGGTGGCGTCAAAGCCCAGCGCCCCCAGGGAGCGCAGCTCGGTGGCCTGGGAGGTGTAGACGGTCTGGAACAGGGTGCCCATGGCGAAGTCGCCCCCGTCCACCGTCAGGCAGGCCACGCCGTTCTGGCGGGAGATGGCCCGCTCGGCCTCCAGCGCGGTCATGAGCCGGGCGAAGCCGCCGTACTCCCCGCCCTCCTCCTTGGGCGCGGGCAGCAGGTGGGAGTGCATGTCGTGGGTAAACAGGATGGTGGCCGTGACGCCGTCCCCGGCCGTGTCGGCCAGCGCCGCGCTCCCTAGGGCCGCGCACAGCAGCAGGACGGACAGAAGCAGCGCGCCGAGGCGCCTCCAAACGTGCTTCACTGTAATTCGCCTCCTCAATACTCTCCCTATTCTGCCACAAATCCGTCAAAAATGGAAGGGGAAAATCGGTAAAAAGCATCAAAAGGGCGGGCGCGGCAATGCCGCGCCCGCCCTCAACTTGTTAAAAAGGACAAATAACAAAATTTATGCGCAGGATGAGGCGCCGTTGTTGCAGCTTAGGCGGATAAGACGCACAAGGGGCGGTGGGGCCGCAGGAGCGCGGCAATCCGTCCCATCCCCGTACCGTAGGGGCCGATGCCCAAATCGGCCCGCCGGTTATACATGGGAGCTGTGCGCAGCGTCTTCCGCCGATAAATCCTGCTCCATGCGGTAGTATTGGACACGCATACCCATTTTTTCGTAAAGCCGCACGGCATCCGCGTTGAAGCTCCAGACACAGAGCTCCACGCTGGCCGCGCCCTCGTTTACCGCCTGTTCCCGGGCTCTGGACATAAGCGCGGTTGCAATCCCCCGCCCCCGGTATTCCGGCAAGGTGACAATATCCTGAATAAACGCGACCAGGCGGGACTTACAGACCGGATTCCCGGCGGTTTTCCCGATTTTCCCGAAGCAGAGCCCGACGACGGTTTCGTCTTGGACCGCCACCCAGCAGATCGGACAGGGATCTGCCAGCAGTTCCTCGAATTCTTCCTCTGTGTAGCTGTTTTCCAGCGGTTCAAAATAGTCCGGCCTGGCCCGCCTGTGAACGCCGAATTCCAGCTCCTCCAAAGCGCGGACCGCCGCGTAATCACCGCGGACCGCCCTGCGTATTACCAACGGCATATTTGGCTCCTTTCTCTGTTAAACCTATCCGATGCCCCCGTACCAGATGCCCAGGACCACCACCGCTGCGGCCAGCACCACATAGCAGTAGGCGATGGGGGCGAAGGCGCGGCCCAGGGGGCGCCTTCGCCCCAGGTTGAGCTCGGCCTTGGCGGCCTTCATGCCCAGCACGAAGTAGATGAACACCGCGCCCAGCACCGCGCCGAAGGGGGCGATGTAGATGGTGACGAGGTCCATCCAGGCCCCCATGCGGGGCAGGGCCTCCAGAAAGACGGACACGGCAAAGACCACCGCGCCCACGATGAGGGTGGAGGCCCGGCGGGAGAGCTTCGCCTCCCGGCCCAGGGCCTCGCCCACCGCCTCCAGCATGTTGATGAGGGACGTGATGCCCGCGAAGAAGACCGAGACGAAGAACAAAACCGCAAAAATCCGCCCGGCGGGCATGAGGGCGAATACCTTGGGCAGGGTGACGAACATGAGGGAGGGGCCGGAGGAGGGCTCGATGCCGAAGGCAAAGACCGCCGGGATGATGGCGAAGCCCGCCAGCAGGGCGGCCGCGGTGTCCAGCACGGCGGTCATGGCCGAGTGGCGCACGATGTCCTCCGAGCGCTTCATGTAGCTGCCGTAAATGAGCATGCCCGCGCCGTTGATGGACAGGCTGAAAAAGGCCTGCCCCATGGCCATGACCCAGGTCTCGGGGCGGAGCAGGTAGCTCCAGTCGGGCTTGAGCAGGTAGGCGTATCCCGCCGCCGCGCCGGGCAGGAAGGCCACCCGCACGGCGATGACGAGGAAGAGGAGGAAAAAGACCGGCATCATGAACTTGCTGATCTTCTCGATGCCCCCCGCCACACCAAAGACGACGATGCCCACGGTCAGGGCGATGGCCAGGAAGTGCCAGGGCACCGAGCCGAAGGAGACTGCCACGCCGTCGAAGAAGGCCTGGCTGTCGGTGGTGAGGGCCGAGCCGGTGACCGCCCCGGCGGCGTAGCGCAGCACCCAGCCCACCACCACGGAGTAGCCTATGGCGATGCCCAGCACCCCCAGCAGGGGCAGCACGCCGATATACCTGCCGCCTTTTTTGCCACGGGTGCCCAGGGCGTAGTCGAAGGAGCCCATGGTGCCGGTGCCGGTGAGGCGGCCCAGGGCGAATTCGCCGGAGAGCCCGGCGTAGCTGAACAGGGCCACAAAGAGGAAGTAGGGCACCAGGAAGGCCCCACCGCCGTACTGCCCCACCCGGTAGGGGAAGAGCCAGATGTTGCCCATGCCCACGGCGGAGCCCACCGCCGCCAGGACGAAGCCCACGGAGCTGGTGAATTTGCCGCCGTGGCCGGGGTTCTTATTCTGCATGGGGACCTCCTTTCGCCGCGGGGGCCCAAAGGTCGGTGAGGGCGTACACGGTGCGCCCCCGGAAGCCTGTGACGGTGCGGGCGGCGAGCAGGCAGTTCAAAACCGCCTCCTCCGCGCACTCGGCGGCGGCCCGGAAGGGGAGGTCCAGGCTGTCCTCCCGGAAGGCCGTAATCTGCCGCACGGGCGCGGCCTGCCCGGGGTCGTAGGGGTTGGCGGTGGAGAAGGCCAAAAAGACCTCCCCGCTGCCGTGGCCGATGTGGGAGCCCAGCCGGGCCAGTCCCACCGGCAGGCGCCGGGCCACCCGGCCCAGCTGCCGGGCGTCCAGGGGCAGGTCGGTGGCCAGCACCGCGATGCAGGAGCCCTGGTCGGCCTGGGCGGCCTCCACCCGGCGGGCCAGCGCCGGGCCGATGCGCTCCCCGCACACGGTCAAATCGTCCAGCACCCCGTGGTTGGCCTGCACCAGCACCCCCAGGGTGTAGGTTTTCCCGCCCACTTCCAGCACCCGGGAGGCCGAGCCGATGCCACCCTTGAGGCCGTGGCACACCATGCCCTTGCCGCCCCCCACGTCCCCCTCCGCGAAATCGGGCCCGGCGGAGGAGATCGCGGAAAACACCTCGTCCATGCCCACGGCCCTGTGGACGATGTCGTTGAGGACGGCGTCGTTGCACTCGCACACCACCGGGTTCACCGAGCGCAGATCCACCCCGTCCGCGGCGCAGCGGCGGGCCAGGTACTCCACCAGCGCGTCGTGGACCAGGCCCACGTTGAGGGTGTTGGTCAGGGCGATGGGGCTCTCCAGCGTGCCCAGCTCCCGGATCTGCACCAGCCCGGCGCTCTTGCCGAAGCCGTTTAGGACGAAGGCGGCGGCGGGCAGCTTGTGGACGAAGGGATTTTCCGGGCAGGGGAGCACCACGCTCACCCCGGTCTTGTGCTGCGGCGTGTCCACGGTGCAGTGGCCCACGGCCACGCCGGGCACGTCGGTGATTTTATTCAGGGGGCCCGTGGGCAGGCCGCCGGGGGCGAGGCCCCAGTCCCGGGCGCGTTTGTACTGCAAGCAAATCACTCCAATCAACCAGTCAGTCTCCCATTATCCTTTCTATTTTGTCCATTGTCAACCTTTCCTTCCATGTGATACAATACTAGAACTGCAAAAGAGAAAAAAGGAAATGGTGAACCAATGCTGGAAAACGACAAGGCGCTGCGCTTCTGTAAGGCGCGCAGGGCCGCCATAGAGCTGGACTACTTAAATCTGAATCCCGAGCAGCGCCGGGCCGTACTGGCCACCGAGGGGCCGCTGCTGCTGCTGGCCGGGGCGGGCAGCGGCAAGACCACGGTGCTGATCCACCGCATTGCCAACCTGATGAAGTACGGCAGGGGCTCCGACTGCGACGAGGCGCCCGAGTGGGTGGGGGAGGAGGACCTGGCCTTCCTGGAAGACTACGCCGCCCATCCCGATCCCGCGCAGAAGGAGCGGCAGGAGCGGCTGTGCCGCCTGGACCCGGCGGTGCCCTGGTCCATCATCGCCATCACCTTCACCAACAAGGCCGCCGGAGAGCTGAAGCAGCGGCTGGAGCGGATGCTTGGCCCCCAGGCAAACGACATCTGGGCCAGCACCTTCCACTCCGCCTGCGTGCGGATGCTGCGCCGGGACATCGACCGCCTGGGCTTCAACAGCTCCTTCACCATCTACGACTCGGCCGACTCCGAGCGGGTGGTCAAGGACATCATCAAGGACTTCAACCTGGACGACAAGGCCTTCCCGCCCAAGTCCATCCTGGGCTACATCTCACGGGCCAAGGACGCCATGAAGCTGGGCGCGGACTACCTCGGGGAGTGCGAAAAGGCGGGGGACTTCCGGCTGGTGAAAATCGCCCGCGTGTATGTGGAGTACGAAAAGCGCCTGCGGGACGCCAACGCCCTGGATTTCGACGACATCATCCTGCACACGGTGCGCCTGCTCCAGGGCTTTGAGGAGGTGCGCACCTACTACCAGCGCAAGTTCCGCTACGTGCTCATCGACGAGTACCAGGACACCAACAACCTGCAGTACCTGCTGGCCTCCAACCTGGCGGGGGGGTACGAGAACATCTGCGTGGTGGGGGACGACGACCAGTCCATCTACCGCTTCCGGGGCGCCACCATCGAGAACATCCTCTCCTTCGAGCAGCAGTACAAGGGGGCCAGGGTCATCCGGCTGGAGCAGAACTACCGCTCCACCAAGAACATCCTGGAGGCCTCCAACGCGGTAATCAAGCACAACGAGGGACGCAAGGGCAAGGAGCTGTGGACCGAGCACGACCAGGGGGATCCGGTGCACCTCTACACCGCCATGAATGAGCACGACGAGGCCCAGTACGTGGCGGCCCAGATCCTCTCCGACTTCTCCGCCGGGAAGGGCTGGAAGGACCACGCGGTGCTCTACCGCATGAACGCCCAGTCCAACCAGCTGGAGCAGGCCTTCAAGCGCAACGGCGTGCCCTACCGGATCATCGGGGGCATCCGCTTCTTCGACCGGGCGGAGGTCAAGGACATGCTGGCCTACCTCTGCGCCGTCAACAACCCCGGCGACGATCTGCGCCTGGGGCGGATCATCAACAACCCGCCCCGGGGCATCGGGGCCACCACCATCGAGCGCTGCCAGGCCATCGCGGCCCGGGAGGGCCGTCCCCTGTGGGAGGTGGTGAACAACGCCCGGGACTACGACGAGCTGCAAAAGGCCGCCCCCAAGCTGGGCCAGTTCGCCGAGCTCATGCGGGATCTGCGCGCCCTGGCTGCTGACATGCCCCTCACCGACTTCTACGAGGAGCTGGTGGCCCGCACGGGCTACGCCGTGATGCTGGAGCAGAAGAACACCGTGGAGGACCGTACCCGGCTGGAGAACGTGCGCGAGCTGCTCTCCTCCATCCAGACCTACCTGGACGGGGCGCAGGAGCCCTCCCTGGCGGGCTTTTTGGACGAGATCGCCCTGTACACCGATTTGGACAACCACGACCCGGACGAGGACTGCGTGGTGATGATGACCATGCACTCGGCCAAGGGCCTGGAGTTCCCCGTGGTCTTTGTGGTGGGCGTGGAGGAGGGGATCTTCCCCGGCATCCGCGCCATCGGCGAGGCCGAGGAGATGGAGGAGGAGCGCCGGCTGTGCTACGTGGCCATGACCCGGGCCAAGGAGAAGCTCTGCCTCACCTGCGCCAGCCAGCGTATGCTCTTCGGCCGCACCACCTCCAACCGCCCCTCCCGCTTCGTGGGGGAGATCCCCCCGGAATACCTGGAGCGCAGCGGGCGGGTGCCCCACGCCCAGGGCGGGGAGGAGGGCGCGGAGGACGCCGGGGAGGCCCCCCGCCCCACCCGGCGCAATACCCGCTACGTGCGCCCCGCGCCCGACCGGGGCTTCTCGGTGGGCGGCGGCTACGCCGGAGGAGGCGGCTATGCCGCCGCGTCCGCGCCGGCGTCCTCCCCCGTGGGGGCGCGGCCCGCCGCCGGGGGCGTGGTGAAGGGCTCCGCCGCCCTGCCCGACTTCAAGAAGGGGGACGCGGTGGTCCACTCCGCCTTCGGCCAGGGTATGATCTCCGACCTCAAGCCCATGGGCGGCGACGCGCTGGTGGAGATCGTCTTCGGCGACAAGACCCGCAAGCTGATGCTCAAATCCGCCGCGCAGTACATGAAGAAAATGGATAATGGATAATTGAGAATTGAGAACGGCGCATGACCCGGCCGCCCTGTGAGGGGGGCTCCCGGCGGGTCTACAGCAGCTCGGTGAAATCCAGGATGAAGCGGTCGCAGACGCGGCGCAGCTCGTCCTCATAGGCGGCGTAGAAGGGGTCGTACACCCCCACCACCGTCAGCCCCGCCGCCTTGGCGGCGGCGCAGGCGCCGGGGGAGTCCTCGTAGAGGGTGCACGCGCCGGCCTCCGCCCCCAGCAGCGCCAGGATCTTGGGGAAGGCCTCCGGCTCCCGCTTGGTCAGGCCCAGCTCCTCCACGAAAATCAGATCCCGGAACCAGCCCTCCAGGCCCAGCCGCGCCAGCGCGGCCCGGCACAGCTTGGGCGCGCAGGCGGTGACCAGGGCCATGGGCTCCCCCCGCCCGCGGCAGGCGCGGAGAAAGTCCTCCGCCCCCGGCTTGAAGGGCACCCTGTGGGCGTACTCGTCCCAGGCCAGGGAGAGCCACTCGTCCATGATGGCCTGGGCGCTCATGTCCAGGCGGTAGTAGTCCTTGGTGTACCGGGCGGCCAGGGGGAAGATGGAGTGGCCCACCGTGTGGGCGTACTCCTCGGTGGGCTCCAGGCCGTGGCGGCCCAGAAAGTCCAGGTCGATGCGCTCCCACACCCCGTTGGAATCCACCAGGGTTCCGTCAAAATCAAACAGTTTCACAGATAAAACCTCCAGGGGAAATCGACCGCCTCTTCCGCGTAATCAATTCCAATTCGTTTGCCAACGTTGATGTGTCCGGGGCGCTCCCCCGCGTCCAGGACGCAGAGCGCGTCCCCGGTGAGATCCAGGCCGTTCTGGGCCCGGGTGAGGGAGAGGCCCCTGCACAGCTTGCCCGGCCCGTTGAGGAAGTTCTTGCGCTGGTAGCCGGTCATGTCCGCCATGGACACCCCGAAGCGGCTGCGGGCCATAAAGTCCCCGCCCTCCAACGGCTCCAGGGCACGGATCAGGACGGCGCAGGGCTCCCCCTCGGCCTCGGTGACGAAGTTGAGGCAGCAGTACATGCCGTAAATGAGGTAGATGTAGGCCGTGCCCGGCGGGGCGTAGAGGGTCTCGGTGCGCTTGGTGCGCCGGTAGCCGTAGGCGTGGCAGGCCTTGTCGATGCGGCCCACGTAGGCCTCGGTCTCGGTGATGCGGCAGACCAGCCGCACGCCGTCCACCATGCGCACCAGGCGCTTGCCCAGCAGATCCCGGGCCACCTGCAGGGTGTCCCGGGCGTAGAATTCCCGAGGAAGTTTATCCATATTTCCATCACTCCTGTTGAGTATCTTACCATGACAAAGGAGCCGGTACAACTATGAACGACTCTCCCATCCTGCAAAAGCTGGCAAAGCCCCTCATCGTCCTGGCCACCCTGATCTGGGGCAGCTCCTTCGTGGTGATGAAGGACACCCTCAGCGCCCTGCCCACCTTCTACCTGCTGGCCTTCCGCTTTACGGGGGCCGCGGTGGTGCTGGGCCTGGTGTTCTGGAAGCGGTGGAGGGTGTGCGACAGGCAGTACCTCCTGGGCGGTACGGTGATGGGCTTCTGCCTCTTCACCGCCTACACCTTCCAGACCTTCGGCCTGGAGCGCACCACCTCGGGCAAAAACGCCTTTCTGACCGCGGTCTACTGCGTTATCGTGCCCTTTTTATACTGGATTATCGCCAAAAAACGGCCCGACCGCTACAATGTGGCGGCGGCGCTGCTGTGTATCGCGGGCATCGGGCTGGTCTCCCTCAACGGGGACCTGAGTGTGAACGCGGGGGACATGCTCACTCTGATTGGGGGCTTCTTCTTCGCCGCCCACATCGTGGCGGTGGCCAAATTCTCCGAGGGGCGGGACATCTTCCTGCTGACCACGCTGCAATTTGCGTCCTTTGCGGTCTTTTCCTGGATCGGCGCCCTGCTCACCGCCGGCCCGGTGCCGGTGGAGGCGCTGGTCCGGCCGGACATGCTGTGGAAGATGGCCTATCTCGTCATATTCGCCTCCTGCGGCGCGCTGCTGTTCCAGAACATCGGGCAGAAGTACACCGCGCCCGCCACCGCGGGGGTGCTTTTGTCCCTGGAGGCCCCCTTCGGTGTGCTCTTCTCCGTCCTCCTGGCGGACGAGCGGGTCACGCCCCTGATGGGGGTCGGCTTCGCCCTGATCTTCGTGGCGGTCATCTGTTCGGAGACGAAGTTTTCCTTCCTTCAGAAAAAAACAGTTGACAACCGGGCGTGAGGCACGTATAATAACCCACAAGTTAAAACGCACAAACCAGTGAGGGAGAAAAGTACCCGGCGTACTCCAATCTTCAGAGAGCCCCGGACGGTGGAATCGGGGCGGTTGGAACCCGGAGAATGGCCTCCCGAGGGCGGCTTGAAAGAAGCGCAGGCTTTGAGTAGATGCCGACGGGTCCCCACCCGTTATCCATCGGGCACGCATGATGGTGCGTGAAGCGAGTGGACGCGCAAGCGTCAATTTGGGTGGTATCGCAGAAGCATTTAACGCTTTTGTCCCAGCAATGGGGCAGAAGCGTTTTTTTACGTTCTGCTGGCCCATCTGCCGCCCAAAACTCAAATTTGGAGGAACACAACATGAAAAAGCTCACCCTGAAGAACGTCCTGTCTCTGGCCGCCGCCGCGGCGATCTGCCTGTCCCTGGCCGCCTGCTCCGGCGGCAGCGGCAACGCCGCCACCCCCACCCCCGCCACCCCGGCCCCCGGCAGCGCCGCCCCCTCCGCGCAGGGCGCGGGAGACGGCTACCGCATCGCCATCGTCCAGCAGCTGGACCACGCCTCCCTGGACGAGATCCGCAAGGCCGTGGAGGCCGAGCTGGACGCCAAGGCCGCCGAGCTGGGCATCTCCATCACCTACACCGAGTTTAACGGCCAGAACGACCAGAGCCTGCTGAACCAGATCGGCGCCCAGGTGGCCTCCGACGGGTACGACGCGGTCATCCCCATCGCCTCCCTGGCGGCCCAGTGCATGGTCAACGCCACCGAGGAGCTGGGCACCCCCATCATCTACGCCGCCGTCAGCGACCCCGAGATCGCCGGCCTCACCGGCATCGACCGGGTCACCGGCACCAGCGACGCGCTGAACACCCCCTTCATCCTGGACATGATGCTGGCTCAGAACCCGGCGCTCAAGAGCGTGGGTCTGCTCTACTCCCCCTCCGAGACCAACTCCACCACCCCCATCGCCGAGGCCAAGGCCTACCTGGACGGCAAGGGCATCCCCTACGTGGAGAAGACCGGCACCACCGCCGACGAGATTATCGCCGCCGCCGCCAGCCTGTCCGGCGAGGTGGACGCCATCTTCACCCCCACCGACAACAGCGTCATGGCGGTGGAGCTCACCCTGGCCGAGACCTTCATCGAGGCGGGCGTGCCCCACTACACCGGGGCCGACTCCTTCGTGCGCAACGGCGCCTTCACCACCTGCGGCGTGAACTACACCGAGCTGGGCGCCTACACCGCCGACATGGCCCTGGACGTGCTCCAGACCGGCAGCGTGCCCGAGTTCCACGTGATGGACGGCGGCATCATCACCGTCAACACCGAGACCGCCGCCGCCCTGGGCATCGACTACAGCGTATTCAGCACCATGGCCTCCACCGTCAGCGAAGTGGTGACGACGGAAGATTAATCCGCGGTTTTCTTCATCCCCCTGCCGGCGCGGCGGGGGGATGAACGCGCGAAAGGAGTATCCCCCATGCTGACCGTCATACAGACCGCCCTGGAGGCCGGGGTTATCTACGCCCTGGTGGCCCTGGCCCTCTTTCTGAGCTATACCATATTGAATATCGCGGATTTGACCACCGACGGGTCCTTCACCCTGGGCTGCGCCGTGTCGGCCACGGTCTGCCTCATGGGCCACCCCGTGCTGGCCCTGCCCCTGGCCATGCTGGCCGGGGCGGCGGCGGGCTTCGTCACCGCCTTCCTCCAGACCCGGCTGGGGGTGCCCTCCATCCTGGCGGGCATCATCACCAACTTCGGCCTGTACACCGTGAACCTGTCGGTGATGGGCGCGGCCAACGTGAACCTCTTCAAGAGCGACACGGTGTTTACCCTGGCCAAGGCCTCCGGCCTCGGCGGGGACTGGTACAAGCTGACGGTGGCCGCCCTGATCGTGCTGGTGGTCTGCGCCCTGGTGGTGGTCTTTTTGGGCACCCGGCTGGGCCTGTCCATCCGGGCCACCGGGGACAACGCCGACATGGTGCGCGCCTCCTCCATCAACCCCGTGTTCACCATCACCGTGGGCCTTTGCCTGGCCAACGCCATGACCGCCCTCTCCGGCGCCCTCATCGCCCAGTACCAGAAGAGCGCCGATATGAACCTGGGCACCGGCATGGTGGTGCTGGGGCTGGCCAGCCTGATCATCGGCCAGTCGGTGGTCAGCCGGGGCAAGCCGGGCATGATGCGCGGCGTGGCCGCCGTGCTGGCGGGCAGCCTGATCTACCGGGCCATCTACGCCGCCGCCCTCAAGGTCAACGTGCCGGCCACCTACCTCAAGCTGCTCACCGCCTTTATCGTGGCCCTGGCCATCTCCATGCCCGCGCTGAAGAGCTGGCTGGCCCTCCAGCGGCGCCGGGGCGCGGCGGCGGCCGAAAGGAGGCGTTCCTGATGCTGGATCTCGTCAACGTCTCCAAGACCTTTAACCCCGGCACCGTGAACGAAAAGACCGCCCTCAGCCAGGTGAGCCTGCATCTGGAGCCCGGCGACTTCGCCACCATCGTGGGCTCCAACGGCGCGGGCAAATCCACCCTCTTCAACGCGGTGGCGGGGAACTTTTTCGCCGACACGGGCACCATTACCCTGGGGGGCGAGGACATCACCTTCCGGCCCGAGTACGCCCGCAGCCGGGAGATCGGCCGCCTGTTTCAGGACCCCATGCGGGGCACCGCGCCCCACATGACCATCGAGGAGAACCTGGCCCTGGCCTACCTGCGCACGTCCAAGAGCCAGCGGGCCTTTTTCAGCCGGGTGAACAAGAAGGACAAGGAGATCTTCCGCGAGCAGCTGGCCCTGCTGGACATGGGGCTGGAGGACCGGATGCGCCAGCCGGTGGGCCTGCTGTCCGGCGGGCAGCGCCAGGCCCTCACCCTGCTGATGGCCACCATGGTCACCCCC
Organism: Oscillospiraceae bacterium; assembly: GCA_022846095.1. Lineage (NCBI taxonomy): Bacteria > Bacillati > Bacillota > Clostridia > Eubacteriales > Oscillospiraceae > Oscillospiraceae bacterium. Next base: position 2,506,089 of record AP025583.1, on the reverse strand, counting down.
AAGCTGCTGCTGCTGGACGAGCACACCGCCGCCCTGGACCCCGCCACGGCGGACAAGGTGCTGGCCCTGACCCGGAATATCGTGGCGCAGCGGAGCATCACCTGCCTCATGGTCACCCACAATATGAAAAACGCCCTGGAGCTGGGCAACCGCACCCTGATGATGGACGCGGGGCGCATCGTGCTGGACGTGGGCGGGGAGGAGCGCGCACACATGACGGTGGAGGACCTGCTCCTCCGCTTCCGCCAGGGGGCGGGCAAGGACCTGGACAACGACCGCATCCTGCTCTCATAAAAGCAACGAAACGCCCGGCGGAGAATTCCGCCGGGCGTTTCAGTCTATCGAAAATGGAAGCGGCTAAGGCGGATAAGGCGTACCGAGTGGGCGGGCGATTCGTGAATCGCCCCTACGGGCCTGAAGCAGCGGGCCGATGAGGGCATCGGCCCCTACGCTACGGGGATGGGGCGGATTGCCGCGGGCCTGCGGCCCTCGCAATGACGTAGGGCGGGGGCTTGCCCCCGCCGCCCCTTGCTTGCCTTATCTGCCTAAGTTACAACAAAAAGGCTTACATACCGCGCACCAAGTTTCGTTTTTTGCTATTTTGCGCTGAGCTTGTGCTTTTTCCAGGTGAGCACGGTGGTGACCAGGGCGGACATGCCGCCGCAGATGATGGCGGTGGGGATATTGCCGATGACGTTCTGGGCCACGTTGGCGGGGATGAGCTTATCCCCCACCACCAGACCCACGATGAGCACGGTGAGGATCACGCTGGCTACGGCGCTGGTGACGAAATTCATGATGGCTTCCTTTTTCATAGTGTACATCCTTTCATCTATAAGCGGTACATAGATTACCTGACTTCCAAGCTATTGAAACGGATTGCGCGGGGGGCTACCAGTTGTCCTTCTGCTCTGCGTAGAGGGGGGGCAGGATGGCGGCCAGGTGGCCGAACTCCTTCAGGTTGTGGGCGAACAGGCCCATGGGCACCTGGGGCGGAACGGACACGCCGTCGGGCAGGAGCTTGGCCAGCTTACCGTCCACCAGCCCCCAGCCGATCCAGAAGCGGCTGCGCAGCTCGATGCCGCCGGGGATGTCGCGGACGAAGTGGGTCATAATCGCGGCCACGCCCTGGCCGGGCACGGGGCCGTGGCCGTTGGCGCACATCAGCGCGGAGCAGGCCGGGGTGCCCACCTGCTCCTCCAGGTAGCCCAGCTCATGGGGATAGCGGAACTCCAGGATCAGCTCGTCGGGGCCGCCGCCGATGTCCTCCAGCACCCGGTGGACGGTGCCCCAGGTGCGCTCCCGCATGGGCAGGGAGGCGTCCAGGGCCTTTTCCCGGTTCTGCTGGCGGGCGTAGAAGTGGTCCTCCGGGTCCCAGATGCGGTAGCGCAGATCCTCCAGGCCGTGCCAGGCGAACCACCACTCGAACATCTCCGCCGTCACGCCGGGCATCTCGGTGCGGTTGGACAGGTAGCCGGTGCCGTCGGGCATCACGCACCAGCCCACCTCCACCGGCAGGCGCCCGGGGCGGAAGAGGTCGTTGCGGTTCTGGATGGGCAGGGCGTCCGCCGGGTCCATGGGGCCCCCCTCCAGCACGGCGATTTTCTCCGGCGGGATGGGGGTGACGGGCAGGTCGTAGTACTTGGCGTAGGGGAGGGCCCGCTCCTCCGGGGTCAAAACAGGGCGTTGGCTCATGGCTGTCACTCCTCGCTTGATTTGTACCATAAGCATGCAAGCACCGTGCCAATTCCGGGTCGTTTTTGTGGAAAACCGCCAAGGCGCTGGGCCCCAGGCGGAGGCGGTTTTGCACCCGTTTTTTCAGGGGGGATGGGTTACCGGACGGTTATTGTCAAAAAACCATACACCTGTTATAGTAGTGTATAGAAATCATACAAGGGGGGACGGCTATGGAGGCGCTGCACCTTTCCGAGCGGGCGCTCCACACCAGGGGCGGCCTGCTGGACGAGCTGATGGACAAGGTGTTCGACGTATCCATCCTGGTGGACGCGCAGTGCAGGATCATCCGCATCAGCCGGGGGGCCTACCCGGTGCTGGAGCAGCGGGAGAGCATGGTGGGCAGACACGTGTCCGCGGTGGACAACGTCTCCCCCTTCACCCGGGTCATCGAGACGGGGCGGCCCGCCACCGGGCTGCTGCTGGAGCTCAACGGCCGCAGGAGCGTGTCCAGCCTCTTCCCCATCGAGGACGGGGGGCGGATCATCGGCGTGCTGGGCACGGTGCTCTTCCGCTCCCTGAACGCGGTGAAGGAGATCTTCTCCGGGGCGGGGGAGGGCGAGGTGGGGGAGATCTACCAGAACATCGCCCGCTCGGACAGCGGCTATACCTTCGAGGACTTTTTGGGGGAGAGCCCACCGGCCCAGGCGCTGCGGGAGCAGTGCCGCCGGGCGGCGGGGAGCGGGGAGCCGGTGCTGGTCATCGGGGAGACGGGCACGGGCAAGGAGATCGTGGCCGGGGCCATCCACAGCGCCCGGCACGGCGCCGCCTTCGCCCCCTATATCACCCTCAACTGCACCGCCATCCCGGAAAACCTGCTGGAGAGCGAGCTCTTCGGCCACGAGAAGGGGGCCTTCACCGGGGCGGACGCGGCCCGGGCCGGGAAATTTGAGCTGGCGGCGGGGGGCGACATCCTGCTGGACGAGATCGGGGACATGCCCCCCGCCCTCCAGGGCAAGCTGCTGCGGGTGCTGGAGTCCCGGGAGTTTGAGCGGGTGGGGGGCAGGCGGGTAATCCCCTTCCGGGCGGGGGTCATCTCGGCCACCAACCGCAACCTGCCCGCCATGAGCCGCACGGGCCAGTTCCGGGCGGATCTGTACTACCGGCTCTCGGTGCTGGAGATTTTCCTGCCGCCGCTGCGCAGCCGGACGCAGGACATCCCGCTGCTGGTGGACCACTTCTCCCAGGGGCGGCTGCGGCTGTCCCCGGCGGCCATGGACTACCTCCGGCGCAGGCCCTGGCCGGGCAACGTGCGCCAGCTCAAGAACGCGGTGCGCCGCCTGGCCGTGTGGTGGGGCGGGGAGCAGATCACCGAGGAGCGGGTGCGCCAGGCCCTCGCCGCCGGGGCGGAGGGCTACGCCGAGGCCCTGGGGGAGGAGCAGGACCCCGCCGGGGAGGGGGCCTGCCCCTCCCTGGAGCAGGCCGAGCGCGCGGCTGTGGCGCGGGCGCTGGCCGACACGGCGGGCAACGTGGCCCAGGCCGCCCGCATTTTGGGGGTGAGCCGGGCCACGCTGTACCAGAAAAAAGGGCGCTACGGCCTTTAGGCGGTCGCAAAACAGGGAGGCAGGTACCCTCGGTACCTGCCTCCCTGTGCATGAGGGGTATTATTCGGCCTGGGGCTCCTCGGCCGCCTTATCCGCCTTAGCCGCTCTACATAGACTTGTGCCAACCGGTGATTCGGTCTTTAGTAGGAGGTAAAACCGCCGTCGGTGCCCACCGCGGCGCCGGTGATGAAGGAGGCGTCGTCGCTGAGCAGGTAGAGGATAGCCGCCGCCTGCTCCTCCGGCTCGGAGTTGCGCTTGATGAGGGCCATGGTCTTACCGCCGATCATGGTGTCGGCCTTGGCCTCGTCCAGGCTCTTGCCGGACGCCATGGCCGCGCCCAGCTTGGCCTTGACCTCGGCGGCGGAGGCATCGGTGAGCGGGGTGGTGGTGTTGGCGGGGTTGATGGAGTTGACGCGGATGTTGAAGGGGGCCAGGTCGCTGGCCATGGCCTTGGTCAGGCCGTTCACCGCGTGCTTGGAGGCCACGTAGGCGGTGGCGCGGTAGAAGCCGGTCAGGCCGGCCACCGAGGCCACGTTGACGATGGCGCCGCCCTGGCCACGGGCGATCATCCGCTTGGACTCCTCCCGGCAGCAGAAGAACACGCCGCTCAGGTTGGTATTGATGACCCGGTTCCACTCCTCGGTGGGCATCTCGTCGATGCGCTCGCCGTGGCCCACCACGCCTGCGTTGTTCACCGCCAGGTCCACGGGCCCCACCAGCGCGTCGATCTGCTCGAAGAGGGCCATGATGCTCGCCTCCGAGGTCATGTCGGCCGCCATGAAGATGGCCTTGCCGCCGCCCTGGACGATCTCGTCCACCACGGCCTGCCCGCGCTGGGCGTTGCGGCCCACGACGACGACGTTGGCCCCCTCGGCCCCCGCCCGCAGGCAGGCGGCCTTGCCGATGCCCGAGGTGCCCCCGGTCACCAGCATGGTCTTCCCGGCAAAGCGGTCCTTGAATACGGTCATTTTACTTCCTCCTGTTCCGTTTTTGTGTTCGCTTCCAGCTTTTTATACGGGGTAATATCGTGGCAGCTCACCAGGCAGGCCTCCCGCCCGCCCCAGTGGATGAGTGCCGCGTCTACCGCGGACCAGATGTCCAGCACGTCGTTGTAAAACTCGGTGGAGCGCCGCCCTACCGCGCGGATGTCCCTGACCGGGCAGCCCGGGCACACGCCGTCCCGGTTCAGGAACTCCCGGTGGCACCGCATACCCACATCGGCGTGGGGGGTGAGCTCGTGGGTCTTGGCGTTGACGAAGAGCAGCTGCATGGTGTCCGGGTCCACGACGTAAATCCACGCGTCCTGGTTGTCCAGCACCAGGCGCATGTCCTCCGCCGCCCGGTCCGAGCGCTCCTGGGCCCGCTTTTTCAGCAGGAACACCGACAGCAGCTCGGAGACGAAGGTGATGGCGTCAATCTGCTCCTGGGTCCACAGCCGGCGCATGTTGCAGTCGTCGAAGCCCACGTACCCCCGGAAGGCGCCCCCCTCCCGCATGGCGCACTGGAGCATGGATTTGATGCCCTGCCGGCGCAGCACGTCCCGCTGGGGGCCGGGCAGGCCGTCCACGTTCGGGCAGTAGAAGATGCCCGCCTCGTTGAAGTGGTCCGGGTAGTAGCCGCCCAGCCCCTCGTCCCGCACCGGGTGGACCGTGCCCACCCCGGCGGGCACCCCGGCGGCGTGCCACTCGAAGGTGTCCCGGCAGAAGTCCTCCTCCGGCGGGCACTCGAAGATGTAGGCCCGGCTCAGGTTGAACTGCAGGCCCACCAGCTCCAGGATGGAGTGCACCGCCCCGTCCAGGTCGTTGGCCTCGTAGAGCTGGCGGAAGGTCTGGCGGATCAGGTCGGTGGCCGCGCCGGCCCGGCTGTCGTCCGAGTCGATGCGGGTGCTGGCGGCGCTCTGCGCCCCCTCCCCCGCGCCGGGGGCCAGATCCATGGCCTGCCGGTCGTAGAGCACGTAGCGGTCCTTGCCCTGGTTTTTGGCCCGGTAGAGGGCCCGGTCGGCCCGCTGGAACAGCTCCTGGAAGCTGGTGCCGTCCTCCGGGCAGAAGGATACGCCGATGCTGCACGACAGGCGGCAGTCCGCCAGGTGCTCCCGGAACAGGCTCTGGAAGGCGGCGATGAGCTGCGCGGCCCGGTCGGCCGCCAGCCCCGTGTCCGGGATGCGGCGCAGGAACACCAGGAACTCGTCCCCGCCGATGCGGGAGATGATGTCCCCGCCCCGGAAGAGCTTGCGGATCTCCCCGGCGATCTCGGTGAGCACCGCGTCCCCGAACATATGGCCGTAGCGGTCGTTGACCTGCTTGAAGTTGTCCACGTCGATGATGAGCAGGGCCGCCCGCTCCCGGCCGGAGCGCTCCTCCAGGTAGGCCTCCACCTGCCGCCGGGCGGCGGGCTTGTTGTACAGCTTGGTCAGCCCGTCCCGCTCCGCCTTGTCCCGCAGGGCCTGGGCGGTGCGCCGGTCGTCGTCCACGTCCACGATGACCCCCACCGCCTTGATGGGCCTGCCCGCCTCGTCGAACTGGGCGCTGGCCCGGATACGGCACCATATGTACCGCCCGTCGGACTTGGCCACCCGGAACTCGGCCTCGGCGTAGGGCGTGCCGGTGGACATCTCGTCCATGATGCGGGCAAAGTCGGGCAGATCCTCCGGGTAGATGTGGGAGACGGTGAGCATTTTGCGCCTCACGTTGTCCCGGATGGGGGTGTAGCCGAACTTGGTCTCCCAGTTGCTTGAGTAGATCAGGGTATCCCTGGCGATGTCCCACTCGAAGATGATGTCGTTGGTCTGGTCCATGATGATCTTGTGCCGCTCCAGGGTGAGGCGTAGCTCCTCCTGGGCGCTCTTGGACTGGGTCACGTCCACCAGCGCGCAGTAGAAGTACTCCTCCCCGTCCCCGTCGGTCATGAGGCGGCTCTTCTCCAGCACCCAGATGGTCCGCCCGTCCGCGCAGGCCAGGCGGTACTCCACCTCGATGGCGTTGCCCGCGCGCAGCTGCTCCCGGGTCTGCTCCAGGGTCTCCTCCCGGTCGGCGGGGTAGATGAGGTTCAGGTAGCGGCCTTGGAAGCGGCGCTCCAGCTGCGCCTGATCGTACCCGGTCAGGCGGGTGAAGCTCTCGCTGATCTGCTTGAGGGTGAACCACTGGTCGTTCCGGCACAGCAGGATGCCGCCCATCACACTGTCCAGCAGCTCCCGGCTCGCCCGCTCCTCCTCCCGGCGGCGGCCCGCCGCCTCGTCCGGCTCCATGGGGCGCCAGACGATAAAGGCCCGGCGCTGCTTGGGGTCGCCGGTATCCAGGCGGAGCATGGTGGCCTCGCACCAGCGGTAGCCCCCGTCGGCGTGGCTGTACACCCGGTAGCGGCGATCGCGCTTCATCAGGCCGTCCTCAAAAAAGGTGCGCACGTAGCCGTCCAGCCCCTCCACCACCTGCGCCCGGTCGTCGGGGTGGACCGAGCCCTGGGCGAAGTTGCAGATGGCCTCCTCAAAGCTGCCGCCGGTGCGCAGCAGTTCAAAATCGGTGCTGGGCACGTAGACCAGGTGGTAGATCCCCGTGTTGAGATCCACCTCCATCACCGCGCAGTTCAGGTAGCGCAGCAGGGAGAAGTACTTGGTCTGCCCCTGCTGCAGGGTGTCCTGGGTGGCGTAGCGCAGCTTGGGCGCGGCCTGGGCCCCGAAGCGGTCGGCCTTGGGGGAGCGCCCGTCCGCGTAGGCGCGGGAGAGCTCGGCAAACTGCGCGCGCACGTTTTTGAAGCACTCCAGCAGCCGGGGGGAAAAGGCCCCGCACTCGCCGTTGAGAATCATGTTGAAGGCCTGCTCGTGGGGGAAGGCCTTTTTGTACACCCGGTCGGTGGTCAGCGCGTCGTAGGCGTCGGCGATGCCCACCACCTGGGCGCACACCGGGATGTTGTCCCCCTTCAGCCCGTCCGGGTACCCCCTGCCGTCCCAGCGCTCGTGGTGGTAGCGGCAGATGTTGTATGCGTAGCGCAGATACTCCTCGTCCCCCATCCCGTCCAGGCTGGCCAGGATCTCGCAGCCCTTGGCCGAGTGGGTCTTCATGACCTCGAACTCCTCTTTCGTCAGGGGGCCGGGCTTGTTGAGGATGGCGTCCGGGATGGCGATCTTGCCGATGTCGTGCATGGCCGCGGCGCTGGCGATGATGGCGATGTTCCGCTCGTCCAGGTTGTACTCCCGGTAGCTGCGCTCCACGTCCTCCAGCAGGATCTTGGTGAACATGCGGATACGCAGGATATGCTGGCCCGACTCCAGGCTGCGGTACTCGATGACGGAGGAGAGCGCGTCGATCATCACCTCGTTGGACTGGCGCAGCTTGTCGGCCTGCTCGTCCACCAGCTCCTCCAGGTGCAGCTGGTGGCGGTTGAGCTCCACGATGTTCTGCACCCGGCGCTTGACCACGTAGGGCTCGAAGGGCTTCATCACGATGTCCGAGGCGCCCAGGTCAAAGGCCCGCACCTCGTTCTCCGCCGATCCCTCCGCCGTGATCACCACCACAGGCACCTCGGCCAGGCGGCCCCGCTCCCCCATCTCGGTGAGCACCTGGTAGCCGTCCTTCACCGGCATCACCACGTCCAGCAGCATACAGGCGATTTTCTCGTGGCACTGCTCCAGCAGCATGAGGGCCTGCTCGCCGTTCTCCGCCTCCAGCAGGTTGTAGTCCCGCTCGAACAGGCCCCGGAGGATGGCGCGGTTGATCTCCATATCGTCCACAATGAGGATCGTGTCCCGCTTGTCCATCCCTACGCCCCCTCCGGCCGCGGGAGCGCCGCGCACACCTCCGTGTAGGCCGCGGCCAGCGCGCCGTAGGACGCCGCCGCCTGCCGCGCCTCCCCCGCGCGGATCAGGCGCACCGTCTCGGAGCAGGCGTCGTAGAGCCGCTTCAGCCCCAGGTTGCCCGACACGCCCTTGAGCGTGTGGGCCGCGCGCAGGGCCGCGTCCATATCCCCCGCCGCAAGGGCGGGCCCTATCAGGCCGAAATTCCCGTCCTTGGGGAACTGCAATAAAAACCGCTCGTAGAGCGCCGCGTTCCCGCTGAACCGGTTGAGGGCCCCCTCGGTGTCCACGCCCGCCGCCTTAAGCGCGACGACTGTCTCGATATTCATGCCGCAATCACTCCCTAACCGGCCCGGGCCCACGGCGCAACCGTCTCCGGGCGGACAATTGATACAGTATGAGTATACGCTTTTCCGCCTGCCCAGTCAAACGAAATGCGGTGCAGCGCCCCGCTTTGCGCACAAAAAGCCCCCGCTTCTCCTTCTGTTCTGATTGTAACGCTGCGGCGGTTTGACGGCACATTGCAAATCGTTTGTCTGCATGATAAAATGCGCATGAAGTATTAAAGAGCGACAAACGAAAAGCTGCTTTGTGCGTCTCAGGCGGATAAGGCGCACTCGACAAACTTTAATTTATGGATGGAAATGAATTATGCGATTGATGCTACTTTACGGAGTTAATTGTACAAAAGCCATATGGGATTATATAGGCCCTTATTTAAGTAACTTCGAAATTGATTACGTGGAGTACCCACATGAGGTAACATTACATGCAAATAAAGTCGATGATATTACTGAATGGGTTTATAAAAACTATGGTCATCATTGTTATGATGCAATGATAGGCCATAGTCTCGGCGGTATCATTGCACTGCAATTAGTTGCAAACCATAAAATGAGAGTCGATAAAATAATTTATTTAGATACAAACTTAAAGCCTGCCCATGAATTTTATAGAAATTTAATGACACAAAAGAATATGAAAAAGTATGGGAATAGTATCCTCCACATGCTAAATGAAGAAAGGGAATTCTATACTGCTGAATTATTGAATTCAATTCAAGCTGATTTTGATTATACCAATTTAGTAAATGAAATCTCTCAGAATATTTATGCGATTTACGGTGACCGGGGTATGCCTGAGTATCCAGCTATAATTCAGGATTTAAATTTATCAACACAGGTTTTAAAGCATCTGAATTTAGTGTTTATCCATGACTCCTGTCACATGACCATGGTTGAAAATCCCAGGCAATTATCAGAAATTATGAAAGGCATACTACTAAATTCCCGCTTACCGGACTGATTTCAGTCCGCCCATTTTATAAAGTGCGCACCAGGTAAATTGAAGTTAAGGAGACGGAAGTTATGGGACCAAATCCAAACAGCATATATCCCAACGAGAGTATCAAGCAGGTTGTCTATATAAAAAATGTTATTACCAGGCCGAATATAATTGTAGGAGATTACACCTATTATGACGATGTGGACGGTGCCGAAAAATTTGAAAGCCACGTTACACATCATTATGATTTTCTCGGTGACAAACTGATAATCGGAAAGTTCTGTGCGCTTGCAAAAGGGATTGAATTTATTATGAATGGTGCAAATCACAGAATGAACAGCGTGACGTCTTACCCCTTTAATATCATGGGCGGCGGTTGGGAAGCGTATGCCCCGTCCATGACCGACCTGCCCTTTAAAGGCGATACGGTTGTCGGAAATGATGTCTGGATTGGGCAGAATGTAACGGTATTGCCGGGTGTACACATCGGCGATGGCGCAATCATTGCTGCAAATTCTGTTGTCGCAAAGGACATTCCGCCATATTGCATTGCTGCGGGGAATCCATGCAACGTGATCCGCAGACGTTTTGATGAAGAGCTGATTCAATATTTGCTTGGACTTCAATGGTGGAATTGGGACGCTGATAAGATTTTCAGAAATATGAGCGCTTTGTGCAGTGGAGATTTAAAGAAAGCAAAGCATATTTTAGACTGACAAATATCACTTGCCGAACGGCTTACGAAGACCTTCGGTGATTTGCTCGTTTTTTAAAAATAGCTTATTGGTTGATAACCGCTTTCGTGTTTAATTCGGTATAGAAAAGGCACGACAGCTTTGTATAGCCATCGTGCCCCAAATTATTCATATTTTCGGACAGGCTCCGCAGAACCCGCGTAGATAAAAAAAGTTGGCAAGTTCTCATTAGAAAACTTGTCAACTTATGTTGGTGCGCGAGGCGGGAGTCGAACCCGCACGTCCTTGCGAACACTGGCACCTGAAGCCAGCGAGTCTACCAATTCCACCACTCGCGCATTTCTTTCTCGCCGCCCGGCCGTGCCGCTCAGCGCAAGTGATATATTACCATAGGCGCCTGCCGCTGTCAACTGTTTTTTCGCGGTTTTTTCAAAAAATATCGCCGTGTGCGCGGGGCACACTAACGGAGGAAAGGAAGCGATTTTATGAACGGCAACACCGAGCTTTTAAACTTCGTCTATCAGAACGCCCAGATGGGCGTGAACACCCTGACCCAGCTGCTGGACATCGTGGAGGAGGGCGAGCTCACCCGCCACATCCGCACGCAGCAGGAGGGCTACCGCGCCATGGAGGCGGAGGCCCGCAAGCTGCTGGAGGAGAACGGCTGCGACGAAAAGGGGCTGACCGCCTTCGAGAAGATCCGCACCTATCTCATGATCGACCTGCAGACCCTGGGCGACAAGAGCGCCTCCCACGTGGCGGAGATGCTGATGATCGGCAGCAACATGGGGGTGATCAACGCCGTGAAGAACCTGAAAAAGTACGGCGGCGCGGAGAAGCGCATCAAGGCACTCATGGAGCGCCTGCAGCGCTTTGAGGAGGACAATATCCAGCAGCTGAAAAAATTCCTGTAAAAAGGGCTTGACCTTACCACAGTGGCAAGGTGTAGCATAGCGTTACGGGACCGGTCCCCGTACAAAATCAGACAGGAATGATGTTATGCTCACCATCGGCGCATTTTCACAGCTCAGCCGGGTCTCCGCCCGGATGCTGCGCCACTACGACGCCCTGGGCCTGTTGCGCCCCGCCCACAGGAGCGCGGAGACCGCCTACCGCTACTACGACGAGGCCCAGCTGTCCACCCTGGCGAAGATCGAGCGGCTCAAGGCCTACGGCTTCCCCCTGGCGGAAATCGGCGGCCTGCTGCGGCTCGCGCCCGGGGAGCTGGCCCGGCGGGTCCAGCGCAGGCGGGTGGAGGCCTACCGGGAGCTGGACGCGCTGCGGGCGACCCTGCGCCGCATGGAGGAGGACATCCATGTCATGGAGGGAACCGATATGCTGAACGACAGCTACCACGTAATTATTTTGGAAGCCCCGGCCCAGCGGGTGTTCGCCCTGCGGGAGACCATCCCCATCGGACAGACCCACGCGCTCTTTCAGCGGCTCTACGCCGCCATGGAGGCGCGGGGGCTCCGGCGGGCCGGGGTGGCCCAGCTGCTCTTTCTGGGCGATGAGTTCAACTACGAAAGCATGGACGTGGAGGCCCAGGCGGAGGCGGCGGGGGAGGACCCCGGGATCAAGACCATCCCCGCCCGGCTCTACGCCGCCACCACCCACACGGGCCCCTATGAAAGCGTGAAATTCGCCTACGACGCGCTGTGCGCCTGGCTGGCGGAGCATCCGGAGTACCGGGTGTGCGGTCCCGCGGTGGAGCGATATTTAAAGGACGAGGGGGAGGCCCGCAGCCCGGAGGAGCTGGAGACCGGCGTGCTTTTCCCCGTGGAACGGATTGGGTAACAGGCAAAAGGGCCGCCGCAGGGATTTCCCTGCGGCGGTCCTTTTTGCTGCCGGAACGCCCGTCAAAGCCGGAGGGCTTATTTTGTGCAAAACAGATAAAGAGGGCTGTTTCACTGGGTAAACCGTCAAAATTTTACGGAAGGAATTTGGGCACAACCCCTAAATTGTGCAGCGGGCACAAAATCGGCTTGACATACCGGGCGGTTTTGTGTAGGATATGTATAGAACTTATGAAAGATATTTTTACAAAAGTAATTTGTGAATGAGCTGAACAAAAGCCCCCGCAGTTGTCTGCACCGTGGCTTACGCGCGTGGCGCGTACCAATAAAAACCCGTCAACAATGAAGGAAAAGGAGCGAACACAATGAAAAAAAGACTGCTTGCACTGGTTCTTTCCGCGCTCATGATCCTCTCCCTGGCCGCGTGCAGCGGCGGCGGCGGCAACGCCAGCACCCCCGCGCCCGATAACGGCGGCACCCCCGCCAGCAGCGCCCCCGCGCCCGCCCCCGAGGCCGGCGCCGTCAAGGTCGGCGTGTCCATGCCCACCCAGTCCCTGCAGCGCTGGAACCAGGACGGCTCCAACATGAAGTCCCAGCTGGAGGCCGCCGGCTACGAGGTGGATCTGCAGTACGCGGGCGACAACGACATCCCCACCCAGGTCAACCAGCTTGAGAACATGATCAACACCGGCTGCAAGGTGCTGGTGGTGGCCTCCATCGACGGCTCGGCGCTCACCGAGGTCCTCAAGGGCGCCAAGGACGCGGGCATCCCCGTCATCGCCTACGACCGCCTGATCATGAACTCCGACGCCGTGAGCTACTACGCCACCTTCGACAACTACAAGGTGGGCCAGTTCCAGGGCAACTTCATCAAGGACGCGCTGGATCTGGATAACCAGGCCGGCCCCTTCAACATCGAGGTGACCACCGGCTCCTCCGACGACAACAACGTCAACTTCTTCTTCGGCGGCGCCATGGACGTGCTGCAGCCCTACATCGACGCCGGCAAGCTGGTCATCCTCTCCGGGCAGACCACCCTGGCCCAGTGCGCCACCCCCAACTGGTCCACCGAGGAGTCCCAGAAGCGCATGGAGAACCTCATTACCTCCAACGGCTACGGCCCCGACGGCGTGAAGCTGGACGCGGTGCTCTGCTCCAACGACTCCACCGCCAACGGCGTCACCAACGCCCTGCTGGGCGCGGGCTACACCGCCGAGAACATGCCCATCATCACCGGCCAGGACTGCGACAAGCCCTCCGTCAAGAACATGCTGGCGGGCACCCAGAGCATGTCCATCTTCAAGGACACCCGCACCCTGGCCTCCCAGGTGGTGGAGATGGTGGACTGCATCCTCCAGGGCAAGGAAGTCCCCGTGAACGACACTAAGACCTATGACAACGGCACCGGCATCATCCCCTCCTTCCTGTGCGACCCCGTGGCCTGCACCAAGGACAACTACAAGGAGCTGCTCATCGACTCCGGCTACTACACCGAGGCCGACCTCGCCTAAGTACATAGCTATCCGCTGGCATCTAACATTCAGTTAACCGCCGGCACCGGAATCAAAAGCGGGCGGAGGAAACTCCGCCCGCTTTTTCAATCCGGCACCCCAATATTGGAGGGATCAAATTGGCGAAACTGCTACTGGAAATGCGCGACATCATCAAAGAGTTCCCCGGTGTGCGCGCCCTGGACCACGTGAACCTGGAGGTGGAGGAGGGCGAGATCCACGCCCTGGTGGGGGAGAACGGAGCCGGCAAGTCCACGCTGATGAACGTCCTGTCCGGCATCTACCCCTTTGGCACCTACGAGGGGGACATCGTCTACGACGGACAGACCTGCAAGTTCGGTAAAATCAGGGACAGCGAGGAGAAGGGCATCGTCATCATCCACCAGGAGCTGGCCCTGGTGCCCTACCTGACCATCGGCGAGAACATGTTTTTGGGCAACGAGCAGGGCAAGACCGCCCGCATCGACTGGGACGCCACCTACGACAAGGCGGACAAGTACCTGAAGATGGTGGGGCTGCAGGAGAGCGCCCGCACCCAAATCAAGGACATCGGCGTGGGCAAGCAGCAGCTTGTGGAGATCGCCAAGGCCCTGGCCAAGAACGTGCGGCTGCTGATTCTGGACGAGCCCACAGCCTCCCTCAACGAGACGGACTCCCAGAAGCTGCTGGACCTGCTGCTCCAGTTCAAGGCCCAGGGTATGACGTGCATCATCATCTCCCACAAGCTCTCCGAGGTCTCCTACGTGGCGGATAAGATCACCATCATCCGCGACGGCGCCACCATCGAGACCCTGGTCAAGGGCGTGGACGACCTCCACGAGGAGCGCATCATCAAGGGCATGGTGGGCCGCGAGCTCACCGACCGCTTCCCCAAGCGGGAGAGCCACATCGGCGAGGTGGCCATGCAGGTGCGGGACTGGAGCGTGGAGCACCCCACCTACGCCGGGCAGATGGTGTGCCGGAACGTGAACCTGGACGTGCGCCGGGGCGAGATCGTGGGGGTCAGCGGCCTGATGGGCGCCGGGCGCACCGAGCTTGCCATGAGCATCTTCGGCAAGAGCTACGGCGTGAACATCACGGGCAAGCTCCTGCTGGGGGGCAGGGAGGTCCACCTGCGCAGCGTCAACGACGCCATCGAGCACAAGCTGGCCTACGTCACCGAGGACCGCAAGGGCAACGGCCTTATCCTCTCCAACCCCATCCGGGTGAACACCACCCTGGCGCGCATGAAGCGCATCAGCCGCCACGGCGTGCTGGACAAGGATATGGAGATCAAGTACGCGGACGAGTATAAGGAGATGCTGCACACCAAGTGCTCGGGCATCGAGCAGGACGTGGGCAACCTGTCGGGCGGCAACCAGCAGAAGGTGCTGCTGGCCAAGTGGATGTTCGCCGAGCCCGACGTATTGATTCTGGACGAACCCACCCGCGGCATCGACGTGGGTGCGAAATATGAGATCTACTGCATTATGAACGAGCTGGTGGCCCAGGGCAAGGCCGTGCTGATGATCTCCTCCGAGATGCCGGAGCTGCTGGGCATGTGCGACCGGATCTACGTGATGAACGAGGGGGCCGTGGTGGGTGAGCTGACCCGGGAGGAGGCCAGCCAGGAGTCCATCATGTCCTGTATTCTCAAATCCAGTGCGGGTAAAGGAGAGGTAGCGGTATGACGACCGAAGTGAAGAAGCAATCCCCGCTCCAAGCTGTGACGCGGGTGCTGAAAAAGAACACCATGGTGGTGGCCCTGGTGGCGGTGATGGTGCTCTTTGAGCTGCTCATCGTCTTTGTGGGCGGCAAGCCTGTCACTCAGGCCCTGCTGACCCCCGCCAACATCACAAACCTCATCAGCCAGAACAGCTACGTGGTCATCCTGGCCGTGGGCATGCTGATGTGCATCCTCACCGGCGGCAACATCGACCTGTCGGTGGGCTCCGTGGTGGCCCTGGTGGGCGCGGTGGCCGGCACCCTTATCGTCAATATGAAGATGAACATCTACCTGGCCATCGTCGTCTGCCTGCTGGTGGGCCTGGCCATTGGCGTGTGGCAGGCCTTCTGGATCGCCTACATGCGCATACCCCCCTTCATCGTCACCCTGGCCGGCATGCTGCTCTGGCGCGGCCTGGCCCAGGTCATCCTGAACGGCCTGACCATCTCCGGCTTCCCTGAGAACTACCTTAACTACTTCACCAGCTACCTGCCCGGAAAGGAGGCCGGCGGCGGGGTCATCCTCACGGTCACCCTGCTGGTGGGCGCGGTGGTGTGCGCCCTGTTCGTGGCCTCCCAGGTCATCACCCGCATCAAGCGCAAGAAAAAGAACTATGAGACCCAGGGCATGATGGCCTTCGCCGTGAAGATCATCTTCCTGTGCGCCGTCATCATGGCCCTGGCCATCTTCCTGGGCCTGCACAAGGGCCTGCCCACCATCCTGATCCTGCTGGCGGTCATCGTGCTGGTGTACGGCTACTACACCGCCAACACCGTGCCCGGCCGCCACCTGTACGCCATGGGCGGCAACGAGAAGGCTGCCAAGCTCTCCGGCATCAACACCAACCGCACCATGTTCTTCGCCTACACCAACATGGCCTTCCTGGCCGCCGTGGCCGCCCTGGTGGTCACCGCCCGCTTCAACTCCGCTGCCCCCTCCGCCGGCAACAGCTACGAGCTGGACGCCATCGGCGCCTGCTTCATCGGCGGCGCGTCGGCCTACGGCGGCACCGGCACCGTGGGCGGGGCCGTCATCGGCGCCGTGTTCATGGGCGTCATCAACAACGGCATGTCCATCCTGGGCGTGGACTCCAACTGGCAGAAGGCCGTCAAGGGCCTGGTGCTGCTGGCCGCCGTCATCTTCGACGTGGTCTCCAAGCGCCGCAGCCAGGCTGAGTAAGGCGGCCGCGTATGGACTATTTACTGGGAATCGACATCGGCACCTCGGGCACCAAGTCGGTGCTCTTCGACACCGGGGGGAACGCGGCGGCGGCCTGCACCGTGGAGTACCCCCTCTACCAGCCCCAGAACGGCTGGGCCGAGCAGGCCCCCGAGGACTGGTGGAACGCCGTGCGGGAGAGCGTGCGGGGCGTGCTCGCCAAGTCCGGGGCGGACCCCAGGGCCGTCCGGGGTGTGGGGCTCTCCGGCCAGATGCACGGCCTGGTGCTGCTGGACGCCGCCGGGAACGTGCTGCGCCGCTCCATCATCTGGTGTGACGGCCGCACGGGGGCCGAGTGCGACGAGATTACGGAGAAGGTGGGCAAGGAGCGCCTCATCGCCGTCACGGCCAACCCCGCCCTCACCGGCTTTACGGCGGGGAAGATCCTCTGGGTGAAAAAGCACGAGCCGGAGATCTACCGGCAGTGCCGCCACATCCTGCTGCCCAAGGACTATATCCGCTACAAGCTCACCGGCGTGTTCGCCACCGAGGTGTCCGACGCCTCGGGCATGAACCTGCTGGACGTGCCGGGGCGCTGCTGGAGCGGGGAAATCCTTAACGCTCTGGACATCGACCCCGACCTGCTGGGGAAGATGTACGAGTCCCCCGACGTGACGGGCACGGTCACCGCCGCCGCGTCCGCCGAGACCGGGCTGGCCCCGGGCACCCCCGTGGTGGGCGGCGCGGGCGACAACGCCGCCGCCGCCGTGGGCACCGGCGTGGTGGCCACCGGCAAGGCCTTCACCACCCTGGGCACCTCCGGGGTCATCTTCGCCCACTCCGACAGCGTGACCATCGACCCCCAGGGCCGCGTGCACACCTTCTGCGCCGCCGCCCCCGGGGCCTGGACCGTCATGAGCTGCACCCTGGCCGCGGGGCTCTCCCTCCAGTGGCTGCGCAACAACCTGTGCACCGCCGAGCTGGAGGCCGCCAAGGTCCAGGGGGTGGACCCCTACTACCTGATGGACCGGGCGGCGGAGACCTCCCCCATCGGGGCCAACAAGCTGATCTACCTGCCCTACCTCATGGGGGAGCGCTCCCCGCTGCTGGACCCGGAGGCCCGGGGGGCCTTCGTGGGCCTGTCCGCCATCCACACCAGGGCCGACCTCATCCGCGCCGTGCTGGAGGGCGTGGTGTACGCCCAGCGCCAGTGCCTGGACGTGTTCCGGGAGATGGGCGTGCCGGTGGGGGAGATGCTGGCCTGCGGCGGCGGGGGCACCAGCCCTCTGTGGCGGCAGATGCTCTCCGACGTGTACCGCTGCCCGGTTAAGACGGTGTGCAACAAGGAGGGCCCGGCCCTGGGCGCGGCCATCCTGGCCGGCGTGGGCGCGGGCATCTGGCCCACCGTGGCTGAGGGCTGCGCCGCCCTCATCCGGGAGAACCCGGCCCAGGAGCCGGTTCCCGGCAATTCCGCGGCCTACGAGAGCTTCTACCAGATCTACCGGGGGCTGTACCCCGCGCTGAGGGATTCCTACAAGGCCCTTGCAAGGCTGTAAGGAGGATGCTATGCTTATGAGGATTCAATCCGTGACCGACCCCAACTTCGCCCCCTACGGGCGGCTGATCTCCGGCCTGGAGGCGGCGCCCCTGCTGGAAGCGCTGCGGACCACCGACAAGCCGGAGGCGGGGGTGGCCTACGTGCCCTCCTGCCCCGCGCTGGAGGAGACCGCCGCCTTTCCCGCCCTGCGGGACGGCGTGTACGGCGGCATGCCCATCCAGATCGGGTACTGCAACGGCACCAACACCAGGCTCAACTGCCTGGAGTACCACCGGGACAGCGAGATCAACATCCCCGCCGACGACATGGTGTTCCTGGTGGCCCGCCAGCAGGAGCTGGAGGGCGGGCGCATCCCCGCCGCGCGGGTGGAGGCATTCCGCGCCCCGGCGGGGGCGGTGGTGGAGCTCTACGCCACCACGCTGCACTACGCCCCCTGCGACGCCGCCAAAGGCGCGGGCTTCCGTGTGGCCGTGGTCCTGCCCCGGGGCACCAACACACAGCGTCCGGAGGGCGGGCCCCACACGCCGGAGGATAAGCTCCTGTGGGCGCGCAACAAGTGGCTTGTGGCCCACGCGGACACCGACGAGGCCCGGCAGGGCGCGTTCGTGGGTATTTTGGGCGAAAATCCCGACATCGCCGATTCGATTTGAGGAGGAACCTGTATGAATAACATCCCCGTCATCAAAATGGGCGTCATCGCGGTCAGCCGCGGCTGCTTCCCCATCGCGCTGTCCGAGCGCCGCCGGGACGCGGTGTGCGCGGCCTACGGCCCCGAGCTCTACAAATGCCCCATCTGCGTGGTGTCCGAGGAGGACGCCCGCCGGGCCGTGGACGACGTGCTGGCCGCCGGGGTGGACGCCCTTTGCGTCTACCTGGGCAACTTCGGCCCCGAGACCCCCGAGACCATGATCGCGGACCTGTTCCCCGGCCCCATCATGTACACCTGCGCGGCCGAGGGGGACGGCGACCTCCACGACGGCCGGGGCGACGCCTTCTGCGGTATGCTCAACGCCTCCTACAACCTGGCCCTGCGCCATAAAAAAGTCTATATCCCCGACTACCCCTGCGGCACCGCGCAGGAGGTGGCGCAGCAGATCCGCGGCTTCGTGCCCGTGGCAACCGCGCTGGTGGGCCTGAAGGGCCTGAAGATCTTCGCCTTCGGCCCCCGGCCCAACGACTTTTTGGCCTGCAACGCCCCCATTAAGGCCCTGTACGACCTGGGGGTGGCGGTGGAGGAGTGGTCTGAGCTGGATCTCCTCCAGGCCTTCCAGGCCCACCAGGACGACCCCCGCATCCCGGCCAAGGCCCAGGACATGGCCGACGAGCTGGGCAGCGGCAACCCCTACGCGGGCATCCTCCCCCGCCTGGCCCAGTACGAGCTGACCCTGGAGGACTGGATGGCCGACCACCTGGGCAACTCCAGGTACGCCGCCTTTGCCAACAAGTGCTGGCCCGCCTTTGAGACGGCCTTCGGCTTCGTGCCCTGCTACGTCAACTCCCGCCTCACCGGCCGGGGCATCCCCGTGTCCTGCGAGGTGGACATTTACGGGGCCCTGTCCGAGTACATCGGCCTGTGCGTCTCGGACGCGCCGGTCACCCTGCTGGACATCAACAACTCGGTGCCCGCCTCCATCTACCAGGAGAGCATCGGCGGCAAGCTGCCCTACCGGCACAACGAGACCTTTATGGGCTTCCACTGCGGCAACACCTGCTCCTGCCTGCTGCGCAACCCCCATATGGGCTACCAGCTCATCATGAAGCGGGACCTGGAGCCCGACCTGCCCGAGCCCGACATCACCCGGGGCACCATGGAGGGCGACATCAAGGCGGGCGAGATTACCTTCTTCCGCCTCCAGTCCACCGCGGGCACCGAGCTGCGCGCCTACGTGGCCCAGGGCGAGGTGCTGGACGTGCCCACCCAGTCCTTCGGCTCCATCGGCATCTTTGCCATCCGGGAGATGGACCGCTTCTACCGCCACGTGCTGCTGGAGAAGAACTACCCCCACCACGGCGCGGTGGCCTTCGGGCACCACGGCAAGGCCCTGTTCGAGGTGTTCAAGTACCTGGGCGTGGCCGACATCGCGTACAACCGGCCCGCCGGGCTGCCCTATCCCACCGAGAACCCCTTCGCATAGCATGTACTCCTGTGAGGTGAAGCCCTTCGGGGCCACGGCGGCGGGGGAGCCGGTCTCCCTGATTGCGCTGAAAAACGAATACCTGGAGGCCGGGATACTGACCTACGGCGGCGCGCTGGCCTACCTGAGGGCCGCCGACAGGCGCGGGGCCATGACCGACGTGGTGCTGGGCTTCGACACCCTGGCGGACTACGAAAAACAGGAGAAGTACGTCGGCGCCCTCATCGGGCGGCACGCCAACCGCATCGGCGGCGCCCGCTTCACCCTGAACGGCAGGGAATACCTCCTGAGCGCCAACGAGGGAAAAAACCAGCTCCACGGCGGCTTCCGGGGCTTCGACAAGCGGGTCTGGCGGGCCGCGAGCGCCGGACGGGGGGTCACACTGAGCCTGGACAGCCCGGACGGGGAGGAGGGCTTCCCCGGCGCGCTGTCGGTGCGGGTGACCTACTCCCTGGAGGAAAACGCCCTGTCCGTCCGCTATATGGCCCGGAGCGACGCGGACACGGTGTGCAATCTGACCAACCATACCTACTTCAACCTGGGCGGGCACGATTCCGGCCCCGTGCTGGAGCAGCAGGTGCGCCTGTTCGCGGATTTCTTCACCCCGGCGGACGCCGAGAGCCTGCCCGTGGGGCGGCTGGAGGCGGTGGAGGGCACCCCCATGGATCTGCGCGCCCTCACCCCCATCGGAGCCCATATCGGGGAGGATTTTGAGCAGCTGCGCCTGGCCGGGGGGTACGACCACAACTGGGCCGTGAACGGCCCCACGGGCGTGCTGCGCCCGGCGGCCGGGGCCTGGTGCCCCAGGACCGGGATCCTGATGCAGGTGAACACCACCCTGCCCGGCATCCAGCTCTACACCGCCAATTTCCTGGAGCCCTGCCCTCCGGGCAAGGGGGGCGCGGTATACGCCAACCGCCACGCCTTCTGCCTGGAGACCCAGTTCTTCCCCAATGCGCTGAACTGCCCCGGCTTCGCCCAGCCCGTGCTGCGGGCGGGGGAGGCCTACGACCACACCACCGTGTTCCGCTTCGGCATCAAGGAGCGCTGACAAAAAGGGCGGCGGGAGCAATTGCTCCCGCCGTCCTTTTATGGTATAAAGGAGGTATCGGATTCATAGGGGGAGTTTTGTTGTGAAAACCATCGGCCTCATCGGGGGCATGAGCTGGGAGAGCACCGTCACCTACTATCAGATCATCAACACCGTGGTCAAGGAGCGCCTGGGCGGCCTCCACTCGGCCCGGTGCATCCTGTACAGCGTGGAGTTCGACGAGATTGAGCGCTGCCAGTCCTCCGGGGACTGGGAGCGGGCCGGGGCGATCCTGGCGGAGGCCGCGGCGGGCCTGGAGCGGGCGGGGGCGGATTTTATCGTCATCTGCACCAACACCATGCACAAGGTGGCCGGGCAGGTGCGCGCGGCGGTGTCCGTCCCCCTGCTGCACATCGCCCAGGTCACGGCGGAGGAGCTCCGGCGGCAGGGGGTGGAGCGGGTGGCCCTGCTGGGCACGCGCTACACCATGGAGCAGGATTTCTATCAGTCGGTCCTCTCGGACAGCGGGATCGAGGTGCTGATCCCCGGGGAGGAGGCCCGGGCGCGGGTGAACGCCGTCATCTTCGACGAGCTGTGCCGGGGGGTAATCTCGCAGGACTCCCGGCGCGCCTTCCTGGACATCATCGCGGAGCTGGCCGGGCGGGGGGCCCAGGGGGTTATCCTGGGCTGCACCGAGATCGGCCTTCTGGTGCGGCAGGAGGACACCCCGGTGCCCCTCTTCGACACCACCCTGCTCCACGCCAAACGGGCCGCGCTGGACGCGCTGGAGGGGGAGTAGGGATGCGTACGGAGATCTATTTCATCCGGCACTGTGAGCCGGACTATGAAAACCGGGACGACGCGCAGCGCGCCCTCACCGAAAAGGGCCTGGCCGACCGCCGGGTGGTGACGGAGTACCTGGCGGACAAGGACATCGACCTGGTGGTCTCCAGCCCCTTCCGCCGGGCGGTGGACACGGTGGGCCAGTTCGCGGCCGGGCGGGGCATGGAGATCCTGCTGGTGGACGATCTGCGGGAGCGGAAGCTCACCAACGCCTGGGTGGACGACTTCGAGGGCTTCTCCCGCCGCCAGTGGGCGGACTTCTCCTACCAGACGGAGGGCGGGGAGTGCCTGGGCGCGGTGCAGGCGCGCTGCCTCGCCGCCATCGGGGCCCTGCTGCGGGAGCACCCCGGCGCGCACATCGCCGTGGGCTTCCACGGCACGGCGCTGTCCACGGTGCTGCATTACTACGACCCGTCCTTCGGCTTCGATGAATTTTGGGACATGTCGGAGCGGATGCCCTGGTGCGCCCATCTGTCCTTTGAGGGAGAGATGTGCGCCGCCATCGAGACCGTGGATTTATCCGCCCTGTCTACATACAATAGGGGAACAGACCAGCAGTAAGGAGCCCTGCCCATGTTTGAAATCAAGGCACTGAAGTACCGCCATATCCTGGACATCGATCATCTGGTGCTGGACCACCCGGTGAGCTGCATCGTGGGGGCCTCGGGCAGCGGCAAGACCACGCTGCTGCGGCACCTGAACCGCCTGTGCGTGCCCGACGAGGGGGAGATCTGGTACGACGGGCAGGCCCTCTCCGCGCTGAACCCGGTGGAGCTGCGCCGCCGGGTGGTGATGCTGGGGCAGACCCCGGTGCTGGGCGGCGGCACGGTGGGGGACGAGCTCCAGCTGGGCCTGCGCTGCTCCCAGCGCCTGCCCGCCTCCCGGCAGTCCCTGGAGCGGGTGCTGGAGCAGGTGGGCCTGCCCAAGCGCCCGGAGGACTGGTGCGACAAGCTCTCCGGCGGGGAACGGCAGCGGCTCTGCCTGGGGCGGGTGCTGCTGCTGGACGCGGAGACCTACCTGCTGGACGAGCCCTCCGCCGCCCTGGACCGGGAGACCGAGGGCTTCCTCCTGGACTGCCTCACCGCCTTCGTCCGGGAGCGGGGGAGGAGCCTGGTCATCGTCACCCACTCCGAGCAGGTTTCGGGCCGGTTCCCCGGCTCGGTGGTGCGCATGACCCGTGGGCGCGCCGGGGGGTACGCGGCATGACCGGGAGCGTGATGGACCTGCCGGTGCTCAACCTGGCCGTGGCGTATGTATTCGTGCTGGTGCTGCTGGTGATCTCCAAGGCCAGGGGCATCCGGCGGGAAAAACAGATCTTAATCGCCACCGTGCGTATGACGGTGCAGCTCACGGTGATGGGCTACGTGCTCATGTTCGTATTCGGCAACGCCCGGTGGTGGCTCACCCTGCTGCTGCTGGCGGGTATGCTGGCCTTCGCCGTCTACAACGCCCGCAAGCGGGTCAAGCTGGCGCTGTCCCGCCCCCTGCGCCGCCTGATGGCCCTGTCGCTGGGGGTGGGCTACCTGGCCACGGCGGGGGTCTTCCTCTTCGCGGTGCTGCGGGTGGAGCCCTGGTTCAATCCCCAGTACTGCATCCCCATCTCGGGCATGATCGTGGGCAACGCCATGACCGGCCTGGCCCTGGGGGCCAACAAGCTGTGCAGCGGGATGCGGGACCGGCGGGATAACATTGAAAATGCCCTCATGCTGGGGGCCACCCCCGCCGCCGCTGCCCGGGAGGTGGTCAACGACGCCTTCGACAGCGCCATCCTGCCCACCATGAACAATATGCTCACCATGGGCATCGTCTCCCTGCCCGGCATGATGACCGGGCAGATCCTTTCGGGCACCTTTCCCATCACCGCCATCAAGTACCAGATCGGCATCATGCTGGCGATTCTGGGCTGCACGGCCCTGACGGCGGTGCTCTTCGTCACCCTGGGGTACAAGACCTTCTTCACAAGCTACGCCGCCCTGCGGGACGGCGAACACGGCGGGGAGGGGGACTGGGGAGCCACGGATTAAAGCGCGGTTACCTGGCGGCCCCGCGCCTCCCAATTTTTACGGTTGATCCAGGCGGTGGAGGCGTCCATGGCGGCGCGGCAGGCCTGGGTCCGGTCCAGGGCGTTGAGCATGACGAAGTCGTGGATGGTGCCTTGGAAGCGCAGGGCCGTGGCCTCCACGCCCGCCAGCCGCAGGCGCTTGGCGTAGGCCTCCCCCTCGTCCCGCAGCACGTCGGCCTCGCCGTTGAGGATCATGGCGGGGGGCAGGCCCTCCAGGCAATGCAGGCAGGCGCGCAGGGGGGAGGCGGTGATCTGCCGCCGGTCGGCCCGGTCGGGGGCGTACTGGTTCCAGAACCACTCCATGCCCGCCCGGTACAGATAGTAGCCGCAGGCGAATTCCCGGTAGGAGCCGGTGTCGAAGCAGGCGTCGGTGACGGGGTAGTACAGCAGCTGCTTGTGGATGGCGGGGCCTCCCCGCCGCTTGGCCAGGATGGTCATAACCGTGGCCATGTTGCCCCCCACGCTGTCCCCCGCCACGGTGAGCGTGGCCGGGTTGAGGCACACTCCCGCCCCCTCCAGCAGGGCGGGGAGCCGGCACAGCACGCTGTAGCACTGCTCGATGGCCGTGGGGTAGCGGGCCTCGGGGGAGAGGCTGTACTCCGGAAAGACCACCGCCGAGCGGGTGCGGGCGGCCAGCTCCCGGACCAGCTTCTCGTGGGTGTGCAGGTTGCCGAACACCCAGCCCGCCCCGTGGGTGTAAAAGATCACGTCCGCGGGGCTCGAAAGGCCCTGGGGGATGACCACGTAGACGGGAATCCGGCCCCAGGGCCCGGTATCCGCTTGAAGGCTTGTGAGTTCGGCGGGGTACATGGCCACGGGGGCGTCCTGGGCACGGTCCAGGACGCCCCGGCCCTGGGCGGGTGGGAGCTGGAAAATCAGCGGGGGCCTGGAGTTGTCGATACAGACCTGCTCCGCCGCCGGTTCCAGTGGTACGCATCTTCTCATAGGCTCGGTTCCCTTCTGCATCAGAATTCGGAGCGTTGACGTTCCAGTGTATTCCTCCGGGCCTGGGCAGGTTCGCCGCAAAAAGTGCAAAAAAGCCGTCTGCCGGCATTGGCAGGCGGCTTTTCACGGTTTTTATTGCCGGAGCAGCTGTTTCAGTTGTCACGGGGCGGCAAATGGCCTCATAAGCACACCCTACTTTGTAAAAACGCCACAAATTGTAGGACCTTTTTCTGAGAATTCCTTTCCTGCCACGTCGTCAAAGAACTCCGAACTGTTGAAACCTGCAGTTTGAATTTCCGCTGACAGCTTCTGTTTGGTAAAGAAATGATCCCATATATTGTAGCAATTGATAGCTTTGTCGCTCAAAACAACGCATTGGCGAAGCTCCGTGGCGTCCTCATCATCATACTGATAGACTGATTCTAAACAGATATGCGGCTTTTCGCACCAAAAACCGCCTTCTTCGCAGTATTGCCAGGTGTGGCTTTCATTTTTCCTCATACTTGGTGTGAAAACATCAACGATAAACTTACCGCCCGGTTTTAACGCCTGATAAACCCTGCTTAATAAAAGCAGCCTGTCCGCGACCGGCAGCACGGCATAGTCGCAGTAGATCAACGTGACGACATCAAACTGATTTGTGTAATCGATCGACAGGTAGTTTTGGTACAGATACTCAATAGCGCTGTTGTGAAGGCTCGCCTGGCCTTTTGCGTACGCAATCGAACGTTTGGAGAAATCCACGCCTGTAACGGAATATCCGGCCTCATGAAACCGCTGCGCATAGAGGCCGGGGCCACAACCTAAATCAAGTAAGGATTTATACTGAGATGGCGGTGCGATTTTAGAAATCCATTGAACGGACTGCTCCAGAAATTCATGTCTGCGGGTTGCCCCATCCCCGGTTGGATTAAGATGTGCCGCCAGCATCCCCTTGGAAATATGCCCATCATTCCAGAATTCTCCCGTACTTGGAGCATATAGCTGCGGTTTTGTAAGATAACCGCTTACATGTCGAATCATCATGTTCCTTTCCCGGCCTGTTTGGCCGTCTTGTCCGCCGAGGGCGGGCTTTACCACAAAGGCGCAGCAGCGCCAAAATGAATATGCAGGTGGTATATGTCAGGCTTGCGGGAGGAGCGGGCCCGTTTGGCCGGGCCGGAAGCGGTGGGCGGCGCGCACCGCGGCGCGGCACTTTTCCAGCACCTCCTGCGCCCCCTCCCAGTTGAGCGCCTGGGAATTCTGGCGCAGCTTATCCTCCTGGAGGTGGGCCTGGACGACCAGGGAGTAGTAGAACTGGGGGTCGGCGTCGTCCCGGCGGCAGAGGTCGCTGAGCAGCTTGGTGGTGCTGATGTACTTCTCAAAGAGCTGCCGGGTGGCCGTGGCGCGGCGGAAGGGGAAAAACACCAGGTTGCACAGCAGGGCGATGCCGATGCCCACGGCGATATACCCCAGGCGGATGAGCAGCATGGAGCCCACCGGCCCCCAGCCGAAGGCGCTCATAAACACCGCCCCGCCCAGCGCGCCCACGGTGGAGCAGGCGAAGGTGGCGGAGTAGTCGGAGAAGTAGAAGGACAGGTAGCCGGAGAGCATCATAATCGCGGTGCGGGCTGTGGGGCCGGGGCACAGGGCGTAGAGCACCACGCTGCACAGCCCGCCCACCAGGGTGGCCAGCGCCCGCTTTTTGGCCTTGGCCCCCACGTCGTCCGCATAGGGCAGGGACACCGAGGCCACGGTGAACAGCAGCCATTTCCCGTGGGGGAGGGCCAGCAGCTGCACGGCCAGCGTCAGCACGGCCAGCAGGCAGGAGACCCGCAGCGCGTAGACCACCCGCACGGGGCTGACGTGGAGGGCGGCCTTCAGCCTGTGGGACAGGGAGAGCAGGCTCCTGCGGTAGCGCTTTTGTTTGTCCGGGTGGGTCATGCCCAGCATGTGGCCGCGGATGTAGAGCAGGCAGCGGTAAAACTGTTCGGCCTCGGCGCTGTCCGGGGGGCCGAAGTCCGCCCGTGAGACGGGCGGTATGTCCGCCGCCCCCTCCAGCAGAAAGGCCCGGAAGCCGGCCAGGCACCGGGAGATGTGCCGCAGCAGTTCGGCCCGCGGCCCGGTGACCGGCCCCTCCAGCTCGTAGAGCAGCAGCACCAGGTTCTCCAGCCCCCGCCCGCAGTCCAGCATGGCGAAGCTGGCGTCCGAGATGCACAGGGCCCGGCGGCGGCGGTCGTAGATGATCTTGCTCAGCTTGCACAGCTCCCCGCGCAGCTGCTCCGGGTTGCGGGGCACCCCCTGGGCCGAGCGCATACAGCCGATGCAGGCGTCGGCCTCGTCCATCATGGCGCCCAGCACGTCGCGGGCGGTCTCCACCACCCGCCCCCGGCCGTTGAGGAGCTGATAGAGGATGATGCACACCGCCCCCACGAACACGCCCAGCAGCCGCCTGGGGAGCGCCGCGGGGGGCACGGGGGAGATGAACACCAAAAACAGGTAGGAGAGGATGTAGGGGAAGTACAGGTGGCTGACGTACTCGTAGGTAAAGGCGTAGAGGATCAGAAAGAGCATGGCCAGGTTGACCGGCAGGGCCAGCAGCGGGGGCGCGAAGGCCACGAAGCAGGCCGCCGCGGCCATGAGGAAGAGGACGGCGGTCTGGATGCACAGGTGCCTGATGGGGGTGGCGGTCAAATCCCGCACCATGGAGGCCGACATCATAATGGTGAAGATGACGCCGACGATGGAGTTTTCCGCCCCAAAGACCTTCTGAAAAACATTGACGAACAGAATGATAAAGATGAAGTTTACCGTCGCATGGCGGAAGTTTTTCCGCAGGCTTCCGCCCATGCGGCCGATGACGCGCTTTGCGTGTTCCAACGAAGAAGTCCCCTTTCTGCCTCTATTATAATGCGTACTGGGCAGAAAAGCAACTTGCGGCGGGCTGCCAGAGCGCCTGTGCGTCCGCCCGCAGAGGCAGGTTTTGGAGAATCTCTGCCGCCGCGCCCTCGAAGTCCCGGGGGTCGGCGGCCTTTTTAATCCGCTTGGCGCAGGCCTCCCCGCCCTGGAAGAGGTGAATAAGGTAGAACCAGACCTCCTTCATGCGCAGCATGGCGTTGCGCTCACTGTCGAAGGCGGCGGCATAGCTGCGGTAGAGGCCGTCGTGGAAGGCGCGCAGCTCCTCCCGGGACGCGCCCGGCCCGCCCCGCAGCTTCCGGGCCAGGGCCGGGTCGGCGATGAGCCCCCGGCCCAGCATCAGCGACTGCGCCGCGGGGAAGCGGGCGGAACAGGCGGCGCAGTCGGACACGGTGACCAGATCCCCGTTATAGCACACCGGGCAGCGGCAGGCGGCCAGGGCGGCGGCGAAGTGGTCCAGCCGCACGTGGTTTTTATAAAAATCCCTCTGCACCCTGGGGTGGATGGTCAGTTCCGCGATGGGGTACTTGTTGTAGATTTCCAGGATGGGGCCGAACTCGTCCGGGTCGCGCACCCCCAGGCGGGTTTTGACGGAGATGTTCACGGGGGCGGCGGCGAAGATCTCCTCCAAAAACCGGTCCAGCGCCTCCGGGAAGGCCAGAAAGCCCGAGCCCTTGCCCTTGGCCGCCACGGTGCCCGAGGGGCAGCCCAGGTTGAGGTTGACCTCGCCGTAGCCCATGCCCGCCAGCGCCCCGGCGCACCAGAGGAAGTCCTCGCTGCGCTTTGTCAGCAGCTGGGGCACCGCCCGCAGGCCCTGGTTGTGCTCGGGCAGGACGTCCTGGAGCTCCCGGCGGGTGAACCTGTGGCCCTGGCCGGGGGAGAGGAAGGGCATGTAGTAGCGGTCCACCCCGCCGAAGCAGCGGTGGTGGGCCTGGCGGAAAAGGTAGCCGGTGACCCCCTCCATGGGGGCGAAGTATACGCGCATGTGTATCCATCCCAACGTCAAAGAATACAGGCATTATAGCACGGATCGGGGCGGCGGAGAAGCAAAAGAGGCCGCTGAACCTGTCAGCGGCCTCTTTTAGGCTATGTTCGGCAGCCGCCCGCGCCGGGGACGAACGCGTCGGCGCGGCAGCGGGCGCAGCCCTCGAACTC
This sequence comes from Oscillospiraceae bacterium, assembly GCA_022846095.1. Lineage (NCBI taxonomy): Bacteria > Bacillati > Bacillota > Clostridia > Eubacteriales > Oscillospiraceae > Oscillospiraceae bacterium. The sequence continues at coordinate 2,477,253 of AP025583.1, read as the reverse complement.
GTCGATGTGTACGCGGCAGCGCGCGCGCAGCTGCGCGACCTCCGCCTGGGAGGGCACCTCCTGCCCGGTGACCCGGCAGCCGGGGATCAGCTGGAGGATATTGTGGATGGACGCGCCCGCCCGGGCGGCGCGCCGGGCGATCTCCTCGATCTCGCACCCGTTGCGGCCCTTGACAAAGACGGTGTTGACCTTGACGCATATCCCGGCCTCCACCGCCCCGGATATGCCGGCCCACTGGGCGCGGAGCAACGCGGCGAGAGCCGCGTCGTCGGCCCGCCCGTCCACGTGCTCATAGATAAGCCGCGCCGTGGGGACGGTGAGCGCGTTGACCGTGACGGTCACCGAGTCCACCAGCCCGGCCAGCCGCTCCACGGATTGGGGCAGCAGCAGGCCGTTGGTGGAGACGCACAGGGTGAGTGCGGGAAAGCGCTCCTTGACCAGCGCGAAGGTCTCGAAGGTGGCCTCGTTGAAAAGGGGCTCCCCGGGCCCGGCCACCCCCACCACCAGCAGGTTGGGATCCCGCTCCGCCGCCCAGGCCACCCGCTCCGCCGCCTCGCCGGGGGTGAGGATCCCGTGGCTGACGCCGGGGCGGCAGCCGTGGAAGCAGGCGTCCACCGTGGGGGTGCAGAAAACGCATTTGATGTTGCAGCGGGGCGCGACGGGGAGGTGGATTCTGCCCCGCTCCCTGGCTGCGTTGTGGAAGCAGGGGTGCTGTGAAACGCCGGCCATCAGCCTCTCCTCTCCGAGTGGGGGTCGAAGGCGTCCACGAGGCCGTCCCCCAGCATGTTGAAGCACACCACCACCAGCACCAGAACCAGGCCTGGGGCGATGATGTACCAGGGGGCCAGGCTGATGTAGCTGCGCCCGTCCGAGATGATGGAGCCCAGGGAGGGCATGGGTGGCTGGACGCCGTAGCCGAAAAAGCTCAGGCCCGACTCGTACATGATGGCGCCGGGGATGCCCAGGGAGAAATTCACCAGCAGCAGGGAGAGGGAGTTTGGAATGATGTGCCGGAAGATGATCTTCCACCGGGACAGGCCCAGGGCCCGGGCCGCCTTGACGTACTCCTTGTTTTTCAGCACCAGGGTCTGGCTGCGCATCAGGCGGGCGATGTCGGGCCAGCCCACCACGATGATGGCGGCGCACACCGTGCTCATGCTGGGCTGCAGCACGAAGGTGATAGCCATGGCCATCAGCAGGGCGGGGAAGGCCAGCATGATGTCCGTCAGGCGCATGAGGATGGTCTCCACCCAGCCGCCGAAGTAGCCGGCGGTGACGCCGATCGCGGTGCCCAGCAGCATGGAGCCGCCCCGGGCCAGGATGCCCACGGTGAGGGAGACGCACAGGCCGTAGAGCACGCGGCTGAGCAGGTCGCGGCCCAGCTGGTCGGTTCCGAAGGGGTTGACGGCGCTAGGGCTGTAGGGCGGACGGTAGGTGATCCCGTCCACCACGCGGCGGCTCTCGATGCTCTCGTAATCCACCCCCACCAGGGGGGCGGCGAAGGCCACGACGCAGATCAGGATCAGCGCGATCAGCACGAACATGGACACCTTGTCCCGTGCAAACCGCCGGGCGCCGATGCGGAACAGGCTCTCGATGCGCTCTTCCTGCACGTCCTTTTCCAGCTTGCGGGTCTTATTTTTTGCAAACATACGGGCACCTCCCGGTCTCAGTTATAGCGGATGCGCTTGTCGATAAACGCATACAGGATGTCCACAATCAGGTTGACCACGCACACGCTGACGGTCAGGACGATGACCGTGCCCTGCAGGGCGGGCATGTCCTTGGCGAAGAGCGCGTCGTAGCCGTATTTCCCCAGGCCGGGCCAGGAGAAGATAAACTCCACCACGATGATGCCGGTGAGCTTGGCGCTGAAGTCCGTGCCGATGAGGGAGATGATGGGCACCATGGCGTTTTTCAGCGCATGCCGCCAGATGACCGCCCGTTCGGGCAGTCCCTTGGCCCGCAGGGTACGCATGAAGTCCTGGGGCAGCACGTCCAGAAAGGCGGAGCGGGAGACCCGCGCCATCCACCCCGCGGCGGGCAGGCCAAGGGCCAGGGCGGGCATGATGATGCGTATGTCCAGCCCGCCGTACCCCGACGGCGGCAGCCAGCCCAGCTTGATGCTGAACAGGATCTGCAGCAGCAGGGCGAGGAAGAAGGCGGGCAGGGAGAGGCCCAGCACGCCGCCGAACATGACGGCCCGGTCCACCAGGCGGCCCCGGTTCAGCGCGGCGGTCATACCCAGGAAAACGCCCAGCACCACGCTGAACACCTGGGAGACTGCGGCCAGCAGCAGGGTCTTGGGGAACACGCTCATAATCTCCTGGGCCACGGGGCCGCGGGAGCGGTAGGAGCGCCCCAGATCGCCGTGGAGCAGGTTGCCCAGAAAGCGCACGTACTGCTTTGGGAGGGGGTCGTCGAAGCCCATCTCCCGCGAGATGCTGTCCACGGTCTCCTGGGGGGCGTAGGGCCCGGCCATCAGGCGGGCGGGATCGCCCGGCAGGACGTTGAGCAGCAGGAAGATCACCAGCGTCACACCCAGGACGATGGGGATCAGGGACAATATGCGCCGTACAATATAAGAAAACATCCTATCACCCGTTTCTGTGCAGAGGATTGGCGGCGGTTACGCGGAAAAGGGAGTGCCGGGGCGCCCGCCTCGCGGGCGCCCCGGCGCAGTCGGAGGGAGGGGCTATTTATCCAGCCAGACGTGCATGAAGTTCTGGAGATCCAGCGGGCTGGGCTGGTAGCCGCGGACGTAGGGCTGGGTAATGTCGAAGTACTGGTTGTGGGTCAGGTAGATGTAGGGCATGTCGGCGTCCACCAGGGCGTTGAGCTGGTTGTAGAGCGCCTCGCGTTCGGCGCTGTCGGTGGACAGGCGGGCCTGCTCGATGAGCTTGTCCGCCTCGGGGTTGGAGTAGCGGGCCACGTTGCCCCCCACGCCGGCGTTGGAGGAGTGGTAGAGGGGGTAGAAGTAGGCGTCGGAGTCGGCGTACTCGGCCACCCGGTTGCCCCAGGCGATCTCGAAGTCGCCGCTGACCAGCGCGTCGTTATAGGCGTTGTCCTCCAGGGGGCGCAGCTCCACGTTGATGCCCAGGTTCTTCAGGTTCTGCTGGTAGATCTCGCAGATCTTGATGAAGTTGGGCCAGGCGGGGATGAGCAGCTCGAAGGTGCCGGGCACCCCGTCGGGGTAGCCCGCCTGGGCCAGCAGCTCCTTGGCCTTCTCCAGGTTGAAGAGGCTGTCGGTGGTGGGCTTGGAGCCCAGCATGTTGGGCGGCAGGATGCCGTCGGCCACGGCGCAGCGGCCCATGTTGTAGTCCACGATGGCCTGCATGTCCAGGCCGTAGAAGATGGCCTGGCGCAGCTCGGGGCTGGAGTTCAGGGGGGCCTTGTCCATATTGATGACGAAGTAGTCGGTGTGCACGGTGTCGGCGCGGCCGATGTAGTCCTTCATGACGGGGTCGCTGCGGTAGCGGTCCCAGTGCTGGGAGGGGATCCACACCACGTCCAGCTGGCCGGCGTCAAACTCCACGATGCGGGTGTTCTCGTCGTTGATGACGCGGTAGCGCACGCTGTCCAGGTAGGGGCGGCCCGCCCAGTAGTCCTCGCTGGCGGTGAGCACCACGTCGCCGTTGGTGGTCCACTCCTGGAGCCGGAAGGGCCCGGACAGGCAGACGTGCTTGCCGAAGTCCTCGCCGTACTGCTCCACGACCTCCCTGGGCACCACGGCCAGGTTGGGGGAGGCCATCATGGACAGGAAGGGGGCCATGGGCTGGTTGAGGGTGATGGTCAGGGTCTGGGGGTCGGGGGCCTGGATGCCGGTGATCTCGTCGGCGGCGCCGGCGGAGAAGGCCTCGGCGCCCGCCACGTTGCTGAACATCCACGCCTTGGCGGACATGGTGGCCGGGTTGACGATGCGCTCGAAGGTGTACTTGAAGTCGGCGGCCTCCACGGTGCGGCCGTTGTGGAACTTGGCGTCGCCCCGCAGATGGAAGGTCCAGGTCAGCCCGTCGTCGGAGCACGCCCAGGACTCGGCGATGCCCGGCTCGATGTCCGCGCCGGCGGGGGCTAGGCGGAGCAGGCCCTCCGCGAGGTTGGAGATGATCATGGTGGCGTTGTAGTTGGTGAGCACCGCGGGGTCCAGGTTCATGGGGTCGCCGCCGATGTAGGCCACGATCTCCCCGCCGTACTTGGGCTCGCCGGAGCTGGGCTGGGCGGGGGTCTCCACCGGGGCGGGGCCCGTGGCGGGCGCGGGGGTGGGGGTGCCCTGGTCGACGGGGGTGCCCGTGCCGGCGCCGGAGCAGCCGCCGAGCAGGGAGGCCGTCAGACACAGCGCGGTCAGTGCGCAGAGTGCTTGTTTCCGTTTCATGTTCATTCCTCCTTAACAGTCTGGATCCATCCGATTCCTCTATAAACAAAAGCGCCCGGTCTGCGGGACGCCCTTATTTCTCCCATTGTGCCCGGAGCTCGCGCCAGCGCAGGCAGGCGCTCTGGTGCCCGGGCTCCGCCTCCTCCAGCCGGGGCGTCCCGGTGCGGCAGTCCGGGGCGCAGTAGGGGCAGCGGGGCGCGAACTTGCAGCCCTCGCCCGGTACGCCGGCGTTGACCGCGTCGCCCGCGCGGTCGAACTCCCCCATCTCCTGCGCCTGCTCCCCGATGCGGGGGATGGCGCGCAGCAGCATCTGGGTGTAGGGGTGCAGCGGGCGGGCGAAGAGCGCGTCGCTTTCGGCCACCTCCAGCACCTGCCCCAGGTACATGACCGCGATGCGGTCGCAGATGTATTTGACCACGTTGAGGCCGTGGGCGATAAAGACCATGGTCAGGCCGAATTCGCGCTGCAGGCCGTTGAGCAGGTTGAGGATCTGGGCCTGCACCGACACGTCCAGCGCCGAGACCGGCTCGTCGCAGATCACCAGCCTGGGGGACATGGCCAGGGCGCGGGCGATGCCCACCCGCTGGCGCTGGCCGCCGCTGAACTCGTGGGGGTAGCGGCGGAAATACTCCCGCTTGAGCCCCACCTTCTCCAACAGCTCCTCCACCGCCCGGTCCGTCTCCTCCCGGGAGCGCTTTCTGGCCGCGCCGCAGCCCTCCCCCACAATCTGGCCCACCGTCATGCGGGGGTCCAGGCTCTCGTAGGGGTCCTGAAAGATGATTTGCAGCTCCCGGCGCTGGCGGACGTAGGCCTGGCCGGAGGAGGCCACGGGCGCGCCGTCGTAGGTGGCGGTGCCCGCCGTCAGGGGCTCCAGGCCGATCATGACCCGGCCCAGGGTGGATTTGCCGCTGCCCGACTCGCCCACCACGCCCAGGACCTCGCCCTCGTAGACGTCCAGCGTCACGTCGTCCACCGCCTTGACCTGATCCACGGTGCGCAGCAGGACGCCGCCCCGGATGGGGTAGTATTTTTTTGCGTGCTCTACGTGCAGAAGAACCTTGCGCTCCATACCGTGCCTCCCGGTTTTAGACCTTCAAATGGTTGTCCGCGTACCTCCAGCAGGAAATGATGCGCCCGTCCGCCAGGGTGACGAAGGGCGGTACCTCCCCGGCGCAGCGCGGGGTGGCGTGGCCACAGCGGGTGGAGAAGCTGCACCCCGCCGGGTAGTGCCGGGCGGACGGGATGCTGCCGGGGATGACGTACAGGGGCTCGTCCTTGCGGCTGGAGAACTGGGGGATGGAGCGCAGCAGGCCCTGCGTGTAAGCGTGGCGGGGGTCCGAGATGACCTGCGCCACGTCCCCCACCTCCATCAGCCTGCCCGCGTACATGACCACCACCCGCTGGGCGTACTGGCTGACCACGGCGAGGTCGTGGGTGATAAGCAACAGCGCCATGCCGAACTGGTCCCGCAGGCGCAGCAGCAGGCTGAGAATCTGCTTCTGGATGGTCACGTCCAGGGCGGTGGTGGGCTCGTCCGCGATGATGAGCTTGGGCTCCCGGGCGATGGCGATGGCGATCATCACCCGCTGGCGCATGCCGCCGGAGAGCTCGTGGGGATAGCTGTCGTACCGGCGCTCCGGGTCGGTGATGCCCACCATGTGCAGCAGCTCCACGCCCCGCGCCCGGGCCTGGGGGCGCCGCATGCCCTTCTCCAGCAGCAGCACCTCGGCGATCTGCTCGCCCACGCTGTAGAGGGGGTCCAGAGAGGTCATGGGCTCCTGGAAGATCATTGCGATGTCCCGGCCCCGCAGGCGGGTCAGCTCCTGCCGGGAGAGGCCGGCGATGTCCCGGCCCTGGAAGCGGATCTGCCCCCCGGCGACGCGGCCGTTCTTTGCCAGCAGGCCCATGATGGCCAGGCTGGTGACGGATTTGCCGCTGCCCGACTCGCCCACCAGGGCCACGACCTCGCCCTGGCCCACGGTAAAGCTCACGTCGTTTACCGCGGTCACCGCGTCCGACCCGCTGCCGAAGGCCACCTTCAGGTGATCCACCGTCAAAAGCGCATCCTTCATTTGGACCCTCCTCTCCCCGCGATCAGCCCTGCCGGTTGGGGCAGGCCGCGCGGACCTCCTGCATCATCTGGAAAAACTCCCTGCGCTCGCAGGGACGGCCCGCGGGGGGCTCTCCCGCGGCGGCCATGACGGCAGCGGCCAGGGCGGCGTATGCGGCGGCCTCAGGCCCCGTGCCGTCCGCGTCGGTCACCGCCAGCCCCTGCAGCTCGAAGGCGGGCGTGCGCAGGGAGCGGGAGATCGCGGCGGTCAGCGGGAGGTTCGTGCGCGCGGCGAAGGCGCGCACGACGGCCTCCTCGCCGGGGAAGTCAGAGGCGTTGAAGATAAGCCCCCGCACGCAGCGGCCGATCTCGTTCATCCCCTTGGCGATGTTGTTGGCGGCGTAGAGGGAGGCCTGCTCCCCGGAGGTGACGATGTAGACCTCCTCGGCGTAGCCCCGCACCACGGGGGTGGCGAAGCCGCCGCACACCACGTCCCCCAGCACGTCGTAGAGCACCACGTCCCGGCCGCGCAGCACGCCCCGCTGCTTTAAAAGCTCCAGGGCCAGCACAATGCCGCGCCCGGCGCAGCCCACGCCGGGCTTGGGCCCGCCCACCTCGGCGCAGAGGATGCCGTGCCGCCGCTCGGCCACGCAGGTCTCCAGCGGAACTTCGCCGGAGGCCAGGCCCTCATAGTTGTCCAGAATGGAGGGGAGGTAGCCGTCCGCCAGCAGCCGGACCGTGTCCTGCTTGGGGTCGCAGCCCACCAGGGCCACCCGCAGGCCGTTGCGGGCCAGCATGATGGCGGTGTTGACCGCGGTGGTGGACTTGCCGATGCCGCCCTTTCCGTATATCGCGACTTTTTTCAAGTGCAGCGCCTCCGCTCAGCGTAAAAGCTCCTTCAGCCGGTCCAGCAGGGCGAAGGCCCCGGGATAGCCGAAGTAGGTGATGTGCTCGGTGGTGTCGTCCCAGCAGGGGGAGGTGTAGGGCACATAGGCCCAGCGCCCCGGCGTGTTGACGTTGGAGGAGCCGAAGGCCAGCACGCAGTCCAGCTCCCGGCAGGCGTGGTCCAGCTCGTAGCCCCCCACGTCGGCCATGAGCCTGCGGCAGAAGCCCTCGCGGGCGAGGGCCTCGTACCCGGCGGCGTCCGTGCTGACGCAGACCTGCATGCCGAACTCGTCGCGCAGCATGCGCGCCAGGGGCAGGGCAAAGAAGCCGTCCGCCTCCACCACGGCGGTTTTCCCCGCCAGCAGGGGCAGGAGGGGGGCCTTCTCCCGGTCGAACCGGGCCCGGGCGGCGGCGTAGTCGGCCTCGGCCCAGGCGGGCGCCGCCGTCCCGGCGGCCTGGCAGGCCCGCAGGACGAAGGCGCGGCAGGCCTCCACGCCGATGGGGGCGAGGCAGCGGGGCTCGTCCAGCGCCCACAGGTGCCCCAGGCGGAGCAGCCCCGCCCGGGCGTACGCCTGGGCGTCCCCGGGGTTGAAGCTGACGGAGAGGGAGGGGGCGCACCGGAGGCCGCATTCGCACTCCACCAGCGCCTGGATCTGGGCCAGGGCGTTCTTGGCCCCGAACAGCTCGGGGGAAAGTCCGTCCAGGGCCAGGTGGACCCCGTCGGGGCGGCGTTCCACGTCCAGCCAGGCGGTGAACTGGCGGTAGCTCTCCACGTAGCCGTCGCTGTCCTCCCCGAACATGGCGCTTCCGTCCACCAGAAAGACCTTGCAGCCGGTCTCGCCCTCAAAGGCCCGGATGACCCCAGTATAGTCCTCCCCCGTCATGCTGGTGGAGCAGGTCAGGGAGAGAAAGACGATGGGCGGGTGGTAATACGCCCACGCCTTGCGCAGCGCCTTGCCCAGCTTGTCCCCGGTGCCCATGACCAGCTCCAATTGGCTGACCGCCGTGGTGGGCATCAGCGGCTCCCGGTCGCACAGCAGCATCACCAGGCGGTATCCGCTGGCGCAGCCCGCCGAGCCGTGGACCAGCGTGAGGGCGCCCTCGACGCTGTTGCTGAAGGCGATCACGCCGCCCAGCGCACAGCCGTGGGAGGGGTCTACGCGCGCGCGTCGTTGTTCGGGGCTATACATGGCTCAATCTCCTTTGCCTGGAACAGATTGTCCGTAAAGCTGAAGCCGTCCAGGGCCAGCAGCATTTTGTTGCCGAAGTTGACCGCGCCCTCGAAACCCACGTGGGGCACGGTGTACACCGTGATGGGCACGAAGGGGATGTGGTGGCGCTTGCAGGTGTGCAGCTCCTGGTAGCCGCCCGCCCAGAGATCCAGCCGGTACTGCCGGGCGATCTCCTCGATCTCGTAGAGGCTGGGGGAGACGATGATCTGGTTGATTTTGACACCGTGGTGGCGCAGCATGTGTTCCAGATCCTCCCTGGAGCGCTCGTGGGGCCAGAAGAGGGCCGCGGCCTCGATCTCCAGCCCGTAGTCCATCATCAGGTGCATCAGGCCGATCAGGCGGCCCGGGCCGCCGCTGATAAAGATCTTCTTGCCCTCCAGCTTGCGCTTGTTCGCCTCAAAGGCGGGGCGGTATTCCGCCTCCAGCGCGTCAATCGCCCGGCCCCGGTCCAGCCCCAGGCCGGCGCAGATCTGCTCCAGCCACTCCCGCGTGCCGGAAAAGCCGTAGGGGGAGCGCCCGGCCACCACGGGCACGCCGCGCCGGGCCATATCGTCCACGTAGGAGCCGAACACCGCAGGACAGACCGCCGCGTTGCCCGCCGCGGTCACCGCCCGCTCAAAATCCTCCAGCTTGCTCCCGCCGGAGAGGATGCTCTTCACCTCAATGTCCAGGCGCTCCAGCATGTCCACGCAGGCGCCGATCTCGTGGATCCGCTGGCGGGAGGGCCAGTGCCAGCCCAGCAGGTTTACCCCGCTGCGGTGGGGGCAGGGTTTTTCCAGATAGGGGGCGAGCAGGGCGCTCATGGCCGCGTCGTACCCCGCGTGGGGGTTCTGGCCCGTGATGCTGGAGGCCTCCGCCCAGGTGGTGGGGACGCCCATCAGCGCCTCTACCTGCCGGGCGAGGGGGCGCAGGTCCGTCCCGCTGACCACCAGCGCGTCGGTGGGCAGGAGCACCAGCAGGCGGGGCGGCCGCTCCGCCACCAGATCCTTCAGCCGGTCGGCCCAGGCCTGGGGGGCCTTGAGATCCCCGATGACGATCTGCTCCACCGGGAACTCCAGCACGGCCGCCAGCCGCTTGCCCAGGTCGAAGGAGGTCTCGCCACCGGCCACGATGGTAAAGCGCAGGTGGTAGGAGCAGCCCTTGGCGCCCACCATAATGGGCAGCACGTCGTCCATGGTGGACAGGACCCGGTAGGCCCCCTCCAGCGCGCCCAGCACCTGGTAATCCGCCCAGAAGGGGTTCTCCGTCAGTTTCCAATCCCGGAGCAGCGTGTCCGGGTCGCCGTTATACCACTTCATATTCACACTCCGAAGCGCCGGGGTCGCGCAGCGATACGCCTTGGTTTAGTTTGTTGCTACGATTATAACAATACGACATTTTTCGAGAAAGGACATTTGTCCCTTTTTGGGGCTTTCGCGGGCTTTTTGGGCGCGGAAAAAACAGGCAGGGGGGCACGCCGGTCCGGCGCGCCCCCCTGCTGCGCGGGAGGGAGGGTTTACCGCAGCGCGACATGCGCGAAGCCGCAGCCTGCGGCGCGGTCGGCCATAGCCTGCATCCAGGCATCCGACGGGGTCGGCCAGGCGGCCGCGGGGCCTCGGGCGCCGTGGGGGCGGAAGCGGATCAGCACCAGGGGCGCATCCCTTACATAGTCTCCCAGCTGCCGGGCCAGGCCGGAGAGGACGGCGGGGACGTCCACGCGGTGCTCGGCGCAGACGACCCGCAGCTCGGCCAGCTTGCCGCGCCCGGCCAGGAGCCGGGCGCAGGACGGGGCGGAGGGGGTGCGGCCCGTCAGGGCGCGATAGACCGCGGGGTCCCAGGCCTTCACGTCCAGCAGCACCCCGTCGCACGCTTCCAGCAGCCGGGGCGCGCGGGCGAAGTCGAAGGTGCCGTTGCTGTCCAGCAGGCAGGTGAGGCCCGCCGGACGCAGAAGGCGGAACAGCTCCTCCAGAAAGGCGGGGTAGAGGGTGCACTCCCCGCCCGAGACGGTGACCCCCCGGATAAAGGGCAGGCCCTCCTCCACGGCGCGGGCCACCGCCCGCGCCGTGCGCCAGCGCACCCTGGGGGAGGAGAAGCGGGGGCAGGCGGCCAGGCAGGCGTCGCAGCGCAGGCACCGCGCCCCGTCCCACGCCACCCCGCAGGAGGTGCGCGCCAGCGCCCCGGCGGGGCAGGCCGGCACGCACAGGCCGCAGCCGTCGCAGAGCCGCTGGGTCTCCGGGTTGTGGCAGTAGGCGCAGGACAGGTTGCACCCCTGCAAAAAGACGGTGGTGCGGCTGCCCGGCCCGTCCACCGTGCTCAGGGGAAGAATCCGGGCCACGGGGGCCGACGCGCTCATACCATGCGCACCTTCCTCCGGGCCAGGTTGTTGTGGTCGTAGTTGGGCGCGCCGAGCTGGGTGGTGTTTTGCAGCACCGGCTTTCCGGCGCGGAATTTGTCCATCTCGCTGCGCTTGACCAGGTAGCCCGTAATCCGCACCAGATCGGTGTCCGCGGCGTAAAAGCTCATGTACTTGACCCCCAGGGAGAAGGCCCCCTTCACCACGTCGCACAAAGCGGCGGTGTTCCGGGCGGCCGTGGCCGCCACGGGGAAAATATCCCCCACGCCGCAGGTGAAGAAGCGGTGGAAGGCGGCGCTGTGGCGCAGATGGCCGGCAAAGGAGTCCGGCTCCTCCCCCACGGGGATGCGCACCCCGGAGGTGACGCCCACGTCGCTGTCCAGCCCCACCTGGGCGTGGAGCAGCAGCCGTCCGCCGGTGAGGGGGGAATAGGGGGCCTCGAACCCGGCGGCGAAACGGTCTATGGCCTCCATGATGCGCAGGCCCAGCGCGTCGGCCTCCGGGTCGCGCCCGTAGCGCTTGCCGCTGCCGGCGAGCAGCGCGTTGACGCACTCGCTCAGGCCCGCCACACCCAGCATCCCGACGAAGCGCGCGGGGGAGATCAGGCCCTCCTGCACCAGAAAGCTGGACGCAAAGAAGCCGCAGCGCTCCACCAGAAAGCGGATGCGGGCGTTGATGTAGCCGCCCATGGCCTCCAGGCAGTCCGGGAGCAGCTCGGTGAGGAAATGCGCCGCGTCCCGGGCCTGCTCCACCAGCCGGGACAGGGTCACCCGGCACAGGGTGTAGGCGCCGCCGCCCTCCGGCAGGATGTTGTAGCAGCTGGCCACGCCGTAGGCCTCGCCGAACACGGCGCGGTTGGCCGCGTGGTTGGCAAGGGCGGGGTTGGAGCAGTCCAGAGAGCAGGCCACGGCGGCCTCCAGCAGGCTGTCCGGCGTGCGATCGGGGTCGTATTTCAGCGAGAAGTTAGGGACCGTGTTGCGTTCCCGGCCCAGGACCTCCAGAATGAGTCGGGCGGCGCGGGAGTCGTCCGGCCCCAGGTTGGCGTGGCAGAAGGCGTCGGTGACGGTCCGGTCCAGGTAGGTGAAAAACAGGCGCAGCCTGGCCCGGACGGCCTCGTCGTCCCAGCCCTCCAGGAAGGGGTTCAGCAGTTCCCCCAGATTGCCCAGGTAGACCGGAAAATTGGTGATGGAGGGCACGTGGCGGTAGAGGATCATGAGGGAGAACAGGGCCTCGTCCAAATCCGCCGGGGGCGGCAGATTGAGGAAGGCGCTGCCCCGGGCCATAAAGCGGCCGTAGTCGGGCAGGATGTACCGGGGGCGGTAGGGGGCCGCGCCCTCAAACAGGTCGCAGATGGCCCCGCTGCGCAGATACGCCTGGGCGGCGGGGGAGATCTCCACGGCGGGGATGGCGTTCTCCGCCGCCTTGGCCAGCCCGAACAGCTTCTGCTCGTGGGTCAGGGTGCGGGAGGTGAGCGTATTCCACGCGCTGCAGGCGTCAAACATAGTGAAACCCCTTTCGCCGCCGGAGCGCTACAGGCAGGCGGACAGCTCCGCCTTCAAGCGCTGGTACTGCGCCCGGCTTATCAGAATTTTTCCGTTTTTGACACAGATGAGGCCCTGTTCGCCCAGGGAGCGGACCTTGCGGTTGACGGTGCGCACCGCGTAGCCGGTGGAATCGCTGATGTCCATCCGGGTCATGCGCACGGGGATCACGTCGTCCTCGGCGCAGGCGTTTTCCGCGTAGTAGTCCGCCAGAAAGCAGGCCAGCCGCTCCCGCGCGTCCATGAACAGGTTCATGCGCTCCCGCAGGAGCTGATCCAGCAGGCTGCCGATGATGTCGCAGAAGTGGTCGAAGGCCTGCTCGGGGTCGTTTTTCAGCCAGTCCAGGTAGACGTCGGGGGAGAAGCGGATCAGGCGGCAGTCGGTCTTGGCCACGATGGCGGCGATGTAGCTGTCCAGCCGCCCGATGGTCTCGAACTCGCCGAAAAAATGGACGGCGGAGAACTCGGAGATGACGTAGTTGTACCCCTGGGGCTGCTGCCCCGTGGCCACCGCCTGCCCCTCCAGGAGCACGTAGACGTACTGCGCCCGGTCGTCCTGGTTGCACACCAGCCTGCCCGCCGGGACGCGCAGCAGATCCACCTGGCCGGAGGAGGGGAATTTGGCGAACATCTTTCTGAAAAAGGACTTGACTGGCTCCTGCTCCTGGTCAATGATGGCTTGAATATTCATGACGGTTTTACTCCCATTTCATGTTGATACATTATATAAAACCAGATAAAAAGAGAAAAGGACATGTGTCCCCGTGTCCGCGGTCAGTATGGGTGGAAGCGGCGCAGACTATGCGCGCCCCGTGTGGTATACTGTTTAAGAAATCCATAAGAAATTTGTCGGGAAGGCCGCAAGAACTTTCCGCTATGCTGAAGACAGGCCGGGAGGGATTTGGATGAACGAGTGTATTTTAGTGGTGGACGACGACGCGGAGATCGTGAAGGCCATCGCCATCCTGCTGGAGCGGGAGGGCTACCGGGTGCTGCGGGCCTACGACGGGATGCAGGCCCTGGACTGCGCGGTGGACCCGTCGGTGCGGCTGATTGTGATGGACGTGATGATGCCCAGGCTGGACGGGCTGTCGGCGGTGCTGAAAATCCGGGAAAAGCGCAATCTGCCCATCATCGTGCTCTCCGCCAAGAGCGAGGACACGGACAAGATCCTGGGCCTGTCCATGGGGGCGGACGACTACGTGGCCAAGCCCTTCAACCCCCAGGAGCTGGTGGCCCGGGTGCGCAGCCAGCTGCGGCGGTACACCAGCCTGGGCGACGTGCACGCGCAGGAGCGCCGGGGGGAGATCGTCAGCGGCCGCCTGCGCTACAGCCCCGAGGAGCTGGTGCTCCGGGCGGACGGGGAGAGCGTGCGCCTCACGGCCACGGAGACGAAAATCGTGGATCTCCTGATGCGCAACCTGGGGCGCATCTTCCCGGCGGAGGAGATCTACCGGCGCGTGTGGGACGGGGAGGTCTATTCCCCGGAGAACACGGTGATGGTGCACGTGCGGCACATCCGGGAAAAAATCGAGCTCAATCCCAGGGAGCCGGAGTATTTGAAGGTGGTGTGGGGCATTGGATACAAAATGGAAAAAATGGAAGGTTCCCGTTAGCTTCCTGGCCTTCGTGCTGGGGGCCTGCCTGCTGCTGGTCGGCGGGGTGTTCAGCGCGCTGTGGACGGTGAATCTCGTGACGCGCTCCGACAGCAGTCCGGCGGACGCGTTCCGGGCGGACTACCAGAACACGCAGCAGTTTAAAAGCTATCTCAGTCGCCAGCTGCAGGATCTGCTGGAGCTGGGGAGCGCGGGGGACACCGCGAGACTGGAGAGCCATTTTGGGCGGGAATACAATTTGCAGGCCGCGGTGGTGAAGAACGGGGTGTTCGTGTACGCCGGCGGAGATTTAAACGCGCAGTACCGGAAGCACAGCGACCTGCGCCAGATGCTGGAGGGCTTTAACTTCCTGCTGGTCTACGAGGACGGCGGCGTCACCGTGGCCAAGGACGGCAAGGCCCTGGATATTTACGGCGACGGCTACTACCGGGATGGGGGCTGGGAGGTGCCCGGCTACGAGAACTACCGGGCCGACCCCGCGTGGGCGGGCCTGGAGGTCTATCTCCAGTGCCGGGCCGAGCCCCTGCTGCAGATCGACTCCAGCGGGTACAACAACGACGGGCTGTACCGCCTGTCCATGCGAGTGTTCCAGATCAGGGTGATTACCCTGGTCATTTACGGCATGACGGCGCTTGGACTGGCCCTGTTTATCTGGTACCTGTGCTGGCGCAGGTACAAGAAGGCCGCGGATCAGGCCATCGCAAGGCTGACGGGACATGTCTGGCTGGAGTTCAAGTTCGCCGCCGTGCTGCTGCTGCCGCTGCTCCTGGTGGGCAGCGCGGGCGTGGCGCTCAACGTCCTGAATTATGGGGCCGGCTACGCCACCAACCCGTGGGTCACGTGGCTGCTCATTCCGCTGGGGCCCTGCCTGCTCTACCTGGTGGTCAACGATCTGCGCTACAACCGCTCCGCCGTGTTCCGCAACAGCTTCTGCGGCACGCTCTTCCGCCTGTTCCGCAAAAGCGGGATGGAGCGGCCCTTTCAAAAGCGCGTGCTGCGCCGCATCCGCTGGCAGGCGGCCATGACCGCGCCCTTTGTCCTGGCCACGGCGGTGGCGGGGGAGGTCTGGGGGCTCAACGCGGTGCACTACGGCCCCAACGCCCAGGTGGTGTTCATCCTCATGCTCTGCCTCCTGGCGCTGGCCCTGCTGGCGGGGCTGTACCGGAGCTTCAGGCGCCAGCGTGCGGACGCCCTGGAGCTGGGCGCGCTGATCGGCCAGATTTCCGCGCTGCGCGCCGGGAGCTTCACCGCGCCCCTGGCTTTGCCGGAGGGCTCCGACCTGTATGGGGCGGCGCAGGCGCTCGACGGCGTACAGCGGGGCATGGAGGCCGCGCTGGCCGAGCGGATGAAGAGCGAGCGGATGAAGGTGGAGCTGGTGGCCAACGTGTCCCACGACCTGAAGACCCCCCTGACCTCCATCCTCAGCTACGCCGACCTGCTGGGCCGGGAGGAGGGGCTGCCCGAGCACGTGCGGGACTATATCCGCATCCTGAACGACAAGGCCCTGCGCCTCAAGACCATGGTGCAGGAGGTCTTTGAGATCAGCAAGGCGGCCTCCGGCGACCTGCCGGTGAGTCTGGAGCGGCTGGACCTGGCCAAGCTGCTGCGCCAGACCCTGGCCGACATGGACGAGGCCGTCTCCGCCAGCGGCCTCACCTTCAAAACCGATCTGCCGCAGGCCCCCGTGCTTATCTCCGCCGACGGCGACAAGCTCTACCGGGTGTTCCAGAACCTGATCCAGAACGCCCTGCAATACGCCCTTGAGGGCAGTCGGGTCTACATTTCCCTCCGGGCGGAGGGGGGCGCGGCCCGGGCGGAGGTGAAAAATACCTCCCGGGAGGAGCTGCCCGCCGGGGTGGACTTCACCGAGCGCTTCGTCCGGGGGGACGAGAGCCGCACCGACGGGGGCAGCGGGCTGGGGCTGGCCATCGCCAGCAGCTTCACCCGCGCCTGCGGCGGGCGGTTCCGGGTGGTGTGCGACGCGGACCTCTTCACCGCCCGGGTGGAATTTCCGATGGAGGAGGGCGATTCGTAATTGTGCCCCAAGAATAATCTTTACTTCGCCCTGGGGTACATGCTATAATAATCCGTAATCAAACTTTCACGGTGCGGCGTTCTCCGCCGCACAATAGGGAAGCCCGGTGAAAATCCGGCGCAGTCTTACCTCTACTGTAAGCATGGACGAGGACGCAATAGCTCCACTGGCGCAGGCCGGGAAGGGGCGTCCGAGGTTGATGTGCAAGCCAGGAGACCTGCCGTGTGAGGGAATTTCGAGCTCCGAGGTGGGGAGCGTCGGCGCACACGGAGCTGATCCGGCGGGCCCCTTCTCACCAGGAGGGGCCCGCTTTTTATGCGGTTTGGAGGGAAGAGCGTGGCGAAGCTGGAGCATTATATCCCCGTGGGCCGGGAGCGCCTGCGCTGCGGCTACACCACCGGCACCTGCGCCGCCGCCGCGGCCCGGGGCGCGGCCACGCTGCTGCTCACCGGGACGCGGCTGAGCGCGGTGCGGGTGGAGACCCCGGCGGGGATAACGGTGGAGGCCGAGCTGCTGGACTGCGCCGCCGGGCCGGGCTGGGCCTCCTGCGCGGTGCGCAAGGACGGCGGGGACGACCCGGACGTGACCGACGGGGCGCTGGTTTACGCCCGGGCGGAGCGCCTGGCGGGGCGGGAGATCGCCGTCGACGGCGGGGCGGGCGTGGGCCGGGTGACCCGGCCCGGCCTGGACCAGCCCATCGGCGCCGCCGCCATCAACCGGGTGCCCCGGCAGATGATCGCGGCGCAGGCGCGGGCGGCGCTGGACGAGGCGGGGGCGGACTGCGGCGTGAAAATCACCGTCTCGGTGCCCGGGGGGGAGGCGCTGGCGGGCAAGACCTTCAACCCCCGGCTGGGCATCGAGGGGGGGATCTCCATCCTGGGCACCTCCGGCATCGTCCGGCCCATGAGCGAGGCCGCCCTCATCGACTCCCTGCGCCTGGAGCTCAGCCTCCGCCGCGCCGCCGGGGTGCGGGACGTGCTGGTCACCCCCGGCAACTACGGCGAGGATTTCTCCCGGGACGTGTTGGGCCTGTCCATGGAACGGCAGGCCACGTGCAGCAACTATATCGGCGAGGCAATCGACCACGCCGCCCTGCTGGGCTTCCGCAGCCTGCTGCTGGTGGGCCACCTGGGCAAGCTGTGCAAGGTGGCGGCGGGGGCCATGAACACCCACTCCCGGGTGGCCGACGGCAGGCGGGAGGCGCTGTGCACCCACGCCGCCCTCTGCGGCGGGGACCGGGCGCTGGTTCGCGCCCTCTTCGATACGGCCACCACCGACGAGGCCGTCCCCCTGCTGGACGCCGCCGGGCTGCGGGAGGCCGTGATGGCCTCCCTGGCCGTGGAGCTGGACCGGGCCCTCAAGCGCAGGGCGGGGGAGCTGGCCGTGGAGGCGGTGTTTTTCTCCAACCGGTACGGTATTTTAGGAAAGACGCCCGGCGCGGAGGGGCTGATGGCCCTCCACCGGGCCGAGTGACCCCTCAGTCCGCTGCGCGGACAGCGCCCCCTACAGGGGCGCCAAACAGGAAGGTGGATTTTATGGTACATTTTATCGGCGCGGGGCCGGGGGCGGCGGATCTCATCACCGTCCGGGGCGCGAAGCTGCTGGGGGAGGCCGACGTGGTCATCTACGCCGGGAGCCTGGTGAACCCCGCCCTATTGGAGTACAAAAAGCCCGGCTGTGCCGTGTACGACAGCGCGGGCATGACGCTGGAGGAGGTAATTTCCGTCATGGCCGGGGCGCAGGCGGAGGGGAAGCATATTGTCCGCCTCCACACCGGGGACCCCTCCCTCTACGGGGCCATCCGGGAGCAGATGGACGCGCTGGACGGGCGGGGCATCCCCTACGACGTGACCCCAGGCGTGTCCTCCTTCTCGGGAGCGGCGGCGGCGCTGGAGGCGGAATACACTCTGCCCGGCGTGTCCCAGAGCGTCATCATCACCCGCATGGCGGGGCGCACCCCAGTGCCGGAGGGGGAGGAGCTGCGCAAAATGGCCTCCCACGGCTGCACCATGGTGCTCTTCCTGTCCACCGGGCTGCTGGAGGAGGCGGAGCGGGAGCTGATGGCGGGGGGCTACGCCCCCGACACCCCCGCCGCCATCGTCTATAAGGCCACCTGGCCGGAGCAGCGGGTGTACCGCTGCACCGTGTCCACCCTGGCCCGGACGGCCCGGGCGCACGGCGTGACCAAGACCGCCCTCATCACCGTGGGCGGTTTCCTGGGAAATCCCTATGAGCGCTCCAAGCTCTACGACCCCGGCTTCACCCACGGCTACCGGGCGGGGACGGAGGAATGAAGCTGGCCCTCACCGCCTTCACGGCCCGGGGGCTGGCGCTGGCGCAGCGGCTGGCGGCGGCGCTGGAGGCCCAGGGGGAGGACTGCGTATGCGCCGCCCCGGCAAGGCTGGCCCAGGGGGCGGGCCTGTCCGCCTACGGCAGCCTGTCCGGATGGACGGGGGAGCGGTTCGCGGACTGCGGGGGGCTCATTTTCGTGGGGGCCAGCGGCATCGCCGTGCGGGCCATAGCGCCCTGGGTGCGGGACAAGTTCACCGACCCCGCCGTGGTGAGCGTGGACGAGGCGGGGCGCTTCGCCGTGCCCCTCCTGTCCGGCCACGCCGGGGGGGCCAACGCCCTGGCCCGGCGTCTGGCGGCGCTGACCGGCGGGACGGCGGCGGTGTCCACCGCCACCGATGTGAACGGGCTGTTCGCCGTGGACGAGTGGGCTGTGGGTCAAGGGCTTTACCTTGACGGGCGGACCGCCGCCAAGCACATCTCCGCCGCCCTGCTGGCGGGGGAATCCGTAGGCGTGGAAAGTGATTTTCCTATACAGGGAGAACTGCCTTCCGGGGTGCATTTTGGGCCGCACAGGCTGGGCTTCTGCGTGACGGCGCAGGCGGAGAAGGCCCCCTTTGCCGAGACGCTGCGGCTTATCCCGCCCGTGCTCACCCTGGGGATCGGGTGCCGCCGGGGTACGGGCGCGCAGGTCATCGCCGATGCGGTGGACGGGGTGCTGGAGGCCTACGGGCTGTCCCCCCGCGGGGTGTGCCGGGTGTGCTCCATCGACCTCAAGCAGGACGAGCCCGGCCTGCTGGAGTTCTGCCGCCGCCGGGACTGGCCGCTGACCTGCTTCCCGGCCTCGGCGCTGGCCGGGGCGGAGGGGGAATTCACCCCTTCTGTCTTCGTGGCGCGGACCACGGGGGTGGACAACGTGTGCGAGCGCGCCGCCGTGCTGGGCTCCGGGGGGGCGCTGCTGGTGAAAAAGACGGTGGGGCGGGGGGTCACCGTGGCGGTGGCCGCGGCCCCCTTTACCGTGAAATTTGAAGGAGATTGACCGTATGAAATTGACCGTTGTGGGGCTGGGCCCCGGCGCTGGGGCCGATTTGACCCTCCGCGCCCGCGCCGCCCTGGAGGCGTGCGGGCTTATCGTGGGCTACTCCGCCTACGTGGAGCTGGTGCGGGCGGACTTCCCGGAGAAGGAGTACCTGTCCACCGGCATGCGCCGGGAGGAGGACCGCTGCCGGGCGGCGGTGGAGGCCGCCGTGGCCGGGAAGGACGTGGCGGTGGTCTGCTCCGGGGACTCCGGGGTGTACGGTATGGCGGGGCTGATTTACGAGGTGGCCCAGGACTACCCGCCCGTGGAGATCGAGGTGCTGCCCGGCGTCACCGCCGCCTGCGGCGGGGCCGCGCTGCTGGGGGCTCCCCTGACCCACGACTTCGCAGTGGTGTCCCTCTCCGACCTGATGACCCCATGGGAGAAGATCGAGGCCCGGCTCACCCTGGCGGCCCGGGCGGACTTCGTAATCTGCCTCTACAACCCGGCCAGCAGGCACAGGCCGGACTACCTGCGCCGGGCCTGCGACATTCTCCTGCGGGAGAAAGACGGCACCACCGTCTGCGGCTGGGTGCGCAGCATCGGCCGGGCGGGGGAGGAGGCCCACATCTGTACCCTGGAGGAGCTGAAGGACGTGGAGGCCGACATGTTCACCACCGTCTTTGTGGGCAGCAGCCAGACCATGGTGCTGGGCGGGAAGATGGTCACCCCCCGGGGCTACCTCCAGAGGGAGCGCTAGTGGAGATCCTGCTCTTCGGCGGCACCACGGAGGGCCGCCTGCTGGCGGACTGGCTGGCGGACAGAGGCGCCCGGGTCACCCTCTGCGTGGCCACCGGGTACGGGGAGGCGCTGGCCCCCAGCCGTCCCGGCGTCGCCGTCCACACCGGGCGGCTGGACCGGGTGGGGATGGAGGAGCTGATGGCCTCCCGGCCCTTCGCCTGCGCCGTGGACGCCACCCACCCCTACGCCGTGGAGGTCAGCCGCAATCTGGCGGCGGCCTGCGCCGCCGCGGGCCTGCCCCGCCGCCGCCTGCTCCGCCCCGTGGGGGAGGAGGCCGGGGACTGGCTCCACGCCCCGGATCTGCCCGGGGCGGCGAAGTTATGTAAACAGATACCGGGCAATCTGCTCCTGACCACAGGGGCCAAGGAGCTGGAGCCCTTTGCTGTGGACGGCCTGCGGGAGCGGGCCTTTCCCAGGGTGCTGCCCAGCCTGGATTCCCTGGGGCGCTGCCTGGCGCTGGGCTTCCCGCCCGCCCACATTTTGTGTATGCAGGGGCCCTTTTCGGCGCAGCTGAACGCCGCCCTGATCCGGCAGTATGAAATCGCCGCGCTGGTCACCAAGGCCAGCGGCGCGGCGGGGGGCTTCGGCGCCAAGGCGGAGGCCGCCCGGCGGACGGGCTGCGCCCTGGTGGTGGTGGACCGGCCGGGTGACGCAGACGGCGTGGAGATGGAGGAGATAAAGGCATGGCTCAGCGGGTTTATCTCATAGGGGTGGGCATGGGCAACCCGGACACCCTCACCCTGGCGGCGCAAAAGGCCATCGCCGCCTGCACTGCCCTGGCGGGCGCGCCCCGCCTGCTGGAGCCCTATGGGGACAGGCCCTGCGCACCCCTGGTGCGCGCGGAGGAGATCGCCGCCTTCGCGCGGGCGCAGACGGGGGACGTGGGGGTGCTGCTGTCCGGGGACCTGGGCTTCTACAGCGGGGCAAAGGGGCTCTGGCCCCTGCTGGCGGACTGCGAGGTCTGTTCCATCCCCGGCGTCTCCAGCCTGTCCTACTTCTGCGCCAAGCTGCAAATGCCCTGGCAGGACGTGTACGCCGCCAGCGCCCACGGGCGGGACTGCAACGCCGTGGGGGAGATCCAGCGCCGCGAAAAAACCTTCCTGCTCACCGGGGGGGCCACGCGGGCGGAGGACATCTGCCGGGCGCTGACGGAGCGGGGCATGGGCAATTTGACCGTCCACGTGGGGGAGCGGCTGTCCTACCCCGGCGAGCGGATCGTCTCCGGCACGGCCCAGGCGCTGGCTGGGGAGCGCTTCGCGGATCTGGCCGTGCTGCTGTGCGAGAACCCCAGCCCCGTGCAAAGGGACCATACCGCCCCCGGCCTGCCCGACTCCGCCTTTCTCCGGGGCAAGGTGCCCATGACCAAGGAGGAGGTGCGTGCGCTGGCCTTATGTAAACTGCGCCTGCGGCAGGACGACGTGATCTGGGACGTGGGGGCGGGCACGGGCTCGGTGAGCGTGGAGTGCGCCCTCTCCGCCCCCGCCGGGCAGGTGCTGGCGGTGGAGCACGACCCCGCCGCCCTGGAGCTGCTGGAGGCCAACCGGGCCCGCTTTAGCCTGCCCAACCTGCAAATCGTCCCGGGCACCGCGCCGGAGGCCCTCTCCGGCCTGCCCGCCCCCGACCGGGTGTTCCTCGGGGGCACCTCGGGCAATTTCGAGGGGATTGCGCGGGTGATTTTTGAGAAGAACCCCGCCGCCCGCGTGGTGGCGGCGGCCATATCTCTGGAGACCCTGTCCGAGGCCCTGCGCTGCTGTGAGGTGCTGGACCTGGAGGCGGAGATCGTCCAGGCGGCCATCACCCGCACCAAGGTGCTGGGCCGCTACCACATGCCCGAGCCCCTGAACCCGGTGTGGCTGGTGAGCCTGGAGGCGCGCCATGACTGACGCGCCCCGCATCCTCCTGGCCGCGCCCGCCAGCGGCGGCGGCAAGACCACCGTGACCTGCGCCCTGCTCCAGGCCCTGGTCAACCGGGGGGCGGACCCGGTGGCCTTCAAGTGCGGGCCGGACTACATCGACCCCATGTTCCACAGTGAGATCATCGGGGCCAAATCCCGCAACCTGGACCTCTTTTTCCTGGGGGAGGACGGCACCCGCGCCCTGCTGGCGGAGAACGCCGCGGGGGCGGGTCTGGCGGTGGTGGAGGGGGTCATGGGCTACTACGACGGGGTGGCCCTATCCAGCCGCGCCAGCGCCTACGACCTGGCCCGGGCCACCCGGACCCCGGCGGTGCTGGTGGTGGACGGCAGAGGGGCGGCGCTGTCGGCGGCCGCGCTGGTGAAGGGGTTTCAAAGCTTCCGGGCCGACAGCGGCCTGCGGGGGGTCATCCTGAACCGGGTGTCCCCCATGCTCTACCCCCGGCTGAAACAGGCCGTTGAGGAGGAGACCGGGCTGGCCGTCTACGGCTTTCTGCCCAACCTGCCCGGCTGCGCGCTGGAGAGCCGCCACCTGGGCCTGGTGACCGCCGGCGAGGTGGCGGATTTGAAGGGTAAGCTCGCCGCCCTGGCGCAACAGGCGGAACAGACCCTGGACATCGACGGCCTGCTGGCGCTGGGGGCCTGCGCGCCCCCGCTGGGGCCCGCGCATCAAACCCTGCCCGCCCCCGTGGCGGGGCGGCCCCGCATCGCGGTGGCCCGGGACCGGGCCTTCTGCTTCTACTACGCCGACGGCCTGCGCCTGCTGGAGCAGCTGGGCGCGGAGCTGGTGGAGTTCTCCCCGCTGGAGGACGGGGGCCTGCCCCGGGAGGCCTGCGGCCTCTACCTGGGGGGCGGCTACCCGGAGCTCTGCGCCGGGGAGCTGTCGGCAAACGCCCCCATGCGCCGGGCCGTCCGCGCCGCCGTGGCGGGGGGGATGCCCACGGTGGCCGAGTGCGGCGGCTTTCTCTACCTCCACGAGACCCTGGAGGGGGCGGACGGCGGGGACTACCCCATGGCGGGCGTGATTTCCGCCCGGGCCTACCGGACGGACAAGCTGGGCCGCTTCGGGTACGTGACGCTCACCGCCAAAGGGGACAGCCTGCTCTGCCGGGCGGGGGAGGAGCTGCCCGCCCACGAGTTCCACTACTGGGAGAGCACCGACCCCGGCGGGGCCTTCTCCGCCCAAAAGCCCCTGTCCGACCGGGGCTGGGCCTGCGGCCACGCCGGACCCGCGATGTACGCGGGCTTTCCCCATTTTCATTTCTGCGCGCGGCCGGAGAGCGCCAAGCGCTTCGTCTCCGCCTGCGCAAGATACCGGGAGGAAATTGTATGCCCCTCGTCACATTAAAGGAAGCAATCGCCCATATCGTCCCCGCCGACCCCGCCGCCATGGCGGAGGCCAAGCGCCGCTGGGACTCCATCGCCAAGCCTCTGGGCAGCCTGGGCCTGCTGGAGCAGGCGGTGATCCGGGTGGCGGGCATGACCGGCTCGGCCGACCTCGACTTGAGCCGCCGGGCCGTGGTGGTGATGTGCGCCGACAACGGCGTGGTGGCCGAGGGGGTCACCCAGACCGGGCAGGAGGTCACCGCCATCGTCACCGAGAACATGTCCACCGGGGACACCAGCGTGTGCCGCATGGCCCGGGTGGCTGGGGCCGACGTGATCCCCGTGGACATCGGGGTGGCCCGGCCCGTGCAGGGCGACAAGATCCTCCAGCGCTGCGTCCGCCGGGGCACCGGGAACATCGCCAGGGGCCCCGCCATGACCCGGGGCGAGGCGGTGGAGGCGGTGGTCACCGGGATCAACCTGGTGTGCGAGCTGAAACAGCGGGGCTATACCCTGCTGGGCACCGGGGAGATGGGCATCGGCAACACCACCACCTCCAGCGCCGTGGCCGCCGTGCTGCTGGGGAAAAGCCCGGCGGAGGTGACCGGCCGGGGCGCGGGCCTCACGTCCGAGGGCCTGGCGCGGAAAATCGCCGCCGTCGAGGCCGCCATCGCCCTGAACCGCCCCGACCCCGCCGACGGCCTGGACGTGGTGTCAAAGGTGGGGGGGCTGGATCTGGCGGGGCTGGCCGGGGTGTTCCTGGGCGGGGCCTACTGCCGCGTCCCCGTGCTGGCGGACGGCTTCATCTCCTCCGTGGCGGCCCTGCTGGCCACCCGGATGTGCCCCGCCTGCGCGGACTACATGCTGGGCAGCCACGCCTCCGGCGAGCCCGCCGGGCGCATGGTGCTGGACGCGCTGGGCCTGCGGCCCTTCCTCTTCGCGGACATGTGCCTGGGGGAGGGCACCGGGGCGGCGGCGGTGATGCCCCTGCTGGACATGGGCCTGGCCGTCTACCGGGAGATGGCCACCTTCGACGACATCGCCGTCGAGGCCTACCAGCCCCTGAGCTGATGCTGAGGGACTGGTATACCGTCAATCTGGCGGCGCTGCTGCTGGGCTTCTGCCTGGATCTGCTGCTGGGCGATCCCCACTGGGCCCCCCACCCGGTGCGGGCCATAGGGAGCCTGATCGCCGCGCTGGAGCGCCTGCTGCGCGGGCTGCTGCCCAAGACCCGCCGCGGGGAGCGGGCGGGCGGCGTGCTGCTGGTGCTGCTGGTGGGGGGCCTCTCCGCCGGGGCGGCGGCGGGCATATTCTGGCTGTGCGCCCAGGTGGGCTTCTGGCTCTCCTTCGCCGCGAAGGTGCTGCTGTGCTACCAGCTTTTGGCCGCCAAGTCCCTGCGGGACGAGAGTATGAAGGTCTACTACGCCCTCAAGGTCGGAGACCTGGAGGGGGCCCGCCATGCCGTGTCCATGATCGTTGGCCGGGACACCGAGCGCCTGGACGAGGCGGGGGTGGCCAAGGCGGCGGTGGAGACGGTGGCGGAGAACTGCTCCGACGGGGTGGTCGCGCCTCTGCTCTTCATGGCCCTGGGGGGCCCCGTGGCGGGGGTATTTTACAAGGCGGTCAACACCATGGACTCCATGGTGGGCTACAAAAACGACAGATACCTGTGGTTCGGCCGCGCCGCCGCCCTGCTGGACGATTTCCTGAACCTCGTGCCCGCCCGGCTGGCCGGGGGGCTCATGTGCCTGGGGGCCGGGCTGGTGCGGTACGACGCCCGCAACGCCCTGCGGATCTTCCGCCGGGACCGCAGGAACCACAAGAGCCCCAACTCCGCCCACACCGAGGCGGCCACGGCGGGGGCGCTGCACATCCGGCTGGCGGGGAGCGCGTACTACTTCGGCGCGCTGGTGGAGAAGCCCGCCATCGGGGACGCGGACCGGCCGGTGGAGTTTCTGGACATTCTGCGCGCCAACCGCCTGATGTACGCCACGGTCTTCCTGGCGCTGGCGCTGTTCTGCGGCGCGCCGCTGCTGGCGCTGTGTACGCTTTAGAGATTGACGAGGAAAGGCGGCGTGGGCATGTTTGAATACACCCACGGCGGGGACGTTTACGGGCGGGCGGAGACCCTGCTGGACTTCTCCGCCAACCTGAACCCCCTGGGTATGCCCCCGGCGGTGCGCCGGGCGGCGGAGGAGGCCGTTGGGGACGCGGCGCGCTACCCGGACGCCCTGTGCCGGGACTTAACCGCCGCCATCGCCCGCCGCGACGGCGTGCCGCCCGGGTGGGTGCTCTG
Organism: Oscillospiraceae bacterium; assembly: GCA_022846095.1. NCBI lineage: Bacteria > Bacillati > Bacillota > Clostridia > Eubacteriales > Oscillospiraceae > Oscillospiraceae bacterium. The sequence goes on along the minus strand of AP025583.1, from coordinate 2,451,548 downwards.
CGGCAACGGCGCGGCGGACCTCATCTTCCGCCTGGCCTTCGCCCTGCGGCCCGGCCGGGCGCTGGTCACGGCCCCCACCTTCTCCGAGTACGCCCAGGCCCTGGGGGCGGCGGGCTGCGCGGTCACGCGGCACACCCTGCGCCGGGAGGACGGGTTTGATCTGACGGAAGATGTGCTGGACGCGCTGGACGGGGATTTGGACTTGGCCTTTTTCTGCACCCCCAACAACCCCACCGGGCGGATGATCGATCCGGCCCTGCTCTCCCGCATCCTGGCGCGCTGCGCCGGGCGGGGGATTACCCTGGCGGTGGACGAGTGCTTTCTGGAGCTGACGCAGGGGGCGGGGCTGACGGGCGTTCTGGAGGAATATCCCAACCTGATCCTCTTCCGGGCCTTTACCAAGAGCTACGCCATGCCCGGCCTGCGGCTGGGGTACTGCCTGTGCGCCGGCGGGGGGCTGCTGGAGCGGCTCTGGGGGGCGGGACAGCCCTGGAGCGTGTCCGCCCCCGCCCAGGCGGCGGGGCTGGCCGCGCTGCGGGACTGTCCGGACTGGCCGGGCCGGGCGCGGGCGCTGCTGGCCGTGGAGCGGCCCCGGCTGGCGGACGGCCTGCGGGGGCTGGGCCTGGAGGTGATTCCCGGCGAGGCCAACTACCTGCTCTTCCGTGCGCCGGGCGTTACGGATCTCAAGGAGCGGCTGCTGGAGCGGGGCGTGCTGATCCGCGCCTGCGCCAACTACCCCGGCCTGGGGCCGGACGACTACCGGACGGCGGTGCGCACCGCCCCGGAAAACGACATTCTGCTGGAGCAGCTGAGGGAGGTTCTGTAGATGGCAAAGGCGATTATGGTCCAGGGCACGGCCTCCAACGCGGGCAAGAGCCTGCTGTGCGCCGCGCTGTGCCGGATTTTTCACCAGGACGGCTACAGGGTGGCCCCCTTCAAGTCCCAGAATATGGCGCTCAACTCCTTCATCACGGAGGAGGGGCTGGAGATGGGGCGGGCCCAGGTGGTGCAGGCCGAGGCGGCGGAGGCCGTCCCCTCGGTGCGGATGAACCCCATCCTGTTAAAACCCCACAGCAACACCGGCTCCCAGGTCATCGTGAACGGCGTGCCCAGGGGCACCATGGCGGCGGCGGACTACTTCCGCTATAAGAAGCAGCTGATCCCCGAGGTCATGGCGGCCTACGGGAGCCTGGCGGCGGAGCACGACATTATCGTCATCGAGGGGGCGGGCAGCCCCGCGGAGATCAACCTCAAGGCCGACGACATCGTGAACATGGGCATGGCCCGCCGGGCAAACGCCCCCGTCCTGCTGTGCGGGGACATCGACCGGGGCGGGGTGTTCGCCGCCCTCTACGGCACGGTGGCCCTGCTGGAGCCCGACGAGCAGGCGATGATAAAGGGCCTCATCATCAACAAGTTCCGGGGCGACCCGGAGATTCTGCGCCCCGGCCTCAAGATGCTGGAGGATCTGGCCCGCAAGCCGGTGGTGGGCGTGGTGCCCATGCTGGACGTGGACATCGACGACGAGGACTCCCTCTCCCAGCGCCTGGAGTACCGGCCGGGGGAGAAGGTGGGGCTCATCGACATCGCGGTGATCCGCCTGCCCCGGCTGTCCAATTTCACCGATTTCAGCGCCCTGGAGCGCATGGAGGAGGTGACCCTGCGCTACGTCCGCACCCCGGCGGAGCTGGGCAGCCCCGACCTCATCGTCCTCCCCGGCACCAAGAACACCATGGACGACCTGCGCTGGCTGCGGGGCAGCGGCCTGGAGGGCGCGGTTTTGAAGCACGCCGCCCGGGGCGGCGCGGTGATCGGCATCTGCGGGGGCTACCAGATGCTGGGGCGCACCATCTCCGACCCGGATAACGTGGAGGGGGGCGGCGCCCTGGCCGGGCTGGGCCTGCTGCCCCACGACACGGTGTTCTTCGGAGAGAAGACCCGCACCCGGGTCACCGGGCGGCTGGAAGGCCTGGGCGGAATCTTCGCGGGGCTCTCGGGCGTGCCCGTCGAGGGGTACGAGATCCACATGGGCCGCACCACGGCGGACGCGCCGCCCATCTGCGCCCTGCGCACCCTGGACGGGGCGGAGAAGGCCGACGGCCTGAGCGCCGGCAGCGTGTGGGGCTGCTACGTCCACGGCCTGTTCGACACCCCGGCGTGCGCCGCCGGGGTGGTGGACTGCCTGCGCCGGGCCAAGGGCCTGGAGCCGGGGGCGGCGGCGGTGGACCCCGCCACGTACAAGCGCCGGCAGTACGACAAGTTGGCCGACGGGGTGCGCGCCGCCCTGGATATGGGCCAAATCTACAGGATTTTGAATGGAGAAAACCAATGAAGGTAGAGCTGCAGCGGGTGGCCCCGGCGGAGATCGAGGCCAGGAGCATGGAGATCATCACCCGGGAGCTGGGGGAGCGGACCTTTCCGGCGGACCAGCTGCCGGTGATCAAGCGGGTGATCCACACCACGGCGGATTTTGACTACGCGGACAACCTGGCCTTCTCCCCGGACGCGGTGGAGCGGGGGATCGCGGCGCTCCGGGGGGGCTGCTCCATCGTCACCGACACCCAGATGGCGAAGGCCGGGATCAACAAGCGGGTGCTGGGCAAATTCGGCGGGGAGGTATTCTGCTTCATGTCCGACGCCGATGTGGCCGCCGAGGCAAAGGAGCGGGGGGTGACCCGCGCCACCGTGTCCATGGAGCGCGCCGCCGCACTGCCGGGACAGGTCGTGCTGGCCCTGGGCAACGCCCCCACCGCCCTGGTGCGGGCCTGCGAGCTGGCCCAGGAGGGGAGGCTCTCCCCGGCGCTGGTCATCGGCGCGCCCGTGGGCTTCGTCAACGTGGTGGAGTCCAAGGAGCTGCTGCGCTCCCTGGCCCTGCCCCAAATCGTCTGCCGGGGGCGCAAGGGCGGCTCCAACGTGGCCGCCGCCATCTGCAACGCCCTGCTCTATCTGGCCTCGGGAGGGGAACGGGAATGAACGGAAAAAAAGCGGTTCTGGTGGTCTCCTTCGGCACCAGCTACACCGACGCGCTGGAGGGCTGCATCGCCCCCACCGAGGCGGCCATCGCCGCCGCCCTGCCGGGGCGGGACTTGCGCCGGGCCTTCACAAGCGGTATGATTATGCGCAAGCTGGAGCGGCGGGACGGCCTTGTGATTGACGACGTGCCCCGGGCTCTGACGCGCCTGCTGGACGAGGGGTACGACGACGTGGTGATCCAGCCCACCCACATCATGAACGGCGAGGAGTACGACAAGCTGGCCGCCCAGGCCGCCCCGCTGCTGCCGCGCTTTGGCCGGGCCGTGCTGGGGGAGCCCCTGCTCACAGGGGCGGAGGACTACCGCGCGGCGGCCGAGGCCCTGATGGCGGAGCTGCCCCCCACGGGGTCGGGGGAGGCCCTGGTGCTGATGGGCCACGGGTCGGAGCACTTCGCCAACGCGGCCTACGCCCTGCTGGAGTACGTGCTCCACGACCTGGGGTGGAAGGACGCCTTTGTGGGCACGGTGGAGGGCTACCCGGCCCTGGAGCAGGTTATGGCCCGTCTGGCCGAGCGGAGCGGGATAGACAGGGTGCTCCTGTGCCCCTTCATGGTGGTGGCCGGGGATCACGCCCGCAACGACATGGCGGGGGAGGAGCCGGACTCCTGGAAATCCCGGCTGGAGGCGGCGGGCTACGCGGTCACCTGCATGGTGCGCGGGCTGGGGCAGCTCCCCGGCGTCCGCGCCCGCTTTGCCGCCCACGCCAGGGAAGCGGCGGGATTGGAGGAGTCGGTATGAGACAAGGCACGCTTTACGGCGTGGGGGTGGGCCCCGGGGACCCGGAGCTGCTGACCCTCAAGGCCATACGCATTTTAGAGCAGGCGGACGTCATCGCCGTGCCCGACAAGGGCCACGGGGAGGGCACCGCCCTGGCCATCGCGGGGGCGTACATCGCGGATAAGGAGCGCATCTCCTGCCCCGCCCCCATGGTCAAGGACAAGGACGTGCTGGACGCCTGCTACGCGGAGACGGCGGAGCGGATCTGCGCCCTGCTGGACGCGGGAAAGTACGTGGCATTCATCACCCTGGGGGACCCCACAGTGTACTCCACCTACATCTACCTCCACCGCAAGGTGGTGGAGCGGGGCTACGGGGCGGAGATCGTCCCCGGCGTGCCCTCCTTCTGCGCCGTGGCCGCCCGGCTGGGGGAGAGCCTGTGCCAGGGGGAGGAGCGCCTGCTGGTGGTGCCCGCCTCCCACGGCGTGGGGGAAGACGTGCTGGATTTCCCCGCCAACAAGGTCTTTATGAAGTCGGGCCGGGGCCTGAGCGCCCTGCGGGACACGCTGAAGCGCCGCGGGACCCCTGCGGGCGGCGTGGCCAACTGCGGTATGGAGGGGGAGCGGGTCTGGAGGACCCTGGACGATATGGAGGACGGCCCCGGCTATTTCGCGGTGGTGCTTGCAAAGGAGTAAACCAAAATGAGCATGAATCTCGTCATGGCGGGCCTGGATCACGAGCGCGCCCCCATCGCCCTGCGGGAGTGCCTGGCCTTTCCCAAGAGCCGGGTGGGGAGCGCCTGCGCCCAGATCCGCGGCCGCGTGCCGGGGGTGCTGGGCTGCGTGCTGCTGTCCACCTGCAACCGCACGGAGCTCTACCTCTCCTGCGCGGAGGGGGCCGCCCCCGACCCGGCCGCGCTGCTGTGCGCCGCCGCGGGGGTGGAGCCGGAGGAGCTGCGGGGCTACTTCTCGGTGCGCCGGGGGGATGACGCGGCCGTCCACCTGCTGGAGGTGGCCGGGGGGCTGCGCTCCCGCATCTGGGGGGAGGACCAGATCCTCTCCCAGGTGAAGGGGGCGGCGGCGCTGGCCCGGGAGGCGGGATGCGCCGATCCTGTGCTGGAGACCCTGTTCCGCATGGCGGCCTCGGCGGGCAAGGAGCTCAAGACCCGTATCCGCCTGGAGAACGTGCCCGCCTCGGCGGCGGGCCGGGCGGTGGAGGTGCTGGAGCGGGAGGCCGGGGGGCTTTCGGGGAAGAAGGCTCTGGTCATCGGCAACGGGGAGATGGGCCGCCTGGCGGCGGACGCCCTGCGTGGGGCGGGCTGCGCGGTCACCGTGACCCTGCGCAGCTACCGCCACGGCGAGAGCGTGGTGCCCGCCGGGTGCGCCGTGGTGCCCTACGAGGCCCGCTACCAGTGCCTGGCGGGGATGGATCTGCTGATTTCGGCCACCACCAGCCCCCACTACACCATCTCGGCGGAGGAGCTGGCGGGGCTGGCCCATATCCCGCCCCTGATGGCCGACCTGGCTATTCCCCGGGACATCGAGCCGGGGGTGGGGGAACTGCCCGGCGTGGCGCTCTACAACATCGACACCCTGGGCTGCGCCCCCCGGCGGGAGATCCCCCCGGAGGCGGAGGCGCTTTTGGCCCGCCACCTGGAGCGCTTCCACCAGTGGCTCAACTACCGGGAGAGCCTGCCCGCCCTGGAGGGGGTCAAGCGGGACATCGTGCGCCGCGTGCTCACCACCGACGACCTGGAGGGCCTGGAGGCCGAGCAGATCGTGGAGCTGGCGGTGGGCCGGGCGGTGGATCTGCTCTCCGGCGGCCTGCGGGAGGAGATTTCGGCCCAGGGCCTGGAGCGCTGCGGCGAGATTATCCGCACCCACACGAGAAGGGAGAAAAACAGCCATGAGGGGCTTTCGCTTTCCGCTGTTCGTTGATCTGAAGGATAAGCGCGCCGTGGTGGTGGGGGGCGGCACGGTGGCCTGCCGCCGCGCGGCCGTGCTGCGGGACTTCGGGGCCCGGGTGACCATGATCGCCCCCACGCTGCTGGAGCCCCCGGAGGGGGTCTCCCAACTGGCGCGGCGCTATGCCCACGGCGATCTGGCCGGGGCCTTCCTGGCGGTGGCCGCCACCGACGACCGGGACGTAAACCGGGCGGTGGGGGAGGAGGCCGGGGCGCTGGGCATCCCCGTCAGCGTGGCCGACGCGCCGGGGGAGTGCACCTTCTTCTTCCCGGCCATTTGCCTGGGGGAGGGCGTTGTGGCGGGGGTGGTCTCCCGGGGAAACGACCATAAAAAGACGGCGCGGGCCGCGCAGCGCGTCCGGGAGGCATGGAGGGATTTGGAATGAGAAACGTCAGAGTGGGCAGCCGGGAGAGCCGGCTGGCGGTGGTCCAGTCCCAGCTGGTGATGGACGCCATCCGGGCGGCGGACCCGTCCCTCCGGGTGGAGCTGGTGACCATGAAGACCACCGGGGATAAAATTCTGGACCGCACACTGGACCAGGTGGGGGGCAAGGGCCTCTTCGTCAAGGAGCTGGACGCGGCGCTGCTGGAGGGCCGGGTGGATCTCACCGTCCACAGCCTGAAGGACATGCCCATGCAGACCGATCCGGCCCTGCCCATCGTGGCCTTCTCCCGCCGGGAGGACCCCAGGGACGCGCTGGTGCTGCCGGACGGTGGCAAGGAGTTGGACTTGACAAAGCCCATTGGCTGTGCCAGCCTGCGGCGGAAGCTCCAGCTGGAGCGCCTGTTCCCCGGCGCGGACGTGGCCCCGGTGCGGGGCAACGTGCTCACCCGGCTGGCCAAGCTGGACCGGGGGGAGTACGCCGCCCTGGTGCTGGCGGCGGCGGGGCTGAAACGCCTGGGGCTCCAGGGGCGGATCGCCCGGTACTTCGCGCCGGAGGAGCTGCTCCCCGCTGCCGGGCAGGGCATTCTGGCCGTCCAGGCCCGGGCCGGGGCGGATACAGTCTACTTAAAGGACTTCGACGATCCCGCCGCACGGGCCTGCGCCCTGGCGGAGCGGGCCTTTGTCCGGGCGCTGGACGGGGGGTGCTCCTCCCCGGTGGCGGCCTTCGGAACCGTAAAGGAGAATTGCTTGACATTAACCGGAATGGACGAGGCGGGACGGAAGGAATCGCTTGCCGGCCCCGTGAATGAGGCGGAGGCGCTGGGCACGGCTCTGGCGCTTCGGATGAGGGGGGCCGCGGTATGATGGGATGCGTCACCCTGGTGGGCGCGGGGCCGGGGGATCCCGGCCTGCTCACCCAGGCCGGGGCCAAAGCCCTGGCCCGGGCCGACCTGGTGGTCTACGACCGGCTGGTGGGGCCTGAAATCCTGGCCCTGATCCCGGAGGGAGCGGAGCGGGTGGACGTGGGCAAGCAGGCCGCCCGCCACCCGGTGCCCCAGGAGGAAATCAACCGCATTCTGCTGGACGGTGCCCTGGCGGGGAAAAACGTGGTGCGCCTCAAGGGGGGCGACCCCTTCCTCTTCGGCCGGGGCGGGGAGGAGCTGGAGCTCCTCAGCGAGCACGCCGTCCCCTTCCGGGAGATCCCCGGCGTGACCTCGGCCATCGCGGCCCCGGCCTACGGCGGCATCCCGGTGACCCACCGGGACTATACCTCCTCGCTGCACATCGTCACCGGCCACCAGCGGGCGGGGAAGGCGCTGGACATCGACTTCGGGGCCCTGGTGCGCACTGGAGGCACCCTGGTCTTTCTCATGGGGGTGAGCGCCCTGCCCGCCATCTGCGCCGGGCTGCTGGCGGCGGGCCTGGAGCCCTCCACCCCCGCCGCCGTGGTGGAGCGGGGCGCCACCCCCGCCCAGCGGCGGATCGACGCCACCGTGGGCAATTTGCCCGGGGCGGCGGAGCGGGCCGGGGTGGAGAGCCCGGCGGTCATTGTGGTGGGCAGGGTGTGCGCCCTGGCGCCCCGCTTCTGCTGGTTCGACGCACTCCCCCTGCGGGGGAGGACCCTGGTGGTCACCCGGCCCAGGGAGCGCGCCGGCACCCTCTCGGACCGCCTGCGGGAGCTGGGGGCCGAGGTGCTGGAGTACCCCTGCATTGAGACGCAGCCCATCCTGCCCAACCCGCCCGCCCAGCGGGCGCTGGACGGCCTGGGGGCGTACCGGTGGCTGGCTCTGACCAGCCCCGCCGGGGCGGAGGCCCTGTGGGCGCTGCTGGAGGCGCGGGGGCAGGACGCCCGGGCCCTGGGCGGTGTGAAGCTGGCCGCCATCGGCCCCGGCACGGACAAGGCCCTGCGGGGCCACGGGCTGCGCGCCGATTTGGTGCCTGAGATCTACGACGCGGCGCACCTGGGCGCGGCCCTGGCGGAGAAAGCCACGGGCCGGGTGCTCCTGCTGCGGGCGGAAAAAGCCTCTCCGGAGCTGCCCGCCGCCCTGGACGGGGCGGGCCTGGCGTACGACGACGTGGCCCTCTACCGCACAATCTATGAAAATTCCCGCTCTGAGGACTTGCGCGCCCTGCTGGAAGGGGATAAGATAGACGGCGTGACCTTTACCAGCGCCTCCACCGTGAAGGGCTTCGCGGCCACGGTGGGGGAGGACTTCGACTTTTCCCGGGTGACCGGCTTCTGCATCGGGGCGCAGACCGCCGCCGAGGCGGAACGGTACGGCGTCCGGACAAAAACAGCCCGGAGCGCCACCATGGACGCGCTGGAGCGCCTTATCGAGGAGGAATTACAGCATGGAACTCACTGATCGCCCCCGCCGCCTGCGGGGGTCGGATTCGATCCGCCGCATGTGCAGGGAGACCCGCATGTCCCCGGACAGCCTGATTTACCCCATCTTTGTGGACGAGACCCTCTCCGGGACGCGCGCCATCGACGCCCTGCCCGGCCAGTTCCACTACGGCGTGGACAGCGTGTGCCGGGCGGTGGAGGACTGCATGGAGGCCGGGGTGGGCCGCTGCATCCTCTTCGGCCTGCCCGCCAAAAAGGACGCCCAGGGCTCCTCGGCCTGGGCCAAAAAGGGCGTGGTGCAGGAGGCCGTCCGGGCCATCAAGAAGGCATACCCCGGCTTCTACGTGATCACCGACGTGTGCATGTGCGAGTACACCGACCACGGCCACTGCGGCATCCTGGACGGGTGCTGCGTGGACAACGACAAGACCCTGGAGGTGCTCTCCAAAACCGCCCTGTCCCACGCCCAGGCGGGGGCCGACATGGTGGCCCCCTCGGATATGATGGACGGCCGTGTGGCCGCCATCCGGGCGGTGCTGGACAAGAACGGCCTCCAGAACACCCCCATCATGGCCTACTCGGCCAAGTACGCCTCGGCGTTTTACGGCCCCTTCCGGGAGGCGGCGGGCTCCGCCCCCTCCTTCGGGGACCGGAAGGGCTACCAGATGGACCCCCACAACGTGAAGGAGGCGCTGAAGGAGTGCGCCCTGGACGCGGCGGAGGGGGCCGACATTTTGATGGTCAAGCCCGCCCTGGCCTACCTGGACGTGATCCGCGCCTGCTCCGAGGCATTCGAGCTGCCCATGGCGGCCTACTCGGTGTCCGGGGAGTACGCCATGGTCAAGGCCGCCGCCGCCGCGGGCCTCATCGACGAGTACCGCATCATGTGCGAGAGCGCGGTGTCCGTGTTCCGGGCCGGGGCGGACATCCTCATCACCTACTACGCCAAGGAGCTGGCCCAGGCCATGAAAAAGGGGGACATCGGCTGATGGACAGCTCCGAACAGCTCTACGCCGCCGCCCTGGGCGTTATGCCCGGCGGGGTCAACTCCCCGGTGCGGGCCTTCCGGGCGGTGAACCAATGCCCCCGCTTCATCGCCCGGGCCGACGGGGCCAGAATCTACGACGTGGACGGCCGGGCGTACATCGACTACGTGTGCTCCTGGGGCCCCATGCTCCTGGGCCACAACCACCCGGTCATCCGGGAGGCGGTGGAGCAGGCGGTGAAGGACGGCCTGTCCTACGGCGCCCCCACCCAGCGCGAGGTGGAGATGGCCCGGCTCATGGTGGAGCTGGTGCCCAACATCGAGATGGTGCGCATGGTGAACTCGGGCACCGAGGCCGTCATGTCCGCCATCCGGCTGGCCCGTGGGGCCACCGGGCGGGATAAAATCATCAAATTCGAGGGCTGCTACCACGGCCACAGCGACTGCCTGCTGGTCAAGGCGGGCTCCTCCGCCCTGGCGGGGGGGTGCCCCAGCTCGGCGGGCGTGCCCGCGGGCACGGCGGCGGACACCCTCACCGCCCAGTTCAACGACCTGGACAGCGTGAAAGCGCTGCTGGAGGAGCACCTCGGACAGGTGGCGGCCATTATCGTGGAGCCCGTGGCCGCCAACATGGGGGTGGTGGGCCCCGCCCCCGGCTTCCTGGAGGGCCTGCGCGCGCTGTGCGACCACAGCGGCGCCCTGCTCATCTTCGACGAGGTGATCACCGGCTTCCGCCTGGCCCTGGGGGGGGCGCAGGAGTTCTTCGGCGTGCGCGCCGACCTGGTGACCTTTGGCAAGATCATCGGCGGGGGTATGCCGGTGGGGGCCTACTGCGGCTCCCGCGCCCTGATGGAGCAGGTGGCCCCCTGCGGGCCGGTCTACCAGGCGGGCACCCTGTCGGGCAACCCGGTGGCTATGGCGGCGGGGCTGGCCCAGCTCAACTACCTGAAGGCCCACCCGGAGGTCTATCCATATGTCAACCAGTACGCGGACCGGCTGGCCCGGGGGCTGCGCGCCGCCGCCCGGCGCACCGGCGCGCCGGTGACGGTGAACCAGATCGGCTCCCTGGCCGCCCCCTTCTTCACGCCCACGGACGTAACCACTTTTACCGACGCCAAGGGCAGCGACGTGCAGACATACGCCGCCTATTTCGCCGGGATGCTGGAGCGGGGGATCTATCTGGCCCCGGCCCAGTTCGAGGCCATGTTCGCCTCCGCCGCCCACACCGAGGCGGATTTGGAGGCCACGCTGGACGCGGCCCAGACCGTGTTCGCCAAGCTTTAGCAGTACATACAACTGAAATACCCCTCAAGTGCCCGGCGCGAGCCGGGGTAATAGGAAACCGGGTGAGAATCCCGGGCGATCCGGTCACTGTATTCGGAGAGCGAAGCCGCACACGCCATTGCGAGAGCGAGAAGGCGCGGCCCAGCGAGGATCCGTAAGCCAGGAAGCCTGCTTGAGGGGGAGGATAGGTATCTTCCGCAGAAAGTAGCCTATCTGAATCCGGCTGGGATCCAGCCCTATTCAGATGCCCGCTTTCGGAAGAGAGCGGGCATTTTCGCGCGGTGATATAAATTTTGGATCAAAAAGGAGAAAAGAAGCATGAAACACCTCAAAAAAGCGGCCTCCGCCCTGCTGGCGCTGGCCATGGTCCTGAGCCTGGCGGCCTGCTCCAGCGGGGGCGCCTCCGCCACGCCCACGCCCTCCGCCGCCCCCGCGCCCGTGACCGCCCCCAGCGCCGCCCCGGCGGCGACCCCCGCCGCGGACAGCCACTACCCCCTGACCATCACCACCTACAACTACGCGAAGGAGCAGGTGCAGTACACCTTCGAGAAGGCCCCGGAGCGGGTGTACGCCCAGGCCCAGGACAACATTGAAATCCTGCTGGCCCTGGGGCTGGGGGACAAGATCGTGGGGGCCAGCGGCCTGGACGGCGAGATCCGCCCCGACCTGGCCGAGGAATTTGCCAAGATCAACTACTACGACTCCATGCCCAGCAAGGAGGAGCTGCTCGGCCTGGAGCCCGACTTCATCACCGGCTGGTACTCCACCTTCTCCGATAAGCGCCTGGGCGACGTGGACTTCTGGCAGGAGCGGGGCATCGGCACCTACATGGCCCTGAACTCCGCCTGCCGCGGCCCCTCCTCCGAGAATCCCCAGACCATCGAGGAGGAGTGCCAGGACATCCTGACCCTGGGCGCCATCTTCAACGTGGAGGACAGGGCCCAGGCCATCGTGGACGAGATCCACGCCGAGCTGGACAAAATCAAGGCTTACGTGGCCGACCGCGACAAGCTGAGTGTGGCCGTGCTGGAGGACGAGGGCGGCACCTACCGCGTGTACGGCGAGGACGTGCTGGGCGGCAACGTGGCCATGCAGGCCGGGGCTGAGCTGGCCGTGGGCAAGCACGGCGACAACGGCAACATCGGCGCGGAGGATCTGATCGCGGCCAACCCGGACGCCATCTTTATGGTCTGGTACGACGGCTACACCGTGGGCGACGTGGACTACGCCGGCGAGCAGGTGACCAAGCTCATCACCGAGAATCCCGCCTTCGCCAGCCTGGACGCCGTGAAGAACGGCCGGGTGTACGCCATCAACCTGTCCGGGATCTACTGCTCCGGCATGCGCACCCTGGACGGCGTGCTGGACTTCGCCAAGAACCTGTACCCGGAGCTCTACCAGTAAGGCGCGGAAATGGACCTGAAAAACGGTGTTTTTCACGGCAAGCCCGCCTACTGGCTTGCCATACTGGTCCTGGCGGCGGGGCTGATGCTCTCGCTGATGGTCGCCGTGACCATCGGGTCGGTGGATCTCAGTGTGGGGGACGTGTACCGGGTGCTGCTGTATAAGGTTTTCCGCATCGGCGACCCGGCAATCTACGGCCAGGGCAGCATGAGCGACATCGTGTGGTTCGTGCGCCTGCCCCGGCTGGTGCTGGCGGCGGGCATCGGCACCTGCCTGTCCCTGTCCGGCGCGGTGATGCAGGCCATCGTGAAAAACCCGCTGGCCGACCCCTACGTGCTGGGTGTGTCCTCCGGGGCCTCTTTGGGGGCCACCCTGGCCCTCCTGGTGGGCCTCGGGGCGGCCTGGGGGGGCAACTACGTGGGCGTTATGGCGTTTCTGGGGGCCTTCGCGGTCTCCCTGGGGGTGGTGTTCCTGGCCAATATGGGCGGACGGGCCAACTCGGTCAAGCTCATTCTGGCGGGCACCGCCCTCTCCGCCATCTGCGGGGCCTGCTCCAACTTCTTCCTGTATGTCAAGAGCAGCAGCGCCAGCGGCGCGGTGGAGGCGGTGATGCGCTGGACCATGGGCAGCCTGGCCGCCGCCGAGTGGGGCACCAACGGCGTGGTGCTGGCCGTGGCCGCGTTGGGGCTGGCCTTCTTCTGGACCCAGCACCGCACCCTGAACCTGATGCTGCTGGGGGACGAGAGCGCCATCACCCTGGGCACCGACCTGCACAAGTGGCGCATCGTATATCTGCTGGCGTCCTCGCTGCTGGTGGGCTTCGCGGTGTACGCCGCGGGGATTATCGGCTTCGTGGGCCTGGTGGTGCCCCACGTGGTGCGGATGCTCTTCGGCACCGACCACAAAAAGCTCATCCCCCTGTCCGCCCTGCTGGGGGCCATCTTCCTGCTGTGGGCCGACGTGCTGTGCCGGGTTCTGCTCAAGGGCCGGGACCTGCCCGTGGGCATCCTCACCGCCATGGTGGGCGCGCCGGTGTTTATCTACCTGATGGCCCGCAAGCGCTACGGCTTTGGAGGTGGGGAATAATGGAGGTTCGGACCGAAGCCGTGCGCGCCGTCCTGGGGGGCAGCGACATTCTCAAGGGCGTGGACATGCGGGCCGGGGACCGGGAGCTGGTGGGCATCATCGGCCCCAACGGCAGCGGCAAGAGCACCCTTTTAAAGTGTATCTACCGGGTGCTCAAGCCCGCCGGCGGCGCGGTGTGGCTGGACGGGAGGGAGCTGGATACCTACAGCCACCGGCAGTCCGCCCTGCGCCTGGCCGTGGTGGCACAGCACAATTTTTATAACTTCGAGTTCTCCGTAAAGGACGTGGTGCTCATGGGCCGCGCCCCCCACAAGCGGGCTCTGGACCGGGACAACGCGGAGGACTTCGCCATCGTGGACAGGGCGCTGGCCACCGTGGGTTTGGCCGCGTTTGCAGAGCGCTCCTTCTCCACCCTCTCGGGCGGGGAGCAGCAGCGGGTGATTTTGGCCCGGGCCCTGGCCCAGCAGACCCCCTGCCTCATTCTGGACGAGCCCACTAACCACCTGGACATCAAGTACCAGCTGGAGCTGATGGACATCGTGAAGGGGCTGGACTGCACGGTCATCTCGGCCATCCACGACCTGAACATCGCCGCCATGTACTGCGACCGGCTCTACGCCGTGAAGGGCGGGGAGATCGTGGCCTCCGGCACGCCGGAGGCGGTGCTCACGCCGGAGACCATCCGCATGGTGTACGAGGTGGAGGCCGAGGTCGTCCGCGGCCGGGACGGCACCATGCACATCCTGTACCATCCGGGCGTTTAAAAGCAGAGCGGGCGCGGCCCCACGTGGGGCCGCGCCCGCTTTTCCTTTTTGGCGGGATCGCAATTGACGAAACTGCCGTACCTGTCTATAATGGGCTTACTTCTATGAGGAGGCCTTGTTATGCGGATTGCCACGGCCCAGCAGATGCGTGAAATGGACAGGATTGCGATAAAGGAGCGGGGGATTCCCTCCACCCTCCTGATGGAGCGCGCCGCCCGCGGGGTGGCGCAGGCGGCCCTCGCCCTGGTGAAGCGCCCGGAGGGCGGCCGGGCGGTGTGCTTCTGCGGCCCCGGCAACAACGGCGGGGACGGCGTGGCGGCGGCCCGCCTGCTGCGCGAAGCGGGGCTGGAGGTGCGCGCCGTGCTGGTGGGGCGGCGGGACAAGATGACGCCCGACTGCCTAGCCATGGAGGAGAAGCTCATGGACGCCGGGGTGGAGCTGGAGGACTTCGCGCCCGACGCGCCGGAGTTCGCCGCCTGGTGCCTGGACTGCGACGTGATGGTGGACGCCCTCTTCGGCATCGGCCTGAACACCGCCGTGCGGGGGGACGCGCTCACCGCCATCCACATGATGAACACCTGCGCCATCCCGGTGGTCTGCGCCGACATCCCCAGCGGCGTGGAGGCGGACACGGGCAATATCCTGGGGGAGGCGGTGCGCGCGGAGCGCACGGTTACCTTCAGCCTGCCCAAGCTGGGTCATTTCACCGGCGGGGGCGGGCTGTGCACCGGCGGGCTCACCGTCGTGGACATCGGTATCCCCATGGATCTGATCCTGTCGGTGGAGGACCGGGTGCAGGCCGTGCTGGACCGGGAGATCCGCCTGCCCCGCCGGGCGCGGGACGCCCACAAGGGGGACTTTGGCCGGGTCTACATCCTGGGGGGCAGCGTGGGCTACACCGGCGCGCCGGTCCTGGCGGCCCGTGCCGCCGTGCGCTGCGGCGCGGGGCTGGTGACGGTGGGCGTGCCCGCGCCCGCGTGGCCTGTGGCGGCGGCCAAGCTGGACAGCGCCATGCCCCACCCCCTGCCCGCGGGCAAGGAGGGCATGCTCTCGGTGGAGGCCACCGAAATCGCCCTGAACCAGATCGCCGCCTGCGGCGTGTGCCTCATCGGGCCCGGCCTGGGCCGGGGCAACGGCGTGGCCTCGGTGGTGCGCCACGTGCTGCGGGAGACCCACGTGCCCGTGGTGCTGGACGCCGACGGCATAAACGCGCTGGAGGGGCATATAGATGTCTTGGACGGGCGCCGTGGCCTGTTTACCATCCTCACCCCCCACGACGGGGAGTTCGCCCGCCTCACCGGGGCCCTGCCCGGCGGGGACCGGCTGGGGGCGGCGGCCGCCTTCGCGGTGGAGCACGGCTGCTGCGTGGTGCTCAAGGGCCACCGCACCATTACCGCCTTCCCCGATGGCACGGCCTACCTCAACACCACCGGCAACCCCGGCATGGCCAAGGGGGGCAGCGGGGACGTGCTGGGCGGCATGATCCTGGCCCTGCTGGGCCAGGGGCTGACGGCCCGGGAGGCGGTGCCCATGGCGGTCTACCTCCACGGCAGGGCGGGGGATCTGTGCGCCCGGGAGCTGGGCGAGTACGGCATGACCCCCTCCGACATGGTGGAGGCCCTGCCCAAAGTGTTGAACCAGTATGTGAAATAGGAGGGGAAGCGCGTGCGCCGCTGGAAGCTGAGCGCACCAATGATAATCCTCGCCCTGCTGCTGAGTGCCTGCGGCGGCGGGGCCGGGGGCGGGGACGCGGCGGAGCAGCTGGCGCTGGACGTCCGGGCCGAGTATATCGCCATGGAGGGCTGCGCGGCCGCGCTGGACGTGACCGCCGACTACGGGGAGCGGGTGTACCAGTACACCATGGATCTGACCTACGCCAAGGCGGGGGACACCCTGCTGACCGTGACCGCGCCGGAGAACATCGCCGGGGTGAGCGCCCGCCTGACGGCGGGGCAGACCGCCCTGGAGTACGAGGGGGTGCGGCTGGAGACGGGGCCGCTGTCTGAGGACGGCATGAGTCCCGTGGACGCGGTGCCCGCCCTGCTGGCCGCGGCCCGGGAGGGCTTTTTGGCCGAATGCGTGCTGGAGGACCAGGACGGCGTCCAGGTGCTCCAGACGGTGTGCCGGGACCCGGAGGCCAGCCCCGGCGTGGGGCTGGAATACCGCCTATGGTACGACGCGGCCACCCACGCCCTGCTGCGCGGTGAGGTGGCCCGGGATGGGTATACGGTGGTCCAGTGTGTGTTCACCTCATTTACCATGACATAGGAAACGCCCTGTGCGCGTCCGCGGACGCGCACAGGGCGTTCTGCTATCCCCGGCCCGGGGCGGTGGAGAGCACGTAGTCCGGCATGTACTGCCGCAGGAACTCCAGGGCCAGATCGGCGGGCACGTCTGGGTTGTCCAAGGTGCTCTCGCTGCAGGACAGGGCCAGCACCTTGCCGTCCCCCTGGAAGAACTCCAGCTCGTAGAATTTGCACGCCGCGCCCCGCTGGGTGGAGTAGGCCGCCAGGTAGAGGTGGTAGGTCTCCGGCCCGCCGCCGGAGAAGGGGAGCTCGGCCGCCGCGCCCTCCGCGTCGGTGGCGCGCACGCGGTAGGCCCCGGCGTACTGGGTGAGGCCGTATCCATCGGCGGCCAAGTCCTGATTGCCGCCCCACCAGCCCTCTCCCGCCTCGTTGTAGAGCAGGGCGGTCCAGTGCCAGCCCCCGGGGCCGCTGTATTGGAGGTGGAGGCCGCCCTCGTCCCAGCTCAGGTCGAAGGGCAGCGTCTCCAGTCCCACCGCCTCGTACCAGGTGCAGTCCGCGGCGTAGGCCAGAGGCTGATAGACCTCCCGGGGCAGCGCCCCCTCCCGGCCCAGCCAGCCCTCGCTGCGGGCCAGGCGTTCGTCGAAGTCGTCATCTAATGAGGCCAGCATAAGCTCCAGGTGGGTCTGGCCATCATCGGAATGGAGCACCACAGGATCCCCCGCGTCCCCGCCCAGGCCGGAGAGGGTGCCCGCGAACTCGTAGTCCTCGTAGCGCTTGCTGTCCGAGACGTAGAAGGTGCCCCGGGCGGTATCCCCGTCGAAGGACTGCACCTTATCCGCGTCCAGATAGAGGGTCAGGCCGGCGTTGTGCATGTAGGCGGGCTGCTCCACAGTCAGTTCACCGTGAGGAAGGCCCATAATCAGCTTCAAAGTGCCCAGGCTTTTGCTCATGGTGAGGCCGGGGCGCCAGCTGTTTCCTTGACCGGCATTGATTGGATAACCGCAGAGGGTGCCGCCCCCGGTGCAGGCCAGGGTGAAATTCCGGGCGTCAGGGGCCTGCTCCACCGCGCGCTCCGCCTGGGCCAGCCGGGCGTCGGCCTCCGCCTGCTCGGCCCCGGTGAGGCCGAAGTTCATGTACAGCCGGAACCAGTTGCCGTTGGACTGCTCCACAAAGAGCTCGGTCAGGCGGTCCCCGCCCGGGCCGGGCACGTTTTTCAGCCGTCCGGGCTGATCGGCGTAGATGACCTCCCCGTCCCGCTTGACGGTGAACAGGCCGGTCCAGATTCCGGTCTCTGGCAGCGCCCGGTGGAAGGAGGTCATCTCCACCTCAAAGCGGATGGGCTCGGATTCGATATACTCCCTGCCGTACATGGTGTCCCGCAGGTTGACGGCGGTCACGTCGGCGGTGAAGCGGTGCGCCCAGGGGCTGGAGGACAGGGTGGCCGTGCCGGTGATATGATTGGTGCTGCCCGTGCCCGGCAGATGGACCAGGTACTCCTGCATCGGGGCGGGGTCGTTGGGCTGGAGGGCCATCTGAGCGCACCAGAGCTCGGTGAATTCCGCGGTGGTGTAGCGCCCGGTATCTGTGCGGGCGTTGACCGCGGCGGCGTAGGCGGCTCCGCCCGCGCAGACCGCCAGGGCCAGGGTGAGCGCCAGCACCCGCTGGAGCTTTTTTCGGCTGCGTATCCGCATAATAACCTCCAATCGGTCCCGGATGTCCCGCTCCGCCAGATAGGCGGAGGCGGGCACGGTACGGCTGGGTACGCGCATGAGCTTGAGCAGGGTGAGGGCGTATGCCCGCCGCTCCGGGCCGTCCAGGGGGGCGGCCACCGCCTCGTCGCAGGACAGCTCGCAGTAGCGCCCCGCCTCCCGCTCCATGACCCAGGCCAGGGGGTTGAACCAGTGCAGGGTCCGCACCGCCCAGAACAGCCCCTTGAGGGGCAGATCCCACCGCCTGAGGTGGGTCAGCTCGTGAGCCAGCACCCGGTCCAGCTCGTCGGGGGAGAGGGGGGCCTCGGGCAGAAAGACGGCCGGGCGGCGGGTTCCGCACAGGAAGGGGGAGCCCTGTCCGGGGAAGCGCAGCAGCGCGGCGGGCCGCCGCAGGCCCATGCTCCGCCGCAGCGCCTCCAGGCGCTCCCGCTCCCAGGGCTGGGCCGGGGCGCAGGCCCGGCGGGCAAAGCGGCGGAAGCGCACCCCCTGCCAAAAGCGGCGCAGGCAGAGCGCCGCCGCCCCCGCCAGCCATAAGACGGGGAGGAGGGGGGCGAGGGAGCGCAGGGAGGCGGATGCCCTGCGGTCGGCCGGGATCTGCGCCTGTGTCGGCGCCGACCCACCGGCCGGGGCCGGCGCCGCCCCGTTCTGCACCGGGAGCGCCGCATCCCCCTGCCCGGACGGGAGGGCGGCGGGGGCCTGGGGCTGCGCACCCTGCGCCGGATCCGCCTGCTGCAACGCCGCGGGGGCGGGGGAGGGTGCCGCCGCCGGGAGGGGCAGGGCCACCGGCAGCACCAGCAGGAGCAGGGGGAGCAGCCAGACGTAGTACCGCCAGCGGCAGGAGAGCCCCCGCCCGGTCAGGCGGCACAGGGGCCAGAGCAGGGCGATGACGCCGCCCCCCGCCAGGGAGAGGAGCAGCAGCCGGTCAAAGAGCCATATGAGCATGGGTCACCTCTCTTTCAACCACTGTTCCAGCCGGTCCAGGGTCTCGCCGTCGGCCGCCTCGCCGTAGAGGGCGGCCAGCAGGCTGCGGGCGGAGCCGCCGTGGACGCAGCGGAGGAATTCCTCCGTCTCCAGGCGCTTGTACTCCGCCTCGCTGAAGGCGGGGCGGTAACAGTTGACCTTGCCCTCCTTCTGCGTGACGGCCGCGCCCTTTTCCGCCAGCCGCAGCAGGAAGGTGCCCACGGTCTTGTACTTCCAGCCCCGGCCCTCCAGGGCGGCGCACACGTCGGCCACGCTGCGCCACTCCGGCCCCGGGGCCCAGAGGGTGCGCAGCACCTCCATCTCGGCGTCGGAAATTTTCAGCTTTTTGTCCATTCAGATGCCTCCCAACAGTCTTACATCATGTAAGATACGCTAATCTTACAACATGTAAGACTATATGTCAAGAGAAAAGCGGACGGCATTGCCGTCCGCTTTTCCGCTATGTTATTTTGGCCCTGAGATCGGCGGGGGACAGGCCGTTGCCCTTCCCCTGCTTCCGCCAGCCCATATGGGCGGCGGCCTTGTAGAGGAAGCGGGGGAAGTTGGGCTCCACGAAAACGTCCTCCCCCGAGGCGCCGGCCAGGATGCCCTCCGCCAGGGCGTTGAGGGCGCGCCCCGGGTTGGCCGAGGGGCCCTGCCCCAGGGGGGCGGCCCGGGCCATCTCGCCCGCCCCCACGCCCAGGGCGTACCCCCGTGCAAGGCCGCACTGGGCGCACCAAGCCCAGAACATGTCGATGGCGATGCGGTTCTGCACGGCGTCGTAAAAGCCGCTGTTGACCACGGCGTAGGCCTTGAGATCGGGCCGCGGCCCGGGCAGGCCGGCCTGAATTGCGCTTAGCGCGTCCAGTACGTTGGAGGGGATGGAATCGGCGTAGAGCGGGAAGGCGGCGACCAGGGCGGCGCTGTCCGCGAGGTGCTCCAGAAGCGCGTCCACCGGCTCCGAGGTCCGGCACAGCGCAATGTCGCAGCCCTCCAGCTTCCCGCGCAGCCCCTCCAGCTTCCCGCGCAGCCCCTCCAGCAGGTACATGGAGTTGCTGTCCTTGGGCCGGGGGCTTCCGCACAGCAGGGTAATTTTCATAAAACCGCCTCCCGCAGCTCCTGCGCCGTGTCGAAGAACGCAACCGAGCAGCTGCCCGCGCCGAAGTTCACCGCGTTGGCCCGGACGAGCCGCCTGGCGATGTCCTGCTCCCCGGCACCGCACGGCCCGTAGAAGCAGGCGGTGAGCTTAAAGGGGTTCTCCTGCCGCATCTGGTGGTGCATCTCGCCGTTCACGATCCTGAAAAAGGGGAGCAGGAAGCCGATGGAGCGCTCCAGCGCGGCCTTGACGTTCCGGGAGTAGCCGCCGTACAGGATCGGGCTGACGAGGATCAGCTCCCCGCACTGGGCGAGCCAGGCGGGCAGCACGCCGGCCCGGTCCTTGATCACGCATTTTCCCGGCGTTTTGACCCAGCAGCCGAAGCAGCCGACGCAGTGCCGGATAGGGGGCGCGGCGGGAAAGACGAGGGTATCGCCGTCCGCCGGGAAAAAGTCCTGCCCGTCCGGCGCGTCAACGTCGTAAATAATCAGTCTTTTCTGCAAAATTACACCTTCATTTCTTCCTGCGGCGCATACTCCAAAGCAGCCGCGCCGCCAGGGCCAGAGCCGCCGCGAAGCAAAGAACGGCCGCCGCGGGCAGCCCCCACAGCAGGGGCCCCGCCCCGGCCAGGCACAGGAT
The DNA here is from genome assembly GCA_022846095.1 of Oscillospiraceae bacterium. Taxonomy (NCBI): domain Bacteria; kingdom Bacillati; phylum Bacillota; class Clostridia; order Eubacteriales; family Oscillospiraceae; species Oscillospiraceae bacterium. The sequence goes on along the minus strand of AP025583.1, from coordinate 2,430,931 downwards.
GGCCCCGCTCACCAGCAGGGCGCAGGCCAGCAGGCATAGCAGCGCCCTGTTCACCATGCCGTCCAGGGCGGCCAGGGGGCGGTCGGAGTCGGTCAGGTTCAGGTTCAGCCGGGCCTGCCCCCGCAGGCCCATGCGCAGCAGGTCGGACAGCTCGGCGGGGACCTCCGCCGCCTTGCCCGCCGAGCTATAGAGGGTGCGGGCCCCGTCCAGCAGCTCCCGCCTCAGGTCGAAATCGTGCAGCGCGTCGGCGTACATGCGCCGGGCCAGGATCTGCAGCAGGTCGATGTCTGGGCTCAGGGCGGAGAGCACGCCCTCCAGGGTCATCATACCCCGGGCCAGCATGGACAGGCCTGGGGGCATGGAAATATGGTGCTCATGCGCCACGCCGAGCACCTCTTCAAAGAGCTTTCCCACGTTCATGCGGCCCAGCTGCATACTGCCGTACCGGGCCAGCAGGGCGTCGATGTCGCGGTAGAGCTTCTCCTGATCCACCCGCGCGCCGGGCACGCCCAGGGAGAGCACCACGTTCTTGAGCCCCTCCACGTCCCGCCCGGCGAAGCACCGCACGGCCTGCCGCAGCAGGGCCTGGTCCCGGGGGGAGAGGCGGCCCATCATACCCAGGTCCAGAAAGACGATCTTCCCGTCCCGCAGGCGCAGGTTGCCGGGGTAGGGGTCGGCGTGGAAGAAGCCGTCGTCCACCACCTGCTTGACGTAGTTGTCCGCCAGCCTGGCCCCCACCTCGGCGGGCTGGTACTCCCCCGCCGCCAGGGCCTGGGGATCGTCGATGGGGACGCCGTCCACGTACTCCATCACCAGCACCCGGCCTGTGGTCAGAGCGTGGACGATCTCCGGGCAGGAGACATAGGCCACCCCGGCGTTCTTCTCCCTAAACTCGTCGGCGTTTTTGGCCTCCAGCAGGAAGTCCAGCTCCTGCTGGGCCGTCGCCCACATCTCGTCCAGCACCATGTGCAGGTCCACCACGCCGCCCAGCTCGGTCAGCTTCATAAAGTCGGCGGCCCGGTGGAGCAGAGGGATGTCCCGGGCCATGGTCTCCCGCACGCCGGGGCGCTGGACCTTGACGACCACACGCCGCCCATCCAGCAGGACGGCGGCGTGTACCTGGGCGATGGAGGCCGAGCCCAGCGGCTCGGGGGAGAAGGAGGAGAACACCTCCTCCAGCGGCCGGGCGTACTCCTCCTCCGCCACGCCCCGCACCTCCTCCAGCGAGAGGGGGCGCACGTCGGCGCGGAGCTTGGCCAGCTCCGCGCAGTAGGCGTCGGGCAGGAGGTCGCGCCGCATGGAGAGGATCTGGCCCAGCTTCACGAAGGTGGGGCCCAGATCCTCCACGGCGGCGCGCAGCTTCTGGGGGGAGAGACCCCCGGCGATCCCGCTCTTGGCCAGGATCGCCAGGATCTCCCTCAGCCGTCCGCTTTTTTCCGGGGAATCACTCCCCGTCGCAGCCGTCGTCGTGCTTGTCACAGTGGATTTCGGTGATTTTGGCGGCCTCGGCCTGCTCCGCCTCGGCGGCGGCTTCGGCGGCCTGCTTCTCCAGCTCGTCCAGCTCCGCCAGCTTGCGGCGCAGCTCCTCCCGCTCCCCGGCGGTCATGGCCTCCACGTCTGCCTTGAGGCGCTCGTTGCGGCGCTCCTTGTAAGCCTCGCGGGCCTTGTGCTGGAGCTCCTCGTTCATGGCGCGGCCCTGCTCCACGGTCTCCTCGCCCTTCTGCACCAGGACCTTGCCCACGTCGCAGGCCTTTTCGGCCACCACGGCCACCGCGCCCACGCCGGCGAAAGCGATTTTCAGCAGGTCCTTACCCAGATCCTCTAACATAACAAAAACCTCCTTAGATTGTGTGGTTCAATTGGTTCTGAACCTAGTATAAGCGGGAAAGGCTAAATTGTCTTTGCTTTTTTATGAACGCTGGATTAAACTATGGTTTAGTTTCGGTTAATAGGTGGGATTGATGATGAAGGATAACGAGAAGCGCGCCTGGGCGGAGATCGACCTGGGGCGCCTGGAGCACAACTACCGCGCGCTGCGGGCCATGCTGGCCCCCGGCTGCCGGTTCCTGGGGGTGGTGAAGGCGGACGCCTACGGCCACGGGGCCCTGCGCGTGGCCCAGCGGCTGGAGCGGCTGGGGTGCGAGTACCTGGCGGTGGCCTGCCTGGACGAGGCGGTGAGCCTGCGCCAGATGGGCATCAACGCCCCCATCCTGGTCCTGGGCCACACGGACCCCCGGTACGCCGGGGAGCTGCTGGGCTACCATCTGACCCAGACCGTGTTCGACCTGGACACCGCGCGCGCCCTCTCCGCCGAGGCGGCGCGCACGGGGCGCGCGCTCAAAATCCACTTGAAGGCGGACACCGGCATGTCCCGCCTGGGGCTGCTGTGCCGGGAGGAGTGCATGGAGGACAGCGCCGCCCTGCTGGCGGAGATCTGCGCCCTGCCCGGCCTGGAGGCGGAGGGGATCTTTACCCATTTCTCCGACGCCGACGGCAGCGAGGAATACACCATGCTCCAGTTTACCCGCTTCCTGGACCTGCTGGAGCTGCTCAAGCGGAAGAATCTGGTCTTCCCAATCCGCCATTGCGCGGCCAGCGCCGCTGTGTTAAACTATCCCTGTACCCATATGGATATGGTCCGCCCCGGCATCGCGCTCTACGGCTGCTACCCGGACCCCTCCTGTGCCGGGCTGGACGGCCCCGGCCTGCTGAGCGTCATGACCCTCAAGGCCCGGGTGGCCTCGGTGAAGCGCGTCCCCGCCGGCACCCCGGTGAGCTACGGGCGCATCCACGTGCTGGAGCGGGACAGCCTGCTGGCGGTCCTGCCCATCGGCTATGCCGACGGGCTGCACCGCGTGTGCTCCGACCGGCTGACGGTCAGCGTGGGGGGCGTGCGCGTGCCCATTGTGGGGCGCATCTGCATGGACATGTGTATGGCCGACGTGACCGGCGTGCCCGGCGTCAAGCAGGGGGACGAGGCGGTCATCTACGGGGCCGACTGCCCCATCGAGGAGGCCGCCGCCCTGGCCGGAACCGTGCAATACGAGCTTTTGTGCGCCGTTTCGCCCCGCGTGCCCCGCGTCTACCTGGACTGAGCGCGGCGCGCACCCTATGCCGGCCGAGCGCATAAACTGGTTCGGGGAGAAGAAGCGGGCAGGGCCCCTAGGCAAGCAGCCTGCGGCGCCGTCTTTCGGCGCCTGGTTTCGTTATCCTCCTTGGCGGGCTGACGTATTGCCAAGGACTGGCCCGCAGCAATGGCGGAAATTTGCCCGCCAAAACCTACTTGCTTAGGGGCCCTGCCCGCTTTCTCGGGTCGGCGGCGGGGCACAACGGATTCCTGATTTTTGAAACGCTGTGTATAAATCCCGCCGCCCCGTGGGAGAATCATAGTGACCGCGTTACATAGGGATTGAGCTGTGTGACGCTGGTGACTATCTTCCGGCGGAGTGTGAGCATACGTGGACAACAGCGTGAAACGCGGAGACATTTTTTATGCCGATCTGAGCCCTGTGGTGGGCAGCGAGCAGGGGGGCGTGCGGCCGGTTCTCATCGTGCAGAACGACACCGGCAACAAGCACAGCCCCACCGTCATCGCCGCCGCCATCACGTCCCAGACCGGCAAGGCGCGCCTGCCCACCCACATTGAACTCTCGGCGAAGAGCTACGGGCTCCCCAAGGACTCCGTGGTCCTGCTGGAGCAGATCCGCACCCTGGATAAAAAGCGGCTGAGAGAGCATATGGGACGGCTGGACGAGGAGCAGATGCAGAGGGTGGACGCGGCCATCGCGGTCAGCTTCGGCCTGCATCCCCAGACGCTTGTCTGATGGAATACGCGGGCCGGGGGGCGGCAAGCCCCCCGGTTCCGCCCCAATGAATTCGTACATAGGAGGCCTTCCCATGAAGCACAAGTGGATGCTGCGCCTGGCCACCGGCGCGCTGGTGATGACCTGCCTGGGCGGCGTGGCCCTGGCCGCCGGGCAGCAGGGCACCCAGAACGACCCCCTGGTCACCCTGAGCTACCTTACCGACCAGGCCACCCCCGCCATCATGGCCCAGGTGGACACCAGGATCACCCAGCGGGAGCAGGCGCTGGCCGACAAGCTGGGCGCGGTGGTGGACGGCTACGTCAAGCAGGTGGAGGACAAGCTGGCCACCGGCGGGATCACCGGGGGCGGGCAGTCGGCCTCCTACCAGGTGGTCACCCTCAGCCAGGGGCAGAAGCTCATCTGCAAGGCGGGGGGCGAGGTGCTGCTGCGCAGCGGTGCGGCGTCCTGCGTCACCGAGTCCTCCCCCGGCCTGGTGGACATGACCGACGGGACCACGCTGGGCGCCGGCGGCGCGCTGGCGGCCAACCACCTGTACCTGGCCACCGTGGACGGGCGGGGTGTGAGCGCCTCCGGCGCGGTGACCCTGCTGGTGCGGGGCGGCTACTCCATTCAGTAAATGCGACCCCCCGACGCGGCAATTTGCCGCGCCGGGGGGTTCTTGCGTAGGGGGAATAAGTTCGTTCGGGGGGCTTATACAGGGCGGCTAAGAGGAGCCGAAAAAATCCAGCACCCTGCGGTTAAAATCCCCGGCCTCCTCATAGGCGGCATGGCCGAGTTCCCCGTACAGATACAGCCCGGCGGAGCCGATGCGCCCGGCCAGCTCCACGGAGGCCTCCGGGCCCACGATCCTGTCCCGGCCGCCGCCGATGACCAGGGTGGGGCAGGTGATTTTGTCCAGCGAATCATAGCAGTCGTGGCCCAGGCAGGCCCGGGCCTGGAGGATAAACCGGCCAAAGTCCTTGGGCTTTCCGATCCTGGTCACCAGAGGGTAGAGCGGCCGGTAGGTCCTGAGCCGCCGCTCGGAGTAGGAGCGCTCCGCCGTGTCGATCAGCAGGCCCCGGTAGTCGCCCGCCCCGGCCAGGCGGATCCAGTTCCCCACCACCGCCCGCAGCGGCTCGGTGGGCCGGGCGGCGGTGACCGCCAGGGCCAGCTTTTTCACCGCCCCGGGAAAATCCACAGCCAGGTGCTGGGCGATCATGCCGCCCAGGGACACCCCCAGGATGTGGGCGCCGTCCAGCCCCAGGGTATCCATGGCGGTTTTCAAATCCCGCGCCATATCCCGGGTGGAGCAGCCCTCCTCCAGCCGGTTTTTCCGGCTGAACACATAGACGGTATAGCGTCGGGCGAAGGCCCGGTACATCACCGCGAAGAACAGGGCGGTGCCCCGGGCCGTTTTCAGCCCGTCGCCCAGGCCCGGAACCACCACCAGGGTTTCCCCGCCGCTTCCGAAGCGGATATAGTCCATGTCGGTGCCGTCCAGCGGCAGAATACCGTTTCTGGCGTTAAATATCATGCGTGCTTATCCTCTCTTCCGCCTGAGCCGGTCCAGCAGCCTGCCCAGCGGGCGGCTCCCACGGGTGCTCTGGGGCGCGGGGGTATGGGGCGGGGCGGCGGCCTCCTCCCGCCCGGCCTCCTCCATCATGGCCAGCTGGGCGTCCAGCGGCGGGTCGCCCCGGCGGGGGATGGGGGCGTAGACCCCGTCCGGGCCCAGGGCGCGGGCCTTCACGTTGTCGGCGCACAGCAGCTCCACATAGTGCCGCAGCTGCCGCCGCACGCCGGGGTCCAGCACGGGGCAGGCGATCTCCACCCGCCGCTCGGTGTTCCGGGTCATGAAGTCGGCGGAGCCGAGGTAGACCTTGGCGTCCTCCCCCTCGCCGAAGGCGAACACGCGGGGGTGCTCCAGGAAGCGGCCCACCACGGAGAACACCCGGATGTTGTCGGTCAGTCCGGGCACGCCGGGGCGCAGGCAGCAGATCCCCCGCACGTTCATGCAGATTTGGACCCCGGCCACGCTGGCCTCGGAGAGCTTGTCGATCAGCTCCCGGTCGGTGACCGAGTTGACCTTGAGGAAGATCCGCCCCCGCCGGCCCGCCCTGGCCTTGGCGATCTCCCCGTCCATCAGGGCCAGGAGCCGGGGCTTGAGGCTGTGGGGGGCCACCAGCAGGTGGCGGTACTCCCCGTGCAGGTTGGAGGTGGACATGTTCTGGAAAAAAGTGGTGGCGTCCGCCCCGATGGCGGGGGAGGCCGTCATGAGGCAGAAGTCGGTGTAGAGCCTGGCGGTCTTTTCGTTGTAGTTCCCGGTGCCGATCTGGGTGATGTACTGGATGTGGGTGCGCTCCCGCCGGGTGATGAGGCAGATCTTGGAGTGGACCTTGACCTCCTCAAAGCCGTACAGGACGGTGCAGCCCGCGTCCTCCAGACGCTCGGCCCAGGCGATGTTGTTCTGTTCGTCGAAGCGGGCCCGCAGCTCCATCAGCACGGTCACGTCCTTGCCGTTCTCGGCGGCGGCGGCCAGGTACTCGATGAGCTTGGCCTTGGAGGCCAGGCGGTAGATGGTGATTTTGATGGACAGGACCTCCGGGTCGTTGGCGGCCTCCCGCACCAGCTGGAGGAAGGGGTCCATGGCGTGGTAGGGGTAGTAGCACAGCGCGTCCCGCCGCAGGATCTGGGGGATGATCTTCTCACCCTTCACCAGCCCGGCGGGCCAGCGGGGGACGTAGGGCGGGTAGCACAGCGCGGCGGCCGACTCGGGCGGGAGCTTGCCCTCCAGGGCGTAGACGTAGTCCATGGCCAGGGGGCATTTGGAGCGGAAGATCTGCTCCCGGGGCAGGCTGAGCCGCTGGCAGAGATAGGCCGTCAGCCCCTCCCCGGCCTCCCCCTGGATTTCCAGGCGCACCGGGGAGAGCCGGGCGCGCTTTTTCAGCAGGCGCTTCATGTGCTGGCGGAAGTCGTCCCCCAGCTCATAGTCCTCGTCCTCGGGGCTGATGTCGGCGTTGCGGGTGACCGAGATAATGCACTTCTCGGCCACCTGGTAGGCGTCGAAGAGGGTGTCCGCGTACTCCAGCACGATCTGCTCGGTGAGCACGTAGCGCAGCCCCCGCTCGGGCAGCAGCAGATAGGGGGGCAGGGCCTTGGGCACGGGCACCAGGCCGAAGCGGGCCTCCCCGCCCCGCCGCAGGGCCAGCGCCACGTTGAGGGACTTGTTGGGCAGGTGGGGGAAGGGGTGGTGGGCGTCCACCACCTGGGGGGAGAGGACGGGCAGGATATAGTCCTTGAAGTAGCGCTCCACCTGCTTGCGCTCCTTCACGTCCAGCTCCCCGGTGGACAGCCGGCAGATATTGCAGGCCCGCAGGCGGGTCTCCAGCGCGGCCATCAGCTTGTCCCGGCCCTTGTAGAGGGGGGCGGCAGCCTTGAAGATGGCCCGGAGCTGCTCCGCCGGGGTCAGGCCGCTCTTGTTGTCCGCGTGGGGCTGCTTGAGCAGGGACATGTCGTAGATGCTGCCCACCCGGATCATAAAGAACTCGTCCAGATTGCTGGTGAAGATGGCGGCGAACCTGAGCCGCTCAAAGAGGGGCACGTCCTCGTCCCACGCCTCGTCCATCACCCGCTCGTTGAAGCGCAGCCAGCTCAGCTCCCGGTCCTGGGTGTAGCGGGTGTCCACCCCACGGCCGTTACCCGGCATGGGACCCCCCCTCCCCGCGGATGACGCGGCTGAGGAGGTAGCCCTCCCGCACGCCGCTGTCGCTGACCGACACGGTCTCCACCCCGTAGCACTTGAGCACGCAGTTCAGGATGACGAGCCCGGGCAGGATGGTGTGCACCCGGTCGGGGGTGGCGCGGAGGATCTGGCGCAGGGTGTCCTTGTCCCCCTTCTTCAGGCCCTTGTAGAGGGCGCGGATCTCCTCCACCGGGATGACCCGGTTGTCCGGGTCGGCCCCGGCGGCGCCGTTGCACAGCTTGGCCGCCGCCCGGATGGTGCCCCCCACGCCGGTGAGGTGTTTGCACCTGGCCCCGGCGGTCTTGGCCTTTTCCAGCTCACGGGCCACGCTTTCCCGGATGGCCCGGCGCTCCTCCGGGGTGGGGAAGAGGCCGTCCACGTGCCGGGCGTAGAGGGAGAGGGAGCCCACGGGCAGGCTGCACCCGGAGCGGATGGCCCCGTTTTCGTAGACCACCAGCTCGGTGGAGCCGCCGCCGATGTCGGCCAGCAGGCCGGAGGGGGCCCCGCCCCCCGCGGCGGCGCCCAGGAAGGAGAGCCGGGCCTCCTCCGCGCCGGTGAGCACGTCCACCCGCAGGCCCGTGGCCTCCCGGATGGCGTCCAGGGCCTGCTCGGTGTTGGCGATGTTGCGCAGGGAGGCGGTGCCGAAGACGTACAGGTCGGGAATACCGAAGTTGTCCAGCAGGGCCCGGAAGCCGGAGAGCACCCGGCAGGCCGCCTGGATACCGCCGCCCGAAAGCGCCCCGTCTTTGACATAGCCGGCCAGCCCGGCCATCTCCTTTTTGTTGAGCAGCAGCTTGATCCGCTCCCCCTCGCAGTGGTAGATGGACAGACGGATGGTGTTGGAGCCCACGTCCACAACGCCGCATTTCATGGCAAGCGCCTCGCTTTCTTATCCTTTGGCTTTATTTTACTCGGTTTCCGGCGCATTATCAATCGGCTTTACCGAGTTTTTACATGCCTCCAGGCGCCGGGCCGCCTCGGCTTCACAGACGACCCGCCGGGCAGCGATGAGGGCCAGATTGTCGCCCAGCACCGAGAAGAAGGCTGCCATCACGGCCAGGTCGTCGGCGCTTCTGCCCTGCGAGAGCTGAAAGGAGACCAGGGCGGCCAGGGCGATCAGCGCCTCGCCGCCCTGGCTGCAATCCGCCTGCATAACACCACCTCCTCCGCCCATTTTACGCGCCCCGGGCGGATTTTGTGCGTGGACAGGCCCGCGCCGCCGTGCTACAATATGGATAATGATTCATAAAAACGGAGGAGATTGGACATGGAATACCGGAACTGGGACAACCTGGGGGCGCAGCCCTCACTGCTGGGCTTCGGCTGCATGCGCTTCCCCAAGCGGGCGGACGGCTCCATCGACGAGCCCGAGGCCGAGCGGATGCTCAACCGCGCCAAGCAGGCGGGGATCAACTACTTCGACACCGCCTGGGGCTACCACAGCGGGGCCTGTGAGCCCTTTTTGGGCAAAGCCATCGCCAAGTGGGACCGGGAGAGCTTCTACCTGGCCACCAAGCTGCCCACCTACGCGGTGGAGACGCTGGACGATGCCAAGGATTTCTTCGAGCAGCAGCGCAAGCGCCTGGGCGTGGAGTACTTCGACTTCTACCTGCTGCACACCCTGAACGGCCCCCGCTTTCAGAAGATGGTGGATCTGGGCGTGGTGGACTGGTGCCTGGAGCTGCAGCGGCAGGGGAAAATTAAGCGCTTCGGCTTCTCCTTCCACGACGGGTACGCCGCCTTTGCCCAGATTCTGGCCCACCACAAGTGGGATTTCTGCCAAATCCAGCTCAACTACATGGACACCGACGCCGAGGAGCAGGCCAGCATGAAGGGCTACGAGCTGGCCGCGTCCCAGGAGGTGCCCGTGATCATCATGGAGCCCGTCCGGGGCGGCGGGCTGGCCCAGCTGCCCGACGCGGTGCTGGGCGCCTTCCGCCGGGAGCACCCCGAATGGTCCAACGCGGCCTGGGCCCTGCGCTGGGCGGCCGATCTGCCCAACGTGATGACGGTGCTCAGCGGCATGTCCAGCATGGAGCAGCTGGAGGAGAACCTGGCCACCTTCGACGACCTGCGGCCCCTGACGCGGGCGGAACACGCCGCCGTGGAGGAGACCGCCGCCGCCATCCTGAGCCGCACCAACAACCCCTGCACCGGCTGCCGCTACTGTATGCCCTGCCCCAGCGGGGTGGACATCCCGGTGAACTTCCGCATCTGGAACCAGTACGGCATGTACCAGAACACCGCGGGGGCGGTGCAGTCCTGGAAGTTTGAGATCAAGGACGAGGCCAGGGCCAAAAACTGCGTGGGCTGCGGGGCCTGCGAGAAGCTCTGCCCTCAGAGCATCGACATCCGCAGGGACCTGGCGCGGCTCCAGTCCGAGCTGGACGCGCTGCCCGACGACGAACATTAATCCGTGATATGTACGGGCCGCCGCGCGGCCCGCGGGACACTACAGGTGGTCCCAGACGCCGATGAGGGAGTGGACGTAGGACTGCATCTCCGGCTTGGAAGTGATGGAGTGGGTGCCGTCGATGACCCGCCGCTGCTCGTCGGGCGAGAGGGAGGAGAAGTGCTCCATGGCGTTTACGTCCTGGGCCAGGGCCATGCCGAAGCCCATGGGCAGATCCGAGAGAGGGTTGAAGGTGTCCATAAAAAATCTCCTTTCCGCTTTTGGGTCCGCCCGTAGTATGCGCAGAATCCGGGGCGTTCTAAACCCGAGGTGAATATCGTACAAGAAACGGTAATTTATATATGGTAGACTTTTGGCGGGCCGGAGAGGGATCCGGCCCGCCTTTCATGGAGGTGGCGGAATGCAGCGGGAAAAGCGGCTGGTCTACTACGACCCGGATCTGGGCGTGGAGGCCTATTATTTCAAGGGCATCGTGCAAAAATTTCCGGACCACTTTCATGAGCACTATGTCATCGGCGCCATCGAGAGCGGGGAGCGCTTCGCCCTGTGCGGCGGGGAACGCCACCTGGTCCGGCCGGGGGACCTGGTGGTCTTCTGCCCCGGCGTGGTCCACGCCTGCCAGCAGGTGGGGGAGTACCCGCTGGACTGGCGCTGCCTCAACGTGCCCGCCCCGGTGATGGAGCGGGCGGTGGCCGAGGTGACGGGAAGGGGCTACCTGCCCAGCCTGAGCCGGGTGGTGCTCTGCCGCAGCGAGCTGGCCGGGCTGCTGCGGGAGGTCTGGGCCATGGCGGCGGGGGAGCGCCGGGATCTGCGCAAGGAGGAGGCCTTCCTGCTGCTGATCGGCCAGCTCCTGGAGGAGTGCGGCGGCTACGAGCCGCCCCCCGACACAGGCGCCAGGCCCGAGGTGGAGGCGGTGTGCGCCCATCTGGAGGCGCGCTGCGGCCAGCCGGTGTCCCTGGACGAGCTGGCGGCGGTGGCGGGCCTGTCCAAGGGCTACCTGCTGCGGGCCTTCGCCCGGGAGAAGGGGATCACCCCCTACCGCTACCTGGAAAACCTGCGCATCGAGCGGGCCAAGCGCCTGCTGGAGGAGGGGGTGCGCCCCGTGGACGCCGCCCTCCAGACCGGCTTTTCCGACCAGAGCCACTTTACCAACCACTTTAAGACCCTCATCGGCCTCACGCCCAGCCAGTACCGGGCGGTCTTCGCCGGGGAGGGAAAGGAGCGCGCCAGCCATGGATAAAAGCACCGCCGCCGGGCACGGGGCGGCCCTGGCCACCATCATCGTGTGGGGCACCACGTTCATCTCCACCAAGGTGCTGCTGCGCGCCCTGTCGCCGGTGGAGATCCTCTTTTTGCGCTTTTCGCTGGGGGCGCTGGCCCTGTGCCTGGCCTGCCCCAGGCGGCTGCGGATTGCCGAGCGGCGGCAGGAATTTTACTTCGCCGGGGCGGGTCTGTGCGGCGTGACCCTCTACTTTCTCATGGAGAACATCGCCCTGACCTACACCATGGCCTCCAACGTGGGGGTGCTGGTCTCCGTCTCGCCCCTCTTCACCGCCATTTTGGCCCACTTCTTCCTGGAGGGGGAGCGGCTGCGGCCCCAGTTCTTCGCCGGGCTGGCCGCCGCGCTGGCGGGGGTGGTGATCATCACCTACAACGGCAGCGCCGTGCTCCAGCTTAACCCCATCGGGGATATTCTCGCCCTGCTAGCCGCACTGGTGTGGTCGTGCTACTCGGTGCTCACCCGGAAGATCGGCGCCTTCGGCTACAACACCATCCAGTCCACGAGGCGCATCTTCCTCTACGGGCTGGTGTTCATGCTGCCCGCCCTGCCCCTGCTGGGCTTCCACCCCAACGCCGCCGCCCTGTCCCGGCCTGTGAACCTGCTCAACCTCCTGTACCTGGGCCTGGGGGCCTCGGCGGCCTGCTTCGTCACCTGGAATTTCGCCCTGCGGCGGCTGGGCGCGGTTAAGACCAGCGTGTACATCTACCTGGTGCCGGTGGTGACCATCTTCACCTCCGCCCTGGTGCTGCACGAGCGGATCACCCCCCTGGCCGCCCTGGGCACCGCCCTGACCATGCTGGGGCTCTTCCTGTCCGAGTTCCAGTTCAAACGCAAGGCTGTGGCCGAAGAGGGATAAGACGGCGGGGGTAAGCCCCCGCCGGACTGAAAAGGGACGCGCCCGCGGGCGCGTCCCTCTTTTTATGGAATTCCGGCGCTCCGCCGCTCCTCGGCGTACCGAAGCCCCGCGTCCCGGTCGTAGCCGTAGACATAGCGCAGCTCGTAGGGGGAGATCAGTTCGACGGCGGCCACCTTTCCGTCCCGCAGGTAAAACGCCACGTCCCGGATCTCGTTGGTTTCGGGGGTGAAGGGCTGCCACACGTAGGCGCAGTCGAAGTCGAAGTCCCCGATGGGCTCCATCCAGCCCGGCTCCGCCTCTTCCCTGTTGACATAATACAGGTTCTCGGCGTAGGCTTCCAACAGCTCCCCCTCGGTACTGCCCACGGCCACGCCCCGGCCGGTGGCCGCGCCGGGGATGTCGGACCAGAGGTAGGCGATAAACTCCAGATCGTCCGGCTCGTAGGCGTGGGTGCCCAGCGTCAGGCGGCCCGGGCCGAACACGTATTGGTAGGTCTTGGGGTTGTAGGGCACCATGCCGTCCCCGCTGTGGAGCGTCCCGGTCACCTGGGAGAGCTCGTTGCGGTACCGCCCGTACAGGGCGAGGGGGTTATCGCCGGGGGAGGTGCCCTCGGGCAGCGTGAGGGAGAAGTCGCCGGACACCCGGCCGTCGTACCGCTCCGAAAAGCGGAAATCGTAGAGATAGTCGATCCCCTCGGCCGCGTCCCGGGGCACCGTGGGCCGGTCGGCGGCGGAGTCCGGGGTGGGCAGGGCGGAGGCCGCCGGGGTGGGGGTGGCGGGAACGGGCGTGGGGCCGGGCCGGGAGTCCCGTCCGCAGGCCGTCAGCGTGAGCAGAAGGGCAAGCGCGGGCAGCAGGCGTCTGAGGCGCATCATCGTCCCCTCCCTTTAGGCGCGGGCCATCCGCTTTTGCACAAAAGCCTTGAAGAGGGCGGGATCCCGGTTCATCACCAGCTCCTCCGGGAAATTCAGCTCCTCCAGCATGGCCTGGGCGTACTGGTGGGCCCCCACGGTGGAGACGAAGTGGGCGTCGCTGCCCACCACAACGCTGACGCCCTCCTTTTTGCACAGGGTGAGCATCTCGCGCACGTGGGCGGGCGAGTCCTGCCGGAAGCAGCCGGGGGTGAGGGAGGTGTTGTTCACCTCCAGCAGCACGCCGCGCTCCCCGGCGGCGCGCACCAGGGCGGGGTAGTCCAGAGGGTAGCGCCCGTCGTCCGGGTGGCCCAGGACGCAGACCTTGGGGCAATTCATGGCCCTGAGAAACGCCTGGGTGTTGGCGTCCGCGCCGCCCCCCATGGGCATGCACTGGGTGTGCATACTGGCGATGGCCATATCCAGGTTGTCCAGCAGGGAGGGCTCCAGATCCACGCCGCCGTCGAAGTCCATCACGTTGAGCTCCGCGCCCATCATGACCTCCACGCCGCCGATCTCCCGGTCGATGACCCCGAAGTTGAAGAAGTAGTCCCTGTGGATGGTGCGGGGCATCCCGGGGGCGTGGTCGGTGATGCAGATCAGCTTCAGGCCGCGGTCTGCGGCGGCGCGCACCATCTCCAGCAGGGTGCAGTAGGCGTGCCCGCTGGCCAGGGTGTGGGTGTGGCTGTCCAGAAGAAATTCCATTGTGTTCACTCCTATTCTCCCGGATATGATAGCGCGTTTTTCGGGGAAATGCAAGGGCGGGCGGTTTGTAACCGGCCTGAGGTTGCCTTGTAACCGGGGCATGGGGTAGAATGGGGCCGAAGGAGGGATTCCTATGAGACGGATCTTGGCGGCGCTGCTCCCGGCCGCGCTTTTGCTGTCCCTGTGCGCCTGCGGACCCCGGGCGCCGGAGCCCGCCCCAACGCCGGAGCCCAGCCCGCCCACCCCGGAGGAGGAGATCACCGCCCTGCTGGCGGACCTCTTCGGCCGGGAGGGCGGCACGGCGGAGTGCTGGCCGTGGATTATCCCCGGCAGCGGGCCGTGGGGGGCCTATTTTGACCGTGAAGCGTACCTGCCCCGCCTGGAGGCGCTGGTGCGGGCTTGCACGTGGGAACGTATGGAGGACAACTTCCCGGCCCAGACATCGGAGCCGGTCCAGGGGCCGGAGGGGAGTGCAAACGCTATCTGGCTGGTAGGCGGCCGCCTGTTTTTCTCTGCTTCCCTGGGCAGCCCGCAGATTAGCTTCCGGGAGAGCGGGGAAAATGGAGCGGTTTTCAGCCGTAAATTCCACACGCCGGACTACGAGGCCTTTTATGAGGGGCTGGACGCCCTCTGGCGGGAGGCCGACGCCGTGCAGACCCCGCTGCGGGCGCTGGGTAGAATCTTTGAGGAGGGGCGGGGACGGGCCGAACTGCTGCTGGAGCTTGCGGACGGCGGCGTCTATTCCGCCCCCTGCGAGGGGGAGGCGCGCCTGGAGTACCTTTTCGGGGCCTGTACGTGGTCGCCCGTCTGGCCCGCCCCGGAGGCGCCGCCCGGCGGGGACAGGCTCGTTCTGGAGAATCCGGAACACTATTACACCCTTACCTTTTACGCGGACGAAGCCCTTGTAAACTATCACGAGGCCGGGGTTGATTTTTGGTACCGGGCGGAGGGGGGCGGGGACGGCCCGCTCTACCGCCTGCTGCGGGAGGAGTTCGACGGGGCGCAGGTCCGGGAGGCGCGGGACGGTGTGGCGCTGGCGCTGGACACGGACGACTGGGACGAGGTGGCGGCGGCCTTCCTGGCCGCCTACGGGGAAAACCTGCTGGCCATGGCCCCCGGGGGGCGGTACAGCGTCACGGATTTCGCGGCGCCCGCCTGGGAGATCTACGACCGGGGGACGGACGCCTTCGCCCTGCGCTGCGACGTGGCCGTCAGGCCGGAGGACCCCGCGTCCTCCTTCTGGTGGATGGGCAACGGCTCGGACGGCGAGGGGAACTGGGAGGGCTATATCGTCTCCGCCCTGGAATTCCGCCTGGCGTACGCGGACGGCCTCTGGCGCTGCACCGACAGCGGCACCGGGGGCGTAAGGGCATAAAAAAGGACGCGCTGAGTCATCAGCGCGTCCTTTTGCTTATCCTTCAAAATCGGGGATCTTCACCTTGCGCCGCACGGGCTCCGAGCCGCGGGCGGCCTGCCGCTTGGCGAGGCGCTGGCTGGCGAAATGGGCGGCCTTGCTCCCAGCGTGGGCGGGCCTGGCCTTACCCCGCTCCGCTCCCGCCAGACGGGCGGTGTGGGTGGGCCTGCCGCAGATCTTGCAGCCCAGCATGGTCTCCAGCACGTGCCCCACCTGGTCGGAGGGGACGCCCACCACCGAGTAGTCGGGGGTGATCCTAATCTTGCCGATCTCCCTGCTGGACAGGCCGGAGCGCTCCGTGATGGCGCCCACCAGGTGCTTGGGCTCCACCCGGCTGGCCGAGCCGATGTCCACCACCACGTCGGCGTAGGACGCGGGCGGGGCCTTGCGGTCGGCCTCCCGGCGCATGTCCCGGCTGGCCTGGACAGACAGCTCCGCCGGCAGGTCCCCGGCGGGGAAGAACAGCGCCAGCGCGGCTGCCGCCACGCGCTCGGGCGGGTAGCCCCGGTCCCCGAGCTGCTCCACCATGGCCTCGTAGCCACTCCCCATCCCCGCCTCCAGGGCCTGGGCCACCGCCTCCACGTTCCGCTCGTTGTCCCGCGCGCGTATCTCCTCCAGGGTGGGCAGGCGGTCCGTGCGGATCTCCGCCTTGACCGCCCGGGCCAGATCTCGCAGGGCGTACATCTGGCGCTTGCCGGAGAAGAGGGTGATGGAGCTGCCCGACTTCCCCGCCCGCCCGGTCCGGCCGATGCGGTGGACGTAGTACTCGGTGCTCATGGGGATGTCGTAGTTAAAAACGTAGTCCAGGCCGCTGACGTCGATGCCCCGGGCCGCCACGTCGGTGGCGATGAGGATGGCCACCCGGCCCCGCTTAAACTCGTTCATCACCCGGGTGCGCTGGGGCTGCTTCATGTCGCCGTGGATGCTCTCGGCGCTGAAGCCGTGGGTGTTCAGGTACTCGCCCAGCTCGTCCACCATGTGCTTGGTGTTGCAGAACACCAGCGCCCGGTTGGGCTGGTGGTAGCGCAGCAGCAGGTTCAGGGCCTCCTTTTTCTTGGCGATGGGGGCCTCCACGCAGCTCTGGTCGATCTGCTCCAGCGTCACCTGGCTGGCGTTGATCTCCACGGTCTGGGGATCCCGCTGGAAGGTCTTGGCCAGGGCCAGGATGGCGGGGGGCATGGTGGCGGAGAAAAGCACGGTCTGCCGCTCCTGGGGCGTGTCCCGCAGAATGGTCTCGATGTCCTCCTTGAAGCCCATGTTTAGCATTTCGTCGGCCTCGTCCAGGACGATCATCTTCAGGTGCTGGAGCTTGACGGTGCCCCGGCGCATGTGGTCCATAATGCGCCCGGGGGTGCCCACCACCATGTTCGCCCGCCGGAGCTGGATAAACTGCCGCTCCATATTCGCCCCGCCGTACACCTCCGCCAGCCGGACGCCGGGCAGGAAGCGGGCCAGCTTGCGGATCTCCTCCCCGGCCTGCTGGGCCAGCTCACGGGTGGGGCAGAGGACGAGCACCTGGACGGCCTTCTCCTGGGTGGCGTCGATGGCCTCCAGCGCGGGGATGGCGAAGGCGGCGGTCTTGCCCGTCCCGGTCTGGGACTTGGCGATTACGTCCGCCCCGGCGCGGATCAGGGGGATAACCTCTGCTTGAATGGGGGTGGCGGCGTCGAACCCCAGGGCCGCCACGGCCTTTTCAATCCGGGGGTCAAGCTCGAGCTGGGAAAACTGCATGTCTGTCATTGGTCTCCTCATTTCCATAAAACTACAAAATAAAAAACGAGGATACACTCCCCGTTTCAGTCAAAGCCGATATACAACCGATGATGCGCAATTAGTATAGCACCATTGCGCCCTCTTGTCAAACAGTTAAAATAGGATAAATGCGCTCATGCAAACCCGCCGTGTTTTGAAGAGCCCTTGACAATCCAGCGGCGCGGCGCTATGATGGAGGGGAAAAGTGAATCTTACTTTTTGTGGCCCCGGGGCGTGCCAGTCTCCGGGGATGGACAAGGGAACCGGGTGGGAATCCCGGACGGTAACCGCCGCTGTATGCACGGAGGCCGCACTCGTTGACGAAAGTCAGTCACTGGGGGAACCTGGGAAGGCGGAGTGCGGGCGCAGGGAGATGCTCCCCTATGTGCGAGTCAGAAGACCTACAAGAAGAAGCGCCGTCCCGGCCGCATGGCGGGGGAGGGCGCGTGTTTGCGCACACAGAAAAACGGCTGTGGCGATCCTCGGGATCGCCACAGCTTTTTTTGTACGCGCGCGGAAAGGAGCGTATCGATGGAGTACGAAATCATTGGAACCGCGGCCCTCCTCCAGCGCCCGGCGGCGGAGTGGCTGCGCCGGGCCGGGGAGGCGGAGTACCGGGCCCTGTTCCGCATCCAGGCGGCGGCGGAGCTGCCCGAGCACGGACCCTCCCGCCGGGCCGCCCTCCAGGCGCGCCAGTATCTGGAGACGGCGCTGGAGGGTAGGGGGGCGGCGGTGGAGCTGCTCTCGGCGATGCGGGCCTACGGGCGGCCCGTGGCGGCGGAGGAGCTGAAGCCCGTCCTCCTGCGGGCCGCGGCCCTGGGGCGCACGCCGCTGCTGGCGGAGCTGTCCGAGCGCGCGGCGCTGCCCCTGTGGCGGGCCTGCGGGGGCTGGCCGGAGCTGTGCCGGGCGGCCGGGCTGGAGGCGCTGAACGGCGCGGACCTGGCCCGGGCCGGGCGGGAGTACGCGGTGGCCGAGGCCTCGCCGCTGCTGATGGACCCCGCCGTCCGGGCGCAGACGGGGGAGGCCGGGGAGTTGCTGCTGGCCTGGATCTGCCAAAAGGCCCGCCGCCTGGGCCGTGCGCCGGTGCGGCAGGAGTGCCCCGCCGAGCGGGTGCGCCAGGCCGAGGCCCTGTTCGGCTCCTGGAAGCGGGCGCTGGATCAGGTGGGGCTGTCCCTGCCCGGCAAGCGGGAGTACCGCACCATCATGCGCGGCAAGCACAGGCGCGCGCCCGGGCGCGGCGCGGCGGCGCTGGAGCTGCGGCAGAACCTGTAAGCAAGTCCGGACGCGGGCCCGTTCGGGTCCGCGTCCGGCGGCAGGCGGGCAAAACGGATGGGCGCCTGAAAAGTTTTGCTTGCATTTTGCAGAGAATTTCTGCTAAAATAGCGGGACCGGGCATCCGGTGGAGAAACCATGTGCAATTGAATGACGAAGATCCAGCCTTTGGAGTGTGTAGTCTTGGGGCGGCGTCAGCCGCCTGGATTGCACACTATTTTTTTGCGCAATTAGGAGGAGAACATTTTATGGAAGAACTCAAAGCGAATTCCTACCTCAGGACCGAGCCGCTGGGCAGGCTGCTGCTCAAGTTCTCGGTCCCCTGCGTACTGTCCATGCTGGTCAGCGCGCTGTACAATATCGTGGATCAGATTTTCATCGGCCAGAGCGTGGGCTACCTGGGCAACGCGGCCACCAACGTGGTCTACCCCTTCACGGTGGTGGCCCTGGCGCTGGCCCTGCTCATCGGGGACGGCAGCGCCGCCTTCCTCAGCCTGACCCTGGGGGCGGGGGACAGGGAGGCCAGCCACCGCTGCATCGGCAACGGCATGGTGCTCAGCGTGCTGGCCGGAATCGTGCTGACGGCGGTGGGGCTGGCCTTGACCGACCCGCTGCTGCGCCTCTTCGGCGTCACCGAGGCCAGCTTCGTCTACGCCCGGGCCTATATGCGCATCATCCTGCTGGGCATCCCCTTTTACGTGTTCACCTCGGGCATGAACTCCTGCATCCGGGCCGACGGCGCGCCGGGCTACTCCATGTTCGCCACGGTGCTGGGGGCGGTGCTCAACCTGATTTTGGACCCGGTGGCCATCTTTGTCCTCCACATGGGAGTGGAGGGCGCGGCCCTGGCCACGGTAATCGGCCAGGTGGCCTCCTGCGCGGCCACGCTGCTCTACTTCCGCCGCCCCAAGTCCTTCCGCTTCCGGCGGGACAGCTTCCGCCTCAAGGGGCGGACGGCGGCGCGCATCGCCCAGCTGGGCGTGTCCAGCTTCATCACCCAGATCGCCATCGTGGTGGTCATGGGCGTGGCCAACAACATCATCGTCCTGCGGGGGGCGGACTCGGCCTACGGGCCGGACATCCCCCTGTCCGCCGTGGGCATCGTCATGAAGGTGTTCGGCATCGTCATCGCCTTCTCGGTGGGCATCGCCGTGGGCGGGCAGCCCATCATCGGCTACAACTACGGCGCGGGCTGCTTCTCCCGGGTGTTCGGCGCGTACAGGCTGGTGATCCTGGCCAACGTCTGCGTGGGCGCGGCGGCCACGCTGCTCTTTGAGCTGTGCCCCCAGGCCATCGTCCGCCTCTTCGGCAACGAGAGCGCCCTCTACAATGAGTACGCCTGCCTGTGCTTCCGCATTTTCCTGGCGGGCATCCTGCTGTGCTGTGTGCAGAAGGCCAGCAGCATTTTCCTCCAGGCCGTGGGCAAGCCGGTCAAGGCCACGGCGCTCTCCCTGTCCAGGGACGTGGTGTTCCTGGTGCCGGGACTTCTGCTGCTGGGGGGCCGCTTCGGCGTCACCGGGATGCTCTGGGCCGCCCCCGCAGCCGACGTGCTGGCGCTGATGCTCACCGTAATCCTGGTGGGGACGGAGTACCGGGCCATCCGCCGGGAGGCGGGGCGGTGCCCCGTGGAGGAGCCGCAGGGCCTCCCGGAGGACACGCCCGGCGCCCAGCCGGCTGACGCTTAAAAGTTTGTCTTACCTTTCCGGCTGGAAATATGCTATAATAAAACCAAGATAGGGTAAAATGATACAGATGGCGTATTTTACGCATGGGAGGCTCGACATGTTTCAGATGGGAGACCTGGTGGTGTACGGCAGCTCCGGCGTGTGCCGGGTGGAAGAGGTGGGCCCCATGGAGGGGGCGAAGGGCGGCGAGCGGGACCGGGTGTACTACCGCCTGTCCCTGGTACACGGCGGGGGGATCATCTACGCGCCGGTGGACGGCGCCGTCTTTATGCGCCCGGTGATCAGCGCTGAGGAGGCGCAGGCCCTGATCGACCGGATCCCCGAGATTGAGGAGGAGACGTGCAGCGAGTTCAACCCCCGCCTGCTCACGGAGCACTACCACGCGGTGCTGGAGACCCACCGCTGCGAGGATCTGATCGGCCTGATTAAGACCCTGTACGTGAAGAACAAGAACGCCGCCCAGCGGGGCAAGCGCCTGGGTATGGTGGATCAGCGGTACAAGAAGCAGGCCGAGGACCTGGTGTACGGCGAGCTGGCGGTGGCTCTGAACATCCCCTACGAAGAGGTGGAGGACTACATCACCCGGCGGGTGGAGCAGTCCGGCGCACGGGTGGTGGGCTGAACCAAAGAGAGGCGCGGGGGTAACATACCCCCGCGCCTCTTCCGCGCTGTACCGTCTCTTTGGCTACTTCTTTTCCAGGGCCTTTCGGACGGCCTGGGCCAACACGGCCTGTCCCTCCGGGGACTTGAGGGTGTCCAGCACGATGGAGCGCAGCAGCTCCTGCACCTGCTTGCTGGCCAGCAGGGCGTCGAACAGGGCGCCCTGGGGCTCCTCGGCGCTCTTGCGCTTGGGCGCGGGGGCGGGGCGGGGGACGTACTGCGTTTCCTCCGCGGCGGGCGCGGCGTCCATCCAGTCGTCCTGCCGGGTGCGGTCGCTGCTCTCCCCCCGCAGGTAGAAGAGGGACACCCCGAAGTAGGCCGCCAGCTTCTCCTGCTGCTCGCGGGAGGGGGTCTGCCGGCCGGTCTCGAATTTTTCCACCGCGCCCTTGGGGAAGCCCAGCTGCGCGGAGAGGGCGGGGCGGCTCAGGTTGCGCTCGGTGCGGAGCGCCTCCAGGCGCTGTGCCAGATTGACCATAGTGAAAAAGCCTCCTTGACATGCTTTGATACGACGATTATAGCACAAGAGGGGAGGCGGGGGAAGAAAAATGGATCGGGCCGGACGCCTGCTCCTGACGTCCGGCCCGATCCAAGGAAAGAGGATACAATGAAATGAAAAGAAACTGTCTCTTGCAGATTCTATGATAACCGGGAGATGTTAATAAAGAAATCTGCGATTGTTACAGATGTTTTAAATTTAAAAAACAGTGCGGCGGGCCGCCCCATGGGGACGGCCCGCCGCCTTGCGCTGTCTGTTACAGGTCGATTTTGCCGTTTTCCTGTCCGTTGACGACGCTGTACGCCGCGCCGTCCTCGGGCTTGATGTAGAAGTCCATGGTCTCGATGGCCTTCTCGTCGTTGCCTGCGGCGGTCCACGCGGCCTTGGCCGCGGCCACCATGGCCTCCTGGGTCAGCTCCCTGCCCTGGTACTGGAGCACGAAGTTCAGCTTCACTTCGGCCTTGGGCGCCGCCTTTTTGACGGCGCGGGGGGCCTTTGGGGCCTTGACGGCCTTGGGGGCGGCCTGGGGCGCGGCGGCCTCGGCCTTGACGGGCTCGCTCTTCGCTTTTGTAATTGCCATTGGGGTTCCCTCCTTTGTACGCAATGCTTGTCCTGCATCCCCTATTTTACAACATCGGGGCGGAAATTGTCAGGTCAATTTTGCAGTAATTTCCAGGAGGGCGGCGGCGGTATTTTGGTCAAAAGCTGCAATCCTCCGCCCAAATTCATGTAAAACCCGCCGGTTCAGCAAAAAAACGTCAGCGCGTCAGTACTCGATGGACTTGACGTGGGGGTTGTCCTTGAAGAGGTTCATCAGGCTGGACACGTCGTAGGCGGGGGGCAGCTTGACGAAGAGGTTCACGTCCAGCAGGCCGCTGTTCTTGCGCACGGCCTTCAGGTTGAGGATCTCGATGCCCGTGGCGGCGAACTTCTCCTGCACGTAGGTGATGGCGTCGGTCTCCTCGCTGAACACCAGGTCGATCTGCTCGGCGGCGGGGATGCGCAGCCAGCGGAAGTTCCTGCGCAGAAGGGTCTGGACCAGCAGCACCAGGGCGGTGGCCGCGATGCCCACGGCGTAGAGGCCGCCCCCCACGGCCATGCCCACCCCGGCGGTGGTCCACATGCCCGCCGCCGTGGTCAGGCCGTTGACGGTGAGCCGCCGCACAAAAATCATGCCCGCCCCCAAAAAGCCGATGCCGCTGACGATCTGGGCCGCGACACGGGAGGGGTCCAGGGCCACACCGGCCAGGCCGGTCACGTCGGCAAAGCCGTATTTGGACACAATCATGATGAGCGCGGCTCCCAGCGCCACAATCAGGTGGGTGCGCACGCCGGCCTCCTTGAGCCGGTTTTTCCGCTCATACCCGACGAGGCCGCCGCACAGGCCGGCCACCACCAGCCGCAGCAGGAACTCCGCCTGGGTCAGGATAAATGCTCGCATGAGCCCGCCTCCTTCCATGCTTATTAAGATAAGTCATTATAGGCAGACCGGACGGTTTTGTCAATAAAAGGGCCGCGGGGGGCGCATATGCGCCCCCCGCGGCTGTGTCCGGCCCCGGTTAGGGCTTGACGATGATGCGGTAGGTGAAGGGGTCTACGGCCTCGGAGAAGGCGCGCTCAATCTCGGCCAGGGGCACGCGGTCGGAGATGAGGTCCTCGACGTTGATGACCTTGGAGGAGAGCAGGCGGGTGGAGATGAGGAAGTCGCTCTGGTTGGGGTTGACGGAGCCTGTGAGGATCTGCTCGCCGGAGTGGATCTTGCCGGGGAGCAGGTCGATGGGGTTGTCGGGATGGAAGGAGGAGTAGAAGACCACGCGGCCCAGCTTGCCGGCCATGTTGACGGCGTCCTGAGCGATGGCGGAGATGGCGACGGTGCAGAAGACCACGTCGGCGCCGCGGCCGTCGGTGAGCTCCTTGACCTTGGCCACCGCGTCCTCCTCCTTGGAGTTGATGAGGATGTCGGCGCCCATTTTCTTGGCGACCTCAAGCCGCTTGGGGTCCACCTCGGAGCAGATGACGCGGGCGCCCTTGAGCTTGGCCAGCTTGATGTGGAAGGCGCCCATGATGCCGCAGCCCACGACCACAACGTCGTCGCCCAGCTCGATCTGGCCCCGGCGCACGGAGTGGACGCAGCAGGCCAGAGGCTCGCTGAGGGCGGCGTGGTCGCTGTCCAGGTCGGCGGCCATCTTGTATACGTCCTTGGCGTCGGCCATCATGTACTCGGCCAGGCCGCCGGGGCCCATGAGGCCGTCGTGGGTCTTGGCGATGAAGGAGACGACGCACTGGTTCTCGTGGCCGTTGCGGCAGTAGTAGCACTCGCCGCAGGAGTTCAGCAGGCGCACGGCCACCTTGTCGCCGGGCTTGACGCCCTTGACGGCGGGGCCCACGGCCTCGACGGTGCCCGCGGCCTCGTGGCCGCCGGCGAACGGGTACTTGTTCATGATGCCCTTGTAGACGCGCTGCTC
The DNA here is from genome assembly GCA_022846095.1 of Oscillospiraceae bacterium. Lineage (NCBI taxonomy): Bacteria > Bacillati > Bacillota > Clostridia > Eubacteriales > Oscillospiraceae > Oscillospiraceae bacterium. The sequence goes on along the minus strand of AP025583.1, from coordinate 2,407,478 downwards.
CAGGGTGCAGATGGCGCAGGACTCGACCTTGATGAGGACCTGGCGGCCGGTGGGCTGCTTCTTCTCCAGCTCGCGCACCTCGATGGTCTCGGGGGCGGTGAGTACGCTGACCTTATATGTATCCATAAGAAATGACTTCCTTTCTATGTCTTTGCGAAGAGGCGGCGGGGGCAAGCACCCGCCTTACGCCTTCCCCATCTCCTTGAGGGCGGCGTCCACGGAGCAGTTCTCGTGGATGAGCTTGGCGATGGCGGCGGCGTAATGGACGGGGTCGTCGTTGCCCCAGATGTTGCGGCCCATGGCGACGCCTGCGGCGCCGGCCTCGAGGGCTTCCTTGATCTCCTGGAGCAGCTCGCGCTCGGGGACCTTCTTGGCGCCGCCGAGGATGACGACGGGGGCGTAGACGCTCTCGCAGAGCTCGGCGAAGGACTTCTGGTCGCCGGTGTAGTTGGTCTTGACCATGTCGGCGCCCAGCTCGACGCTCTGGCGGCAGGCGAAGGTGATGTTCTCGGGGGTGCGGGCGTCGTCGGCGGGCTCAAAGCCGCGGGGGAGGGCCTCGGCCAGCACGGGCAGGCCCCACTTGTGGCAGTCCAGGGCCACGCGGGCCATGTTGGAGAGGATCTCATTCTCGAACTTGCTGCCGGGGAAGCTCATGGTGATGACGGCGTCGGCGCCCAGGCGCAGGGCGTCCTCGGCGTCGGCCACGATCTGCATGGGCTTGGAGTGGTCGCCCAGGAAGGACACGCCGCCCTCGGCGCGCAGGATGATGCCCTTGCCCAGGAAATCGGCCTGAAACTTGTCGGCCATGCCGATGGTGGACAGGTAGGCGTCTGCGCCGGCGGCGGCGATCTCACGGATCAGCTTGCCGGGGTTCTTCATGGCGGGGAGGACGTTGAAGTTGGAGCCGTGATCCATGGCCATGATAAAAGTCTTGCCGTCGGGCTGGAAAATGTGGTTCATACGCTGTGCGGTCTGTGCCATAGTAAAATCTTCCTTTCTCAGTGAAAACGTTACATATGTAATACTAGCATGACAAATGTAACTGGCTTATGAAAATATTATAGCACAGGCCACCGGGAAATGCAAGCGCTGGGAACGAAATATTGTGAAATTTTACACAAAGCCGCTACAGGGGCCAGCTCAGGCGGAGGAACGCCTCCAGCCGGGCCGCCACGTCGGCGCGCTCGGTATCCAGCAGGAGGTTGTGACCCGATTTTTGGTAGCAGTGCGCTGCCCGCAGGCCGGGGAGCTCCCCCGCGGCCCGGGCGCAGACCTCGGGGTCCACCACCGGGTCGGCGGCGGTGTAGAGCATCAGGGTGGGCTGGACGATGCGGGGGACCTGTTCCAGCGCCAATCCGCCCAGGCGCAGGAGCTGGCCGATGGACTTGGCGGCCATGAAGGGGTAGAGGAAGGCGCTCTCCTCCAGCTCGGGGGTCAGGTCCACCTGCTGGGCCAGGGGGATGAGCCTGCCGCCCATAGCGTCGAAGTCCATCTGATAGAACTCCTTGTTGCGCAGGGCGTAGCCGGGGACCAGCAGCATCACCTTGCCCAGGCGCCCGTCGCCGGAGCGGGTGCCCGCCAGCCAGGAGGCGATGGCGCCTCCCAGGGACAGGCCCAGCAGGTGGACCCGCGCATAGCGGGGGAGCAGCTCGTCCAGCCAGGCGGAGGCGGTGTCCAGCCACTGCTCCAGCTTCACGTCGATCATGTCCTCCGGCCGGGTGCCGTGGCCGGGCAGGAGGGGGGCGTAGCAGTCGTAGCCCGCGTCCAGAATGGTATCAACCAGGGGAAGGAACACGGCGGGTGCGCCGCAGAAGCCGTGGATGCACAGGCAGGCCTCCCGGCTGCCGGCTGCGCGGCGGATGGGGGCGCAGGCGGGGGCGGCGTATGCAGTTGACATAATATCACCTTTCCGTTTCAGAAGAAAAGCGGCGCGCCGCCGCAACCCGGGCCAGCCCGGAGGCTGATGGGATTGCGGCGGCGCGCCAAGGGAGAGGAATCGTAAGGTTAGGCGGCGATCTGGCCGCGGCCGGCGCGGCTGGTCTTGTAGATGATAAGGCCCACGATGTACACGCCGATGGTGTAGGCCCAGATAATCCAGCCGCCGCCGATGATGTCGGACAGGTTGCAGACCACCAGGATAGCCAGGGCGATGACCGGCAGCACGGAGCCGCCGGGGGCCTTGAAGTTGCCGGGGACGTAGGCGTTCTTTCTGCGGGCCACCAGCAGGGAGATGATGTTGATCATGATGGTGATGACCGAGAACAGGGCGCCGAAGGAGACGATCGTGGCGGTGAACTGGGGGAAGCAGGCCACGATGGCGGAGACGATGGCCACGATGACGGCGGGGAGGATGGGGGAGCCGGTCTTGCTGACCTCGGCCAGCTTGGCGGGCAGGATGCCGTCCTCGGCGGCCGCGTGGATGGCGCGGGAGCTCAGGGCGATGACCACCAGCATGGTGGTAATCAGGGCCAGCACGGCCGCGATGGAGACCACCTTGGCCAGCCACGGGAAGGCGGCCAGCTTGGTGAAGCAGGCGGCGTACAGGGGGATGTAGCGCATGCCCGGGTTCTCAGCCAGGAACTGGGAGGAGACCAGGCCCACGGTGGCCAGGATGGTCAGGCCGTAGAGGCAGACCACGACGATCATGGCGATGAGCACGGCCTTGGGCACGGTCTTGTTGGGGTTGCGCACCTCGCTGACCATGAAGGCGATGGCGACGATGGAGCCGTAGCCCACCATGGCGGTGGGCACCACGGAGAGGAAGCCGGTGGGGCCGCCCGCGCCCTGGCCGAAGAAGGGCACCAGCAGGGAGGCGTCCCAGGAGCCGCCGAAGAGGCTCACGCAGATGTAGATGCCCAGGGTAACGGCCAGCAGGGCCACCAGGATGGTGTTGATCTTGCCGGCGGTGGAGAAGTTGATCATGTTGAGCACCAGGCACACGGCCACGGCGGCCACGGCCAGGGGCACCTGGAGGTCGGCGAAGGCGGGGAAGCTCACGCCCAGGTAGGTGGAAACGTAGATGGCCGCGAAGGCGATGGCCACGATGTTGGACATGATGTAGCCCCAGCAGGAGATCCAGCCCCAGATTTTACCCAGGGCCTTGGAGGGGAACACATACACGCCGCCGGACTTGGGGAAGATGCTGGAAAGCTCGGCCACGATCAGGCCGTAGATCAGCATGACCAGGGCGGCCAGCAGCCAGGACACGATGGCGGCGGGGCCGGCGTTGTACATGGTCAGGCCGGACAGGGAGAAGATCGCCGAGCCGATCATGCCGCCGACGATCATGGCGACGCATGGGACCAGACCCAATTTCCCGTCGTTTACTTGTTCACTCATAACACACACATGGCGGAGAAAATCCGCCATATCCTCCTTTCATAATACCGGTAGTTGATTGTCAATTGCCGGGTACGGGGGGATGTAGTAAGGCGCGCCGCCGTGTTCTCGGGCAGCCGTTGGGCTGTAGGGGAGCGCGGCGGCGCGGCGGGGAGCGCGTTAGTTCAGGTGGAAGTGGAGGTTGTGGGAGGCGGCGATCTCGGCCAGGCGGGTGCGGATCTTCTCCTTGTCCCGGCCCACCTGCTCCATGACCTTCTCCAGGTTTTCAAACTTCATGACGCCGCGGACAAAGTCGTAGACCTCCATGACCTCGATCTTGTCGTAGACGTCGCCGCTGAAGTCCAGCAGGTTGGTCTCGATGGTGACGTAGTTGAAGTTGTCCACAGAGGGGCGCTTGCCGATGTTGGTCATGCCCATCCAGACCTGGCCGTCGATGTAGGAGATGGTGGCGTACACGCCGTCCACGGGCTTGATCTTGTTCTCGGGCACGCCCTGGTTGGCGGTGGGCTGGCCCACGGTGCGGCCCTTGGCGGCGCCGTGGACGATGGGCCCGATCATCAGGTAGGGGTGGCCGGCCAGGGCCTCGTAGCGCAGCATGTCGGTGGACTGGAGCACCTCGCGCAGCAGCGCGGTGGTGATGGGGGTGTCCCCGTCCTTGGCGCCGGGCACGGTGATGACCTCGCAGCCGCTGCCCTTCACATAGGGGTTTTCGGCGCAGCACTGGCAGGCGACCACCACCTTGGCGCCCAGCCGGGCGGCCAGGTCGGCGGGGATGGCGGACTCCTCCAGGCTGACGAGCACGTCCACGCCGCTGTCCTTGAGCAGGTACTCCTTCTCCGCCTCGGTGGAGAGGGTGGGGGCGGCGGGGTCGTACAGGCTGACGATGACGGAGGTCAGGCCCCGCTCCTTGGCCACCTCGGCCAGCTTGGCGGCGACGGCCAGGTGGCCCCTGTGGACCCCCTCGAAGTGGCCGACGGCGATGCAGGTGTTCTCCATCTTCTCGATGGCGTTGAGATGTTTCATTTCAGTGACCCTCGATTCAGATATGATAGGCGCCGTGGATTAAATTTTGGACTCGGCCAGGCCGCGGCCGGCGCGGCTGGTGAAGTAGATGATGAGGCCCACCACGCAGCAGCCCGCGGTGTACAGCCACACGACCCAGCTGCCGTTGATGATGTCGGACGCGTTGCAGATCAGCAGGAGGATAAGGCTGATGACGGGCACGGCGGAGCCGCCGGGGCAGCGGAAGTTGCCGGGCACGTACGGGTTCTTCTTGCGGGCGACCATCAGGGCGATGATGTTGACCACGATGGTGAACACGGAGAAGATGGCGCCGAAGGAGACCATGGTGGCGGTGAACTGGGGGAAAGAGGCCACGGCGCCGGCCACGATGGCCACGATCACGGTGGAGAACAGGGGCACGCCGGTCTTGTCGCTGCACTTGGCGAAGGGCTTGGGCAGGATGCCGTCGTCGGCGGCGGCCTCGAGGGAGCGGGCGGTGAGGGCCATGCACACCAGCATGGTGGTGATCAGGGCCAGCACGGCGGCGGCGGTGACCACGGCGGTCAGCCAGGGATAGCCGGCCAGGGTGGTGAAGCAGGCCGCGTACAGGGGGATGTACTGCATGCCGGGGTTCTCAGCCAGGAACTGGGTGGAAACCAGGCCGATGGTGGCGAAGATGGTCAGGGCGTACAGCGCGGTGACGACCACCATGGCGATCAGCATGGACTTGGACACGTTCTTGTTGGGGTCGCGGATCTCGGAGACCATGAAGGCGATGGAGACCACGGAGCCGTAGCCGACCATGGCGGTGGGCACCATGGACAGGAAGCCGGAGGCGCCGCCGCTGCCCTGGGTGAAGAACGGGGTGATGATGGAGCCGTCGAACTGGCCGCCGAAGAAGCCCACGGCCACGAAGACCAGCATGGCCAGGGCCATGAAGCCCACCAGCACGTTGTTGATCTTGCCGGTGGTGGAGAAGTTGATGGCGTTGAGGATCAGGCACAGGGCCACGGAGCCCACGGCCAGGGGCACCTGCAGGTTATTCAGGGCGGGAATGCTCACGCCCAGGTAGGTGGACACGTAGATGGCGGAGAAGGCCACCGCGATGCAGTTGGTGATGCAGCCGCCCCAGCAGGACAGCCAGCCCCAGATTTGGCCGGCCTTGCCGCCGAACGCCTTGGCGGGGAAGATGTACAGGCCGCCGGAGCGGGGGAAGATGCTGGCCAGCTCCGAGATAATCATGCCGTAGAGCAGCATGACCAGGGCGGCGATGAGCCAGGAGAGCACGGAGGCGGGGCCGGCCACGGCCATGGTCAGGCCGGACAGGGAGAAGATTGCAGAGCCGATCATGCCGCCGATCAGCATGGTAGTTGCGGACAGGAGTCCCAACTTGCCGTCGTTCACTTGTTCAGACATAATACACACATGGCGGAGAGATTCCGCCATATCCTCCTTTCATATTGCCAAGGAAATTGGATATGAGCCGGAAGCCCCAGGTGTGTATGCGCCCGGGGTTATCCGATTAGGATGCTTGCGGTTTTTTTGTCCGTGACGAGCACATTGATGTAGCCGCCCTTGATGGCGGCCCGGATGGCGCCGGCCTTGTAGGGCAGGCCGGCCACGCCGATCCGGATGGGGATTTTGATATAGTCCTCCAGCGAGATGGAGATGATGCGGTCGCTGAAGGGCGGGAAGACCTCGCGCCCCTGGGCGTCGAAGAAGTGGGTGCAGATTTCCCCGGCCACGTCCCGGGCCCAGTCCATGCTTTCGCTGGTGGGGGCCTCGCCCAGCACCTCGGTCATGAAGCCCACCTGGCTGTCGGCCGTGCCGATGCCCACCACCGCGATGTTGCAGGCCTTGATGATGTCGTACCCCTGCTGGAAATAGGGGTCCTTCATCAGGGATTCCCGCAGCGCCGCGTCCTGGACGATGACGGGGGCGTAGAGCATACTGGGCTTGGCGTGGAGCTTGAGGGAGAAGCGGTACACAATGTCGTCCACCTCCAGATGGGAGGAGGCCCGCGTGTCCTTGTGCGCGCTGCCCAAAAGCTGGGTGATGGTCAGGTTATCCTTGGACACGGGCGGCATGTAATCCACCAGCGCGGAGGTGGACCGGCCCCTTGTGAAGCCGATGATGTCCCCCTTCCTGATAAAACTGGCCAGGCACTCGCCCGCGGCGATGCCCAGGTCCTCGTGCACCTTGCTCTCCACCACGTTCTCCACAACCCGGACGCAGCGCAGCCCGTACTTGCGCTCCAGCGCCGTCTCCAGCTCCAGATCGCTGCCCAGATTGGCGATTGAGATCTTCACAATGCCCAGATCGATACAGGAGGCGAGGATTCTGTTCACCCTCTGCCGTGACATTTGCATACGTTTGGCGATTTCCTCCTGCGTGAAGTCCGCCTTGTAGTAGTAGTAGGCGACGCGCGTGTATTCCTCAAGCTCTCTGGCCGTCAAATTCCCCTTCTTCATTCCTGATACACCCTCCAATTTAAAAAATATGGAAAAAATAATATGACAGATGTAATAGAATGATTGTAGCGGAATCCGACGGCATTTGCAAGCGCTTAGGGCTTGACGATGATGCGGTAGGTGAAGGGGTCTACGGCCTCGGTAAAGGCGCGCTCAATGTCTGCCAGGGGCACGCGGTCGGAGATGAGGTCCTCGACGTTGATGACCTTGGAGGAGAGCAGGCGGGTGGAGATGAGGAAGTCGCTCTGGTTGGGGTTGACGGAGCCGGTGAGGATCTGCTCGCCGGAGTGGATCTTGCCGGGGAGCAGGTCGATGGGGTTGTCGGGATGGAAGGAGGAGTAGAAGACGACGCGGCCCAGCTTGCCGGCCATGTTGACGGCGTCCTGGGCGATGGCGGAGATGGCGACGGTGCAGAAAACCACGTCAGCGCCGCGGCCGTCGGTGAGCTCCTTGACCTTGGCCACCGCGTCCTCTTCCTTGGAGTTGATGAGGATGTCGGCGCCCATTTTCTTGGCGACCTCAAGCCGCTTGGGGTCGACCTCGGAGCAGATGACGCGTGCGCCCTTGAGCTTGGCCAGCTTGATGTGGAAGGCGCCCATGATGCCGCAGCCCACGACCACGACGTCGTCGCCCAGCTCGATCTGGCCCCGGCGCACGGAGTGGACGCAGCAGGCCAGAGGCTCGCTGAGGGCGGCGTGGTCGCTGTCCAGGTCGTCGGCCATCTTGTATACGTCCTTGGCGTCGGCCATCATGTACTCTGCCAGGCCGCCGGGGCCCATGAGGCCGTCGTGGGTCTTGGCGATGAAGGAGACGACGCACTGGTTCTCGTGGCCGTTGCGGCAGTAGTAGCACTCGCCGCAGGAGTTCAGCAGGCGCACGGCCACCTTGTCGCCGGGCTTGACGCCCTTGACGGCGGGGCCCACGGCCTCGACGGTGCCCGCGGCCTCGTGGCCGCCGGCGAACGGGTACTTGTTCATGATGCCCTTGTAGACGCGCTGCTCCAGAGTGCAGATGGCGCAGGACTCGACCTTGATAAGGACCTGGCGGCCGGTGGGCTGCTTCTTCTCCAGCTCGCGCACCTCGATGGTCTCGGGGGCGGTGAGTACGCTGACCTTATATGTATCCATAAGAAATGACTTCCTTTCTATGTCTTTGCGAAGAGGCGGCGGGGGCAAGCACCCGCCTTAGGCCTTCCCCATCTCCTTGAGGGCGGCGTCCACGGAGCAGTTCTCGTGGATGAGCTTGGCGATGGCGGCGGCGTAGTGGACGGGGTCGTCGTTGCCCCAGATGTTGCGGCCCATGGCGACGCCTGCGGCGCCGGCCTCGAGGGCTTCCTTGATCTCCTGGAGCAGCTCGCGCTCGGGGACCTTCTTGGCGCCGCCGAGGATGACGACGGGGGCGTAGACGCTCTCGCACAGCTCGGCGAAGGACTTCTGGTCGCCGGTGTAGTTGGTCTTGACCATGTCGGCGCCCAGCTCGACGCTCTGGCGGCAGGCGAAGGTGATGTTCTCGGGGGTGCGGGCGTCCTCTGCGGGCTCAAAGCCGCGGGGGAGGGCCTCGGCCAGCACGGGCAGGCCCCACTTGTGGCAGTCCAGGGCCACGCGGGCCATGTTGGAGAGCACCTCGTTCTCAAAGACGGAGCCGGGGAAGCTCATGGTGATGACGGCGTCGGCGCCCAGGCGCAGGGCGTCCTCGGCGTTGGCCACGATCTGCATGGCCTTGGTGGGCTTGCTCAGGCAGGACACGCCGCCGTCGATGCGCAGGATGATGCCCTTGCCCAGGAAGTCGGGCTGGAATTTATCCGCCATGCCGATGGTGGAGAGGAAGGCGTCCGCACCGGCGGAGGCGATGTCGTGGATCAGCTTCTTGCTGTCCTTCATGGCGGGGAGCACCTTAAAGTTGGAGCCGTGGTCCATTGCCAGGATAAAGGTCTTCCCGTCGGGCTGGAAAATGTGGTTCATGCGCTGAGCGGTCTGTGCCATTACGATCTCTCCCTTTCTGTAACAAATGCTGCGACACATGTAACTTATAAATTACATATGTCATGAAACTGCCATCATATTAGCATAAGAGGAGGGGGCAGTCAAGCGTTGTTTCCGTCAAATCGCACCAACGGCATGTCAAAAATTAAGAATTGAACTGACGAGTCGCCGGATTGACGGCGGGCGTTTAGAGAAGAATCCGGCGTTTTTGAGAATCTTTTTTGTTGGAAAGCATGGTTAAAAGCTGGAAGATCCTGCTTTTTACGTCCCGGGCCAGACTGCCGGGTTCAACCGGCAAAAGAGAGCCGGCAGAGGGGGGGGAGCCGGGGCCTTTGGTTTGACAAAAACGCCCTGCTGCACTATAGTAATAGGTAGTGCTATACCGTGTGGTTCATTTGTGTGAAAAGGGAGGAAACAGGGTATGTGGGGAGCAAAAAAGGCGTATTACCGCACATTCCAGTTTGTGTTCAACTTCGGGGCGCGCTGCATGCCGTGGCGCAAGGCGGAGCGGGTCGAGGGCGCGGGCGCGATTGGGCGGATCCCGGAGCTGCTGGGACAGCGGGGTGTCAAACGTCCCATGGTGGTGACCGATCCGGGCCTGATGAAGGCGGGGGTGGCCCCCGCGGTGCTGAAGGTGCTGGAGGAGGGCGGGGTGCCCTGCGTCCTCTTCGACACGGTGGCCCCCAACCCCACGGTAAAGATCGTGGAGGAGATCTACGCCCTCTACCAGAAGGAGGGGTGCGACAGCTTTGTGGCCATCGGCGGCGGATCCTCCATGGACGCGGCCAAGGCCGCGGCGGCCCGGGCGGTCAACCCCAACAAGAGCGTGGGGCGCATGGGGGGCCTGCTGAAGGTGGGCAGACGGCTGCCCCCCTTCGTGGCGGTGCCCACCACGGCGGGCACCGGGTCGGAGACCACCATCGCCGCCCTCATCACCGACCAGGACACCCACCACAAGTACGCCCTGATGGACCTGCACCTGATCCCCCTGTACGCGGTGCTGGACCCGGAGCTGACGGTGGGCCTGCCGCCCCACATCACCGCGGCCACCGGCATGGACGCCCTCACCCACGCGGTGGAGGCCTACCTGTGCTGGACCTACAACACCAAGGAGTCCATCCGCTTCGCCGAGGAGGCCGTCAAGCTGATTTTCGACAACCTGGAGCGGGTCTACAGGGACGGCGGCGACGTGGAGGGGCGGATGAATATGCTCACCGCCTCCTTCAAGGCGGGCTTCGCCTTCACCCGGGCGGGCGTGGGCAACGTCCACGCCATCGCCCATACCCTGGGCGGGCTGTACAACACCGCCCACGGCCTGGCCAACGCGGTCATCCTGCCCATCGTGCTGGAGGACTACGGCGAGGCGGTCTACCCCAAGCTGGCCCGGCTGGCCGCTATCGCGGGGGTGAAGGCGGACGGCGGCGAGGCGGAGCGGGCCAGAGCCTTCATCCAGGCCATCTACGATATGAATGAGCGCATGGGCATCCCCAAGGGCTTCGACTTCATCCGGGACGAGGACATCCCCCAGATGATCGCCTGGGCGGGCAAGGAGGCCAACCCGGTCTACCCCGTGCCTGTGCTCTACAGCCCGGACCGCTACCGCGCGGTGATTGAAAAAATCCGGATCAAATAACAGAGGGGGATTACGATGCCCTATTCCATCACAGAGGACTGCATCGGCTGCACCGCCTGCGCCAGGCTCTGCCCGGTCTTCGCCATCCGGGGGGAGCGGGGCGCAAGGCACGAAGTGAACGCCCGCCGCTGCGTCTCCTGCGGGGTGTGCGGCCGGGCCTGCCCCAAGGGGGCCGTGCTGGACGGCGGGGGGGCGGCCTGCGCCCCGGTGCCCCGGCCCCGGTGGCGCAAGCCGGTTATCGACGAAACGCTGTGCAGCGCCTGTTCCATGTGCGTGGCGGTCTGCACCGCCGGAGCCCTGGCCATCTCCCTGCCTAAGCACCGGGGGGACATCCACGTGTTCGCGGAGCTGGCGGAGCCGAAGAAGTGCGTGGGCTGCGCGCTGTGCGAGGCGGAGTGCCCCCTGGGGGCGATTTCCATGACGGAGGGGGGCGCGGGCGCGTGAAGCTGCCGGTTTACATAAAGATTGACCTGACCGCCGGGACCAGGGAGGAGTACCCCATCCCGGAGGACTACTTCAAAAAGTACGTGGGGGGTAAATGCCTGGCCGCCAGGCTGCTGCTGGACCTGATGCCCGCGGGGCTGGATCCGCTGGACCCCCGGGCCGTGCTCATTCTGAACACGGGGCCGCTCAACGGCACCGGGGCCCCGTCCTCCAGCCGGTTCAACCTCTCCTTCAAGAACGTGATGACCGGGGGCGTGGCCTCCTCCAACTGCGGGGGCCAGTTCGGCGTCATGCTGAAAAAGGCGGGGTACGACGGCATTATCCTCACCGGGCGTTCGCCGCGCCCCTGCCTGGTGGAGATTGTGGACGGTGAGGTTACCATAAGTCCGGCGGAGGAGCTGTGGGGCCTGGACATGGAGCAGACCCAGGAGCGGCTGAACGCCCACTACGCCAAGCTGGTCATCGGCCCGGCGGGGGAGCACCTGGTGCGCTACGCCTCCGCCGCCTCGGGCGAGCGGATGGCGGGGCGCTGCGGCACCGGCGCGGTGCTGGGCTCCAAGAACGTGAAGGCCCTGCTGGCTTACGGCACCCGGCGCCCGGAGGTCTACGACCGGGCGGGCTTCGATAAATTCCTGGGCAAATGGGTCAAATTCATCCGCAAGCACCCCATGACCGGGGAGGCCCTGCCCCGGTACGGCAGCGCCGGGCTGGTGAGCAAGGCCAACGCCACCTACGCCCTGCCCACCCACAACTTCAAATTCGGCCACGACGACGGGGCGGACGCGGTGTCTGGCGAGACCCTGGCCGAGACCGAGCTCACCCGCAACAGCGGCTGCGTGTCCTGCCCCATCCGCTGCGAGCGGCGGGTGAAGGTGGCGGGGAAGGAGGTCAAGGGCCCGGAGTACGAGACCCTGGGCTTCTTCGGCCCCAACATCGACGGGCACGACCTGCGTAAGGTGCTGGATCTGAACTATTTGTGCGACACCCTGGGGCTGGACACCATCTCCTGCGCCTCCACCCTGGCCTTCGCCATGGAGCTGAAGGAGCGGGGGCTGGCCGACTTCGGGCTGGAGTTCGGCAGGCTGGACAATCTGGAGCAGGCCATCCGCAAGCTGGCCGTCCGGGAGGGTAAGTATTCCGAGCTGGCCAACGGCAGCAAGTGGCTGGCGGAGAAATACGGCGGCAGGGAGTTCGCCATGAACGCCAAGGGGCTGGAGATGGCCTCCTACGAGCCCCGGCGCTCGGTGGGCATGGGCCTGGGGTACGCCACCTCCAACCGGGGCGGCTGCCACCTGAACGGGGGCTACCTGGCCCTGCTGGAGTCGGTGGGCGTGCTCTCCACCGACGCGCAGAGCCCCAAGAGCAAGGCGGAGCTGACCATCTTCATGCAGGACGCGCTGGAGGCGGTCTCCTCGGCGGGGTGCTGCCTCTTCTCCGCCCAGACCTTCGTCCCGGCCATCTTCTTCCATCTGGGCCCCGCCCACTGGTTCACCCGGCTGGTGGGGAAGATCGCCACCCACGCCGGGGGCGGGGTGCGCCTCATGCTGCGCATGACCAACCTGCTGTGCTTCAATTCCTTCTTCCTGCTGCCCCACGCCGAGGCGATCCGCCGGGCCACGGGCATCCGGATGTACACGGGGCAGTTCATCGACCTGGGGGAGCGCGCCTTCAACCTGGAGCGGATGTTCAACCTGCGGGAGGGCCTCACCGCGGCGGACGACAGCCTGCCCGACCGGCTGACCAAGGAGCCCCAGGAGCCGGGGCAGCCGGACACGGTGGTCCCGCTGGGCGAGATGCTGCCCAAATACTACAGGGCCAGGGGCTGGGACGAACACGGCGCGCCCACGCCCAAAAAGCTGGCCAGATTGGGGATAGCGTGATGGTCTACGTGGAATACAGGGGGGAGCTGGCGGGCCTCACCGGCGTGCCCGGCGAGGCGCTGGAGGCCGCCAGGGTGAAGGACGTGCTGCGCCACATCAAAAACGCCTACGGGGCCGAGGCCCACAGGCACGCGAAAAAAATGCTGGTGGTGGTGGACCGCAAGAGCGTCACCCTGCTGCAAAATTTCAACACGCCCCTCCACGACGGCGCGCGGGTGGGCTTCCTGCCCATCTGCGGCGGGGGCTAGGGCGTGGAGCGCTACCGGCGCAACCGCAGCGCCCTTTCGGCGGCGGAGCAGGCGGCGCTGGCGGAGCGCACCGTCCTGGTGGCGGGCTGCGGCGGGCTGGGGGGCTACGTGGTGGAGTGCCTGGCCCGCGTGGGCGTGGGCCACATCGTGGCGGTGGACGGCGACGTGTTCGAGGAGAGCAACTTAAACCGCCAGCTCCTCTCCGGCGTGGAGAACCTGGGACAACCCAAGGCCCTGGCCGCCGCCGAGCGGGTGCGGCGGGTGAACCCCTTGGTCAAGGTCACGGCGGTGGAGGCCATGTTCACCGCCGAAAACGCCCCGGCCCTGCTGGCCGGGTGCGGCGCCGTGGTGGACGCGGTGGACAGCGTGCGCGCGCGGCGGGTTATTTTCGCCGCCGCCTCGGCCCTGGGCATCCCCTACGTCCACGGGGCGGTGGCCGGGTGGTACGGCCGGGTGTCGGTGCTTTACCCGGGGGACGGCACCCTGGACCTGCTCTACGGCGCGGCCCTGCCCGGCGAGGGGGGCGACGAGGTGGTCACGGGCAACCTCAGCTTCACCTGCGCCGTGGTGGGGGGCATCCAGGCCGCCGAGACGGTGAAGGTGCTGCTGGACCGGGGCGGGATCTGCCGGGACCGGCTCTTCGAGCTGGATCTGCTGCGGGGGGACTGCCAGGAGATCGCGTTAACATAAAAAGGACGCTTGCACAAGAGATGCGGCTAAGGCGGATAAGGCGGCCCCTGTCATTGCGAGGAGGCCCGCGGGGCCGACGCGGCAATCCGTCTTTTGGAGGCCCGGCCTCCGGCGGCGGGATTCTTTGGTTGCAAAGAACCCCGGGAAGAAACAACCAGGGGCTTCGGCCCCTGGACCCGGGGTCCGGCGGCGGTGCGGTTCAGGTAACCTGCAAGACTTGGCAGCGCTCAGGGCTCGGTTCGGCCTGTGCCCTCTGTAAATGGGGCTGCCGCCCACGCGGCACATGACCCGCCCAGACTTGAAAGTAGTTTCTATTCAAGAAGTGCCTGAAAAGCCGCCCGTACTGCCATTCCCCGTACAGCGCTTGGCATCCGTAGGGGCCGATGCCCACATCGGCCCGCCGCTCCAGGCCCGTAGGGGCGATTCACGAATCGCCCGTCCTCCATCGGCCGCCTTATCCGCCTAAGTTGCGATGATTGCATCTTGTGCACCAAATCTCGTTTATCTGGTTTCCCGACAGAAACGGGCGGGCAGCGCACGCTGCCCGCCCGTTTTCCGTTTACATGTCGATGGCGTCCGAGATGTTCTCCACGACCTCGCCCACGGTCTTGATCGCCCGCCCGGCGGCCTTTTTCAGGTTGGTCTTTTTCTTGGGGGCCATCGCCATGCCCAGGGCGGCCCCGGCGGCCATGCCGATGCCCACGCCCTTGAGGAACTGGTGTTGTTCCATTTACACATACCTCCCACATTCGAGTACGGTATTATTGTGTCCCAAAACGCGGAAAAATCCGTTGCTAAAATCTGCGTTTCACGTTATAATGTACACACGATCAGAATAATGAGTTTAAGAGGAAAGGGGCGGGGGTGTTACCTGGTCCCTTTTTCCATGCGCAGACTAAAAGGAGTGGTAGGGTGAAACTGCTCATACGCCAGGGCCGTCTGGTGGACCCCGTGGGGGGCATCGGCGGCGTTATGGACATTTTGATTGAGAACGGCCGGGTGGCCGTCATCGGCAGCAACATCAACGAGCCGGACGCCCAGGTCATCGAGGCCCGGGGCCTGACGGTGTGCGCGGGCCTTGTGGACATGCATGTCCACCTGCGGGAGCCCGGCTTCGAGCACAAGGAGACCATCGAGACCGGGGCCATGGCGGCGGCGCGGGGCGGGTTTACCTCCATCGCCTGCATGCCCAACACCAGCCCCGCGGCGGACTGCCCCGAGGTGCTGGACTACATCCGGGAAAAGGCCGGCGCGGCCTGCGGGGTACATATCTGGCCCATCGGCGCGGTGACGGAGGGGGAGCGGGGCGCGCGGCTGACCGACTTCGAGGCCCTCAAGGGAGCTGGGGCGGTGGCCCTGTCGGACGACGGCGTGCCCATCCAGAACGCAAACATCATGCGCGACGGCCTGATTTTGGCCCACCGGCAGGAGCTGACCATCCTCTCCCACTGCGAGGACGCGGACATGGTGAAAAACTATGCGGTGAACGAGGGGCGGGTCTCCCGCCAGCTCCGCCTGACCGGGCGGCCCGCCATCGCGGAGGAGATCATGGTGGCCCGGGACGCCATGCTGGCCGAGGAGACCGGCGCGGCGGTGCACATCTGCCATATCTCCACCGCCAAGTCGGTGGCCCTGGTGCGGCGCTACAAGAAGAAGGGGGTGCGCATCACCTGCGAGACCTGCCCCCAGTATTTTTCCCTGACCGAGGACGAGATCCTCACCCACGGCACCATGGCGCGGGTGAATCCCCCTCTGCGCACCAAGTCCGACATGGAGGGCATCATCGAGGGGCTCAAGGACGGCACCATCGACGCCATCGCCACCGACCACGCCCCCCACACCGCCGACGAGAAGGCGAAACCCCTGGCCGAGGCCCCCAGCGGCATGGTGGGGCTGGAGACCGCCCTGGCGGTGGCCCTCACGGCGCTCTACCACACGGGGGAGATGGGCCTTTCCGACATCCTGCGCAAACTGACCATCAACCCCGCCTGCATCCTGCGCATCCCCAAGGGCCGCCTCGCCATCGGATCGGACGGGGACATGGTGGTCTTCGACCCGGAGGAGGAGTGGACGGTCCACCCGGACCGGTTCGCCTCCAAGGGCCGCAATACCCCCTTCGCGGGCCGGAAGCTCAAAGGGAAAGTGAAGTACACCGTGGTAAACGGTGAAATCATCTATAAGGAGAAATAAATACATGTCTTTCGACGCCTTACAGGAGAAAATCATCGCGCTGAAAAACCCCACGGTGGCCGGCCTGGACCCCAAGCCGGAGCAGATTCCTCCCCACATCCTGGAAAAGAGCTATTCCATGTTCGGGGAGAGCCTGATGGGCGCGGCGGCCGCGGTCTGGGAGTTCAACAAGGGTCTTATCGACGCGCTGTGCGATGTGGTGCCTGCGGTCAAGCCCCAGGCGGCCTACTATGAGCGCCTGGGCTGGCGCGGGCTGGAGGTGCTGGAGCGCACCATCCGCTACGCCCACGAGAAGGGCCTCTTCGTCATTGCGGACATCAAGCGCGGGGACATCGGCTCCACCGCCGAGGCCTACAGCGACGCCTGGCTGGGCGCCACGCAGGTGGGGGGGCAGAACCAGTCCGCCTTCAACGCCGACTGCGTCACCCTCAACGGCTACATGGGCTCGGACAGCGTCAAGCCGTTTTTGGTCGACTGCGAGGCGCGGGGCAAGTGCGTCTTTGTGCTGGTCAAGACCTCCAACCCCGGCTCCGGCGAGCTGCAGAACGTGCCCGCCCAGGGCGGCATGGTCTACCAGGTCATGGGCGATCTGGTGGAGCGGCTGGGCGGCGGCGCGGTGGGCAAATACGGCTTCACCCCCTGCGGCGCGGTGACCGGGGCCACCTACCCGGAGGAGCTGCGGGATCTCCGCGCCCGCCTGCCCCACACCTTCTTCCTGGTGCCCGGGTACGGCGCCCAGGGCGGCACCGCCGAGGACGTGCAGTACGCCTTCGGCAAGGACGGCCGCGGGGCAATCGTCAACGCCTCCCGCAGCATCATGTGCGCCTGGAAAAAGACCGGCGGGGACGGGACGGACTACCAGCAGGCCGCCCGGGACGCCGCCGCCGCCATGCGGGACAACATCTGCCGCTTCGTCGGCATCCGGTAAGAGGGGGGAGCGCCAATGACGCAGCAGCTTGACTGCGAGGTTGTGGACATTGTGGACCTCAACCCCCACGCCTATTCCATCACCCTGGCCGCCCCCCACCCCTTTCAGGGGATGACCTGCGGCCGCTTCGTCCACATAAAATGCGGCACCGGCCACATGCTGCGCCGCCCCATCTCGATCTGCGACTGGGAGGGGAACCGCCTGCGCCTGGTCTTTGAGATCCGGGGCGAGGGCACCGGATGGCTGGCCAAGCGGCGGCGGGGGGACACCCTGGATGTGCTGGGCCCGCTGGGCGTGGGCTTCCGGGTGGAGCCGCGGGAGAAGGTGCTGCTGGTGGGGGGCGGTATCGGCGTGCCCCCCATGCTCTCCTGCGCCAGGGCGGCGCGGGGTGGCGCCACGGCGGTGCTGGGCTTCCGCTCGGCGGACCACGCGCTGCTGCTGGACGAGATCTCCGCCCGCTGCCATGAGACGGTGATCTGCACCGACGACGGCAGCCTGGGGGAGCACTGCTACGTGGACGCGGCGGTGCGCCGCAAGCTGGCGGAGGAGGAGTTCACCGCCGTGCTGGCCTGCGGGCCCAAGCCTATGCTGCGCGCGGTGGCCAAGGCGGCGGCGGAGCACAATACCCCCTGCCGGGTGTCCATGGAGGAGCGGATGGGCTGCGGCGTGGGGGCCTGCCTGGTGTGCGCGGTAAGGATGGCCGACGGCAGGATGCTCCACGCCTGCAAGGACGGCCCCGTCTTTGACGCGGCGGAGGTGGACTGGGATGAATAAAGTGGATATGTCGGTGGAGCTGGCCGGGGTGTCGTTCAAAAACCCGGTGCTGGTGGCCTCCGGCACCTTCGGCTTCGGCAGGGAGTACGGGGAGTTCTACGACCTCGGCGAGCTGGGTGGCATCTGCGCCAAGGGCCTGACCCCCCTGCGCCGGGAGGGCAACCCCTCCCCCCGCATCGCGGAGACCCCCATGGGCATTCTCAACTCGGTGGGCCTGCAAAACCCCGGCGTGGACGACTTCATCACCGATGAGCTGCCCGCGCTCAAGCGCAGCGGCGCCCGCGTGGTGGCCAATATCTCCGGCAATACCCCGGAGGAGTACGGCGAGATGTGCGAAAAGCTCTCCGAGGCCGGGGTGGACATGATCGAGGTCAACATCTCCTGCCCCAACGTGAAGGCGGGCGGGCTGGCCTACGGCACCCGGCCGGAGCTGGCCGCCGAGGTGACGGAGATCTCCAGGCGCCACTCCACGGTGCCCGTGATGGTGAAGCTCTCCCCCAACGTCACCGACGTGACCGAGATCGCCCGCGCCGTGGCCGGCGCGGGGGCGGACGCCCTGTCGCTGATCAACACCCTGCGGGGGATGCGCATCGACGTGGCGACCCGCAGGCCCATTTTGAAGATGAACACCGGCGGCCTGTCCGGCCCCGCCGTGCTGCCCGTGGCGGTGCGCATGGTGTGGGAGGTGGCCAACGCCGTGAAGCTGCCCATTCTGGGCATGGGCGGCGTGGCCAAGGCCGAGGACGCGGCCCAGCTCATGCTGGCGGGCGCCTCCGCCGTGGCCGTGGGCACCGCCTGCTTCACCGACCCCTTCGCGCCCATCCGGGTGCGGGACGGGCTGGAGAAAATCGCCCGGGAGCAGGGGCTTGCGCGCGTCTCCCAGCTCACCGGGGCGGTGCGGCCCTGGTAGGGGCCGGTTAAGGGCTGTTTAGAGAGGAGTGCATGGCAATGGACGACGAAAACACCCTGTTTGTCTCCCTGTCCATCGAGGACTGCGCCAAGCTGGTCCACGAGGCCGTCGTGGAGGGGAGCATTACCGGGGAGCTGATTGACCACTACGCGGCCCAGGGCCCGGACGGGCTTTTATGCGTGGTGGCGGTCTACGAAAAGCACTACTACCGGGCGGGCAACCGCCTCACCCTCACCGTGACCATGGACAACCTGGCGGGAAAGACCAGGGTCCACTGCATCGGGGGCGGCGGGGGAGAGGGGCTGTTCCGCTTCGACTGGGGCGCGGCGGAGGATTTCGCCGGCGCGGCCATGGAGGCCCTCTCGCCCTATCAAATCGAGGCCTGACTCATAGCCCGCGCGCGGGCTTTTACAAAAAGGGGAGACCATTATGACCCGGATTTACATCGTCCGACATGCCGAGGCGGAGGGCAACATCTACCGCCGCGCCCACGGCTGGTACGACAGCCTGATCACCGAAAACGGCTACCGCCAGATCGCCGCCCTGCGCCAGCGCTTTGCGGGCGAGCGCATCGACGCGGTCTACACCAGCGACCTGTTCCGCACCCGCACCACCGCGGGGTCTGTCTGCGCCCCCCGGGGCATGGAGCCGGTGGAGCGCCGGGGTTTGCGGGAGATCGGCTTCGGGGACTGGGAGGACCGCACCTGGGGGGAGATGGAGCGCGCGGACGGGGCGCGGCTGGCCCTGTTCTACCGCAGCTCCTCCGACTGGCGCGCCCCCGGCGGGGAGTCCTTCGCGGAGGTGATGGAGCGTATGCGCCACACCGTCTATCAGATCGCCCACGCCCATCCCGGGCAGACCGTGGCGGTCTTTTCCCATGGCTCGGCCATCCGCTGCCTCCAGGGCGCTTTGCGGGACATGGCCCCCGAGGACATGAAGGGCCTGGGCCAGTGCGACAACACCGGCGTGACCTGCGTGGAGGTGGGCTACGAGCGCCACAACATCGTCTTTGAAAACGACAACTCCCACCTGCCGGAGGAGATCTCCACCCTGGCCCACCAGCACTGGTGGAAGTCCGACCCCAAGAAGTACGACGTGAACCTCTGGTTCCGCCCCCTGGACATGGAGGGGGAGAGCGGGGTCTACTTCGACGCCCGGAAGGACGCCTGGCAGGACATCCACGGCTCCCTGCGCCACTTCGACGGCGCGGGCTTCCTGGACGACGCCCGCCGCTGCTGGGCCTGCGACCACAGGGCGGTGGTGTGCGCCCTGCGGGGGGAGAAGATCGCCGGGGTGCTCCAGCTGGACCTGGAGCGGGACGCGGAGGCCGGCGTGGGGTACATCCCCTTCGTCTACATGCTGCCCGACAGCCGCCGCCAGGGCTTGGGGGTGCAGCTGCTGGGCCAGGCGGTGTCCACCTACCGCTCGCTGGGGCGGCAGTACCTGCGCCTGCGCTGCGCGCCGGACAACGAGGTGGCCCAGCGCTTTTACCGGCGCTACGGCTTCCGCAAGATCGGCCAGGCCGAGGGGGCCCGCGTGCCCCTGGACCTGCTGGAAAAATACATCGGGTACGACCCGGAAGAAATTGAGAAAAGAAGATAGAGGCTGTTTATGAATCCATTTCTACCCGTTTCAAAGGCGGATATGAAGGCGCGCGGCTGGGACGGGTATGATTTCCTGGTCATCACCGGGGACGCCTACGTGGACCACCCCACCTTCGGCCCCGCCATCATCTCCCGCGTGCTGGAGGCCGAGGGCTACCGGGTGGCGGTCCTGGCCCAGCCGGACTGGCGCAAGCCCTCCGCCTTTACGGCGCTGGGCCGCCCCCGGCTGGGCGTGCTGGTCTCCGGCGGCAACATCGACTCCATGGTGGCCCACTACACGGTGGCCAAAAAGCGGCGGCACGACGACGCCTACTCCCCGGGCAACCTGCCCGGTCTGCGCCCCGACCGGGCCACCATCGTCTACGCCAACCGCGTCCGGGAGGTCTTTGGGGACATCCCGCTTGTCATCGGGGGGCTGGAGGCCTCCCTGCGCCGCTTCGCCCACTACGACTACTGGGAGGACAAGGTGCGCAGATCCATCCTCTTCGACAGCCAGGCCGACCTGCTGGTCTACGGCATGGGGGAGAACGCCACCCGGGAGATCGCCGCCCGGCTGGCCTCCGGCACCCCGGCGGGGGAGATCACCGACGTGCGGGGCACCTGCTTTGCGGCGAAGAACCCGGCCCAGTGCGCCTACCCCAGGGTGGAGTGCGCCTCCTTTGAGGAAGTGTGCGCGGACAAGCGCGCCTACGCCGAGGCCAACCGCATCCAGTACGAGGAGCACGACGCGGTGCGGGGGAAGGCCATCCTCCAGCGCCACGGGGCGCAGCTGCTGGTGGTCAACCCGCCCGCCATGCCCCTGAGCACGGCGGAGCTGGACTTCGTGGCCGAGCTGCCCTACGCGCGGGAGCCCCACCCCATGTACGACGAGCGGGGGGGCGTGCCCGCCATCGAGGAGGTGCGCTTCTCGGTGGCCCACAACCGGGGGTGCTTCGGGGCGTGCAATTTCTGCTCCCTGGCCTTCCACCAGGGCCGCATGATCACCTGCCGCAGCCAGGAGAGCGTGGTGCGGGAGGTCACCGCTCTGACGAAGCACCCCGGCTTCAAGGGCTATATCCACGACGTGGGCGGCCCCACCGCCAACTTCCGCCACCCGTCCTGCAAAAAGCAGCTCAAGGCGGGCATGTGCAAGAACCGGGCCTGCCTGGCCCCCACGCCCTGCCCCAACCTGGACGCGGACCACTCCGACTACCTGGCCCTGCTGCGCCGCCTGCGGGAGATCCCGGGTATCAAGAAGATTTTCATCCGCTCGGGCATCCGCTTCGACTACATGCTCCAGGACAAGAACGGGGAGTTCTTCGGGGAGCTGGTGAAGCACCACGTCTCCGGCCAGCTCAAGGTGGCCCCGGAGCACTGCGTGGGCGGCGTGCTGGACTATATGGGCAAGCCCCATATCGACGTGTACGAGCGGTTCCGGAAGAAGTACGACAGCCTGAACCAGAAGTACGGCATGAAGCAGTTTTTGGTGCCCTACCTCATGTCCTCCCACCCCGGCTGCACCCTGCCCGACGCGGTGGAACTGGCCGAGTGGCTCAACTGCACGGGCCGCCAGCCCGAGCAGGTGCAGGATTTCTACCCCACGCCGGGCACCCTGTCCACCTGCATGTACTATACGGGGCTGGACCCCCGCACCATGCAGCCGGTCTACGTGCCGAAGGACCCCCACGAGAAGGCCATGCAGCGGGCCCTGATGCAGTGGAAACGGCCCGAGAAGCGCCGCCTGGTGCTGGAGGCCCTCCACGCCGCCCACCGGGAGGATCTCATCGGCTTCGGGAAGAACTGCCTCCTCCGCCCCGTAGGGCGGGGGCCCGCCCCCGCCGCCGAACCCAAGGGCAAGCCCGCGGGGCGGGGACAGGCCCCCGCCGCCCCCTCCGCCAAGCCCCGGAGCAAGAAGGGCTGGGCCTCCGCCAAGCCGAAGAAGAACGCCCGGCCCAACAAGAAGAAAAAATGAGGGAAGTTCGATGAAAAAGCGCGTGTTGCCCCTGCTGTCGGCCCTTGCCCTGCTCCTTTCCCTGGCCCCCGCCGCCCTGGGCGCCCAGCCCGCGCTGGTGGCCGCCCTGCGGCTGAACAGCCCCTGGTGCGTGGTGGGGGAGGAGGTGCGGCAGGTGGACGCCCAGAGCGCGGCGGTTTTCCCGGTAGCCGAGAACGGCCGCACCCTCCTGCCCGTGAGCCCCATCGTCCAGGCCTTCGGCGGCGCCTCCTCGTGGGACGCCGCCACCAACAACGTGGTCTTCACCCGGGGGGAGCACCGGGTGGAGCTGCAAATCGGATCGGCTGCCATCACCGTGGATGGCGAGCCGGGGGCCATGGACGTGCCCGCCAGGGCCATGAACAACCGCACCTACGTGCCCGTCCGGGCGGTGCTGGAGGGGCTGGGCCTCACCGTGGAGTACGAGACCGCCCACCAGATCGTGGTGGTGGCCGACGGGGCGCTGGACAAAAACAACCTGTCCGCCCTGCCCCAGGTGAAGGCGCTTTTGGACAAGACCGCCCCCAGGGAGGAGCCTCTGACGCTGAGCCAGCAGAAGTACACCCTGCCCTCGGGCACGGTGAGCGCCAACGTGATCACAGTGAACCCCGCCGACAGCCGGGTGAGCGTCCGCGCCGCCCTGCCCGACGGGAAGCTGAACAACACCCGCGCCTTCTCCTCCATCGTCTCGGGCGCGGGGGCGGCGGCGGTTATCAACGCCAATTTCTTCGAGGCGTACAAGGAGATCAAGGACCCTATCGGCCACCTGATGATCGACGGACAGTTCGTCTACGCCTCCTCCGGCATCTCCTCCCTGGGGATCACCGCCTCCGGGGAACTGCGCTGGGGCCGCCCGGCGGTCTTCGTCCGGGTCAAGACGGCGGACGGCGGCACGGCCCAGCAGTGGGCGGCCTTTGAGGTCAACGTGCTGAGCCAGTTTGCCAACCAGTCGGTGCTCTACACCCCCGCCCGGGGGGGCTCCTTCCCGGTGACCTACGCCGGGGCGGCGCTCACCGTGGAGCACGGGGTCACCACCGCCTACCGGGCCGTGGCGCCGGGGGAGACGGTGGACATCCCCGCCGACGGCTTCGTACTCTACTCCAGTACCGAGGTCATCTCCACCAGCTACTACCGCGCCCCCGAGCTGGGCCGGGCCGTGGCGCTGGAGCCCTACCTCTACACCGAGGACGGCGAGGGCTTCTCCCTGGACGGGGTGCAGACCATGGTCTCCGGCGCGCCCCGGCTGGTGAAGGACGGCGCGGAGGACCACAGCACGGATTCCGGCTTCTCCGAGGCGCGCTTCACCACCGCGGTCACCCCACGCACCGCCGTGGGCACCACCGCGGACGGGAAGCTGCTGCTGGTCAACGTGCCCTCCGCCAGCACCCAGCAGATGCGGGAGCTGATGCTCCGGCTGGGCTGCGTGGACGCGGTCAACCTGGACGGCGGGGCCTCCGCCGCCATGTACTGCCAGGGTAAGACCATCGCCGCCCCCGGCCGGGAGCTCACCGCCACGCTCCAGGTGTTCGTTGCGCAATAGCAAAAAGGAGGCCTCCGCCGGTTATAGCCGGCGGAGGCCTCCTTTTACGCGCTGTAATGGGTGTCGCTGATCTCCTCCACCCGCAGGGCGCCGTCCTCCCAGACCACCATGGTAATGCTGGCGTTTTCGATCTTGGCCTTCTCGTTCACCCGGTCCGGGGCGAAGAGGAAGAGCAGGGTCTTGATGACGAAGGCGTGGGTGACCACCAGCACGTTCCCGCCCCCCGCCCGGCGGGCGGCCTCGTCCAGAAAGCCGGTGAGGCGGGCGCGGATGTCCTCAAAGGGCTGGGCCATGCCGGTTTTGTCCAGGCGGTACACCACCTGGGCCACCTCGTCCATGTGGAGGTTGAGCCAGGCGAAGCCGCGGCCGATGTCGGCGGAGACGTTCTCCCGCAGGGCCTTCATCAGCACCGGGTTGGGCTCGGCCTCCAGACTGCCCAGGCACCACTCCCGCAGGCGGGGGTCGGCCTCCAGGGCGGGGGCGGCGGGGCCCAGCGGTTCCAGCACCAGCCGGGCGGTCTCCAGGGCCCGGCCGCTGTCGCTGGCGTAGGCGGCGGAGAAGGGCACGCCGGCGGCAAACAGGCCGCGCCCCAGCCGGGACGCGGCCTGCGCGCCCTGGGCGGTGAGCGGGCTGTCCGCCCAGCCCTGGGCCTTGTCCAGCGTGTTCAGCAGGGTCTGGCCGTGGCGGGTGACGAAAAAGCGCACCTGATGCTCCATAGCGGGGACCACCTTTCAAGCCTTTTTCCCATTTTACCCCGGATTGCCTCCGCTGGCAAGGAAAACCCGCTCCAGCCGCCCGCCCATGCGGGAGAGCAGCTCGTTGGTTATGGTGCCCGCCGCCCCGGCCACCTCCTCGGCGGAGAGGAGCTGATCCCCGTCCCGGCCGATCAGGGTGGCGATGTCCCCCGGTTCCACGCCGGGGATGTCCGTTATGTCAACCAAAAGCTGATCCATGCACACCAGCCCCGCCACCGGGGCGTATTGCCCGTGGAGGAGCACCCGCCCCTTGCCGCAGGAGCAGGCGCGGGGGTAGCCGTCCGCGTACCCGACGGTAAGGAGGGCTACCCGGCTGGGCCGCCTGGCCACGTAGGCCCCGTCGTACCCGGCGCGCTCTCCGGCCTCCAGGGTGTGGACCTGGGCCACCCGGGCGCGGAGGGATAATACGGGCCGCAGGGCGGGGGCCGTCCTGGTGCGGTCGCCGGGGGCGCTGTACACCCCGTAGAGGGAGATGCCCGCCCGGACGTAGGCGCAGGGCAGGGGGCCGTAGTTCAGCAGGCCGTAGCTGTTCTGGATGTGGAGGGCGCCGGGGGCGTGCCCGGCCCGCTCCAGGGCCTCCGCCGTACTGTAGAAGCGGCGGATCTGCTCCCGGGTGCGGGCCTCGCCGGCCTCGTCCAGGGTCTCGGCGGCGGCCAGGTGGGTGAACATGCCGCACACGCGCAGGCTGCGGCAGGCGAAAACCCCTTCCAGCGCCCCGGCGTCGTCCCAGGGGATGCCCAGCCGGTGCATCCCGGTGTCCACCTTGAGGTGCACCCGCAGTGGGAACCCGGCCCCGTCCAGGGCCCGGGCGTGCCCGGCGCTGACCACTGTCTGTGTCAGGCGGCAGCGGGAGAGGAGGGGGGCGTACTCCGGGCCGGAGTACCCCAGCACCAGGATCTCACCCCTGATTCCGGCGCGGCGCAGCTGGACGCCCTCCTCCGCCGTGGCCACCGCAAAGGCGTGGATGCCCGCCCGCGTACAGGCGCGGGCGGTCTCCGGCGCCCCGTGGCCGTAGGCGTCGGCCTTGACCACGGCCATGAGGGAGCAGCCCTCGGGCAGCAGGGCGCTCAGGGCGGCGGCGTTGTGCCGCAGGGCGTCCAGGTCGATCTCCGTCCAGGCCCGGCCCCTCCGGGGCGGCGCGGCCCGTCCGCACCGCCGCCCCCACAGGGCGAAGGGCAGGGCCAGCGCGCCGGAGATCAGCACCACCGCCAGATAGTGGACGGGGCTGCACTCCACCAGCAAGGCGGTGAGGACCAGCACCTTGGCCGCGCCCCGCACCAGCACGATGCACAGGGGATGCAGGACGTAGACCGCCGCGGCCCAGGTGCGCAGGGCGGGCTTTCCGTCCAGGTTCAGCCCCCGCAGCCACAGGATCAGCAGGGCCACGCAGAGGGGCAGGGACAGGTAGAGGGCGTCGAAGTGTGCAAGGCTAAACTGCTTTACAGTAATGCCCTCGGCGATCAGCAGCGCCAGCGCCCCACAGAGGGCGGCGGCATACTGCTTTGGGGTCCGCCGGGCCGGGCGCCGGGCCAGCATACCGCCCAGCAGGAGGAAGATCGGGGCGAAAAAGACGCCGTTGCGGGTCAGGCCGAAGAGGGCGAAGTAGCTCTCGTAGGCCGCGCCCAGGGGAGGCAGCAGGGCGGCCAGGCCGAAGTAGCTGTCCCCCAGCAGCCCCAGCAGGTACAGCCCGGCGCAGACGCCCAGGGCGATCCCCGGCCTGCGGCACAGGCGCAGCAGCAGGCAGACCAGACAGGCTCCCAGCATGGCCGCAGGGAAGTACCACAGGTGGTAGAAGGTGCCGTCCAGGAAAATGTCCCGCAGGATCAGCCCGGGCAGGCCGGGCTGCTGGAAGTAGCCGCTGTAAAAACGGATGGGGAGGTAGAGTAAAGTGGAAGCACCATACAGGATGGCGGTCTTTTTCAGGAAGGGGAGGAGGGCGGCCGCGCCCTGCGCGTCCAGCTTGGGCGCCAGGAAGTACCCCGACACGGCGAAGAAAAAGGGCACCGCCAGCCGGGCCAGAATGTCGGTGATCAGGTAGTTGGCCCCCGCGCTCACCGAGAGCAGCGGCCCGGTGTGCACGGCCACCACCAGCAGGGCGGCCACGGGCCGGAACCAGTCCAGCCCCCCGGTCTTGGACTTGGCCCCCATCATCCCGCGTCCCTCCATAGCGTGAGCACCGCGCCCCCGGCGTTGTCCCCCGACCACTGGCAGGGCACCCCGGCGGGGAGGCGGCCCTCCAGCCCGGCCGGGCGGGGGGAGTAGCAGATCTCAAAGGTCCGGCCTGCCGCCCGGCAGCGCAGCGGCGCTTCCGGGGAGAAGCCCCGCAGGTAATCCAAATACTCCTCCAGCACCAGCCCCCGGTCCTCCATCATGCGGGAGTGGGGCCAGCCCACGTAGCGGAAGTGCCAGGGCTCGTGCCCGATGCCGGTGACGGACTCCTTCCCGGCGGGATAGCGCAGGACGAAGCCGTAGTCCGCCGCCCGGCGGCGGAAGGCGCCGCACGCCCCGGTGTCCGGGAAGGCTGGGCGGATGAAGTCGATGTCGAGCCGGTTCTCCCCCAAATCGATGGCCAGGCCGGTCTGGTGCTCGCTGCACCCGGGCCGGGCCACGTAGGTCTCGGTAAAGGCGCGGCCCTCGCGGGCCAGGGAGTTTTCCCAGATCTGCCGCTGCTCGGACAGGGGGCGGTAGCCGCTCACCGGCACGATGCCCCCCGCGCCGTCCACCTCCCGCAGCAGCAGCTCCAGCATGGCCCTGGCCCGGACGTGGAGCAGGATCTCCGGGTGCCGGGCGTCCACCGGAGTGAGTTCCTCGGGCGGGGGATCGGCGGCCAGGGGGTGATCCGCGTTGACCAGGATCAGCGCGCCCGTGCGGCTCAGCGCCTCGGCGCTCATGCGCCCACCGCCTGGCTGACCAGGGCCTCCACCAGGGCGGAGAAGTCCAGCCCCACGCCCCCCATCATACTGGGGTAGCGGCTGTGGGCGGTGAAGCCGGGGATGGTGTTGATCTCGTTGAACACCACCCGGCCCTCCGGGGTGAGAAAGAGGTCCACCCGGGCGAAGCCCCGGCACTCCAGGGCCCGGTAGGCCGCCAGGGCGGCGGCGCGCACCCGGGCCTCCAGCTCCGGGGAGATCCGGGCGGGCATGTGGATCTTGGAGGTAATCAGATTGTACTTCTCCGTGTAGTCAAAAAAACCGGCGGCCAGCTCAATTTCGTCCACCCGCCCGGCGGTGAGCACCTGGGTGCCCAGCACCGCGCAGCCCACCTCAAAGCCGGGGACTGACTGCTCAATCACCACCTTGTCGTCGTGCTCCAACGCGGCGCGCACCGCGCCCTCCAGATCCTCCGGGCCCTCGATGCGGGTGATGCCGAAGGAGGAGCCGGCCCGGGCGGGCTTGACGAAGAGGGGGTAGGCCAGCCCGCCGGTGCGCTGCGCCAGAAGGGAAAGCGCCTCCCAGCCGTAAAACACGGCGGAGGGGGGCACGTCAATCCCGGCGACGGCGGCCAGGCGGTGGGCCACGTCCTTGTCCATGCACACGGCGGAGGGGAGCACCCCGCAGCCCACCACAGGGATGCCCGCCAGCTCCAACAGGCCCTGCACGGTGCCGTCTTCGCCGTTTTTGCCGTGGAGGACGGGGAAGGCCGCGTCCAGCCGCAGGGAGGAGGGGCCCGCGGTGGAGAGCAGCAGCAGGCCGTGGAGCCCCCGGTCGGGGGAGATTACGGCGGGGGTGAGGTGGCGCGCGTCCGTGTGCCAGGTGTCGTCCAGCAGGGCGTCCTCCGGCCCGGTGTAGCGGAACCAGCGCCCGTCCCGGGTGATTCCCAGCAGCACAGGTTCGTACTTCTCCCGGTCCAGGTGGGTGATCACCGCGTGGGCGGACTGGAGCGAGACGGGGTACTCGGTGGAGCATCCGCCGAAGAGGATGGCGATGGACGGCTTTTTCATAAGAATTCCTCCTGTTTTTCTTCATTGAGGACATTATAATGGGAAAAATCCTGAACTTTCGGAAAAAGGCGCGTCCAAAGCCTTACGAATTTATGAAAAGGAGCTTACGAAATGAGGAAGGGGAGGAGCGCCGTGCGCTCCTCCCCTTGTTTGCCGTTGCGTTAATGGTTAGCGGACGGCGTTCTTCACGCCGTTGCCCACGTCGCGGGCGGCGTTGCCCACGCCGTTTACGATGTCGCCGACGCCGTCGGCGGCGCCGC
Source organism: Oscillospiraceae bacterium (assembly GCA_022846095.1). Taxonomy (NCBI): domain Bacteria; kingdom Bacillati; phylum Bacillota; class Clostridia; order Eubacteriales; family Oscillospiraceae; species Oscillospiraceae bacterium. Next base: position 2,378,919 of record AP025583.1, on the reverse strand, counting down.
GCACCACATCGCCGGCGCCGCGGGCCACGTCGTCAGCCGCGCGGGTCATGCCGTTGCCGCGGCCGGTATAGGCCCCGGCCGCGCCGCCCACGGCGCCCGTACCGGGCGTACCCTCGGGCAGGTCGGCGGGGGTCTGTTCAGGCATACCGCTGGGCTCCGTGCTCGGGGTGGCGCTGGGAATGGCGCTGGGGGTGGACGTCACCGCGGGGGTGGGGGTCGGGGTCACGTTGGGGGCCTTGTCACTGGTGCAGCCGGCCATGGACAGGCAAACCGCCGCGGCCAGGAGCAGAGTCGTCATAGTCCTTTTCATTCCGCATCCTCCTGTATTTGCGCTTATTTCTTAAAATGTTCGTTAGGAATCTCCATCCGCATCCTAGTATGCGCGGCGCTTGGTGCATTACACCCGGAAAAAATTTTCGATAGGGGCTTGCATTGGCAGGTGAAATCTGTTATATTGACAATAACAGTAATAGTTACTGGTTATGAAATTGAAATGAGATAAGAGGTGACCTATGAACGGAAAGCGCTATTCCCGTCAGCGGGAGATGATCTATCAGGCCCTGATGGGCACTGACCAGCACCCCACGGCTGAGATGGTCTACAGCTGGCTCAAGCCCGCCAATCCCAACCTGAGCCTGGGCACGGTCTACCGCAACCTGAACCTGCTGGCCGACGAGGGGACCATCACGCGCATGGCCTTCCCCGTGGAGCGGTACGACGCCAACACCAGGCCCCATCCCCATTTCCAGTGCGCCTGCTGCGGGGGCGTGTACGACCTGGACCTGCCCTACGACCCCTCGCTGGACGAGAAGGCCGCCCAGGCCGCCGGCCACGTTGTGCGGGGTCACGAATTGCTTTTCCACGGGACGTGCGTACACTGTAAAGTGACCCATTGATCTTAGAGGAAAAAAGTGTTATAGTCATATCGAATAGGAGGTTTTACCTATGGAATTTAAGTTGTACCGTTGCGCCCATTGCGGCAATGTCGTCTGGAAGCTGGTGGACAAGGGAGTGCCCGTGATCTGCTGCGGCGAGCCCATGCAGGAGCTGGTGCCCAACACCACCGACGGCGCGCTGGAGAAGCACGTCCCCGTGGTGGAGCGCGTGGCCCACGGCCACGGCTCCGTCGTCACCGTGAAGGTGGGCTCCGTGGAGCACCCCATGCTGCCCGAGCATTTCATCCAGATCATCGCGGCTGTGGATGGCGACACAGTCACGGTGCGCCTGCCCGGGCCCGGCGAGAAGCCGGAGCTCAAGACCGGCGTCAAGGGCGAAAAGGTGGAGGCCTATGAGTACTGCAACCTCCACGGCTTCTGGAAGGGCGAGGGTTAACCGCCCGGCCCTGTTTTAGCAAAAGATTTAGAGAGAACGCTATGACATGGAAAGGAAGTTTTTGAAATGGAGCTGAAAGGCAGCAAGACCGAACAGAACCTGTGGACCGCATTTGCGGGGGAGTCCCAGGCGCGCAACAAGTATACCTACTTTGCCAGCAAGGCCAAGAAGGAGGGCTACGAGCAGATCGCGGCCATCTTTGAGGAGACCGCGGGCAACGAGAAGGAGCACGCCAAGCTGTGGTTCAAGGAGTTGGGCGGCATCGGCACCACCGCGGAGAACCTGAAGGCGGCCGCCGAGGGCGAGAACTACGAGTGGACCGACATGTACGCCACCATGGCCAAGGAGGCCAAGGAGGAGGGCTTTGACCGCCTGGCGTTCCTGTTCGAGGGCGTCGCCAAGATCGAGAAGGAGCATGAGGAGCGCTACCTGACTCTGCTGAAGAACCTGGACGAGGGCGTGGTCTTTAAGCGCGGCGACGAGTACATGTGGAAGTGCCGCAACTGCGGGCACATCCATGTGGGCAAAGAGGCCCCCGGCGTGTGCCCCGTGTGCGCGCATCCCCAGGCCTATTTTGAGCTGTGCGGCAAGAATTATTAAGTTACATAAAAAGGGAAGGGCCGCGGCTGATGCCGCGGCCCTTTTTTCAGGTTGCCGCGCAGGATGCGGGCGGCGCTGTTACAACTAAGGCGGATAAGGCGCACAAAGGACGGCAGGGGCAAACGGGGTATGGAAGAAGGGAACTTTATCAGGGTGTCCCCCGGGCACCCTGACCCCCACCCTACGTCATTGCGAGGGCCGCAGGCCCGTGGCAATCCGTCCCATCCCCGTACCGTAGGGGCCGATGCCCTCATCGGCCCGCTGTTCCAGCCCCGTAGGGGCGATTCATGAATCGCCCGTCCATCATCGTGCGCCTTATCCGCCTGAGTCGGGTCTCTTTCTTTATTGATTTGATAGACGGAAATCTTCTTACAAATCTTCATAAATGTTTATGATACCATGAGAAAATGTCTTAAAATCAAGGTTTTTCGCATATCTTCATTGTTCTTGTTTAGCACCACAAATAGAAGGATATATACGAGCAAATGACGGTGCTAACCCGCCAACAAAGGAAATTTAAGGTAACATTGTTAACGCCATCCTTGTTACACACCAGAGCTTCAATAAGCCTTGCATAAAAGTCATTACAGAGACTAAAACCGATAGGATAAGATGTTTATGATAAGGCCATTACATAAATTTGGCAGGGGTTCGATTCATCCCAAAGAGTCGGAAATACCTCAAATTCTTTGAAACCAAGGCTCATGTAAAATTTGTTTGTATTGTCATATTCCTCATATCGTCCCATTTGAACAGTTTTTACCTGAATAAAAGAAAATCCATCTTGAGCGGCTTTTTCTTTTGCCAGCATAAATAGCTTCTGTCCTATCCCGCGGCGATGAAATTCTTTTAATACACCCATAACAGCCAGCTCTACTGTATCTTTTCCGGTTTCTTTAAGGCAAAGGAAGCCTATTGGCTTTTCTTCCTTCATAGCAGCAAAAAACTGTTGCTTTACACTATCTTTAATATATTTTTCCCTTGCTTCTGAAATGCCGAACCATTCAGGTAAGCTCTCTAATATTTTGCGGGATATTATCTCCTTTGCTTTGGTATCTTCAACTTGTATAACCATTCTTTATCCTCCACAAATTTGTCACTTTGTAGGTTTATATTATATCACCTAATATAGATTTTTCTATTACTTTCCTCAGTTGTACGAAGTAGCAAAGCCGGCTGCCCTCGTCAATGTCAAGATAAACGGGTTACGTCCGCCGTTGCCGGGTACACCTGCCTCTGCTTATGTGACGGACAAGAAAAACAAAAGTAACGTATGCTTTCGACCTCGCATAATATGTTTTTTATGGAGCACATGCGTCATATTTTGGGCCCGCCGTTTGTTTTAAGGGCAGGGAAGGGTACCCGCCCATACAATTCGGCGTGGAAGGAATGTGATTGCATGAAAAGCAAACTGCGCGGCATGGCAGCAGCCCTGTGCGCGCTGGCGCGGCGCCTGGAGCAGGGCGTGGAGGCCGTGCTCAGCCCCGGCATCTCGGTGCTGGTGGACGGCGTGGAGCAGCGCTTCACCAACGCCGGGGGGGAGCCGGTGTATCCGCTGGTGGTACAGGGCGTCACCTATCTGCCGGTGCGAAACGTGGCCGGGCTGTGCGGCCGCGAGGCGGCCTGGGTGCCGGGGGAGCTGGACGCCATCTATCTGCACAGGCCGCTGACGCAGGGGGAGCGCCGGGCGCTGGAGGATTTTTTGAATGCGTGCGCCCGGCTGTACGGCGCCGCCCGGACGCTGGTGGACGGCCTCCCGGGGCTGGAGGAGGGGGAGGCCCTGGCCGGCCTGCGGACGCTGCAGGGGCTGATGGATGACATACAGGGGCTTGCGCTGCCGGAGACCCCCTATGCCCGCGACCGCTGCCAGGCGGTGATCGGATCGGCGGGGGAGCTGCGGGAGACGTACCTGGACGGGCTTGTGCAGCGCCTGGAGCGGGGAGAGACCACGCTTGCGGCGGAGCGGGCCGCCGCCGGATTCGGCGGCATGGACGCCTTTACGTGGATGACGGGGGAGAAGCTGGGCAATTTGCGCGGCTGTATCCAGAACCTGCGGGACGCGGTGGAGGCGCTGGCGCAATAAAACCTGTTGCGCGCGGAGGACGGACATGGTAGGATGGTCTTACAACCGCGGAAAAAACAGGAAAGGCTGTGAGGCGATGAGCGGCACGGGGCAAGACGGGGTATTTCAGCAAAACCTGGAGGAGCAGGCGGAGCCGGGCCTATTCCAGATCTGCCTGCTCTTCCGGGAGCGGGGCGAGCGGCCCTCCGCCGAAGCGCTTAAAACGGCGCTGGAGGAGCGCCTGGGCGCGTGCGACCTGGTGGGGCGGGACGCCCTTATTACGCTGGCGGTAAAGGGCCTGCCGGTGGAGTACAAGGGGGGCGAGCAGGTGCCCGCCCAGGCGCTTATGACCCAGTTCAGCCCTTTTGAGGGGGCGAAGCTCACCCCCATCCAGCGCAGCCAGCTCTGGGACTGCCCGGAGGGGGCGGCGCTGCTGGAGGAGTGCCGCTGGCAGCTCACGCTGACCGACTTCATGGCCCGGGGCCTGCCCTACCGGCAGCGCTGCGCCCTGCTGGCCGGGTGGCTGGACGCGGTGCTGTCCCTGACGCCGGAGTGCGCGGCGGTGTGGGTGCCCTCGGCCTGGAAGCTGCTCACCCCCGAAAAGATACGGGCGCACGGCGCACAGGGGGCCTCCCGCTTCCTGTACTGGGGGCTGAACGCCCGCCTCTTCACCATCCAGGGCACGCAGGACATGGTGGTGGACACGCTGGGCATGTACGCCCTGGGCCTGCCCGACGTGCAGTACCACTTCCACGGCCTGGACCCCAACTGGGTGGTGAACCACGCCTATAACGTGGCGGGCTACCTCTTTGAAAACGACGTGCCGATAAAGAGCGGGGAGACCATCGACGGTCTGACCGACGGCTGGATTGATCAGAAGGTCCAGTGGCGCTGCCAGTACGAGGACGCCCTGATCCAGCCGGGCCGGCAGGTGTTGGACATCTGCCCGGGGGAGTGGGCCTCCGGCGGGCGCTGAGTAGATTAAGCAAAAAAGCGGCGGCAAGCACTGCTTGCCGCCGCTTTTTTCCGTTCAGACGAGGGTGGGCACCAGGGCGCAGAGGAGCTCCGCCAGCCGGGCGTGGCCCCGGCGGGTGAGGTGCATGTAGTCGATTTGGTTGAACTCGCACTCCCCCGCGTCCAGGAAGTGGCACCCGGTCAGCTCGGCGCAGGCCCGCAGCAGCGGGGTCAGCGCCGCGGACTTTTCGGCGCACCCGGCCCCCATGGCGCCCCCCACGGGGGAGGCCTCCATCCGGGGATCGATGGCCGGGGGCGCGACAACCAGGATGTTGGGCCTGCCGCCGGGGCCCCAGCAGTCCACCGTCCCGGCCTTGCGCACCAGCCGCTCCATGCCCAGGGCGATGCAGGAGGCGTTGGCCCCGAAGCGCTCCTTGACGTCGTTGGTGCCCAGCATGACGATCAGCAGGGACACCGGCTCGTGGCTTTTGAGGCAGGGCGTCAGGTAGTCGATGGCGGCCAGCCCCTCGTACAGCGGGTCCTGAAAGACGGTGGTGCGGCCGGAGAGGCCCTCCTCCAGGACCAAAAACCCGTCCCCCAGGGCGGCCTGGAGCCTGCGGGTCCACCGCTCCTCCTCGTTAAAGCGCAGCAGCGCGCCGTCGGCGCAGTCGCCGGGGTCTGCGCAGTACCCGTGGGTGTTGGAATCCCCCAGACAGACGATATGCTTTTTCATGACGCCAGCTCCCTTTCCGGTGTTTTTTTCTGCTCCCAATATAGCACGGGGCGGCGGGGAGGGCAAGACGGAAAAAATCTTTTTTTCGCCCAAAGAATAGTATTGAAAAAAATGTTCTCCAATGGTATGATGGTATGGACATAGTGGACAAAAATAGGTTGTCGAGAGGTGTTAAAGATGGGAGTAATGAATAAGGAAGCCTTTCTGGAACAGGTGCGGGGCAGGCTGATCGTCTCCTGCCAGGCCCTGCCGGACGAACCCCTGCACAGCTCCTACATCATGTCCCGCATGGCCTACGCGGCTTTCCTGGGCGGCGCGGCGGGAATACGGGCCAATACGGTGGAGGACATCGCCGAGATCCGCAAGACGGTGGATCTGCCGGTCATCGGTATCATCAAACAGGTCTACGAGGACCACCCCGACCTCTATATCACCCCCACCATGGCGGAGGTGGACGCCCTGGCCGCCTGCGGGGTGGAGGTCATCGCCCTGGACGCCACCCGGCGGGTACGCCCCGGCGGGCTGACCATCAAGGAGTTTTTCCCCCAGGTGCGCGCCAAGTACCCGGACCAGCTCTTTATGGCGGACTGCTCCGACGTGGAGGAGGGCATGGCGGCCGCGGAGCTGGGCTTCGATCTCATCGGCACCACCCTGGCCAGCTACACCCCCTATACCCAGGGGGTCTCCCTGCCGCCCTTCGATATGATCGAGTACCTGGTCAAGCACAGCGGGAAGCACGTGGTGGCCGAGGGCAACATCTGGTCGCCCCAGGAGCTGCGCCGCGCCATGGATCTGGGCATCCTGACCGCGGTGGTGGGCTCCGCCATCACCCGGCCCCTGGAGATCACCCGCCGGTTCGTGGCGGCCCTGGGCTAGGCGTGGCCGGGGCGCGTATCGCCGCCGTGGATATGGGCGGCACGAAGATCAAGGCCTGCCTCTTTGAGGACGGCGTGTGCGTGGAGCGCGCGGAGACCGACTCCGAGGCCCGGCAGGGCGGCGGGCGGCTGCTGTCCAACGCGGCCGGGGTGCTGCGCGGCTTCGGGGCCTTCGACGCCCTGGGCGTCAGCACCGCCGGGCAGGTGGACCCCGCGTGGGGCACCATCCGCTACGCCAACGACAATATCAAAGGCTACACCGGCACCGACGTGAAGGGCTGGTTTACCGAGTGCTTCGCAAGGCCGGTGGCCGTGCTGAACGACGTGTACGCCGCCGCCCTGGGGGAGGGTACCCACGGGGCCGCCCGGGGGGAGCGGGACTACATCTGCCTGACCTACGGCACGGGCATCGGCGGCGGCGTGGTGCTGGACGGGGCGCTGTACTACGGCGCCGGGGCCTCCGCCGGGGTCATGCTGGGTGGGATTTTGACCCACCCGGAACAAGTCGTGCCGGGGGACGCCTTTTCCGGCACCTACGAGCGCTACGCCTCCACCACCGCCCTCATGGCGGCGGCCCAGGCCGCAGACCCGGCGCTCACCAGCGGGCGGGCGCTGTTCACCCGGCTGGACGAACCCCTGGTGAAGGGGGTGGTGGACCGCTGGCTGGACGAGGTGGCCGCGGGGATCTGCACCCTGGTCCACGCCTTCAACGTGCCCTGCGTGGTGCTGGGGGGCGGGGTCATGGAGCAGCCCTACGCCATCGAGGGGGCCCGCCGCCGGGTGGCGGAGCGGCTGATCCCCGGCTTCCGGGGGGTGCGGGTCGAGGGGGCCAGCCTGGGCAACATGGCCGGGCTTTACGGCGCGGCCCGGCTGGCGGAACAGCTGCTGGAGCCGGGCGAAGAAAACGAGGAGTGACGAAGATGACGGAGAGCCAGGGCGATTTTACCGTAAAAATCCGCTCGGTCTACAACCAGTTCACCAGGGCGGAGAAAAAGGTGGCCGACTATGTGATCTCCCACCCCAGGGAGATTCTGTTCATGTCCATCACCGAGCTGGCCGACTCCTGCGGGGTGGGGGAGACCAGCGTCTTCCGCTTCTGCCGCACGGTGGGGCTGGGGGGCTACCAGGAGTTTAAAATGCAGATGTCCCTGGGGATGCGGGACAGCGAGCAGGACGCGGGGCCCCTGTCCGGCCACGTGGCGCCCGAGGACGACGTGCCCGCCGTGATCCAAAAGCTGCTCTCCGCCAGCCAGCGCGCCCTGGCCGAGACCGCCGCCATGCTGGACCCCGCCGCCCTGGACCGGGCGGTGGACCTGCTGGTGGCCGCGCGGCGGATCACCTTCTTCGGGGTGGGCTCCAGCCTGACCTCGGCCCAGAAGGCGGCCCACAAGTTCCTGCGCATCTCCTCAAAGGTGCTGTGCGTCAACGACGCCCACATGCAGGCCATGGTGGCCGCCACCATGACGGCGGACGACGTGGCCCTGGTGTTCTCCTACTCCGGGTCCACCAAGGACACCAATTTCGTGGCCCGCCTGGCCCGGGAGAGCGGGGCCAAGGTGGTGGCCATCACCCGTTTCCAAAAGTCCCCCCTCATCGAGTTCACCGACGAGGTGCTGCTCTGCGGCGCCAACGAGAGCCCCCTCCAGGGCGGCTCCGCGGGGGCGGATATTTGCCAGGCGTTCGTAACGGATCTGCTCTATACCGAGTACTACCGCCGCAACTTCGCCGTGTGCAGCGAGAACAACGAAAAGACCTCCGCCTCGGTGCTCAACAAGCTGTTTTAAGCGGAATTCCGCCCCGCGCGAGGGGGGATTCTGCGCACTTTTGGAGAAATTTTTTTTAAAAAGAAAAACTGGAAAAAATTTTTCTATTTTCTATTGACAAACCGCCGTTGGCCTTATACAATTTGTACAAGGCGAAACCCGAACCATAAGTACATTTTAGCGAAATTGAAACGAGGAGGATAATTCAATGAAGCAGAAACGAATTCTTGCACTGGCCCTCGCGCTGAGCATGACTCTGGGCCTGGCCGGCTGCTCCAACGGCGGCGGCAGCGCCGCCACCCCCGCCCCCCAGTCCCAGGCCCCCCAGGCCGAGTCCCAGGCGCCCGCTTCCCAGGCCCCCGAGGCCCCCGCCGCGGCCACTGAGATCAGCCTGTGGACCTACCCCATCGGCAACTGGGGCCAGGAGGACGCCGTCAAGGCCCTCACCGACGCCTTCAAGGCCGAGACCGGCATCACCGTCAAGGTGGAGTACCTGGCCTACGCCGACGGCGACGACAAGGTCAACTCCGCCATCACCGCCGGGCAGGCGCCCGACCTCGTGATGGAGGGCCCCGAGCGCCTGGTGGCCAACTGGGGCGCCAGCGGCTACATGGTGGACCTGAGCGACATGCTGGACGCCGGGGACCGCGCTGAGATCCAGGCCTCCGTGCTGGACGCCTGCACCGCCGCGGACGGCTCCGTGTACGAGTACCCCCTGGTCATGACCGCCCACTGCATGGCCGTCAACCTGGACGCCTTCAAGGAGGCCGGGGCCGACCAGTATCTGGACCTGACCACCCACACCTGGACCACCGAGAACTTCATCAAGGCCGTTGACGCCCTGTACGCCCACTTCGGCGACACCGTCGGCGCCGTCTACTGCCAGGGGCAGGGCGGCGACCAGGGCACGCGTGCCCTGGTCAATAACCTCTACGGCGGCACCTTCACCGACGCCGGCCACACCCAGTACACCTGGGACGACCCCCTGAACGTCAAGGCCCTGGAGCAGCTCAAGAGCATGAAGGGCATCGCGTTCGACGCCTCCCTGGCCGGCGGCGACGAGATCGCCAAGTTCTATCAGGGCTCCCTGAAGATGGCCTTCTGCTGGAACATCGCCCAGCAGCTCAACCCCAACACCGCCAACACCGGCGCCGAGAAGACCATCGCCGGCGAGCAGATCGCCTTCATGAGCTTCCCCTCCGAGACCGGCGACTCCAAGCTGCAGGGCGGCATCTGGGGCTTCGGCATCTTTGACAACGGCGACCAGGCCCGCATCGACGCCGCCAAGACCTTCATTACTTACATGGCCGACTCCGCCCACACCGTGGACGCCGTCAAGACCGCCAACTACTTCCCCGTCCGCTCCGCCGCCGGCGGCACCGACCTGAGCACCATCTGGGCCGACAACGAGATCATGGACGAGTACCAGGTGCTGATGCCCCAGCTGGGCGACTACTACCAGGTCACCAAGGGCTGGGCCCAGGCCCGTACCTCCTGGTGGAACATGCTCCAGAAGGTGGGCGAGGGCGCCGACGTTGCCGAGACCGTGGCCACCTATGCGGCTGAGGCCAACGCGGCCGCAAAATAACCGCCCCGCATTTTGAGGGGAATTGCGCGCCCCTTCCCCGCGCCGTGCGGGGGAGGGGCGTCCCCCATATCTGAGATAGAGAGGGGTGCTCACCGTGGCAAACCGTTCCAAGCCCGCCATGAGCCGGGCGCTGCAGCGCCGTGAGAACGTCAACGGCTACCTGTTCATGCTGCCCAGCCTCATTTTCTTCGTGGGCTTCGTCATTATCCCCATGTTCATCTGCATCTTCTACAGCTTGACCGACGCCAATATGCACCCGAGCGCGGTCCACTTCGTGGGCATGAAGAACTTCGTCAACCTCTGGCAGGACGACACCTTCCTGCACGCGCTGAAAAACACCTTCCTTATCGTGGTGGTCAGCGTGCCCACGGTGTGCGCCTTTTCCCTGTGGGTGGGCTCGGCCATCTACAAGCTCAAGGGCCCGGTGCTCTCCGCCTTCCGCTGCATCTTCTACCTGCCCGTGGTCACCGGCTCCGTGGCCGTGACGGTGGTTTGGAAGTGGATGTACGACAACTACACCGGCATTTTCAACGCCGTGCTCAAGGGCGTCGGCCTCATTGACAAGAATATCAACTTCCTGGGGGACTCCCGCTTCGCCCTGTGGTGCATCATCCTGATCCTGTTCACCACCTCCGTGGGCCAGCCCATCGTGCTCTACGTCTCCGCCCTGGGCAACGTGGACCAGACCCTCATCGAGGCCGCCGAGGTGGACGGCGCCACCAAGTTCCAGGTTTTCTGGCGGATCAAGTGGCCCCAGATGATGCCCACCACCCTGTACATCCTGGTCATCACCACCATCAACTCCTTCCAGTGCTTCGCGCTGATCCAACTGCTGACCCAGGGCGGCTCGGACACGAACACGGTGATGTACTACATCTACTACACCGCCTTCAAGCTCACCGAGACGGTCGGCCACTTCGGCTACGCCAACGCCATGGGCGTGATGCTGGCCATCTTCATCGCCATATTGTCCGCCGTGCAGTTCCGGCTGGCGAAAGAAAAGTAGGGGGTGGGAGAGATGAAAAGCAATACCGGACGCAGTACGGCGTATAAAATCGCCTCCATCGTCATTCTGGTGATCCTGGCGCTCCTGTTCCTCTTCCCGCTCTACTGGATTGTCACCGGCGCCTTCAAGCCCGCCACCGACATCTACGCGAAGGAGCCCAAGCTCTTCCCCACCGAGTGGGTGATCACCAACTTCCAGAACCTGTTCAACAAGCGCACGGCGCCCCTCTTCCAGATCTTCGGCATCGAGGGCCCCTCCGCGCCCGCGGCCTTCCGCTGGCTCATCAACACCGTGTTCATGTCCGTGGCGGCCATGCTGCTCACCTGCCTCACCGCCGCCATGGCGGGCTACGCCCTGGCTAAGAAGCGCTTCCGCGGCCGGGCCATCCTCTTCGGCCTGATTGTGTGCGCTATGGCCCTGCCCAAGCAGGTCATCCTGATCCCCCTGCTGCGGGAGATGTCCGCCCTGGGCCTCTACGACACCCTGTGGGCGGTGATTTTCCCCACCGTGGGCTGGCCCTTCGGCGTGTTTTTGATGAAGCAGTTCGCCGAGAGCATCCCGGACGAGATTCTGGAGGCGGCCCGGGTGGACGGCTCCAGCGAGCTGCGCACCTTCGGCACCATCGTATTCCCCATGATCAAGCCCGGCGTGGGCGCGCTGGCCATCTTCACCTTCATCAACTCCTGGAACGACTACTTCATGCAGTTGATTATGCTCACCAGCGGCTCCAACTTCACCATGCCGCTGGGCATCGCCACCCTCCAGGCGGAGACCTCGGTGGACACCGGCCTGCTGATGGCGGGCGCGGCCCTGGCCGCCATCCCCATCATCGTCGTGTTCCTGATTTTCCAGAAGTACTTCACCCAGGGGATCACGATGGGCGCCGTCAAAGGCTAAGTTAAAATTTTATGGAGAGGGTTGTTTCCTGGAAACAGCCCTTTCCGCATAGGAGATCGGTTATTATGAGCAAATTGGAGCGTTACCAGGGGATTTTCCCCGCCTTTTACGCCTGCTATGAGGACGACGGCAGCGTCTCGCCCGAGCGCACCCGCGCCCTGGCCCGGCACCTGCTGGACAAGGGGGTCAAGGGCCTGTACGTGGGCGGCTCCTCCGGCGAGTGCATCTACCAGAGCGTGGACGAGCGCAAGGCCGTGCTGGAGAACGTGATGGCCGAGGTGGGGGGCAAGCTCACCGTCATCGCCCACGTAGCCTGCAACAACACCGCGGACTCCCGGGAGCTGGCCCGCCACGCCGAGTCCCTGGGGGTGGACGCCGTCGCCTCCATCCCGCCCATCTACTTCCACCTGCCCGACCACGCCATCGCCCAGTACTGGAACGACATCTCCGCCGCCGCCCCCAACACCGACTTCATCATCTACAACATCCCCCAGCTGGCCGGGGTGGCCCTGTCCATCCCCCTGCTGAAGAAGATGCGGGAGAACCCCCGGGTCATCGGCGTGAAGAACTCCTCCATGCCCACCCAGGACATCCAGATGTGGAAGGACGAGGGGGGGCCGGACTTCGTGGTGATGAACGGGCCCGACGAGCAGTTCATCTCGGGCCTGGCCATGGGCGCCACCGGCGGCATCGGCGGCACCTACGCCGTCATGCCGGAGCTCTACCTCAAGGCCTATGAGCTGTTCACCGCCGGGAAGGTCAACGAGGCCCGGGACGTGCAGAACGAGATCTGCCGCATCATCTATAAGATGTGCTCCGCCCACGGCAACCTCTACGCCGTCATGAAGGCCATCCTGGCCAAGCAGGGCGTGGCGTGCGGCAGCGTCCGCGCGCCCATGCCGGGCCTTATCGACAGCGATATGGCCGTGGTGGACACCGCGGCGCTCTGGATTGAGCAGATCGTCAGGGCCTGCTGCTGACCGGGCAAAAATCGGCAACAGATAGCGCTTGTTTCCTTTGACGCGGGGCCTGTTCTGAGCTATAATAGACAAATCAAAGGGAGACAAAGGAGTCTGACTTTATGAGAATTTACTGCGCTGAAGACTATCAGGGCATGAGCCGCCGCGTCGCCAATATCATCGCCGCCCAGCTCGTCGCCAAGCCCGCCTGTGTGCTGGGCCTCGCCACCGGCTCCACCCCCGTGGGGGCCTACCAGCGGCTGGCGGAGCTGTGCAGGGCCGGGGATATTAGCTTTGCCGAGGCCGCCACCGTCAACCTGGACGAGTACAAGGGCCTCGCCCCCACCCACGACCAGAGCTACCGGTACTTCATGCAGCACAACCTTTTCGACCACGTGGACGTGCGCCCGGAGCACACCTTCGTGCCCGACGGCCTGGCCGCCGACGCCGACGGGGAGTGCGCGCGCTACGACGCGCTGGTCAAGTCCCTGGGCGGCAGCGATCTTCAGCTGCTGGGCCTGGGCCGCAACGGCCACATCGGCTTCAACGAGCCGGGATCGGCCTTCGTGGTGCCCACCCACGTGGTGGATCTGACCCAGAACACCATCGACGCCAACGCCCGCTTCTTCGCCTCGGCGGACGAGGTGCCCCGCCAGGCCCTGACCATGGGCGTGGGCTGCATCATGGCCGCCCGCAAAATCCTGGTGGCCGCCAGCGGCGCCGACAAGGCGGACGCGGTGTACAGGGCCTTCCGCGGCCCCGTCACCCCGGAGGTGCCCGCCTCCATCCTCCAGCTCCATCCCGACGTGACCCTGGTGGCCGACAAGGCCGCCCTGGGGAAGCTGATCGAGGCGGGTGAGGACGTATGCGGATAACGGGTGGCCTGGCCTTTGACGTTCACGAGGGCTTCGTGGCCCGGGACGTGTGCACCGACGGGCGGCTGCTGAGTGCCCGCAGCGGGGACGACGCCGTGCTGGACGCGGCGGGCTGCTACATCATCCCCGGCCTGACCGACGTACATTTCCACGGCTGCAAGGGGGCCGATTTCAGCGACGGCGACCCCGAGGGCCTCCGGGCCATGGCGGAGTACGAGCTCAGCCGCGGCGTGACCCAGATCTGCCCCGCGGGCATGACCCTGGAGCGGGAGCAGCTGCTGCGCATCTGTAAAAACGCCGCCGCCCACCGGGCGGAAAACCGCCCCGGCGCGGCCCTGTGCGGCGTGAACCTGGAGGGGCCCTTCCTCTCCCTGGCGAAAAAGGGGGCTCAGAACGGCGCGTGGCTCCAGGATCCCAGCGCGGAGCTGCTGCGGGAGCTGTTCATCGCCTCCCACGGCCTGGTGAAGCTGGTGTCCGTGGCCCCCGAGCTGCCCGGCGCCATCGACTTCATCCGCGCGGTGGGGGAGGAGGTCACGGTCTCCCTGGCCCACACCACGGCGGACTACGACACCGCCATGGAGGCTTTCCGGGCCGGCGCCCGGCAGGTCACCCACCTCTATAACGCCATGCCGCCCTTCTCCCACCGCGCCCCCGGCGTGGTGGGCGCGGCCTTCGACACCGCGGCCTGCAAGGTGGAGCTGATCTGCGACGGTGTGCACGTCCACCCCAGCGTGGTGCGCGCCACCTTCCAGATGTTCGGCGCAAACCGGGTCATCCTGATCTCCGACTCCATGCGGGCGGCGGGGATGCCAGACGGGGAGTACACCCTGGGCGGCCAGGCCGTCACGGTGAAGGGGAGCCGCGCCACCCTGGCGGACGGCACCCTGGCCGGGTCGGTTACCGACCTGATGGGCTGCCTCAAGACCTGCGTCGGCATGGGGGTCCCCCTGGCCGACGCGGTGCGCGCGGCGGCGGTAAACTCCGCCAAGGCCATCGGCATGTACAGCCGCACCGGCAGCCTGGACTGCGGCAAGCTGGCCAGCCTGGCGGTGCTGGACAAAAATCTGGACCTGCGGGCCGTGGTCTTCCGCGGCGCGCTGGCGTCCTGCGAGCTCTAGCTTCGTTTCCCAGCGGCGGGGCGCCGCTTAAATAGGGGCTCCGGCACGACTCCATTCCTATCGGGCCGGGGGATCCATAAAAAAGGAGGAGACCAAACCCGCCGGGCCGGCGGTGCGGCAGTGTGGAGACCTGCCGTAACGTCCGCGCAGGTTCGCTCTGCGCGGGCAAGGGGGCATTTGCGGAGGCATTGCCCCTACGGCTCTCGTACATGGCAACTGTAACCCTGAACAATGTGAAGAAGATCTATGACAACAAGGTGACGGCGGTCCACGACTTCAACCTGGAGATCGCGGACAAGGAGTTCATCGTCCTGGTCGGCCCGTCCGGCTGCGGCAAGTCCACCACTCTGCGGATGATCGCCGGCCTGGAGGACATCTCCGACGGCGACCTGTTCATCGGCGCGAAGCGCATGAACGACGTGGAGCCCAAAGACCGGGACATCGCCATGGTCTTCCAGAGCTACGCCCTGTACCCCCACATGACGGTCTATGAGAACATGGCCTTCGCCCTCCAGCTGCGCAAGATGCCCAAGGCGGAGATCGACAAGAAGGTCCGCGAGGCCGCCGAGATCCTGGATATTACCTCCTATCTGGACCGCAAGCCCAAGGCCCTGTCCGGCGGCCAGCGCCAGCGCGTGGCCATCGGCCGCGCCATCGTGCGCGAGCCCCAGGTCTTCCTGATGGACGAACCCCTGTCCAACCTGGACGCCAAGCTGCGTAACCAGATGCGCGCGGAGATCATCAAGCTGCGCCAGCGCATCGACACCACCTTCATCTACGTCACCCACGACCAGACCGAGGCCATGACCCTGGGCGACCGCATCGTCATCATGAAGGACGGCTTCATCCAGCAGATCGGCACCCCCCAGGAGGTCTTCAACCACCCCGCCAATATCTTCGTGGCCGGCTTTATCGGCTCCCCCCAGATGAACCTGTTCGACGCCAAGCTGGTCAAGGACACCGGCGGCTACCACGTGGAGGTGGCGGGGGCCACCATGGCCCTGTCCGACAAGATCCAGCAGGCCCTGTCCGCCAAGGGCGCGGGCGACAAGGCCGTGACCCTGGGTATCCGCCCCGAGCACATCCTCTTCCAGGACGGCCCCGGCGAGCACACCATCACCGGCCACGTGGACGTGTCCGAGATGATGGGCTCCGAGCTGCACCTGCACGTGGCGGCGGGGGACAAGGACGTGGTGCTGCGCATCCCCACCACCGACCTGCCCGAGGAGCACCGGGGCGGCGTCCGCTTCGGCACCGAGGTCAACTTCACCTTCCGGCCTGAGCTCATCCACCTCTTCGACCCCGAGACCGAGGAAAATCTGCTGTAATTTCGCCAAAAAACCGGGCCGCACCGTGCGGCCCGGTTTTTTTATGGGTAAAAAGAAATCAATTTTGATTTATTTATGCAACTGTTTGAAAAATATGTTACAATTAGAAAAAAAACAAACGCTGTCGTGACAGGTGACTGGTGCGGACAGGAGGGACGGATATGCGGAAACAGCGGGAGCGGCGGGCGTTGGGGAGGCAGACCCTGGTATTCACCCTGTGCCTGGCGGTGTTCTGCGCCCTTCTGGCCCTGGTGTTCAGCTGGTACCGGGCCCGCCTGGACGGGGAGTTCAACGTCCTGGTGCAGGAGAACCTGACGGCCTACGCCGAGGGGCAGCACCGGGAGGTACAGGCGGCCATCAACGACGTGGAGGGCACCCTCAAGGCGGTGGCCGCCATGCTGGAGGCCTCCGACGTGGACCCGGACAGCCGGTGGCTGACCAGCTATCTGGAGCAGCTGGGGGAGACCCGGGTGGATTACGCCATCACCTACCTGTCCATGGCGGACCTGCGGCAGAGGCTGGACGGCCCCGGGATTATCCCGGCGGACTGGGAGACCTACGAGGCCCTCCGGCGTGGGGAGGAGGTGGTGTCCGACGTGCGCCTGTCCAAGCGCATGGGGGACCACTACTATTTCAGCATCGCCGTCCCTGTGTGGCGGGAGGGCGAGGTGGTGGGGGCGCTGCGCAGCCTGCTGGCGGCCGACAAGCTGGTACAGACGGTGCAGACCGGCTATTTCCGGGACTCGGTGGCCAGCTACATCTTCCGGCAGGACGGCGGCCTGGTGCCCGTGCGGGACGCGGAAATTGGGCTGGAGGCCAACGTGCTGGAGTACCTCACAGCCCACGCGGCCGAGCCCGGCGCGGTGGAGCGGGTGCGCCGGGGGCTGGAGGAGGACAGCAGCGGCACCTACCGGGTGGAGCTGGACAGCGGCCGGGCTGTCTTTATCTCCACCTCCTACCTGGGCTATAACGGCTGGCATATCGTGAACTTCACCCTGGCGGACGAGGTGTCCAGCCACTCCAAAAGCATCCTGCGCTATACGGTCCTGGCCTGCGGGGCGGTCATCATCCTGACGGCGGGGGCCGGCGGCTTCCTGCTCTGGCAGCTCCGGCGCCAGCGCCGGGCCCTGGACAGGGCACGGGACCGCTACGCCATCCTGGCCCAATTCTCCGACACCGTGCTCATGGAGTACGAATACGCCGCCGACATCGCCCGCTTTTCCCCCAACGCCAGCGCGCTGCTGGGGCTCACGCAGCTGCGCATCGACCGCTTTGCCGCCGGCGGCGGGTTTGCGGAGCTGCTCCACCCGGAGGACCGGGAGGCGGCGCGGGATTTGGCTGGGGACAGGCCCCCGCCCGGGGAGCAGGGGAGCCGGGAGCTGCGCGTCCGCGGCGCGGACGGGGACTATTTTTGGTGTATGTTCCAGTACCAGGCGGTCTACGACGACCGGGGCCAGGCCTCCCTGCTGCTGTGCAAGCTGGTGGACATCACGCAGCAGAAGCAGCGGGAGCTGGGCCTTATCGCGCGCTCGGAGACCGACGCGCTCACCGGCCTGTACAACAAGGCGGCCGCGGTGCGCCGGGTGGAGCGCTGCCTCCAGGAGGGGGCGCGGGGCTTCCTGCTGATGGTGGACATCGACGACTTCAAGCAGATTAACGACCGCCTGGGCCATCAGGCGGGGGACCGGGTTATCTCCCATATCGGCGGGGTCATCCGCTCGGTGTTCCGGGAGGGGGATCTATTGGGCCGGGTGGGGGGCGACGAGTTTGTGGCCTTCATGCCCGGGTGCGCCGACCGTGCTGCCGCCCAGCGCAAGGCGGAGCTGCTGCTGGAGCGCATTACCGCCCTGGGCCGGGACGGGGAAGGCGGGCCGGGCCTTTCGTGCAGCATCGGCGTGGCGGAGTGCCCCAGGGACGGGACGGACTTCCAGAGCCTCTACCGGGCGGCCGACCGGGCGATGTACGAGGCCAAGAAGGACGGCAAGCACACCAGCCGTTTCGCGGAAAAGACATAGTGCGGAAAACCACCGCCGGGGCGACCCGGCGGTGGTTTTTTGGTCGGTTTGCCCCTACCCGAAGGACATGCAGTCGATGTAGTGTTCGGAGAAGGCCGGGCAGGTGGAGAGCTCCAGGTAGTGGCAGCGGGCGCGCAGCGCCTCCAGCTCCCGCCGGGCCGCGCCGGAGAGCAGCACCGCGGCCGCCCCGGCCGCGGCGCTGTTGCCCACGCAGACGGTGCGGGGCAGGAGGGCGGGGGGGAGCAGGCCGATGGCGGCGGCGCTCTCCCGGTGCAGCGCGCCGCCGAAGCCCCCGGCCAGGCAGAGGGCGGAGATCTCCTCCGCCCGGAGGCCCGCCTCGTCCAGCAGGGTACGCACCCCCGCGGCCACCGCGGCTTTGGCCAGCTGGAGCTTGCGCACGTCCCCGGCGGTGAGGAGGGGGCCGGACGGGAAGAGGCGGAAGGCGCAGCCCCCGTCCTCCGAGGGCTCCAGGTACGGCCGCAGGGCGGCGGGCGCCTCGCCGGGGGGCAGCAGCCGCCCGGTCTCGTCCACCGCGCCCCACTCCAGCAGGACGGCGAGCAGATCCACCAGCCCGGAGCCGCAGATCCCCGCCGCCGCCCCGCCGCCGATGACCGTATACCGGAGAGTCTCCCCCTCGGGCCACACCCGGCTGACCGCCCCCGCCGTGCCCGACATGCCGCAGGAGATCTCCGCCCCCTCGAAGGCGGGACCCGCCGCCGTGGCGCAGCAGAGGAAGCCGTCCCGGCCGCCCACGGCCATCTCCCCGTTGGTGCCCACGTCCAGGAACAGGACGGGCCGCTGCGCGCGGCAGGCGCCTGAGGCCAAAAGCCCGGCGGTGATGTCGCCCCCCACGTACCCCGCCACGGCGGGGGCCAGGTAGACCTGGGCCCCGGCCGCGGCGGGCAGGCCCAGGTCTGCCGCGGGGAGGGAGCAGCCGAAGCGGGACAGGGGGGTGAAGGGGGCCGCGGCGATGGAGGCGGGGGAGAGGCCCGCCAGCAGGTGTTCCATGACGGTGTTGCCCGCCGCCGCGATACACTGGATCTCCTCCGTGCGCCGCCCGGCCTCCCGGCACAGCCGGGCCAGGGCCCCGGCCAGCTGTTCCCGGATGGCGGCGGTGAGCAGCGCCAGGCCGTCGGGGCTGCCGGTGCAGCGGGCGATGCGGGAGATCACATCCGCGCCGAAGGCCCGCTGGGCGTTCAGCTCCCCCAGGGCGCCCAGACGCTCCCCCGTCCCCAGGTCGTAGAGGGAGCATGCCACGGTGGTGGTGCCCACGTCGATGGCCGCCCCCAGCCCCTCCCGGCCGGGGTCGGGGGGGTAGGGGAGTGGGCCGCCGTCCAGAGCCACCCGCGCGCCCTCCACGGCCGACAGGCGCACGGAGCAGTCCCCGGCCACCCGGGCGCGGCAGGCCAGCCTGCGCCCCCCGCCGGGGGGGAGGAGCCGCGCCTCGGCGGGGGAGGGGGGCTCCAGCGCGCCCCAGGCCTCCACCAGGCATTTGCCGCAGGTGCCGTTGCCCCCGCAGGGGGCCTCGGGCTCGTGCAGGCCCGCCCGCTGGAGGGCGGAGAGCAGGGCCTCCCCCGGTTGGGCGGGGATGGAGCGCAGTTCGTCCCCCCGCAGGACGGTGATTGTGGACATGAAGGTCCCTCCTCTGACGCTTTTCTAAGGCTTGCAGCGGCCGCAGGGGGTGTACCCCGCCGCCGCGGCCTCCGCCCGGTTTGCGAACTCCACCCGGTTTTTCTCCGCCGGCAGTCCGGAACAGGTGTCCAGGTGGAATACGTGGGAGTTGGCGTTGCCGATGTAGCGCATCTCGCCCTCGTCCGTCCGCCCGGGGGCGGGGGCCGCGTCCCGGCCGGTGGTGAAGGAGACGGAAGTGCCGTCGCTCACCGCCACCACCGTGCCCTGCAAATCGGTGCGGTAGACCGTGGCGTCGGCGTCCCGCAGGCGGCTGAGGGCGGCCTCGGTGGGGTGGCCGTAGGAGTTGCCCTCCCCCACGGAGATTACGGCGTACCTGGGCGCCACGGCGCGGAGAAAGGGGTAGCTGGTGGAGGTGTCGCTGCCGTGGTGGCCCACCTTGAGCACGGTGGACTCCAGCTCCGCGCCCGCCTCCAACAGGTCGGCCTCCGCCTCCCGCTCCATGTCGCCGGTGAAGAGGAAGGAGGTCTCCCCAAACTCCACCCGCAGCACCAGAGAGGTGTTGTTGGTCTCGCCGTAGTCCCGGACGGGGCCCAGCACGGTGACCTCCGCCTCCCCCAGGGGGAAGGTATCCCCGGGAGTGGGGATCTCCAGCTCCAGCCCCTGGGCGGCGGTGTATTTGGCAAAATCCCGGAAGGCCTTGGAGTCGTACTCCGTCACGGGGGACAGGACGTGGGCGGCGGTGCAGGTGTTCAGGGGGCCGGAGAGGCCGCCCACGTGGTCCTCGTGGGCGTGGGTGCAGACCACGTAGTCCAGAGCCTCCACCCCCTGCCGCTCCAGGTAGGAGACCACCAGGCTGCTGTCGGCCACGTTGCCGCCGTCGATCAGCATGGCCTGCCCGCCGCAGAGCAGCAGGGCGGCGTCGGCCTGGCCCACGTCGATGAAGTGGACGGCCAGGGTGGAGCCCTCCGGCGGCGGAGAGGCCTGGGCGGCGGGGGCCGTCTCACAGCCGGAGAGGCCCAGGATCAGCAGCAGGGCGCAGAGTAGCGCGGGGATACGGTGCTTCATTTCGGGAACTCCTTTTGCTTGATTTCGGCAGCCAACATCATAGCATAGAAAAACCGAGAAAAACAGCTTCATTTTTGCGCCGGGGTGTGGTACACTGGGAAACGCTGCTAAAAAATTTTCAGGCAGACAGATTTTTGTAGAGACAGAGAGAAGATGACTTCATGAAAAAAGAGATGCTGCCGGGCCTGCTGGTGTGCCTGGCAATTTCGGTGCCCGCGTGGTTCCTGGGGAAGCTGGTTCCCGTGGTGGGGGCCCCGGTGTTCGCCATCCTGGCGGGCATGGTAATCGCGCTGTTCTGGAAGGACAAGGCCAAAATCCGCAGCGGCGTGGCCTTTACCTCCAAAAAAATCCTCCAGTACGCCGTGATCCTGCTGGGCTTCGGTATGAACCTCTCCGTGGTGGCCGAGACGGGGCTCCAGTCCCTGCCCATCATCCTGGCCACCATCACCACCTCGCTGGTGATCGCCTACGTGCTGCACCGTGTGATGCACATCCCCGGCAAGATCTCCACCCTGGTGGGGGTGGGGTCCTCCATCTGCGGCGGCTCCGCCATCGCGGCCACCGCCCCGGTCATCGACGCGGACGACGAGGAGGTGGCCCAGGCCATCTCGGTCATCTTTTTTTTCAACGTGCTGGCCGCCGTATTCTTCCCCGCCCTCGGCGCGCTGCTGGGGTTCGACACCACGTCGGGGGAGGCCTTCGGCATCTTCGCAGGCACCGCCGTGAACGACACCTCCTCGGTCACCGCGGCGGCCTCCACCTGGGATTCCATGTACCGCCTGGGCTCGGCCACGTTGGACAAGGCGGTCACCGTCAAGCTCACCCGCACCCTGGCCATTATTCCCATCACCCTGGTGCTGGCCCTGCTGCGCGCCCGGAGGGCGGAGGAGGGGGCCGCAAGGGTGCAGCTGCGCAAGGTGTTCCCCTTTTTCATCCTCTATTTCATCCTGGCCAGCGTAGTTACCACGGCGGCGGTGGGGCTGGGCGCGCCCGTGTCGGTCTTTTCCCCCGTCAAGACCCTGAGCAAGTTCTTCATCGTCATGGCCATGAGCGCCATCGGGCTGAATACCGACCTTGTCAAGCTGGTCAAAACCGGCGGCAAGCCCCTGCTGATGGGCCTGTGCTGCTGGGTGGGCATCACCGGGGTGAGCCTGGCGCTGCAGCTGGTCCTGGGGCTGTGGTAATATCAAAAAAAGGCTGCGGCAATTTGCCGCAGCCTTTTTACAGTTTTCAGCGCCATAAAAACCTTACAAAAAAGTATTGTGAGATAGCGAGAAAAATGGGTGAAAATAGGGGAAAATGTCGTAAAAATAAAAATTTGAAATAAAATTCATTTTTAGCTACAATGGGAGGAACTTTATTGATAAGAAGAGATTAGGGATATGATAGACGTTACATCGTTGGACTTTTCGTCATTTGACGAGGTGCCGGAGTCGGTTCGGTTTTATGACCACCCCAAGCTGTCGATGACGGCGCAGGGCGTATTGAGCATGAACACGGCCCTTCAGACGCAGGCGGGCAAGCAGCGCAGATTCCGCATCCGGTTCAGCAAAGACGGCAGGTATATCCTGCTGTGTTCCGACGCGGAGGGCAATATTTGCTTCTCAGAAAAGGGGGTGGTCACCCACAGGCCGATGAAGGAGCTGCTGCTGGAGCGGGGGATTCAGCTGCCCGTAAGCTACCGCTTGGAGTGGTGCGGCGGGCAAAACGGCTGGGTGGGCTGCAGCGGGGATCTGCCGTCTCCTCCCCCGGCCGGGCAGCTGATACAGCCGCAGAGGCGGAAAGGACGTAAGGCAGAGTGAAAAGGCGTGATTTTTCCAAGCGGGACCGGGAGCGCGTGGAGAAGCTGATCCGTGAGATATGCCGGATGGTGGGCCTGGACGACAGGGATTCTGAGTGCCTGAACATCGGCTGGACGGGCTTCCTGGAGGTCTACCAGTGCCAGCCGGACGGCTTCCACGGGGAGGGCCGCCGCGGCTGGTATGCGGCCGCCAAAGTGATATATGAGAAGCTGGCGCGGGAGAAGGCGGCGCTGGATTTCGCCCGGTATGGCCAGGTCTCCCTCGACGCGCCGGTATCAGCCCAGGTTCCGATTCCCCGTATGGAGCTGCTCCATTCCCGGTGCGGGGATTTCCAAAATGGCGTGTGCCTCAGGGATTATGTCGGCCAGCTCCCGGTCGATGCGAAACTGATGGCCCGCCGCTTTATGGGCGGAGACACGATGGATGAAATCCGGGATCTCAACCACTGGGGTGCCCGGCGCACGGTACGGGCGCTGCGTGTGCTGGAGGCGGCGATGAGGAGGTACTGCCAGATATGAAGCGGCATTTTACGCCTCCCCGCCTCCAGGCGGCGGTCGTTGTCTCTGTCCTGGCGCTGATTGTCTCTTCCGCGTTCAGTTGGGCACAACTTCGACAGGCTGCCACGGCGGAGCTGAGGGAGGCGCGGGAGCAGTCACTGTCCTATAAGCTGGAACAAGTCCAAAGCCATTACACCTACCAGATTTCTTACCAGGGCAGCGTGCTGGAATGTCCCGCTCCATCCTCCAGGATAAAGGTGCAGACCGGGGCGCTGCGCTGTGTGACGGCAATTACGTTTGACGGCGTACGCTATGGGAAAATTGCGGCGCTGCCCATCGAACGGGACTGGGATGGGTACTCGGTGGAAGTAGCGGTTCCGCCGCTGGAGAACCCGCCCGTTGAGAATGACCAGGCTTACGACTACTATTTTCTCTACCTGGAGCCCATGTCCGGAGAGCCGGTACTGGATCTTGTATTTCATAAGATCGATTTGGCGCTCGGGCAGGTTACATCCGGCGTTGTGCACCGTACCGCCCTGCTGGAGCTGGACACGCTGGAGGAGTCGCCCAGAAAAGCCATGCTGTCCGCCTATGCGGCGCTTTACGAGGCGCTGGACGATCTTCCGGCACAGGCGGCGGAGTAGACACGCCGTGGCCGGTGTGCTATCATAGAGCCAGTACAGGCGGAGGGAGGCCTTTGAATGGGAGTTTGGAATGCCCGGCGGTAGGGCATAAATTTTATCATATGCCTTACTGATTGGAGCCAATTAGGAGGCAAAAGGATGTCATACTTTTTATACAACACCAAGAAGGTCTTTTACAGGCAGGTGGGCCGGGGAAAGCCCGTGGTTTTCCTGCACGGAAACGCCGCCTCCTCCGGGATGTTTGAGCTGCTCCTACCCCTCTACCAGGAGCACTTTACCGTCATACTGGTTGATTTCCTGGGACATGGGCAGTCCGACAGGCTGGAAAGGTTCCCGGCGGATCTTTGGTTTGACGAGGGGCTGCAGACGGTCGCGCTGCTGGAGCACCTGGGCTGCCCCAAGGCCGACCTGGTGGGGACGAGCGGGGGCGCATTCGCCGCCCTCAACGCGGCGTTGGAGCGCCCTGATTTAATCGGCAGGGTGGTCGCCGATAGCTTCGAGGGGAGAACCCTGTACCCGGATTTTTCAAAAAACCTGCTGACGGAGCGGGCGCTTGCCAAAGGGGACGCCAATGCCAGGCTGTTCTATGAGTGGTGCCATGGGGAGGACTGGGCGCGCATCGTCGATCAGGACACACAAACCCTGGTACGGTTTGCGCGCTCCGGCCTGCCCCTGTTCCGCAAGCCTCTGGACACGCTGCAAAATCCGCTGCTGCTCATGGGGAGCAGGGAGGACGATATGATACCGGATCCGCTGGAGGAGTACTTGCAGATTAAAAAGCTGGTGCGGCGGTGCTCGGTCCACGTGTTTGAGACGGGAGGGCACCCGGCCATCGCCTCCAACTCGGAGGAGGCCGCGCGGATTATCACCGAATTTTTAAACCGGTAAAAGACGTCAGAAAAGCCCTGGAGTCGTAAGATTCCAGGGCTTTTACTGGTACGGCTGAAGGGATTCGAACCCCCGACCTACTGGTTCGTAGCCAGTCACTCTATCCAACTGAGCTACAGCCGCATACCGCCGCTTGAGCAGCGCTCCTGCTGACAGCTCAGTTATATTACCATACCCGGCAGGGAAATGCAAGAGGATTTTCACAAAAAAACCGTATTTTTTGCGAAACCGGGTCAGGACGGCTCACTCGCTGTCCAGGGGATCCAGCGCGGAGTTGGAGGGCACGCCGGGTTCGGGCAGCTTGCGGTAGAGCACGGCGTCCATCTCCCCCACGCTGCGGGCCTGGAAGTCCTTTATATCCTCCAGGGTGCGCAGGGTCAGGTTGCTGTGATCCATGGAGATGCGGGCGCTGAGGGGGAGGGAGCGGTAGTAGGCCTGGGCCTCGGGGGTGAGGGCGGCCAGATCAAGCATGGCGCTCGCCCTCCGCGACGATACGCTCCAGGCAGGCCATCAGGTCGGACATGGACTCCAGGCGCACGTCCATGTTTAAGATGGCGTTTTTCAGGTCGATGGGCATGGACTCAAATTTGTCCCGAATAGCGGGATTGACATAGGACATTTCGATCACCTCGCCCACAGTATGGGCGGCCGGGCGGAAAAATATACCGGCGCGGGGATCAAAAAACGCGCCCCAAGGGGCGCGGAAGTTTTGTCTGCCCCTCCCGCGGAAAGCGGCTGCTTCCCGCGGGAGGACAGTGCTGGTTACAAAAGAGAGGGAAGAGAGAGGAGGAGTTTTTGTGTTCTGGTATCCTGACGAGTATAGAATACCAGACCGGGAGGAAAAGTGATGAACCGTTTTGAAACTTGCTGTGAATAATCTGTGAACGGTAAAAATTACACCTGCCGTATGTCGTAAAACCCGTCAAGAACCCGCCAATTTTGGGGGAAGGGGCGCATGAGGTTCCAGTATCCGGCCCCTATCATCCCGTACTCCGGAATGAGCGCCAGCTTGGCCCGGATGCTCCGCGCGTCCTCGAACCACACCTCGTGGGCGCGCCCCTCCCCGTCGGTATAGCGGAACCAGGGGGCCTGGGCGTAGTCGCTGTACTGGATGGCCGCGCCGTAGCGCACCGCCAGATTGACCGCCTGGCGGCTGGAGATGGAGCGGGCACGGGTCTCCCCCTTTACGAAGGGCAGGGGCCAGTCGTACCCGTAGTTGGGCACCCCCAGCCACAGCTTTTCGGCCGGGATCTCGGTGAGGGCGTACTCCACCACCGCGCGCACGTTGGGCAGGGGGGCCACGGCCATGGGGGGGCCGTAGGTATAGCCCCACTCGTAGGTCATGAGCAGCACCTCGTCCACCGCCGCGCCGATGGCGCGGTAGTCGTGCCCCTCGTACAGCAGCCCGCGCTGGGTGGCCGAGGTCTTGGGAGCCAGGGCGGCAATGACGGGCAGACCCAAGGGGTTCAGGACCGTCCGCAGGCGGGCCAGGAAGGCGGCGTAGCGGGGCGCGTCCTCGGGGAAGACGAACTCGAAGTCCACGTCCAGCCCCCGGTAGCCCTTCTCCTCCAGCGTGCGCACCACGTTTGCCACCAGATTGTCCTGCACCCCCATATCGGTGAGCACCAGGTGGGCCAGGTCGTTGGAGAAATTCCCCTCCTCGGTGAGGGTGGACAGATGCATTAGGGGGGCCACGCCGCCGCTCCTGGCCATGGCCAGGAGCACCTCGTCCTCCAGATCCACCAGCCCGCCCTGGGGGGTGATGCCGTAGGTGAAGGGGGTGAGGTAGGTGAGGTAGGGCAGGGTGCGCTGGAGCAGGTCCTTGTCGATGAAGGGGTAGGCGTAGCCGTTCACCGAGATGGGGGGCTTGGGGCCCTCGTCCCGGTAGGAGATTACGATGGTCTGGCCGGGGTAGATCACCGGCTCCCCCCGGAGGATGGGGTTGTTGCGGTAGAGCTGGCGCAGGGTGAGCCCGTAGCGCCGGGCGATGGCGGTGATATTCTCCCCGGCGCGGACGGTGTGCACCTGCTCGGGGAAGCGGACGACCAGCGCCTGGCCCACCGCCAGCCGGGCGGGGTTGGCCAGCTCGTTGTCCCCGATGATCTGGGACGGGGGGACGCCGTACTGCCGGGCGATGCCGTAGACGGTGTCGCCCGGCACGACTACGTGGATGACCATGCCGCGCCCCCTAGATCAGGGTGATGAAATCGGAGCTGGCCCAGCCCACCACGCCGTCGAAGCGCACCACGTACCAGCCGTTGTACTGGTTGATCACGGTGAGCCGGGCGCCGTCGTAGGCCCTGGCCACCACGGGGGCGGAGGAGTCGGGGCGGGAGCGGATATTGAGATAACCCCAGCTCACGTCCACCACAGCGGGGCGGGGGGCCATGGGCTCCAGGAAGGGCAGGCCGAAATACTCGGTGAGGGACAGGACGATGTTGCGGGCAATGGCGTCCAGGTTGCCTTTGATCCAGGCCGCATCGTCCGGGTTGTCGTGGTAGCCCAGCTCGATAAAGACCGAGGGGGCCCGTACACGGGTCACCTCCCCGATGGCGGTGGTGCCCTCGGCCCGCACGTTGTTGGGCAGGGGGTAGATGGTCTTGAGCCCGTCGGCCACCAGGATGGCCGCCTCCCGGCCCTGGGCCGAGCCGGGGTAGTAGAAGACCACGATGCCGCGCACCGTGCCGTAGCGCCCCTCGGGGGCGGCATTGGAGTGGAGGGCCAGGTGCAGGTCGTAATTGCCCTGGTTGGACTGCCGGATGGAGGACGCGGCGGTCATCTCGGGGGTATTGCGGGTGAACTGGATGCCGGAGGCGGTGAGATAGGGCTCCATCGCGTCGGCCAGGCGGTTCATCCACTCCTCCTCCGTGCCGCCGTTTACGTAGAGGTTGTTCTCCTGCGTGGAGGGTGAGAGATAGATGGTGGGCATGGGGATACCTCCTTTTTGCCCCATCCTATGCGCCGGGGGGCCGCGTTGACAGCCTTGTGCCGGTGGGGAACAAATGTCCGCCGTGCGCGTCTAAAGGGGCAGGAACAAAAAACAGGAGGTGCAGATGAAATGAAACGGAACAAAACCCTGCTCACGGGGGCCCTGCTGCTGGCGATCTGCCTGTCCGCCTGCTCCGCGGGCGGCAGCACCGGCAGCCCCCCGATGCCCGCGCCGGGGGTAAACGAGGCGCCCGAGGCGTGGGTACAGGCCCCCGCGGGGGGCTTTCAGGACTCCGGCACGGCGGAGCCGGAGACCCCCGCGCCCTCCGTCGCGCCCCAGGACGGCGCCAGGGAGGGGGCGAAGCTCATCCAGGAGGCCTGGCTCACCGTGGAGACCACCGACTTCCAGTCCGCCGTGCAGACCCTGGACGCGCTGACCGGGCGCTGCGGCGGCTACTACGAGAGCGCGCAGGCCCGGGGGGGCGGCCTGTCGGACACGGACGCGCGCCGGTACGGCAGCTACGTCATCCGGGTGCCCTCCGGGCGCTTTGAGGATTTCCTGAGCGGAGCGGGCGGCGTGGGGCACGTGGTGGATTCGGAGAAGAAGGCCACCGACGTGGGGGAGGCCTACGCCGACACCGAGGCCCGCCTCAGGGCCCAGGAGATCAAGCGGGACCGTCTGCTGGCGCTGCTGGAGAAGGCGGCCACCATGGAGGACATCATCGAGCTGGAAAACGCCCTGTCCGAGGTGGAGTACCAGATTGAGGGGCTGTCGGGCACCCTGCGCAAGTACGACGCGCTGGTGGACTACGCCACCATCAGCGTGGAGCTGAGCGAGGTGCGCAAGCTCACGGACGACCCCGTGGAGACCGACGGCCTGGGCGTGCGGCTGGGCCACGCCTTTTCCGGCGGCCTGGAGCGCTTTGGGGAGCGGCTGGGGAATTTCGCAGTGTGGTGCGCCTACCACTTCGTCGGCCTGCTGATTTTCGCCGCGCTGGCGGCCGCGGGGGTCATCGCGGCGGTCCGGGTGCGGCGCAAGCGCCGGGGCCCGCCGCCTGCGCCGCCGGCCGATCCGCCCAAGGAGGGGAAATAAAAAACAAGGGGGGAGGGCAAACGCCCTCCCCCTTGCTTTTATGGAATTTACACCATGGCGCAGAACAGGTTTGCCAGCCAGCGGGGCAGGTGGGGGTAGTACTGGCCGATGGCCGCCCGGAGGGCGTCCACATCCACGGGAGGGGCGCCGTGCACCGGGAAGGTAATTGTGCCCTTCACCGCGTCTCCGATGGCCAGGAAGCCGGAGGCCGCGCCCCCAGCCGCGATGCGTCCGGCCACCGCCGCCCCGCCCATGGCGTATACGCCGATGGCGCAGCCGCCCACTGCCAGCCAGCCCAACGCCAGTCCGCCCAGCGCGATCCCGCCCAGGGAGAGGCCGCCCACGGCCAGCAGGCCCAGGGCCAGCCCGCCCAGGGAGAAGAGGCCCAGGGAGGCCCCGCCCAGGGATACCAGGCCCGCCGAGGCGAACCCCAGGGAAAATACCCCGGTGGCCACGTTGCCGACGGCGAGGATCCCCCTGGCCCGGGGCATACAGAAGCGCCCCACGTTCACGTGCACCAGGGGCAGGCCGAAGAGGGTGCGCCGGCTCTTGTACTCGAAGCGCAGGGGCGGGTAAAACCGCCCGGCCCCGTCCGCGGGCGGCTCCGCCGGGGCGGGCTCCAGACCCTTGAGCAGGTAGTCCAGTGTGGTGCCGAAGAAGTCGGAGAGGGCCACCAGGTTGCCCACGTCGGGGGCCGAGGCCCCGCTCTCCCACTTCTGCACCGCCTGGCGGGACACCCCCACGGCGTTGGCCAGCTCCTCCTGGGAGATGCCGCGCTCCTTGCGCAGGCGGTACAATCTATCCTGAAAATTCATGTGCAATTCCTCCTCTTGATGACGCTATCCTACCAAATCCACTGTGGGTTGCGCCACCAAAAAGTCCGTCCAATTTGACAACCAGCGGTTGCAATGGGGAAAAAACTCACTTTTTTGCCTCCAATGCCCCGTCCTGCCGCCGCAGAGACAGGGCGTGGGCGGCAATCCCCGCCAGGGCCAGGAAGCCGATGTACCCGCACACGGGATAGACGAAGCTGATCATATTTTTAAAACCAAAGACGCTGCCGCCAAAGGCCAGCAGGCAGAGCAGGACGTTGAGCCGTGGGCCGGACAGCCTGCCCCGCCGCCACGCCTGGAGCCGGGAGGTGACCGCGAAGAGTGCGGAGAGGGCGGCGGTGAACATGCCGCAGAAGAGCAGCAGGGCGTACACCGCGCCCAGCGCGGGCAGGGCCCGCCCCGCCAGAGCCAGCATGGGCAGCTCGGCGGAGCCCACCAGATCCCGGAAGCACACCATGGGCAGCAGGATGCAGGCGGAGATGGCCGTGAGCAGCCCGGCCCCCAGGGCCATGCCCCGGTGGATGGTGCGCCCGTCCTCCATGCCGCCGGTGAGGGGCACCAGGATGGAGACGGCGGCCATCATATTGTAGGAGATGAAGGAGAGGGCGGAGAAGAACCAGTTGCCCAGCAGGGGATTTTCCCCCGAGAAGGGGAGGGCCTGGACGGGTCCGGCGGGCAGGCGCAGGAAGGCCAGCACCCCCACCGCGGCCGCGGCGATCACCAGCAGGGGCACCACCACGCTGAAGGAGGCCACCAGCCCCGCCGCCCCGGACAGGGCCACCGCCAGCACCAGGGCGGACATGATCGCGTTGCCCGCCAGGGCGGGGAGGCCCAGCAGCTGGTGGAGCAGCGCCCCGGCCCCGGCGATCATGCTCACCATGACCCCGAAGAGGAAAAAGAGGAACACCCCGCTGAGGAAGCCCCGCAGCCGGGGGAGATCCCGGTGGATGACGATCCGGTCGAACTCGGTGAACCCCGTGCGCTTGGCGATACGCAGCACCATCAGGCCGAAGCCGCAGAAGGCGCACACCGACAGGGCCATGCCCGCGACGCCGTACCCGCCGAAGCGCGCGAAGAATTGCAGCAGCTCCTGCCCGGAGAGAAAGCCCGCCCCCAGAAAGCAGCCGGTGAACATGGTGGCCACCTGGGGCGCCGAAATCCGCTTCATGATACCCAACCCCCTAAAAAAACGCGGCGCCGGGAGAGCTTCCCGGCGCCGCTGATACCCTGTCCTACACCCGCCCGATGTCGGTGCGCAAGTGCATGTCTGTAAAGGTGATGCGCCTCGCACTATCATACGCGGCGCCAATGGCCTTGTCAAGGGTTTCCCCTGTGGCGGTGACCCCCAGCACCCGGCCGCCGGAGGTGAGGATCTGGCCGTGCTCCCCCAATTTGGTGCCCGCGTGGAAGACCACGGCGGTTTTGCCCGCCTCCTCCAGCCCGGAGATGGGGTAGCCGGTCTGGTAGGCGCCGGGGTAGCCCCCCGAGGCCAGCACCAGGCAGCAGGCCGCCTCGTCCCGCCAGCGGATGTCCAGCGTGTCCAGCGTGCCGGCGCGGCAGGCCGTGAAAACGTCCAGCAGGTCGCTCTCCAGCAGGGAGAGCACCGCCTGGCACTCCGGATCGCCGAAGCGGGCGTTGTACTCCACCACCTTGGGGCCGTCCCCGGTTAACATAAGACCGAAGTAAATCACGCCCTGAAAGGGCCGCCCCTCGGCCTTCAAAGCCGCCACAGTGGGGAGGAAGATCTCCTCCATGCAGCGCGCGGCCACCTCGGGAGTGTAGTTGGGGGAGGGGGAAATGGCCCCCATACCGCCGGTGTTGGGGCCGCGGTTGCCGTCGAAGGCCCGCTTGTGGTCCTGGGAGGAGGGCATGGGGATCAGGTGCTCCCCGTCGCAGAAGGCCAGCACGGTGACCTCGGGCCCCGTCATGCACGCCTCAATGACCAGCCGCGTGCCCGCCGCGCCGAACTTTTTGTCCGCCATCATGGCGCGCACGGCCTGCTCGGCCTCCTCCACGGTCTGGGCGACCACCACGCCCTTGCCCAGGGCCAGGCCGTCGGCCTTGACCACGATGGGCGCGCCCTCCCGCCGGACGTAGGCCAGCGCGGCCTCCATATCTGTAAAGGATTTGTACTTTGCGGTTGGGATGTGGTAACGCTCCATCAGATCCTTGGAAAAGACCTTGCTGGCCTCGATGACCGCCGCGTTTTTGCGGGGCCCGAAGGCGGGGATACCCGCCTCCTCCAGGGCGTCCACCATGCCCAGAGCCAGGGGGTCGTCCGGGGCCACCACCACGAAGTCCACGGCGTTGGATCTGGCCCAGTCCACCATGCCCTCCACGTCGGTGGCCTTGACGGGCACGCACCGGGCCAGCGCGGCGATGCCGCCGTTGCCGGGGGCGCAGGAGAGGGCGGTGACCTTGGGGCTTTTGGACAGGGCCCAGGCGATGGCGTGCTCACGCCCGCCGCCGCCGACGATTAGTACGTGCATAAAATCACCTCATAAGCAGCGCGCCCAGGGCCCAGAGGGCCAGCAGGTGCGCGGGATAGAACCAGTAAAAGAACCATTTGCTCCCCCTGCCCCGTTCGCCGCTGTAGAGCCAGATGGGGAGCACGGCCAGCGCGGCGCAGCAGAAGTAGCCCAGATCGGTCAGGGTGACCGGGGCGTAGGCCAGCAGGGCCCAGGCGGCGACGGACACACAGCGCCGCCCCGGCGAGGCGTGGAACAGGTAGAGGAAAAAGACCAGCAGCACGCCCAGGGAGCCGTAGTCCACCCGCAGCAGCTCGGCCAGCACGGCGGCGGCGAGCAGGAGGATGACGGCGGACAGCCGCCCCGCGCCCCGCTCCTTCAGCCGCTCATAGAGGAAAACGGCGCCGGCGCCGATCAGAAACGAGACGATGACGCTGCCCGCCCACGCGCCGAAGGCCAGGGTATAGGGGATCTGGGCCGCGAGGGCGAAGAGGAGGAGCCGGAGCAGGTAGCGGGGGAAATCGCGGGTGTTCCGGCAGCCCTCGGAGAGCAGGAAGGCGAAGAGCGGGAAGGAGATGCGCCCCGCCATGCGCAGCAGCAGGTAGAGCGGATAGAGGCCGGGCAGGCCCTCCAGCAGCGGAAAGACCACCAGATAGCCCACGTGGTCGGCCACCATGGCGGCCAGGGCGATCCATTTCAGAACCGACCCGCTCAGGCGGGGCAGCGCGCGCCCCGCCATTAGTGGTGGAACAGCCGCATCCCGGTGAAGGCCATGACGATGCCGTACTTGTCGCAGGTGGCGATGACGTGGTCGTCA
This sequence comes from Oscillospiraceae bacterium, assembly GCA_022846095.1. Classification (NCBI taxonomy): domain Bacteria; kingdom Bacillati; phylum Bacillota; class Clostridia; order Eubacteriales; family Oscillospiraceae; species Oscillospiraceae bacterium. Next base: position 2,346,147 of record AP025583.1, on the reverse strand, counting down.
CGGATGCTCCCGCCGGGCTGGGCGATGTACTGCACGCCGCTCTTGCGGGCGCGCTCCACGTTGTCGCCGAAGGGGAAGAAGGCGTCCGAGCCCACGCTCACGCCGGACTGCCGGGCGATCCAGGCCTTTTTCTCCTGGGCGGTGAGCACCTCGGGCTTCTCCTTGAAGGTGTTTTGCCACACGCCGTCGGCGAGCACGTCCTCGTACTCGTCGGAGATGTACACGTCGATGGCGTTGTCCCGGTCGGGGCGGCGGATGCCGTCCACGAAGGGCAGGGAGAGCACCTTGGGGTGCTGGCGCAGCAGCCAGTTGTCCGCCTTCTGGCCCGCCAGGCGGGTGCAGTGGATGCGGCTCTGCTGGCCCGCGCCCACGCCGATGGCCTGGCCGTCCTTGGTGTAGCACACGGAGTTGGACTGGGTGTACTTCAGGGTGATGAGGGCCAGGATCAGATCCCGCTTGGCGTGCTCGGGCAGGTCCTTGTTGGCGGTGACCAGGTTCTCCAGCAGGGCGGCGTTAATCTCAAAGTTGTTGCGGCCCTGCTCGAACGTAATGCCGTACACGTCCTTGTGCTCCACCGCACGGGGCACGTAGCCGGGGGCGATCTCCACCACGTTGTAGCCGCCCTTGCGCTTGGTCTTGAGGATCTCCAGGGCCTCGTCGGTGTAGCCGGGGGCGATGACGCCGTCGGAGACCTCCATGGCCAGGTAGCGGGCGGTCTGGGCGTCGCACACGTCGGAGAGGGCGGCCCAGTCGCCGTAGGAGCACAGCCGGTCGGCGCCGCGGGCCTTCACGTAGGCGCAGGCGATGGGGGACAGGTCCATCCCCCCGGCGAAGTAGATCTGCTTCTCCACGTCGGACAGGGGGGTGCCCACGGCGGCCCCGGCGGGGGAGACGTGCTTGAAGGAGGCGGCGGCGGGCAGGCCAGTGGCGGCCTTGAGCTCCTTCACCAGCTGCCAGGAGTTAAAGGCGTCCATGAAGTTGATATAGCCGGGCTTGCCGTTGCGCACCCGGATGGGCAGCTCGCCGGACTCCATAAAGATGCGGGCGGGCTTCTGGTTGGGGTTGCAGCCGTATTTCAGTTCCAGTTCGGTCATAGCGGTCTCCTCCTTATGCGTGCTTGTTTTTGATGATGCTCTGCGCCGCTCCGGTCTTGAGGTCGATATACTGCACGAAGAGGGAGACCTTGTTCTCCCCATTCAGGGCGTCCCAGATCTCGTCGGCCCAGGCCGCCGCCGTGGGCGCCGTCACCGCCACCTGCTCGGGCTCCCCCTCGAAGGAGGGCAGGGGATCGCCGTCCCCCATGTAGGTGTGGATGAAGTGGGCCTGCCCGGCGATGGGGTGCTCGTACTCGAAGAAGTAGCGGCGGCAGCAGGCGGGGTCGCCGTCGGCGCTCTTGAGGATGGACAGGGCGTAGGCCCCGTCCCCCGCCACCACGCCGGAGATCCGGGGGGTGTAGTTGGGCGCGTCCGGCTCGAAGGCGCGGGTGCGCAGGGCGCCGGCAAAGCTCTTGCCCGCCGCCATGCCCTCTCGGATGGTATCGGTCTGGTCGCCGTTGGAAATTATGGTGGTGGTGCCGTACCGGCGCACCGGGGCGTAGATGATAAGGGAGGGGTCGGTCATCTTGCCGGGGTCGTGGGCCTGGGTGCGGATGCCGTCGGGGGTGGAGACGAACACCCGGTTGCGGCTGTTCTCGCTGCGGCCCATGATGAAGTAGGCGAGCGCCGCCTTGTCGCCGTCGGCGCTGCGGCCCAGCACGATGCCCCGGCCGGGGTAGGGGTTGGCGCGCAGCAGCGCGCTGAGATCAACAGTTTTCATAGTCGGCCTCCTTAATATGGACGCGTCGCCCCTCCACCGAGAGGCGGCCCTCGCAGAACAGGGAGACGGCCCGGGGCAGGATGACCCACTCGGCCTGCTCCATCACCCGGCGCTGGAGGGACTCCGGGGTGTCGCCCTCCAGGATGTCCACCGCCTTCTGGAGCACGATGGGCCCGCCGTCCGGCTCCTCGTTGACGAAGTGGACGGTGGCCCCGGTGAGCTTGACGCCGTAGGCCAGGGCCTTTTCGTGGACGTGCAGCCCGTAGTACCCCGCCCCGCAGAAGGAGGGGATCAGGGCGGGGTGGACGTTTAGTATGGCGTTGGGGTAGGCGGACACCATCTCCTGCGTAAGTATGTGCAGAAAGCCCGCCAGCACCACCAGATCGATGTCCAGCGACTGGAGCTTCTCCACCAGGGCGGCGGTCATCTCCCGGTTGGAGGAATAGTCCCTCCGGGCCACCACACAGCCGAGGATGCCCGCGGCGGCGGCCCGCTCCAGGGCGTAGGCGCCGGGCTTGGAGGAGATCACGGCGGCGATGCGGCCGTTTTTGATGCGCCCGGCGTTCTGGGCGTCGATGAGGGCCTGGAGGTTGGTGCCGCCGCCGGACACCAGCACCGCGATCCGCGTTTCGCTCATGCCAGCTCGAACCCGGCCTCGCCCTTGGTGACGGCGCCGATGACGTAGGCCTGCTCCCCGGCGCAGGCCAGGGTGTCCAGGGCGGAGCCCACCTGGTCCTTGGGGATGGCGACCACGAGGCCGATGCCCATGTTGAAGGTGTTGTACATGTCGCGCTCGGGGATGTCGCCGGAGCGCTGGATCAGCTCAAAGACGGGGGGCACGGGCCAGGAGTCCTTGCGCACGCAGGCGGTGAGGCCCGGCTTCATCATGCGGGGCACGTTCTCGTACAGGCCGCCGCCGGTGATGTGGCTGACCGCCTTGACCTGCACGCCCCGGGCGGTGAGGCACTGGAGGGTCTTGACGTAGATGTGGGTGGGCTTCAAAAGCTCCTCGCCGATGGTGCAGCCCAGCTCGGACACGTGGATACCCAGCACCTTTTCGTCGATGCCCAGCACCTTGCGCACCAGGGAGAAGCCGTTGGAGTGCACGCCGTTGGAGCTCAGGCCGATGAGCAGATCCCCGTCGCACAGCTTTGAGCCGTCGATCATCTGCTCCTGGTCCACCAGGCCCACGGAGAAGCCGGCCAGGTCGTACTCGTTCTCCGGGTAGAAGCCGGGCATCTCGGCGGTCTCGCCGCCGACCAGGGCGCAGCCGGCCTGGCGGCAGCCCTCGGTGACGCCGGAGACAATGGCCTCGATGCGCTCGGGCACGTTCTTGCCCACGGCCAGGTAGTCCAGGAAAAAGAGGGGCTGGGCCCCGGCGCAGGCGATGTCGTTGACGCACATGGCCACGCAGTCGATGCCCACGGTGTCGTGCTTGTCCATGAGGAAGGCGATTTTCAGCTTGGTGCCCACGCCGTCGGTGCCGGAGACCAGGATGGGCTTCTTCATGCCGGCCACGTCGGGGGCGAACAGGCCGCCGAAGCCGCCCAGGGTGCCCATGACACCGGGGATGTAGGTGGACTCCACCAGGGGCTTAATGCGGTTGACCGCCTCGTACCCGGCGGTGACGTCCACGCCCGCGGCGGCGTAGGATTCGGAGTGTGAGTTTTTCATAGATAGTAACCGTCCTTACCTATTCTTTTCCGTTCCAGCAGTACGTGCAGACCTTGCAGGGGTCGATGCCGATGGAGTCGATCAGGCCCTTGAGGTTCTGAAAGCCCAGGGAGGTGAAATGCATCTTTTTGCAGATGCAGCCCAGCATGGACCGGCCGCGGTCGGTGTCCGCGTCGGCGTACTCGTCCAGGTGCTCCTGGCCCTCGTCCCCCTCCAGCTCCTGCACGGTCTTACGGGCCAGCAGCTCCATGGCGGAGTTGCCCCGGGAGAAGTTGAGGAACTTGCAGGGGTACATGATGGGGGGGCAGGCCGAGCGGATATGGACCTCCTTGGCCCCGCACTGGTAGAGGAACTCCACCGTCTCCCGCAGCTGGGTGCCCCGCACCACGCTGTCGTCCACGAAGAGCAGGCGCTTGCCCTCAATGAGGTCGGGCACGGGGATGAGCTTCATCTTGGCCACCTGGTTGCGCACCCCCTGGTTCTGGGGCATGAACGAGCGGGGCCAGGTGGGGGTGTACTTGATGAAGGGCCGGGCGAAGGGGATGCCGCTGGCGTTGGCGTAGCCCACGGCGTGGGGTACGCCGGAGTCGGGTACCCCGGCCACGAAGTCCACGTCCCTGGCCAGGCCCCTGGCCCGGTCGTTCCGGGCCAGGATTTCACCGTTGCGGTTGCGCATGCTCTCCACCCCGATGCCCTCGTACCGGGAGGTGGGGTAGCCGTAGTAGGTCCAGAGGAAGGCGCAGATTTTCAGCTCCTCCCCCGGCGGGGCGAGCTGCTCCATCCCCTCGGGCGTGAGGCGGACGATCTCGCCGGGGCCCAGCTCGTAGGCGTCCCGGTAGTCCAGCTTGCGGTAGGCGAAGGACTCGAAGGACACGCAGTAGCCGTCCGTGTCCTTCCCCACCAGCACGGGCAGGCGGCCCACCCTGTCCCGGGCGGCGATAATGCCGTCGGCGGTGAGCAGCAGCAGGGTGAGGGAGCCGTCGATGACCTGCTGGGCGTACTGGATGCCCTCCACCAGCGTGGGCTTGCTGTTGATGAGGGCGGCGGCCAGCTCGGTGGAGTTGATTTTGCCCGAGCTCATGGCCAAAAACTGCACGCCGCCGTCGGCGTAGAAGCCCTCGGCCAGCTCGTCGGCGTTGTTGATGATGCCTACGGTGGTGATGGCGTACAGGCCCAGGTGGGAGCGCACCAGCAGGGGCTGGGGGTCGGTGTCGCTGATGCAGCCGATGCCCGCGCAGCCCTTGAAGTCGGTGAGATCCTTCTCAAACTTGGTGCGGAAGGGGGTGTTTTCAATGTTGTGGATCTGGCGCTGGAAGCCCTCGTCCTTGTCGTAGATCGCCATGCCGCCCCTGCGTGTGCCCAGGTGGGAGTGGTAGTCCACGCCGAAGAAGATGTCCAGCACGCAGTCCCGCTTGGAGATGGCGCCGAAAAATCCGCCCAAAATCGTTCCTCCTATTTGCGAAGCAAATTGAATTGAAATGAGTTTATGGCGGAATTCACTTCCGCCATAAACACGTTAACCCGCCGCGGCTGCGGCGAAAGCGGGGGTATCGGGGGGCATGGCCTCCTGGCCGTTATTCCCCCATCAGCCGCCGCATGACCTCCTCGTAGGCCTCCTCGGCCCCGCCCAGGTCGCGGCGGAAGCGGTCCTTGTCCAGCTTCTCGTGGGTCTTCTCGTCCCAGAGGCGGCAGGTGTCGGGGCTGATCTCGTCGGCCAGGACGATGGCGCCGTCGGCGGTCTTGCCGAACTCCAGCTTGAAGTCCACCAGGTCGATGCCGATCTCCTTCATGAAGCCGCGCAGCAGGTCGTTGACGGCGAAGGCATACTTCTTGATGAGGTCGATCTCCTCCTGGGTGGCCAGGCCCAGGGCCAGGGCGTGGTAGTCGTTGATCAGCGGGTCGCCCAGGTCGTCGTCCTTATAGGAGAACTCGATGGTGGGGGCGGAAAAGACGATGCCCTCCTCCACGCCGTAGCGCTTGGCGAAGGAGCCGGCGGAGATGTTGCGGATGATGACCTCCAGGGGCACGATGGAGACCTTCTTCACGGCGGTCTCGCGCTCGCTGAGCTCCTCCACGTAGTGGGTGGGCACGCCCCGGGCCTCCAGGCGGCGCATGAGGTTGTTGGTCATGCGGTTGTTGATGGCGCCCTTGCCGGAGATGGTGCCCTTTTTGAGGCCGTTGAAGGCGGTGGCGTCGTCCTTATAGGAGACGATGACCACCTCGGGGTCGTTGGTGGAAAATACCTTCTTGGCCTTGCCCTCGTAGAGCTGCTCCTTCTTCTCGTAACCCATCTTAAAATTCCTCCTGCTGCATTTTTTTATCCTTGTTCATGACTTCCTCCGCCATATCGCGCTTGAAGGCGGCCAGCTTGTCCGCCAGCGCGGCGTCCGAGAGGGCCAGCATCTGGGCCGCCAGGATGGCCGCGTTGTCGGCACCGTCCACCGCCACGCAGGCCACGGGGATGCCCTTGGGCATCTGCACCATGGACAGCAGGCTGTCCAGCCCGCCCATCATCGAAGTCTTGACGGGCACGCCGATGACGGGCAGGGTGGTGTACGCGGCCAGCACGCCGGCTAGGTGGGCGGCCTTGCCCGCGGCGGCGATGATGACCCCGAAGCCCTGCCCCGCCGCGCCGGAGGCGAAGGCCTCGGCGGCCGCCGGGGTGCGGTGGGCGGAAATGACGTGGACCTCGCAGGGCACGCCGAACGCCCGCAGACGCTTCATGCAGGGGCGCATGGTGTCCAGATCGCTGTCCGATCCCATGATTACGGCCACTTTTTTACTCATGTTGACCCTCCTGTTAGCCAAACAAAATTTTTGTCAGGTGAAAAATAAATCAGGGCATCCGATAGACGGATACCCTGATTCGATTACCGAGCGGATTTGGACGCATTGAGTCCCCGGGCACGGCGATTCCACATTGCACAGCGCAGACCCATCGAAGGCGCCATCCCAGTACCCCCTCGTCCAAGAATACACCCAATATATCGGATTTCAGGGGGCAATGCAAGTGCAGTACGCGAAATTTGGATGAATCCACAAGGGAAGGACGAAAAAAGGGGGATTGTATAGTGATTGTAAAGCGCGGGCCGCGCTACCGCTCCGGCCCGCCGGGCAGCGTATCCAGCAGCGCCCCGTACTGCTGTCCGGGCATAGGGCGGTGGAAGACGTACCCCTGGATCATATCGCACTGGATCCCGCGCAGGAACTCCACCTGCTCCATGCGCTCAATGCCCTCCGCCACGGTGGTAATGCCGAACTGCCGGACCAGATCGACGATGCCCTTCACCAGCTTGCGGTCCTTTTCAAACCAGCTGAGATCCTGGAAGAACATCGCGTCGATCTTCAGCACGTCGATGTTGAGGTTCTTCATGGCGCTCAGGGAGGAGTAGCCCTTGCCGAAGTCGTCGATGGCGCAGGTAAAGCCCAGCTTTTGCAGATCGCCCACAATTTTGGCCACCATGGCCCAGTTGTCGATCAGAATGGTCTCGGTGAACTCAATCTCCAGCAGGCTGGCGGGCACGCCGTATTTTTCCCGGATGGCGGCGTAGGTGGGGATGAAGTCCGCGTGGTAGAATTGCAGGCGGGACACGTTGACCGCCACGGGCTGCACCGGCCTGCCCGCGTCCAGCCTGTCCCGGAGAAAGGCGCAGACCGTCTCGAACACGTAGCGGTCCAGCAGGGTGATGGTGTAGTTTTTTTCAAAGACGGGGATGAACTCGTCGGGGGGGACCAGGGTACCGTCCGGCTTCTGCCAGCGCACCAGGGCCTCGGCGCAGGCGATTTGGCCGGTGTGCAGGCTGACCTTGGGCTGGTAGTAGACCACGAACTCCCGGTCGCGCAGGGCGTCGGCCATGCTGCTCTCGATGTGCTTTTCCAGAAAGAGCTGGCGGCGGATGCTCTCGTCGTAGAAGCGGTAGCGGTCGTAGGTGCCGTTCTTTACGGTTTTGCGCGCGAAATTCGCCCGGTCCATCAGGCCCTCGATCTTCAGGTTCTCCACCACGTCCTCCACGCAGCATACCCCGCAGCACACGGACAGGGACTGCTTGTCGAAGGAGCTGGTCATGTACTCGGTGATGCGGCGGTCCACGGCCTTCTGGCGCTCCAGCAGCTCCTCCCTGTCCCGGTAGCGGCGCAGGATAGCGAAGTTGTCCGCGTTGATCCGGCCAAATACCTCGTCCTTGGACAGATCGTCCTGGATGCAGGCGGCGTACTGCCGGAGGATGCCGTCCCCGCAGGCGTAGCCGAACACGTCGTTGATGTACTTGAAGTCGGTGAAGTCCACGTAGAACACGGCGTAAGGGACGGAGAGGTCGTGGTCCAGAAAGGTCTGGGCCACGGATTTAAACCGCTCGGCGGTGTAGGCGCCGGTCAGCGGGTCGCGGCCCGCCTTGTCGCTGAGATCCCGGTTGGTGTGCTCCAGCTTGAGCATCCGCTTTACGTCGGACCAGAAGATAAAGAGCCACACGGCCAGGACGCAGGCCATGAGCAGCCCGATCAGCACCGTCAGCAGCCGGGTCTGTTGGGAGGAGTAGTTTTGCGCGGCGAAAACCGTGTCGTTGGCCGCCGCGAAGTAGGTCTCGCTGGCCGTCAGCAGCTCCCCGCGCAGGGCGGGATCCGCGCGCCCGGCGTAGATGAGCCGCTTCATGTCCTGCCACTGGGCCTCCAGCTCATCCAGGCAGTCCAGATACGCCGGGTCCTCCGGCAGGATCAGGCCGTATTCCCCCTGGCCGGTGGCGAGGTTGTCCAGAATCCCGTCCAGGTAGCCGATCATTTCGTCGCCGGGCTCTCCGCTCAGCTCCAGCTTGACCAGCCGCTGGGTGGCCCCGCGGACGATCCCGACGTAGTTGATGAGCTGGCCGTGGGACTGAATCCGGTAGATGGAGTGCAGGGTAATGGAACCCAGAATGACCATGGCGAGAAAAAAGCCCAGAAGACCCCAGTGCCAGCGCTTTTTCATAGCGAGCCCTCCAAAAACAGTGCATATCGGTCACAAAATTGCGTAAGTCAGCGGCGGTAAATGCGTTTTTATGATATTAACACAGTTGAAAGAAAATTTCCATACGAAATGCGGGATATAAAAACGCGGCGCGGACCTTTATAGTCCGCGCCGCGAGGGGAATGCCGGGGGCTGCTACTGCTTGGGGTGGCACGCGCCGCTGCCGGGACAATTCCCGCACCCGCCGCCGCAGCTGCAGCCGCCCTGGTGGTGCTTCTTGTTGTACACGCCCCGGGCCACAATGGAGACAAAAGCCGCCAGCACGATAAGCCCGATAACGATGGTGGGTACGTTCATAATTGCCTCCTTACTTGGCCGCGGCCGCGGCCACGGAGCTGATGGTCAGGTGGTTCTCGTCGTACCGGTTCCTGCGCACCAGCAGGTAGACCAGGCCCACCACACACAGCAGGGCGGCCACGGTGCCCAGGCCGAAGCTCACGTCGCCGGTGAAGAGGCCGCCGAGCTGGTAGACGATGAGGGAGATCACATAGGCGAAGCCGCACATATAGCCGATGGCGGCGAAGGTCCACTTGGCGTTGTTCATCTCCCGCTTGATGGCACCCATGGCGGCGAAGCAGGGGGCGCACAGCAGGTTGAAAATCATGAAGCTGTAGGCGGACAGGGCGGTGTAGTGGACCGCGATGGCGGCCAGGAGGCCCGCGTCGTCCTCGGCCACCTCCTCGCCGATGTGGAAGAGGACGCCGAAGGTGGACACCACGTTCTCCTTGGCGATGAGGCCGGTGACGGTGGCCACGGTGGACTGCCAGTCGCCGAAGCCCAGGGGGGCGAAGAGAAAGGCCACCGCGCTGCCGACCACGGCCAGCAGGGAGCTGTTGTTGTCATCCACCATGCCGAACACGCCGTCCACGAAGCCGAAGCCCTGGAGGAACCAGAGGATGATGGAGGAGGCCAGGATGACGGTGCCGGCCCGCTTGATGAAGGACCAGCCGCGCTCCCAGGTGGCCCGCAGCACGTTGCTGGGGGCGGGGACGTGGTACTGGGGCAGCTCCATAACGAAGGGGGCGGGGTCGCCAGCGAAGGCCTTGAGCTTCTTGAGCATGATGCCGGAGAGGATGATGGCCCCCACGCCGATGAAGTAGGCGGAGACGGCCACCAGGCCGCTGCCGCCGAACAGGGCGCCCGCGAAGAGGCCGATGATGGGCATCTTCGCGCCGCAGGGCACGAAGCAGGTGGTCATAATGGTCATGCGGCGGTCCCGCTCGTTCTCAATGGTGCGGGAGGCCATGACGCCGGGGACGCCGCAGCCGGAGCCGATGAGCATGGGGATGAAGGACTTGCCGGACAGGCCGAACTTTCTGAAAATGCGGTCCATGATGAACGCCACGCGGGCCATGTAGCCGACGTCCTCCAGGATGGAGAGCATCAGGAAGAGCACCAGCATCTGGGGCACGAAGCCGATCACGGCGCCCACACCGGCGATGATGCCGTCCACGATGAGGCCCACCAGCCAGGGCGCCACGCTCATGCCCTCCAGCCAGCCGCTGACGGCGGGAGGGATGATCTCACCGAAGAGCACGTCGTTGGTCCAGCCGGTGACCCAGTCGCCCACGGTGCCGATGGCGATGTAGTAGACCGCGAACATGACCACGGCGAAGATGGGCAGGGCCAGCACGCGGTTGGTGACGATGCGGTCAATCTTGTCCGAGGCGGACAGGCTGTGCTTGAGGGCCTTCTTTTTCACGGCGCGCTCCACCACGCCGTTGATGTAGGCGTAGCGCTGGTTGGTGATGATGCTCTCGGCGTCGTCGTCCAGCTCGCGCTCGCAGTCGGCGATGTGCTCCTCCAGGTGGGACTTAAGGCCGGGATCCAGGGCCAGCTCGGCCATGACCTTGTCGTCCCGCTCAAAGACCTTGATGGCGTACCAGCGCAGGTAGCGCGCGTCCACCTTGCCCTCGATGGACTCCTCAATGTGGGCCACGGCGTGCTCCACGCTGCCGGTGAACACGTGGGGCAGCTCCCCCGCCTTGCGGGACTGGGCCAGGGCCACGGCCTTCTCGGCGGCGGCCATGCCGCCCTCGCCCTTCAGCGCGCTCATCTCCACGACCTCGCAGCCCAGCGCGCCGCCCAGCTTTTGCAGGTCGATCTTGTCGCCGTTCTTGCGCACCAGGTCGATCATGTTCACGGCCACCACCACGGGGATGCCCAGCTCGATGAGCTGGGTGGTGAGGTAGAGGTTGCGCTCGATGTTGGTGCCGTCCACGATGTTCAGGATGGCGTCGGGCTTCTCGCCCACCAGATAGCCCCGGGCCACGACCTCCTCCAGCGTATAGGGGGAGAGGGAATAGATGCCCGGCAGGTCCTGGATGACCACGTCCTTGCGTCCCTTGAGCTTGCCCTCCTTCTTTTCCACCGTCACGCCGGGCCAGTTGCCCACATATTGGCTGGAGCCGGTCAGGGCGTTGAACAGCGTGGTCTTGCCGCAGTTCGGGTTGCCCGCCAGCGCGATTTTAATATCCATCGACTCAGACTCCCTTCTCTCTTATTAGTCAAGACTAACGCTTGACCTGAAAAACAGGCGGCCGCGCCGCCCGGGAAAGACCGCCCTACGCGATCTCGATCATCTCGGCGTCCGCCTTCCTTACGGAAAGCTCATAGCCGCGCACATTGAGCTCCATGGGGTCGCCCAGGGGGGCCACCTTGCGCACGTGGAGATCGGTGCCCTTGGTAATGCCCATATCCATGATGCGGCGCTTGACCGCCCCCTCGCCGTGGAGCTTGACCACCGTGACGGTGTCGCCCACCTTGGCCTCTCGCAGAGTCCTCATACACACACTCCTCTCAAATCATGATCCGGTTGGCCATGGTCTTGTCCAACGCGATCCGGCTGTCCTTGACCTGTAGAATGAGATTGCCGGCCAGCTCGCTGACCACCGTCACCATTGCGTCCACCACGAAGCCCAGCTCCGCAAGGTGCTGCCGGATTTCATCCTTGCCGGTGATTTTACGGATGGTAACGGTCTCACCGGTCTTCGCCATTGTTAAGGGCATCATTCTACTCCTCCTTATATAGAAGTTAGAAGCGTCTAACCTCTGAGACGGTTTGAGTTTACATCAACTAACTGAATTTGTCAATCCCTTTTCCTATCATTTCTTGTCAGACCGGTGAGTTTATGCTAATCTATAGACAGGCCTATGAAAGGACGGGTGCGGATTTATGAAGATTTACGAGTCGGCGGAAGATTATCTGGAAGCGATTCTGAGCCTGAGGGAGCGCAACGGGATGGTCCGCTCCATCGATATTGCCAACGAGCTGCATTTCTCCAAGCCCAGCGTCAGCGTGGCGATGAAGAAGCTGCGGGAAAGCGGCTATATCGAGATGGACGAGGACGGGCTGATCACCCTGCTGCCCCCGGGGCAGGAGGTGGCCCAGCGGATTTACGAGCGGCACCGCCTGCTTACGGAGTTTTTTGTCCGGCTGGGCGTCGGCGAAGAGGTGGCCGCCGCGGACGCGTGCAAGGTGGAGCACGACCTCAGCGAGGAGACGTTCCAGAGAATTAAGGAGCACGCGCAGAGGAACAGATAAAAAGAGTCGGGCCCCGAACGGCATGGCGTCCGTTCGGGGCCCTTAACAAGGAAGGAAGTGAATCGCCCGCAGGGGGCGGGGGAACGTGTTTTGATGGCGGGGCCGTACTACCAGCCCGCCAGGCCGCGGCCCAGCGCGCGGCAGGCGTCCTGGGCGCCGGCGTTGGGGGTCTCGTTGGCAATGAGGCCCTCCTCGTCGTAGAGGTTGGCGCCGGCGGCCCCGCAGCGCGCGCACCAATCCCGCATCCACTGGCCGTCGCCCCAGCCGTAGGAGCCGAACAGGGCGATCTTTTTGCCGCCCAGGGAGCCCTCCAGCCCGGCGAACATGGGCTCGAACTCGGACTCCTCCAGCTGCTCGGAACCCATGGAGGGGCAGCCGAAGGCCACCGCGCCGAACGCGCCGAGCTGGGAGGCGTCGAACTCCGCGGGGGTGAAGCGTTGCGCTTCGCCCCCCGCGCCCTGGACGCCCTCCGCGACGCAGTCGGCCATTTTTTCCGTGTTGCCGGTTCCGCTCCAGTAGACGATGGCAATTTTGCTCATGGAAATCAGTCCTTTCATAATTAAGTGGCGGCGCTACGCGGCCTTGATGAGCTGTGTGATGGGGGTGCCGCCGGCGTACCGCCGTTTGTAAAATGCGGTGCAGGCCCGGTAGCGGTTGAAGCGCCGGCGGGCGATCCTGGGATCCCCGTAGCTCTTCCAGCAGCCGCAGCAGGTGTAGTTCCTGCCCTTGTTTTGGATAAAGCCCTGCACGTCGGCGAGGGGATAGCCCAGGAAAATACCGATCTCGTGGGGGAACTCCCGCTCCAGGCAGAGCCTGCGGGCGAGCTGCCGCAGCAGGGCGCGGTGGCCCGCGCCCGGGTCGTAGTCCAGGCAGGACAGGTAGCCGCACACGTCCGGCCGGGCCAGGAGTCGCCGCAGGGCGTCCTCCCGGTACAGGTAGAGCAGGTAGGAGCCGGTCTCCCGGCACCCCTTCAGGATGACCAGCTTCAGCCCCAGGCGCGCGAACCACTCCCGCCAAAGCTTGTATTGCAGCCCGAACTGGCGGCTGTCCCCGGGGGAGTAGCGGTACAGGCTGGCCACCTTCATCCCGGCCAGGGTGGGGGAACAGTGCTCAATCAGCGATTCTTCAAAGGTCACGCAAGCATCTCCAATCGTTGATTAGTGAAAACTAACTCAGTGCCAAGAAAAAAGGCGGCTCTGGCGAGGTCCAGCCGTTCCACAGCCTGGGCAGTTCGAAGAGGAAACCCTCCCGCTGTCCGCCCTCGGATACCGCCTGGCGGAAGGCGCGGTAGACGGCGGCAGCAGCGGCCCCCGCAGCAGCCGTGTTCGTGGGGGTATTCTCCGTGTTGGCAATGACCGCACATGGCAACCTCCTGCTGCTTACCCGCCGATAGTTAGCGAAAGCTAACTGTAGGGATAGCATACAGGAGAATTCTCCCTGTGTCAAGCCCTAATTTTTTCCCTGCCCCGCCACATGGGCAATCCCGGCGGCGATTTGGGCCGGATCGCCAGGATAAGGGGTTCACCCGGGCCACGGTGCCGGCCAGGCTTTCGCCCGGGGGGAGCAGGCGGCGGGGGAGGCGGAAGGAATTTTGTATGGGCCGGAATAGACAGGTTGCACAGGCGATGCCCATAGGGACGGATTTTATTGGGCGGCGGCCTCCGCCGCGGCCTGCCCCAGGCGGAGGAAGCCCTCCAGGCTGTCGCGGAAGAGCGCCGCGTCCCGCGCCTCCAACCCCCGGATCAGCCCGCCGGTGCGCGCGGCCAGCCGCCCGGCCAGGGGCTCCAGCACGGCGGGCGCCTCCAGCAGGGGCAGGCCCAGCAGCAGGACCTCGTACAGCTTGTTCCAGATCTCCCCCGCCGGACGGCCCGCCTCGCCGCCCAGCAGGTGGTCCAGGCAGTGGTACAGGGGGCGGAAGCCGGCGCCCTGTGTTTGGCAGGCGTACAGCGCCTCCAGGCAGGCGGAGGCCCGCTGCCCGTCGAGCGCGGGGAAGAACCGGGCCAGCGTGGGTTCCAGGGTCAGCCGGATGAGCTGCAGGGCCTGTTGGAACATGGACACGAGCCGCTCCGGCGGGGCGGGGGGCGCCGCGCCGGGATCCGGGGGTGCGGCGCGCACCTGGGTGCCCACGCCCTGGATGGCGGCGGCCACCCCCAGCCGCTCCAGCAGGGCCACCGCCCTGCGCACCGTACTCAGGGAGACCGGCAGGGACTTGGACAGGGCGGAGTAGGAGGGCAGGAACGCCCCCGACGCGTACGCCCCGCTGATATAGACGTCCTCGATGAGCCGCGCCGCGATGGAGTAGCACTGCTGGGGCCGATCCCGGTAGACCTGCCAGCGGAAGGGCACCTGCTCCTGCTGGGGCCGCTCCTCCTCCGCCAGGCGAACGAAAGCCTGCAAAATATCGCGGAACAGGCGCTGTACGTCCATAAAGACGCCGAACAGGGCCCCGCGGTCGCACCGGACGCAGGCCTCCACGGCCTGGGCGGACAGCGCGTCGAACCGCCGTGACAGGGGCTCGGACGGGATGCGCCGATAGAGGAAGTGGGGGAAGCGGTAAAAGGACACCAGCTCGTAGTACAGATCCAGGGCCAGACGGTTTTTCAGCGTCAGGATCATCTCCAGCCCGCTGATAAAGGCGATGTAAAAGGCCCCCTCCTCCGGCTCGGCCGCGGCGCGCCGGATGCGCAGCAGCGCCTGGGGCTGCAGCCGGCGGCATCCCTCGGACATAAGGGGGATCAGCAGCGTGAGGATGACCGGGGTCAGGTCCTGCATGGCGTCCCGCCTGGCCAGGTAGTAGTCCTGGCGGCGTGCCTGGCACTCCTCACACCGCGCGCCGTAGACCACCGCGGTTTTCCGCCCGGGGGACAGGCGGATGAAGCCCTCCTCCTGGAGCTGCAAAAGGGCTTTGCGCACCGTCTGGGGGGCCGCGCTGAAGACGGTGCACAGCTGCTCGATGGTGGGCAGGGTGTCGCCCTGCCGGTAGTGGCCGAATTCAATCTGAGATCTGTAGTTTTCATAGATTAGGCGGTATCTTCCGTACTGCACGGCGGGCCTCCTCAACTGCGGTTTTTTTCATTATAGCAGTTTCTCCGGGAGAAATCCATGTGGGGGTTGCGAAACCGCCCCGGCTTTGATAGAATAACATAAAAATATATATACATGAACACAGTGGCGGCGCACCTGGGGATATGGTTCCGGTCGGAGACATGTGCGGGTTAGGGAGAAGGAGAGCGAGAATATGGCGGAAAATCCGTCCGAGGGCCCGGGCGTTTACGCGGCGGGTACTTCGAGCTACGAGTACGATACGCTGATGAGCGCGATGCAGGTCAGCGTGAGCAAGCACCTGCTGGACGAGTGCTTTACGATGGTGTGGGGCAACGACTTCTATTATAAGATCATCGGTTATCCGAGGGCTGAGTACGAGGCCCTGTTTCACAATAACCCGGTTGCTTTTTACACCTACCACGGGTGTTTGGAGGAGCTGGAGGCGATCCGCAAGGCCACCCTTCAGGCCCTGACGAACGGAGACCCGGGGTTTAGTATTCTCACGCGTATGCCCGTCAAGGGGGGCGGGACGGCCTGGGTGAGGATGACGGGCACCTTTACGCAGGAGATGATTGACGGCAGGCAGGTCTCCTATACCGTGATCACCGACGTCACCGAGGCGGTGGAGCAGAAGCAGCTGCAAAAGCAGCTGGAGGAGCAGGCGGAGCAGCTCAGGCGGGCGCTGGCTGCGGCGGAGAGCGCCAGCCGGGCCAAATCAGACTTCCTCTCCCGCATGTCCCACGACATCCGCACCCCGATGAACGCCATCGTGGGCATGACGGAGATCGCCGCCGCCCATCTGGACAACCCGGACAAGGTGCACAGCTGCCTGAAAAAAATCGCCCTCTCCAGCCAGCATCTGCTGGGGCTCATCAACGACGTGCTGGACATGTCCAAAATCGAGAGCGGGAAGATGGCCCTGCGCAGCGACGCCATGCTGCTGCCCGAGGTGCTGGAAAACGTCATCGCCATCATCCAGCCCATGATAAAGTCGCGGGGCCAGCAGTTCTCCATCCGGCTGCACAACGTGGTGCACGAGCGGTTCTCCTGCGACTCCCTGCGTCTGCGGCAGGTCTTTATCAACATCCTCTCCAACGCCTCCAAGTTCACCCCGGAGGGCGGGCGCATCACCGTGGACGTGGAGGAGGCCCCCCAGGACCGGCCGGGGGAGGCCCGGTTCCGCTTTACCTTCTCCGACACCGGCATGGGCATCCGGCCGGAGTTCCTGGCGCATATCTTCGACGCCTTCACGCGGGAGCGGGACAACCGGGTGGACAAGACCGAGGGCAGCGGGCTGGGCATGGCCATCACCCAAAGAATTGTGGAGATGATGGGCGGCGCCGTCACCGTGGAGAGCGAGTGGGGCAGGGGAAGCACCTTTACCGTCTCTCTGCCGCTGCGGATTGAGGCCCAGGAGCCGGGCGAATGGCGCTTCCCGGGGATCAAGGTGCTGGTGGCGGACGACGACGACGTGATGTGCGAGTACACCGTGGAGATGCTCCGGGCGTGCGGCGTGGAGGCCCGGTGGGTGGACAGCGGCCGGGCGGCGGTGGAGCTGGTGTCCCTGGCCCACCAGCGGGGCGAGGATCTGGACGCGGTCATCGTGGACTGGAAGATGCCGGGCCAGGACGGGGTGGAGACGGTGCAGCAGATCCGCCGCAGGGTGGGCGCAAGCGTGCCCATCCTCATCGCCTCTGCCTACGACTGGACGGAGATCGAGGAGGAGGCGCTGGCGGCGGGCGCCAACGGCTTTTTGCCAAAACCCCTGTTCCGCTCCACGCTGCTCCAGGGTCTGAACCGCTATGTGCTGGGGCGGGAGGAGGAGCGCTTCCTGCGCAGCGGCGAGCGCCATTACGATTTCAGCGGCAAGACCTTCCTGCTGGCGGAGGACAACGAGCTCAACCGGGAGATCGCCGTGGAGCTTATCGGCGCGGCGGGCGCGGTGCTGGAGCCGGCGGCGGACGGGGCGGAGGCCGTGGAGCGCTTCGCCGCCTCCCCGGTGGGGTACTACGATCTGATCCTGATGGACATCCAGATGCCACGGATGGACGGGTACGAGGCCACGAAGATCATCCGGGCCATGGACCGGCCCGACGCGGCCAAGGTGCCCATCTTCGCCATGACCGCCGACGCCTTCGCGGAGGACGAGGAGCGGTGCCTGGCGGTGGGCATGAACGCCCACATCCCCAAGCCCATCGAGATCAACAGTATCTACGCAAAGCTCAGCGGCAGCCTGCGCGGGGAGTGACGCCGGGTTGAAGGCGGGCGCGTGTTGTGCTATGATGGATCCATTCTGAAAAAAGGGAGATAAGGCCATGGCGCAGGAAACCGAGAAGCCCTACTGGGAGGGAAAGCATTTTTCCTTCTTCTGCAACCGGGAGTGCGAGTACTTCCCCTGCCACGAAACCGGGCACCCCGAGGAGTTCAACTGCCTGTTCTGCTACTGCCCGCTCTACGTGCTGGGAAAGGACTGCGGCGGCAACTTCCAGTTCACGAAGGACGGGATCAAGGATTGCAGCAGCTGCCTGCTGCCCCACAAGAAGGAGAACTACGGGTACATCACCGCCCGCTTCCAGGAGATTGTGGAGCGGATGAAGGGACAAAAAGACGGCGAAGCGTAGGAAAGACCCCCGGTTCACTCTGGTGAACCGGGGGTCTCAGTCTGTCAAAAAGTGATGCGGATCGGGCGCAGTTTCCGCCTGCGTTGCGGCTATACCTGCGCGCCGGCCTGCCGGGCGAGGAAGTCCAGATAGGTCCGCCGCACCGCCGCGAACTTGCTGCGGGGCACGGGGAGGAGCGCCCCGTCGGACATGCGGAAGGAGTCGGCGGTGAGGCTGCTCACCCGCTCCATGTTGAGGATGAAGGATTTGTGGGCGTGGAGGAAGCGCCCGTCCTCCAGCAGGGGGGCCGCCGCCGCGGCGAAGGGGACCCGGATGCTGCGGCTGTTGAGGGCGGCGCCGTCGGCCAGATGGAAGCAGAGCACGTGGCGGATGCACTCCACATAGCAGATGTCCCGGTAGCGCACCTGCACCACCCCCTGGGCCGTGTGGATGGGCAGCCAGCGCTCCTGGGGCTGGCGGGGGAGGGCGCAGGCCTCGTCCAGGGCGGAGAAAAATTCCGCGTCCGCCACGGGCTTGAGCAGATAGTGCAGGGCCCGCACCCGGAAGGCCTCCAGCGCGTAGTCCGGGGAGGAGGTGAAAAAGACGAGCGCGCCCCCCGCGCCCCGGCGGCGCAGCTCCTCGGCCACCTGGATGCCGTCGATGTCCGGCATGACGATGTCCAGCAGGTAGAGGTCGAACCGCGCCCCGCCGTCCAGGGCCTCCAGCAGCGCCGGGGCGGAGGGGTAGGACGCGGCGGCCCACTCCAGCGTGGGCCGCGCGGCCCGGTAGCGCTCCAGCGCGGCCAGGATCAGCCCGGTTTCGCCGGGGTCGTCGTCACAGATTGCAAAATGAAGCATGGATTTTTTGCCTCCCAGGCCTGCCTGCCGTATGGGCGGGTAGGTAAATACCGTAAAAAAGAGCGGTTTCCGCTCTTTTTCAATTATACCAAAGATAAAGAAAAATGCAAAAAGCATATGAGCAGCTTGCACCCAATTTTGCGCCGCAATGAAAGAAATTCTGCGCCAAAACGGGCGCGGCACATGAAAATACAGGGAATGCGCACAAATACTACGCGCCGCCGGAGGGGAATCATGTAAAATAAAGGGGTACAGGATCGGAAGGAGCGTGGACGTATGGTGCGTCTGGTAATATACGACGGCGGCGCAAGGGAGAACGC
Organism: Oscillospiraceae bacterium; assembly: GCA_022846095.1. Lineage (NCBI taxonomy): Bacteria > Bacillati > Bacillota > Clostridia > Eubacteriales > Oscillospiraceae > Oscillospiraceae bacterium. Next base: position 2,327,293 of record AP025583.1, on the reverse strand, counting down.
GGCGGCGCAGAAGCTGGTGGAGGCCTATCAGCGCCAGCACCCGGAGGCGGCGCTGGAGGTGGTCGTCCCCCGGACGGCGGGGCAGATGCTGGCACTGGAGCGGGCGCAGGTTTACCTGCTGGACGTGACCCTGCCCGACATGGACGGCCTGGAGGCGGCCCGCCGGATCCGGGCGACGCAGCCTGAGGCGGCGGTGATCTTCCTGACGGCCTCCCGCCGCCACGCGCTGGAGGCCTACCAGGTCAAGGCCATGCAGTACCTGCTCAAGCCGGTGGAGCAGGCGCCCCTGTTTGAGGCGTTGGACGAGGCGCTGGCCCGGTGCGTGCGGCAGGGGGAGGAGCGCTTCCGCGTCAAGACGGCCCGGGGCCTGTGCTGGATTCCCCTGTCCGAGATCGTCACCCTGCGGCCCAGGCAGCACGTGGTGCTGCTCTCCCTGCGGGACGGCGGGGAGGTCCGATCCCAGAACCTGCGGGTGTCCTTCTCGGAGTTCGTCTCCCCCCTGATGGACACCGGGCGCTTCGTCCGGCCCCACCACTCCTACGTGGTGAACAAGGCCTTTATCGACCACCTGACCCCGGACACCCTGGTGCTGCGGGACGGGACGGCCGTCCCGGTGTCCCACAGCAAGTACCGGGACGTGAAGTCGGTCTTTTGCTGAAACAAACACCGCCGCCCCCGGCATGCCGGGGGCGGCGGTGTTTGTTTCAGGAGGACCAGCGGTCGTGGAGCAGCAGCAGATCCCGGGGCTCGATGCGCAGCCAGAGGGAGGAGGGCCCGCCCAAACCGGCCCAGTCCTGCTTGGAGGTCTCCAGCCGCAGCGTGGAGCGGCCCTCCGCCCCGCCGGGGGTGGAGAGGAGGACCACGGTGGAGAACACGTCCTCGATGACCCGCTCCACCCGGCAGAGCAGGGTGTTTTCGCCGGGGCCGGGGGCGGGGCGCAGAAAGTGGGAGCGCACCCCCACGTGGGTCAGCCCTTCAGGCAGGGGCCTGCCGGGCGTAAAAACCGCGCCCCAGTCCAACGCCTCCACCCGCCCGTCCGGGGCGGGGCGGGCCCGGGAGATGTTTTTGCAGCCGGTGAGCAGGCAGGAGGAGAGGGTGGCGGGGGCGTCGAAGAGCGCATGCACGCTTTGCGCCGGCTCGCTGCGCCCGTGGTCCAGCACGCAGGCCGTGGCGCACAGGCGGTAGACCTCGTCCCGGCTGTGGGTGACGAAGAGCACCGGGCCGGGGAAGGGGGCCAGCCGGTCCCGCAGCTCCAGCTCCACCTGCCAGCGCAGGTAGCTGTCCAGGGCGGAGAAGGGCTCGTCCAGCAGCAGGGCCTGGGGCCCGCTGGCCAGGATGCGGGCCAGGGCCACCCGCTGCTGCTGTCCGCCGGAGAGCTGGCGGGGGTATTTGGCGGCCATGTCCTCCAGGTAGAAGGCCCGCATCATCTGCTCCACCCGCGCCTGCCGCTCCGCCTTGGCGCCCCCACGCACCCCGGCGGCGACGTTCTTCGCCACCGTCATATTGGGGAAGAGGGCGTAGTTCTGAAAGAGGTAGCCCACCCGCCGGGCCTGGGGCGGGAGGTTGATGCCGCATGCGCTGTCGAAGAGCACCCGCCCGTCCAGGGCGATGCGCCCCTCGTCGGGGGTCACGATGCCAGCGATGCACTTGAGGGTCATGCTCTTGCCGCAGCCCGAGGCCCCCAGCAGCCCTGTGATGCCGCGCCCGGCCTCCAGCTCCACGTCCAGACGGAATTTTTCAAAGCGCTTCTTAATCCGTACTTCCAACGCCATGGGCTACACCTCCGGGGACCCGGCGGGCCATTTCGCGGGGGCCTCGCGCCGCTCCAGCAGGCTGATGGCCACCAGCACCGCGAAGGAGATGGCCAGGTTGACCCCCACCCAGCGGTAGGCCAGCGCGTCGTTCCCCTCCCGCCAGAGCTGGTAGACGGTGGTGGAGATGGTGGCCGTCCGGCCGGGGGTGTAGCCCGAGACCATGGAGGTGGCTCCGTACTCCCCCAGGCCCCGGGCAAAGGCCAGCACCGTGCCCGCCAGCAGGCCCTGCCTGCACCCGGGCATCAGCACCCGCCAGAAAACCCAGCGGTTGGAGCGGCCCAGGGTTTTGCCGGCGTAGAGCAGGTTCTTGTCGAAGGCCTCGAAGGCCCCCCGCACCGTGCGGTACATGAGGGGGAAGGTGACGATGATGACGGCGAAGATGGAGGCGTACCAGGTCATGGTGAGCTTTTTGTCCCACCACGCCAGGAGCAGCCGCCCCACCGGCCCCTTGGGCCCCAGGAGCTTGAGCAGGAAAAAGCCCACCACCGTGGGGGGGAGCACCAGGGGCAGGGTGAGCACGCAGTCCAGCACGCCCTTGGCCCCCCGGGGCAGCTTCGCCACGTGCCAGGCCGCGAAAATACCCAGGAAAAAGGTGAAGAAGGTGGAGATCAGCGCGATGCGCAGGGAGTTTATGAGGGGATACCAGTCCATGGCCGCACCTCCTTTCCGGCTGAGACAGGGACCCGGCGTATGCCGGGACGCCGCGGGTGCGGCGGAGCCGGGGCGGGATTCAGTTGCGCCCGGCGATAGGTAGTCATCAATGGGGCCCCCGCGTAATGGTACATTACGCGGGGATGCTGAAGCCGACGGACTCGAACACGGCGGAGCACTCATCGCCCTTCAGGAACTCCAGGAAGGCCCTGGCGGCGTCCCCGTTCTTGGTGGTGTTCAGCACGGCGGCGGGGTAAACGACCGGCTTGTGGGTGCCGTCGGGGGCCTCGGCCACCACCTCCAGCCCGGCGGAATACGCGTCGGTGCCGTAGACCACGCCGCAGTCCACCGCGGCCTCGGCCACCTGGGAGGTGACCTCCTTCACGTTGGTGCCGAAGGTGATCTTCTGGTTTGCGTTGAGCTGATCCCACACGCCCATGGCGGTAAAGATCTCCTCGGAATACTGGCCCACGGGCACGTCGGAGTTGCCCAGGGCGATGAGCTTCACCTTGTCGGTGGCCACGTCGCCGAAGGAGGAGATCCCGGCGGGGTTGCCCTCGGGCACCACCAGGGTGACCTTGTTCTCCACCAGGTTGCAGCGGGTGCCCTGGAGCACGAAGTCCAGGCCCTCGGTGTTGCCGCCGCCGGCGTCCACCGAGGCATCCAGCTGGTTCATCTGCTTCTGGGCGGCGGAGATGAAAATGTCGCAGTCCGCCCCCTCCTGGATTTGGGTTTTCAGGGTGCCGGAGGAGTCAAAGGTGTAGACCAGGGTCACGTTGGGGGCCACGGACTTGTACAGCTCGGCGATCTGGTTCATGGTCTCGGTCATGGAGGCGGCGGCGAAGACCACCAGCTCCACGGGCTCGGCCCCGGGGGCCTGGGACTGGGGCGCGGGGGTCTCCTGGGAGGGAGGCGCGGACGCGGGCGCCGGGGTGGGGGAGGCGGCGGTGCCGCCGGTGTTGGAGCAGCCCGCCAGGGCCAGGACAAGGGAGAGCGCAAGGATCGGGGATACTCGCTTTTTCATGGTTCCATTCTCCTTTACAAAATGGTAGGCGTATCCGTTTCCAGGTACACCCTTTGGCCCGCCGCCATGGCCTGCGCTTTAGGCGCACGGGCTCGAAGAATTGGGACGGTATTCGATTATCGGGCGCAGTTGCCCGTTGTCCCCGGAGGGAGATAAGATTCGTTTCGCGGGGAATTCATTTCCCCGCGAAACACCCCGACCCGCGCCGCTGGGCGCGAGACCGGGGGTATCGGACGGCGGCCGTACCGGTGCGCACACCGGTGCAGCCGTCCGTATCCAGGGGGTATGGGATACCCCCTGGAAGCGCCCGCCTCAGCGGGCGCAATTGCCCGTTGTCCCCTTGAGGATCTGCAGGCCGTGCTCCAGGCTGGGCAGGACGTACTCCAGGCACTCCCGCACCGCCTTGGGGCTGCCGGGCAGGTTGACGATAAGCGCCCCCCTGCGGATGCCCGCCGCCGCCCGGGAGAGCATGGCCCGGGGGGTGATGCCCAGGCTGTTCATGCGCATGGCCTCCGCGATGCCGGGGGCGGGGCGCTCCACCGCGTCCATGGTGGCCTCGGGGGTGCAGTCGGTGGGGGAGAAGCCGGTGCCGCCGGTGGTGACGATCAGATCGGCCAGATCGCCGTCGCACAGGCGGATCAGCTCCGCGCACAGCTGCGAACGGTCGTCGGGCAGGATTACGGTGTGCACCACCCGGTAGCCCGCGCCCTCCAGCAGCGCGGCGGCGGCGGGGGTGGACAGGTCCTCCCGCGTGCCGGCAAAGCCGGAGTCGCTGGCGGTGACCACCGCGGCCCGCAGGGCGGGGGGCAGCACCTCCAGCTCGTCGCCGGCCGAAATCGTGCCGCCCTTGAGCACCCGGGTAAAGACCCCCTGGGTGGGCATGATGCACTCGCCCATCTTTTTGAAGATCTCACAGTGGCTGTGGCACTCCTTGCCGATTTGGGTCAGCTCCAGCAGCACGTCCCCGCAGCGGAAGCGGGTGCCCAGGGGGAGTGTGGCGAAGTCGATGCCCTCCACCACGAGGTTCTCGCCGAACGCGCCGTGGTCCACCTCCGCGCCCCGGGCGCGGAAGGCCTCAATCCTGTCGTGGGAGAGCAGGGAGACCTGCCGGTGCCATTTCCCGGCGTGGGCGTCCCCCTCGATGCCCCAGTCGGGGACAAATTTTGCGGTTTTTACGTCGCGCTTCTGGGTACCCTTGTGTTCGCTGATGCAGACGGCCAGTACCTTGCCCATCGCTGTCAGCCTCCTATCTGATTCATATTGTGCCGCTCCCGGCCCGCCGGGGCGGCGTCGTTGAAGCGGTGCTGCCGGGGTTTGCGCGCGATGGCGTCCCGGATGATGGCGCGCAGCTCCCCGTCCCCCGCCCCGGCGCGCAGCGGCGCGGCCAGATCCGCCCCGTCCTCATACTGCAGGCAGGTCTTGAGAAAGCCGGTGGCGGTGAGCCGCACCCGGTTGCACTGGGCGCAGAACTGGTGGGTCATGGCGCTGATAAAGCCGATCTTCCCCCGGAAGCCCGCCGGGCGGAAGTAGCGGCAGGGCCCGCCGCCGGGGTCTGGATCGCAGGGGGAGAGGGGGCCGAAGGCGGCCTCCAGCGCGGCGCGCAGATCGTCCTCCGCCACGCCGGGCATATCCCCGCCCAGGCCGATGGGCATCAGCTCGATGAAGCGCACCGACAGCGCCCGGTCCCGGGCCAGGGCGGCCAGGGGGACCCACTGTCCGGCGTTGAACGCCGTGGGCACGCAGTTGAGCTTGACCGTCAGGCCGGGGGCGGCCAGGGCGGCCTCCAGCCCTTCCAGGGCGGCGGGGAGGGCGTCCCGGCGGGTGATGGCGGCGAACTGCGCCCGGTCCAGGGTGTCCAGGCTCAGGTTCACGCCGTTCAGGCCCGCGTCCAGCAGGGCGGGGAGCTGCCCGGCCAAAAGGGTGCCGTTGGTGGTGGCCATCACGGAGGAAATCCCCGGAATTGCCCGCAGGCCGCGCACCAGGTCGGGCAGACCTCTGCGGACCAGCGGTTCGCCGCCTGTCAGGCGGATGCGCTTGACACCGATTTCGGCGAACAGGGAGACCAGACGGAGGATTTCCTCATAGGACAGAATATCTGTATGGGAAATCCACTTTACACCGCCCGGGGGCATGCAGTAGGTGCAGCGCAGGTTGCAGCGGTCGGTGACCGAGATGCGCAGATAGTCGATGGCGCGGCCCTGTCCGTCGGTCATAGCCTGCGCCCCCTCATGTACCGCAAAATGACCTGCGCCGCCCCCGCCGGGTCGTCCAGGGCCACCACCGGCACGCCGGGGAGGGAGAGCTCCAGGTCGGTGACCAGGGCCAGCAGGTTTTTCGGATCGCACACCGGCGCGGAGGAGACCGCCCCCCGCACCAGCTCCAGCTTGGGCCAGTCCGAGCCCTTGAGGCCCTCCAGCAAAATGAGGTCCGCGTCGGGGAAGAAGGGGATCAGCTCCCGCTCCGTCACCCTCCCCCGGCGGACGACCTTGTACTTCTCCCCGTCGAAGACGGCGGTGCCGCAGGCCCCGGCGGCCAGGTGGCGGCCGGTGTCGGTGTCCGGCGGGTCGGGGACGAAGGAGTGGCCGTCGTGCTTGACGACCGCCACCCGCAGGCCCTGGGCGAAGAAGTGGGGCAGCATCTCGTCGATAAAGGTGGTCTTGCCCGAATTTTTGATGCCGCTGACGGCGACCACGGCGGGCTCACGCATGGTCGTACACCCCCGATTTGCCCCCCTCCTTGTGCAGCAGGCGGATGTCGGAGAGCACCATGGATTTATCAATGGCCTTGCACATGTCGTAGATGGTCATCAGGGCCACGGTGACCCCGGTGAGGGCCTCCATCTCCACCCCGGTCTTGCCGTCCAGCTTGACGGTGCAGCGGGCCTCCACGGCGCAGGCATCCTCCAGCACGGTGAAGTCCACGGCTGCGTTGGAGAGCATGAGCGGGTGGCACAGGGGGATCAGATCGGAGGTGCGCTTGGTGGCCATGATGCCCGCCACCCGGGCCACCCCCAGCACGTCGCCCTTGGCCGCGGTGTGCCCCGTGATGGCGTCCAGCACGGCGCGGGAGACGTGGATGACGCCCGCCGCCATCGCCTCCCTGTGGGTGGGGGGCTTGGAGGACACGTCCACCATGATGGCGTTGCCCTCCCCGTCGAAGTGGTTGAAGCTCGGTTCCATATCAAAACCTCCAAAAGGCCAGTTATAGGCGGAAAACGGCGGGCGATTCGTGAATCGCCCCTACGGAAGGGAAGAACGGGGACCATCCCGCACGCGCTACAGCAGCAGCACGTCCACCCGGGCCCCCGCCTCCAGCGCGGGGCTGCCTGCCGGGATTTCGATGAGGCAGTTGCAGCCCACGAAGGAGGACAGCAGGCCGGGGGAGTCCTTCCCGGCGGGGGTCACCGCCCCGTCCCGGCAGATCCCCCGGGCGAAGCGCCGCTGGGGGCTGGGCTTGGAAAAGCCGTCCGTCAGCGCGGCCCGGGCCCGCCGGGGCAGCAGGGCGGGATTGACCGACAGGGCGGCCAGCAGGGGCCGCGCCAGCAGCTCGAAGGTGGCGGCGCAGGCGAAGGGGTTGCCGGAGAGGGACAGGATGGGCTTGCCCCCCAGGCGGGAGAACATGGCCGGGGTGCCCGGCTTGGCCCGCACCCGCCAAAAGACCTGCTCCGCCCCCAGCAGGGGCAGGGCGGCGTGCAGCACGTCCTTGTCCCCCTCGGACACGCCGCCGGTGGTGATCAGCACGTCGTAAGTCTCCAGCAGCCGCCCCATGGCCCGCGCCACGCCGGCGGGGTCGTCCGGGGCCTGCTCCCCGGCCAGCCGCTGAATACCCAGCTCCCGCAGCCGGGCCAGGATCAGGTGCAGGTTGGAGCCGTAGATCTTGCCGGGGGGCAGGGGGCGGACGTGGGGCTCCACCACCTCGTCCCCGGTGGAGAGCACGGCCACCGAGGGCAGGCGGTACACATTCAGCCGGGCAAGCCCCGCCCCGGCCAGCAGGCCCACGGCGGCGGCATCCACCACGGTCCCGGCGGGGAGGAGGAGGGATCCGGCCCGGTAGTCCTCGCCCTGAAAGACGTAGTTGGCGTGCCTGCCGAGGGACACGTACACCGAGACCACGGGCTCGCCCCGGTCGGTGTCCTCCTGCCGCACCACGCAGTCCGCCCCGGCGGGGAGCATGGCCCCCGTCATGATGCGCACGGCCTGGCCCGGCTCCACGCCCACCCGGGCCACGTCCCCAGCGCACACCCGGTCCACCACGGCCAGGCGGGCGGGGCGTTCCGGGCAGGCCGCCTCCAGGTCGGCGGCGCGCAGGGCGTAGCCGTCCAGGGGGGAGCGGTCGAAGGGGGGCTGGTCCTGGGGGGCGAAGCAGTCCTCCGCCAGCACCCGGCCCAGGCAGTCGGGCAGGGGGAGGGTCTCGGCGCCCAGGGGGGAGGCCCCCCGGGTCAGCAGCGCCACGGCGCGCTCCAGCTCAATGCGCTGTTCCACGGCTACACCCCCTTGCCGAAGGGGCAGACCGGGTAGCGGCACTCGGAACAGCCCAGGCAGAGGCCCCCGTGGCCCATGCCCGCCAGATCGGCCTTGGACACCGGCACGCCGGCTGCCACCCGGGGGAGCACCAGGTCGAACACGGTGGCCCCGGCGTACATGACGCAGCCGGGCAGGCCCATGACGGGGGTGCCGTCCTCGAAATACCCCAGCAGGAACATGGCGCCGGGCAGCACGGGGGCCCCGTAGGACACCACCCGGGCCCCGGCGGCCTTGATGGCGCCGGGGGTCTGGTCGTCCGGGTCCACGCTCATGCCGCCGGTGCAGACGATAAGCTCCGCCCCGGTGGCCCTGGCCGCGCCGATGGCGGCGACGATCTGCGCCCGGTCGTCGGGGGCCTTGGCCCGTTGAATCACCGAGATGCCGCAGCCGGCCAGCTTCCGCTCCACCACGGGGGTGAACTTGTCCTCGATCCGGCCGTAAAAGACCTCGCTGCCGGTGGTGACGATTGCGGCGGTTTTGCGCACGTAGGGCAGCAGCTCCAGCAGGGGCGCGCCCCCGGCGGCCGCCTCGGCCTCCCGGAGCCGCGCCTCGGCCACCACCAGGGGGATGACGCGGGTGCCCGCCAGCTTATCCCCCCGGCGCACGGCGGTGTTGGTGTGGCGGGTGGCCACCATGATCTCGTCCACCGAGTTGACGGCGTAAAGCCGCGCCGCGTCCACCCGGAACAGGCCGTCCACGTCGGCCACCAGCTCAATTTTGCCCTCCTTCACCGGGGTGGGGTGCATGTTTTCGTTCTGGCAAAGGGCCCGCAGGCGCTCGGCGGCCTCGTCCTCGTGGAGCATCCCCTCGGCCTTCTCCCAGACGTAGAGGTGGTCCTTGCCCATGGAGAGCAGCACCGGGATGTCCGCCTCGGCCACGATGTGGCCCTTGCGGAAGCGGGCGTCCTTGGTCACGCCGGGGATGATCTGGGTCAGATCGTGGCAGAGCACGTGCCCCACCGCGTTCCGGGTGTCGATGAGCTTCATGGTACGGCCTCCTTAAAGTAAAAAAGAAGCGCCGCCTCTAAAGTGAGGCGGCGCTTCCGGCAACGAGAAAACAGAGGGCGCTGCGGCGTCCCCACGGAAGCGGCCCCTTTTCAAAGGTGGAAGGCCGGAGCGTTTCCAGTCCGGCCCGAAGGCGCGGCGCCGTAGGCGTAAAGCCCTTAGGCGCCTTTGCTCGGAGCGCTTGGTATTTGGTTGAATCTACTATAGCACAGCCCCCAAAAACTTGCAAGCATGTACCAAGAAATCAGCCCCCGCCGCCCGGATTTTTAGGCGGAAGGGCGAGGGCGCAGGTGTTTTTCCCCCGCCTCTTGGCCTCGTACATGGCGGCGTCCGCCGCATCGAAGAGGGCGGAGAAGCAGGCCCCGTCCCGGGGGTAGAGGGATGCGCCCACGCTGCAGGAGAGCTGGCCCTGCCGCAGCAGCTCCTCTGAGTGCAGGCGCAGGGCGCGGCACAGGTCGGCCGCCCTGCGGTGGAGCGCGCCGGGGTCGGACACCCCCGGCAGCCAGACCACGAACTCGTCGCCCCCCGCCCGGCCCAGCAGGGCGGAGGGGGGGAAGACCTCCCCCAGCAGCCGGGCGGTGAGCAGGAGGGAGCAGTCCCCCGCCGCGTGGCCGCAGGTGTCGTTAATGGCCTTGAAATTGTCCAGATCGATGACCAGCAGGGCGCCCCGCCGCTGGAGGGCGGAATCCGCCCGGATGAACTGGTCCACCTCGCAGGCGAAAACCCCCTTGTTCAAAAGGCCGGTCAGGCAGTCCTGGCGGGAGGAGCGGTAGTACCGCTCCCGCTCCTCGGCCAGCTGCCGGGTGTTCTCCCGCTGGGCGCAGTAGAGCATCAGCCCCGCCAGGCACAGCGCGGCCGTAAACAGTCCGCTCATCAGGATGGCGCGCAGCAGGATGGGGGTGGCCAGCTCCTGATAGTGGTGGTGGATGCGCACGGAGAAATCATGGTAGAGCAGCACGGCGGAGCCGAGCAGCAGCAGGATGCCCAGGCAGCCCAGGAGGAAAAGGGGACGGCGGTTACGCTTCAAGGCAGTTCATCCCTCCGAAAAGGTAATATATTACATTTAATCACATGCGGGAATGAAACACAAGGTATTTTCTATAAATTGTAAATTAAGACAAGGCGGACAAGGCGTCTTGCGGGGCGGGTTGTGGGCATGTTACAATACTATTATATGAGAAGTAAGGGGAGAACGCGGCATGGAGGAGCACATACGGGGGCGGTTCGCCCCCAGCCCCAGCGGGCGGATGCACCTGGGCAACCTGTTTGCGGCCCTGCTGGCCTGGCTCTCGGTGCGCTCCGCGGGCGGAATTCTGACGCTGCGCATGGAGGATCTGGACCCGGACCGCTGCCGGCCGCCGTACGCCGCCCTGCTGGCGGAGGATCTGCGCTGGCTGGGGCTGGACTGGGACGAGGGCTATGGGGCGGGCGGCCCGGACGGCCCCTATCTCCAGAGCGGGCGGACGGGGTGCTACGCCGCCGCCTTCCGGACCCTGGAGGCGCGGGGGCTGGTCTACCCCTGCTACTGTACCCGGGCGGAGCGGCTGGCGGCCTCCGCCCCCCACCGCTCGGACGGGCAGGCGGTTTACGGCGGACGCTGCCGGAGCCTGACGGCGGCGGAGCGGGCGGCGCTGGAGGAGATCCGCCGTCCGGCGTGGCGGCTGCGGGTGCCGGAGGGGGAGGTGTCCTTCACGGACGGGCACTGCGGCCCCTTCACCTGCGACTTGGCACGGGACAGCGGGGACTTCATCATCCGGCGCTCGGACGGGGTGTACGCCTACCAGCTGGCCGTGGTGGCGGACGACGCCGCCATGGGGGTGAACCAGGTGGTGCGGGGGCGGGACCTGCTGGACTCCACGCCCCGGCAGATCTACCTGTACGGGCTGCTGGGCCTGCGCGCGCCGGCCTTCTACCACGTGCCGCTGCTGTGCTCCGGCGACGGGCGGCGGCTGAGCAAGCGGGACCGGGATTTGGATATGGGCGCGCTGCGCGCGCGCCATACTCCGGAGGAGATCCTGGGCGTGCTGGCCTTCCTGGCCGGGCTGGTGGAGCGGCCGGAGCCGGTGGCTGCCCGGGCTCTGATTCCGGAATTTTCCTGGGAAAAGGTACCCAAAGAGGACATTATCCTGCCGTTAGAATTGTTGAACTGAACAGTTCAAAGGCAATATGAACAAAAAATTTATGCAAAATGTATAAAATATGCCCCCTTGCATTTGGAAATCCGATATGTTAAACTCTTAACATCGAAAAAGGAAATATTGCCGGTTGAAGACTGCGGGAGAGACTTCCCTTGTGGAGGCACCGAAGGTTTAAGCGCGCCGCCCTGCCGGGCGGTATCGTGAATCTCTCAGGTAAAAGTACCGCTGTCGGACGGAACTCTGAAAAGCCGTGGCATCCGCCCGCGGCACCGAAGGGGCAATCCCCGTATGGAAACGGGGAGAAACTCTCAGGTTTTAAACAGGGCGTAGGGCGTTTGTTTGACGAACCCTGCGCCCTGTTTCTTTTTCGTCAGAGGAGGCAAAGACATGCTGCTGGTCACAAACAACGTCAAGGTACGGGACCGATTTGGGGACGACGTGGAGCTGGTGTTCGTGGAGGGCGGTCACGCCGATGTGCTGGCAAGGGCGCGGGACCTTGTCCACAAAGGCCACAGGCTGCTCACACATCCGCTGGCCGGAAGCGTCAAACCCAATGAAACCCCCTTCCGCTCGGTGGCTCTTGAGAGCCGGGCGGGGGCGGCGGACCCGGAATCCGTGGCGCTGATTGAGGACGGGCTGGCGGCCTGCCGGAAGTTTCCGCCCCGCTTCCTGCGGGGGGAGGACGCGCCGGAGTCGATGAAGGAGGACTTCGCGGAGATCGACCTGCGGCTCATTGAGGGGGCAATTACCCCTCATCTATTTGAAGGAGTGTGAGACTATGCATCTGGAACTGGGCGAAATTCACATCAGCGACATTCAGTTCGGCAACTGCTCCAAGGTGGAAAACGGGGTGCTCACCGTCAACGTTGAGGAGCTGCGCGCCCTCATCCTGGAGGACGAGGTGCTCCAGAGCGTGGACTTCGACATCGCCAAGCCGGGCGAGTCTGTCCGCATCATGCCCGTCAAGGACGTGATCGAGCCCCGCGTGAAGGTGGAGGGCCCCGGCGGCGTGTTCCCCGGGATGCTGGCCAAGGTTGACACCGTGGGCAGCGGCCGCACCAACGTGCTGCGCGGCTGCGCCGTGGTCACCACCGGCAAGGTGGTGGGCTTCCAGGAGGGCATCATCGACATGACCGGCCCCGGCGCCGAGTATACCCCCTTCTCCAAGCTCAACAACCTCGTGCTGATCCTGGAGCCCAAGGCGGGCACCAAGCAGCACCTGCACGAGCACGCCCTGCGCATGGCCGGGCTCAAGACCGCCGCCTACCTGGGCGAGCTAGCCCGCAGCCTGACCCCCGACGAGGTCAAGACCTTCGAGACCGCCACCGTGGCCAAGGGCAAGGACCTCTACCCCGAGCTGCCCCGCGTGGGCTACGTGCTGATGCTCCAGAGCCAGGGCCTGATGCACGACACCTACGTCTACGGCGTTGACATGAAGCAGTCCCTGCCCACCATCGTCAACCCCACCGAGCTGATGGACGGCGCCATTGTCTCCGGCAACTGCGTGTCCGCCTGCGACAAGAACACCACCTACCACCACCTGAACAACCCCGTGGTGGCCGACCTGCTGGCCCAGCACGGCAAGACCATCAACTTCGTGGGTGTGATCATCACCAACGAGAACGTGTACCTGGCCGACAAGCAGCGCTCCTCCGACTGGGCCACCAAGCTGGCCACCTTCCTCGACCTGGACGGCGCCCTGGTCAGCCAGGAGGGCTTCGGCAACCCCGACACCGACCTCATCATGAACTGCAAGAAGCTGGAGGGCGCGGGCATCAAGACCGTCATCATCACCGACGAGTACGCCGGCCGTGACGGCGCCTCCCAGTCCCTGGCCGACGCCGACGCCGCCGCCGACGCGGTGGTCACCGGCGGCAACGCCAACATGGTGATCCACCTGCCCAAGATGGACAAGGTCATCGGCCACCCCGAGGCGGCCAACATCATCGCCGGCGGCTTCGACGGCTCTCTTGAGGCGGACGGCTCCATCACCGCCGAGCTGCAGGTCATCACCGGCGCGACCAACGAGATGGGCTTCAACCGCCTGAGCGCCAGATAAGGAGGAGCAGGAAATGATTAAGGTAGTACACTATATCAACCAGTTCTTCGCAGGTGTGGGCGGCGAGGACAAGGCCGACTACAAGCCCGAAGTGCGCGAGGGCGCCGTGGGCCCCGGCCTGGCGCTGAACGCCGCGTTCAAGGGCGAGGCGGAGATCACCCACACCGTGGTGTGCGGCGACTCCTACTTCAACGAGAACCTGGATGTGGCCAAGAAGGCCGTCCTGGACATGATTTCCGCCCAGAAGCCCGACGTGGTCGTCTGCGGCCCCGCCTTCAACGCCGGCCGTTACGGCGTGGCCTGCGGCACCGTGGCCGCCGCCGTCAAGGAGGAGCTGGGCCTGCCCGTGGTCACCGGCATGTACGCCGAGAACCCCGGCGCCGACATGTTCAAGAACAAGGTCTACACCATCGCCACCAAGGACAACGCCGCCGGTATGCGCGACGCCGCCCCCAAGCTGGCCGCCCTGGCCCTGAAGCTGGCCAAGGGAGAGCCCGTCGGCGCCTCCGCCGAGGAGGGCTACATGCCCAACGGCATCCGCGTCAACTTCTTCGAGGCTGAGCGCGGCTCCACCCGCGCCGTGAAGATGCTGCTCAACAAGCTGGCCGGCAAGCCCTACACCACCGAGTTCCCCATGCCCTCCTTCGACCGCGTCACCCCCAACCCCGCTGTCGTGGACATGGCCCACGCCACCGTGGCCCTGGTGACCTCCGGCGGCATCGTGCCCAAGGGCAACCCCGACCACATCGAGTCCTCCTCCGCCTCCAAGTTCGGCCGCTACTGCATCGAGGGCGTCACCGACCTGACCGAGGAGACCTACGAGACCGCCCACGGCGGCTATGACCCGGTGTACGCCAACGGCGACTCCGACCGCGTCCTGCCCGTGGACGTGCTGCGCAAGATGGAGCAGGAGGGCAAGATCGGCGGAATTTACCCCTACTTCTTCACCACCGTCGGCAACGGCACCGCCGTGGCCAGCGCCAAGAAGTACGGCGCCGCCATCGGCAAGGAGCTGCGGGACGCGGGCGTACAGGCCGCCATCCTGACCTCCACGTGAGGCACCTGCACGCGTTGCGGTGCAACGATGGTAAAAGAGATTGAGCGCGCCGGTATCCCCGTGGTGCATATCTGCACCGTCACCCCCATCTCCCTGACGGTGGGTGCCAACCGTATCGTCCCGGCTATCGCCATTCCCCACCCCCTGGGCAACCCCGCCCTCACCCCCGAGGAGGAGTTCACGATCCGCTACCACATGGTGGAGAAGGCCCTCAAGGCCCTGGAGACCCCTGTGGACGACCAGACCATTTTCGAGTAAAAACCGTAAAAAACCGCCCGCCGGAGCAATCCGGCGGGCGGTTTTTCTAGTTCTGCTTCAGCCGCTCCAGCTCGGTTTTGAGCTGCGTGATGTCGTGGCAGGTGAGGAGCACGGCCTCCTCGCCCTTCCAGGTGATGGGGCAGGCGTCGGTGGAGGTCCACACCTTGAGCAGGGGGTTGTAGATCTCCCGGGTACAGTGGCCGCCCTGCGCGCCCAGGCCCTTGATCGGGCACACCTCGCAGGGGGTATCCCGGTGGAAGAAGGCCGCGTGGCAGGTCATACCCGGCTGGGCGGCGGGCACCCACTCCCGGGTCTTGCGGTTGATGTAGAGCAGCTCGTTGGTCTCCGGCCGCACGGTGTAGATCCAGGCGCTCTGGCTGTCCAGAATGGCCTCCATGGCCTGCGCGTTGGCCACGGCCCGGTCCTGGGCCCGCTGCTTGAGCAGGAAGGTGCTGAGGATGCGGGAGATAAAGATGAGCGCGTCCACCTGCTCCTGGGTCCAGAAGCGGTTGGTGCGGCACTCGTCAAAGCCCACGAAGCCGCGGTAGCACCCGCCGTCGTAGATGGCGCACTGGAGCATGGATTTGATGCCCTGGGGGGCCAGAATCTCGTACTGCTGGGGGGAGAGGGTGGAGATGTCCCGGCAGTAGAACACGTTGTCCTCGTTGAAATTGCTGCGGTAGCCGCCCTCCAGATCGGTGGCGTAGCAGATGTGCTGGAGGTTTTGGATCTGGGGCTCCACCCCGTCGTTGCACCACTCGAAGGTGTTGATGCAGTAGGCGCTGTCCTCGTCGTCCTCAAAGATGTAGGCGCGGCTGACGTCGAACTGCCTGCCCACGATCTCCAGGATGGCGTTGATGGCAGCGTCCAGATCCACGGACTTGTACAGGATGCGGAACACGTACTCCACCAGCCGGGAGCCGGTGGGGGCGGCGCTCTCGTCCGAGTCGATGCGGGCGCCGACGGCGCTGTGGGGCAGGCCGGGGAAGCCCTCGGCCTGCCCGGCGTCGAAGAGGCAGAATTGGTTTTTGCCTAAATTCTTGGCCCGGTAGAGGGCCTGGTCGGCCTTCTGGAACAGGTCGTGGTAGGTCTCGCCGCAGTCGGGGGAGAGCGCGCCGCCGATGCTGCACGAGAGCTCCGCGCCGGCCAGCTCCCTGGCCGCCAGCTCACTGATGGCGCGCAGGATCTGCTCCGCCTTCTCCTGCACCAGCCAGGGGCCGGGGATCTGGTCGAGGAAGGCCGCGAACTCGTCGCCCCCCACGCGGGCCACCACGTCCTGGCTGCGGAACTGCTTTTGCAGGGCCTGGGCGACCTCGACGAGCAGGGCGTCCCCAAAGAGGTGGCCCATGGTGTCGTTGGTCTGCTTAAAGTTGTCCAGATCGATGATCAGCAGGGCGGAGCGGTTCCCGGGCCGGGCCTGGGCAAGGGCGGCCTCGATGTGCTCCTTGCAGGCCCCCTTGTTGTACAGCTTGGTCAGGGCGTCCCGCCGGGCGCTCTCCAGCAGGCGCTGGGCCTCCCGCTTCTCCGCGTCGATGTCCACGATGGCCCCCACCGCCCGCACAATGCGGCCCGATTCACCGGCCAGCCCGGTCATCCGCACCCGGCACCAGAGCTCGCTGCCGCCGGTGCGCAGGAAGCGCAGCTCGGCCTCCCCGTAGCGCTCCCCGTGGCGGATGCGCTCCAGCAGGCGGGCGAAAACAGGCTGGTCCTCGGGGTAGACGTGGGGGGCGTGGGCCAGGTAGAGGCTCACGTTCCGGGTCACCGGCGGACTGCCGAAGCGCTTCTCCCAATTGGGGGAGAACTCGAAGGTATCGGCGGCGAGGTCCCACTCGAAGATGATGTCGGTGGTCTGATCCATAATAATCTGCAAGCGCTCCAGGGACAGGCGCAGCCGGGCTTCCAGCTCCTTGCTGCGGGTGACGTCCACCAGTACGCAGCAGAAATAGCGGCTTCCGTCCCCGCCGGTGACCAGGTGACCCTTGTCCAGCACCCAGATGACGCCGCCGTCCTTACAGGTCATGCGGTACTCCAGCTCCTTGTCGGGGCCCAGGGCGGTCTGGCGGAGGACCTCCTCCAGGGCGCTGGCGCGGTCCCGGGGGTCGATCATGTCCCAGAAGCTGTCGTGAAACCG
Source organism: Oscillospiraceae bacterium (assembly GCA_022846095.1). NCBI lineage: Bacteria > Bacillati > Bacillota > Clostridia > Eubacteriales > Oscillospiraceae > Oscillospiraceae bacterium. Next base: position 2,310,634 of record AP025583.1, on the reverse strand, counting down.
GGTGCGGATGTCCTCTCTGGTGTAGCCCAGCATGGAGAGGAAGCCGTCGTTCATCTGAATCAGGGTCAGGGGTGCGTCAAAGCGGCAGGAGAACATGCCGCCGGGGATATTGTCGCTGATAAGCTGGAGATCGCCGACCGGCAGCGGCTCCGGGCGCCTGGTTTGTTCCATGCTAACAACTCCTACTTACGTCCCAAACATACTCCCATTATATCTGAGCGCCCGCCCGGTGTAAAGCAAATTTGGCGCATCCTACACATTCCTGACGGATCACGGCGGCGTGACCACCCACTTCAGGCAGCCGTCCAGCCGGCCGCCGAACACCCGGTAGCCCTCCAGAATCTGATCCAGCGTGCCCCGGTGGGTGATCAGGAAGCCGGTGTCCAGCTTGCCCGCGGCGAGCAGCCCCATCAGTTCCCCGCAGTGGCAGGCGTCCACGCCGCCGGTCTTGAAGATCAGGTTCTTGCCGTACATCTCGGGCAGGGGGAGGGTCTGGGGGGCCTCGTACATGGCCACCAGGGCGACCACCGCGTTGGGCCGGGCCAGCCTCCAGGCGGTCTGGAAGGTGTCCCGCCCGCCGGCGCACTCGATGACCCCGTCGGCCCCCCGGCCCCCGGTGAGGGCGCGCAAAACCTCCTCCAGATCCGGGTCGGCGGGATCCAGGGCCGTGTCGGTGAGGCCGCGGGAGGTTGCCAAGGCCCGGCGCAGGGGGTCGGGCTCCACACCCACCACGCGCCCCGCGCCCAGCAGCCGGGCGCACTGGGCGGCGCACAGGCCCACCGGCCCCAGGCCCAGCACGGCCACCGTGTCCCCAGGCCGGATCTCGCACAGCCCGGCCCCGAAATAGCCGCTGGAGAGGATGTCCCCCAGGAAGAGGGCGTCCTCGTCGGACAGGCTGTCCGGGATGGGGGTCAGGCCGGTGTCGGCGTAGGGGACGCGCACGTATTCGGCCTGGCAGCCGTCGATGCGGCAGCCCAGATCCCAGCCGCCGTTAACGCAGTTGTTTACATAACCCCGGCGGCAGAACCAGCACGTGCCGCAGAAGGTCTCGCAGCAGGCGGCCACCCGGTCCCCGGGCCGGAGCGCGGCCAGGGCGGGGCCGGTCTGGACGACCTCGCCCACGAACTCGTGCCCCAGCACCACGCCGGGCACGGCCCGGGGCACCGCCCCGGCCAGAATATGCAGATCGCTGGTGCAGATGGTGGAGCGGGTGACCCGCACCACGGCGTCCCGCGGGTCCAGCGGGACCGGGCGGGGGCGCTTCTCCAGCGAGAGCTCGCCCACGCCCTTCCACACCAGGGCTTTCATGGTTTGCATCGCAATCCCTCCTTCTCCACAGTTTAGCACACGCCCGCGAACGCGGCAAGCCCGCGGCGGGGCGGCGGAGTATAAAAATCCCGGTATTTTGACAGGATAATAGGAATATTGCCGGCGGAGGGTTGACAGCGGGGCGCGGATGTGGTAGGCTCAAACTAGTTAGTATAGACTAACAAATGAAAGGAGTGGATTTTATGTTGGAAGCGTTAAAATGGGCGGCGGGCGGAACGGGCTTTACGTTCCTGATGACCACGCTGGGCGCCGCCGTGGTATTTTTGTTCCGGAAGAAGGCCGGCACCGGGGCGCAGCGGATCTTTCTGGGCTTTGCCGCGGGGGTGATGATCGCCGCGTCGGTCTGGTCGCTGCTGATCCCCGCCATTGAAGAGGCCGAGGCGGCGGGCGGGATCGGCTGGATCCCCGCGGCCGGGGGCTTTGCGCTGGGCGTGGCCTTCCTGATGCTGCTGGACGGCATCCTGCCCCACCTGCACCCGGACGCCCGCCAGCCCGAGGGGGTGAAGAGCAAGCTCAAGCGCACCACGCTGCTGGTCTTTGCCGTCACGCTGCACAATATCCCCGAGGGCATGGCGGTGGGCCTGTCCTTTGCGCTGGCGGCCCAGCACGGGGGGGATCCCGCCCTCTACACCGCCGCCATGGCGCTGGCCGTGGGCATCGGCATCCAGAACTTCCCCGAGGGGGCGGCCATCTCCCTGCCCCTGCGGCAGGAGGGCATGAGCCGGGGCAAGGCCTTCCTCTGCGGCAGCCTCTCGGGCATCGTGGAGCCCATCTTCGGCATCCTCACCGTGCTGCTCTCGGGCTTCATCGGCCCCTTTATGCCGTGGCTGCTCTCCTTCGCCGCCGGGGCCATGATTTACGTGGTGGTGGAGGAGCTCATCCCCGAGGCCCATCTGGGGGAGCACTCCAACGTGGGCACCCTGGGGGTCATGGGCGGCTTTTTGGTGATGATGATCCTGGACGTGGCCCTGGGGTAGAACCGGGGCGGGCCTCACTGCGAATCGCCGGGGACCTCCTCGTGCTCCAGGCGCACGAAGTTGGCGGCGAAGGCGGGCAGGGAGGCCCCCAGGGCCAGCACCAGGGGCAGGGAGTAGGGGAGCACCAGCACCTGCGCGGCCAGCAGCGCCGCCGCCAGGACCAGAGCCATCAGAGTGCGGGGCAGGCGGGTGACCGCCTGCCCCGCCGCGCCGCGCAGCAGGGCGGCGGGGGAGTCCTCCGCCTCGGCCAGGGCGGGCAGCAGGTGGACCAGCACGCCCAGCGCGGCCAGCAGCCCCATGAGGGAGAGCGCAGCCAGAGGCAGCAGGAGGGGGGCGGCGGACATGCGCCCGGCGTAGAACCACAGGGAGAAGCCCAACACCCCCGGCGCGGCAGCGGCGGCCAGGCCCCAGAGCAGCTTGCGCCCCGTGTGGAGCCGGAACCAGCACCAATAGGCCCGGCAGGGGGAGCAGGCGCGGCCCCGGGCGAGATCGTCGGTGACCCGGGCCAGGGAGGACAGGGCGGGGCCCAGGGTAAAGACCGGCAGGCAGGTGAGGAGGAAGAGCAGGTTGACCAGCACCAGGCCGCCGATCTCCTGGAACAGGGTGTCGAAGAAGTCCATCGGCCCGCCCGGGCGGGTATGGGGGAGGGACATGGCGTGGCCCCCTTTCATTTGATGCTCCATATTGTACCTGATGGGTGGGAAACTTGCAAGGGTGCACAGAAAACCTCGGAAAATGTACATACTGTACAGTTTACACCAATCGAAATTTGCAATTGTGCTGAATTTGGGCAGAACGCAAAAATGCGCTTGCATTTTCTGACAAGGGCGCGTATGATAAGCACATGGAAGCGCTGGAAACGTTACCAGTAACGTTTCCAGCGCGAAGAAACCGGCACACATTGGAATGGAGGATTGACACAGAATGAAAAACAGATGGTTGGCACTGGGCCTCTCCGCGGCGATGGCCGTGGGACTGCTCTCCGGCTGCTCCAACGGGACCGCCACCACCCCCGCCCCCGCGACTCCGGCGCCCCAGAGCGCAGCGCCCGCCCCTGAGAGCCAGGCCCCCGCCCCCGCGGGCGCCGACGGCTCCGTCTACTACCTGAACTTCAAGCCCGAGCAGGCCGACCAGTGGGTGGCCCTGGCCGCCAAGTACACTGCCGAGACCGGCGTGCCCGTGACGGTGACCACCGCCGCCTCCGGCACCTACGAGTCCACCCTGAAGTCCGAGATGGCCAAGAGCGAGGCCCCCACCCTGTTCCAGGTCAACGGCCCCGTGGGCCTGGCCTCCTGGAAGGACTACTGCTACGACCTGTCCGGCTCCGAGGTCTACAAGCAGCTCACCGGCGACCAGTTCGCCCTGAAGAACGGCGGCGAGGTGGCCGGCATCGCCTACGTCATCGAGACCTACGGCATCATCTACAACAAGGCCATCCTCAACGACTACGTCACCAAGGATTACGCCGTGGTCAAGGACATCGGCGAGATCAACAGCTTCGACAAGCTCAAGGCCGTGGCCGAGAGCATCCAGGCCAACGCGGACGATCTGGGCGTGCTGGGCGCGTTCACCTCCGCCGGCATGGACTCCTCCTCCGACTGGCGCTTCAAGACCCACCTGGCCAACCTGCCCATCTACTATGAGTACCAGGCCGACGGCATCGGCTCCACCGACGCCATCAAGGGCACCTATCTGGACAACTACAAGGCCATCTGGGACCTGTACATCAACAACGCCACCTGCGCCCCCGGCGTGCTGTCCAGCAAGACCGGCGATGACGCCCTGTCCGAGTTCGTGATGGGCGAGGCCGTGTTCTATCAGAACGGCACCTGGGCCTACACCGACATCCAGAAGGACGGCTCCCTGGCCGACGAGGACATCGGAATGATGCCCATCTACATCGGCGTGGACGGCGAGGAGAACCAGGGCCTGTGCACCGGCTCCGAGAACTACTGGTGCGTCAACAAGAACGCCGACCCCGCCGACATCCAGGCCACCCTGGACTTCCTGAACTGGGTCGTCACCAGCGACGCGGGCCGCGACGCCCTGGCCAACGAGATGGGCTTTGTGTGCCCCTTCCAGGGCTTCACCGAGGCCGCCTACACCCCCGCCAACCCCCTGATCGTGGCCGCCAATGACGACGTGGCCGCGGGCCACAAGACCGTGGACTGGTGCTTCACCACCATGCCCAGCGAGGAGTGGAAGAACGGCGTGGGCTCCGCCCTGCTGGAGTACGCCCAGGGCACCGGCGACTGGGCCGCCGTGCAGACCGCCTTCGTGGACGGCTGGGCCGCCGAGTACGCCGCCGCCAACGGTTAAGTTCAATACGGCTAAAGAGGGCGGGCAGCAACTGCCCGCCCTCTTCCAATCTTAGTACATAAGGAGGCGGCCTGAGCGTGGAGAGAGCGATTAAAAAGTATTTTCCCATCTTCGCCCTGCCAACCCTGCTGGCATTCCTGATCGGCTTCATCATCCCCTTTGTCCTGGGCATCTGGCTCTCCTTCTGCAACTTCACCACCGTGACCGACGCCAAATTCGTGGGCCTGGGCAACTACGTCCGCATCTGGGGGGACGCCACCTTCGTCCACTCCCTCTGGTTCACGGCGCTCTTCACCGTGGTTTCGGTGGTGGTCATCAACGTGCTGGCCTTCGCCGTGGCCCTGCTGCTCACCAAGGGCTTCCGGGGCACCAACACCTTCCGCACGGTGTTCTTCATGCCCAACCTCATCGGCGGCATCGTGCTGGGCTACATCTGGCAGCTCATTTTCAACGGCATCCTGGGCTACTTCGACAGAACCCTCACCTTCTCCGCCTCCTACGGCTTCTGGGGCCTGGTCATCCTCATGTGCTGGCAGCAGGTGGGCTACATGATGATCATCTACATCGCGGGGCTCCAGTCCATCCCCGGGGACCTGTACGAGGCTGCCCGCATCGACGGGGCCAACTCCCGCCAGCTCCTGTTCCGGATTACCATCCCCATGAGTATGCCCTCCATCACCATCTGCACCTTCCTGACCCTGACCAACTCCTTCAAGCTCTTCGACCAGAACCTGGCCCTCACCGCCGGGCAGCCCTCCAATCTGACCGAGATGCTGGCCCTGAACATCTACAACACCTTCTACGGCCGCGTGGGCTGGGAGGGCGTGGGCCAGGCCAAGGCCGTGGTATTCACCGTGCTGGTGGCCCTGCTGGCCCTGTTCCAGATCCGGGCCACCCGGAGCAAGGAGGTGCAGCAGTAATGCAGGCAAAGAAAAAGAGGGGCAACGCCGTGCTTACCGTGGTGTTCACGCTGCTGTCGGTGGCCTACGTGTGCCCCATCCTGATCGTGCTTATCAACTCCTTTAAGAAGAAGGCCTATATCAACCGCTACCCCTTCGCCCTGCCCACGGCCAAGAACTTCGTGGGCCTGGACAACTACGTCACGGGCATCGAGAAGATCGACTTTCTCAAGGCCTTCGGGTACAGCCTGTTCATCACCGTGGCCTCGGTGGTGGTGATCCTCATCTGCACCTCCATGTGCGCGTGGTACATCAGCCGGGTGAAGAACCGGGTAACCAAGACCATCTACATGCTGTGCATCTGCTCCATGGTGGTGCCCTTCCAGATGGTCATGTTCACCCTGTCCAAGACGGCGGACATGCTCCACCTGGGCAACCCGGTGGGCATCGTGCTGGTGTATTTGGGCTTCGGCGCGGGGCTTGCGGTGTTCATGTTCTGCGGCTTCATGCGCTCGGTGCCCGTGGAGGTGGAGGAGGCATCCATGATCGACGGGTGCAACCCCTTGCAGACCTTCTTCCGCGTGGTGCTGCCCATGCTCAAGCCCACCCTGGTCTCCGTGGGCATCCTGGAGACCATGTGGATCTGGAACGACTACCTGCTGCCCTACCTGGTGCTGGACATCAAGAAGTACAAGACCATCCCCATCGCCATCCAGTACCTCAAGGGCGGGTACGGCTCCATCGACTGGGGCGCCATGATGGCCATGCTGGTGCTGGCCATCGTGCCCATCATCGTGTTCTACCTGTGCTGCCAGAAGCACATCATCAAGGGCGTGGCCGCCGGCGCGGTCAAGGGATAACCAAAGGAGGAAAACCCATGACCATCAAGGACATCGCCCGGGAGTCGGGGTACGCGGTGAGCACGGTCTCCCGCGCCCTCAACGGCCACCCGGACGTGAGCCCCATCGCCCGCGCGAAGATCATGGCGGTGGTGGAGGCCCGGCATTTCTCGCCCAACAACAACGCCAAGCACCTCAAGCAGGCCTCCAGCAGCGGCGTGGCCGTGGTGGTCAAGGGCACCCGCAACATGCTCTTCGCGGGCATGGTGGAGCAGGTCCAGACCCGGATCGAGGACGGCGGGTACGCCGCCGCGGTCTACTACCAGGACGAGGACGCCGACGAGGTGGAGCAGGCCCGGCAGATCTGCCGGGAGCGCAAGCCCCTGGGCATCCTCTTCCTGGGGGGCGATCTGGACAATTTCCGCGCCGGGTTCGGGCAGGTGGGCCTGCCCTGCGTGCTGGTGACCAACACCGCCGCCGCCCTGGAGTTCCCCAACCTGTCCAGCGTCACCACCGACGACGCCTCCGCCGCCGCCTGCGCGGTGGAGTACCTCATGGAGCGGGGGCACCGCAGCATCGGCATCCTGGGCGGCAACCTGGCCTGCTCCCAGATCAGCTACCGCCGCCTCACCGGCTGCGAGGACGCCTTCCGCCGCCGGGGCGTGCCCTTTGACCGCGCCCGGCAGTACGAGAGCGCCCGCTTCTCCATGCCAATGGCCTACGAGGCCACCCAGCGCCTGCTGGACCGCTCCCCGGAGCTCACCGCCCTGTTCGCCATGTCGGACGTGATGGCCGTCGGGGCCCTGCGGGCTCTGGTGGACAAGGGCATGCGGGTGCCCGGGGACATCTCCCTCATGGGCTACGACGGCATCGAGCTGGGCCGCTTCTGCGTGCCCCGGCTGTCCACCGTCCGGCAGGACGCGGAGCGGCTGGCCCTGCGGGGGGTGGAGATCCTGCTCCGGCAGCTGGAGCAGGGCGGGCAGGCCGTCCACGAGCTGGCCCCCTTCCGCCTGGTGGCCGGGGAGAGCGTGGACGAACCCAAGCAGCACGGAAGGGCGGATGCGACGTGAGAAGCAGCGGAATCCTGATGCATATTTCCTCCCTGCCCTCGCCCTACGGGATCGGGAGCATGGGGGCCCAGGCCCGGGCCTTTGTGGACTTCCTGGCCTCGGCGGGGCAGAGCTACTGGCAGATTCTGCCCATATGCCCCACCGGCTTCGGGGACTCCCCTTACCAGTCCTACTCCACCCACGCGGGCAACCCCTACTTTATCGACCTGGACGACCTGGCCAACGACGGACTGCTGTGGCCGGAGGAGTACATGGGCCGGAGCTGGGGGGACGACCCCGCCGCCGTGGACTACGGGCGGCTCTACGAGCTGCGCTACCCCGTGCTGCGGCTGGCCTGCCGCCGCCTGGCGGACAGCCCCACGGAGGACTACGCGGCCTTCTGCCGGGAGAACGCCTTCTGGCTGGAGGACTACGCCCTGTTCATGGCGCTCAAGCAGGCCCACGGCGGCGCGCCCTGGCGGGCGTGGGAGCCAACCCTTCGCAACCGGGAGCCGGAGGTCCTGGAGCGGGCCCGGCGGGCGCTGGGCGCGGATCTGGACTTCTGGCGCGCGGTGCAGTACCTCTTTTTCCGCCAGTGGCGGGCCCTGAAGGGGTACGCCAACGGGAAGGGGATCTCCATCATCGGGGATCTGCCCATCTACGTCTCGGAGGACGGGGTGGACGTGTGGGCCCGGCGGGAGCTCTTCCAGGTGGACGGGGACGGCACCCCCATCGAGGTGGCCGGGGTGCCGCCCGACGGCTTCACCGCCGACGGCCAGCTCTGGGGCAACCCCCTCTTCGACTGGGAGGCCATGGAGAAAGACGGCTACCGCTGGTGGATCGACCGCATCCGCTACCAGTGCGCCATCTACGACGTGCTGCGCATCGACCACTTCCGGGGCTTCGACTCCTACTACGCCATCCCCTACGGCGCGGCCAACGCCCGGGGCGGGCAGTGGCGGCGGGGGCCGGGCATCGCCCTCTTCCGGGCCCTGGAGCGGGAGGCGGGCAAGCAGCGCATCATCGCCGAGGATCTGGGCTATATGACCGACTCGGTGCGGGCGCTGTTAGAGGAGAGCGGCTTCCCCGGCATGAAGGTGCTCCAGTTCGCCTTCGACAGCCGGGACGGCAGCGGCGCGGACTACCTGCCCCACAACTACCCCGCCCACTGCGTGGTGTATACCGGCACCCACGACAACGACACGGTGCTGGGCTGGATGGAGCACGCCCGGCCCGCCGACGCGGCCTACGCCAGGGAGTACCTGCGGCTCAGCCGCGAGGAGGGCTGGCACTGGGGCATGATGCGCGCGGTGTGGGCCAGCGTGGGGGAGCTGGCGGTGGTCACGGCCCAGGACGTGCTGGGCCTGGGGGGGAGGGCCCGGATGAACACCCCCTCCACCGTGGGCAATAACTGGCGCTGGCGGGCCCTGCCCGGGGTGTTCACCCACGAGCTGGCCGCGAAGCTGCGGCACGAGACCGCACTCTACGGCCGTATGCAGCGGGAAGGCTGAGAAATCTGAATTTGTCACTGAATTGAGAGGAAAAACCGCTCTTTATCTGCTAAACTCCCTGTAAAAGGGGTGTGGGCATGAAAAAGAGCGGTTTTTGCCTGCTTTTGGCGGGCTTAGTGGCGTTGGGCGGGTGCGGTACGGCGCGGGGGGACGCGCCGGAGGCGGGGACGCCCCCGGCGGCGGCCCAGGCCGCGCCCGCGTGGGAGATCCAGACGCCTGTGCCCGCGCAGGAGCCGGAGGTGACCCCGGGCGCCCTGAACTACCCGGCCCCCGCCATGGAGAACAGCCCTTACGCCGATCTGCCGGAGGGGAACTATTACTGGGCCTATGATATTTATGCGCTGTACGGCGGACAGGAGCCCTGCGAATTTGAGGGGGATCTCTCGCTGCGCTTTTCGGCGGGAGAGGGGAATTACCGGCTCTCACTCCCCCAGATGGAGGGGGACGATGCCCTCTCAAGGGGGATCAACGCGTACTACCAGGCGGAGTATGAACGGCGCGTGCCGGAGCTGGAGGCGTCCCAGACGGAGGCGGAGCGGGACTATTACGGCGCGGAGTACGAGGGCCTGTCCAGCGACATCCCCTTTTTCAGCGAGGGGGAACACTGCCGCTATACCTGGGGCGGATACTGCACGGTGGTCTTTTACGACAGCTACAGAGGGGGGCGCAGCACCTGTAATTACTACACGCACGTATTTGAGGAGGAGACGGGCGGGCGGATAGGCCTGGGCGACCTGTTCTCTGGCGCGGAGGAGGAATATGTTCCGGCCCTTCAATGTGCTCTGGCGGAGCATGGCTATTTTATGCCGGAGGCATATCCGGCGGAGTATATGAAGAGCCGGGCGTGGCTGTGGTACGACGGGTCTGTGCCGCTGCCCAGCACAGGCAGCTTTTTAGTGACGCCGAACGGCCTGGCCTTTCCCTATGACACGGGTGCCATCAGCGCGATGGCCTCCGGGTGCGTCACCCTGCTGCTGCCCTATGAGGCGGTTGCCGGGCTGCTGAGACCCGAGGTGCTGGAGCGGGTCACGGGATAGACGTTGGCCCGGTGGGCCGGCCTTTTTTCGCGCCGGGGGTTGTGTTATGATAGAGAAAACGAAGGAGGTTGGGGCATGAATCTCAACGAGCTTGCCGGGCTGCTGCCGGGATACGACGAGCTGTGCCCCCGCGGCGGCCGCGCCGTGGTGGACGGCGTGGAAATTGCGCTGGTGGGGGCCCTGCGGCGGGGGAGCGGCGTGACGCTGTACGCGCTGCATTACGACGCGGACGCCGTGGAGGCCGAGCGGGAAGCGGAGGAGCGGGCCCTCTGGGAGCCGGAGCCCGCGCCGGAGGAAGAGCCCCGGACCAACCGGCAGGCCATTTGCCGGGCGGAGGAGCCCGGCTTCCGCACCCCCCTGATGGACGCCCGCGAGGCCTCCTGGGGTACGGGCCGCGTGCGCTTCACGGGCGGCGGAAGCACCCGCCTGGGCGAGGCGTCGTGGGAGCAGACCCTTCTGCTGGCGGAGTTCCTCCGCGCGGGCTGGCGGCCCGCGGGGGAGATCAGGCTGCGGGAATTGTCCCACCTGTGCCTGACCTGGATGGAGTGCGAGGGGGAATTTGACGCCGTCCCCTTCGGCGCGGAGCTGGACTTTACCCTGAGCGACCAGTACCATACCCACACGCTGGAAGAGCCGCTGCGCCTGGACCTCCGAGCGGGGGAACGGTACCCGGAGCCTTTTTCCTTCCGGGACGCGGTGGGGACCCAGAGGCAGTTTTATGTAAACAAGCTGATTCTGTCCGATATTTGGACAGAGCTGGAGCGGGTGGCCGAAAAGGCCCGGCAGACGCCCGGCGTGGACGTGGAGGCGCTGCGCCGGAGCCAGGAGGAGGTATTCCGCCGCCTGGAGGGGGACTGCCCCAGGGGGATGCGCCTGCCCGTGGTGGAGTACGAGTCGGAGATCCAGCTGAATATCTATCATCCCGCCTTCCTGGATGCCGCACCGGCCCACCGGGACGGGGATTGCCTCGTGCGCTCCCGCCCGGACGAAAAAATCGGCCCCCACGGCCTGCGGCTTTGGCACAGCGTGCTCCAGGACAGCCCCGTCCCGCCGGAGACGGAGCGGATGGAAGCGGAGCTGCTGCAATACGTGGAGCGGCGGGCGGGCGGTACGGTCCGCATGGCGTAGGAAGGAGCGTTTCATGAAACAGGAGCATTACGAGCTGGCGGTGGCCCTGCGGCGGGAGCTGCACGCCCACCCGGAGCTCTCCCACCGGGAGACGTGGACCAAGGCGCGGCTGATGGAGTTCCTCTGGGAGCACACGGCGCACCTGGAGCTGGTGGACCGGGGCGCGTGGTTTTACGCCTGGTACCGCTCGGGCAGGGAGGGGACGCCCATCGCCTTCCGGGCGGATTTCGACGCCATCCCCGTGGCGGAGGACGATACCCTGCCCTACCACTCCCAGAACCCCGGCGTGGGCCACAAGTGCGGGCACGACGGCCACAGCGCGGCCCTGGCCGCCCTGGCCCTGGAGGTGGACGAGGCCGGGGCGGGCCGGGACGTGTACTTCATCTTCCAGCACGCCGAGGAGGTGGGCGGCGGCGGGCAGGCCTGCGCGGCCCTGCTGGAGGAGGCCGGGATCGGGGAGGTCTACGCCTTCCACAGCATGTCCGGCTACCCCAGAGGGGCGGTGTGCCTCCGGGACGGCACCATGAACTGCGCCTCCCGGGGTATGGTCCTGGCCTTCGAGGGCGCGCCCGCCCACGCCAGCACCCCGGAGCTGGGCCGCAGCCCCGCCCTTGCCCTGGCCCACCTGGTGGAGGCCCTGGACGGCCTGTCCGCCCGGGCGGGGCGGCGGGGCATGGCGATGTGCACCGTCGTACAGATCGCGGCGGGGGAGGAGGCCTTCGGCGTGGCCGCCCACCGGGGGCGGCTGCTGCTCACCCTGCGCGCCCAGTACGAACAGGAGCTGGAGGCGCTGTGCGCTTCCCTGGAGGCCCTGGCCGGGGCGGAGGCGGCGCGCTTCGGCCTTGGCTGGAGCGTGGAGTACCGGGACGTGTTCCCCGAGACGGCCGACGACCCCGCCTGCGCGGCGCGGGTGCGCGCGGCGGCCGGGGCGCTGGGCCTGGAGGTGGTGGAGATGGCCGAGCCCATGCGGGGCTCGGAGGACTTCGGCTGGTACCTGAAAAAGGCCCCGGGGGCCATGTTCCTGCTGGGCAACGGGGAGGACTACGCCCCCATCCACTCGGCGGACTTCGACTTCCCGGAGGAGCACATCAAAACCGCCTGCGCCCTGTTCCGGGCGCTTGCCGGGCAATAGCGCGGAAAACCGCCGGCGCTGAGCAGCGCCGGCGGTCCTTTTCTGCCGTGTTTAACCGTACATCCGCTCCCAGTAGTAGCTCACGCCGCAGGTGGTGGCGTAGATCTGGTCGCTGCCCAGCACCACGGTCAGACGCTGGAGCTCCAGCCCCAGGGTATGTTCCATGGCCTCGCTGTCCTTGAGGGCGTCCTCCTTCTGGGCGCTGAGGAAGGAATTCATCCCCTTGTCCAGGCCGCTGAAGAAGGCGTCCCGCTCCCCCACGGTGAGGGCGGATTCGTCGGGGATGGTGTAGTCGTACCAGAACTCGCAGCAGCCGTAGGCCACGGGGACCTGGTCGCCGAACACGTCCTCGCACCGCTCATACGTGGCCTCCCCGGAGTTGGAGGGCCCGCCGCTGCGGTCGCAGGACTGGTAGTAGTGCCGGCGGCGGCACACGTCCCAGGAGTTGGAGACGGTGGTGTCCAGGAAGGTGTAGAGGGGGTCGGTCTTCGGCAGGGAGATGAAGAGGCGGCACAGGCTGTCCTCCACCTTGTGGAACTGCGCCTCGTCCTCCACGTGGAAGCCGGCGTTGAAGGCGGCCAGGGTCATCTTTTCCCAGTCCTTGGGGTGGAGGGACTCCAGCAGGGCGTAGTCGGCGCCGGTGTACTTGTTGGTGACGGCCCAGCTCCCGTCGTCCTCCTCCAGCTTCGCCACGTGGGGGGCCGAGGTGGTGAGCGCCAGGGGCGTGGGCGCGGCGGAAATGGGCGCGGCGGACGGGGCGGGGGTGACCCCGCTGCCCCCCGCCGCGGTGCAGGCGGTGAGGGTCAGCGCCAGGACCAGGGCGGCGCAGAGGCCGCGCTTTTTAGCGGTAATCGTCATAGTAACGCACCTCACAGCCGGTAAATTCAATGTTAGCGTTGGAGGCCGCCTTGCCCGCCGCCTCCAGGGCGGCGGTGAAGCTGGCCTCGCCGTCGGGGTCGTCGATAATCTGGCCGGGGGTCTTGGCGTCCAGATAGGCCTGGGCGCCGGAGAGCACGTCCTGGAGGAACTGGTCCCGGGCGGCCACGGTCAGCTTGTCCTGGTCCAGGATGCGGTAGGTGAACTCGTACTCCGCCTGGGCATAGTCGGTGCGGACCTTGTCGCCGAACACGTCCTCCTCCCGGAAGCACTCGGCCCTGCCGGAGAAGGTGGGATCCACCCGCTTGCCGGAGTAGACCTCGTTCAGCCGGGTGGAGTACTCCTCGCGGGAGGCCTGGACGGTGTTGAGCAGGAAGCCCGCGTTGGGGTCGTCCTCGGACAGAGAGCTGAGCACCATCTCGTAGGCGTAGTTCAGCTTTTCAGCCTTGTCCACGCCGTCCTTGTCCTCGCCCGCGTAGTCGTAAAGCGCGGCGTTGAGCTTGCGGTTGAACTCCGCGATGGACATCTTCTCATACCCCTCGAACTTGAGGGAGCTAATCACCAGGTCGTACTGCTCCTGGGTGTAGCGGCTGGGGTAGTCGTCGGGGTCCCAGTCCCAGCCGCTTTCCAGCACGTTGGAGAGGCCGGGCGTCCGGCTGGGCGCGGGCGCGGCGGAGGGGGACGGCGCGGCGGCGCTGACGGTGGGGCTGGGCAGCGGAGCCGCGGCCTGCCTTCCAACCGGGGCGGAGGTGGCGAATACGGTGATGACCACCGCCACCAGCGCCAGCGCCACGGCGGAGGCGGCGATGGTGGTCTTTTTCAGTTTCATGATCGCTGTAATCCTTTCTTCCAGTGCGTTTTTGGCAAAGCTGCTGGCCAGGGGGGTGAAATGGGCGCGGTGCTCCTCCATCCCCACCAGGGTGAGGGCGTAGGGGGCCCGGGCCCCGCTGCCGTACATGCGCACCACGCTCTCGTCGCAGGACAGCTCCAGATCCCGGTTTGCCAGCACGTAGGTCACCCACACCAGGGGGTTGAACCAGTGGATGCACAGCGCGGCGGCCAGCACCCACTTCCACAGCGCGTCGAAGCGGCGGATGTGGGCGTACTCGTGGGCCAGGATGAAGGCCAGCCGGTCCTCGTCCGCCCAGTCCAGCGATTTGGGCAGCAGCACCACGGGCCAGAGCAGCCCGTAGGTCAGGGGGGCGTCGATCCGGTCGGAGTAGCGCACCTGCACCGGGCGGCGCAGGCGGTGGGCCTCGGTCCAGGCATTCACGAAGGGGTGCTCCACCGGCAGGGAGGCGCGGTAGCGGGTGCGGGCGCGCAGGTGGGCGATCAGGATGGCCAGGGCCAGCAACAGGGCCACCCCGGCCCACACCAGCAGGGCGATGGGGAGCTGGCGCGCGTCCTGCACGGGCGCGGCGGCCGCGTTGCCCAGCAGCACGCCGGGGCGGCGGATCGCGTCGCTGGGCACGGCGGCGTAGACGCTGACGGGGGAGGGGATGCGGAAGGGGAAGAACAGGCAGCACAGCACCGCCGCCCAGAAGGCCAAAAACACCTTTTTGGGCAGGCGGTTCATAGCCACGGCGCGGATGATCACCGCCACCGCCGCCAAGATGCCGCCTGTCACGCTCATTTCAAGCAGGGACAGCATTTTGCCTCACTCCTTACTCCAACTCTTCTATCAGCTTTTTGAGATGGGAGATCTCATCCTTGGAGAGCTTTTTGCTGCCCAGCAGGGAGGCCACCAGCCGGTCGGCCGAGCCGCCGAAGTTGCGGGAGAGCAGCTCGTCGGTCTCCTGCTGGCAGACCTGCTCCCGGGTGACCAGGGCGTGGCAGAGGAAGCCGGGGTCGCGGCGGGAGACCGCCTTTTTGTCGATGCATTTTTTGATGACGGTGTAGGTGGTGGTCTTGCTCCAGCCCACCTGCTCCCCCAGCCGCGCGGCCAGGTCCTTGGCGGACAGGTCGCCCGCCTCCCAGAGCTGATCGAGTACCTTGCGTTCGGAATCAAAGAGCTTGAGTTCCATGGTATCAGTCTCCTTTGCACGTTCTATTGCAATAGAATCTATTGCCATTCTACTGCTATAGAATCAATATGTCAAGAGGGAAAATAAAAAAGGGAACGGCGGGCTGATTCTGCCCGCCGATCCCTGTCATTGCGAGGGCCGCAGGCCTGTGGCAATCCGTCCCTTCCTCCGTACCGTAGGGGCGGATGCCCACATCGGCCCGTCGATGTTTTTGGTGTACGAAGTGGCGCTCCCAGCTCAATAGCAGTAGCGCCACAGCTCGTTGTGCCCGTTGGCGTCGGGCGCGTCCGAAATGCTGTAGTCCACCTCGGGAAAATCCCCCGTCCAGCGCACGGTGATGGCGGCGGGGCTGCGTCCCACCTCCGGGGTGGGGTCCACCAGCTTGGCCAGCTGGCCGCTTGCGGTATTCCAGAGGTAGACGCTGCGGGCTTCATCCTCGAAGCTGCCGCGCATGGGGAAGGCCACCAGCGCACCGTCGGCGCTGATGCCGCCGCCGTTGATTGGGTAGCCGTCCAGCTCGGTCCGGGCCACCTCGGCCACGCCGCCCCCATCCTCTATGCGCACCAGGACGAGGGTCTGGCCCTGGGGCTCCGGGAGGTAGGCCAGCAGCCGTCCCCGCTGGGCGAGCAGGAAGGGGTTTTCGCCCTCCAGCGCGGCGGGGGAGGCGGCGCCCTCCAAATCGCAGACCAGGAACTTCGTCTCCGGCGTATCCCCGCCGTAGTCCACCCTCTGGCAGAGCAGCGCGCCGTCGTCCAGCCAGCCGTACGGGTAGTAGTTCGCCCCGTCCGCGCCGGCCAGCAGGACGGATTCCGCGCCCGTGGCCGTATCCAGCAGCACGAGAGAGGAGGAGCCGGGGGAGTCCTCCCGGGAGCGGGCCGCCAGGCCGCCGCCCGGGGCGTACAAATATGCGTCGCCAGCCACGTTTTCAAAGTCGGCGTCCACCAGCTCCCAGCGCCCGGAGAGGTAGCCGGGGGCGGGGGAGCGCTCCGGCGTGGGCGAGGGCGCGGGCTTCGGCGCGCATCCGGCCAGGGCGGCGGTGAGCAGGGCCGCCGCCAGCAAAAGACAGTGTTTTTTCATCGGTATAACCCCTTTCCTGGGCTATCCTACCACGTTGTGCGGTTACAAGTCCATCACAGGGCGGTTACAATCCGGCGCGCAGATCCAGGCCGCGGCCGGGGTACTTCTCCCGCAGCAGCGCCAGCATGTGCGGGGCGATGTCCAGCCCGGTGACGCGCACGGTGGGGAAGCGGGCAAAGACGGCCTCCAGCTCCAGCCCCGTGCCGACGCCCAGATCCAGCAGGGTCCGGGTCCCCTCGGGCAGCAGGGCGGCGGGGACGCGCTTGCTCTCCATGCCGCCGTCGATGCCGCCGGTGTGCACCGCGTCGTAGACGCGGCACCGGGCGTCGAAAACGCGCCCATCTCCTCCAGAGCCCCGCTCATGCCTCCGGCCTCCCCAGCTCCACAAATTTGGTGGCCACCCGCTCCAGAAAATCCCGGTCGTGCTCCACCAGCAGCAGGGTGGGCCGGTGGGCGCGGATCAGCTCCTCCAGCTGCATCCGGGAGAACACGTCGATATAGTTCAGCGGCTCGTCCCAGATATAGAGGTGGGCGGACTGGCACAGGCTGCGGGCCAGCAGCACCTTCTTTTTCTGCCCGGCGCTGTAGTCCGCCATGTCCTTTTCAAACTGGGCCCGGGAGAAGTCCAGCTTGCGCAGGATGGTCAGGAAGAGGGTCTCGTCCACGCCGCTCTCCCCAGCGAAGCTTGACAGGTCCCCCCGCAGGAAGGAGGCGTCCTGGGGCACCACGGACGCCACCAGCCCCGGGGCCAGGGCGACCGTACCGGAATGGGGGACGTCCGCCCCGGCGCACAGCTTCAAAAGGCTGGATTTGCCCGCCCCGTTGCGGCCCGTGAGGGCCACCCGGTCCCCCCGCTCCACGGTGAAGGAGACCGGCTTGCAGACGGGCCCCGCGCCGTAGTCCGCCGCCAGCCCCACGCACTCCACCAGCCGGGATTTGGGATGGACCAGGGGGTGGAGCTTCAGCGCCTGCGCCAGCTCGATGTTCTTCAGCAGATCCCGCTTCTCCTCCACTGCCCCTGCCCGGCGGGCCTCCACCGCCTTGGAGCGCTTCATCATCTTGGCGGCCTTGTGGCCGATGAAGCCCCGGTCGGGCCGCAGGCCGGAATTGCGGGTGGCGTATTTGGTGCCCTCCACCTTGTCCGACCAGTCCGCCGTGCGGCGGGCCGCCTGGTCCAGCCGCCCGATTTCCCGCTTGAGCTTCTCGTTCTCCGCCCGCTCCCAGTCGTCACGGCGGCGCTTGTTCTCCCACCAGGAGGAGAAATTGCCCTGCTGCACCTCAATGTTCTGTTTGTTGATGGACAGGATGTGGTCCACGCAGCCGTCCAGGAAGGCGCGGTCGTGGGAGACCAGGATAAAGCCCTTCTTTTTGCGCAGATAGGCGCTCACTGCCGCCCGGCCCTCCAAATCCAGGTGGTTGGTGGGCTCGTCGATGAGCAGGAAGTTGCCCTCCCGGGCGAAGAGGGCGGCCAGCAGCACCCGGGTCTGCTCCCCGTTGGAGAGGGTGGCGAAGGGGCGGCAGAGGATCTCAGCGTCCATCCCCAGGGCGGCCAGCTCCCGGTAGAGCCTCCAGGCCTCTAGGGCCGGGTCCAGGCCCTCCAGAACCTCCATCGTGCCCCGGTCCCGGTCGGGCACGGGGAAGGGGAAGTAGTCGAAGCGGACCGAGGCCGAGATGCTGCCCCGGTACTCGTATTTGCCCTGGAGCAGGTTCAGGAAGGTGGTCTTGCCCCGGCCGTTGCGGCCCACGAAGCCCAGCCGCCAGTCGGTGTCGATTTGGAACGAGGCCTGCTCAAAGACGCTGTCGCAGCTGCCGTCGTAGGCAAAGCTCAGATCGGATACGTTGATTAAACTCATAAAAAAGCCCCCTGACAGGTAAAAAATGGACGCAGGAAACAACACTTCCCGCGTCCGCATACCCCATAAGGGCGCAAAAGTGGGAAGACAAGCAAACCGCTTCCTGCAAAAGCCCATGGCAAACGGGACGGCTTACGCCGCCCGGGTACTCCATGGAACTATCAGCAAGAAGTTATTTGCGCATCTTCCCAGCTCCGATCTGTTTCAAATTGAGGCCAGTATAGCCGATGGCGCGGGGTTTGTCAACCGCTTTTCATCCAGCGGGGCAGCCGGTCCGGGGCCATGACCGCCATCAGGCAGAAAAAGACCCCCGCCGCCAGCAGGAGGTCCCCCACGCTGGCGAAGCCCCGCAGCAGGGGAATGGGGCAGTAGATCACGTCCCCCAGAAAGAGCAGACGGGTGCTCCCGCCGGCCAGGGCGTACATGGGGACGGCCCCGGCGGCCAGGTCGGCCGCGCCCCGGGGGGAGAGGGCGGCGGCGGCCCAGGCCGCCACCGGCATCCGCCAGCCGTTGGCGGCGATGACAGCCAGGTTGCACCCGCTGCCCGCCCCCATCAGCAGGGCGGTCTTTTTCAGCCGCCGGTTGTGCCAGAGGAAGCAAAAAATCAGGGCGTAGGAGCCCAGCAGAGGCAGCCACGCCCAGGCGGCGTAGGCCCCGGCGGGCAGCAGGGCCAGGGCGCGCTGGAGCAGCAGCGCCAGCACGGGCAGGGCGAACAGCCGCAGCCCGGCCCCCTCGAAGCGCGCCAGGCGCCCGCCGGCGCACCAGCCCACGGCCAGGGCGAGCAGGATGGCCAGCGTCAGCATATCCCCGCGGCCTCCATGGCCTGGGCGCAGCGGGAGAAGGCGCCCGTCTCGGCCAGCCGGGCGGCCGCCTCGGCCACCTGGGGGTGGAACTGCCTCCCGGCCTCCTCCCGCAGGATGCGGGCGGCGGTGTCCGGGGAGCGGCCCACGCAGTAGGGCCGTTCGCTGGTGATGGCGTCGTAGGCGTCGGCGGCGCCGAGGATGTAGATGTCCAGGGGGATCTGGTCCCCGGCGGTGCCGCCGGGGTAGCCCCGCCCGTCGTAGAACTCGTGGTGGTGGAGCACGAAATCGATAATCTCCTGGTAGCCGTCGATGTTCTTGAGGATGCCCACCCCCAGCTCGGAGTGGGTCTGGATAATGGCCCGCTCCTCCGGCGTCAGGGGGCCGGGCTTGCGCAGGATGGAGTCGGGAATGCCAATCTTGCCGATGTCGTGAAAGACGGCGGCGGTCCTGAGGCGCTGGACGCGCTTGGCGGACAGGCCCATCTGCTGAGCGATGAGGGCGGCGTACTCGCCCACGCGGGAGGAGTGGCCCTCGGTGTAGGTGTCCTTGGCCTCCAGCGCGGCGGAGAAGGCCTTGACGATGCTGTACTGCTGCCGCTGGGAGGAGAGGAAGAGCTTAAAGGAGAAGCGGGCCAGCAGCAGGGGCAGCATGAACAGCAGGGCCAGCCACTCGCCGGAGCGCATCTGGAGCAGCAGGGCCAGAAAGTACCCCATGGGGGCGGCGCAGACGATGCTGGGCAGCAGGCCCAGAAACATCTGGACGCCGGTGGGGAAGAAGGTGATTTGGCGCTCCAGCAGAAAGACGGCGAGCAGAATCGCGCAGTTGAGCACCATGGAGCACAGGATGAAGGCCACGCCGGGCAGCAGCACGCCGGGCAGGGAGATGTCCCCGGGCGTGCCGCCCAGCGCGTGGTAGGCGAAGCCCGCCAGCAGAAAGGAGATGTTGCGGTTGCCCATGTTGAAAAAGGTCTTGGAGGGCGCGGTGTTAAAAATATGGTAATACCCCTTGCCGTCCTCGGTGGGGATGATCTCCAGGGGGGTGGTCAGAAAGACGATGACGGTGGCGGCCTCCGGCCCCAGGAGCAGGACGGTGGCCAGAATGCTGATAAAGGACATGTCGATGGTGCAGTCGTCCCGGATGTAGAGGGGCAGGCAGCGGCACAGGACGCAGAGCACCACCAGGGTCAGAAGGGTGGGGGCGGGTACGGCGGACCAGACCGCCCGCCGGACGAAAATCCAGCAGGCCAGCAGGCCGGCGCACAGCCCGGCCGCGGAGATGAACAGCGTGTAGGCCTTTGTAATTGTCCTCATGCAAGCCTCCTGACGGTAAGAAAGACCCGGCACAAGGCATACGGCCGTCGCCGTATGCCTTGTGCCAAGCCGCTGGGGAGTTGTGCCCTTAGCGCCAGCTGAAGTAAGCGCCGCCGGCCACGAGCAGGGAAACCAGGGAAGTAAGGGCCGCCATCAGTTTCGCCTTATTCATCGAATATAGCCTCCTTGACAGTTACTCTGTCCGTCGCTGGAGACAGGCCATATTCGCTTCGCTCAAATCAGGACGCGGTCTGCGGGGGACAGGAGGACGCCGGGGGGAGGGTCATCAGCCTGCGGTTGACCCCGTCCAGGGTGGCCAGGGCCACCGAGAAATTGGGGTCCTCCCCCTCGTAGCAGGCGCCCAGCAGGGCCTCGGTCTTGCCGGCGTGCTTGAGGAGCAGCCCCACCAGCACGGCCTGTCGCTCCCCCATGGGGCAGGTGCGCACCGTGTCCAGGGAGAAGCGGCAGCCGGGGGCGAGGCAGTGGTTGATGGCCGCCACGGTGGCGCTTGCGATGGCCCGAAAGCGGTCCCCGGCGGTGAGGTCGCAGCGGGCCTCGCCGGTGTAGCTGTGCTCGTCCAGGCGCAGCACGACCTTGATGCCCGCCCCGTCCCGGCTGGAGGAGAGCTCCAGCCCGTCGCAGATTAGGCGCCGCCGGGCCTCCTGCGCGGCGCCGGGGATCTGGGCCACGCTGACGCAGCGGTGATCCAGCTCCAGCTGAAAGCGGGCCAGCAGGGCGGACTGCACGTCGCGTACCACCTGCTTGGGGCTGCGGGACTGGTCGGAGAGGATGTGTACCTCCCGCACCGTACTGTTGTCCACCGTGAACTCGGCGCCCAGGATGCCGGGCAGCTGGGTCACCAGGGCCTTCCACGCCTCGGTCTGCTCGTTCATACGTCCCTCCCAATCGTGCGTTCGACAATCGTATATCCGTTTTCTATTATACAGAGATGGACAAGAAGGTGCAATAGATAACATAATATTTTCATTTTTTGTGTCAAAACCGCATAATACCTGGAAAAACATCCAATACGCGCCGGTACATCCGGGTGGGTCGGGCGCATACAATAAGAGGAGGAAAGGGGGCGCGGCGGCATGGAGGATCGGTTTTCCCTGGACGGGGGGCGGGGCGTCCTCACCGTCCGGGAGGAGGGCGGACGGGCGGTGTGCCGGGCGGAGCTCCGGGACGACGGCAGGGGCCTCTACAAGGCGTGGCTGCGGGGGAGCGCCGGGGGGCGGGTGCCGTTGGGCACGCTGATCCCGGAAAACGGCATGCTGCGCCTGACGCGCACCCTGTCCGTGGACGATCTCGCGGCAAAAAACGCATGGCCCGTCCGGGACTGGGGGGCGGAGCTGGCCTTCTCGCCCCGGCGGGGCGCTTCCCCCGCCCAGCCGCCCCCCGGCTGGCAGCGGGAGGAGCAGCCGGGACGGCTGCTGGGGGACCCACTTCTCTCCCGGGCGGCCCAGGGGCTGGGGCACGCCCTGCTGCGGCGGGAGGGGGAGGGCTTCCGGCTGGCCGCACCCTGGACGGCGGGGGAGCGCTTCCCGCTGCCGGTTTTGTTCTGCTTTGCCGACGTGGAGGAGCTGGGCGGACGGCAGTGGGCGGTCTTTACATTTAACCGCCACGGCTGCCCGGTTTTCAGGAATAAAACGGCGGAGATGAGGGATACTGTGTGTGCAAAACTTGAAAAGGAGTGAGCACCATGGCAAACCTTACCGCAAAGGAGCTTTCCGCTCTGTCCGACCAGCTCGACTTTGAAAAGGTCCTGTGCTGCAAGTACCAGGCCGCCGAGCAGGAGTGCACCGAGACCGATCTTAAGACTGCCTTCGGGCAGTACGCCAACCAGCACAAGCAGAACTATGACTGCCTGCTGAACTACCTGAAGTAAAAAGGAGGAGAAGGAGCATGAACGATCAGGAGCGTATGACCGACTTTATTCTGGCGGAGAAGAAGATGAGTTCCAACTACGATACCTTCGCCTCCGAGTGTGTGAACGTCCAGCTGCGGGACGAGTTCCTCAAGATTTTCAACCAGGGCCACCAGACCCAGACCGACCTGTTCAAGATGGCCCAGTCCAAGGGCTGGTACCAGGTGGAGCAGGCCCCCGAGAGCAAGGTCAGCACCGCCTACACCAAGTTCAGCAACCAGAAGCCCCAGTAATACCGGACTGAGACGGACCGGGCCGCAGGCCCGGTCCGTCTGCTTGTTCCGGTACAGGGGCACCCCCCGATGGTCTGCCGTGCAGACGGTTGCCGGGCCGCGCAGCGCGTGGTACAATGGAGGAAAAAGGGGGTAATCGGTGTGAAACGCAGCCTTATTTCGTGCGCCACGCTGGCGGCGGTCTGCCTGTCGCTTCTTTCAGGGTGCCGGAGCGGTCCGGCACCAACGCCCACGCCCAGCCCGCCGCCGGAGCTGACGCTGGACGAAGGCGCCGTCCCCGCTGACTTCTCGCGGATGGACTTCTGGAACGGTGGCGTAATGGATGAGCTCGGCTGCCGCGACGGACGCAGCGCCGACCTGACCCGCCAGGCTCTGCCCGGCGGCCTGGATCAGCTCCTGCTGATCACCTTTGACAGCAGGACGATATGGCCGGACGCGCTGCCCGCGGGCTTCGACCCGGCGGAGATCATACAGGCCAATAAAAATCCCGGCCTCGGCGTTCGGGCCCTCCACGAGAGCGGCGTCACCGGGGAGGGGGTCAACCTGGGTATCATCGACCAGAGCCTGCTGCTGGACCACGTGGAGTATAAGGACAACGTGCGCTATTACCGCCAGCTGTGGGAGGGCGAGAATGGGGCCTCCATGCACGGCGCGGCCGTGGCCTCCATCGCCGTGGGGCGGAGCGTGGGCGTCGCGCCCGGCGCGAACCTCTATTATGTCAGCCACAGGTTCGCGGGGCCCGGCGAGGACAAAAACAGCATCCTGCCTTACATCGAGGCGCTCAACACCCTGCTGGATCTGAACGACTCGCTGCCGGAGGTGTACAAGCTGGACGCTATCTCCATCTCCCGCGGGTTCGGCCCGGACGATGCGGACTGGGACGGCATGAAGGCGGCCCTGGACCGGGCCGAGGCGGCCGGTATCTTTGTCATAACCACGTCGGTCGAGTACACCCACGGTATGCCAATCGCCGGGGCGGCCCGGGTTCCGCTGTCCGACGGCGACGATCCGGGCAATACCCGTCCCGGCCTGTTTTACGCGGATTATTTTTATGAAACGCCGTATTCCTTCGCCGATACCCTCTTTGTCCCAATGGACTTCCGGGCCACCGCCTCCCCCACCGGGGCGGAGGACTATACGAACTACACGGCAGAAGGATTGAGCTGGGCCGTGCCCTATATCGCTGGGGTGTACTGCCTGGCCAAGCAGGTCGCCCCGGAGCTGACCCCGCAGGCCTTCTGGGACGCCGCCCTATCCACGGCGGACCGGGTGAGCTTTGACCACGGCGGCCAGTCCTATACCCTGGAGCACGTGATCAACCCGGCCGGGATTGTCGAGGCGGTCCGGACCCGTTAGCGGCCCGTTTTACTTGCGCAGGGCATGGGGCTGTGGTACACTGTGCGGGTAATACGAATGAGGAGAGATTTCCATGCAAATGAGCAAAAAGAACCTCGTCGCCCTCCTGGGGCTGCTGGTCATTATAGCGGTATTCCTGGGATCCTGGTACATGACCCGCACGCCGCCCGTGGAGGGGGACAAGCGCATTACCGTTCAGGTGGTCCACGGGGACGGGACGACCAAGGACTTCCCCATCACCACCTACGCCGAGTACCTGGGCCAGGCGATCCAGGAGCAGGAGGGGCTTGTGGAGGGCGATCAGGGCCCCTACGGCCTCTACATCCGCGTGGTGGACGGCGAGGCCGACGACGAGAGCCAGCAGAAGTGGTGGTGCGTCACCAAGGGCGGGGAGAGCGTGATGACCAGCGCGGACACCACCCCCATCGCCGACGGGGAGCGCTACGAGCTCACACTCATGACCGGGTACTAAATGGAGCGGAGGAAAAAGCCGCTGGGCGTCCGGGCGCTGGCCGTGCTGGCCCTGCTGGGGGCGCTGCTCTTTGTGACCAAAACCGCCATGGCCCCCCTGCCCAACATCGAGCCGGTGTCCCTGCTGGTCATGGTGTACGCCGTGGTGCTGGGCCGGAAGGCCCTTTTCCCCATCTACATTTTCGTCGCCATGGATATGCTGATCTGGGGCGTGAGCATCTGGACCATCGCTTACCTCTACGTTTGGACGGTGCTCTACCTGCTGGCCCGCTGCTTCCGGGGCATGGAATCCGGCCTGGGCTGGGCGGTGCTGTCCGGGGCCTTCGGGCTGTGCTTCGGGCTGCTGTGCACGCTGATCAACCTCTTTATCGGCGGGTGGGAGCTGGCGCTGACCTGGTGGCTGGCGGGCATTCCCTTCGACGTGCTGCACTGCGCGGGGAACTTCGTCATGGCACTGGCGCTGTTCCGGCCCTGCAAAAAGGTGCTCGGCGCCCTGTGGGCGGGAATTGAATGAAAAACGGGGCCCGCCGGACTGCGGGCCCCGTTTTATCGTTATTTGCGCCGGGCGTACTTTTCGGCCACGGTCTTCCAGCAGATTGCGTCGAACCAGCGCTCCACGTACTCGGCCCGGCGGTTCTGGTAGTCCAGGTAGTACGCGTGCTCCCACACGTCCACGCACAGCAGGGGATGCAGGCCCTGGGAGACGGGGCAGTCCTGGTTGGCGGTCTTGACGATGGAGAGCCTGCCCGCCCCGTCGGAGACGAGGAAGGCGTACCCGGAGCCGAACTGGCCCATGGCCGCCTCCTTCATCTGCTTCTTGAAGGAATCGTATGGGCCGAAGGCGCGCTCCATGGCCTGGGCCAGCTCGCCCTGGGGCTGTCCGCCGCCGTTGGGGGAGAGGCACTCGAAGTAGAGGGTGTGGTTGTACACGCCGCCGCCGTTGTTGCGCACCGCGGTGCGCTTGGCCTCGGGCAGCTTGTCCAGATCCCGCAGCAGCTCGGTCAGGGTCTTGTGCTGGCTGTCCGGGCAGTCGGCCAGGGCGGTGTTCAGATTGTCCACGTAGGTCTGGAAGTGCTTGTCGTGATGGAAGTGGAGGGTGCTGTCCCCGATGATGGGGATCAGGGCCTCGTACGAGTAGGGCAGGGCGGGGAGCTGATAGGGATAACGCTCGTCCATAGTGGTCATCCTTTCAATGGTTGTTTTTCAGGGCTCTTTGCGCTATACTTACCCTATTATTTGAGTATTCCGGGGGATCATACTTATGACCGATTATTTTCATTTAGATGCCGCGCCCGACGCCATCCGCTCCATCAGCAACCTGGGCCTGGCCCATCTGGGGGACGGGGTGTACGAGCTGATGGTGCGCTCCTGGCTGTGCCTGCACGGCAAGGCCAGCGCCCGGGGCCTGCACAAGGCCACCGTGGGCTACGTGGCGGCGCCCGCCCAGGCCAGGGCGGCGGAGCGGATCCTCCCCGTGCTGACCCAGGAGGAGGCCGACGTATACCGCCGGGGGCGCAACACCAACCCCCACTCGGTGCCGAAGGCCGCCAGCCGCGAGGAGTACCAGGCCGCCACGGCGGTGGAGTGCCTGTTCGGCTGGCTCTATTTGCAGGGGAAGACGGGGCGGCTTAACGAGCTGTTCGGGCTGATGATGGGAGAAGAAGCATGTCCTTAGACGCAATTTGCCTGACCGCCGTGGTGGAGGAGCTGAAAAAGAGCCTCCTGGGCGGCAAAATCGATAAGATCTACCAGCCGGGCCGGGACGAGGTGGTGCTGGCGGTGCGGGGGAACGGGGAGAACGTGAAGCTGCTCCTCTCCGCCAGCCCCGGCGCGCCCCGCTGCCAGCTCACGGCCCTGAACCGGGAGAACCCGGGCACGCCCCCCATGTTCTGCATGCTGCTGCGCAAGCACCTCACCGGGGGCCGCATCCTGGACATCGTGCAGCCCGAGCTGGAGCGGCTGGTGGAGTTCCGGCTGGAGGCCGCCGACGAGCTGGGGGACCGGGTGGAGCGCACCCTGGTGCTGGAGGCCATGGGCCGCAGCGCCAACCTGATCCTCCTGGACGGACAGGGCCGGATCACCGACTGCCTGCGCCGGGTGGAGGGGGATCTGGCCACCGGGAAGCGGCAGGTGCTGCCCGGCCTCTTCTACCGCCCGCCCGAGCCCCGCTTCGGCGTGCCCCCCCTGGTGGGGCGGGAGCTGGAGTTCCGGGGGCAGGAGGCGGGGGAGGCGGAGATCCGCGCCCTGCTGGAGCAGGTGCGCGGGGGGGCGTACACCCCCACCATGCTCCTCCGGGACGGAAAGCCCGTGGACTTCTCCTTTATGCCCATCCTCCAGTACGGCCCCGGGACCGAGCTGCGGGCGTACCCCACCTTCTCCAGGCTGCTGGACGACTTCTACGAGGCGCGGGAGCGCCAGGAGCACACCCGCCAGCGGGGGCAGGATCTCATCCAGTCTGTCACCCGGGCCAGGGACCGCACCGAGCGCAAGCTGGGCAACCAGGCGCGGGAGCTGGCCTCCGCCTGCGACCGGGAGCGCCTGCGGGAGTGCGGGGACATCCTGACCTCCAACCTGCACCTCATGCGCCGGGGGATGCCCAGCCTGAGCGCGGTGAACTTCTACGACCCGGACTGCGCCCAGGTGGAGATCAAGCTCGACCCCCTGCTCACCCCCCAGCAGAACGCGGCCAAGTACTATAAGGACTACAACAAGGCCAAGACCGCCGAGCAGATGCTCACCCTCCAGATGGAGAAGGGGCGGCGGGAGCTGGAGTACCTGAACAGCGTGCTGGAGAGCATCACACTGGCCGAGGGCGAGCGGGATTTGCAGGAGATCCGCCAGGAGCTGGCCGACACCGGCTATCTGCGCCGCCCGGCCAAGGCGGGCAAGCGGGAAAAGCGCCTGGCGGGCAAGCCCATGGAGTTCCGCTCCTCCGCGGGGCTGCGCATCTCGGTGGGCAAGAACAACAGCCAGAACGACCAGCTCACCACCAAGATGGCCTACAAGAGCGATATATGGCTCCACACCCAGAAGATCCACGGCTCCCACGTCATCCTATGGACGGGGGGCGCCGACCCCGACGCCCAGAGCCTCACCGAGGCGGCGGTGCTGGCGGCCTGGTTTTCCCAGGGGCGGGACGGGAAGAAGGTGCCGGTGGACTACACGCCGGTGAAGTACGTGAAGAAGCCCGCCGGGGCCAGGCCGGGCATGGTGGTGTATACTACCTACCAGACGGCCTACGTGGACCCGGACGGGGCGCTGGTGAAGCGCCTGCGGGTGTAGGGGCCGATGCCCACACCGGCCCGCTTTGAATGAAATGAGGAGGACACAATGGACGCCTGCAATATCCTGGTCGTCGAGGACGACGCCGACATCAACAAGCTGCTTTGCAAAATCCTGGAGAACGCGGGCTACTGCTGCCGCCCGGCCTTTTCGGGCAGCGAGGCGGTGCTCTGGGCGGAGCAGTACGAATACGATCTGGTGCTGCTGGACCTGATGCTGCCCGGCCTGACCGGGGAGGAGTTCATCGCCCGCATGCGCAGCAAAAAGACCATGCCCATCATCGTGCTCTCCGCCAAGGCGGGGCTGGACAGCCGGGTGAACGTGCTCAAGCTGGGGGCGGACGACTTCATCCCCAAGCCCTTCGACAACGCGGAGGTGCTGGCCCGGGTGGAGGCCCAGCTGCGGCGGTACAAGCAGTTCTCCGGCCCCGGCGCGTCCGGCGCGGTGCTCACCCACGGGGATCTGGTGCTGGACAAGGACAGCGTCACCGTCACCGCCGGGGGGAAGGCCGTGGCGGTGACCGCCCGGGAGTTCGACATCCTCAAGCTGCTGATGGAGCACCCCAAGAAGGTCTTTACCCGGGAGCAGCTCTACGAGCAGGTCTGGGGCGGGGAGTACTTCGGGGACGACAACACGGTGAACGTGCATATCTCCAACCTGCGCTCCAAGCTGGGCAGGGTGAGCGAGGGGGAGTATATCAAGACCGTTTGGGGCATCGGCTTCAAGCTGGGGGATCTTTAAACTTTCTTCACGTTTGCTTTAGCGCGCCTTGTTGACTTGCCGTTATAATGGCATCACAGTCAGGGAGCCGGGCGGCTCCCAAGGAAAGGTTGATGCCACATGACAGAAAACGTGCTGGTCACGCGCAGCCTCACCAAGCGGTACGGCAACGCCACCGCGGTGGAGGGCGTGAACCTGGCCATTGAGAAGGGGCAGATCTACGGCCTGGTGGGCCGCAACGGGGCGGGCAAGACCACCATCATCCGCATGGTCACGTCCCAGACGGTGCCCACCGGCGGGGAGATCTCCCTCTTCGGGGCCTCCGGCGAGCGGGAGCAGGAGCGCATGCGCGCCCGCACCGGGGCCATGGTGGAGAACCCCAGCTTCTACCCCTACCTGAACGCCCGGGACAACCTGGAGTACTACCGCCTGCAGCGGGGCATCCCCGGCCGGGCCGTGGTGGACGAGGCGCTGGAGCTGGTGGGCCTGGCGGACACGGGGAAGAAGAAGTTTAAAAACTTCTCCCTGGGCATGAAGCAGCGCCTGGGCCTGGGGCTGGCGCTGATGAACCACCCGGACCTGCTGCTGCTGGACGAGCCCATCAACGGCCTGGACCCGGAGGGCATCGTGGAGTTCCGCAACATCCTGCTGGATCTCAACCACAGGCGGCAGACCACCATCTTTATCTCCAGCCACATCCTCACGGAGCTTGCCAACCTGGCCACCCACTACGGCTTTATCGACGGCGGCGTGATGGTGGAGCAGATCTCCGCCCGCGCCCTGGCCGAGAAGTGCCGGGCCTGCATTGAGCTGCGGGTGGATGACGCGGCCAAGGCCGCCCTGCTGCTGGAGCGGGAGCTGGGCGCGCGGGACTACGAGGTGCTGCCCGGCGGGGTAATCCGCCTCTACTGCCACCTGGACGAGCCCCAGCGGGTCACCCGGCTGCTGGTGGACGGGGGCGTGGCCCTCTCCTCCATCGAGAGCAAGGGCGCCAACCTGGAGGACTACTTCCTGTCCCTGATCGGGGGTGTCCGCCATGCTTGATTATATCCGCGCCGAGCTCTACAAGGTCACCCACCGCCGCTACCTCTATCTCTTCATCCTGATTATGCTGCTGTGCGAGGGGCTGCTGGTGGCGGGCTGGGCCTTCACCAACGCCAACGGCAACAACGTGGGCTTCGACTTCGGGGTGTCCACGCTGGCCAACTTGCTCACCGTGGGCCTCTACTGCACCATCCTCACCGGGGATCTGGTCTTCTCCGAGCAGTACAAGTTCAACACTATGAAAAACGAGGTGTCCTACGGGGTGCCCCGCACCCGGATCTTCCTGGGCAAGCTCATTGTGGAGTGCGTGACGGCCCTGGCGCTGTGCGCCGTGTTCGTGGGGGCCTACATGGCCATGTGCTGGCTCTTCCTGCCCCACGACCCCGCGGCCGACGCCGCGGCGATGAAGGCGGTGGGCTTTATCCTGCTGACCGCCCTGCCTCTGTGGCTGGGCGCCCAGGCCCTGGTCAACATGATCTTTTTCCTTATCAAAAGCTCCACCGTGGGCTCCTTCCTGGTGGTGGGGGTGTTCGTGGGCGTGGGGCAGATTTTTCAGCTCATGTCCATGCTGCTCAAGGGCACCGCGGGGCAGGTGTTTTACGCGCTCTACCGGGTGATGCTCACCACACCGCTGGATCTGGCGCGAAGCTCCGTGGGGGACTGGGCCTTCCTCGGCCAGAGCGCCGCCATCGGCGCGTGCTGGTTCGTGCTGGCCACCGGAGTGGGCCTTATCGTGTACCGGAAAAAGGAAATCAGCTGAGACGGCGGCAAGGGGGCGGAGACGATGCTCAACTATATCCGCGCGGAGCTGTGGAAGCTCCGCCGCCGCAAATACCTCTGGGTGCTGCTGGCGGTGATGCTGGGGCTGGAGGGCCTGTTCGCCGTGATGAGCGCATGGCACAGGGATTTCAGCGATTTGGTGGAGCTGGGCGCCGCCACCATGCTTCTGGGATTGTACCTGAGCATCTTTTTGGCGGACATGGTCTTCTCCGACCAGTACAAGATTGGCACCCTGAAAAATGAGATCTCCTTCGGCCTGCCCCGCCGGCGCATCTACCTGGGCAAGCTCTGCGCCGCGCTGCTTACCGGCCTGGCCTCCTGCGCGCTGCTGCTGGGCTTCTACCTGGGCGCGGCCTGGCTGGCCTCCGGGGGCGCGGGGGATCCCGCCGCCATTCGTGCGAGCCTGGCGCTGCTGGGCTGGGCGGTGCTGGCCGCCCTGCCGCTTTGGGTGGGTATGCTGGGCCTGAGCGTGGCGGTATTCTTCCTCGTGAAGAGCGAGCTGGCGGCGGCCGCGGCCCTGTTTTTTTCCCTGAACGTGGTGCCGACGGTGCTGGGGCTGGCGTCCATGATCCGCGGCAACCCGTTCAGCCGCCTGCTGGAGCTGCTGGTCAGCCTGATGCCCGTCACTCCGTTCAGCCAGCTCTTGGGGTCGCAGACGGCGGGCTTTATGCTCCGGAGCTGGGCTATCGGCCTGGGGTGGCTGGCGCTGTCCGGCGCGGCGGGCCTGGGCGTGTTCCGGCGCAGACAGATATTGTAGGGGCCGATACCCGCATCGGCCCGGAACGAGGTGGACCTGTGCTCGCTATCATCATCCTTTTGGCCCTGGCCTGCCTGGGGCTGTGCCTGCGGGTCTACACGTCGGAGCGCAGCCTGCGCTCCGCGGCCCGGCAGCTGCGCGAGAACGTGGAATCGGGCTCCACCGCCCGGCTGAGCCTGGCCGCGCCCAACGGGGCGGCGGAGGAGCTGGTGGCCGCGGTGGACGGCCTGCTGGAGCTGCGCCGCAGCGATGCGGCGGCCTACCGGGAGCGGGAGGCCGAGCTGCGCAGGCAGATCGCCAACATCTCCCACGACCTGCGCACCCCCCTGACCTCCATCCTGGGCTACCTCCAGCTCCTGGACGACCCCGCCCTGGGGGAGGAGGAGCGGCGGGAGTACCTGGCCGTGGTGACGGGGCGGGCCAAGGCCCTTCAAAGCCTCATCACCAGCTTCTACGACCTGTCCCGGCTGGAGGGGGGCGAGTTCCCCCTGGAGCGGGAGGCGGTGGACGTGGGCCAGGTGCTGCGCTCCCTTTTGGCCTCCTTCTACGGGGACTTCACCGACGCGGGCTTCGACGTGCGCGTGGCGCTGGACGAGAACGTCCCCCCGGTGACGGCGGACGGCGGCGCGGTGCTGCGGGTGTTCACCAACCTGCTGCGCAACGCCCTGGACCACGGCGCGCAGCGTATGGACGTTTCGCTGCGCGTGGAGGACGGGCGGGTGGTCAGCCGGGTGTCCAACGGGGCGGACGGGCTGTCGGCGGAGGATCTGCCCCACGTGTTCGACCGCTTCTTCACCGCGGACAAGATGCGCACCGGCCGGAACACCGGCCTGGGGCTGGCCATCGTCAAGGCCCTGTGCGGCCGGATGGGGGCCCGGGTTTCGGCGGAGCTGGCGCAGGGTATGTTCACTGTTACAATTGTATGGAACTGACCGGGCGGGGCCTCCCCGCCCGGTTTTTCATGCCTGCTTGGTAACAGGAAGCGTCTGGGAACAGGCGCATTTTCTTAAAATTTAACTAAACCACTGGATTTTTTCCGATGCAGACGGTATGATTAATTCAATGAACCGAGACGTTTTATGGGTATGAGGCGCGGATTGAAAGTGGGGGAAGGGTATGAGCTGGAATATACTGCCGGAGTATCTGGCCTGTGTGGTGCTGGTGCTGGTGGCCCTGTTCTCCCACGAGAGGTACTACACCCGGCTGCCCCAGACCAAGCTGTACCGCTTCTGCCTGGGTTTCGCGCTGGGGTCCACGGTGCTGGACGTCGGAACGGTGGCGCTGATGGCCGTGCCCGGCCTGCTGCCCCTTTGGGTCTGCTCCCTGCTCAACCTGCTCTATTTCACCGGCGTGGCAGTGATGGAGGCCATCCTGACCTACTACCTGGTGTTCATCATCCACGGGAAGGGCGCCTGCCTGCGCCGGGCGCGGTGGGTGCTGGGGGCCTGCATGGCGGCCGTTCTGGCGGTGGTGTGCACCAACCCCGCCACCGGCCTCATCTTCCGGCTGGAGGCGGGCGGGGCCTACGTGCGCGGCCCGCTCAACCGCATCAACTACCTGCTGCTGGTGATCTGCTGCCTGCTGTTGGTGATGTGTTATGTTAAGGGCTTCCGCACCGCCCGGCGGGAGGTCCACCGCATGATGCTCACCCTGCCGCCGGTGGCGGTGATCCTGGGCACGATACAGTACCTGCGGCCCGAGCTGATGATGACCGGCTTTATCCAGGCCTGTGTGCTGCTGGTGCTCTACTTCAACTTCCAGAGCCAGCGCATCAGCACCGACTATCTGACCGGGCTTTCAAGCCGCAGCGCCTTTTTCCGGGCGGCGGGGCTGTGCCGCAGGCGGGGGGAGCCCTTCTACTGCGCCATGGTGTGCCTGCGCTCCTTCGGCGAGGTCAACGGCGAGTTCGGGCACGAGGCCGGGGACCAGTTCCTGCGCCAGGTGGCCGCCTTCCTGGAGGGCCTGGACCGCAGGGCGGTGGTCTGCCGGTTCAGCGGGGTGGAGTTCGCCCTGCTCTTCCCCGGCATGGCGGAGGAGGGGCACAGGAAGGTGCAGGCGGCCATCGCCGCCCGCTTCGCCCGCCCCTGGGAGGCGGACGGCCGCAGCTGCCGGCTCAACGGCGGGTCGGCCTGGCTGGCCTGCCCCCGCTTCGGCAGCACCGAGGGGGAGATCGTGGACCGGCTGGAGTACGCCGTGCGGGTGTTCAAGCACGAGCCCGAGTGCTGCGTGCTGGAGTTCGACGCGCTCCTGTGCGGGCGCGTGGACCGGCGCCGTGCCCTGCGGGAGGTCATCAACAGGGCGCTGAACGGGGGCGGAGGGGCCTGGGTGGTCTACCAGCCCGTCTACGACTGCGCCGATGGCCGCCCCTGCGCGGCCGAGGCCCTGCTGCGGGTGAGCGATGGAGCGGGGGAGACCCTCTCCACCGCCGAGGTCATCGACGTGGCGGAGGAGTCCGGGGCCGTGGTGGAGCTGGACTGGATGGTGCTGGAGAAGGTGTGCGACTTCCTCAGCCGGGGCGGCGCGGGGCCGGTGTCGGTCAACTTCTCCGCCCGGCAGTTCCTGGAGCCCGACGCGGCGCAGCGGGTGCTGCGCACCCTGGAGCGCTACGGCGTGGCGCCGGGCCAAATTAAGCTGGAGATCACGGAGCGGGTCTTTATCCGCAGCCAGGAGGCCGTCCGGGCGGTCATGGACCGCCTGAGCGGGGCGGGGGTGGGCTTCTACCTGGACGATTTCGGCACAGGCTACTCCAACCTGGGCATGGTGGCCGGCCTGCCCTTCGAGTTTGTCAAGATCGACCGCAGCCTGCTGGAGAGCGCGGAGCGGGAGCAAAAGGCCGGGCTGCTGCTGGGCTCGCTGATCGACACCTTCCACGCCATGGGCTGCCGCGTGGTGGTGGAGGGCGTGGAGACCACGCGGCAGCTCACCCTGGTGCGGGACATGGGGGCGGACCGGATTCAGGGCTACTACTACGCCAGGCCCCTGGCGGAGGCGGACTACCGGGCCCTGACCGCCGGGGCGCCGGTGGGCTGACCGGAACCCGCCGTTATTTGCCACAATGGAGCGGGCCGCGCGGGACCATTTTTTCGTCAGGCTGTCATTGTTTATTTCTTGACAAAGTGGCGGTAAGCTGTTATCGTACTTTTGATAGGATAAAAATCCATAAAAATACCCTGTTATTGATGATTTTCTAAACTGGATAGTCTTAATTTGTAAAAATGAGATTCGCCCGCGCCGCCTGCCTCGGCAGGCGCGGACGGCGGAAGAAGAGGGAGAAGCGCATGGTCAAGATTGTTCGCAAGAAGGTACTCAATCCCAGCGTTACGCTGCTGGAGGTGGAGGCGCCCCTGATCGCCAAGAAGGCCCAGGCGGGCCAGTTCATCATCCTGCGCCTGGACGAGCAGGGGGAGCGCATCCCCCTGACCATCGCGGACTACGACCGTGAGCGGGGCACCGTTACGATTATCTTCCAGAAGGTGGGCCTGACCACCGAGCTGCTGGCCGATATGGAAGAGGGCGGTTACATCAAGGACTTCGTGGGTCCCCTGGGCTGCCCCACCGAGCTGCCCGAGGGCGCCAGGCGGGTGTGCGTGGTCGGCGGCGGCGTGGGCTGCGCCATCGCCTACCCCCAGGCCAAGAGCTGCCACGCGGCGGGCATCACCGTGGACGTGATCGCGGGCTTCCGCTCCAAGGACATCGTTATCCTGGAGGACGAGTTCAAGGCGGTCAGCGACAACCTGTACATCATGACCGACGACGGCACCTACGGCGAGCAGGGCTTCGTCACGGTCAAGCTCAAGGAGCTCATCGACTCCGGCGTGCAGTACGACGCGGTGGTCGCCATCGGCCCCATCCCCATGATGAAGTTCGTCTCCAAGACCACCGAGCCCTACGGCATCAAGACCCTGGTCAGCCTCAACCCCATTATGATCGACGGCACCGGCATGTGCGGCGGCTGCCGGGTCACCGTGGGCGGCAAGATGAAGTTCGCCTGCGTGGACGGCCCCGACTTCGACGGCCACGAGGTGGACTTTGACGAGCTGATGAACCGCAACACGGTCTACCGCGACCGGGAGGCAGAGGAGAAGGAGCGCCACGCCTGCCGGATGGACCAGCTGGGCCGGGAAATGATGGGTAATTAAGGAAGGGAGCCGAATAGTATGCCGAACATGAGTCTGACGAAGGTTCCCATGCCGGAACAGGACCCCAACGTCCGCAACCACAATTTCGAGGAGGTCTCCCTGGGCTACACCCGGGAGATGGCCATGGAGGAGGCGCAGCGCTGCCTCAATTGCAAGCACAAGCCCTGCGTGGGCGGCTGCCCCGTAAATATCCGCATCCCCGAGTTCATCGCCAAGGTGGCCGAGGGGGATTTCCAGGCCGCCTACGACATTATCTCCGACACCAACGCCCTGCCCGGCGTCAGCGGCCGCGTCTGCCCCCAGGAGAGCCAGTGCGAGGCCCGCTGCGTGCGCGCCATCAAGGGCGAGCCGGTGGCCATCGGCCGCCTGGAGCGCTTCGTGGCCGACTGGTACCGGGAGAACGTGAACAAGATGCCCGGGAAGCCCGCCTCCAACGGCATCAAGGTGGCCGTGGTGGGCTCCGGCCCCGCCAGCCTGGCCTGCGCCAGCGATCTGGCCAGGGCGGGCTACGAGGTCACCATCTTCGAGGCCTTCCACACCGCCGGCGGCGTGCTGGTCTACGGCATCCCCGAGTTCCGCCTGCCCAAGGCCATCGTGCAGAACGAGGTGGACAAGCTCTCCGGCCTGGGCGTGGATCTGCAGACCGACATGGTGGTGGGCAAGACCTACGCCGTGGACGAGATGTTCGACGCCGGGTACGAGGCCGTGTTTATCGGCTCCGGCGCGGGCCTGCCCATGTTTATGGGCATCGAGGGCGAGACCCTGGCGGGCGTGTACTCCGCCAACGAGTACCTCACCCGCATCAACCTGATGAAGGCCTACCGGGAGGGGTACGACACCCCGCTGAAGATCTCCGGCTCCGCCGCCATCATCGGCGGCGGCAACGTGGCCATGGACGCCGCCCGCTGCGCCAAGCGCATGGGGGCCAAGCACGTGTACGTGCTCTACCGCCGGGATGAGGAGGAGATGCCCGCCCGGAAGGAGGAGGTCCACCACGCCAAGGAGGAGGGCATCGAGTTCATGCTCCTCACCAACCCCGTGCGCATCCTGGACGACGGCCACGGCCGCGTGAGCGGCATGGAGTGCGTGAAAATGCGCCTGGCCGCCCCCGACGACAGCGGCCGCCGTACCCCCCACGTGGTGGAGGGCTCCAACTTCGTGCTGGACGTGGACACCGTGGTCATGAGCCTGGGCACCAGCCCCAACCCTCTGATCCGCTCCACCACCCCCGGCCTGGAGGTCAACAAAAGGGGATGCCTCCAGGTGGATGAGGAAACCATGGCCACCAGCCGCGAGGGCGTGTACGCCGGCGGCGACGCCGTCACCGGCGCGGCCACCGTCATCCTGGCCATGGGCGCGGGCAAGAAGGCCGCCGCCTCCATGGACAAGTACCTGAAGGAAAAGCACGGCAAGTAAAGAGACAAACCAGAGGCCCGGCGCAAAACACGGTTTTGCGCCGGGCTTTTTCAGGCGCGGATTGCCCCGCTCAACCAGCGGTAGAATGGGTTCTACTCGCTATCGGTTGTATCGTCATGGGGAAAAGAATAGGATAAGGCAACTAAACAGTGAGGAGATTTGCAGTATGGAGATACCGGAGAAAACGACAATGGGGACGATGATTGCGGCGCTGAGAAAAGAGCGTGGGATGACGCAGGCGGAGCTTGCCGATCATATGGGTGTGACGGACAAGGCGGTGTCCAAGTGGGAGCGCGACCTCTCCTGCCCGGACGTCGCGACCCTGCCCCGGCTGGCGGAGATTTTT
This sequence comes from Oscillospiraceae bacterium, assembly GCA_022846095.1. Classification (NCBI taxonomy): domain Bacteria; kingdom Bacillati; phylum Bacillota; class Clostridia; order Eubacteriales; family Oscillospiraceae; species Oscillospiraceae bacterium. Next base: position 2,274,000 of record AP025583.1, on the reverse strand, counting down.
GGGATTTCCCTGGATACGCTCATGCGGCAAAAGGACCTGTCCCCCCACAGCCCCGCCGGAAAAACCGTGAGCGACGTGATTGACCTTGTATTGAAGGCCCTTACGCTCGCCATGGGGGTCGCGGTGTGCGTATTGACCGCGCTGGGGAAGATCGGCCTGCACAACGGCTTTGCGCTGCTCGGCCTCGGGGTGGCGGCCGCCGGGGTGAGCCTGCTGAGAAGGTGAGCGGAGGGGGAGAGGGTTTCAGGATAATAGCAAAAGCGCCGCGGGATACCATCCCGCGGCGCTTCTTGGATCTTGTGGGTTTACCAGTTGAACCAGCCGCCGCTGTCCCGCTCGTCCAGCATCTCCAGCGCGCCGCACAGCAGCTCGGCCGCGCCGCCGCGGGTCAGGGTGCTGTCCAGCGCCAGGGCGCCGGTGCTGTCGGGGGCGAGTACGCCGCAGCTGGCCAGGTTGACCGCGCTCTGGTAGGCCCAGGCGGGGGCGCTGTCCGTGTCGGCGTAGAAGGTGGGGGTACTCACGTCGGTGACCTGGAGCAGGCGGTCCAGCAGCACCGAGGCCTCGGCCCGGGAGATGGGGGAGGCGGCGTTAAAGACCACCTGGCCGCTCTCGTCCTGGGCGCCCTGCACCAGCCCGGCCTTGAGGGCGGAGGAGATATAGGGCTTGGCCCAGGTGGGGATGGACACATCGTCGGCAAAGCCGGTGCGCTGCACGCCCTCCAGGGCCTTCACGCCGCAGGCGTCCATGGCCATGGCCACGAACTCGCCGCGGGTGATCTGGGCGTCGGGCTGGAAGAAATACTGGCCGCCCATGCACTCGCCCACGTAGACCCCCTCCTCGGCCAGCCGGATGGCGGCCTTGTAGGAGGGCACGCCGTCCATGTCGGCGTAGGTGACCTTGGTGCTGGCCTTCTCGATGACGATCTTCACGGTGGCGGGGGCGGAGGCGTTGCCCACCGCGTCCACGGCCACGTAGGTGAAGGAGTCCTTGCCGGTCTTGTTCTCATAGGGGGTGTACACGAACCGGGCGGAGCCGTCCTCGGGCAGGGCCACCGCGCCCCGGGCGGGCTTGCCCACCAGCTGGAAGGTCAGGAGGTCGCCCTCGGGGTCGGTGGCGGCGAACTGCCCGGTGATGGCCACGTTCTTATAGGTGGACAGGGACAGGTTCTCCGCGATGGGGGCGCTGTTCTCCGCGGTCAGCAGGTGCAGGCCCACGACGACCTGGGCGCCCTGGGCGCCGTTGGAGAAGACGGGGGTGAAGGTGAAGCTGCTCTCGGCGGGCGCGCCGGGGGCGGAGGCGGTGAAGCGCAGGCCGTACACCGCGTTCATGGCGACCACATCGCCCACGGCTAGGGGCTCCTCGGCCAGGGTGAGCACCCCGGCGGCGGGGTCGGGCAGCACGTCCACCTGGATGGAATCCAGGGCCACGTTCCCCCCGGCCTCCACCTGGAAGTCGTCGGGGGTGAAGCTGATGGGCAGGGAGGCCGGGCCGTTCTTGGAGAAGGTGGCCACGGCGGCCTCGCCGGCGGCCTCATCCTTCCCAAAGAGGAAGGCGGAGGCGGGCATGGAGGCGGACAGGAGCAGGGCGCAGAGGGTCAGGACGGGGAATACGCGGCGCAGCAGGGTAGTTTTCAAAAAAATAACCTCCTTGTTTGGCTCTTGAATCGGGGTGGTACCCATATTCTTTGCCAAAGCAAGGAGATTATTCTATTCCGCGGTTAAATCTGGCTGCGATCTCTCAGCCAGCTGGGCAGGCTGCGCATTTTAATGCTGGAGACGATGCCCATGGCCGCAAACATGGTGACGATGGAGGTGCCCCCGTAGCTGATAAAGGGGAGGGTGAGGCCCACCACGGGGAACACGTACAGGCACATGCCCACGTTGACCCCCACCTGGATGAGCAGCATCCCGGCGAAGCCCATGGCGATGAGGGCGGACTGGTGGCTGCGGGCCCGCCGGGCCACCCACACGCAGCGCAGGATGATGGCCGCCAGCAGCAGCAGGAGCAGGCAGCAGCCGACGAGGCCGAACTCCTCGCCGCACACGGCGAAGATCTCGTCGGTGTACCGGGCGGGGAGGGAGGACTTATAGGGGCTCTGGGTCTGGATGCCCTGGAGGAAGCCCTGGCCGGTGAGGCCCCCGCTGCCGATGGCCAGGATGCTGCGGGTCTGCTGCCAGCCCTTGCCCATGGTCTGCTCGTAAATGGTATCCGGGTTGCCGAGGATATGGTCGATGACCACGGTGAAGCGGAGGAAGATGTAGCCGTACTTGGCCCGCAGGGACTCCACCTGGGTAAAGGCCAGGGCGACGCCGCCCACGCCCCCCACGGCCAGCAGGCCGCCCAGGGCGAACCAGCGCTTGCGCACCCCGGCGGTCCAGGCCATGACGACGAAGAGGAAGAGGTAGGTGAGCACCATGCCGAAGTCGTGGGAGATTACCGCGATCAGGGCGCACATAAAGACGGTGTGGAAGCCCAGCTGGAATACCCCCGAGAGCCGCCGTATGGTCCCCCGCTCCTGGAGCCGGACGGACTGCCACGCCATGAGCAGCACGAAGGGCAGCTTGACGATCTCGGCGGGCTGGAGGTTGAAGGGGAGGAAGGGGGGGGCCAGCCAGCTGCGGTTGCCGGTGGTCTCGGCCCCGGTGCCCCAGGGGGAGAGCAGGGCCAGGATGAAGAGCACGTTGAAGGCCAGCAGGAACTTCCAGGACCGCTCGGTGAACAGCTCGATGTCCACTGAGGACATAACCATATAGACGAACACGCCCAGGACGATGCCCGCGCTCTGGATGACGATATTTTTATTGGTGTCCAGCCAGCGGGTGGCGCTGTAGATGAGCACCAGGCCGAAGCCGCTGGCGGCCAGGCACAGGGAGAGCAGCAGCAGATCCCCCTTGCGGAAAAATTCCTTGACGGAATCAGTGAGCCAGGACAGGGTTAAGCCCCCTTTCACAGATACTGCCAATAGTTTACCATCTTTTTTGCCATCGGTAAACAGATGTGATATAATCTTTCGGAAAGATTCACAATTGCTTTATTAGAGGTGTTCCATGGAGTATATATCCAACAGCGTGGCGGAGACGGAGGAGATCGGCGCCGCCCTGGCCCGGCGGCTCTCCCCCGGCGCGGTGGTGGCCTTCACCGGCGATCTGGGGGCGGGCAAGACCGCCTTCGTCCGGGGCATGGCCCGGGGCCTGGGGGTGGAGGAGCGGGTTACCAGCCCCACCTTCACCATCGTCAACGAGTACGAGGGGGGCGCGCTGCCCCTGTTCCACTTCGACATGTACCGCCTGGGCTCGGCGGACGAGCTCTTCGACATCGGCTGGGAGGACTACCTGGGCCGGGGCGGCGTCTGCGCCGTGGAGTGGAGCGAAAACATCGAAGAGGCGCTGGAGCCGGGCGCCGTCCGGGTGGACATCCGCCGGGGCGCGCACGACGCCCAGCGGGTAATTACGATTGAAGGGCGGGGGCCTGTCCCCGCCGGGGAGGACGCATGAAGATACTGGCGCTGGAGTCCTCGGCCACGGCCTGTTCCGTGGCCCTGTGCGAGGACGAGGCCCTGGTGGCCCAGTCCTATCAGAACAACGGCCTGACCCATAGCCGCACCCTCATGCCCATGGCGGAGGATCTGCTGAAAAACTGCGGCCTGACCCTGGAGGACGTGGAGCTTATCGCCGTGGCGGCGGGGCCCGGCTCCTTCACCGGGCTGCGCATCGGCGTGGCGGCGGCCAAGGGGCTGGCCTGGCCGGGGGACAAGCCCTGCGCCGGGGTGTCCACCCTGGAGGCCATGGCCTGGTGCGTGGCCCACGTGGGCGGGGAGATCTGCGCCGTGATGGACGCCCGGCGCAGCCAGGTCTATAACGCCCGCTTCCGCTGCGCGGGGGGCCGCCCGGAGCGGATCTGCCCGGACCGGGCGGTGGGCCTGGACGATTTGGCGGCGGAGCTAAAAATGAGCGGAAAACCGCAAATTTTAGTTGGAGACGGCACGGCTTTGTGTTATAATACCTTGACGAGACTGGGCCTGGACGTGCGTCCGGCTCCGCCGCACCTGCAATTCCAGAGCGCCTGGGGTGTGGCCCGCGCCGCGCTGGAGCAGGCGCGCGCGGGACGCCTCACCGATGCGGCGGGGCTTGCGCCGGAGTACCACCGGCTCTCCCAGGCGGAGCGGGAGCGGCTGGAAAAGAACAAAAAAGGGGAATAAGACCATGAATATGGAAAAAGTGCACATTCTCGATCACCCTCTGCTGCAGCATAAGGTCTCCATCCTGCGCGACGAGAACACCGGCGTCAAGGAGTTCCGCGAGGTGGTCTCCGAGATCGCCAGCCTCATGTGCTACGAGGCCACCCGCGACCTGCCCCTGGAGGACGTGGAGATCAAAACCCCCGTGGCCGTGGCCAAGGTCAAGAGCCTGGCCGGCAAGAAGCTGGCCATCGTGCCCGTCCTGCGGGCCGGCCTGGGCATGGTGGACGGCATCCTGACCCTGATCCCCTCCGTCAAGGTGGGCCACATCGGCCTGTACCGCGACCCCGACACCCTGGAGCCCGTGGAGTACTACTGCAAGATGCCCACCGACATCGCCGAGCGCGACGTGATCATCCTGGACCCCATGCTGGCCACCGGCGGCTCCGCCTCCGCGGCCATCCAGTTCATCAAGAACTACGAGGTCAAGCACATCAAGCTGATGAACATCATCGCCGCCCCCGAGGGCATTGAGCGCGTCCACCGCGACCATCCCGACGTGGAGATCTACTGCGCGGCGCTGGACGAGAAGCTCAACGACCACGGCTACATCGTCCCCGGCCTGGGCGACGCGGGCGACCGCATTTTTGGCACGAAGTAAATGAGACAGCCGGAATACGGGACGGCGCGCCTGCGCCTGCTGCCCGCCCATCCGGACCTGGCGGCTCCTGTTGCGGACTACTACCTCCGCAACAGGAGCTTTCTCGCCCCCTTCGAGCCGGTGCGGGAGGAGGGCTTCTTCACGCCGGAGGGCCAGCGGGCCCTGCTGGCGGAGGAGGCGGCGGAGGCCGCCGCGGGGCGGGCGCTGCGCTTCTACCTGGAGCGCCGGGAGGCGCCGGGGACGGTAATCGGCATGGCGGGGCTCAGCGGCGTGGTGCGGGGGGCCTTCCAGTCCTGCTTCCTGAGCTACAAGCTGGACGCGGCCCACCTGGGCCGGGGCTACATGACCGAGGCGGTGGTGGAGCTGTGCCGCATCGCCTTCGGGGCGCTGGGGCTCCACCGGGTGGAGGCCAACATCATGCCCCGCAACGCCGCCTCCCTGGCCGTGGCGCGGCGGGCCGGGTTCCGGTACGAGGGACTCAGCCCCCGCTACCTGAGGATCAACGGGGTCTGGGAGGACCACGTGCATATGGTCCGGTTGGCTGAGGACGGGGAAGAAGCATAGAGCGCGGCGCACCGTACGGTGCGCCGCGCTCTGTCTGTTATGCCGCCGGGGCGTCCTGCGCCTTGGGGGCGGGGGTGTACTTGGGCCTGTTGCGGAACAGGACGCCGCCCACGGCCATACCCAGCAGGGCGGGGACCAGCCAGGAGAAGCCCGCACCGTTGAGGGGGAAGTAGTCCATCACATTGGCCAGGCCGGTCAGGCCCGGATTTACCGCCAGGATGGCGGGCCCCAGGCTGACCACGCCGGCCATCAGCACGCCGCCGATGTACACGCCGTCGTTGGGCACGAAGCGGTTGAGCAGGCCCAGCGCGGTGAGCACGATGCAGATGGGGTAGACCACCAGGAAGATGGGGGTGACGTAGTTGATGATATTCTGCACGCCGGTGATACCCATCAGGGTGCCCACCACGCAGAGAATGATAATCCAAACCCGGTAGGGGATCCTCCCCTTGAACAGGTCGTTGAAGAAGGAGGCGATGGTGGTGCCGATGCCCACGGCGGTGGTGAGGCAGGCCAGGGCCACGGCCACGCCCAGGCAGCCCAGGCCCCAGCGGCCCATAATCATGGACACGACGCCGGAGAGCAGCGCGGTCTGGGGGGTGTCCTGCGCGAAGGAGCTGCCGGCGGCGGCGCCCAGGTATGTCAGGGTGCCGTAGATGGCGAAGAGGGCCACGATGCACACCAGCCCCACCAGGATGCCGCCCTTTTTCCGCTGGGCGCCGGTGTAGCCCCGGCGGCCCAGGTCGCCCAGGATAACCCCGGAGAAGAGCAGGCCCACGGTGAGGTCGCCGGTGTTGTAGGCGGTGAGCATGGCCTTGCCCGCGGGGTTTTGGATGCCGGTGTCCATCGGTACGCCCGGAGGGCTGACGACCCCTTTGATGAGCACGATGGCCAGCATGATGAGCAGCAGGGGGGTCAGGTATTTGCCCAGCTTGTCGATGACCGAGTTCCTGTCGTTGGCGAAGAGGTAGACCAGAATAAAGAAAACCACCACGGTCACCCAGATAGGGGCGTTGGGGAAGAGGCCCTGCACGCCGATCTCGTGGGCGGTGGCCGCCGAACGGGGCAGGGTGGAGCCCATGCCGATCAGGGTGCAGTTGATGAAGAAAAACACCTGGTAGAACCGGGGGTGGACATGGCCCATCAGATCCTCGGGGCCGTCGCCGGTGTTGTTGACCGCCCACAGGGCCAGCACGGGGAGCACGATGCCGGTGAGCAGCAGGCCCAGCGCGCCCATAACCCACGCGGTGCCGCTGAACAGGCCGATCTGAGGCGGGAATATCAGGTTGCCCGCGCCGAACATAGTGGAGAAGAGCGCCAGGCCGACGATAAGGCCGTCCTTCCAAAGGGATTTCTGTCTCATATCCATTCACACCTTTCTAACGAAACGCACGGGGCCGCCCCCGCGTTTCTGAAACCGCCAGTTTAAAAAGCAATATACGTGCCAACTTTTTAAAAGAACGGTGCGGCCTGAATCCGTGGGATTCCGGCGCGCGGAGCGGGGGGAAAGGATGGGAATGGCAAAATATTTTTCTGCGGATGCAAGTTAATTTGCATCCTCCGCCGGGGAGGGGGGCCGCTGGTCGCGGGCCACCAAAATCACCGCCGCCAGGATAAGAGCGCACCCCAGCAGGGAGCGGACGCCCAGCCGCTCGTGGAAGATCAGGGCGCCCAGAATGAGGCTGGTGATGGGCTCGAAGGTGCTGAGGATGGCGGTGTTCTGAGGCCCGGTGGTGCGCACCCCGGTCTGGAAGAGGAGCACTGCGCTGAAGGAGATGACCACCGACAGAATGAGCATACTCCCCCAGCCCAGGGGGGTCAGGGCGGCGGTGAGCTGCCCGGTGGCCAGCCCGACGCCCCCCATCAGCGCGCTGCAAAATATGTTCATGTAGAAAATCAGCTTGATGGGGTGCATTTTGCGCAGGCTGCTGTGGCCCAGGTAGAGGATGTAAAAGGAGTAGGTCACGCCGGAGGAGAGGGCGATCAGCACCCCCAGGGGGCTGCCGCCGGACTCACCGTTATAAAACAGCGCAATCCCCGCCATGCAGAGCCCCACGCAGACCAGCCGCCGGGCGCCCGCCTTCTCGCGGAGAAAGAGGATGCTGCCCAGAATGACCAGCACCGGGTAGACGAAGTGCAGCGTGGTGGCCATGCCGGAGGGCACGAAATTGTAGGATAAAAAGAGCAGATAGGCCGTGCCGCCGTACCCGCACACCGCCAGCAAAAGGATTTGCAGCGCCTCGCGCCGGGAGATCGCCAGGGAGATCCCTCGGCGCAGCAGATAAAACAGCGCGGGGAACAGGGCGAAAAACACCCGGTAGAACACCACACTCACCGAATTGCCGCCGTTGGCGTAGACCACCTTGGCGAACAGCGGCATGGCCCCGAAAAGCATGGCGGAGACAACCACCGCGATACTGCCCCCCAGCCGGGTCCGGTCGGCTTGTTCCTGCATACCCCACCGCCTCCTTTTTCAATGGGAAAAGCATATCACGCCCGGATTCGGTTGTAAAGCATCGACCTGCCCCTGAATAAAGCGGTTGAGTGTGCAGGCAGATTGTGCTATAATATTCTCCAACTGCGTATACTTGGTTGATTGATTCCTTTTTAATTAAGAGGTGTGTTATGAATATCGTAGTGCTGGCCGGGGGCCTGTCCCCGGAGCGGAACGTATCCCTGTCCACGGGCACCATGGTAACCGAGGCCCTGCGGGGCCTGGGCCACCGGGCGGCCCTGGTGGACATGTTTTTCGGCCTGGAGGGGTACGCGGGGGAGCTGGACGCCCTTTTCGACGCCCCGGTGTCCGACTCTGCCAAGAAGGTGAGCCGCGCCGCCCCCGACCTGGAGGAGATCAAGGCCCTGCGGGCGGACAAGAGCGCCAATTTCTTCGGCCCGCGCGTGCTGGAGCTGTGCGCCGCCGCCGACGTGGTGTTCCTGGCCCTGCACGGCTCCTGCGGGGAGGACGGCCGGGTCCAGGCCGCCTTCGACCTGATGGGCATCCCCTACACAGGCGCGGGCTACCTGGGCAGCGCCATCGCCATGGACAAGGACCTGACCAAGCGCATGGTGGGGGACGTGGTAGCCACCCCGGGCTGGAAAACGGTGTGCTACACCGCGCAGGACATCGACGGCCTGGTGGACACGGCCCGGTTGCCCCTGGTGGTCAAGCCGGTGGCCAGCGGCTCCTCCATCGGCGTGTCCATCGCCCACACCTCCGAGGAGCTGCGCGCCGCCCTCGCCGGCGGCCTGGCGCTGGGCGGGCGCACCGTGCTGGAGCAGTACGTAAAGGGGCGCGAGCTCCAGGTGGGCATTCTGGAGGACGCGGCCCTGCCCTCCATCGAGATCATCCCCAAGCAGGGCTTTTACGACTACGAGAACAAGTACCAGCCCGGCGCGGCCGTGGAGGTCTGCCCGGCGGAGATCCCCCCCGAGGCGGAGGAGAAGCTCCGCGCCGCCGCCCTGCGGGTATATGAGACCCTGGGCCTGAGCGTGTACTCCCGGGCGGATTTCATCCTGGACCAGGACGGCGAGCCGTGGTTCCTGGAGATCAACACCCTGCCCGGCATGACCCCCACCAGCCTGCTGCCCCAGGAGGCCGCGGCGGTGGGCATCGACTACCCGGCGCTCTGCCAGCGCATTGTGGAAGCCTCCCTGGAGGCGAGAAAACGAGGAAAGTAGGAGAGGGCATGGAACCCATCACCATTCGTGAGCTTCTGGAGGCCGTGGGCGGCCGTATGCTGGGCGGGTTTGACGATCTGGACGCGGCCTTCTCCCGGGTGGACACCGACAGCCGCGCCATCCACGCCGGCTCCCTCTTCATCCCCCTGAGCGGGGAGCGCTTCGACGGCCACGCCTACATCTCCTCCGCCCTGGAGGGCGGGGCCGCGGGCTGTTTGACCCAGCGGGAGCGGGAAAATTACCTGCCCGGCAAGTTCTACGTCAAGGTGGACAGCACCCACCGGGCGCTGCGGGATCTGGCCAAGTACTACAAGAAGAAGTTTAACATCCCCGTGGTGGCCCTCACCGGCTCGGTGGGCAAGACCACCACCAAGGACATGGTGGCCGCCGTGCTGGGGGAGCGCTTCAAGGTCCTCAAGACCGAGGGCAACCTCAACAACGACATCGGCCTGCCCCTGACCCTGCTGCGGCTGAACGGCGGGCATGAGATCGCCGTGCTGGAGCTGGGCATGAACCACGCCGGGGAGATCGACTACCTCTCCGCCATCGTGGAGCCCGACGTGGTGCTGATCACCAACATCGGGGACTCCCATATCGAGCACTTCGGCTCCCGGGAGAAGATCCTGGAGGCCAAGTGCGAGATCTTCAACCACGCCAAGCCCAGCGCCTATGTTATCCTCAACGGGGACGACCCGCTGCTCTCCTCCCTGCGGGGGAAGCTGCCCTACGAGACGGTGTGGTGCGGCGGCGGGGAGGGCCTGGACTACCGGGCCACCGGGGCGGAGAGCGACGGGAAGAGCCGCATGACCTGTCAGGTGGAAACCCCTCACATGCACTGCGAAATCAAGATTCCCGCCCTGGGCGGGCATATGATCTACCCCACCCTCATGGCCGCGGCGGTGGGGGAGCACTTCGGCCTGACCCAGGAGGAGATTACCGACGGCGTGCTCCACTTCGCCCCCACCAAGATGCGCATGAACATCCTCCACCGGGGGGACGGGATCACCGTGCTCAACGACACCTACAACGCCAACCCCCAGTCCATGCGGGCGGCGGTGGAGGTGCTGTCCAACACCAAGGGGGAGTACAAGGTGGCCGTGCTGGGCGATATGTTCGAGCTGGGCCCCCTGGCCCCCGCCCTCCACGCCGGCGTGGGGGAGTACCTGGGCAAGGCCGGGGTGGACTGCCTGGTGGCGGTGGGCGAGCTGGCCAGGCACATCTACGACGCGGCCCAGGCCGCGCCGGTACCCGAGTGCTACTACTGCGCCACAAAGGAGGAGGCCCTGCCCGTCCTGGCGCAATTGGTGAAACCCAACGCGACCATTCTGGTCAAGGCCTCCCGGGGGATGGCGTTCGAGGAGCTGGTGGAGTACCTGAAGGGGATTACACGGGAGGCGTGAGGCAGACCCCAGCGCAGCCCGTAGGGCGGGGGCTTGCCCCCGCCGGCCCTTACCCGAACAGCCTTTGCAGATTCTCCCGGAAGGGCGGATAGACGACGCCCTTCTCCGTGATGATCCCCGTGAGCAGGGCGTGGGGGGTCACGTCGAAGGCGGGGTTCCAGGTTTTCACCCCGTCCGGCGCGGTCTGCACGCCATACAGCGTGCGCAGCTCGTCCCCGTCCCGCTCCTCGATGGGGATGTGCGTCCCGTCGGGGATGGACAGGTCGATGGTGGAGGAGGGCAGTGCGGTGTAAAACGGCACGCCGTGAAACCCGGCGTTCACCGCCACCGAGTAGGTGCCGATTTTGTTGGCAAAGTCCCCGTTGGCCGCCATGCGGTCGCAGCCCAGCACCACCAGGTCGATTTCCCCCCGGGCCATCAGGGCGGCGGCCATACCGTCGGCGATCAGGGTGGCCGGGATGCCGTCGTGCACCAGCTCGTAGGCCGTGAGGCGGGCTCCCTGGAGCAGGGGGCGGGTCTCGTCAGCGTAAACCATATCCACTTTACCCTGCCTGAACGCGGAGCGGATCACCCCCAGGGCGGTACCGTATCCCCCGGTGGCCAGGGCCCCGGCGTTGCAGTGGGTGAGGATGCGGGCGTGTTCGGGCACCACCTGCGCCCCAAAGTCCCCCATGGCCTCATTCATGGACACGTCCTCCCTGTGGAGGGCCGCGGCCTCCGCAATCAGCGCGGCGGGTTCGCCGCCGCAGGCCCGGGCCGTGCGCTCCATGCGCTCCAGGGCCCAGAAGAGGTTGACCGCCGTGGGGCGGCTGGCGGCGAGGACGGCCTTGGCCTGGCCCAGATCCTCCCCGGCCAGCGCGGCCAGGCAGTAGGCGTAGGCCGCCGTGACGCCGATGGCGGGCGCGCCCCGCACCACCATGGTGCGGATGGCCTCCGCCACCCGGCGGCAGTCCGTGTAGCTCAGCCAATTCTCCCTGGTGGGAAGCTGTGTCTGGTCAAGCAGGTAAAGGATATTTCCTTGCCAGCGAATTGCCTCCATGGAACAGACCTCCTCCGCAATTTTCCTTCATCATACCATAACGTGTATCGGGAGTAAAGAAACACATGATAGACATATCCGTCTCGAACCTGGTCAAGGAGTTCGAGGTAGGCACAAGAATATTGGACGGGCTCTCCTTCCAGGTGGACCAGGGGGAGCGGGTGGGCCTGCTGGGCAAGAACGGCGCCGGCAAGACCACCCTGTTTAAGATCCTCACCGGGGAGCTGGACCACGACGAGGGGGAGGTCATGGTGGCCCCGGGCAAGGGGCTGGGCCTCATCTCCCAGATCCCGGTCTACCCAACCGAGTACACGGTGGACGACGTGCTGCGCACCGCCTTCCGCCGCCTGGACGGCATCGCGGAGCAGATGGCCGGGCTGACCGCCCAGATGGAGCACGACTCGGATCCGGCGCTCTTAAAGCGCTACGGCGTCCTCTCCGCCGCCTTTGAGGCGGGGGGCGGCTACGACACCGAGACCGAGCTCAACAAGGTCTGCAACGGCCTGGACATCCCCGCCGACATGCGCAGGCAGCTCTTCGCCTCCCTCTCCGGCGGGGAAAAGACCCGGGTGAACCTGGCCCGCCTCATTCTGGAGGACACCGACATCCTCCTGCTGGACGAGCCCACCAACCACCTGGATTTGAAGGCCACCGAGTGGCTGGAGGACTATCTGGACCGCTACAAGGGCACGGTGCTGGCCATCTCCCACGACCGCTGGTTTCTGGACCGGGTGGTGCGCCGGGTAATCGAGATCCACGACGGCCAGGCCGAGTTTTTTGAGGGCAACTACAGCTTCTACGTGGTGGAGAAGGAGAAGCGCTACCTGGAAAAGCTCAAGCAGTACGAGAAGGAGCAGGCCAAGATCGAGCAGCTCCAGGAGGCGGCGGACAAGCTCCACCTGTGGGCTTTCATGGGGGCGGACAAGCTCCACAAGCGGGCCTTTTCCATGGAAAAGCGCATCGAGCGCATGCGCACCACCGACCGGCCCACCAAGGAGCGCCGCCTGGACATGAAGTTCGGGGAGCGGGAGTTCCGGGGGGACGAGGCCATGACCATCAAGGAGCTCAGCAAGGGCTTTGACGGCCGCACCCTGTTCGACCACGTGAACCTGGAGGTGGTGGGGGGCGAGCGGATCGCCCTGCTGGGGGACAACGGCACAGGCAAGTCCACCCTCATCAAGCTCATCATGGGGGAGGAGCTGCCCGACGGCGGCAAAATCCGCATGGGCCCCACGGTAAAAATCGGCTACCTGCCCCAGATTATCAAATTCATCCACCCGGAGCGCAATTTGGTGGACACCATGATCTACGACCAGGACTGCTCCACCCAGACGGCCCGCAACCGGCTGGCGGCCTTCAATTTTAAGGGCGAGGACGTGTTCAAGCAGGTCTCCGCCCTCTCGGGCGGGGAGCAGAGCCGCCTGCGCCTTTGTATGCTGATGGACGAGAAGATCAACCTGCTCATCCTGGACGAGCCCACCAACCACCTGGATGTGGCGTCCCGGGAGTGGATCGAGGAGGCGGTGGAGGACTACGAGGGCACCCTGCTCTTCGTCTCCCACGACCGCTACTTCATCAACCGCTTTGCCACCCGGGTGTGGATGCTGGAAAACGGCGGGATCACCGACTTTGACGGTACCTTTGAGGAGTACCGCGCGGCCCGGGAGCGGAAAACACCCGCCAACAACCCGCCGGTTAAGGCCCCGGAGCCGAAAAAGGAGCGCCCCAAGCGCCCCGGCGGCACCAAGGACCTGGAGAAGCAGGTGAACGCCGCCGAGCGCGCCGTGGCCAAGGCCGAGGAGCGCATGTTCGAGCTGACGGGCGAGATTGAGGAGGCCTCCACCAACTACCTCAGGCTCCAGGAGCTCTACGACCAGCGCACCGTGCTGGAGGAGGAGATCGCCCGCCTGTACACCCAGTGGGAGCGCCTGGCCGCCGAGCTGGAGGAGGCCCAGGGATGAATACGCGCGTATACCGTCCCCACGGGGACAGGCGGGGCCACCTCTGGCTGAAAATACTGGGCATCCTCATTGCGCTGGGCCTGCTGGCCTTCGCGGTGCTGGAGGGCATTGTGCTGGCCAACGCCAAGACCGAGATCCGCGCCGACCCCGACGTGGTGCTGGTGCTGGGGGCCCAGGTGAAGCAGGACGGGCCCGCCGTCCTGCTCCAGGACCGGATCGACACCGCCGCCGCCTACCTGAATGAGCACCCGGACCTGCCGGTCGTCGTCTCGGGCGGGCAGGGAAAGGACGAGCCCACCACCGAGGCCGTGGCCATGCGGGACGGCCTGATTGCCCAGGGGGTCTCCGGGGAGCGGATCTGGCTGGAGGAGCGCTCACACAACACCAGCCAGAACCTGCGCTACTCCATGGAGCTGCTGGAGGAGAAGGGGTACGATCTGGCCGATACCCACGTGCTGGTGGTGTCCAACGGCTTCCACCTGGCCCGGGTCAAGCTGCTCTCCGGGCGCTACGCTCTGGACGTGTCCGTGCTCGCCGCCCCCTCCAGCCACGCGGCCTCCCGGCTGTACAGCTTTATCCGGGAGGCGCCCGGCCTGGTCAAGTCGTTTTTGTTTGATTAACTGTAGTAAATGAGGAATTGCAATGACCGATAAACTGAGAAGCATCGAGCTGCACTACCAGGACCTGGAGGCCCGCCTCAACGCGCCGGAGACCTACGCCGACCCGGCCCTGGTGGCGAAGATCAACAAGGAGCAGCGGGAACTGGAGCCGGTGGTCACCGCCTACCGCGCCCTGCTGCACCGGAGGCAGGATCTGGAGGAGGCCCAGGCGCTCATGTCCGACCCGGACATGAAGGAGCTGGCCCAGGAGGAGTTCGCCGGGGCCAAGGCCGACATCGAGCGCCTGGAGGAGGAGATCAAAATCCTCCTGCTGCCCTCCGACCCCAACGACGGCAAGAGCGTCATCGTGGAGATCCGCGCCGGGGTGGGCGGGGAGGAGGCGGCCCTGTTCGCCCACTCCCTGTTCCGCATGTACTCTATGTACGCCGAGGCCCGCCGCTGGAAGGTGGAGGTGGACAGCCTCAACGAGACCGAGCTTGGAGGGGTGAAGGAAATTACCTTTACAGTGGACGGTGAGGGGGCCTACTCCCGCCTCAAGTTCGAGAGCGGCGTACACCGGGTCCAGCGGGTGCCCGAGACCGAGAGCGGCGGGCGCATCCACACCTCCACCGTCACCGTGGCGGTGCTGCCCGAGGTGGACGAGGTGGACTTTGAGCTCAACCCCGCCGACATCGAGATGCAGGTGTTCCGCTCCTCCGGCGCGGGGGGCCAGCACGTCAACAAGACCTCCTCCGCCGTGCGCCTGATCCACAAGCCCACCGGCACGGTGGTGGAGTGCCAGCAGGAGCGCAGCCAGTTCCAGAACCGGGACAAGGCCATGCAGCTGCTGCGCTCCAGGCTCTACGAGGCCAAGGTGCAGGAGCAGGAGCAGGCCGTCACCGCCGAGCGGCGCAGCCAGGTGGGCACCGGTATGCGCAACGAGCGCATCCGCACCTACAACTTCCCCCAGGGCCGCCTGACCGAGCACCGCATCGGCCTGACCCTCTACAAGCTGGACAACGTGATGAACGGCGATCTGGACGAGATCATCGACGGCTTGGTGACCGCCGATCAGGCCGAGCGGCTGAAAGCGAGTGAGGGCAATTGACCATCCCGACCATCGTCCTCCAGCCCGGCGACACAGGCCGGGCGGCGGATATAATCTGTAAAGGCGGACTACTTGCTATACCTACCGAGACCGTCTACGGCCTTGGGGCCGACGGCCTGAACCCGGACGCGGTGGCGCGCATCTTCCAGGCCAAGGGCCGTCCCCAGGACAACCCCCTTATCCTCCACGTGCCGTCGGCGGACTGGCTGGAGCGGTACTGCGCGGACATTCCGCCCTCGGCCTACGAGCTGGCCGAACGCTTTTGGCCCGGCCCGCTGACCATGATTTTAAAGCGCAAACCCATCGTGCCCGACGTGGTGACGGCGGGCATGGACACGGTGGGTATGCGCTGTCCCGACCACCCGGTGACCCGGGCCATCATCGCCCACGCCGGGGTGCCGGTGGCCGCCCCCTCGGCCAACACCTCCGGCCGCCCCAGCCCCACCACCGCCGCCCACGTGCTGGACGACATGGATGGGAAAATCGAGGGCGTCGTGGACGGAGGGGCCTGCGCGGTGGGGGTGGAGTCCACCATCATTGACCTGACCCTGGACCCGCCCCGGCTGCTGCGCCCCGGCGGGATCACCCTGGAACAGCTCCGGGACGCCCTGGGTGAGGTGGCCGTGGATCAGGCGGTCACCCGGCTGATGGGCGCGGGAGAGCGCCCCCGCGCGCCGGGCATGAAGTACCGCCACTACGCCCCCAAGGCCCCCGTCACCGTGGTGAAGGGGCCGCCGGACAGGACGGCGGCGTACATCCTCGCCCACGCGGGGGAGGAAAGCGGGATCATCTGCTTCAGCGAGTACGCCCGCCTCTTCGCCGGGCGCCCGGTGGAGGACATGGGGCCCGCCGCCGACAAGGCGGAGCAGGCCCGGCGGGTGTTCGACGCGCTGCGCTTCTTTGACGGCACCGGCGTGGCCGACATTTGGGCCCAGTGCCCCGACGACGGGGGGCTCGGCCTGGCGGTGGCAAACCGCCTGAACAAGGCGGCGGGCTTCCATATTGTGGATTTGGAATAGACAGAAAGTGAAAACGATATGAACATAGAAAAAAGAAATCACGTGGCGATCCTGCGGGAGCCCGGCGTGCTGATTCACGACAGCCAGTCGGCCCTGGATCTCATCGCCACGGTTCATTATGAGACGGGCTGCACCGCCCTGGTGCTGCCCAAGAGCGCCCTGGCGGAGGACTTTTTCCGCCTGCCCACCGGCCTGGCCGGCGAGGTACTCCAGAAGTTCGTCAACTACCAAATGGCCCTGGCCGTGGTGGGGGACTTCTCCGGATACACCAGCAAAAACCTGAAGGATTTCCTCTACGAGAGCAACCAGGGCAGGACCGTGTGCTTTGTCTCCAGCGAGGAGGAGGCCCTCGCCCGGCTGGGCTGAGCCCCCGCATGCGAAAGGAGCGCGCCGCCTTATGAAACGAATCGGCATCACGGGCCCCACGGGGGCGGGCAAGACCACGGCCCTCAACGTGCTGGCGGAGATGGATACCCACATCATCGACGCGGACGCGGTCTACCACTGCCTGCTGGAGGGCAGCGCCCCCATGCGCGAGGCACTGGCCGGCCGTTTCGGCGCGGATATTCTGGACGAAACGGGCAAAATAGACCGGAAGCGGCTGGGCGGCGTGGTATTCGGCGACCCCGCCGCCCTGGCGGATCTGAATGGGATTACCCACCGCTTCGTGCTGGCGGAGATCGACCGGCAGGCGGCGGAGGCGGCCCGGCAGGGCCGCGCCGCCGTGGCGGTGGACGCCATCGCCCTGGTGGAGAGCGGCGCCGCCGCCTCCTGCGACGCGGTGGTGGGCATCCTGGCCCCCGCCGGGGTGCGCGTCCGGCGCATCATGGCCCGGGAGGGCATCCCCGAGGCCTACGCCCGCAAGCGGGTGGAGGCCCAGCAGGGGGACGCGTTTTACCGCGCCCACTGCGATTTTATCCTGGAAAACGGCCCGGAGGACACACCGGAGGGCTTTGCGGCCCGCGCCCGCGCCCTTTTTGCAGAAATTCTGAGGTAGGGCCCGGCGCGCATATTGAAAAGTTCATAAATATGTGGTACTGTAAATTGATACCAAGTATGTTAAGGAGGTAATTCCGATGGAAGATAAAAAGAAGACCCCCGGCGAGCTGCGCCGGGAGGCCCTGCTCTACAGCCCCAAGAACGGCTACGACCGCCTGAGCGCCGAGGACGAGGCCGCCATGCGCGCCTACTGCGAGGACTACAAGAAGTTCCTGGACGCGGGCAAGACCGAGCGCGAGTGCGTGGACGAGACGGTGCGCCAGGCCGAGGCCAAGGGCTTCAAGCCCTTCGTGCGCGGCATGGCGGTGAACCCCGGCGACAAGCTCTACCGGGTGAACCGGGGCAAGGCCATCATGCTGGCCGTGGTGGGCTCGCGGCCCCTCAGCGAGGGCGTGAACATCGGCGCGGCCCACATCGACTCCCCCCGCCTGGATCTGAAGCAGAACCCCGTGTACGAGGACAGTGAGCTGGCCTTCCTGAAAACCCACTACTACGGCGGCATCCGCAAGTACCAGTGGGTCACCATCCCCCTGGAGCTGCACGGCGTCATCGCCCTCAAGGACGGCTCCGCCGTCAAGGTGGCCATCGGCGCGGGCGCGGGCGACCCCCTGTTCACCGTGGACGACCTGCTGCCCCACCTGGCCGCCGAGCAGTCCAAAAAGCCCCTGGGCGAGGCCATCCCCGCCGAGAGCCTGAACATCCTGGTGGGCAGCCGCCCCTTCAAGGACGACGAGGGCGCGGAGCGGGTGAAGCTGGCCATCCTGGACATCCTGAACCAGAAGTACGGCATCGTGGAGGAGGACCTCATCTCCGCCGAGCTGGTGGCCGTGCCCGCCTTCCGGGCCTCCGACATCGGCTTCGACCGCTCCCTCATCGGCGCCTACGGCCACGACGACCGGGTGTGCGCCTACGCCTCCCTGGCCGCCCTCTTCGCGCTGGATGTGCCCGCCAAGACCGCGGTGTGCATGCTGGCGGACAAGGAGGAGATCGGCTCCGAGGGCGTGTCCGGCATGAAGTCCGCCGCCTTCGACACCTTCGTCAGCGACCTGTGCGACGCCCAGAAGGTGCCCCTGAAGGCCTGCTACGAGAAGTCCTTCTGCCTCTCCGCCGACGTGACCGCGGCCTACGACCCCAACTTCCCCGAGGCCTACGAGAAGCGCAACAGCGCCCGGATCAACTACGGCATGGGCCTGTGCAAGTACACCGGAAGCCGGGGCAAGTCCGGCTCCTCCGACGCCTCCGCCGAGCTGGTGGCCTATGTCCGCCGCGTGCTGGACGGGGCGGGCGTGGCCTGGCAGATGGCCGAGCTGGGCAAGGTGGACCAGGGCGGCGGCGGCACCGTGGCCGTCTATATGGCCGAGCGCGACATCGACACCCTGGACGCGGGCGTGCCCGTGCTGAGCATGCACGCCCCCTTCGAGACGGTCTCCAAGCTGGACTGCTATATGACCTACAAGGGTATGAAGGCGGTCTACGAGGCCAAGTAAGCACCCAAAAGAGTGAGGCGCGGACGATTTTTTTCGTCCGCGCCTCTTTTATCTGCTCTTATATTACCACAAAACGGCCAAAATATCAAGTCTGGTTCTTCCGCCCACCGGGGCGTATACTGCTTCCCACGGAGGTGACGGCTATGGATGAGGAACTGATGCAGGCCATGGGCGGACTGCAGCGCAAGCGGACGGAGGAGGCCCTGCGCGCCTGCAACCGGCTGACGGAGCCCTGCGGCCTGCGCCTGAGCGAGGCCCAGATCCGGGCGGTGGCGGCGCAGCGGGGCGCGGCCCTGCGTGCGGCGGGCCGGGTGGAGTTCGGGGAGGGGATTTTGCGCAGGCTGATTCTCGCCTTCCGGGACTCCCCCTATCTGGATCAGCGGCACTACCCCCAGACGCTGATTGAACTGCAGGAGGAATTCTACCTGCGAAAAAACGAGGAGACGGGCTTGACGGACGACGAGCTCATCGCCCGGATGCGCCGGGAGTTTGACCACCAGGACCAGGAGGAGGAGTACCGGCGCGGGTACGAGACGTGGTATGGAGGGGAGAGCGATGAATGAGGCGGTGATGGCGCTGCTGGAGCGGCAGATGCTGCTGTACACCATGGGGGAGCACAGCTCCCTGCCCGTGGAGACGGTGGAGGAGCTTGCAAGGTCGATCGCCTTTACCATGGAGCAGTGCCAAGGGGAGGCGGGGGAGCTGATGGCGGCCGCGCCCGCGCCGGAGGCGCTGCTTGCGCAGGGGCGGCGGGTGCTGGAGCGGGAGGTGAGCCGGGGGCGGATGCTGCTGCGGGGTGTGGAGGCGGGCGCGCCCGCCTTCGCGGGCCGTTCCTACCGGGGTACGCTGGCGGAGATCCACGGCTTCTTCCGCGCCTATGATTTGCGCTTCTTTGCCCACCAGATCCCCTGCCTTATCGACTACCAGCTCGCCCAGGCGGTGCCGGCGGAGCTGCTGGGTGTGCGCTTTATCAACGAGTATCTGCGCCGCCTGGCCTGCGAAAACGCCGTCTGCGCCCGCTTTGACCCCGCCCGGGCGGACAAGCTCCTGCGGGAGCAGGACAGCCTTTATACCCAGGAGGTCACCAACCTCTACGAGCCGCTGGCGGAGCGCGCCCTGGCCCTGGCCCTGCTGGGCGGGGACATCCACGGACTGGCGCTCACGGAGGGGCAGCGCGCCGCCCTACGGGAGCGGCTGGCGGCGGGGGAGCGCCTGAGCGGGGCGGCGGGGCATCTGGCCCGGGCCCTGGAGCTGAGCGGGATGCAGTGCGCCTACCTGGAGCGCACTGCCGAAGCTATGGAGACCCGGCTGCGCTTTGCATTTTTGGGGGAGTGATAACCGTTGCATCCCCCGCGTTCCCGGAGTAAAATAGGGGAAAAAGGGGGAGATTGCATGAAAGTATTTATCAGCGCCGACATCGAGGGCGCGGCCTTTACGGTTACCCGGGAGTCCTGCCGCCCGGAGGGCTGCGACTATGAGCGCTGCCGCCAGGAGATGACCGCCGAGGTACTGGCCGCCTGCGAGGGGGCCCGGGCCGCCGGGGCGGACGAGGTGGTGGTCAAGGACGCCCACGGGCCGGGCACCAACCTCTGCCCGGAGCAGATGCCGGAGTACGTGCGCCTGATTCGGGGCTGGAGCAACGAGCCGCGTCTGATGATCGAGGGCCTGGACGGCAGCTTCGACGCGGCCTTTTACGTGGGCTACCACAGCGCGGCGGGGCAGGAGGGCAACGCCCTCAGCCACACCATCCACGGCGGGGTCGTCCAAAAAATCACGGTGAACGGCCAACCCGCCTCGGAGTTCCTGATTTACAGCTGGCTGGCGGCGTATTACGGCGTGCCCAGCGTGCTGCTGTCCGGGGACCGGGCGCTGTGCGAGGCGGGGCGGGCGCTCCACCCCGGCCTGGTCACGGCGGCGGTGAAGGACGATGTGGGGGGCCGGTCCGAGGGCCTCAGCCCGGCGAAGGCCCAGGCTCTGATCCGGCAGGGCGCGGAGCAGGCCCTCCGGCAGGATCTGGCGGCCGCGAAAATCGCCCTGCCGCCCCACTTCCGGGTGGAGCTGACCTACAAGGATCACACGGTGGCCTACGCCAAGGGCTTCTACCCCGGCGCGGAGCAGGTGGACCCCTGCACCATCGCCTTTGAGTCCGACGACTGGTACGAGGTCAACCGGTTTTTGGTCTTTGTCATTATGTAAACGTAAAAAGAGGGCGCGGCGCCTGCCGCGCCCTCTTTTTCTGCTTGCAATCGGGGGTAAACGGGTGTACATTATTTTTAGTAAAAAATGAGGAGGCGATCCGGGAATGGCGACCCTGAAGGAGCTGGCCGAACGCACGGGCTATTCCCCCGCCACCATCTCCCGCATCCTGTCGGGGGATCCGGAGCTCTCGGTGTCCGGGGAGACCCGGCGGCGGGTGCTGGAGGCGGCGGGCGCGGCCAACTACGCCGCCACCAAGAGCCGCCGGGGCAGGGCCCCCAAGCGGCTGCTGCGGGTGGGGGTGGCGGAGATGCTCACCCCGGCGGAGCAGCTGGACGACCCCTACTACCTGTACCTGCGCAATTTCGTGGAGCAGGCCTGCCTGGACGGCAAGCTCTCCGCCCTGCCCCTGCGCCGGGCGGGGGAGGGCTTTCAGGCCCCGGAGGAGGGGGAGCTGGACGGCGTCGTGGCCGTGGGCATCTTCACCCCCGCCCAGATCGGGGCCCTGCGGGCCCTGTCGGGCAACGTGGTCTTTTTGGACTCCTCGCCGGACGAGGCCAACTGCGACTCGGTGGTGCTCAACTACCGGCTGGGCATCGCCCAGGCCCTGGACTACCTCACCGGCCTGGGGCACACCCGCATCGGCTTTCTGGGCCCGGAGTACAAGCTGGACGACTGGAAGCGCCCCGCCCCGGAGGAGCGGCGGCGGCACTTCATCTCCCTCCTGGAGGGGCGCGGGCTGCTGGACCGCTCCCTGCTGGTGGACGCGCCCATGGACGCCAGGGCGGCGGGTGCGGCGCTGGGGGCCTTCCTGGCCTCGGGCCGCCCCCGGCCCACCGCGCTGCTGTGCGCCAACGAGGAGTGCGCCATCGGCGCCGTGCGGGCGCTGGGGGAGGCGGGGCTGTCCGTGCCGGGGGAGATCTCCCTGGTCTCCTTCAACGACACCCCCCTGTCCGAGCTGGTGGACCCGCCCCTGACCTCGGTCTCCGTCCCGGCGGCGGAGATGGCCCGCACCGCCGTGCGCCTGCTGTGTGAGCGCGCGAACCGGGGGGAGCGGAGCCCGGTGCGCACCCTGCCCCAGAAGGTGGTGGTGCCCCCCGCGCTGGTGGTGCGGGGGAGCGCGTGTGAAAAAAGAGAAATTGCCCCTTGAATATTTACTAAAAAATGATATACTGGGGCCGAATATGAGAGGAGAGTGACGGCGATGCTGCCCTGCCAGGAGCTGGACGCGCGTCTGCGCGCCGGCCATTACGACGCCCGGCTGGACCGGATTTACTGCTGCAACGGGGAGGAACGGGCGCTGGCCGGGGCCCGGACGCGGGCCCTGGAGGTGCTGGAGGGCTTCCGCGGGGCCTTTCACCTGGGGCCGGAGGCCCCCGCCGCGCTGTTCAGCGGGCCGGGGCGCACCGAGCTGGGGGGCAACCACACCGACCACCAGCACGGGCGGGTGCTCTGCGCCAGCGTGAACATGGACATGCTGGCCGCGGCCCGCCCCAACGGCACGGGCACGGTACATATCGTCTCTGAGGGCTACCCGGCCCTGGAGGTGGACCTCACCCGCCTGGAGCCCAGGGCGGAGGAGCGGGACACCTCCCAGTCGCTGGTGCGTGGGGTGGCGGCGGGGATTGCCGCCCTGGGCTTCACCCCCGGCGGCTTTGACGCCTACATCCGCTCCGGCGTGCCCGCCGGGTCGGGGCTGTCCTCCTCGGCGGCCTACGAGGTGCTGGTGGGGGTGATCTTCAACCGGCTGTTCTGCGGGGACGGACTGAGCGCCGTCCAGCTGGCCCGGATCGGCCAGGGTGCGGAGAACCGCTTTTTCGGCAAGCCCTGCGGGCTGATGGACCAGATGGCCTCCGCCGTGGGGGGCGCGGTGGCCATCGACTTTGCCGACCCGGCGGCCCCCGCGGTGCGGCGGGTGGGGTACGACTTCGCCGCCTCCGGCCACACGCTGTGTATTGTGGACACCGGCTCCTGCCACGCCGACCTGACCGGGGACTACGCCGCCATCCCTGCCGAGATGGGCGCGGTGGCCGCGTATTTTGGAAAAACGGTGCTGCGGGAGGTGGACGAGGGCGCGTTCCGCGCCGCCCTGCCCGCCCTGCGCCGGGCGGTGGGGGACCGGGCGGTGCTGCGGGCGCTGCACTTCTTCCAGGAGAACCGACGGGCCGGGGAGGAGGCCGACGCCCTCTCCGCCGGCGAATTCGGACGCTTTCTGGCCCTGGTGCGCGCCTCCGGCGCCTCCTCCAGCCTGAACCTGCAAAACATTTGGGCGGGCGGGGACCCGGCCGAACAGGCGGTTCCCCTGGCCCTGGCGGCGGCGGAGGAGGCCCTGGGCGGCGCGGGGGCCGTCCGGGTCCACGGCGGCGGCTTTGCCGGCACCATCCAGGCCTTCGTACCCGACGCGCTGCTCCCCGTCTTCCGGGGCCGGATGGAGGAGGTGCTGGGCGCGGGCATGTGCCACGTGATCTCCGTGCGCCCCGAGGGCGGCTGTGTACTGATTGACGAATAGGAGGGGACCTGTCAAATGGCGATTTTGGTATTGGGCGGAGCCGGGTATATCGGCTCCCACACGGTGTACGAGCTGATAGCCGCGGGCCGGGACGTGGTGGTGGCGGACAATCTGCTCACCGGCTTCCGGGCGGCGGTCCACCCCAGCGCCCGCTTCTACGAGGCGGACATCCGGGACCGGGCGGCCATGGCTCGGATTTTTGAGCGGGAGGACGTGGAGGGGGTCATCCACTTCGCCGCCTCCTCCCAGGTGGGGGAGAGCATGGCCGACCCCCTGAAATACTACGACAACAACCTGTGCGGCACCACCGCCCTGCTGGAGGTCATGGTGGCCCACGGCGTGGACAAGATCGTCTTTTCCTCCACCGCCGCGGCCTACGGGGAGCCGGAGCGGGTGCCCATCCTGGAGGACGACCCCACAAAGCCCACCAACTGCTACGGCGAGACCAAGCTGGCCATGGAGCACATGATGGGCTGGGTCTCCCGGGCCCACGGCCTGCGCTACGTGGCTCTGCGCTACTTCAACGCCTGCGGCGCCCACCCCGGCGGGGCCATCGGGGAGGCCCACAGCCCCGAGACCCACCTCATCCCCCTGATCCTCCAGGTGCCCAACGGGCAGCGGGACTCCATCGCGGTCTTCGGGGACGACTACCCCACCCGGGACGGCACCTGCGTGCGGGACTACATCCACGTCACCGACCTGGCCCAGGCCCACATCCTGGCCCTGGACTACCTGCTGCGGGGCGGGGAGAACGAGGTGTTCAACCTGGGCAACGGCGTGGGCTTTACGGTCAGCGAGGTGGTGGAGGCCGCCCGCCGGGTCACCGGCCACCCCATCCCGGTCGAGATCTCCCCCCGCAGGGCGGGGGACCCGGCCCAGCTGGTGGCCTCGTCGGAGA
Organism: Oscillospiraceae bacterium; assembly: GCA_022846095.1. Classification (NCBI taxonomy): domain Bacteria; kingdom Bacillati; phylum Bacillota; class Clostridia; order Eubacteriales; family Oscillospiraceae; species Oscillospiraceae bacterium. The sequence continues at coordinate 2,249,705 of AP025583.1, read as the reverse complement.
AGGCCAGGGCTGTTTTGGGCTGGAAGCCGGAGCTGGACTGCCTGGACACCATTATTTCCACCGCCTGGGCCTGGCACAAGCGCTACCCCAACGGCTACGGGGAGGGCTGATTGTGATTGATACCACTATTGAAAAGCTGGTGGCCTACGCCCAACGCACCGGGCTTATCGAGCCCTGTGAGCGTTTTTGGGCGGTGAACACCATCCTGGAGGCCCTGGGCCTGCCCTCCTGCACGGAGCAGCCCGCGTGGGAGGGGGAGATCGATCTCACCGCCGTGCTCACCGAGCTGATGGACGACGCCCACGCCCGGGGCGTGCTGGCCGAGGACTCCATCGCCTACCGGGACCTCTTCGACACCATGCTCATGGGCCGCCTCACCCCCCGGCCCGCCCAGGTCGCCGGGCGGTTCCGGGCCCTTTACGCCGAGAGCCCTCAAGCGGCCACCGACTGGTACTACCGGTTCAGCCAGGACACCAACTATATCCGCCGGGACCGCATCAAGAAGGACATGAAGTGGGTCACCCCCACGCAGTACGGGGATCTGGACATTACCATCAACCTCTCCAAGCCGGAGAAGGACCCGAAGGCCATCGCCGCCGCCCGCACCATGCCCGCCGGGGCCTACCCCCGCTGCCAGCTCTGCGCGGAGAACGAGGGCTACGCGGGCCGCCTGGACCACCCGGCCCGGGGTAACCACCGCATCGTGCCCATTACCATCAACGGCAGCCCCTGGTTTTTGCAGTACTCGCCCTACGTGTACTACAACGAGCACTGCATCGTGCTCAACCGGGACCACACCCCCATGAAGATCGACCGGGCCTGCTTCGCCAAGCTGCTGGACTTTGTGGGCCAGTTCCCCCACTACTTTGTGGGCTCTAACGCGGATTTGCCCATCGTGGGCGGCTCCATCCTGGCCCATGACCACTTCCAGGGCGGGCACTACAGCTTCGCCATGGAGAAGGCCCCGGTGGAGCGGGAGGTGTCCTTCCCCGGCTTCGGGGACGTGGCGGCGGGCATCGTGAGGTGGCCCATGTCGGTGCTGCGCATCTCCTGCGCCGACCCGGCGCGGCTGGTGGAGCTGGCCGACCGCATCCTCGCCTCCTGGCGGGGGTACACCGACGAGGCGGCCTTCGTCTTTGCCGAGACGGAGGGGGAGCCCCACAACACCATCACCCCCATCGCCCGCATGCGGGCGGGGAAGTACGAGCTGGATTTGGTGCTGCGCAACAACATCACCACCCCGGAGCACCCCATGGGGGTCTACCACCCCCACGCCGAGCTGCACCACATTAAAAAAGAGAACATCGGCCTTATCGAGGTCATGGGCCTGGCCGTGCTCCCCGCCCGGCTGAAGGAGGAGCTGACCGCCGTGGCGGAGAAGCTCACGGACGGCTCCAATCTGCGGGGGGACGGGCGCACCGCCAAGCACGCCGCCTGGGCGGAGGGCTTCCGGGACAAATACGAGATCACCCCGGAGAACGCCATGGAGATCGTCAAGCAGGAGACCGGGCTGGTCTTCGCCGCCGTGCTGGAGCACGCCGGGGTCTTCAAGCGCACCGAAGCGGGCCGGGCGGCCTTCCTGCGGTTCGTGGAGCAGGTTTCATAGGGCAAAGAGAAGGAGAGGGCGCGCCGCAGAAATGCGGCGCGCCCTCTCCCATGCTCATGCCTCGATGCTGCGCCGCACGGGGACCTCCACCCGGGCGTAGTACTGCTCGAAATCCTGGACTGAGAGCTCGTCCAGCAGGTACTCGCCGTACACGTCCCCGTCGATGGCGACGCCCTGCTCCCGCATAAAATCGAGAAGCCTTTGGTACAGCGCCTCCTGGCAGTCCGCGCAGCCTCCGCCGTAGGCCACGGCGTACAATCCCGCGGGCTTGGAGGCGTTCCCGTGACCCCCCGTCTTGAAATAGTAGCGGGAGATGGAGGAGAGCCTGCCCGAGGCAAACTGCGCCCGGTCCACCACCGCGCCCAGGGGATAGCCCATGTTAATCCCCTTCTGGTTGGCGTACTCGTAGGCGGCGATTTCCGCCTCCTCCTCGTCCTGGCCCTCCGGGATGGGGGGGCAGAGGATGATGCGCTCCCGGCCCCGCTCCTCCAGCGCCAGCGCGCCTTCCCCGTGGCGCAGGGCCTGCCGCGCCATGTCGGCGTACAGGCGCATGATTTCGCTGGTCTCCCGCAGCTGGGCGATCTCCGCCTGAATGCGCTCCTCCTGCCGGGCGAAGAGGGCGAGCATATTCTCCGGGGAGCGCCGGGCGGCGTGCTGCTTGATGTCCTCCAGTCCCACCCCCAGCCCCCGCAGGCTGCCGATCAGGTAGGCCGAGCCCAGCTGGCGGCGGGAGTAGTAGCGGTAGCCGTTCTCCCCCCGCCTGTCGGGGGAGAGCAGGCCAATCCGGTCGTAAAAGCGCAGGTTGTCCCGCTTGATCCCCGTCAGGCGGGAGAATTCCAGGATAGAGAGGTGTTTTTTCTGGCTCATAATGCCCTCACAAAAAAATATAAATCAGCCCTTGACATTGGAGCGGCTTCAAGGTTTATTATACCCTTTGCCGGGTAAAAAGCAAGCCCCGGCAAAGGAGGACACAATGAAGTATTTAACGCTGTTTTTGAAGCGGCACAGGGGCAGGGTGGCGCTTGCCGTGCTGCTTCTGTTCGGGCAGGTGGTGGGCACGCTGCTCATCCCCGCCCTGATCGCCAACGTGGTGGACCACGGCATACTCCCGGGGGACATGGACGCCGTGCTGCGCACCGGGGGGCAGATGCTGCTGGTGGCCGTCCTGGCGGCGGGCATCGCGGCCTGGGGCAGCTGGGTCACCAGCGACCTGGCCGCCCGCTTCGGGCGGGACATGCGCTCGATGCTCCTGCGCAAGAGCCAGGAGATCTCCATCCAGCAGTTCGACGCGGTGGGCATCTCCTCCATGATCACCCGCAGCACCTCGGACATCACCAACCTCCAGCGGACCATGGGCATGGTGCTCCAGATGGTAGTCCCCGCGCCCATCATCGTGGGGGTGTCCGTTATCATGACGGTGATGGTCAGCCCGGTCATAGCGGGGATTCAGATGGCCTTTATGGCGGTGCTGCTGGGGCTGGCCGCGATCCTGCTGAAAAAGTCCAACGCGCTCTCCCGCAGCATTCAATTCCGCCTGGACCGCATAAACCAGGTGGTGCGTGAGGCGGTCACCGGGGTGCGGGTCATCCGTGCCTTCGGCAATGAGCGGCACGAGGAGGAGCGCTCGGGCGGCGCCTATGAGCGCTACGCCGATAACATGATCCGCCTCAACCGGCTGTTTGCCGTGGCCATGCCTGTGCTTTGGCTGCTGATGGGCGCCTTGATGGCGGCAATCCTGGCCGTCGGCGGAGGGCTGGCCCTGGGCGGCGGAATGCCGGTGGGGCAGATCACAGCCGTGACGGAATACTCCACGCTGACCATGGGCTACCTGATTATGGGGGCCTCGGTGATGACTACGCTGCCCAAGGCCAGCGCCTGCCTGGAGCGCCTGCGGGAGCTGCTGGATATGGCGCCCGCCGTCTCCGACGAGGGAGGGCCCGCCGCCGCGGCCGCCGGGGCCGCCCCGGCGGCGGAGTTTGACCACGTGACCTTCTCCTACCAGGGCGCCGAGGAGCCGGTTATCCGTGACCTGTCCTTCACCCTGTACCCGGGACAGACCACCGCCGTCATCGGCAGCACCGGTTCGGGGAAAAGCACCCTGGCCGACCTGCTGCTCCGCCTGCACGACATCCAGTCGGGCCGCGTCCTGCTGGGCGGCACGGATGTGCGGGACCTCTCCCAGCTGGAGCTGCGCGGCAGGATCGGCTGCGTGCCGCAAAAGGCGTTCCTGTTCAGCGGCACCATCGCGGAGAACCTGCGCATGGGCCGGAGGGAGGCCACCGATCAGGAACTGTGGGAGGCGCTGCGCATCGCCCAGGCCGGGGACTTTGTAAAAGGACTGCCCCTGGGCCTGGAGGCCCCCGTCGCTCAGGGCGGCACCAACTTCTCCGGCGGGCAGCGCCAGCGGCTTTCCATCGCCCGGGCGCTGGTGAAAAACGCCGACGTGTTTATTTTTGACGACAGCTTTTCTGCTCTGGACGTAAGGACGGATACCGCCCTGCGCAAAGCGCTGCACCAGAGCGTGACAAAGCCGGCAAAGCTCATCATTGCCCAGCGGGTGAGCACCATTCTGGACGCCGACCAAATCCTGGTCCTGGACGACGGCCGGCTGGTCGGCGCGGGCACCCATCAAACGCTGATGGAGACCTGCCCCACCTACCGGGACATTGCCGACAGCCAGATGCAGAGAAAGGAGGCCTGAGCCATGGCAAAAGACAAGAAAAAACGGGACGTGTCCAACGAGGACATCCCCCAGAACACCAAAGCGGCGGTAAAACGGCTCCTTGGCCGCATGGCCCGCCAAAAAAAGAAGCTGGTCGTGATCGTCATCGCCACGCTGCTCAGCTCCGCCGCCTACGCCGGGCTGCCTCTGGCCGTGGGCCTGGGCCTGGATTCCCTGGTGGCGGCAATCAAGACCTACGACGGCGCGGCGGGCATTGTCCAAACGGCGGCGCAGGCGCTGGGGCTGCCTGTGCTGCTCATTGCCGCGTCTGCTGTGGTCAGCGGCGCGCTCTCCTTTGTCCAGCAGTATATGCTCGCCACCGTGGGGGAGGAGCTCACCCTCTCCTTCCGCCAGGACATCAGTGCAAAGCTCAACCGCCTGCCCCTGCGTTATTTTGACGCCCATAAGACCGGCGACATCATGAGCCGGGTGACCAACGACCTGGAAAAGGTGTCCAGCGTGATGCAGGAGGGCCTTCCCCAACTGGTCTCCTCCGTCTTTACCATCCTGTTTGCCGTGACCGCCATGCTGGTCCTCAGCCGGTTTATGTTCCTTGTGGTCCTGGTCTCCCTGGCCGTAAGCATGGCTGCAACCGGCTATGTCTCCAAGCTGGCCCAGCGCGCCTACGGGGAAAACATGTCCTCCATGGGCGCGCTGACCGGGAAAATTGAGGAGATCTACGCGGGAAACCGGGTGGTCAAGGTGTTCAACCAGCAGCAGGATATGATCCGGGCGGCGGAGGAGCTCAACGAGCGCCAGTACCGGGCCCAGCGCAACGCCCAGTTCGCCGACTTCACCATCTATCCCGCCATCCGCGCGCTGGGACAGCTGGGCTTTATCGCCACGGCGGTGCTGGGCGGCGGGATGGCCGTGAGCGGCGCCATTACGCTGGGAACGGCCCAGGCATTTTTGCAGTACGTCAACCAGATCTCCGAGCCTGTGACCAACACGGCCTATGTCATCACCTCCCTCCAGGCCGCCATTGCGGGCGCGGAGCGGGTCTTCGCCCTGCTGGACGAGGCGGAGGAGGTCCCCGACGGGGCGGGGGACGCCGGGGGGATCACCGAGGGCCGCGTCACCTTCCAAAACGTGCGCTTCGGCTACACCCCCGACCGCATCCTGATGAAGGACCTGAACCTGGAGGTGCGCCCCAACGAGATGGTGGCCATTGTGGGCCCCACCGGCGGGGGCAAGACCACCCTGGTGAACCTGCTTATGCGCTTCTATGAGCTAAACGGCGGCTCCATCTCCATCGACGGGCAGGACATCACGACCATGCCCCGGAGCGCCATGCGCCGGCGTATCGGCATGGTGCTCCAGGACGCCTGGCTCTTCGAGGGCACCATCGCGGAGAATATCGCCTACGGCAGGATGGATGCCACCCGGGCGGAAATTGTGGCCTGCGCCAAGGCCGCCTGCTGCGACCACTTCATCCGCACGCTGCCCCAGGGGTACGACACCGTGCTCTCCGGCGAGGCCGCCGGGGTCTCCCAGGGGCAGATGCAGCTGCTGACCATCGCCCGGGCCATGCTCACCGACCCCGCCATCCTGGTGCTGGACGAGGCCACCTCAAGCGTGGACACCCGCACCGAGATGGAGATCCAGAAGGCCATGGCCCGGCTCATGCGGGGCAAGACCAGCTTCGTCATCGCCCACCGCCTGTCCACCATCCAGAACGCGGATCTGATCCTGGTGGTGCGGGACGGCGACATCGTGGAGCGGGGCACCCACGCGCAGCTGCTGGCGCAGGACGGGTTCTATGCCGCCCTCTACCGCAGCCAGTTCGAGGCGGCGTAGCCGCACACAGGAAACGGCCCGGGTCCGGAGCGTTCAGCTCCCGGCCCCGGGCTGTTTTCCGCGCCTGTTACCCTTTGTAGCTATTTGCCACCACAATGAGGTGGCGCGCCAGCAATGCCCCCCGCTATAATGGGGCAAAAGGAGGAATTTCAATGCGAAAACTGCTGACCGCGCTCCTGCTGGGCGGCCTGTGTCTGGGCCTGGGGGCCTGCGCGGGCGCGCCCGCTCCCGCTCCGACGCCCACCCCCGCCGCGCCCGAGCCCGCCGCGTTTACCTTTACCCGGGAAAACCTGCCCCGCCTGGACGGCTCCACCTCCACCGCGCCGCTGGCCGAGGCGGTGTGCAGTGTGCTGCTGGGGGAGAGCCGGGAGGAGGTGTCCGACCTGGTGCAGTTCTCCAAGACCACCAGCGCCTACTACAACCTGATGAACGGCAACGCCGACCTGCTTATCGTAGGGGAGCCCAACGCCGACGTGCTGGCGGAGAAGGAGCGCGCCGCTTTCCGGTGGGAGCAGGCGCCCTTTGCCACCGACGCCTTCGTCTTTGTGGTCAACGAGGACAACCCGGTAAATTCCATCACGGTGGACCAGGCCCGGCGCATCTATACCGGGGAGATTACCAACTGGAAGGAGCTGGGCGGGGAGGACCGGGAGATCCTGCCCTTCCAGCGCAACAGCGAGGCGGGGAGCCAGGCCCTGATGGAGAAGCTGGTCATGGGGGGCGCGCCCATGATGGAGGCCCCCACCGGCTATATCGTGGCCACCATGGGCCAGCTGATGGAGGCGGTAAAGAGCTACGACGGCTCCCCCGGCGCCATCGGCTACAGCGTCTACTACTACGCCGAGGAGATGAAGATGGCCCAGGGGCTCAAGCTGCTGGAGCTGGAGGGCGTGGCGCCCAACCCGGAGACGATCCGCTCCGGGGCGTACCCCCTGCTCAACCCCAAGTACGTGGTCATCCCCGCCGATGCGGCGGAGGACGCGCCCAACCGCATCCTCTACGACTGGCTGCTGGGGGAGGAGGGGCAGAAGCTGGTGGCCCACGAGGGCTACGTCTCCATCCTGGAGGCGGCGCCGTGAGGCGGGTCCTCCTGGGCGGCGCGCTGGCCCTGCTGCTGGCGCTGGGCGCCTGCGCGGCCCCGGCGGAGGCGCCGTCCCCCGCGCCGTCCACGCCCGCGCCCTCCGCCGCCCCGGGGACGCTGAGGGTACACACCGACTGGTCCGCACTGGGGGAGCGGGAAGATCCCCTGCCCACGGTGGGCACGCGGTGGTACGGGGACTACACCGGCGATCTGATCCCCCGGGACGATTACGGTACGCTGATCCCCTACGCGGGGCTGCGCCTGATGGACGACTGGCCCGCCGCCGTGGGCTGCCTGTACGGCCTGATGACGCGGGACGGCGTTGTGGTCACCGACCCGGTGTACAGCAACGTGTACCGCCCCGGATACCGGGGGGCGGACGGCGGGTGGTACACCCAGCCGCTGCTGGTGCTGTCCCAGGGGGACCCCGGCCTGGAGGAGGAGACGTGGAACCCGGCCCGGTACGCCGTGGCGGCGGCGGACGGGCGCTGGTGCACGGACTTCGCATACCGCTGCGTCCAGGCCGGGCAGGAGGGGCTGCTCCTGTTTACGCAGGATACCCTGTCGGTCATGGCCCCGTCCGGGGAGATTACTGGGACATACTCGCAGGGGGAGCTGGGGATCAGCCGGGAGGAGTTCGGCGCCCTGCTCTCCGACCTCGCCTTCGGCGAGGGGGTGGGGGGAAGCTGGTGCGGCGACTGCCTCAGCCTGGGCTGGGCGGACGACCGGGCGGAGCAGGTCAAGATCTTCCGCTTCTCCACCCGGGAGCCGGAGGTGATGTCCTATGAGGCGTGGAGCGCCCTGTCGGGCGCGTTGTACTGGGAGGTGGACAGCCGGGCGGGGGAGACCGTCCTCACCCGCGGGGACGAGCGCCATACCATCCCCTACGGCACGTCTGGCGGCTGGGCGGAGGTCCAAGGCGATCTGGTGCTGTTCTCCCAGGGCGGCGCGGTCTACACCCTGGAGGGGGAGGAGATCCTCGCGCCCGCTGAAAACCGCTCGGTCTCCTGGGTGCGGGACCGGCTTCTGGGGGACGCGGGGCCCGGGCTGCTGGCCGTGACCGAATACGGCGAAACGGGGTCCTCCACCCGCTACTGCCGCGCCGACGGCACGCCCCTCGCGCTTGCGGAGGGCCGGGGGGATTCCATGGGGGAGCAGTGGTACCGCCAGGTGGACCTGGTGGGCGGCCTAATCGAGCAGCTGGACTGGAACACCGCCGCCTACTACGACCCGGACACGCTGGGGTGCGTGTTGCGCACCTATCTCAACTACGAGGGCGACTGAAGCCAAAAAAGAAGGACACGACGTACGTCGTGTCCTTCTTTTTTGGCGGAGTAGGAGGGATTCGAACCCTCGAGCCGTGTTAGCGGCTACACGATTTCCAGTCGTGCTCGTTATGACCACTTCGATACTACTCCACGTGGCCGCCGTCCGTAATGCGCGGTTAAACCGCTCGTAAACAGCGAAATTTATTATACCCAGCTTTCACCGTTCCGTCAAGAGGGATTTGCAAAAAAACTCAAAAAATTGGAGGCGGAGGAGGGGGGCTGGAAAACATTGCGCCTTGAAAGGGGGATTTCCATCGGTTACAATTTGGTAACAAACCGAAAGGGAAGTGATGAAAATGAGAAGGTTGTGCGTGTGCGTGGCGCTGTGCCTGGGCTTATTGTTCGGAAACGGCGCTATGGCGGCAGCGGCGGGGCCGCTGGTGGTGAACGGAAAAAGCCTGCCCGCGGGCAGCGAGGCGCGGGTATACGGCAATACGACCTACGTCTCCCTGCGGGCGGTGGCCGAGGCGCTGGAGCCGGCGGCGGCGGTGGCCTGGGCGGGGGACAGGGCCACGGTGCGCGCCTACGGCGTCACGCTGGAGGCCATACCGGGCCAGACCTACATAGAGGCCAACGGCAGGGCGCTCCCAGTGCCCGGCGGCGTCCGTCTGGAGCATGGGCGCACCCTGGTCCCGGTCCGCGTGCTGGGCAAAGCCCTGGGCGCGGACGTGGACTGGGATGCACGCACCGGGACGGTCACCGTGACCTCGGGCGGCGCGCCCCTGGCCTCCGGCGACGCCTTTTACGACGGCGACGCCCTCTACTGGCTCTCCCGCATCATCTCGGCGGAGAGCCAGGGGGAGCCCCTGTCCGGCAAGATTGCCGTGGGCAACGTGATTTTAAACCGGGCGGCGGATCGGGAGTTCCCGGACACGATCTACGGCGTGATCTTCGATGACCGCTGGGGCGGGCAGTTCGAGCCCGTGCGCAACGGCACGGTGTACGCCGCCCCCACTGGGGAGAGTGTTCTGGCGGCCAAGCTGGTGCTGGAGGGGGCCGAGGTGGCGGGGGACAGCCTTTACTTCCTGGCCCCGGCCCTGACCAGCAACCACTGGATCATGGAAAACCGCAGCTTCCGCATGATCATCGGCAGCCACTGGTTCTACCGGTAAAAACGGCGCTTTGTTACGGTTATACGCTGTGGATTTGAGCCGCGCGGCAGGGAATACAGGTGGTTAAAACCGCTGCGCCGCAAGGGATAGCGGAGTTCCGACAAAAGTTTTTCTTGCATTTTGGGTTGAGATAGGTTACAATACGGTTACAATTCAATAAAGAATTGGAAACAGACTGTAACAGGAGGAATCCGTAACATGCAGAAACGAGCCCTTTGCGCGGCCCTCTGCCTGACTGTCTTTATGAGTCTGGGCAGTCATGCGGCCGCCGCTGAGAGCGGCGTCGGCACCATGGTGGACGGAGCAATCTTAGAGACAGAAGTTATTACGCAAGTTTATAACCAGACCACCTATGTGTCCTACTGGCCCGTCGTGCAGGCCATCTATCCCGACGCCACCGCCACCTGGGAGGATGACCACGCCGCGGTCCGGGCCGAGGGCCTGAGCATCAACATCAAGCCCGGCGCCAACTATATCGAGGCCAACGGCCGCTACCTGTACGTGCCCTACGGCGTGCAGACCGAGAACCAGGTGGTGCTCGTCCCCGCGACCGTCCTGGCCAGGGCCCTGGGCGCCACCGCCTGGTGGGACAACGCCAACAACAACCTGATGTTCCAGTCGGGCGCGGGCCCCATCCAGTCGGGCGATAGCTTCTACGACGCGGACACGGTGTACTGGCTCTCCCACATCATCAACGCCGAGGCCGGCAACCAGACCCTCACCGGCAAGATCGCCGTGGGCAACGTGGTGATGAACCGGGTGGAGAGCCCCCGCTTCCCCAACAACGTCCACGACGTCATCTACCAGGCCAATCAGTTCACCCCGGTGAGCAACGGCAGCATCAACAAGGAGCCCAACGCCGAGAGCGTCATCGCCGCCAAGCTGTGCCAGGACGGCGCCAACACCGCCGGGGCCAGCCTCTACTTCGTCAACCCCCGCATGAGCCCCAACAGCTGGGCCTCCCGCAACCGCACCTATGTGGCGACCATCGGCGCCCACGCGTTTTTCGCGTAAGAATCCGACGCTGACAGCCGGGGCGAAAAGCCCCGGCTGTTTTTTCCGATATTGGTTGACAAGCCCTCTGAAATATGGTATTATTCTATTCGCATTTGGCTGAGGGTCGGACGTGGAGAGATGTCCGAGTGGTTTAAGGAGCCGGTCTTGAAAACCGGTGACTCGCAAGAGCCGTGGGTTCGAATCCCACTCTCTCCGCCACACTTTATCCCCGGAATGCGCACAGTGAAACAGGGCATACTGATTCGGCACGCAGAAGTACCCAAGTGGCCGAAGGGGCTCCCCTGCTAAGGGAGTAGGCGGGTAAAACCGTGCGAGGGTTCAAATCCCTCCTTCTGCGCCAGAATGACCCGCGAACCAAAAGGTTTGCGGGTCTGTTCTTTTTCATACTGAATCCCGGAAAAGCCCGGAACCGCGAGGTTCCGGGCTTTTTTGCGCCGGCTGGGGCTTTTGCGGGGCGGTCTGCCGCCGTTCGCCGCCCTGGGCGCCGGGCGGCGCGTTCACAAGTCGTACAGGGGAGGAATAGGATGGGGTACCCACAAGAAAGGAGGAAGATGGAACCTTTTGTTTCATCTTAACCGATACATGGAAAGAAGCGTTTCTGATATGCCCGTTATTCCTCTGCCCAACCCCGGGGAGGGGGGCCCCGTGGCCCCCGGCCCCGGCGGATCCAACGTCCCGGTCATCCCCCTGCCCAATCCCGGCGAGGGCGGCCCGGTGGGCGGCATGGACGACATGCCCGTCATCCCCCTGCCCAACCCGGGTGAGGGCGGCCCCGTGGCGCCCGGCCCCGGCGGCTCCAACATCCCGGTCATCCCCCTGCCCAATCCCGGCGAGGGCGGCCCTGTGGCGCCCTCCTGGCCCAGCTACGCCAGCGTCCGCTTCCTGAACGCCGCGTTTGGGTACCAGCCCTTCCGCATCCTGATTAACAACGTGCGCAGGGTCAACTTCCTGAGCTTCTCCTCGGTGTCCGCCTACGGGCGGGTCTCCACCGGTTACCAGACGGTGACGGTCATGGGCGCGGACGGCTATATCTACATTCAGAAGTCCATCCCCTTCCAGGCCGGCAGCATCTCCACGGTGGCGGTGATCAACCGGGCCGGCGGGCTGGATCTGCTCCAGATCTCCGATACCTGCTGCACCCCCGGCGGCGGCTTCTCCAACTTCCGCGTCAGCAACCTGGCCTACAACAGCCGCCCCATGGACGTGCTGCTGGCCGACGGCCGCGTCATCTACGCCGACGTGCGCTTCAAGGAGACCACCATCTACAAGCGCATCCGCCCGGGCGCCTACGAGTTCCTCTTTGCAGAGACCAATCAGCTGCCGATGCCCGCCTACGCCGACATCGAGAGCCTGGATTCCGCCTTTATCGGCATGTACCCGGTGCCCAACACCGTGGCGTCGCTGTACCTCAACGTGCGCCGCAACGCCAACTACACCGCGTTTATCGTCAACAACGGCACGGCCACCAACGCCGTGCAGATCATGGTGGTCGAGGACCGCTGAGTACCAGAGGATAAAAACGCCGGTCCGCCCTTGAGGGCGGGCCGGCGTTTTTTCAGGTCTTGCTAGAGCTTGACGCCGCAGGGCTGTCTGGGGTCGGGGTCGTAGCTGACCGCGTCGGTGTTGAGGGCGTAGAAGCGGTAGCCGCCGGAGAGGTTGAAGCACCGGAAGCCGCTGCCCGAGAGGATGCGGCAGGCCAGGTAGCTGCGCAGGCCGCTGTAGCAGTTTACATAAACCGGCCGCTCCCGATCCAGCTCCCCCAGCCGCTCCCGCAGCTCGTCCAGGGGAATGTTGATGGCGCCGGGGATGTGGCCCCCGGCGTACTCCGCAGCGGTGCGGGTGTCCAGCAGGGTCACGCTGCCGTCCCGGGGCAGGGCGGCCACCTGGTCCCAGTGGAACTGCTCCACCAGGCCGCCGCGCAGGTTTTCGATGGCGAAGCCCGCCATGTTGACCGGGTCCTTGGCGGAGGAGTAGGGGGGCGCGTAGGCCAAATCCAGCTCCTCCAGATCCGCCGCCGTCATACCAGCCCGGATGGCGGTGGCCAGCACGTCGATGCGCTTATCCACGCCGCCGAAGCCCACGATCTGGGCCCCCAGGATGCGCCCGCTCTCCGGGTCGAAGAGGGTCTTTACCGTCATATTGGCCGCGCCGGGGTAGTAGGTGGCGTGGGAGGCGGAGTAGGTGACCACCTTGCCGCAGGACAGGCCCGCGGCCTTGGCAGCCTGCTCGTTGACCCCGGTGGCGGCGATGGTCATGTCGAAGAGCTTGAGCACGGAGGAGCCCTGGGAGCCGCGGAACACGCTCTCCCGGCCGCAGATGTTGTCGGCGGCGATGCGCCCCTGCTTGTTGGCGGGCCCCGCCAGGGCGATGAGGGCGGGGGAGCCGGTGACGAACTGCCGCACCTCCACCGCGTCCCCCACGGCGTAGATGTCGGGATTTGAGGTCTGCATACGCTCGTTGACCAGGATGGAGCCCCTGATCCCCAGGGAGAGCCCCGCGTCCCGGGCCAGGCCGCTGTCCGGCGCCACGCCGATGGCCAGCAGCACCAGGTCGGCCTCCAGCGCCCCGCCGCCCTCCAGCAGCACCTTCAGAGCGCCGTCTCCGCGTTCAAAGCCGGTGAAGGAGGTGTTGAGGCGCAGATCCACCCCCTTGGCGCGCAGGTAGGCGTGGACCTCGGCGGCCATGTCGCCGTCCAGCGGGGGCATCACGTGGCTTCCCCGCTGGAGCAGCGTGGTCTGCACGCCCGCCTCCACCAGGTTCTCCGCCATCTCCAGGCCGATGAAGCCCCCGCCCACGACCACGGCCCGCCGGGGCCGCGCCCGGTCCAGGTAGTCCCGGATGCGATAGGTGTCCTCCACGGTGCGCAGGGTGAAGATCCGCTCGTCGTCCATGCCGGGCAGGTCGGGGCGCACGGCCTTGGCGCCGGGGGAGAGGATCAGCTTGTCGTAGTGCTCCGTGTACCGGCTCCCGTCCTCCAGCCGGGTGACGCTGACGGTTTTGTCCTCCGGGTGGATGGCCGTGACCTCGCTGTGCACCCGCACGTCCACGCGGAAGCGCCGCCGGAAGCTCTCCGGGGTCTGGAGGGTGAGGGCCTTCTTTTCCTCAATCACGCCGCCCACGTAGTAGGGCAGGCCGCAGTTGGCGTAGGAGACGTAGCCGCTGCGCTCCAGCACGACGATCTCCGCGTCCTCGTCCAGCCGCCGCAGGCGGGCGGCGGCGGTGGCCCCGCCGGCCACGCCGCCGATGATAAGTACCTTCATTCCCCGCTCACCCCCCGCTCCAGTCCGCCCCGGTAGCCCATGATGCCGCCCAGGTTGGTGGCCGCGTAGCCCCGCCGGCGCAGGATGGCGCAGGCCTGGCTGCTGCGGGAGCCGCTGCGGCAGTAGAGGAAGAGGGGGCGGCCCTGCTCCAGCTGGGCCGAGCCGATGCGGTCCAGCGGGATATTCCGGCTGCCGGGCACGTGCCCGGCGGCGTACTCCTCCCGGGTGCGCACATCCACCAGCAGGGCGCCGGGGGTGCGCTTGGCCCGCTCCACGCCCTCGTCCAGGGCGGGCGGGTTCAGAAAGCCCAGAATACTCATTTCAGCATCGCCTCCACGCTCTCACGGGGGCGCACGCCCACGGCGGAGGCGGCCACCCGGCCGTCCTTCATATAAAAGAGGGCGGGGATGCCCGAGACGCCGAAGCGGGCGGTCAGCTCCCGCTCCTCGTCCACGTTGATCTTGCCCACCCCGATCTCGGGGTGGCGGCGGGCGATCTCCTCCACCACGGGGGAGAGCAGCTTGCAGGGGCCGCACCAGGGGGCCCAGAAGTCCAGAAGCACCGGCCGTCCGGCGCGGAGCACCTTATCGTCGAAATTATGGTTGGTCACGGAAAAAACGGACATCTTGAATCGCTCCTTACTCAATTTGGTTTGTGAGTACAGGATACAGCAAGACGGCCGTCCCTTCCGTGACTTTGTTACACAGGCTCAGCGCAGGCTGTCCGCCGCCAGCGCCTCCAGCCCGGGGAGGTCCAGAAGCGCGATACTGCCCCGCTCCAGGCGGACCAGGCCCTCGGCCTGGAAGTACTTGAGCATCCGGGTCACCACCTCCCGGGCGCTGCCCAGATGGCGGGCCAGCCTGTCGTGAGTGATGGACAGAGGCCCGTCTCCCGCCAGGGACTGTTCCTCCAGCAGCAGGGCGGCCAGCCTGGCGTCCAGCTTCTTGCTGAGCACCTGGTCCATCAGCCACATTACGTCGGAGAAGCGGGAGGCCATCAGCTCGTTGGTGTAGGCGGCCACCGCCAGGGACTGGTCCATCAGCCGCCTGTACACCTCCGGCGGGATATGCAGCACCGTGGTGTCCCGCTCCGCCTCCACCATCAGGTCGAACTGGACGCCCCGCAGCATACAGGAGGCGGAGAAAAGGCAGAGATCCCGCTCGAAGAGGCGGTAGAGGGTCAGCTCCTTGCCCTCCTCCGAGAGCATGTAGGCCCGCAGCTGCCCCTGGGTGACCAGCAGCAGGCCGATGCAGTCGCCGGAGCCGCTGTGGAGCAGCGTGCCCCGGGCGAAGCGCCGGGGCTCCACCGCGCCCTCCAGCAGCCGCTGCTGCTGCGCGTCCAGCCGGGGCCAGAAGGGGAAATAGGTTTGCAGTTCCATCCGCCATTCACCTCACCGCTTTATTCTATACCCGCCGTGCCCGCGGATCAAGCGCCAGCCCCTCACGGGGGAGGCCCTGTGAAATAATCTACTGTTATCACATAGGAAATATTTCGTTATTTTTCCAAAATGGGCATTGACAGGGCGGGGTGCGTTGTGATATTATGCCAATAGAAAAGATAACAATTCTCGTTACTGATATAAACAGACGTAAGGAGGCACTAAGATGTTATTCAAGACCACCGACGAGCATGAGGCCCTGCGTAAAAAAGTGCGTGAATTCGCAGAGGCCGAGGTGAAGCCCCAGGCGTTCCTGATGGACAAGGAGAACATGTTCCCCGACGAGGCGATCCGCAAGCTGGGGGAGATGGGGCTCATGGGCATCCCGTATCCCAAGGAGTACGGCGGCGCCGGGCTGGACGTGCTCAGCTACTCCATCGCGGTGGAGGAGCTCTCCCGGGTGGACGGCGGCACCGGCGTCATCCTCTCCGCCCACGTGTCCCTGGGCTCCTGGCCCATCTTCGCCTTCGGCACCGAGGAGCAGAAGCAGAAGTACCTGGTGCCCCTGGCCAAGGGCGAGAAGATCGGCGCCTTCGGTCTGACCGAGCCCAACGCGGGCTCCGACGCGGGCGGCACCGAGACCACCGCGGTGGACAAGGGGGATTACTACCTCCTCAACGGCGGCAAGATCTTCATCACCAACGCCCCCAAGGCGGATACATACGTGGTCTTCGCGGTCACCACCCCGGACATCGGCACCAAGGGCATCTCTGCCTTCATCGTGGAGAAGGACTTCCCCGGCTTCACCTTCGGCGACCACTACGACAAGATGGGCATCCGCTCCTCCTCCACCGCCGAGCTCATCTTCAACGACGTGAAGGTGCCCAAGGAGAACCTGCTGGGTAAGGAGGGCCAAGGCTTCAAGATCGCCATGGCCACCCTGGACGGCGGGCGCATCGGCATCGCCTCCCAGGCGCTGGGCATCGCCCAGGGGGCCTACGAGGCCGCCGTGGAGTACGCCCATGAGCGCGTCCAGTTCGGCAAGCCCATCGGCTTTAATCAGGCTCTGGGCTTCAAGCTGGCCGACATGGCCACCAAGCTGCGCTGCGCCAGGCTGCTGGTCTACTCCTCCGCCGACCTGAAGGAGCACCACGAGCCCTACGGCATGGAGTCCGCCATGGCCAAGATGTACGCCTCCGACATCGCCCTGGAGGTCACCAACGACGCGGTGCAGATCTTCGGCGGCACCGGCTTCCTCAAGGGCATGGACGTGGAGCGCATGTACCGCGACGCCAAGATCACCACCATCTACGAGGGCACCAACGAGATCCAGCGGGTGGTCATCGCCTCCCACATCATGGGCAAGCCCCCCAAGAGCGAGGGTGGCTCCTCCAGCCGGGCCAAGAAGCCCGCCCCCATCACCGGCGTGCGCAAGAAGGTCGTCCTCAAGGAGGGCAGCGCCCAGGAGCGGGTGGCCGAGCTTGTGGCCCATCTGAAGAAGGACGGCTACGACTTCTCCGTGGGCATCCCCATGGACACCCCCATCGTCCAGGCGGAGCGGGTGGTCAGCGCGGGCCAGGGCATTGGAAGCCGGGAAAACATGAAGCTCATCGAGGATCTGGCCCGCGCCGCGGGCGCCGCCGTGGGCTCCTCCCGCCCCGTGGCCGAGACCCTCAAGTACGTGCCCCTGAACCGCTACGTGGGCATGTCCGGCCAGAAGTTCACCGGCAACCTGTACGTGGCCTGCGGCATCTCCGGCGCCATCCAGCACCTCAAGGGCATCAAGGACGCCTCCACCATCGTGGCCATCAATAAAAACGGCAACGCCCCCATCTTCAAGAACTGCGACTACGGCATCGTGGGCGACGTGGAGGAGATCCTCCCCCTGCTGAGCGCCGCCCTGGACACCGGCGAGAAGCAGCCCGCGCCCCCCATGGTCAAGATCAAGCGCCCCGCGCCCCCCAAGGCCGAGCCCATCGGCAAGCGCTACGTCTGCGGCGGCTGCGGCTACGAGTACGTGCCCGAGCTCGGCGACGAGGACGCCGAGATCGCCCCCGGCACCCTGTTCGAGCAGCTGCCCGAGGACTGGGTCTGCCCCGAGTGCGCCGAGGAAAAGGCCAGCTTCATCGAGGCTTAAGCGTCCGTAACGGTTTTTGAAATAAGGAGGTATACATACTATGTACTGCGTGAGAAACGTCACCGAGGACCTCTACTGGGTGGGGGCCAACGACCACCGGCTGCACCTGTTTGAAAATATCCACCCCATTCCCCGGGGGGTGTCCTATAACGCCTATCTCCTGCTGGATAAACACACGGCGCTCTTTGACACCGTGGACTGGTCGGCCTGCCGCCAGCTCCTGGAGAACATCGAGCACCTGTTGGACGGCCGCGCTCTGGACTATCTGGTGATCAACCACATGGAGCCGGACCACGGCGCCTCCATCGAGGAGATCCTCCTGCGCTATCCCGGCGTGAAAATCATCTCCACCGAGAAGTCCTTCATGCTCATGCGCCAGTTCGGCTTCCACGTGGACAGCCACGAGCTCATTGAGGTGAAGGAGGGGGACACACAGTCCTTCGGCAAGCACGTGGTCACCTTCGTTGCCGCCCCCATGGTCCACTGGCCCGAGGCCATGGTCACCTTCGACACCACCGACGGCGTGCTCTTCTCCGCCGACGCCTTCGGCTCCTTCGGCGCCCTGGACGGCAAGCTCTTCGCCGACGAGGTCAACTTCGACCGGGACTGGATTGACGACGCCCGGCGCTACCTGACCAACATCGTGGGCAAGTACGGCCCCCACGTGCAGCTGCTCCTGAAGAAGGCGGCGGGCATCCTGGACCAGATCAAGTACATCTGCCCCCTCCACGGGCCCGTATGGCGCAAGGACCTGATGTACTTCATCGACAAGTACGACAAGTGGAGCCGCTACGAGCCCGAGGAGCAGGGCGTGCTGATCGCCTACGCCTCCATGTACGGCAACACCGAGGCCGCCGCCCAGGCCCTGGCCTCCAAGCTGTGCGAGAAGGGCTGCACCAACGTGTGGGTCTACGACGTGTCCAACACCCACGTCTCCCAGCTTATCTCCGAGTCCTTCCGCCTGAGCCATATCGTGCTGGCCTCGGTCACCTACAACCTGGGCATCTACCCGGTGATGCTGGACTACCTGGAGCACATGAAGGCCCTGAACCTGCAAAACCGCACCATGGCCATCATCGAGAACGGCTCCTGGGCCTGCAAGTCCGGCGATTTGATGCAGAAGTTCGTGGACGAGCAGATGAAGAACACCACGGTGCTCAACGAGCGGCTGAGCCTGGCCTCCGCCCTGAACAGCGACAAGGCGGTGGAGCTGGACGCCCTGGCGGGCGCCATCGTCGAGTCCATGCAGCAGTGATCCAAGCGGACTACCCTTCCGCAGCAGATAAGGCCGGAGCCCGGAGCGCACTGCGCTCCGGGCTCCGGCCTTGTTCAGCGGTAGCTGTGGGAAAAGCGGTCGGCGTAGCTCTCCAGCCGGGCGAAGGAGTCCACCGCCCGGTAGCGGGGTGCGATCTGGTCCTGCACGTAGCTGGGCAGGCCCTCAAAATAGTCCTCGGCGCCGGGCTCATGGCGGAACAGGGAATACATATCGGTGTATTTTCGATCCATTACGCTCACCTCGCACTTAGTTTGCCGGGCGCGGGCGGTTTCAAACTGGGAATGGGCACCAAATATTGTGCAGCCTGCGTCTTGCAAGCGCTGTGGGAATGTGGTAGAGTAGCCGCACCGATACATAAAGGAAGCGGTCAATTTTGAAGCTCAGTTTTCTCCACCAGAGCACCGACCAGCGGCGGGAGATGATTTTACAGGGCAGTATGCTGCGCACGCTGCTGATGCTCTCCCTGCCCACCCTGATGATGAGCGTGGTGCAGTCCCTCATGCCGCTGTCCGACGGGCTGTTCATCAACAACGTGGGCGGCGTGCTGGTGGCCAGCGCCGTGACCTACTGCAACCCAATCGTCAATATGATGATCGCCCTGTCCCAGGGGCTGTCGGTGGCGGCCATGGCCATCATCGGCCAGGCCAACGGCAGGGGGGACATGGCCCTGGTGAAGCACACGGCGGTGCAGGCGGTCTTCTTTACCTTCTGTATGGGCGTTGCCGCCGCCCCGGTGCTGGTGGGCATCGCCTTTCCCATCGCCGCCCAGGTGGACCCGCAGATCGCCGGCAACGTGCGGCTCTACCTGAGCCTGTACGCCCTGGTGCTCCCCTTCGCCTTCCTGGAGAGCGTCTACAACGCCATCAAAAACGCCACGGGCAAGCCGGAGGCCACCTTTATCCGCATGATCATTATGCTGGTGCTGAAAATCGCCTTTAACGCGGTCTTTATCGTCTGGCTGCGGCTGGGCATCGTGGGGTGCGTGCTGGCCTCCCTGGGGGCCAACATCATCGTCTGCGTCTGGATGTTCTACGAGCTCTTCCTTCAAAAGGGGGAGGACCAGCTCCCGCTGAAGGGCTTCCGCTTCGACGGGGCGCTTTTGAAGGAGCTGGTCCGGGTGGGCATCCCCTCCATGCTCACCAGCCTGATGCTCAATTTCGGCTTCTTCCTCATCAATAACGAGGTGCAGAAGTACGGCGCGGTGGTGCTCACGGGCCAGGGCATCGCCAACAGCATTTCCCAGGTCTGCTTCAACCTGCCCTCCGCCTTCGGCTCCGCCGTCACCACCACCGTGAGCATGAACATCGGCGCGCAGCAGGCCGGCCGGGCCAAGCGCTCCTGCTTCATCGGCTGCATCGCCAGCGCCGTCACGGCGGTGGGGATTATCGCCCTGGTGGTGCCCCTCTCGCCCTTTTTGACGGTGCTCTTTACCCACCAGCAGGACGTGCTGGACATCGCAAACCGCGCCCTGCATATCTACACCTACTCGGTGGTGGGCTTCGGCGTCTGCATGGTGGTGCAGGGGGCGCTTATCGGCCTGGGCCGGACCCGGGTGCCCCTGGTGGTGGGCTTCCTGCGCATCTGGCTGTTCCGCTACCTCTTCATCCTGGCCACGGAGCAGTATTTGCAGTACTACTCCGTGTTCTGGGGCAACCTCTTCTCCAACTACCTGGCCGCCGTGGTCTCCGTTATTATCATCCTGCGGGTGCGGTGGGTGTCCGCCCTGCAATAGACGTAAAAGGCGATCAATACCGCCCCAATGGGGGGGGTGGCGCAAAGCGGGCGGAGGGGTCAAGGAATACCCCCCAGCCAGCTGCGCTGAATTTTAGGAAAGGGGAAGGATTACATGTATGAGCAAAAGGTGATTACAGGCAGAGGCGACATAACGCATAATCTTCTTTTGTACCGCAAGGACATCTCTGTAGACGTAAAAAGTTTTTTAGAGGCCGCTTGGATGGAGCAGCCAGTCCCACCTGGTAAAGCAATAACTCCATTATATATGGATATAACAGGGGATTACGGGACTAAAGCGCCATGCGTCTGCATCTCCAACGCAATCGTCGATGGTCAGTTTACATTCTACGCACTTAGTCCATATAGTTTTGATTTGGATACACCATGTTATAAGCGGGGCCCCGGTTTCGGCCGGGGCCCCGCTTATGATCATCAAAGATTGTCTTTTATCAGCACCACTGGTACTGGCGCACCGCGCCCAGGATGACCCCCCTGCACTGGAGGTGGTCTCCGGGCAGCACGCGCAGGTCCTTGACGTCCTTATTGATGGAGGAGAGCTTGACCACGTCCCGCTTGCGGTAGTATTTGCGAATGAGCACCTCGTTGTTAAAGATAAACACGCCCAGCTCGTTGTGCATGGCTTCGCCGCTGTGGCAGGCCAGCAGCTCGCCCTCCTTATAAACCGGCAACACGCTGCCGTCGCCCACCCGTACGGTGAAGTCTGCCTGCTCGGTGATCCGGGTGATGGGGGCCCGTATGGTCTTCAGGGTCATGCCCTCGCCGAAGGCCCCCCGCCTGCCCTGGGTGGTGGCGATATAGCAGGGCAGGATGCGCTCCCCCTCCGCCAGGGGGGCGCACATGGCCGTGCTGCGGAACCAGTAGTTGTCGATCACCGCCTCCAGCGCCAGCCTGTCCCGGGGGGCCAGGGCGCGGAAGCGCTCCAGGTACTCCAGCTCCCGCCGGGTGAGCTGGAGAAAGCCCATCTGCTCGGCATAGGCGGGCAGGTCGCACTCCAGAGGGATAGCGTCCTCCGCCAGATAGCGCACGGGCACGTCGAACACGTCGGAGATCTTAATCAGGGTGGAGGCGCTGGGCTGGCGGGTCTGGCCCGCCATAATCTTATTCAGGGTGCCCAGGGGGACGCCGGAGCGGGCGGCGAGATCTTCGGTGGTCAGTTTGTCCCTTTTTTTCAGATAGGCCAGCTTTTCTACCATGGACATTTGACTGTCTCCTCCAGACAAAGCAATTAACCATAAATGGTAAAATTCGGTCGAATCTCATGTAAACTTAGAAAAAATTATTGACATTTTACTGGAAATACATAATATAGGGAACGGCCATTGCGCAAAACACAAGATGTCGTAAACTACAAAACGGCTGTGTGGTTTTATTCTCAACGGATCTACATTATATCACAGCAATGGCTGAAAAAACAGCGCCTGGACGTGTTTTGTGACCGAAATTGATCGTGAAGTAAGGAGAGAAAGAGCAAATGCGAGAGCGTAACATGACGTACCATGTATTTCTGGA
This sequence comes from Oscillospiraceae bacterium, assembly GCA_022846095.1. Classification (NCBI taxonomy): domain Bacteria; kingdom Bacillati; phylum Bacillota; class Clostridia; order Eubacteriales; family Oscillospiraceae; species Oscillospiraceae bacterium. The sequence continues at coordinate 2,227,727 of AP025583.1, read as the reverse complement.
CGACAGCGCCGCCCCGCCCATGTACGGGATCCGCTGCGAGGAGGGGCCATGCGCCCGCCGGCTTTCCACGGACTACCAGGAGGTCAGCCGCCTGGCCGGGCGGTGCAACAGCGCAGGGCTCTCCCCGCTGCACCTGGGGGACGTGGCGGAGGATTTCCGCAGAGGTTAACGCGGAAAAACGGGGGATTGGCCGCTTTCACGCTTGACCGCCCCGCCCCGATAGGGTAAACTGTCCTTGGTGTGTTTCAATGAGGGAAAAGCCACCCCGGCGGGTGGCTTTTTTCTATCGGGAAGTGGAGCGATGAAAAAGCTGTTTGCCGCCCTGCGCCGGGAGCCGGTGCTCTGCGCGGCGGTTTTGTGCGCGGCGGTCTCGGCGCTGTTTAACCCGCCCTCGGCCGTGTGGCTGGGTTATGTGGACGTGCGGGTGCTGGTGCTGCTGTTCTGCCTGATGGCGGTAGTGGCCGGGCTCCAGGACTGCGGCGTGTTCGCGGTGCTGGCCCAGCGGCTGCTGGAGGGGGAGCGGCGTATGCGCTTCGTGACCCTGGCCCTGGTGCTGCTGCCCTTCTTTTCCTCCATGCTCTTTACCAACGACGTGGCCCTCATCGCCTTCGTGCCCTTCGCCATCCTGGTGCTGGGGCTGATCGGGCGCACGCAGCGGCTGGCCTACGTGGTGGCGCTCCAGACCCTGGCGGCCAACCTGGGCAGCATGGCCACCCCAGTGGGCAACCCCCAGAACCTGTACCTGTACGGCAGGTACGCCCTCACCCCCGGGCAGTTCTTCTCCGCGGTGCTCCCCCTGTCCCTGGTCAGCCTGGCACTGCTGGCGGGGGCCTGCCTGTGCGTGAGGCCGGAGGGTATCCGCGTGGCCTTCCCGGACCGGGCGGGGCTCCGGCGGCCCCGCCGCGCGGCGCTGCTGGCGGCGCTGTTCCTGCTGTGCCTGCTGTCGGTGTTCCACGTGCTGCACCACCTGGCGCTGCTGGCCGTGGTGGTGCTGGCGCTGCTCCTCTTCGCGCGGGATCTGCTGCCCAGGGTGGACTACGCGCTGCTGGCCACCTTCGTGTGCTTTTTCCTCTTCGCGGGCAACATCGGCGCGCTGGAGGGGGTGCGCGGGGCGCTGACCGGGATTCTGTCGTCGAATACGGCCCTGGCCTCCGGCCTTGCCAGCCAGGTCATCAGCAACGTGCCCGCCGCGGTGCTCCTTTCGGGATTTACGGAGGACTGGCGGGGGCTGCTGACGGGCACCAACCTGGGCGGGCTGGGCACGCCCATCGCCTCCCTGGCCAGCCTCATCTCCTTAAAGGCCTATCTGAAATCCCCCGGCGCCCGGCCGGGGCGCTATCTGCTGATTTTTACGGCGGCCAACCTGGCGGCCCTGGCGGTTTTGATCCCCGCCGCGATCCTTCTGGCGCGCTGAGTGGGGCGGCCCCCGGCGGCGGCACAGGAGTTCCTGGAATTGGATTGGCGGCGCGGCGCGCAGGGCGGGAAATAATACTTGCCTTATTGCCCCGCAGCGTATAAAATATAATGCGCTTTTTAAATTATAAAGAAGAGACGACGGGGGTTCGGCATGAATCATACACTAGAGCATATCCTCCCGCGGGTCCAGAAGCCCGCCCGCTATACGGGAGGGGAGTATAACGCGGTGGTCAAGGACCGGCGGACGGTGGACACCCGCGTGGCCCTCTGCTTTCCCGACACCTACGAGATCGGCATGTCCAACCTGGGCATCCGCATCCTCTACGGCCTGATGAACGAGCTGGAGGGGGTATGGTGTGAGCGCGTATTCGCCCCCTGGGGGGACATGGAGGAGGAGATGCGCCGTGAAGGGATACCCCTTTACGGCCTGGAGAGCGGCGACTCCATCGCCGACTTCGACCTCATCGGCTTCTCCCTGGGCTACGAGATGGCCTATACCAACGTGCTCAACATGCTGGATCTGGCCGGGCTGCCCCTGCGCAGCGAGGAGCGCGCCGGCCTGTCCCCCCTGATTGTGGCCGGGGGCACCTGCGCCTTCAACCCCGAGCCCCTGGCCCCCTTCGTGGACATCTTCTCCCTGGGCGAGGGGGAGGACGTGACGGTGGAGCTGATTCAGCTCTACCGCAGGGCGCGGGACGAGTATTGGAGTAAAGCGGAACTCCTTGCCACCGCCGCCAAGATCCCCGGCCTGTACGTGCCCTCCCTCTACGACGTGACGTACAACGCCGACGGCACGGTATGCGCCGTCACGCCCCGGGAGGGGGCCCCCGCGGTGGTGACCAAGCGCATCGTGCAGGATCTGAACAAGTCCTACTTCCCGGTCAAGACCATCATCCCCTCCACCGAGATCGTCCACGACCGGGTGATGCTGGAGGTGTTCCGGGGCTGCATCCGTGGCTGCCGTTTCTGCCAGGCGGGGTACGCCTACCGGCCCGTGCGCGCCAAGGACCCCCAGCTGCTGGTGGAGCAGGGCATCGCCGCCTGCAAGGACTCGGGCTACCAGGAGATGACCCTCTCCAGCCTGTCCACCAGCGACTACCGGCCCCTGGTGGGCCTGTGCGACGGCCTGCTGGAGTACTGCGAGCCTAACGGCGTGTCCCTGTCCCTGCCCTCCCTGCGGGCGGACAACTTCTCCATGGGGCTCATGCAGCGCCTGCAGCACATGCGCAAGTCCAGCCTGACCTTCGCCCCCGAGGCGGGCACCCAGCGCCTGCGGGACGCCATCAACAAGAACGTCACCGAGGAGGATTTGATGAACTCCTGCCGCACCGCCTTCTCCGGGGGGTGGAGCGCAGTGAAGCTCTACTTCATGCTGGGCCTGCCCACCGAGACCGACGAGGACGTGCTGGGCATCGCGGATCTGGCGGAGAAGGTCTACCGCGTTTGGCGGGAGTATACCCCCAACCCCAAGCGTGGGGTGCGCATCACGGTGTCCACCGCCTGCTTCGTGCCCAAGCCCCACACCGCCTTCCAGTGGGAGCCCCAGGTGACCATGGAGGAGTACCAGCGGCGGGTAAAGCTGCTGCGGGACAACATGCGGGGCCGCTCCATCACCTACCACTGGCACGACCCGGACACCAGCTTCCTGGAGGCGGTCTTCGCCCGGGGCGACCGGCGGCTGGCCGAGGTGCTGGAGTGCGCCTGGAAGCGGGGGGCTAAGTTCGACTCCTGGAGCGAGTATTTCGACTTCCAGCGCTGGATGGGCGCGTTTGCAGACTGCGGCCTGGATCCCGCTTTTTACGCCAACCGGGCGCGGGACAGGGGGGAGGTGCTCCCCTGGAGCGCCGTCTCCACCGGCGTGGGCGCGGGCTTCCTCTGGCGGGAGCGGGAGCGGGCCTACGAGGCGAAAATTACCCCCGACTGCCGGGTGCAGTGCACCGGCTGCGGGGCGGACAAGCTCTATCCGGGAGGTGTGTGCGATGCCGAAGCATAGGCTGGCCTTTTCCAAAAGCGATACCGCAAAGTTCATCTCCCACCTGGACCTGATGCGCACCTTCCAGCGCGCCTTCCTCCGGGCGGGCCTGCCCATCAAGCACACCGAGGGCTTCAACCCCCACGCCTTCGTCTCCATCCCCCTGCCCCTGTCCGTGGGCTACTCCAGCGCCTGCGAGGTGCTGGAGTGCGAGATCCTGGGGGACGTGGATTTGGCCGGAGTGCCCGAGCAGATGAACCGGGCCCTGCCCGCGGGGATTACCGTAAACCGCTGCTACGAGGCGGTCAAGACGGTGAAGAACCTTTGTTATGTCAACTATATCGTGACGATGGAGTACGAGGTGGGCGCGCCCTACGGCGCGGAGACTGAGATACGGGAGCTGCTGGCGCGCCGCGAGCTGGTGGTGACCAAGAAGTCCAAAAAGGCCAAGACCGGGGAGGTGCAGGTGGATCTGATCCCCCTGATCGCCAGAGCCACGGTGGAGGAGCGGCGGGACACCATCACGCTGGATCTGATTCTCAAGGCCCAGAACCCCGGCCTGAACCCGGAGCTGGTGGTGGCGGCCATCCGCAGCCTGTGCCCCGACGCGGCCCCCGACTACGTCTCCTTCCACCGCCGGGCGGTGCTGGACGGGGACTTTCAGACATGGGAATAAAAAATAGTGTAAAAAGCCCGCAGGCGTCAAGCCTGCGGGCTTTTCCTATGACCCCTATGGAGGGGCGCCTTTTACTCGATGTCGATGGGGTCCACCTCGATGGGGGCGCGCCTGCGCAGCTCCCTGGTGACGCGGGAGACCTTGAAGATGGTCCACAGGTCGGAGGCCCCGGTAAAGATGAACACCGCGCCGATAAGCATGAACAGCGTCTCCGCCACGGCGAAGGGGCGGCAGAGCACCACTACGCCCAGGCCCACGCCCAGCAGGGAGAGGAGGAGCACCACCCACCAGCGGGGGTACTCCAGCCGGAAGAGCTCGATGGCGCGCTTGAGGTTCACAAGGCTGTCGATGGCGATATACACGCCCAGGATGACCGGGACGATAGACATAATGAAGGCGGGCTGCACCAGGAACAGGATGCCCAGGGCGGCGGCCACGATGCCCAGGAAGAGCTCGAAGCGGAAGGTGCCCAGGGCGCTGTCGTGGACGAAGAAGCTGATGATGGTGATGGCCGCGTAGGCCAGCAGCACGGCGCCGAAGGCGTAGCAGAGCAGGGTGATGCTGGTGCCGGGCCAGATCAGCAGCACCAGGCCCAGCGCCACATAGAGCACGGCAGCCAGGATAAAGCTGATTTTCATGCTTTTGAGGAAATCTCTCATGGAATCGTCTCCTTTATCTCAGCTTTAGTATATCCTGCGGCGCGGGAAAAGTCACGGGACAAAATGGAAGGTTCGTCCCAACTCCGTATTTTATAACCAGTTTTTGCACACGTCGATCCAGCCCACGCTACGGGCGCACCGGGCCAGCTCGTCGCAGGACAGCTCCACGGCGGAGCTGGCGCTCCCCGCGGCGGGGAAGACCGTGCCGAAGCGGCGCAGGGACACGTCCAGATAGGTGCTCACGCCGGGGTGGTCGATGGCGAAGGGGCACACGCCGCCCACCGCGTGGCCGGTGTAATCCAGCACCTGATCGGGGGTAAGCATTGTAGCTTTACAGTGGAACTGCCCCTTGAATTTGCCGTTGTCGATCTTTGCGTCCCCGGCGCAGACGATGAGCACGCAGCCCCCGTCCACAGCGAAGGAGAGGGTCTTGCCGATGCGGGCGCTCTCGCAGCCCACGGCCTGGGCGGCCAGCTCCACCGTGGCGCTGGATACGTCGAACTCGCGGATGCGCTCCTCCAGCCCCAGCGCCCGGAAGTAGGCCCGGCAGTTCTCGATGGACACCGCTACCCCTCCTTCCGCCGTGCCGCCTTGGACAGGAAGCGGTCCACGGCGATGAGGAAGCGCTCATGGGTGCCGCCGCCGATCTGACCGGCCCCGTCGCAGGCCCTTACCGTAAAGCAAATCCGCTTGCCATCCACTGCGGTGACCTGCGCCTCGGCCGACACGTCCATGCCCACGGGGGTGGCCGCGTCGTGGGTGATCTCCAGGCGCGTGCCCACGCTGCTCTCGCCCTCCCCCAGGGCGGAGGAAATCGCGTTTACCGCCGCCTGTTCCATCAGGGCGGCCATGCAGGGGGTGGCGAAAACGGGCAGACTGCCGCTGCCCACGGCGTCGGCGGTGTTCGCTTCGGTCACGGCGATCCCGGCCCGGCCCGTCATTCCAACTTCAATCATGGTCTGTTGCTCCTTTCGCGGGAAATTCCTGTCTATTTTACAGCGGGGGAGCGGCAAATGCAAGCCCAGGGGCGAAAAAGGGCCCGGACGCGAGGCGTCCGGGCCCTTTTCAAATGCATTTGCGTGCTGAGGAAGCGCGTAAGTCAGCGGGCGTTAACCCCTGGGAACCTCAATTGTAAAGACAAAGGGGGTATCTCCAAGATGGTATACAGTACCAGTGATATTCTTGTCGCTGTCCCTAAAGAGGAAGGTGACAAGATCACTGGGGGTGCCAACAACGGTGTCATTGAGGATATAAATGCCCTCTTCATTCTGACGGCTCAGAACAACAAAGTAGTCGTTGTCAATACCAAAGACAGTCTTAAAGGCCTCAATAATCTTTGTGGCAATATCCGTCTTATCAGCAGCATCAAGGGCCTTCATGTACGCAAAGGTGTAGACGTCGGCGCTGCTCGCGCGGCCGGTGGTCAGCGTATCACGATCGACATAGATACTGTCATTGGTCGTGTAGACAGTATTGCCGACCACATAGGTGGAGTTACCCAGCATGTACAGTGCATTGTTGACCTTAGCACTAACAGTATCGCCTACCTGATAGATAAACTCATAAGCACTGGGGCCAGGGCCGCCGCTGGACCCGCCGCCACCGCCGCCGCCGACCTCGTTGTAGGTCTTGCCGGGCTCGAGGGCCTTGCCCTTGTAGGTGGCGTTGGTCACGTCCTCGCCGACGTGGATCACGGTGCCCTCGGTGTCGACCGCGATCTTGTCGCCCTGGAGGATGTTGACCTCCTTCACGGTACCCTCGCCCTTGATGGTGACATCGTCGGCGGAGGTGGTGACGAGGTTGATGGTGGCGCCCTTGGCCACGTCGATGACGGCGCCGTCGGCGCCCTCCTCGATGACCACGTTCTTGACGGTGCCGCCCTCAACGGTCAGCACCATGTCGGGGTTGCTGATGTAGATGGTGTCGATGGTGGACTTGCCGGTGACCTTGAGCGCGGCGGCGCCGGCCTTGGGGGCGACGACGACGTTCTCTTTCACGGTGGCGTCGGTAAAGGTGGCGCCAGCGGCGGCCACGACCACCAGGCCCTTGACGGTGCCGGTGACCACCTGGTCCGCGGAGGTGACGTAGACGCTGACCATGTTGTCGATCAGCTTGGCCACGGAGGCACGGGTGATGTTCACCAGGGGGGCGATCTGGTTGCCGCCCACGCCGGAGATCATGCCCCGCTCGGACAGAGCTGCCATGGCGTCCTCAGCCCAGGAGGGGACGGAGGAGGCGTCGGCGAAGCTCAGCTTGGCGCTGCCGGAGGGCTCCAGCTTCAGCGCGCGGCACAGAAGCACGGCGGCCTCGGCGCGGCTGATGGAGGACAGGGGATTGGCGTGGCCGTTCCCGTCGCCCTGCATCACGCCGGCGGCGGCCAGCGCGTTGATGGCGCCGGCATACCAGGCGTCGGAGGGCACGTCGGAGAAGCTGCCGCTCTTGCCGGTGTAGCCCATCAGATTCACCATCATCTGGGCGAACTCGGCGCGGGTCATGTTGGCGTCGGGGTTAAAGCTGCCGGTATCGGTGCCGTTGAGGACGCCGACCCCGGCCCAGCGCTCCACGGAGGACTCTCCCCAGTGGCCCTGAACGTCAGGGAACGTGGCCTCCGCCGCCAGTGCCGGGACCGCCAGGGATACCAGCATCGCCAGCGAAAGGACCAGGGATAAGATTTTACGCTTCATTTAATCACTCCCACTTTTGCAGTTTCCCGGGTGTACAGACTCCCATTTCCGCACACCTGGGATGTGTCTATGCGCTTCCAAGTTACAGTGTATCAGAGTAAAGTAAAAAAAGCAAGGATTTGGAAGAGTTTTGTCGCAGACAAATAACTTCCAACTGCGGAATATACGACAAGGCCCGGATGTAAACACATCCGGGCCCCGCCGTATGGGAGTAATGGGAGCGAAAAGAAGAAATCAGAGTTGATTTTGGGCCGCCGCCGTGATGAAGCGCTGGAGGATGGCGGCCACCTCGGCCCGGGTGGCGGAGCCGCCGGGGTTCAGTCCCGCGGAGGCATCGCCCTGGATCAGCCCCGCGCCCACGGCCCACGCCATGGCGTCGGCCGCCCAGGGGGAGACCGCGTCCGCGTCACGGAAGCCGACCAGGCTGCCCGAAGCGCCCGCGCCCGACCCGCCGCGCGAGGCGTATCGGTAGAGCATGACGGCCAGCTGTTCCCGGCTCACGGCGCCCTGGGGGTCAAAGCCGCTGCCGTTGCCGGTGACGATGCCGCTCTCGGCGGCCCAGGCCACCGCGTCGGCGTAGTAGGCGTCCGCCGCCACGTCGCCAAACAGGGCGGAGCCGCCCTGGGGCTTGTCCTCCAGGCGGTGGAGCACGGTGACCAGCATACCGCGGTCCATGGGCTGGCCGGGGCTGAAGGAGCCGTCCCCGGTGCCGGAGAAGAGCTCGTGGGCGCTGGCGAAGGCCACGGCGCCGCCGTACCAGTCGTCAGGGGCCACATCTGAGAAGGTCTTGCTGTTGTCCACCAGCTTGACGGTGGCGCTCCCCTCCAGGGGAATGACCAGGCCGCCGTCCAACAGGGCGGATTTCTTGATTACCTCGGTGGTGCCGTCGGGCTTGACCAGCATGGCCACGGTGCCCGGCGCGGCGTCCTCCACGGGCAGGGTGACCGTCAGGCCGCCGTCCAGCCTGTCCACGGCCTTGCCGCCGGCGCGCAGCTCCACCTTTACGGCGCCGTCGTCCTGCCGCGCGGCGGAGATGGCCACGCTGCCGCCCGCCGTGCCGGCCAGGGAGGCGAGGCTCTCGTTGGGCAGGGAGATGGAGGCCACGGGGGTCTCCACCCGCAGGGCCGCGTCCGTCTTTTCCGCCATACCGGCCACTGCGGAGGCGGGCAGCTCCACCACAGCCTGCGTGACCTTGCCCGCGTCGTCCGTGCGGATGGCGGGCTTGACCACGATCTCGGTGCTGCCGCTCTTGGCGGCCTCGTCAACCAGCTTGTCTGCCGTATCCGCGTCCAGCGTGCTGGATGCCTTCCCGTTCTCCACGGTGCTCTCGGGCTCCAATACAGTGGAACCGCCGGAGGTGGCGGGCGGTGCGGAGGGGACGGGCTCCTCCACGGCGGCTCCGCCGCCACCGCCGCCTCCGCCTCCACCACCGCCGGTGGTGGTTTTGCGGATGGTGACCGTCACCGGCTCGCCGGCGTCGTAGAGATCGGTTTCTGCAAAGCGGATCAGATAGTCTCCGGCGCTCAGCCCGCTGAGGACAGTACCTATACAGGGGATATACCTGTCACTGCCGGGGGCTTTGTACTCCATGGCGGCGGTGACGCCGGTGATGGAACCTGCGCTGTCGGCGTCCACGCTGTCGTGTCCCGCCAGGCCGTCCGGCTTGCCCTGTAGACCCTTGCCGACCACCAGGGTGTAGCTGGCCGCGCCGCTGGCGTAGTCACCGGTCTCCGCCGCCGTGGCGGTGATGACCGCGCTGCCCACGCCGGTGATGGCGACTGCGCCGGTGTCCGGGTCCACGGTGGCGACCGCGGTGTTGCCCGAGGTGTAGACCGCCGCCGCGTCGGTGTCTTTGGACAGTGGGTTGGCCTGCGCCGGCTCGCCGTAGCGGGCGGTGATCTCCCTGGACTGGAAGGCCAGTCCGGACAGCTCCTTGTCGGTCCACACGGCGTAGAGGGTGACGATGCCGCCGTCCATTGCCTCGAGCCGGGAGACCGGCGCGTTGTCCTGGTAGACGACGCTGCCGCCGCGGGAGGTGCTCCAGCCTGCAAAGACGGAGTCGCGCAGCGTGTAGGTGTTGTTGGACAGGCGCTGCACCACGTCAAAGTAGAAGCCCTGCGCCTCCATCTCGCCCTGGCCGCCGTTGCCGTCGAATTGGACGGTGTAGGTGGTCTGGCGGTCCACGGTAAAGCTGCACGTCTGCGTACTGTTGGAGATGGAGACGCTGACCGTGACTTTTTGGGCCTCGGGCGCCCGGGGGATGGGGGTAAAGCTGAACTGCGCCTTGTGGCTGCCGGCGTCGTACTGGTACGCCGTCACCTCCAGCGGGTAGGCGGAGACGCTGTCGCCCAGATGGTAGACCAGCGTCCAGTTCTCCTTCGCCGGGGTGTCGGTGGGGGCGTCCTTCAGCACCGCGGTTACGGAGCCGTTGGAGGCGGTTACAGAGCTGATCTCCGCATCGATGTAGGGCGCGATGACCAGGGTGGCGTCCGCGCCGGGCTCATAGAACTCTGTGCCCGTGAAACGGACCAGGTAGGTCCCGGCGGCCAGGTGGGTAAGGCTGCCTTCAGGACACTTGGTGTAATCGCCCGTGCTGCCGCTGCGCTTGTACTCCATGGCGGCGGTCAGGCCGGAGATGGAGCCGGAATCTCCCTGGGACAGGCAGGCTTGGGCGGTCAGGCCGGTGGGGGCGGGCTTGGTACCCTTGACCACCTTGAGGGTGTAACTGGCCGAACCCGCGGCGTGGGTCTCGGTCTCGGCCGCTGAGGCGGTGATGGTGGTGTCGCCCAGGCCCACAAGGGTGACCTGGCCGTTCGCATCCACCGTGGCCACGTCCGTATTGCTGGAAGTATAGGTAATTGCGGCGTCCGTGCCCTTGTCCTTCAATTCGTTGGTGAAGGGGTCATCGCCGTAGCCCTTGCTGATCTGCGTCTCGTTATAGGAGAGTCCAGCGGGGGACTTCTCGGTCCAAACCGCGTAGAGGGTGACAATACCATCCTTTTTAGCGGTCAGGTTGCTGACGGCCTGCTTGTCGCTGTACTCGGCCGTGCCGCCTTTGGTCGCGCTCCAGCCCGCGAAGCTCATGTTGACCTTCGTGAACGCGCAGCCGCTCAGGACCCGCTCCACGCCGTAGGTGAAGTCCTGGTCGGCCATAGTTCCATCGCCGCCGTTGGCGTCGAACTGCACGGTGTAGGGGTTGGGGGTGTAGGCGGCGGTGACTACCATGTCCTGCGTTACGGCGGTGTCCTCAGTGACACTCCAGCCCGTGGGGGTGTAGCCCTCCTTTGTAAACGAGCCGTACTCCGGCAGCGAAGCGGCGGAGAGAATCTGGCCCTTGGCAAAGTAACGGGTGTCAACCAGTGTGTCACCGTCTTTAAAGCTGACCGTATAGTTGTACCATTTGCCGCCGTTGCTCAGATAGGTCAGGCCATTTTCAAAGGTGGCGGGGTCGTCCGTACCCACCAGCACGCCCCTGGGGAAGGAGAAGGGTACGGACACGGTAGAGCCTTGGTTATCGGTCTGAACGGCCTCATAGATCTGAGTATCATTCGAACTCTTAGCATTCAGAACTATTTTGCCGGTTTCACCTGCCCCTATGAGCTCCGGCTTGCTGTAGATTAGACCGTCTATCTGCAAGGTACCGTCCAGTGTGATGGCGGTGTCCCCTCGGCTGATTAGGGATTTAAAATATTTTAAAGAAGGACGGGCATAACCGTAGTAACTGTAGCCCTCAGTGGGCGTGGCGCTGGAATTGTAGCTGGCACTATCGTAGATATAGAGCTCTCCATTTTCTGTGACTTGGAAGGTGCCCCCCTCGGCAATATTAATTTCTGTACCAGGTAAAAGTTTTGCTTTAGCGTCTAAACGGAATATGCTGCCATCCAGGATATTGAGCGTCATATTGCCATTGAAGGGGAAGGGCACTTCGCTGGAAAGGCTGATGCCGGAGACACTAATATTGAGTTTATTGACGTTCATGGTGCCGTCCAGCGTAAGGCTAGTTCGGTCGGTGGCCGTGTCGTAATACTTCTGAACGGTGGTGTTTTCTCCCGTCTGGAAAAGGTAGGTGTCGGCAGGACCGATAACAGGAATATCAGTATTATTAAAATCATACTGCGCATAAATCATAGCACTGCCATAGAGTCTGGCCCCTGGTTCTATGGTCAGCAATCCTTCGATGCTTTGAAAATAATACTGGTTAAAAGGAAATGCCTTTGTGTAAACACCAGCGGAAGCACTACCACCCCTAAAGTCGGTTATTTGGAATATTTCGTAAACGGCAGCGCCGGATTTTGCAGTAACGGTACCATTACCAGTAATATACCCGCGTACATTTAGTATACCGCCATCATTGACGATAAGGTTTCCTGAAAGATCAATTTGCCCAGAGGCTCCAGTGGGATGCCCCATATTATAAGTACCACTATGTCCCTGCTGTGAATGGACAAGCAAAGTACCGTCTACAGTAAGTGTTACATCTTCTGGGATAGTAAGCGTTGCATATGGGGTAGATGATTTTACGCCACTAGTATTTGAAAGGAGTGTTCTGCTTGGAACATAGTCAAAGGGAATAAATAAAGTTTGTCCACGATTAATAGCGTAGTTCCCTGCGGTGAGAGTGCCGCCGCTAGCTAGGATAACTGTTCCACCGTCTGCTACAGCGGCAAAAGCAGAATCCCAAGAGTCGAAGAAACGTCTACCAATAGAAAATATGGGGGTATCGATAGGCAAGAAAACTGCAGAGACAGATGTGGAGGATGACGTTGCTTGGGTGAAAACCCAATTAAAGCTTGATAGGTGACTGGTATTTTCTCCGTTAATCCGCCAATAAGCAAACTTATATCCGCTTTCTGGCTTAGCCGTAAGCTGAAAATGTGTACCGATAGGGTAGGAGTAGGTCTGATTCAGATTCAGAAATTCAGCAGAATTCTTAACAGTTATTGTACCGTGTTCGCTTTCATGGAAGGAAATATCTGCATCTGCGTCATTAGGACCTAAAGAAATGTCATATAGAGTTGCTTCGCACGCAACAATATTTTTTGCAAATGAACTGATAATGATAGATATTTCGCCTTCGTTCGGTAGTGTGACACTATATGAAGTACCGGTATCTGTGGAAACACAACCATCAGGCACAGTTATACTCATACTACCGTTATTGGTTACGCAATACTGAAAAGAAATAAGTGCAGCATCACCAGAAATATTTTTTAATATTAGGGGCTTCGACTTTTGAACTGTTATATTGCCACGACAACTGGCGGTTGAGGAAATAGAGATCATAGCAGTATTCTCTACTATTTCCCATTTTTCCCCTGATACCGATATTTTGTTGTCTGCAAAAGTATCAACGGCAAGCGTTGCTGGAAGGACACAAAAGAAAACATAGAGCAATGCGCATAGAAAGATAATTCCAGCCATCCAACGAGGAGAATATTGGAGTGCTTTAGTATATTTATTTTTCATCTTTAATCACTCCCACTAGAATTGATAAACTTGCGTTTTAGCCGAAACAGTAGAAGTCCACCAAAAACAATACACAGAATGGAGAAATATTGCCCGTTTGACAAACGTAACAAAACCTTTTCAGTCATACGGAAGAATTCCAAAAGAAAGCGCACGATGCCGTATAGCAGCATAAATAAAGGGTAGAGTGCGCCGGAGGGGCCATGCTTTTTTTCAATTTGGAGCATGACATCCAGAATCAGAAAATCAAGCGCGCACTCAAAGAGCTGAACAGGAAGGGGGAACGTGGCGCCGGCCAGTGTGATTGAGACACCCCCGCAGCAGCCTGTGAAAAAGCATCCGATTCGCATGACGGCGAGCATAAGAGGCACAGCCGGAGTGCAGTAATCAATAAAGGCCAGGGGTCGCATACGGAAAAGAGGGGCGGTGAGCGCTAAGATGGCGGGGAGGAGGAACACTGTCCCAAAAAAAGACATGCCGCCCGGTGTAATGCCGCTCTGTAGAACAGTACGCCAGTTTTCAGCAATGAAGAGCAGCTTTGCACCGATAACACCGAAAACTGCCAACAAAAGGCCGGATAAAATCGCTTGTACAAGACTGAGGCGGTACCGTGAACGCCGGAGGCACAAAAGCAGGATCATAGCAGCCACGCCCAGGGCAAACATGAGCCGATAGGTAGAGATATTTGCGCCCAGAATATGTAGGGTAGGGTACATAGAGAGTCTCCTTTTTACGGAAAAATAACACGACAGGGGGTGCATCGGGTGTACCCTCTGTCCTGCCATTTTAAGGGCAGGCCGCGGGCGGGAAGCGCCCGCGGCCTGCCTGCACGAAACTAGAAGCGCAGGACTGCGTGAATAAATTGATTAGGAAGCATGGGGAGCAAAGGTAACGTCCACGTTGACGGTCCCGCCGGAGATCCCATCAACCAGGCTGTCCAGAGCCTCAACGGCCATGGCGACCAAGCTGTAAAGGGAGCTGTCGCCGCGGTTGGCCGCATCACGCAAGGCGGGAAGCAACTCGGAGGCATCGAAACCTCCAGGCAGGGTGATCTTGATGGTGGCGTCATCTTTGAGCGTTACGAAAGAAGAGCCGACATGCAGGGCGGTGCTTGCAGGGAGGAAAATGGCGATGTCGTTGTTGTCGATTTTGTCGGTCTCGTTCACTTCCACGAGCTGCACCGCATTCTTGATCTGGGTCATCAGGTTGCCGGCGTTTTCGGAGGTTAAGTTGTCAAGGACGAGGGTAGCATCACTATAATTGTCCTCAAACTTCAAAAGCTGATTCCCAATTTGGAGAGTGGCGCCGTTTGCAATTACAATCTTGCTGTTGTTCTCGCCGGTACCGGCGGTCATATGGCTTGTCAGCGCCATCCATGCGGCCTGGGCGGCATCGTAGCTGTTGGGAGCGGCGTTGATGACAATGTTCTTCTTGTCGCTCATGTCGGCGGCGGACAGGGTGTAAGTAACTGCCTTGCCGTCAATGGTGGCGTTAATCGTGGTGCCGTCAAAGTTGAAGAAGCTGTTCAGCTTGCTGTCAGCCGTACCGTCGGCGAGGGTGACGTCGGCGTGTTCGATGCCGGTGTTGATGGGGAGGCTGTAATGGCGGGTACCAGTGACCCCCAGGCTGCCCACGTTCTTCATCGTCATGTCGACGGTAACATTGGAAGCGCTGACTATTGCACCGATAGGCATGGTATACATTGCAGTGTAGTCACTGTATGCCACACCGGAGATCGTGGTGGTCTTCTTGTCGGATTCCTTACCATAGGTGGAGCTTACATCCAGGCGGAACTTCTCGGTCACATCGCCCCACTTGGCGTAGTAGGTGGCGTCAGCGAGGTGATCGGCATCGGGATAGGAAGCGGGGGTGGTGCAGAGCTCATCTGAATACCAGCCCTGGAACTCGTGGCCGCCGTACACGGGGGTCTCGGAGGGAGCGGCATAGGGTGAATCGGTCCTGAAAGCGTACACGTTGTTACTGTCGCTCTCGCCGCGATCCTTAAAGATGCCAGGGGTAGCGTCAAAGCGGATAGTATAGATGTTGGGTTCGACCTTATCCCACTGAGCATGGATGGTTACATCGGCGCTCGGAGTGTAGGGGAAGGTGATAGCACTGCCACCCTCGGCCGCTGTATACCAACCCTTGAAGGTGTAACCGCTGCGGGTGGGCTGCTCGGGGGCCTTCTCCACCTTTACGGTGTCATTAATGACATACACGCCGGGGTCCGCGGGATCGGTGGGATGTGCAAAGGTGCCGCCGTTGGCGTCAAAGGTCACGTTATAGGTGGTGACGCTGGGGCCGGGGTTGCTGCCACCGCCGCCACCGCCGCCGCCGGAGGGAACATTGGCGGTCTCGCCGGGCTTGACCTCTTTGCCGTTGACCAGGACGGTCTCGGCGTTCTCGGAAACCTTGACCTCGGTGCCCTTGGTGTCCACGGCCACGCCGCTGCCGGCGGTGACCTCGACGGTCTTGACGGTGCCCTCGCCCGCGATCTTCACGTCGTTGGCGGAGGTCTTGACGGTGTCGATGGAGCCGCCCTTGGCCACGTTAACATCAGCGCCGGAAGCGGTAGCGGAGATGTCCACGCTCTTGACGGTGCCGGAGACCTTCAGCTCGGAATCGGCGCCGGCCAGGGAGACGGAGGAGACGGTGCCGCCCACGGAGAGGGCGGCGGAGGAGGCGGACTCGGTGGTCATGACCGCGTCGGCCTTGCCGTCCACGGTTACGGCGGCCTTGGCCGCGTCCACGAGGATGTCGCCCGCGGCGGCGTCCTTGTCCACGGTGAGCTTGGCGCCGTCGGCGGCGACGTACACGTCGCCCACGGTGCTCTTGCCGGTGACGGTAACGGCAGCGCCGCCGGCCTTGGGGGCCACCACGAGGTTCTCGGCCACGGCGGCGTCCTTGAGGGTCACGCCGTCGGCCACCACGATGACCAGGCCCTTGACCTCGCCGGAGATCACCTGGCCGGGCTCGTTGGCGTACACGCCCACGATGTTGTCCAGCAGCTTGGCGACGGAGGCGCGGTTGACGCTGAGGGTGGGGGCCACCTGGTTTCCGCCCACGCCGGAGATCATGCCCCGCTCAGCCAGAGCGGCCATGGCGCCTTCCGCCCAGGAGGGGACGGAGGCCGCGTCGGCGAAGCTGAGGCCGGCGGAGGCCTTGGGCTGGATGTTGAGTGCGCGGCAGAGGAGCACGGCCATCTCGGCCCGGCTGATCTCCGCGTTGGGGTTGGCGTTGACGCCGTCGCCCTGCATGACGCCGGCGGCGGCCAGCTTGAGCACGGCGTCGGCGAACCAGGCGTCATTGGGTACGTCCTTGAAGGTGTTCTGAGCCTTCTCGGTGTAGCCCAGCAGGTTGACCAGCATCTGCGCGAACTCGGCGCGGGTCATGCCGGCGTCGGGGTCGAAGCCGCCGCCCTTGCCGTTGAGGACGCCTGCGGAGCTCCAGCGCTCAATCGAGCTCTGGGCCCAGTGGCCGTCCACGTCGGGGAATGCGGGGGTATCCGCGGCGAGGGCCGGTGTCACGAGGGAAACGACCATCGCCAATGCCAGGACCAGGGATAGCACTCTTTTCTTCATTTAATCACTCCCGTTTGTTTTTTCTAGAAAAAACAGGCTCTCCGCCATGGCGGAGAGCCTAATATCACCTGCACACGCTGCCGCATTGCAGGAGCTCTGCGCCATAGCAAGCGCCGTTTTTTCTGCGAGGGTATAACCCTCTTTTGCAAGAACGTGCGCTTCCAATACTAAGTATAGCAGGATCTGACAGAAAAGCAAGCATACAGGGGAAGGTTATATAAAAAGAAGCGCTATCATGAAAGGTGTCATGATAGCGCTTCTTTGTGTGACTATTGCACAAAATCAGGTCTTGAGCCTCAGCCACTCGCTGTCGTAAAGCTCTAGGATGTTCTGGGGCAGGTTCTTGAAGGTCTCGCAGGTGGCGAGCACCGCGTCGCTGGGGTAGGCCACGCTGTCGCCGCTGATCTCGGCGGGCAGGGCGTCCCGGACGGAGAGCAGGGGAGTGGAGTAGCCGATGGCCTCGCAGTTGGCAAGGCCCGCGTCGGTGGTGCACATGAAATTGATGAATGCCTCGGCGTTGTCCTTGTTCTCCGCGCCCTTGGGGATACACATGGCGTCCACAAAAAGGTTGGAGCCCTCCTTGGGCAGGCAGAAGGCCAGATCGGGGTTATTGGCGTGCATGGTGACGAAGTCGCCCGCGTAGTAGGGGCCGATGGCGGCCTCGCCGCCCTCCAGCTTGTCGAAGATCTGGTCCATGACGTAGCCCTGGAGGATGGGCTTCTGCTCAATGAGCAGGTCCACGGCCTGCTGGATCTGGGCGGGGTCCGTGGTGTTGTAGGAGTAGCCCAGCGCCTTGAGGGCGATGCCGATGGCGTCCCGGGAGTTGTCGAACATGAGGATCTGCCCGGCGTAGGCGGGGTCGAAGAGGCTGCCCCAGCCCTCCACCGGCTCCGCAATCATGGAGGTATTGTAAATGATGCCCACGGTGCCCCACATGTAGGGGACGCTGTACAGCCCGTCGGGGTCGTACTCGGGGTTCTTCAGCGCGGGATCGATGTCGGAGTAGTTGGGGATGTTGTCAAAATTGAGCTGTTCCAGCATATCCTCCTCGATCATCCGGGAGATCATATAGTCGGAGGGGATGATCACGTCGTAGCTGGCGCCGCCGGAGGCGAGCATGGCGTACATGGACTCGTTGCTGTCGAAGACCTGATAGTTGACCTTGATGCCGGTCTGCCGCTCAAATTCCTCGCAGATGTCCAGGGTGCCGTCGGTGCCGTCCGAGATATACTCGCCCCAGTTGTATACGTTTACCACGCCCTTGGACGCGGAGCCGGTGCCGCCGCAGGCGGAGAGTACGGCGGTCAGCATGGCCGCCGCCAGAAGGAGTGCCAGAGTCTTTTTCAATTCGTTTCGTATGCTCCTTTCGGGTTGTAAATTGTAACAGGGCCGATCCCCGTGTTACCAAGTATCGTCCCCGTCCGCGTCCAGCATGGCGGCGTCGGCCGGGGAGGTCAGGTTGGCGGACTGCCGGGCCGCCAACCGGTCCTGCCGGGACTGGCGGACGTTGACCACGATAAGCAGCGTGAGCACCACTAGGAACATCAGCGTGGACAGGGCGTTGATCTCGGGGCTGATTTTCCGCCGGGTCATGGAGTAGATGACCATGGCCAGGGTGGAGGTCTGGCTGCCCGCGGTGAAGTAGCTGATGACGAAGTCGTCGATGGACATGGTGAAGGCGATCATCAGCCCATTGACGATGCCGGGGGAGATCTCCGGAAAGATGACCCGCCGGAAGGCGTACCAGCCGGTGGCCCCCAGATCCTGGGCGGCCTCGAACACGTTGGAGTCGAGCTGACGCAGCTTGGGCAGCACGGAGAGGATGACGTAGGGGATGTCGAAGGTGATGTGGGCCAGCAGGAGGGTTCCGAAGCCCTGGTTGAAGCCCAGCGCCCCGCCGGTGAGGGTGGATAGCGCCTTGCCTGCGGCCACAAAGAGCAGCATGAGGGACACGCCGGTGATGATGTCCGCGTTGGTCATGGGCACGTTGTTGACCGCCAGGCACAGGTCCCGGGAACGGCGCTTCATGGAGTAGAAGCCGATGGCCGCCGCCGTGCCCGCCACGGTGGCGATGACCGCCGCCAGCACCGAGACCAGCACGGTGGTCTGTAGCGCGTCCATAATCTGCGAGTTCTGGAACAGCCGCACGTACCACTGGAGGGAGAAGCCGCCCCAGGTGGTGCGGCTTTTCAGGGCGTTGAAGGAGAAGGCGATCAGCACGAAGATGGGCGCGTAGAGGAAGAAGTAGACCAGCGCCATAAAGATGCGGCTGAAAATCCCGTTCTTTTTCACAGCAGCATCGCCTCCTCCTCACCGCTGCCGAAGCGGTTCATCAGGGCCATGCAGACCAGCACGATGACCATCATCACCAGGGAGATGGCCGAGCCCAGGTGGGGGTTGTAGGTGTTGCCGAAGAACTGCATCTGGATAAGGTCGCCCAGCAGCACGGTCTTGCCGCCGCCCAGCAGGCTGGAGATGACGAAGGTGGACACCGAGGGGATAAAGACCATAGTGATGCCGGAGAGCACGCCGGGCAGGGAGAGGGGGAAGATCACCCGGCGGAACACGGTGGCGCCGTCGGCCCCCAGGTCCTGGGCCGCCTCCACCACCTTGGGGTCGATTTTGTCGATGACCGAGAAGATGGGCAGCACCATAAAGGGCAGAAAGTTGTAGACCATGCCCAGCACCACCGCGCCGGGGGTGTTGATCATGTGGAAGAACTCCAGATTGGTGCCGAACACGCCGTTGATCAGGTCGAAAAAGTGGATGGACTGGAGGAAGCGGTTGATAAGCCCCGTGTCCTCCAGCAGGGACATCCAGGAGTAGGTGCGCAGCAGGAAGTTCATCCACATGGGCAGCATAATGAGCATCATGGCGGCCCGGCGCAGGCCGGGGCCCTCCCGGGTGAGGAGATAGGCCAGGGGGTAGCCGATGAGGATGCACACCAGGGTGGCCACCACGGCCAGGACGAAGGAGTTGACGAACACGCCCACGTACTGGTTCATGGTGGAGAAGTTTGCCAGGGTGAAGCCGCCGTCCTTGGAGGTAAAGGCAAAGACCACCACCAGGACCAGGGGGGCCACCACAAAGATCGCCATCCACGCCACGTAGGGGATGGCCAGGCCCTTATTCTTCATCCCCGTCTTCCTCCGCCGGTTCCTCGTTGAGCTCGTCGTATTCGGCGCTGTAGGAGCTGTAGTCGCCGAACATGCCGGAGTACCGGCTCTTCTTCATGATGTGGAAGCCGTCAGGGTCGATCTTCACGCCGATTTTGGCCCCCTCGGGGGAGAAGTCGGTGGTCTGAATGAGCCACTTAAAGCCCCGGAAGTCCACGATGATGTCGTAGTGCATCCCCTTGAAGGTGACCTCGGTGACGGTGCCGGTGAGCTGGCCCTGCTCCACGGGCACGATGTCGATGTCCTCGGGCCGGATGACCACGTCCACCGGCTCATTGGGGGCGAAGCCGCCGTCCACACAGGGGAACTTCTTGCCGTACATGCCCACCACGCCGTCGGCGTGCATGACGCCGTCGATGATGTTGCTCTCGCCGATGAAGTCGGCCACGAAGGCGTTTTTGGGCTCGTTGTAGATGTCCTGGGGGGAGCCGATCTGCTGGATCCGGCCCTGGTTCATGACCACCACCGTGTTCGACATGGTGAGGGCCTCCTCCTGGTCGTGGGTCACGTAGACGAAGGTGATGCCCACCTGCTGCTGGATCTTCTTCAGCTCCACCTGCATGTCCTTGCGCAGCTTGAGATCCAGCGCGCCCAGCGGCTCGTCCAGCAGAAGCACCTGGGGGCGGTTGACAATGGCGCGGGCGATGGCCACCCGCTGCTGCTGCCCGCCGGAGAGGGAGTTGACGCTCCGCTTGCCGTACCCGGACAGGTTCACCAGGGCGAGGGCCTCCTCCACCCGGCGCTTGAGGTCGGCCTCGGGCACCTTTTTGATGCGCAGGCCGAAGGCCACGTTCTCAAAGATGTTCATGTGGGTGAACAGGGCGTATTTTTGAAACACGGTGTTGATCTTCCGCTTATGGGGCGGAACGTCATTCATCCTCACGCCGTCGAAGAACACGTCCCCCGAGGTGGGCTTCTGAAAGCCGCCGATAATGCGCAGGGTGGTGGTCTTGCCGCAGCCCGAGGGCCCCAGCAGCGTGAGGAATTCCTTGTCGTTTATATACAAATTGAGGTGATCCAGGATAATTTCATCGTCAAACTTCATGACGCAATCCGACAGGCGGATGAGCTCCTTGGACATGTATCCTCCCCCGTTTCTTGGAATTTACGTAGATAAAGGGCGTACCCCACCGGCGGTTGGGTACGCCCTTTTGACGAATCAAATCATATATGGTATTGTGGCAAAAGTCAATAAAAAACTTGTAAGTTTTCCTGGAATCAACGGGAAATTTTCTCCCCCGGCAGGGGAGGGGCGGCAAGCAGCTCAAACAGGCGCTCCGGTTTGGGCGCCGCGTCGCCCGCGGCCTGCCACCCGGCGGAAAAGGCGGTGCGTACCATGGCGAACAGGGTGTGCCCCTCCAGCGTGTTGAAACGGCACACTCGGTTCCAAGCCTTGACGCGCTTCTAAATATTGCGGATGCGCTGAATATCCCGGTTTAAAAGCTTTTTGACACGCGGTAGGCAGGCCCCCCTATGAGGGGGGCTGTCAGCGAAGTTGACTGAGGGGTCTGCCAATCGACGGCCTGACCCCTACGGCAGGATTTGACAAAATACGACGCGAAGCGTAAAATAAAAGAGCCCCTAGAGGGGCTCAGAAGGACGCTGTTGCAGAAATGGCGGTTAGCCACTCCCTTGAAAAGGGGGTGATGCGGATGGGAAACGGACGTGGGGCGAGAGCCCTGCGCTTCGTGGTAATGTTTCTGGCAGTGCTCACACTGCTGGTGTACATAGCCCCAAAAGCGTGCTGACCGCTCGGCTACCCCCCGAACGGTCAGCATAGTTTACGCTATGAAGTAAGTTAGGGGCTAACCGTCAAGCGGCAGCGCCCTTCTGTCTTTATTATACTCCGCCGCTGCGTTTTGTCAAGGATTGACCGGCCCTTTCCCGCCAAAATACTCCTCCACGAAGTCCACGCTGTCCACGGTAAAGCTCCTGCCCTTCAAATACTCCAATATCCCGGCGTCCGTTGGGAAATCGAAGCGCAGCTTGTAGGAGCACAGCGCCTGGAAGGAGCGGCCGTACGGCCTGTTGTCCCGCTCCCGGCCGTACTTGCCGTCCCCCAGCAGGGGGTGCCCGGCTGCGGCGAACTGGGCGCGGATTTGGTGGGTGCGCCCGGTGAGCAGCTCACACTCCACCAGGGAGAGCGCGCCCTTGGTTTTCAGCGTCTTATATAAGGTAGCGGCGCTCTTGCCGCCGGGGACGGGGCGCGTGTACACGGCCACCTGGTTTTTTACCTCGTCCTTGAGCAGGAAGCCCTCCAGCCTGCCCGCCGGGGGGGCCATGCGCCCGTGGAGAATGGCCAGATAGTACTTGGCGATCTCCCGGTCCTTGATCTTCTGGTTCATGATGCGAAGGGTCTCGGCGTTCTTGGCGGCGATGACGATGCCGCCGGTGTTGCGGTCGATGCGGTTGCACAGGGCCGGGGCGAAGGCGTTCTCCCACCGGGGGCTCCACTCCTTCTTCTGGTAGAGGTAGGCCTGGATGTGGGTAATGAGGGTCTGCACCTTCTCGTGCTCGTCCGGGTGGCACAGCAAGCCCGGGCGCTTGTTGGCCAGCAGCAGGTTTTCGTCCTCGTACACGATGTCCAGGCTGGGCTTGAAGACCGCGAGGAAGGCGTTGTCCTCGCTGGGGGTATCAAAAAACTCGTCGTTGATGTATAATTGAACCAGATCCCCCGCGCTCAGCCGCACGTCCCGCTGGGAGCCCTTTCCGTTGACCTTCACCCGCTTGAGACGGATGTACTTCTGGGCCAGGGGGGCGGGGAGCAGGGGCAACGTCTTGCCCAGCCAGCGGTCCAGCCGCTGCCCCGCGTCGTTCTTTCCGATGGTGAATTCCTTCATGATATAGTGTCTCCCACTTGCATTTTCAGGTATCATACCATAAATGCGGGAAAAAATGAAGAAAGTATTTGACATTGGGATTTGTTTTCGTTATAATGTCCGCTGTACCATTGTGTGAGGTGTGCCATGCGTTTAAATCTCCGAGACATGATTCACGTACCCGGCGCGTCGCTGCCCTTCGACTTCCGGCTGGATCTCTCCGGCTTGGAATTCTACGGCGAACGGCCGCTGACCAGGCCCGTGCAGGTATCGGGGACGGTGCGCAATATGGCCGACGCCCTGGTGCTGGAGGGCCGCGCGCAGACCGTGATGGACGTGCACTGCGACCGCTGCCTCAAGCCCTTCTCCAAGCAGCTCGACGTCCCGGTCAGCACCCTGATGGCCGAGGAGCTGCAAAACGAGGAGAACGAGGACGAGATTGTGCTGCTGGAAAACGGCGAGGTGGACCTGGAAGAGGTCTTTACCACCGCGGTTGTGCTGTCCATGGACATGCAGAACCTGTGCAGCGAGGACTGCAAGGGTCTCTGCTCCGGCTGCGGCGTGAACCTCAACGAGGAGCCCTGCCGGTGCAAACAGGAAGTGGATCCAAGATTGGCTGCCCTCGCGCAGCTTTTGGATAAAAAAGACTGAACGATTTGCCCGGCCAGGGCATGAACCTAAGGAGGTGTCATAAATGGCAGTCCCTAAGAGTAAAGTGTCCAAGCAGCGCCGGAACAAGCGTCGTAGCTCCGTGTGGAAGCTGGAGACTCCCGGTGTTACCACCTGCCCCAAGTGCGGTGCGTTCCGGCTCCCCCACAGGATGTGCAAGTCCTGCCTGAGCTACAACGGCCACGAGTTCGGCAAGGCTGAGGCCGAGGCGAAGTAAATAAGCCAGAAAGAAGAGGGGGAATCCCCTCTTTCTTTTTGCCTGTAAAACGGGTACAATAGGCATAACGATTAACAAAAGAGCGGAGCATACCTTATGAGCTTGACGAAAATCCAGTCGGTGGATCCGGGCAGCCCGGCCCGGCGGGCGGGCGTGCGGCCGGGGGAGACCCTGACCCACGTGAACGGCCATGCGGTGGCCGACGTGCTGGACTATAAATTTTATACCTACGACCCCCGGCTGGAGCTGACCCTCGCCGCGCCGGACGGCGGCAGCCGCACCGTGCGCCTGCGCAAGGGGGAGGGGGAGGATCTGGGCCTCAACTTCGAGACCTACCTCATGGACAAGGCCCGCTCCTGCGCCAACAACTGCATCTTCTGCTTCGTGGACCAGATGCCCCCCGGCATGCGGGACACCCTGTACTTCAAGGATGACGACGCGCGCCTCTCCTTTTTGATGGGCAACTATATCACCCTCACCAACCTCTCCCGGCGGGAGCTGGAGCGCATCGAGGCGCTGCGCATCAGCCCCATCAACATCTCGGTCCACGCCACCAGCCCCGAGGTGCGCCAGCGCCTGCTGAAGAACCGGCGGGCGGGGGAATGCCTGGAGATTATGCGGCGCTTCGCCAAGGCGGGCATTGTGATGAACTGCCAGATCGTGGCCTGCCCCGGCGTCAACGACGGGCCGGAGCTGGACCGCACCCTGGCCGAGCTGGCGGAGCTCTATCCCCAGGTGAAGAGCGTGTCGGTGGTGCCCGTGGGCGTGACCCGCTTCCGCGACGGGCTCTTCCCGCTGGAGCCCTATACCCCGCAGGGCGCGGCGGCGGTGCTGGACCAGGTGGAGGCCTTCGCGGCGCAGAGCCTTGTCCGGCGGGGCTCCCGCGTGGCGTGGTGCTCCGACGAATTCTACCTCAAGGCGGGCCGGGCGCTGCCGGACGAGGACTACTACGAGGACTTCACCCAGCTGGAAAACGGCGTGGGGATGCTCCGCCTGCTGGAGGCCGAGTTCCGCGCCGCCCTGCTGAGCGTGGGGCCGGAGGAAAAACCCGCCCCCTTTGCGGTAGCCACCGGCGCCTCCGCCGCGCCGGTGATCAACCGGCTACTGGAGGAGGCGAAGGCCCGCTGTCCCGGCGTGGACGGGCGGGTCTACCCCATCCGGAACCGCTTTTTCGGGGAGACCATCAACGTGGCGGGGCTCGTCACCGGCGGGGATCTGATAGGGCAGCTCCGGGGTAAAGAACTGGGGGAGCGGCTGCTTATCCCGGAGAACATGCTCCGCCACGGTGAGCACGTCTTTCTGGACGACGTGACCGTGGAGCAGGCGGAGCAGGCCCTGGGCGTGCCGCTCACCCCCGTGGAGCAGGACGGCGGCGCGCTGGTGGACGCCATCTTCGGCGGCGTTGAGGACGCCGGGCGCGTGGAGTGGGTGATGGAGCCCGAGGACGGCGGGGACGCCGAGTATTTCCGCTACAACCCGCCCAGGGCGCGGTGAGAATGATAGGAGTGATAGGATGAGACCTCTGGTCGCAATTGTGGGCCGCCCCAACGTGGGCAAGTCCATGCTGTTTAATAAGCTGGTGGGCCAGCGGCTGTCCATCGTGGAGGACACCCCCGGCGTCACCCGGGACCGGCTGTACGCCGAGGCCGAGTGGAACGGGCGCACCTTCGACGTGGTGGACACCGGCGGCATCGAGCCGGGGACCGACAATGAGATTCTGGCCTTTATGCGCCAGCAGGCCGAGATCGCCATTCAGAACGCCACGGTGATCGTCTTTCTGTGCGACATCAAGACCGGCCTCACCGCCTCCGACCAGGAGGTGGCCAACATGCTCCTGCGCTCCCGGAAGCCGGTGGTGCTGGCGGTGAACAAGATGGACCAGGTGGGGACCACCAACCCGGACATCTACGAGTTCTACAATCTGGGCCTGGGCGACCCCATCCCGGTCTCCGCCGTCCACGGCCACGGCACCGGCGACCTGCTGGACGCCTGCTTCGCTCACTTCCCGCCCGAGGACGGCGGGGAGGAGGACGAGGACGTGGTCAAGGTGGCGGTCATCGGCAAGCCCAACGTGGGCAAGTCCAGTCTGGTCAACCGCATTTTGGGGGAGGAGCGGGTCATCGTCAGCAACGTGGCCGGCACCACCCGGGACGCGGTAGACAGCTACTTTGAAAACGCCAAGGGCAAGTACCTCTTCATCGACACGGCGGGTATGCGCAAGAAGTCCAAGGTGGACGACCGCATTGAGAAATTCTCCGTGCTGCGCGCCACCATGGCCATCGAGCGCAGCGACGTGTGCCTCATCCTCATCGACGCCAACGAGGGGGTCACCGAGCAGGACACCAAGGTGGCGGGCCTGGCCCACGAGGCGGGCAAGGCCTGCATCATCGTGGTCAACAAGTGGGACGCGGTGGAGAAGGACGACAAGACCATGGACAAGATGCGCCAGGACGTGCGCCGGGACCTGGCCTATATGACCTACGCCCCCATCCTCTTCATCTCCGCCCTCACCGGGCAGCGGGTGGAGCGGCTCTTCGAGCTTATCAACTACGTCAACGACCAGGCCGCCATGCGCATCACCACCGGCATGCTCAACTCCGTGCTGGCCGACGCCACCGCCCGGGTGCAGCCCCCCACCGACAAGGGCAGGCGGCTGAAGATCTACTATATGACCCAGGTGGGGGTCAAGCCGCCCCACTTCGTGGTCTTTTGCAACGACGCGCAGCTCTTCCACTTCTCCTACCAGCGCTATCTGGAAAACCAGATCCGCAGCACCTTCGGGCTGGAGGGGACGCCCGTGAAGCTCACCGTCCGCCAAAAGGGCGATAAGGAGGGGTAGGTATGGAGCAGCTTTACGATTACCTGAATTGGCTGGAGACTGCAAAGGGACTGGGCGGCATGGTCCGTACCGTATGCCTTCTGGCGGCTTTGACGGCGCTTGTCGCTTACCTCTGTGGCTGTTTTAACGGCGCGGTCATTGTATCCAAATATATCCTGCGGGACGACGTGCGCACCCACGGCAGCGGCAACGCTGGTCTCACCAATTTTTACCGGACCTTCGGTGGTCCGCTGACCTTGGTGGTCATCCTGATGGATGTGGTTAAAGCGGTGGTGGCCGTGCTGATTGGGGAATGGATTTTCGGATCTGTCCTGGGGCATGGCGCACTGCCTTGGGTCATATTGGGCAAATACTGGGCGGGACTCTTCTGTATGCTGGGCCATATGTTCCCCTGCATGTTCAAATTCAAGGGCGGCAAGGGCATCCTCTCCGGCGGCACCATCGCCATCATGATCGACTGGCGGCTGGCCCTGGTTTGCTGGGGCGGCTTCCTGATCCTGGCGGTGCTGACCCGGTGGGTCTCCCTCGGCTCCCTCTCCACCGGCATTACCTTCCCGGTAATGACCTGGATTCTCTATCAGAATTGGATTTTGCTGATTTTAGGCATCATCATCGGCGCCCTGATCCTTTGGAAGCACAGGGGCAACCTCCAGCGCCTGCTGAAGGGCGAGGAGAGCAAGTTCAGCCTGCACCGGAAATCGTAGCGGGGGCTTGCCCCCGCCGTCCTTAGAAGGAGGTAGTTTACATGAAAATTTCCGTTTTGGGCTCCGGCGGCTGGGGTACGGCCCTGGCCATGGACCTGCTGGAGAACGGCCACCAGGTCACGCTGTGGTCGTACACCGAGGAGGAGTCCCGCGTCCTGCGGGAGACGGGTGAGAACCCCATGCTCAAGGGCGTGGCCCTGCCCCCTGCGCTGGGTCTGACCAGCGATACGGGCTGTGTCAAAGGCTGTAAGGTGGTTGTGCTTGCTACGCCTTCCTTCGCGGTGCGCACC
Organism: Oscillospiraceae bacterium; assembly: GCA_022846095.1. Taxonomy (NCBI): domain Bacteria; kingdom Bacillati; phylum Bacillota; class Clostridia; order Eubacteriales; family Oscillospiraceae; species Oscillospiraceae bacterium. The sequence continues at coordinate 2,200,559 of AP025583.1, read as the reverse complement.
ACGGCCCGGGCAATCAAGGAGCTGTTGGAGCCGGGGGCCGTCCTGGTCTCCGTGTCCAAGGGCATTGAAAAGGAAACCTCCTTTACACTGACTGAGGCCATTGCCCAGGAGGTGGGGGAGGGGCACCCCATCGTGGCCCTCTCCGGACCCTCCCACGCCGAGGAGGTGGGCCGCCGGGTGCCCACGGCGGTGGTCTCGGCCTCCACTGACCGGCAGGCGGCCGAGCTGGTGCAGGATCTGTTCATGAACGAGCGCTTCCGCGTCTACGCCTCGGACGACGTGCTGGGTGTGGAGCTGGGCGCGGCCCTGAAAAACGTCATTGCCCTGTGCGCGGGCTGCTGCGACGGCCTGGGCTTTGGAGACAATACCAAGGCCGCCCTGATGACCCGCGGGCTGAGCGAGATCGCCCGGCTCGGAGAGGCCCTGGGGGGCCGCAAGGAGACCTTTGCGGGTCTGGCCGGGGTGGGGGACCTCATCGTCACCTGTACCTCCATGCACTCGCGCAACCGCCGCTGCGGCATCCTGGTGGGACAGGGGACGCCCCCCGAGCAGGCGGTGAAGGAGATCGGCGCCGTGGTGGAGGGCTACTACGCCGCGGCCACCGCCCGGGCGCTGGCGGAGAAGACCGGGGTGGAGATGCCCATCACCGAGGCGGCCTACCAGGTGCTCTACCACGGGAAGGACCCGCGCCAGGCCATCACCGAGCTGATGACCCGGGCAAAGAAGCACGAGATTGAGGACAGCTGGGTGTAAGAATCGGGGCGGAACCGCGCTTTTTGCGCGGTTCCGCCCCTGTTTGGTACAGTATAAAAATTATGGTGAAAAATCGGAAAAAGGGCTTGCATCCTGCAACAAGATGTGTTAATATAATTAAGCCGCTTGTGAGTGCGGCAAGCAAAATGGAATATCCGGGTGTGGCGAAGTTTGGTATCGCGCTTGAATGGGGTTCAAGAGGCCGCTGGTTCGAATCCAGTCACTCGGACCATGGAATGTGACCGAAATTAACTGTTTTCAGTTGGTTTCGGTCATTTTTTTCGCCTTTATTATGTTAGACACAGTGTCGGAAATCTGCCCTAAATTTTCGCCGTAGCGAACACGTAGCGAACAAAATCTTTGCCGCAGGCCCGGTTTCTCCGGTGGGATAGACTGCGCGATATGGCCCGGGCTACCGCGCCAGGTACTCCTCCAGGCAGATGCCCAGCGCGTGGATTTCCACGGCCGCCTCCTGTCCCACGTAGCGGTAGTGCCAAGGCTCGTAGATGATGCCGGTCACAACGCTCTTTTCGTTGGGGTAGCGGAGGATAAAGCCGTACTCCCAGCAGTGCTCCATCAGCCACTTCTGGACCGCAGTGTTCTCCTGGCTCTCGTTCAGGTTCTGGTTATTGAGATCCACGATGTCTACCGCCAGCCCCAGCTGGTGTTCGCTGGTGCCCGGCGCCGCCACGGCCTTGGCGGCCTCACTGCGGGCCTCGTCCGGGGCGTATCCGCGGGTAAGCAGCCCGTCCATCTGGCGCTGGAAGAGCTGTTCCTGCTTCTCCTGAGTGCGGTAGGAGGAGCATATCACAGGGGAGAGGCCCGCCGCCCGGCAGGCGTCCAGCATCTCCTGGAGGGCGGGGTAGCAGCGCTCGTCCACGGCGTGGCCGTTTTTCAACCGGGTCAGGGCAGGCTCATAGCCCTCCGGCAGCGGGGTCCAGGGGTTTACCAGAGTCAGCCGCCAGTCGGCGGCGGGGGCCTCCGGCTCCGGGTCCGGTGTGGGCGGAACGGTCGGCACCGGCGCGGCCGTCCGCGGCGGGACGGCGGCCAAGGTGGCCTGCACTCCGCCGCCCTGTCCCGCGCCCATGAGGAAGAGGCCCGCGGACAGCGCCGCCAGCACCAGGATCAGCCCGGCCCGCACCCTGCGGCGGCGCCCTTTTCTTCTGCGATTCATGAAAACACCCTCCTATTTTGTCGTTAACAACAGAATAGGAGGGTGTTTCCTCCAAGGGGCAGCGAAAAGGCATCAAAACGCCGTCAGTAATTGAAATTCAGCCAGCCGTCATACAGATACATCTGGATGGCGGTGGAGGCGTCCAGTCCCTCTAAGACTTCCTCCCGGTAAAGGGTGAGGGTGTAGTTCGTGCCGTCTCCCGCCGCCGCCAGCTTTACGGTGCTGACCGGGAAGTGGAGGCGGCAGTACTCCGCCGCATCCATCGAGGCCTCGGCGAACCCGCCGCTGACGTAGGCGAGGGTGGCCGCCCTGACCGGGAGCGTGAAAGATACGGGCAGCCCGCTCTGGTCGTCCAGCAAAACAACGCTGCCCCGGCCTTTGCCGTCCGACCACATGCACTGCCAAAATACCCCCGTCAGGCCGGGCACGTCCCGGCTGGACAGGAGCACCGGCATGGCCTGGTCGATGGTGTAACCCCCGCCGTCAAGGGCCAGGGCCTGCAAGAGCTCCAACGCGGCGTCAACGGCCTCCTCCTGCGTCATGCGCCGGCCCTCCGTAAGCTGGATCACGGTGCTCTGGGTGCGGGCGAGCGCCAGGGCCTGGAAGAAATCCGGGCCCTGAGCGAGCTCCAGGGAGACCGTGGGGTCGTCCAGCCGGGTGATCTCCCGCTCCAGGCGGCGGTCCAGCGCCAGGGAGGCCAGCCGGGGCATGGAGGCCCCCAAGGCGAGCAGCAGCAGGGTACACAGTACGGGAAGCGCACGCGCAAGCCGCCTCATGCCGCGCCCCCTCTCAGGATTACGGTGACGGTGGTACCCAGGCCGGGGGCGCTGTCGAAGCGCAGCTCCCCGCTGTGGAGCGCGGCGATCTCCCGGCACAGGGACAGGCCGAGCCCCGCGCCGCCCTGGGCCCGGGCGCGGGCCTTGTCCACCCGGTAGAAGTCCTCCGTCAGGTGCTCCAGGGCGGTGGGGGGGATGCCCCGCCCGCTGTCGCGCACCGAAATCCGGCATCCGCCGGGCAGCAGCTCCGCCTGGACGTGGATGGCGCCCCCCTGGCCGTCCAGCGCCTTGCGGGCGTTGTCCAGCAGGTTGAGCAGCAGGGACTTGACCAGATCGGGCTCCAGCAGGCATTTGCCCCGCCCGCACGCGCAGGTGAGGGAGATACCCTGCGCCGTGTAGAGGGGCGCCAGGCGGCGCACCAGGCCCTGGACGATGGCGGCGGGCGAGGCGGGGGTCAGGGCGGCTCCGCCCCGCTTGAGCACCAGCAGCTCCAGCAGCTTCTGGGACAGGCTCTCCAGCCGCCTGCCCTCGGAGAAGATGTAGTCGGCGGCCTCGGACTGCTCCTCCGGCGTGAGGGTCTGGCCCCGGATAAGGTCCGCGTAGCCGATGATGGAGGTCATGGGGGTCTTGACCTCGTGGGCGAAGGCGCCCATAAACCGCTCCTGCCGGGCCATGGCCTGCTCCAGCTGGGAGATGTTGGCCTCCAGCGTCTCGGCCATGGCGTTGAAGTCCCGGGCAACCAGACCGATCTCGTCCCGGGAGCGCACCCGGCTGCGGCTGGAGAGCTGGCCGTCCGCGATGGCCCTGGAGGCCCGGGAGAGGCTCTCCAGCGGGGCGGTGAGCACCCGGGCCATGGTGTAGGAGAGCAGGGCGCACAGCCCGGCCATGAGTAGGAAAACCCACAGGTAGGCCTGCTGCTGGGCCTGCCGGGCCTCAAACAGGGGGGAGATCTCCCGCGTCATGTCCAGGTAGAGGGTCTCGCCCCCCGCCTCCAGGGTGCCGGAGAGGGCCAGCAGGCGCCCGCCCCCGTCCGTGGACTGGTAGCGGATGACGCAGCGTCCGGGTTCGGCGGGGCCGGCGGGGGCCTGGGGGAGGGGGGAGCCGTACTCGTAGACGGCGGCCTCGGCGGTGTAGAGCCGCAGGGCGGACCACGCGCCCGTGTTCTGCTCCGAGATCTGCCCCAGCGTGCGGGAGATGTCCTCGTAGCCGGACTGGCGGTTGAGACGGTTGACGATCTGTAGGGTGCCCAGCACCATCTGGTAGGAGTTGTAGGCCGCCTCCCGCTCCCGGTCCAGGGCGTTGTGGAAGGAGGCGGAAATGAGCAGGCTGCCCCCCGCCCCGAAGAGCAGGGAGAGCAGCCCCAGCATACACAGCGTGATTTTGACGCGAAACTTCATGCTACACCTCCAGACGGTAGCCCACCTTGTTCACCGCCTGGAGCCGGGCCTCCCAGCCCACCTTTTTCCGCAGGCGCTGCACGTGCAGATCCACCGTCTTGCTGCCGTACTGGTACTCCTCGCCCCACACCCGCTCGTAGATGGTCTCCCGGAACAGGGCGCGGCGGGGGTTCCGGGCAAAGAGGAGCAGCAGGTCGTACTCCTTTTTCGTCAGGGCGATTTCCACGCCGTCCCGCCGCACCTGCATGGCGCAGGTGTCGATCTCCAGCCCGCCCACCCGGAGCACGGCCCCGTTTTTCCGGTAGCGGCGCAGCACCACATCCACCCGGGCCAGCAGCTCCACCACCTCGAAGGGCTTGACGATGTAGTCCTCCGCCCCCGCCCGCAGGCCCTTCACCCGGTCGGCCACGGCGTTTTTGGCGGTGAGGAAGATGACCGGGATCTCCATGGGGTGTATGTACTCCATCAGCTCGAAGCCGTCGATTTCGGGCAGCATCACGTCCAGCAGGACCAGGTCGTAGCGCCCGCGCTCCAGCAGATCGGCCGCCGCCGCCCCGTCCGGGGCGCAGGTGCAGGCGTAGCCCTCCTTGCTCAGGCTCAGGCGGATCAAATTGGAGATGGGCGGCTCGTCCTCCACAATCAGTATCTGAATCAAGCTATCCCTCCTTGCCCGGGTGTATTATCCCTCATTCCGGCATCAAAACGGCATAAAAGAAGGGGCGGGATCGTCATCCCGCCCCTTTTTTCTACCGGCTTAACCGCCCCTGATTTCCGTGACCCACTCCCGGCGCAGCTCCCATAGGGCGGCCTGGGTGTAGGTGGGGGAGAGCCCGGCGGGGTGGAAGAGGCGCTCCCAGCTGCCGGTCACCCGGCGCTTGAGCTGGGGGTAGAACCCGGTGCGGAACAGATCCAGGGGGTTGGACACCCCCTGCCGCTCCAGCTCCCGTTGGAAGGCCGCGCCGTCCGCCGCACCGTTGGGCAGGTAGGACAGGTTCAAAACGGCGTTCCAGTCCCGCAGGTCGAAGAGGAGGGCGCACTCCCGCGGCGCCTCCACGCGCAGCAGCGCGCCGTCCGCCGGGGCGTCCGTCCATTGGGGGTCGGCGTAGAGCCAGACGGGGGACTGCGCCCCCTCCGGCGGGGGCAGGTATTTGGCCGCCTCCCGGCAGAAGAAGCCGTAGGCGGTCTGGAAGGTCCAGGCCGCCTCGCCGTACTTCTGATCCACGTAGGCCCGCTTCACCCGGTACACCCCGTCCCGCGCCAGCGCGTCCAGCACCAGGCCCCGCTGGCCGGTGTAAAGCGTCAACACCTCACCCACGGGCAACCACCCGCGTGAGCCACTCCCGGCGCAGCTCCCACACCGTGCCCTGGGCGGCGGAGAAATCGGCGGGGGGCGCGTCGAAGAGCCTGTCCCAGCTGTCCACGATTTTCCGCTTCAGGGCGGGGTAGAAATTGCCCTTGTCGGTCTGGACGAGGGCGGTCTCGCTGGCGATGCCGTAGCGCCGCAGCTCCTCGTTGTGCCGCCGCTCGTCCTCCGGACTTTTGGGGATGTACCAGTAGTTCACCCGGTAGCCCCATTTCTCCACGTCGGTGACCAGCACCAGATCGTCGGGCACGTCCAGCTCCAGCACCACCGAGCCCTCCACAGGCTGGAGCATGGACTCGGTGGTGAGGGAGACCCACACCGGGTACTCCACGCCCTCGGGCACGGGCACAAGCCGCCCGCCTTGGCGCACGTACCAGCGGTAGAGCTCCAGGTAGTAGTCCGACATGTCCCCGTTCTTGAGCCGGATGGCCTCCTCCCGCACCCGGTAGCGCCCGGTGCGCTCCAGCTCCTCCAGCACCCCGGGGTGCTGCCTGGTCCAGATCTTCATATGTGTTAAAGCCCCTTTGCCTTTAAATCCTTCACTAGGTTGACATAAAACTCCCGTACGTCGAAGCCCTCGATATTCTCCCGCATCAGGTCGATGACGTCCCCGTGGGAGATGCCCCGCTTGCCGGGGGTGGTCAGGTTGCCCAGGGACACCCCCCAGCGGGAGGAGGACAGAGACACCAGGCCGTCGTTCTCCTCCTTATCGTACTTGCGCACCAGGCGGTAGGTAAAGGAGAGGGGGAAGGCGGCGCCGGAGGGGGAGCCCATGGTGGACATTACGCTCTGGTAGAGCACGCCGGGGGCGTCGGGGGTGGCCTTGTTGAAGGCGGCGCACTGCCCGGCGGCCAGATCCCGCACGCCGCCCAGGAAGTCCGGGTCCCGGTCGCCCAGCTTGCGGAAGAGCGCGTTGTAGCGCTTGGCGATGAAGGCCACGATCCCGGCGGGCAGCTTGCCCAGCAGAACCTCGGCGAAGATACAGCCCCGGTGGGGGGTGTTGATGGTGGTGAGGGAGGCCACGTGGGGGGCCAGACCCAGGGTGGAGATGGCGCAGCGGCTGTCCAGGCCCCCCTTGGAGTGGGCGATAAGGTTGACCTTCTCCGCCCCCGTCTCCTCCAGAACCTTTAAGATCTGCCCCTTCAGCTCGGCGGCCGACTGGGCCACCGGGGCGGCGGACTGCTGCCTTCCGTAGTGGAGCTCGGCCCCGTTGCGCACCAGCTCCCGGGGGATGCGGCCCCAGTAGTTCACAAGCTGCCAGTCCCGGAAAAAGATGCCGTGGATCAGCACGATGGGGTAGCGGGTCCTGCAGACCTCGTTTTCCTTCCGCAGCGAATCCAGCTCCAGCTTGGCCGTCTCAAAGCGGTACTCCGAGTGGACCACGCGGCAGGCCTTCCAGAACAGGGCGATATTCAGCACAGGCACCCACCAGCACAGCAGCAGGAGCACCCGCCACAGGATGCCCAGCTGCACCGAGGTGAACACCAGGCGCAGAAAGCCGTTGAGCACGGTGAGGAACACCAGCGGCAGGAAGACGGCCAGGTTGACGAGCAGGGGGAGCCACACGGGCACGTCGGGGGAGCCGTACAGCGCCAGCGCCAAGTAAAAGAGACACTCCGCCGCCGCGCACCACCCGGCGGTGAGGAAGAGCTCGTACCCGCCAATCATGATTTGCAGCCGCTTGGGGACCGCTTTCTCCCGCCGGGGGCGGATTTGGAATACCACATACCAGACGGCCAGCCCCACGGCCAGGACGATCCGAAGCCAGAGCGGCAGCTCTGGCCGCCGGATCCAGAAGAGCAGGTTGGACAGGCAGAACAGCAGCGCCACACGGAGGATCCGTTTCAGCACATTCATCCCAGCGCCTCCTTTTTTCTTAGCATACCATAAGTTGGGGTGGGGATCCATTAAAAACAGATGAAAAACACCCGCCGGCCCGGGAAGGCACGGCGGGTGTTCTGACGGACGGAGGGGACTAGGCCTCGCCGCGCGGTCCGCGGCGCCCGGCGCGCAGCAGCAGGGCGCTGAGCGCAAGCAGCAGGGCGGAGGCCGCGGCCAGCAGGGGGATAAGGCGGCGGTCCTCCCCGTTGGAGGGCAGGGGATCGCCGGTCTGGGGCAGATCGCCGGGCTGTGCCGGGTTCCCATCGGCGGGGCCCGCCGGCACGCCGCCATCAGGCACCGTGTCCTGCCCAGGGGTGACGGTGGGGGCGGGATTGGGCTGGGGGGCTGGGGTGGCGGAAGGCGCAGGCGTGGGGCTGGGCACCGCCGTCGGCGACGGCGTGGGGGAGGGCGTGGAGGGCGTCACGGAGCCGCCGCCGGAGTGGTCGGGCCGATCGGTGGGCGGCGTGGTGGGCTCCTCCGAGGGCGGCTCGGAAGGAGGCGCGGTAGGTTCCTCCGAGGGCGGTGTGGTGGGTTGCTCTGTAGGCGGAGCAGAGGGCGGCGTAGGCGGTGTGGTGGGCTCCCCGGTAGGGGGCGGCGTGGGGAGTGTAGTGGGTGGTACAGTTTCGATTGGCTTGTTATTAGGGAGATCCGTCGTGATCTCATCGGCCCCGGTGGGCGCGACGGTAATTTCCACGTCAAGGAGTTCGTACCCCGTGGGGGCTTCGACTTGTTTGACATAATAGGTTTTATTGATCTTGAGCTTGCTGGAGAAGCTCAGAGTGCCGTCCGGATTTACGGTTCCCCGTTCCAACTCCACTTTTTCGTCTTTTACTTCGGTATACAGGACGAATACCGCCCCGGGCGTACCCGTAATTTTCAGCGTGGCTTTTTTGGAGGCGCTGCCGCCTCCGCCGCCTCCACCGCCACCGGCGCTCTGGCTGTTGCTGCTCTGCCCCGCGTCACCGCCGATGTTGTCGCCGTCAAAGGCGATATGGTTGGAAAAGGGACTTTTGATGGCGTCCACAATGTCGCAGTCGTATTCCAGCATGTAGCGCCCATTTCCCGCGGGGAGGGCCACCGTGAAGGAATTCTTTACGCCGTCCAGGGACAATTTCCAGCCGACGATCTCGTATCCCTTGGTAAAGGTGCCGTCATTGCCTACTGTGGCGCTGTATAGCTTAACCGATTCCGGGTCTACCTGGAGGCCGTCGGGCAGCTTGTCGGTCAGGCTCATACCGCCGAGCGTCATGCCGTTGGGGTTGATTTTGACGGTATAGGCAATCTTATCGCCCTTCAGCATGCCGGTCTTATTCAAAATTTGGTTGGAAATGTCGTGGGAGACCGTCGTTTCTACAGGGTCATAGGCGTCGCGCGTAAGCGTGACACTGTTGGAGATAATTACTGAAGCATCAGTTTTGAAGTCGGGGCAGGCGTCTACGTCAAGCTTGGTTTGGTAGGTGAGGCTGGCTTCCTTCCCGTTGACAAGGTTATCCGGAAGCGTAATTTTCAACGTCCTATTTTCTACTTGGGCGGCGCCCTGTGGGAGGGAACCGTCCACATAGGATAGGTACACGGGCAGCGTGTCCTCCAGAACTACGCCAGTCATGGGCATCTTGTTCTGGTTGACCGTGATGTTCCAGGTGATTGTGTTAGTGCTATAGTCGTAGCTTACGAATTTCTTGGATAGAACCTCACTGGTTATTTTCTGGGTTGCGGAGGCGGAGCGTTCTACGACAACACTTGCCGTACCGCCTGCGGGCTGTACCTCACCCTTAAATGTTGCGGTGTTGGTATAGTTTTTACCGTTGGTATTGAAGGCCCAGTCGGCAGAATTGTCTACCGTGGTTTTGAATGTGTATGAAACTGTTGTATTTTTCAATTCGACTACATTGACCACGATGTTTTTATTAGTTGATTTTGCAGTATCCAGTGTCACGACGGGATTAGCGGAGCTAAAGCTGTTGGCCACATAGGTCAGGCCGGGCACGGTCAGATTATCGGTTACCGTGCCGTTCAGTACATAGACCTTGTTGGGATTGACCGTTACCTCCCATGTGATGGTATGAGTGGCGGCGTTATATCCGTTGGAAACCTTGTGGATGATGTTGGTATCCACACCCACGCCCTTGTCCAACGTGGGGAAGGTAAAGTCAACGCTGGTTCCAGAACCGTTATAGCTCTTCCAGTCAAAGGATAGCCAGGCTTGGTTGTTGAAATTTATCTTTTGTTCGCTGCTGTGTTCCTCGAAGTAGTCGTCCTTAATTACTGTGTGGTAAGTAATCGTATAGACTGAGGCATACGGCGTGTTAAAAGAAAGCGTAAAAGTAGGCTGTTTGCTGTCAATAGCAGAAGGGCTAGTGTCCAATTTAGCGGTGGATTCTGTTAAGGTAGCACCATTAATTTTAAAGCTATTATCTTTCAGCGTCAGTCCCGTGGGGATACAGTCGTACAGCACCAGATTGTCCAGCCTGCGATCCAGGGTGCGCAGAGTGAGCGTCCACTCGATCTCCCTGTCGCCAACCTGCTTTCCATCCTTTTGCAGCCACGTGAGGCTGGCGGCGGGGACGGTTACCTGGGCCGTTTTGAGAGCTTCCAGCCGGGTGGTGCCGCGAAGCATATAAACCTCATTTGTGACGGTCAGATTGCCGGGGTTGGGGCTGGGCTCGACGGCCTTGTCGGTCAGGGCGGTCTGATAGGTCAGCTTGATGGTATCCCCCGGCTTGAGCGAAGCGCTATCTCCAATTTTATATATCAGCTGATTTCCGCTGGCGTTATACCAGTTGGAAGGTGCCTTAACATCATTAATGAATACGCTGTCCTCTACAAACACCTGGTTTTCGTCAAAGATGTCCACCAGCATGTCGGCCGGATCTTTTCCGCCCTTGGTGTAGGTGACCGTCCAGTTAAAACGGTAGATGTCGTTGTCAAATTCGCCTTTTTTTTCCACGGTGTCGGGGGTTTTTCGATTATCACTAATAGAGACGGTGACCGAGGTATTGGCGGTCAAGAGGATCTTGTACTGCTCTTTGCCGCCGATTGCGTCCCGGTCAAGCTGGCAGTTGACGTAGATGTAGGCGTCCTCGATGTTTTCAAACTCATTATTTTCCCAGAAGCTGCCCAAGCTGCTTGCGGAATCCGCGCCGAAAACCACGGAGGCGGTATTATTCTCAATGACCAAATCGCCAAATTTCAGTTCAACTGGTTTACCGTCTTCGTCGGTGAACTTACCCACGAGCTCTGTGGTAGCATTGGCTCCGTCGGGTATTTTGAGCCCGGTTGGAATATCAATTTGATAGGGGGCGCTCTTACCGTTGTTGGCTTTAATACTGTTATCGATCTTATAGATCTGACCGCCGGGCTCTGCGTCCTCAATTTCAAAATTGAACAACAGATAGAGCGTGTCGTTGAACGAGAGGCTGTCCCCGTCTTTGACGTCGGTATACGTGCTGGGATCGCCGTCCGTACCCTTCTTAAGCGCGACGCTTTCAACCGCCACGGCGTCGTTGAACGCGGGAACCCCCGCGCCGTCCGCGCCGTAATAGGCAACGGCGGCCGCGCACTGTTGAACCGCCAGCAAAACCGCCAGCGCCAGCGCCGCGTACCGCCGCAAGAGCGTCGAATGTCCCCGCATCAGTCGATTCTTCATGCAAAAGTCCCTCTTTCCCTTATCGTACCTGTACCGTAAACACGATCAGCATACTACGGAAAAAGGGCAAATGCAAGAAAAAGTGATAAAATTTGAACTGATAAGGAAGTAAGAGGGATAAAAGTCTAAAAATAAATTACCAAATGTGCAGGGGGCGCTGTTTGGTGCGCACGCTACAGCAGGGGCGCCAGCCGCCGGGCCAGGGCGGCGAACTCGGGGATGCCCAGCCGCTCCCCGCGCACGTCGGCGGGGAGGGAGCAGTCCGCGATGACCTGGCGCAGAGCGTCCTTGTCCACGCGGCTGCCGAAGGCGGAGCTCAGCCCGTTGAGCAGGGTCTTGCGCCGCTGGGCGAAGGAGGCGCGCACCACCTGGAAAAAGAGGCGCTCGTCCGCTACCTCCGGGGGCGCGGGGCGGGGGGTGAGGCGGAGCACGGAGGAGGTCACCTTGGGGGCGGGGAGAAAGCACTCCGGCCCCACGTCGAAGAGCAGCTCGGTACCGGCGTGGTACTGGCAGAACACCGAGAAGGCCCCGTAATCCGCCGTGCCCGGCGCGGCGCAGATGCGCAGGGCCACCTCCCGCTGGATCATCACGGTGATGGACTGGAAGCAGCCCGCCTCCAGCAGGGCGGTCAGGACGGGGGTGGTGATGTTGTAGGGCAGGTTGGCGCAGCACAGGGGCGTGAGGCCGGGGAACTGCTCCGCCGCCAGGGCGTTCAGATCCAGCTTCATCACGTCGCCGGGGATGACCTGCACGTTGGGGCAGTCCGAGAGGGTCTCGGCCAGCACGGGCAGCAGGGTCCGGTCCAGTTCCACGGCGGCCACCTTCCCGGCCAGGCGGGAGAGCTGGACGGTGAGCGGCCCGATGCCGGGGCCGATCTCCAGCACGCCGCAGCCCCCGTCCGCGCCGGAGGCCTCCGCGATGTCCCGGGGTACCCAGCCCTCAATGAGAAAGTTCTGCCCCAGGCTCTTGGAGAAGCGGAAGCCGTGCCGCCCCAGCAGGGCTTTGATGTCGTTGACGTTGCAGAGATCCATGGCGTGCTCCTTATTCAATGGTTTTGGGCGGGCGCAGGCGGGCCATCATGAACTCGTCCACATATTCGCCCCACCGGATATTGGCCATGCGCTTGCGGCCCTCCTTCTCAAAGCCCAGCTTTTCGTAGAGGTGGATGGCGCGCTCGTTGTCGGCGTAGACCTCCAGCTGGACCCGCACCAGCATGAGCCAGTTGTCCGCCAGATCCAGCAGGGTGTTCATCAGGGCGGCGCCCACGCCCTGGTTTTGATAGTCCGTGCGGACGAAGATGCCGACGTCGCCGGTGTGCCGGGTGCGGGGGCTGTCGTGGACGCTGAGCCCCGCCGCGCCGATGACCGTGCCGTCGCCCAGCACCGCCACGAACTGGTGGTCGTTGCGGGTCAGGGCGTTGATGCCGTCCAGGTTGCGCTGCACCCGCTCAGAGGGCAGGCCAAGGGTGGTTTCGAACACGCCGGGCATACGGCGCAGGGCGTTGAGGCCCTCCGCGTCGCCGGGTGCGATGGGGCGGATGACGTACTCCACAACAATCCCTCCAGGCACAAATTTGTTCGATTATAGCATAAAACAGGGGGAAAAGCAAACCGCCCGGCGGGTTCTCCCGCCGGACGGCCTGAAAGCGCGCGTGAGCTAATAGGCGCAGACGATACCGCCGTCGTTGGCGTACACCGTGCTGATGCCCCCGGTCTCGCAGAATACCACGTCCCGGAACTGGCAGGCCTTGAGCACCTGCTCCTTGAGGTAGAAGGCCCGCTCCAGGCAGTTGCAGTGGGCAATGCACAGGGTGCGCCCGGCGTGGGCGGCGTCGGAGGCCATGATGGAGACCATCTTGCCCAGCGCCTGCTTGACGGACAGGGCCTGCCCCTTTTTGCAGATCTCCCCCTCGGAGGTGGCCCCCATGAGGAGCTTGATTTTCAGCGTCCCGGTGACGATGGCCTGGAGCTTCGAGAGCCGCCCGTTCTTGCGCAGGTTGTCCAGGTCCTCCAGCACGAAGAGGGTCTGCATGTCGTTGATGAAGCGGGAGACCTCGCTCACCACGGTGGTGAAGTCCATCCCGGCCTGGGCAAGCTCCTGGATCTTTTGGGCGATCAGCACCTCCCCCGCGGAGGCGGAGCAGGAGTTGAAGATATGCACCTTGGCGTCCGGGTGGTCCTCCAGCCACATGCTCCTGGCCTGGGCCGCGCTGTTGTGGGAGCCGGAGAGCAGGGCCGACAGGGTGACCACGTAGACCTCGTCCGCGCCGCAGTCGAAGGCCTCCATATACTGCACGGGGGAGGGGCAGGAGGTCTGGGGCGCGTTGGGGCTCTGCTTCATCCGCCAGAGCAGGTTGGCCTGGTCGAAGGACGCGTCGTCCACAAACACATCCCCGTCCACCCGGATGGTGAGGGGGACCCTGGTAAACGCGCCGCCCCGGAGCATGGCGGGGGTCAGATCGCAGCAGCTGTCCACAATGATCTTGAAACTCATATCAACTATCCCTCGATGTAGTATTTGAAATTAGATTTGCGCTTGTGCCGTTATTGTAGCACGCCGAGGGAGAAAAGTAAAGGGGAAAGCTGTAAACAGGCGGGGCCGCCGTATTTTCCCGGCGGGGGCAAGCCCCCGCCCTACGCTAGGATATAGACCGTGCAGGTGCGCACGCCGAACTGGATACAGGTGTCGTAGGAGTCGAAAAACAGGTCGATTTTGTTGCCCTTGATGGCGCCGCCGCAGTCCTCGGCGGTGGCCACGCCGTAGACGATGGAGCCGTCGGCGGACTGGATATACATGCGGGTGCCGTAGGGGATGACCTTGGGGTCCACGGCGATGGCCCCCACCCGGGCGGTGGTGCCGGTGGCGGTGAGCTTCCAGGACTGACGCTCGGTGGTGTAGGCGGTGGCCTTCACGGTGAGCGCGCGGGAGTAGGGGAGGGCCTGGCCGGAGACGGTGGTAATCACCCCGCCGCCGCTGCCGTCCTCCTCCAGGTCCACGACGGCGTCCGCGGTGACGCTGAGGGGGGAGAGGCTGCGGGTGCCGTACTCCACCACCGCGTCGGTGGGGGCGGCGGACTGGCGGATGTCCACCAGGGTGCGGGTGGTCTCGCCGTACTGGGTGCGGTTCTGGTAGGTCAGCGCCCGCGCGCCCTCCGCGCCGGACTGCACCAGCACCTCGGCCCCGGCGGGCAGATCGGGGTTCTCCCGGCGCTGGGTGCCGTAGGGGATGGGCTCGGTGACGGTGTCGTAGCTCAAGAGCGGGGCGCGCTGGACCTGGGAGCGGACCACGTCCCCCTCCTGGCGGGAGACCAGGTAGTCGCCCTGCTCCAGAACGAGCCCCGCGCGCTCGGCGGCGGCGTCCAGCTGACCGGCGAAGGCGACGACCGAGGTCTGCACGCCGCCGTCGGAAAAGACGTAGGTGGTCTTGGGGATGGCGAAGCCCGCGGACAGACCTACCGTCAGGGTAACGGCGCCCAGAAGGGCGGCCAGGCGCACCCGGCGCCCCGCGCGGGGGTGGGTGCGGTCAAAGGTGTTCAGATTCATAGGGGTTCCTCCTTGCCGGAAAGGGCGCCTTGCATTGTAACCAGTTTTGGCGCCTTTCATAACGGCCTGGATTATATCCGTGTACCTGAAAAATGTCAAGCGAGGCAAGGGAGAGCGGGTTTTTGAGAATTATTTTATCGAATTTATGTCAACTGAAAAGAGAAGATTTTCCGGCGGATCGCGCCGAAGCGGGATACAAAAGGTAACAAATAGTTACAGCTCAAAAGGCTGGGGGGCAGGAGTTTTGGCGGATCGGGGGCGGACAGGGGTCAGACCCTGGTGGGTTGGGGGAGGTTTTGGGGGACAGCCCCTGTTTGACACCCGGTATTTTCGCGGGTTTGGAGCTAAAAAATGCATAAAAGCTGGAAAATCGCCGTTTCATTGGAAAAAATATTTGTCCACCCTGCCGAAGGGCCCCCTTCGCCGTCGCACGAAACTTTGTGAAAACCACATAAGAAAAATTGCAGGAAAACGGCGCGCGGAGTGTTTCCGCGCGCCGTTTTTCGGACAAAATCAGCCGTTTTCCTCCTCGGCCAGCTCCTTGAGCAGCTTCTGATCCGCCTTGGAGGACAGGTCCAGCCGCCCGTACATGTCGGGCCGGCGCAGCCGGGTGCGCAGGATGGCCTGCTTGCGCCGCCATTTGGCGATGGCGGCGTGGTTGCCGGACAGGAGGATGGAGGGCACCTTCCGCCCGTGCCACTCCTCGGGCCGGGAGTACTGGGGGTACTCCAGCAGGCCGTTCCAGTGGCTCTCCTCCTCGAAGCACTCCGGGTCGGGCAGTACGCCGGGCACCAGGCGGGCCACCGCGTCGGCCACCGCCATGGCGGGGATCTCCCCGCCGGTGAGCACGAAGTCCCCCAGGGAGATCTCCTCGTCCACGCACTCCTCGATGAAGCGCTGGTCGATGCCCTCGTAGTGCCCGCACACCAGGATCAGGTGCTCGTACCCGTCCCGCAGGCGGCGGGCGTCCGCCTCCCGGAAGGTCTTGCCCGCGGGGGAGAGGTAGATGGTGTGGCCGGGGCCGTAGGCGTCGGTGATGTGCCTCCAGCACTGGTAGAGGGGGTCGGCCTGCATCACCGCCCCCCGGCCGCCGCCGTAGGGGTAGTCGTCCACCTGCTTCTGTTTATTTAAGGTATAGTCCCGGATCTGGTGGGCCTCGATGCGGATAAAGCCCCGCTCCTGGGCCCGGCCCAGGATGGATTCGTTCATCATGTCCCCCACGGTCTCGTGGAAGAGGGTCATAATGTCGATGCGGTACATCAGCACTCCATCCCTTCGATCAGGCGCACCCGGAGGTAGCCGCCCTCCACGTTGGTCTCCACCAGGAACTCGTCCACGGCGGGGATCAGATAGGACTTCTCGCCCTTCACCACGTACACCTCGTGGGCGGGGGGCGTGAGGATGTCCTCCACCACGCCCAGCTTGGCCCCGGTGTCCGCGTCCCGCACCTCCAGTCCCATGAGGTCGGCCAGGAAGTGGCGGCCCTCGGGCAGGGTGATTCCGGCGCGGTCGATGGAGATGATTTTGCCCTTCATGCGCATGGCGGCGTTTACGTCCTCCACGCCCTCCAGCACGGCCAGGACGTTGCCCTTGTGGGGCCGGGCGGAGCGCACAGCCACCGGCGCGCCGTCGATATACACGGTGCCGAACTGGCACAGGAACTCCGGGCTGTCGCACCAGGGCACGATTTTCAGCTCGCCCTGCACGCCGTGGGTGTTCACGATCTGCCCGGCCTCCAGAAATTGCTGCTTCATTGCTACCTCCAAACGAAAAACGGCGGGGTCAGCCCCCGCCGTTTTTTAGTCCACGATTTCTACGGAGACTTTGGTCCCCTGGTGCTGGGCCACGGAGCGCATCAGCGTGCGGATCTCCTTGGCGATGCGGCCCTGGCGGCCGATCACCTTGCCCATGTCGTCCGGGGCGACCCGGAGCTCCAGGACGGTCTCGCACTCGCCCGCGTGCTCGGTGACCACCACGTCGTCGGGGTGGTCCACCAGATTGCGGGCGATGTAAGTGAGCAGTTCCTTCATGATGCCTACTTCCCTTAGATGGCGCCGGCTTTTTTCAGCAGGGCCTTCACGGTCTCGGTGGGCTGGGCGCCGGTCTTGATCCAGGCCTGGGCGCGCTCGGCGTCCACCTTGATCTCGGCGGGGTTCATCAGGGGATTATAAGTGCCGATCTCCTCGATGAAACGGCCGTCGCGGGGATAGCGGGAATCGGCCACCACGATACGGTAGAAGGGAGCCTTCTTGGCGCCCATACGGCGCAGTCTGATTTTGACCATTTTATGTCACCTCCAAATGTTTTACGTCTCTATATCGGAAAGCATCAGCGATGCTTTGCCTATGGGTTAAAAGGGCATGCCGGGCATCTTGCCCTTGCCGAACATGCCGCCGCGCTTCATGCGCTTCATCTTGCCGCCGGAGAACTGGCGGGTCATCTGCTGCATCATCTCGAACTGCTTCAGCAGCCGGTTGATGTCCACCACCTGGGTGCCGCTGCCGGCGGCGATGCGCTTCTTGCGGCTGTTGTTGAGCAGGGAGGGGTTCTCCCGCTCCCGGGGGGTCATGGACAGGATGATGGCCTCCGTGCGGCCCAGGGCTTTTTCGTCCACGGTGGCGCCCTCCAGGGCCTTGGCGTTGACGCCGGGCAGCATCCCCGCGATGTCGGTGAGGGAGCCCATGCCCTTCACCTGCACCAGCTGGTCGTAGAAGTCGGTGAGGGTGAACTTGTTCTTGCGCAGCTTCTGCTCCAGCTCGGCGGCCTTCTGCATGTCGAAGCTCTGCTGGGCCTTCTCAATGAGGGAGAGCATATCGCCCATGCCCAGGATGCGGGAGGCCATGCGGTCGGGGTGGAAGACCTCCACGCTGTCCAGCTTCTCGCCCACGCCCACGAACTTGATGGGCTTGCCGGTGACCGCCTTGATGGACAGGGCCGCGCCGCCCCGGGCGTCGCCGTCCAGCTTGGTGAGCATGACACCGGTGATGTCCAGCGCCTCGTCGAAGGCCTTGGCGGCGTTCACCGCGTCCTGGCCGATCATGGCGTCCACGATGAGCAGAATCTCGGTGGGGTTCACGGCGGCCTTCATGACCTTGAGCTGGTCCATCAGCTCCTCGTCCACGTGCAGGCGGCCAGCGGTGTCGATGAACACCAGGTCGTTGCCGTGGGTCCTGGCGTGCTCGATGCCCGCCTTTGCAATCTCCACCGGGTCGCCCAAGCCCTGCTCGAAGACCGGCACGCCCACCTGGCCGCCCACGACCTGGAGCTGCTGCACGGCGGCGGGGCGGAAGGTGTCGCAGGCCACCAGCAGGGGGCGCTTGCCGTTCTGCTTTTTCATGAAGCCGGCCAGCTTGGCGCCGTTGGTGGTCTTGCCCGCGCCGTTGAGGCCCACCAGCATCACGACGGTGGGGGGCTTGGGGGAGATGGTGAGCTTGGTGCTCTCGCCCCCCATGAGGGCGGTGAGCTCCTCGTTGACGATCTTGATGATCATCTGGGCCGGGGTCAGGCTCTCCAGCACGTCGGCGCCCACCGCGCGCTCGGTGACGGTGGAGACAAACTGCTTAACCACCTTGAAGTTCACGTCGGCCTCCAGCAGGGCCATACGGATCTCCTTCATGGCCTCCTTCACGTCGGCCTCGGTCAGGCGGCCCTTGCCGCGCAGCTTTTTAAACGCGGCGGAGAGCTTTTCGGTCAATCCTTCAAATGCCATTGGTTACTCCTGCTTCAGCTGGGAGAGCACATCCCTGATCTGGATGCACAGCCCTTCCAGCACGTCGTCCTGAAAGCGGCTTTCGTTGCGCTGCTCGATGCCGTCCAGCGCCTGCCCAATCTGGGTGAACTGGTCCTGCATCTTGTGGAAGCGCCGGATGATGCCGGTCTTGTCCTCCAGCTCGGTGAGGGTGGCCTCGGCGCGGACGATGACGTCCCGCACGCCCTGGCGGGTGATGCCGTAGTTTTCCGCTATCTCGGCCAGGGAGAGGTCCTCATTATAATAGAGGTCGTAGAACTCCTTCTGGCGATCCGTGAGCATGTCCCCGTAAAAATCGTAGAGCAGGGTCATGCGGTAGGCCTGGTTCTTCAACGTTAGCCGCCTCCTCTCACAGTTGTTGTAAAGCGGGTGGGCTTTACAACGTGTTGTATCATACTATATTTTTCCCAGCTTGTCAAGGGGGGAAAGTGATTTCCCTTGCGGAAACGATGGAAGCGCAAACCCGGCTTTGCGCTTTGCATTTCCGGCATTTTGTGGTATTATCATTCAAACCAGGCAGTTCGGAAGGGAGACGCGGCATGGAGGGACAGGGTGCTCTGCGCGAGGTAGAGGCGTTCGCAGACAGAATTCTGCGCAGTTATTTCTGCGATTCGAGCATTGATTTTCTGATTTCCACCTTCGCACCGGACATCGTGTGGCTGGGCGGCGGCGAGAGGATGTGGGCGGAGGGGGCCGAGGACGTGGCCGCCGCCTTCCGGGCGGGGCAGGACGAGTTCATCGCCTGTGAGATGACCGAGGCGCGTTACGCCAGCCGGGATCTGGGCGGCGGCACCTACTTTTGCCAGGGGGAGAGCCTGCTTGAGACGAAGGGCGGCCAGGGGATGTACATGCGCGTACGCCAGCGCATCACCTTCATCTTCCGGCGCAAGCCGGACGGCGGGCTGGAGACGGTACACATCCACAACTCAATGCCCAGCGCGGAGATGCGGGAGGATAAGCTCTTCCCCGTCCAGGCGGCCAGGGAGGCCTATGAGAGGCTCCAGGGCGCGCTCACCCAGCGGGACCGGCAGATTGAGCTGATGCTGGCCCAGATGCCGGGCGGCATGGAGATCTTCCGCCTGGACGGCGATTTGTCCTACAAATGGATCAGCGACGGGCTGTGCGCCCTGCTGGGCTACGCCTCCCCGGAGGAGTGCGCCGCCGCCACCGGCGGGACCACCCGGGGGTTCGTCGTGCCGGAGGACTACGCCCCCATGTGGGCCCAGGTGGACGCCGCCCTGCGCCGGGGGGACTCCTACTACGTGGAGTACCGGGCCAGGCGGAGGGACGGGGGCGTCCTGTGGCTGGCCGAGTCGGGCAAGCGCATGGTGGACGTGGACGGGGAGGAGGCGGTCTACTGCTTCCTCACCGACGTGAGCCAGCGCAAAAAGCAGGAGCTGGAGGCCGGGCAGCGCAGTCGCTTCCTCTCCCAGCTCTACGACACGGTGCCCTGCGGCATCCTGCAGTTCACCACCGACCCCTCCCACCGGCTGGTGAACCTCAACCGCATGGTGTGGGAGTTCTACGGCTACCCCTCCGAGGAGGCCTACCGCGCCGAGGTGGCCAGCCCGGTGCAGATGGTGGGGGAGGGGGACCGGCGCAGGGTGGAGGACTACATCGGCCGGCTCACGCTGGACGGCCCGGTGTGCACCTATACGCGGGAGAGCCGCCGCCGCGGCGGCGGGCTGGTGTGGATCAGTGTGGTGATGCAGCGCATCGTAAATGCCGACGGACTGGAGGTCATCCAGGCGGTCTTTACCGACATCACCGAGATAAAGCGCCTGCAGCTGGCCCAGGAGGAGGAGCGGCTGATCGAAAACCGTTCCCTGCGGGCGGCCATCTGCAGCGCCTACCCATTGATTATGAACCTGAACCTGACCCAGGGCACCTTCGACTGCTTCATTGAGGATAAGGCGTGCTACACCGGGCGCAGGCAGGGGCGGATCGAGACCCTGGCGGCGCAGATGCTGGAGGACGTCTACCCCGCCTACCGGGAGGACTACGCCGCCTTCTTCGACTGCGCGGCCATCCGGCGGCGCTTCGCCGCCGGGGAGGGCGCGTGCTACGGTGAGTTTCGCCAGAAGGGCGCGGACGGGGCGTACCACTGGATCGCGGTACAGCTTATCCCCGTGGACAACCCGGTGGGGGAGGACGTGCTGGCCATCGGGCTGGTGCGGGTGCTGGACGAGCAGCGTGCCGAGCAGGCGCGGCAGGAGCAGCTGCTGCGGGACGCGCTGGCCTCCGCCAAGGCGGCCAACCGGGCCAAGAGCGACTTCCTCTCCCGCATGAGCCACGACATCCGCACGCCCATGAACGCCATCATCGGCATGAGCACCATCGGCCAGCTCAAGCTGGAGGACCCGGCCAGGGTGCGGGACTGCTTCCAGAAGATCGACGCCTCCTCCCGCTACCTGCTCTCGCTGATCAACGACATCCTGGACATGTCCAAGATCGAGACGGGCAAAATGACCATCGCCCGGGAGAAATTCGACTTCACGGAGCTGGTCGGTGAGCTGAACACCATTATCTTCCCCCAGACCCTGGAGCGGGGCATCTCCTTCGAGATCCACCACACCGAGCCGCTGGAGCGCTGCTATCTTGGCGACGCCCTGCGCCTGAAGCAGATTCTGGTAAACCTGCTGTCCAATGCGGTGAAGTTCACCCCCGCCGGGGGCTGCATCACGCTAAGCATCGGGGAGGAGCGGCGGGCCAACGGCTTCGCGTTCCTGCGCTTCTCGGTGGCGGACAGCGGCATCGGCATGTCGGAGGAATTCTCCCGGCGGATTTTCCAGCCCTTCGAGCAGGAGTGCGCGGACGGAGCCCGCAACAATGTGGGCAGCGGCCTGGGTCTGTCCATCGTGTACAACCTGGTGCAGCTCATGGGCGGCCTGATTGACGTAAAGACCGAACAGGGCAAGGGGAGCACCTTTACGGTCAGCCTGCCCTTCGGCCTGCCGGAGGACGACGAGGCCCGGGAGCAGGAGCGCAAAAAGCGGGAGCTGCTGCGGGGGCTGGAGGTGCTGGTGGCCGACGACGACGCGCTGGTGGGCGAGCAGACCGCCGTTATCCTCCAGGAGATCGGCGCCCGTTCGGTCTGGGTGGACTCGGGCATACGGGCGGTGGAGGAGGTGCGCGCCGCCCTGGAGCGGGGGCGGTGCTACGACATCGCCATGATCGACTGGCGTATGCCGGATATGGACGGAGTGGAGACCACCCGCCGCATCCGGGAGCTGGTGGGGCCGGAGACCATGATCGTCATCATCTCGGCCTACGACTGGAGCGCCATCGAGACCGAGGCACGGCAGGCCGGGGCCGACTGCTTTATCGCCAAGCCCCTGTTCCGCTGCGCGGTGTACGAGACCTTCGCCCAGCTGGAGGGCGGGCACCGCACGGTCCCGCCCAGGCCGGGGCCCCAGTTCTCCCAACAGCGGCTGCTGCTGGCGGAGGACAACGCCCTCAACGCCGAGATCGCAAAATCCCTGCTGGAGATGCACGGCTTCCGGGTGGACGTGGCGGAGAACGGGAAGCTGGCGCTGGACCGCTTTGCGGACGCCCCCGTGGGGCACTACCGGGCGGTGCTGATGGACATCCGCATGCCCGTGATGGACGGCCTGGCCGCCACCCGGGCCATCCGCGCCCTGGACCGGGCGGACGCGTCCCTGCCCATCCTGGCCATGACGGCCAACGCCTTCGAGGAGGACCGGGCGCTGGCCCGGCAGGCCGGGATGACAAGCTATCTGGTCAAGCCGCTGGACATGCAGCTGCTGCTCCAGGAGCTGAAAAACGCCTGCGGCGGGTAAGTAAAGACAAGGAGGGCGGCCGGTTTATCCGGCCGCCCTTTTCCGCGCCCCGCCGTATATTTCCCTTCCATCGGGAAAAGCTGGAAGGTGAATATGGACTTGGGAGGAAGCGCGGATGGGACAGGATCTGGGGCAGCTCGGGGAGAACGCGGCGCAGGCGATGCGCCCGGTGGGGGAAAATACGGGGCGCGCGGCCGCACGCCGCACGCAGGCGGCCCTGCGGCAGATCCGCGCGGTACGGGACCACGTGGCGGCGCGCGCCGCGCGGCAGGAGCGCACCACCCCGGCCTGGGAATGGCTGCTGGACAACTGGTACCTGGCCCAGCGGGAGGGCCGGGACGGCGCGGACTGCCTGCGCCGGGCCGTCCGCCTGCGCTGGGTGCGGCGGGGCGGGGGGAAGGAGCTCTTCGTGCTGGAGCTGGCACGCGCCTTCGTCGGGGAGGCGGGGGCCGCCGCGCCGGAGAAGCTGTGCGCCTTTTTAGGCCGCGCCCAGCAGGCCCGCCCGCTCACCGAGGGGGAGCTGTCCGTGCTGGTGCCCGCCCTCAAATGCGCCTGCGTGGAGCGGCTGGCCGGGCTGTGCCCGCGGCTGGAGGGGGATCAGCCGGGGGAGGGCACGGCCCAGGCGCTGGAGGAGATCTTCTCCTCCCTGCGGATGCTCTCCACCGCCAACCTGTGCCCCCTGCTGGAGCAGGCCAGCCGGGTGGAAGAGGCCCTGCGCCGGGATCCCGCGGGGGAGTACGCCAAAATGGACGACGAGACCCGCGCCCGCTACCGCCGGGAGCTTTGCCGCCTGGCCCGGAAGAAGGGCCTGAGCGAGGAGGTGGCCGCGGCGCAGGTGCTGGCCCTGTGCGAGGCCGGGAAGGGCGAGGAGCGCCATGTGGGCTACTACCTCTTCCGCCGCCCCATGGGGGAGCGGCCGCGCCTGCGCAGCGGCGGGCTCTATGTGGCGGCGGTGGTGCTGCCCACCCTGTTCGTGACGCTGCTGCTGGGCTACGTGCTCCACAGCGGCGCTGTGGCACTGCTCCTGCTGCTGCCGGTGTCCGAGATCGTGAAGAATCTGGTGGATTTCGCCGCCGTGCGCCTGTTCCGGCCCCGGCCGGTGTGCCGGCTGGAGCTGGAGGAGGGCATACCCAAGGAGGGCAAGACCCTCTGCGTCATCGCGGGGCTGCTGACGGGGGAGAAGAGCGGGGCGGAGTACGCCGCGCTGCTGGAGCGCTACCGCCTGGCCAACCGGGACGCGGGGGAACACCTGCTGTTCGGCCTGCTGGCGGACCTGCCCGACCGGGCCGAGCCCATGGGGGGTGCGGCCCGGGGCTGGGCGGAGGCGGCCCGGCGGGAGATCGAGGCCCTGAACGGGAAATACGGCGGGGGCTTCTACCTTCTGTTCCGTCCCCCGATTTTCCACCCGGTGGACGAGGTGTGGCAGGGCTGGGAGCGCAAGCGGGGGGCTCTGCTGGAGCTGGCCCGCCTGCTCCGGGGCCGCCGCTGCGCCCTTCAGGTGCGCGCCGGTGACCGACGCAGGCTCCAGGGGGTGAAGTTCGTGCTTACCCTGGACTCGGACACCAGCCTCA
This sequence comes from Oscillospiraceae bacterium, assembly GCA_022846095.1. Classification (NCBI taxonomy): domain Bacteria; kingdom Bacillati; phylum Bacillota; class Clostridia; order Eubacteriales; family Oscillospiraceae; species Oscillospiraceae bacterium. The sequence continues at coordinate 2,176,908 of AP025583.1, read as the reverse complement.
ACGTGGGCGCGGCCCGTGAGCTGGCCGGGGCCATGCTCCACCCCCTGAACCGGGCGGTGGTGGACCGCCGCCGCCGGGTGGTGCGCGCCGGGTACGGCGTGCTCCAGCCCCGGGTGGGGGTGGAGCTGGGGGCCGCCAACAAGAGCCAGTTCTCCCGCATCTTCGCCGGTCAGGGGGGCGTGGACCCCTACGGCAGCGCCAGCAGCGACGTGTACCACGACCTCTTCGACCAGGGGACCTACACGGGCAAGGGCATCTTCGACGTGGACGCCTTCCTTACCTGTCTGGACGGCCGCTTCCCGGAAAACAGGGTGCTCTCCCACGACCTGCTGGAGGGATCCTACCTCCACGCGGGGCTCATCGGGGACGTGGAGCTCACCGACGGCTACCCCTATAAGGTGAATTCCTACTTCGCCCGCCTCCACCGCTGGGTGCGGGGGGACTGGCAGCTCCTGCCCTGGCTGGGGCGCACGGTGCGCAACCAGGCCGGGGACAGAGAGCCCAACCCGATTTCCCCCATGGCCAAATGGAAGATTTTCGACAACCTGCGCCGCAGCATTTCCCCGGTGTGCACCCTGCTGGCCCTGCTGCTTGGCATGTGCCTGACCGGGGCCGACTTCGGCGCGGCGGCGGGGGTGGCGGTGCTCTGCGCCGCCTCCAACCTGCTGCTCTCCGGGGCCGAGCTGGCCTTCCGGGGCGGCGCGGGGGCCCACGCCCGGTACCACTCCACCATCATCGCCGGGCTGGGGGGCGTGGTGCTCCAGACCCTGGTGCAGCTGCTCTTCCTGCCCGTGCACGCCTGGACCTGCGCCTCCGGCGCCGTGACCGCCCTTTGGCGGCAGCTGGTGACCCGCCGGGGCCTGCTGGCCTGGGTCACCGCCGCCGACGCGGAGCGCCGCCAGGGGGACGGCGTGTGGGCCAACTATAAAAAGCAGTGGCCCGCCGTGGCGGCGGGCCTTGCCGCCATGCTCTTTGCCCGCTTCCCGGCGGGGGCGGCGGCGGGACTGGTGTGGGCGCTGTCGCCCATATTCGCCTGGGCCATGAGCCGCCCCATTCCGGACAAAAAGTCCGTCTCCGCCGCGGACAGGGCCTTCCTGCTCCACCAGGGGGCGGCCATCTGGGGCTATTTTGCCGACTTCCTCCGCCCCGAGGACCACTGGCTGCCCCCGGACAACTGGCAGGAGCAGCCCGCCGTGGGCCTGGCCCGGCGGACCTCTCCCACCAATATCGGCATGGCGCTGTTGTGCTGCCTGGCGGCGGCGGATCTGGACTTTATTTCCAGGGAAAAGGCGGCGGAGCTGCTGGGCCACATGCTGGACACCCTGGAGGGGCTGCCCAAGTGGCGGGGCCACCTCTTCAACTGGTACGACACCGCCACGGCCCAGGCCATGTCCCCCCGCTACGTCTCCACCGTGGACGGGGGCAACCTGTGCGGCTGCCTCATCGCCCTGCGGGAGGGACTGGCGGAGTGGGGGGAGGAGGCCCTGGCCGCGCGGGCCGGGGCCCTGGCCGGCGCCATGGACTTCTCCCTGCTCTACGACAGGGAGCGCAGGCTCTTTTTCATCGGCTACGACGACGCCAAGGGGGAGTACACCCAGGGCTGGTACGACCTGATGGCCAGCGAGGCCCGGCAGACCAGCTACCTGGCGGTGGCCCGGGGGGAGGTCTCCCCCCGGCACTGGCGGCGGCTGGGCAGGATGCTGGTGGGGGAGAACGACTACAGCGGCATGGCCTCCTGGACGGGCACCATGTTCGAGTACTTCATGCCCAACCTCCTCCTGCCCGCCGAGCCCAACAGCGCCATGTACGAGTCCCTGGCCTTCTGCATCTACGCCCAGCGGCGCCGGGCCCGCCGGAAAAATGTACCCTGGGGGATCTCGGAGTCCGGCTTTTACGCCTTCGACGGGGCCTTCAACTACCAGTACAAGGCCCACGGGGTGCAGCGGCTGGGTCTGAAGCGGGGGCTGGACGACGACCTGGTGATCGCGCCCTACGCAACCTTTCTGGCCCTGCTGCTCTCGCCCGGCGGCGCCGCCCAAAACCTGCGCCGCCTGCGGGCGCTGGGGGTGGAGGGGAAGTACGGCCTCTACGAGGCGCTGGACTACACCCCCGGCCGCCTCACCGGGGAGCGGAGCTTCGAGACGGTGAAGTCCTATATGGCCCACCACCTGGGCATGAGCCTGGTGGCCGTGGACAACGCCCTCAACGGCAATCTCATGCAGGAGCGCTTTATGCGGGACTCCGCCATGGGGGCCTACCGGGAGCTCCTGCAGGAGAAGGTGCCCGTGGGCGCCGCCGTGATGAAGTCCCCGGCGGGCCAGGCACCTGACAAGCCAAAACGCCTGACAGGCTCCGAGCCCGTGCGGGAGGGGAATTGGGACGGCTCGGGCCGCCCGGCCTGCGCCCTGGTTTCCAACGGCTCCTACACCGTGTTCTGCACCGCCGACGGGCGCAGCTGCTCCCGCATGGGGGGCAGTACCCTGACCACGGATCTGGGCGTACAGTGCTGCCTGAGCGCCCCGGAGCTTTTTCTGCACCTGGAGCCGGACGCCTGGCGCTTCGGCCAGGAGGCGGCCTGGAGCGCCCACGGCGGAGCGCTGACGGCCCTGCACACCCTGCGGGTGCCCGACCGGGAGAACGGGGAGGTCCGGGAGATCACCCTGCGCTGGGAGGGAGAAGGGGAGCTGCGGGGGGAGCTGGCCTGTTATCTGGAGCCGGTGCTGGCCCGGTGGGAGGACTACCGGGCCCACCCCGCCTTCTCCAAGCTCTTCCTGGAGAGCGCGTACACCGGGGATGGGGTGGTCTTTACCCGCCGCCCCCGCAGCAGCGCGGACGGCACCCCCGCCCTGGCGGTGTGCTGGGACGGCGCGGGGGCCTTTTTCGACACCAGCCGGGAAATTGCCCTGGGACGGGGCGGCCTGCGGGCCATGCGCCAGGCGCTGGCCGGCTCCGCCCACAGCTCCGCCGGGGCGGTGCTGGACCCCTGCCTGCTGCTGCGCGTGCCCGTCACCCTGGCGCCGGGGGAGAGCTTCCGCCTGCGGCTGGCGCTGAGCGCCTCGGACAGCGGGGAGGAGGCCCTGGCGGGTGCGGCGCGGCTGCTCCGGGGCGCGGGCGGCCGTGAAAACGGGCGGCTGGCCCGGTTGGCCGCCCTGTGCAAGCTGACAAGGAATCAGGCCTTACAGGCGTACGACCTGTTGGGCAGGCTTGCCCTGCCCGGCGAGCCGCCGGAGTTCGACCAGCGGGAGCTGTGGGCCTACGGCATCTCGGGGGACGTGCCCATCGCGGCCCTGGCGGTGGGGAGCCGAGAGGAGGCGGAGCAGCAGCTCCACCGGCTGGGGGCCCATAAGCTGCTCACCCTGTCGGGGTATACCTTCGACCTGGTGTTCCTGCTGAGCGAGGGCGGGGACTACCGCCGCCCGGCCCGCTCCGCGCTGCTGGAGGGGGCCGGCCAGCTGGACTGGGGCCACAAGCTGGGGGCCAAGGGGGGAATCCACCTGGTGGAGGACAACCCGGCGGTGCGCGCCGCCGCAACGGTGCTCCTTGGCCGTGAGGAGGCGCCCTACGTCAGGCCCACAGATTATGAAAAGGAGATCGGCTTTACACTAAAACCGGGGATTCCGCGCTGGGAGGCCACGGCGGACGGGGGGATTACCTTCGCCGCCGGGCGGCGTCTGCCCCCGGTGGGGTGGAGCCAGATGCTCACTAACGGCAGCATGGGCTGGATGCCCGACGAGACCGGCTGCGGGCACCTCTGGCAGGGCAACGCCCGGGAGCACCAGCTCACCCCCTGGGAAAACGACCCGCTGGCCATCGGCGGGCCTGAGCGCTTTTACCTGCGCACCGGTGCGGGCTGGCGCTCCATCTTCGCCGACGCGGACGCGCTGGACTGCGCCGTGACCTACGGCCCCGGCTACGCCCGCTGGGAAAAGGAGGGGCTGCGCACCACCGCCTTTGTGCCCCGGGAGCCCGACGCCCGCGTCCTGCTGCTGGAGCTGGAGGGGGATCCGGGTGAGCTGCTCTATCAGAACGGAGAGAAAGGAGAAATACTTTACAGAATTGAGGGCTGTTTGGCCCTGGCCACCGGCGTGGATGGGACGCGGGAGATGCCCCCGGAGGAGGCCCGCCGCCTGTTGAACCGCACGGTGATGGACTGGAACCGGCAGGTGTCCGCCCTCAAGGTGCGCACCCCGGACCGGGCGCTGGACGGCTACCTCAACGGCTGGGCCCTCTACCAGGTGATCGCCTGCCGCCTGCTGGGCCGCACCTCGCGGTACCAAAACGGCGGGGCCTACGGCTTCCGGGATCAGCTCCAGGACGTGTGCGCCACCCTGCTGACGGAGGGAGAGACCGCGCGGGGCCAAATCCTGCGGGCCTGCGCCCACCAATTCCTCGAAGGGGATGTCCAGCACTGGTGGCACGAGCCGGAGGGTAAAGGGGTCCGGACAAGAATCAGCGACGATCTGCTCTGGCTGCCCTATGTGCTCTGCGAGTACCTGGAGGCGCGGGGGGACTGGGGGATCTTGACCGAAGAGGCGCCCTTCCTGTCCTCGCCGCCCTTGGGGGCAGGGGAGCAGGAGCGGTACGAGCAGCCTGCTGTTTCCCAGGAAATGGGTACCGTGTTTGACCACGCCCTCCGCGCAATTTTGTGCAGCCTGGACCGCGGGACCGGGGAACACGGCCTGGCCCTGATGGGCGCGGGGGACTGGAACGACGGCATGAACCGGGTGGGGGCCGGGGGCCGGGGGGAATCTGTATGGCTCACTTGGTTTACAGCCTTTGTGCTGGAGCGCTTTGCCCCTGTCTGTGAGCGGATGGGGGAGGGGGACCGGGCCGAAGAACTGCGCGGGTTGGCGGAGCGGTACGCCTCCGCCGCCAACGCCGCCTGGGACGGGGAATGGTTCCTGCGGGGCTACTACGACGACGGCGCAACCCTGGGCAGCGCCCGGGACGAGCGCTGCCGCATCGACTCCATCGCCCAGAGCTGGGCGGCGCTGGTCCCCCACGCGGACCGGGATCTGGCGCGGCGGGCCGTTCGCAGCGCCCTGGAGCAGCTTTTTGACCGGGGCGCGGGGGTGGTGAAGCTCTTCACCCCCGCCTTCGACGGTGGGGCGCACGACCCCGGCTATATCCGGGGCTACGTGCCCGGCGTACGGGAAAACGGCGGGCAGTACACCCACGCCGCGGTTTGGCTGGCCCTGGGCTGCCTGCGCCTGGGCATGGCGGGGGAGGGTTGGGAGATTCTGCGCACCCTCCTGCCCGCCAACCACGACCCGGCGGTCTACCGCGCCGAGCCCTACGTGCTCGCCGCCGACGTTTACTCCAACCCCGCCCATCTGGGCCGGGGCGGCTGGAGCTGGTACACCGGGGCGGCGGGGTGGTACTACCGCACCGCCGTGGAGGAGCTGCTGGGGCTGAAGCTGCGGGGCGGCAGGCTCTTTGTGGAGCCGGCCCTCCCGCCGGACTGGCCGGGCTATACCGCGCTGTGGCGCACCCCCCGGTGCAATCTTCACATCCAGGTCGCCCGGGGGGCGGAACAAAAAACCCTCCTGGACGGAAAACCCGTCCGGGAGGGCGTGGAGCTGGAGGCGCTGGAGGGGGACTGTACGCTGGAGATAACCGTGGTATGACCTCTCGGTCCGCTGTGCGGACCGAGAGGTCGTAGGGGAGCCTAAGACTTGGCCTCGGCGGCGTACCACAGGGGCAGGCCCAGCACCACCGCGCCGCCCAGCAGGTTGCCCAGGGTGACCCATAGCAGGTTCAGGGCCATGGCGGCGAAATCCGCGCCGGGCACCAGCAGGGCGTAGAGGGAGAAATAGGCCATGTTGGCCACGGAGTGCTCCAGCCCGGCCAGGACAAAGGTGGTGATGACCAGAGTGATGACCAGGGCCTTGCCCCCCTCGCTCTTGAGGCGGAAGCCGGAGAAAACCCCCACGCACACAAGAAAATTGCACAGCACGCCCTTGAGCAGCAGCGCATACCAGGGGGCGGAGAGCTTGCCGGGCACGCAGATGGCCAGATAGGCCCCCAGCAGATCCCGGGAGGCCCCGGAGCCCGCGAAGAGCAGGCTGAGCACCAGGATGCCCGCGAAATTGCCCACCCAGGCCAGGGCCCAGACCCGCAGGGCGCCGCCGGGGCTGACCGCGCCGTCGTAGAGGGAAATTCCCATGACCAGATTGGTGCCGGTGAAGAGCTCGCCCCCCAGCAGCACGATTAGGATGAGGGCGGCGGAGAAGGTAATTGCCCCCAGCAGCTTGGCGACGGGCAGGCTGCCGTCGTAGAACCAGGCGGCGGCCAGGCTGGAGACCAGCGCGCCCACAAAGATGTAGGCGCCCGCGATGGCCGCGCGGGTCAGGTAGCGAAGGGTGGCCGACCGGGAGAAGCGGAGCTTGTCCGCCCCGGCGCGGGCGATGGATTCCACAGTGTCTCGGGTCATGGGAGCCCTCCTAAACTTCAAATTATTATTATTGTATCGGAATTCCACTTTGCCCGCAACGGGAGCAGTCCCCAATATTCATCGAATTTTAAGGTGTCAAACCATGCAAGATGTTGTATAATACAGATTGCATAGCAAATGCATTACCAAGGAAAGGAATGGTGGCCGATGACCGAAGTCACCCAGACCATGCTGCTGCCCGGCGTCCATCTGACGGCGGTGCGCACAAAGAAATTCAAATCCTGCGCCCTCGGCGCGGAGTTTTTGGTGCCCCTGAGCCGGGAGGAGGCCGCGGCCAACGCGCTGGTGCCCTCCGTCCTGCGCCGGGGCACGGCGGAGCGCCCCGACATGGAGGCCCTCTCCGCCGCCCTGGACGAGCTCTACGGCGGCTCGGTGGAGCCCTCGGTGCGCCGCAAGGGGGAGACTCAGTGCGTGGGCTTTGTGGCCAGCTTCCTGGACGACGCTTATACCCCCGGCGGGGAGGCCATCCTTGAGCCCGCCGCCGCCCTGCTGGGCGATCTGCTCCTGCGTCCCGCGCTGGAGCAGGGGGGCTTCCGCCCCGCCTACGTGGAGGGGGAGCGCTCCAACCTCATCGACCGCATCCGCGCCCAGATCAACGACAAGCGGCAGTACGCCCTGAACCGCGTGGTGGCCGAGATGTGCGCCGGGGAGCCCTTCGGCGTGGATAAGCTGGGGGACGAGGCCCACGCCGCCGCCATCACGGGGGAGGGCCTGTGGGCGCGCTACCGGGACCTGCTGGAGCACGCCTGGATCGAGCTCTACTACTGCGGCTCCGCCGACCTGGAGCGGGTGAAGGGGGCGCTGCTGAGCGCCCTGGACGGCCTGCCCGCGGGCGGAACGCGCATCCGCCCCGCCGCCCCTGAAAAGCGGCCCGCCCCCGCCCGGCCCAGGCTGGTGGAGGAGGCGCTGGACGTGACCCAGGGCAAGCTGACCATGGGCTTTCGCACGGGGGACATCGACGTGCACAGCCCCGCCTTCCCCGCCCTGATGCTCTGCAACGCGCTCTACGGCGGCACCACCACCTCCAAGCTCTTTTTGAATGTGCGGGAGAAGCGCTCCCTGTGCTACTACGCCAGCTCCCAGCTGGAGAAGCTCAAGGGGGTCATGCTGATCTCCTCCGGCGTGGAGTTCGACAAGGTGGAGCAGGCGAAGGACGAGATTTTCGCCCAGCTCAGGGCCGTCCAGGCGGGCGAATTTGAGGACTGGGAGCTGGAGGGCGCCCGCCGCTCGGTGGTCAGCGCCCTGAACACCACCCTGGACGCCCAGGGCCGGCTGGAGGACTACTGGCTGGGCCAGGCCGCCGCCGGCCTGGACGAGGGCCCCGAGGCCCTGGGGGCGCGGGTGGAGCGGGTGACGCGGCAGCAGGTCGTGGAGGCCGCGGCCCGCCTCACCCCGGACACCATCTATTTCTTAAAAGGCAAGGAGGCTTAACGCGGCCTATGGTTAGCAAACAGTACCCCCGCATCGGGGAGGAACTCTATCACGCCGAGCTGGAGAACGGCCTGCACATCTACGTGGACCCCAAGCCGGAATTTCAGAAGAGCTACGCCTTCTTCGCCACCAACTACGGCGGCATGGACATGCGCTTCAAGCTGGCCGGGGACTGGCAGGACACCCCCGCCGGGGTGGCCCATTTCCTGGAGCACAAGATGTTCGACACCCAGGACGGCAACGCCCTTCAGGATCTGGCCCAGAACGGGGCCAGCCCCAACGCCTTCACCAGCTCCGCCATCACGGGCTACTATTTTGAGAGCACCGAGAAGTTCTACGACAACCTGAAAATCCTGCTCTCCTTCGTCTCCATCCCCTGGTTTACGCCCGAGAGCGTGGACAAGGAGCAGGGCATCATCGGCCAGGAGATCCGCATGATTGAGGACGACCCGGAGTGGCAGGTCTTTATGAACCTGCTCTACGCCCTCTACGAGCACCACCCCATCCGCGTCTCGGTGGCGGGCACCCAGGAGTCCATCTCCCATATCACGGCGGACACCCTCTACGCCTGCCACAAGGCGTTTTACAACCCGGCCAACATGGTTTTGTGCGTGGCGGGGGACGTGGACCCGGAGCGGGTGTGCGCCCTGGCCCGGGAGATCCTGCCCGGGGAGGGCAACGGCGAGATTGAGCGGGACTACGGCCCCCAGGAGCCCGCCGGGGCCCACGAGCACCTGCGCACCCTGGACATGGCGGTGTCCACCCCCATCTTCCAGCTGGGCTTCAAGGCCGACCCCGCCCCGGCGGGGGAGGCGCGGCTGCGCCAGGAGCTGGTGGGGGAGCTGGCCTGCGAGGCGCTCTTGGGCTCCTCCAGCCCGCTGTACGCCCGCCTGTACGACCAGGGGCTTATCAACAAGGGCTTCGGCTACGGGTACGAGGACTACCCCGGCTGCGCCTTCCTCTGCGCCGGGGGCGAGAGCCGGGACCCGGAGGCGGTGCGGGACGCGGTGCTCGCCGAGGCGGCGCGCATCGGCGGGGAAGGGGTGGACGACGGCCTCTTCCAGCGCCTCAAGAAGGCCTCCTACGGCAGCCGCGTGCGGGCGCTGAACTCCTTTGAGCACATCTGCGTGGGCACGGCCCAGGCCCACTTCGCCGGGGCGGAGCTCTTCCGCTTCCCGGAGATCTACGACGCTATTAAAAGGTCCGATGTGGAGGACTGCATCCGCGCCTGGGCGAACCCGGAGCGTGCGGCCCTGGCCGTGGTCAGGCCGGGAGGGGAGGGATGATGCGCGCCGTCACCTTCCCCGGCCTGGGGCTGGACATCTCCATGGATCGGGTGGCCTTCCACATCGGGTCCTGGCCCATCTACTGGTACGGCATCATCATCGCCTGCGGCTTCCTGCTGGCGGTGCTGTTCTGCAGCTACCAGTCCAAGAAGTTTGGGATCAAGTCCGACGATCTCATTGACATGCTCTTCTTCGCCGTGCCCCTGGCCATCGTAGGGGCGCGGCTGTACTACATCGTGTTCTACCCGGAGCTTTACGTGAAGGCGGACGGCTCCCTGGACCTGATGCAGATGGTACGCGTCTGGGACGGCGGGCTGGCCATCTACGGCGGCGTCATCGCGGGCGTGCTCACCCTGCTGGTGTTCTGCAAGGTAAAGAAGCTCCGCTTTACAGCCTTTGCCGACGTGTGCGTCTACGGGCTGCTCATCGGCCAGCTCATCGGCCGGTGGGGCAACTTCGTCAATATCGAGGCCTACGGCGGCCCCACCACCCTGCCCTGGCGCATGGGGGTGTACGAGTTTGTAAACGGCGCGTGGCAGTACGCCGAGGTGCACCCCACCTTCCTCTACGAGTCCCTTTGGAACCTGGTGGGCCTCGTCCTGCTCATTGTCATCGCCAAAAAGTGGCGCAGGTTCGACGGGCAGATCTTTTTATGCTATCTGGCGTGGTACGGCTTCGGCCGGGGCCTCATCGAGGGGCTGCGCACCGACAGCCTGTACTTCTTCTCCACCGGCCTGCGGGTCTCCCAGGTGCTGGGCTTCGCCTCCTGCCTCGTGGCGGTGGCGCTGCTGGCGTACCACCTTTTCGTGCGCAGGCATAAGCCGGAGGAGCTCTGGGTCAATCAGATCGCGGCCCAGCAGGCCGCTGAGAACGGGAAGAAGGAGGAGCAAGCGCATGACGGCGACAGTAATTGACGGCAAGGCCCTGGCGGCGAAGTGCAAGGCGCGCATCAAGCTCCAGGCGGAGGAGCTGGCCAGGCGGCCGGGCCTGGCGGTAATCATCGTGGGGAACAACCAGGCGTCCAGAACTTATGTCAACCACAAGGAGAAAGACTGCGCCGAGTGCGGCATCTACAGCGAGGAATACGCCCTGCTGGAGGACGCCGATCCCCGGGACCTCTTCGCGCTTATCGAGGTGCTCAACGGCAGGGCGGACATCGACGGCATCCTGGTCCAGCTCCCCCTGCCGCCCCAGTTCGACGAAAAGCAGGTCATCGAGGCCATCGCCCCCGGCAAGGACGTAGACTGCTTCCACCCCTACAACGTGGGCAGGCTCATGACCGGGGAGCCGGGCTTCCGCCCCTGCACCCCGGCGGGGGTCATGGAGATGCTGGACGAGTACGGCATCGACCCCGCGGGCAAACACTGCGTGGTGGTGGGCCGCTCCAACATCGTGGGCAAGCCCCAGGCCGTCCTGCTGCTCCAGCGCGACGCCACCGTCACCATCTGCCACTCCAAGACCCCGGATCTGGGGGCCGTTACCCGGCAGGCCGACATCCTGGTCAGCGCGGTGGGCAGGCGGGGCCTCATTACCGCCGACATGGTAAAGGAGGGGGCCGTGGTCATCGACGTGGCCATGAACCGCAACGACGAGGGCAAGCTCTGCGGCGACGTGTGCTACGCCGAGGTGGCGGAGAAGGCCTCCTACATCACCCCCGTGCCCGGCGGCGTGGGGCCCATGACCCGGGTCATGCTGCTGGAGAACACCCTCACGGCGGCCCGGATGCACGGGAAATAAGAGCTATGGACAATATTAGGGTGCTTGCACAAGAGATGCGGCTAAGGCGGCCTGAGTAGGCGGGCGATTCGTGAATCGCCCCTACGAGTGCCAAGCGCTGTACGTGGCATGGCAGTACGAGCGGCTTTTTAGGCACCTGTTGAACCGCAACTACTTTCAAGTTTGGGCAGGTAATGTGCCGCAGGGGCGGCAGCCCTATTCGCCTCAAGTTCCAGACCGAACCGAGCCCTGAGCGCTTACAGGTTTTGCAGGTTACCTAAACCGCACCGCCGCCGGGCCCCAGGGTCCAGGGCCGAAGCCCTGGTTGTTTCTTCCCGGGGTTCTTTGCAAGCAAAGAATCCCGCCGCCGGAGGCCGGGCCTCCGAAAAAGGAAACGGATTGCCGCGTCGGCCCTGCGGGGCCTCCTCGCAATGACAGGTGCGCCTTATCCGCCCAAGTTGAAACAGCTTGCGGCCTGTATACCTAGTTTTAAACAAGCTGGAGAGGCCCGGCGCGTTTTACGCGCCGGGCCTCTTTTCCTATGGGTAGACGATCCAGCTTTCCGCGTGGTAGGGGAGGGTGGCCCAGAGGGACCAGGCTTCCAGCAGATCGGAGGAGTACTCCACGCACAATGTCCCGCTGGAGACCGTCCCGTCGGGGGTGGGGTGTACGCGCCCCTCCCCGTCCACAAGAAAGACCGGGGCCTCCAGCTCCACCGGCCGGCCGTCCACCAGGGCGGTTTTGCTGCCCCAGGTCAGGGAAATCGTGACGCCCCGGTAGGTCATGGCGGCGGTGTGGGTACCGCCGTCCCACCGGCAGGCGGCGCCCAGCCCCTCGCTCAGGGCCCGAACGGGGAGAGCGTAGCCGATCCCGCTGAGCTGGGGGTCCACGGCGGGCACCTCAAAGGGCAGCAGGTTGGGATCCACCGCCACCGCCCTGGAGGCTCCGCCGTCCAGGGGGTATTCCCTGCCCCAGACGACCACCCCGGAGATCTGGGCGAGATCCTGCACGGAGCGGAAGCGGAGATCCCAGCCGCCCCGGTATTCCGTTTGCCCGTCGTTCGTCCAGGTAACCGAGCTGCCCTGTATGATCTGCTGGAGCGTCTGGCCCATGGTGCGCAGGGAGCCGTCCGCCATGCGGAACAGGACGGGGGGGAGGGGGGCCTCGGTCCTGCCGCCGCCCGTCTCCCACGCCACGTCCATATGGAAGCTCAGGGGGGTGATGGAGACCGCGTTGAGCGTGACCCGGCTGTCCTCCAGCACGTCGTACCAGGCCAGCCCATTGCCGGAGGCGCCGATGTCCAGCGTGACCGGCCGGGCGGGGGACAGGGGGAGATCCAGGGAGAGCCCCTTTTCCATATAGCCCATGCGGACGTGGACGGCGGTAGCCTCCATACCGCTGAGATCCACGTCGAACTGCCAGGTGGTGGAGGTCTCGGTGCGCAGCTCCTTCACCTCGCTGTAGCCCACGCTGAGGACGCTGGGGTACTCGGAGCCGTCCCCGTCCTCCGCCGGGACCAGGGGGTAGATGCTCCACAGGTCGATGCCGTTGAAGTCGTCCGAGCCCATGAAGGCGGCGGCCTCATCCGTCCGGGCGTCCAGACGGATGAGCAGGAGGGCGGCGGAGCCGTCGGACACCGAACTCTCCACCGTCAGGGTGTAATTGTCGTCCTGCAAAACGCGGGGCTGGTCGTCCACCAGCGCCGCGCCGGGGGAGGTGTCCCCCTCAAAATAGGCGTTGAGTACGTTCCAGGAGCCGGCCACGGCCAGCGCGGTGCCCGTCAGGGCCACCGCGGCCGCGGCGAAGACCGCCGCGACGCGCAGTTTGTGCCTCATATAGCGCTTCCTTTCCGAGGGGACGGCGTCCAGGGCGGCGGTGACGCGCCGGGAGATGTCGGCGCTCCTGAGCTCCGGGCAGGCCCGCTTCCCCGGCAGCACGGCGTCCCACAGCCTGCGGTAGCTGCTTTTCACAGCCGATCCCCTCCTTCCGTCAGTTGTTCCTTCAGTGCCCTCCGGCCCCGCAGGAGCCGGCTTTTCGCCGTGGAGAGCTTCATGTCCAGGTCCCGGGCCGCGTCCTTGAGCTTGTCCCCATAGTAGTAGTGGCGGAGAAAGAGGGTGCGGTCCGGCTCCCCCATGGCGTCCACGGCCCGCCAGAGCCGTTCCGAGCAGTCCCGCGCCTCGGCGGCCTCCTCCGGCGTGGGGGCGCGGTCGGCCTCCAGCTCGGAGAGAGGGAGGGGGGCGGTGGGCAGGCGGCGCAGGCGGTCGGCGGCCTTGTTGCGCGCCACCGCCGCCAGCCAGGGGCGCAGCCCCTGCGCCGGGTCCAGCTCCCCGGCGTGGGCCCAGAGGGCGAGAAACACGTCGGAGACCACCTCCTCCACGTCCTCCCGGGCGGCGCACGAGCCGGAGAGCGTCCGCCAGGCCACGACGCCGACGTAGGGGGTAAACTGCCTGATGGCCTGCTCCAGCGCGCCGCGGCTTTTTTTGTTCAGGCGTTCTGCCAGCCTGCGTTCGTCCAAGGGCGCACCTCCTGTCCCCAAACCCTCCGCGCGGATGGTTCTACCAGTATATACGCAAACGCCGGAAAAAGGTTGCGTTTGCGCAAAAAGTCCCGGCCATACGGCCGGGACTTTTTGCAACCAGAGGGGGTTTATCGGGAAAAGATCTTTATACCTTATCGGGGGCGGCAGCCCCCGCTCAGGCCTATGCTGCGGTAGATTTGACGAAGAACTTTCTGCGCACTTCCTTCACGACGATGAAGGCCAGCAGGATGATGCCCACGTAGCCGTTGATGCCGTAGACGATGTTCACCAGCCCGTTGAAGGGCAGGAACAGGGCGATGACGGTGCCCACGACGGCGCAGCCCACAGTGGCGAGCTTAAAGGTCTTGCTGCCCTCCACGGTGAACCGGGAGGAGACCTGCCACAGCAGGGGCACGGCCGTGGTGAAGATGCCCGCGAAAATGATGACAGAGAACGCGATCGCCAGCCAGTTGCCGATGCGCCCGGCCAGGATCAGGGCGGGGATCTGGGTACCCGCGATGTCAGGCAGCCAGGCCAGCAGGCCCAGCATCATGGTGGTGCAGCCCAGGGTGAAGCCGATGGCGCCGAAGGTGGTGCCGAACACGCCCTCGCGCACGCTGTTGGTGTTCCGGCCCATGGCGGCCAGGAACGCGGCCAGCCACAGCATACAGAAGCCCACGTAGGAGCTGGCGGAGGTCAGCCAGTTGGTGCCCACCTGCAAGACCTCAATTTCGCCCGCGGCCAGCGCGGCGGAGTTCTCCACCACCCCGGCGGGGTTGGTCACGAAGGAGTAGATGCCGAGGAAGATGGCGAAGATGGCAATGATGGGGCCCAGCTTGCCGATGACGTCGATGATGCCGTTGAGGCCGAAGATGGTGACGGCCACCACCAGCACCATCATGATAATGCTGCCGATCTGGTGCGGTACCTTGAAATGCTGCTCCAGGGTGGCGCCCGCGCCGCCGATCATGACCACGAAGGAGAGGAAGATAAAGAGAATGGAGAAATAGTCGTAGAAGGTGCCGACGTATTTGCCGCAGTAGTAGCGGTACACGTCGCTGCCCTTGGCGAAATTTTCCCGCTTGCCGGCGGAGATGAAGCAGCCGCCGACGAAGATGAAGAGGATGACGCAGCACAGGGCCACCATCAGCCCGCCGCCCAGCCCATAGGCGGCGAAATACTGAAGGACCTCCTGTCCGGTAGCGAAGCCGGAGCCGATGAGGAAGGCCATAAACGCGCCCGCGTAGCCCAAAACTTTACCCGGTTTTACGATCTGCTTGTTTTCCATGAAGCACCTCTTCCTGTAAAAGAGGGGGCGATGTGTCCGATCGCCACACCGCCCCAGGATAGCCCGGCCCGCTTACGCGGGCCGGGCAAGGTGGGGTCAGTGGTTACTCGAACACGGTCTGCCCGTCCACGGGGGTCTGCAGGGCCTTCAGGGCCCGCTCCACCAGCTTACGGCGCAGCTTCTTGCTGCCCTCGTCGCCCAGGTTGGGATCGCCCAGGGGGTAGGGGATGCCAATGGCGGGGATGATGCGGTTGGCGCCAATCGTCAGGGAGATGGGGACCACCGTGCACATATGGACCACGGGGATGCCGACGCGCTCAATTTCTTTTACCATCGTTGCACCGCAACGCGTGCAGGTGCCTCACGTGGAGGTGAGGATGACGGCGGTGATGTTGTCATCCAGAAGCTTTTGCACGAACTCCTCGCCGAAGCGCTTGGCGTTGCCGGTGGAGGTGCCGGTGCCGGTGGTGGTGATGAAGTAGTTGGCCAGCTCGCCGAACTCCCCCTCGTGCTCCATCTCGCGCAGCACGTCCAGAGGCACGACCAGATCGGGGTCCTCAGTGACGAAGGCGCGGTCGTAGCCGCCGTGGATGGTCATGAAGTCCTTCTTGTCCATGTGGTCCATGCCCTCGATGGAGTAGATGCCGAACTTGGTGGCGGAGGAGGACTCGATGCGGTCGGGGTTGCCCTGGGGCACGATGCCGCCGGAGGTGACCACGGCGATCTTGGCGTGCTTCATGTCGGTGACCGGCTTGGCGGGGGAGACGCGGTCAAACTTGGGCATGGGGTACTCGGAGACGTAGGGCTCCTTCTTCATCTTCTTCAGCAGCAGCTGGATGCCGCGCTCGGAGCCGCGGATGTCGGCGAAGTAGTTGACGCGGATGCCGCGCTCGTGGTAGCCCTCCTCCTTGGGACCAAGGACCTCCTCGCCCAGGGCCAGCTTCTTGGCCAGGGCGCCCAGCTTGGGCATGGAGTGGCGCATGTCGGCGGCGGAGTTGCCGGTGGCGATGATGAACAGGTCCTTGCGGAACATGTCCACGCCGGGGTTCTCCTCGTACATGCCGGTGACGACGGGGATGCCCAGGGTGTCCTCCACGGCCTTTGCCATGGTGCCGCAGGCCACGCCGTAGCGCCCGGCGTTAAAGGCGGGGCCGGCCACGAAGAGCTGGGGCTCGTACCCCTTGATCATCTCGATAAGGGTTTTGGTGTCCTCCTCGATGTTGGCGCCGAAGTGGCTGTCGCCGCAGATGGCGGTGGCCACGACCTCGAACTGGTCGCCCAGGGCGGCCTGGAGGGCCAGGCCGGGGCCCACGGTGCCGGGGCGGATTTCGGGGGGAACGTCGGCCTTGTCCTCGCCGCCGATGCCGGCGAAGAAGTTATTGATGTAGTGTACGACTTTGATTTTTTCCATTTGCCGCACCTCCTTCTTAATAGCCCTTCGCCGCAAGCTTATTATAGCCGTTGGCGATGGTGGAAGCGATAATAATCTGAATTTCGGCCTCGATGCTGCCGTCGGCGTGGAGGCTGCCCTCGTAGCCGCCGATCTGGGTCTCGATGTAGTCCAGCATGCCGATGACGCGGTCCATGGGCGGGAAGTTGAGGATCACGTTGCCGTTGCCGCAGGAGGCAAGGGCGTCGGCCTCGGGGCAGGCGTCGGCCAGGGACAGGCTCTTGCCGTCGCGGCCGGGGAACTCGTCGGTGATCAGAACCACGTCCACGCCGGCCTGCTGCACCTTGCGGCAGTTCATCATCAGGTCGGTGTCGGGGTTGCCGTAGCCCTCCTCAGTGATGAGGATGCCGTCCAGCCCCAGGTAGGAGGCGATCTTGGCCACCATGTCGGAGCAGCGCTCCTTGTCGGCCAGGAACACGTTCTCGTTGGTGAGGATGACGCCCACGAAGTTCAGATCCTTGCCGTGGTGGGCGTACAGGTCCTCGATGACGGGGTTGTGGAAGTGGTGGTAGGTGGTCACCTTGTCGCAGGGGGCCACGCAGTTGCCGGAGACGATGGCGCCGTCCATGATCTCGGTGGGGTACATGACGGTGGGGATGAAGGTCTTGGCGTCCACGCCGTAGTAGAAGGTGTCGTGCAGCAGGCCCTGGGACTGCAGCATGTGCAGGTAGCCCACCTTCGGCAGGTCGGGGTACTGGGCAATCTGCTCCAGCAGGGGCTTGGTCTCGTAGGTGACGATCTCGTCGGGCTCCAGGTCCCGGGCGATCTCGCCCAGGTAGGCGGCCACCTTCAGGCCCACCATGCGCCCGGCCTGCTCGTAGTCGTGGGTCTCAAGGCCCTCCTTGGGCTCGATGACCACGCACACGTTCTGGGTCTTGGAGAAGGGGCAGTAGTCGGCGGCGGGGCCGCTCATGTCGATGAGGCCCTCCTGGAAGCCGACGATGCGGCCCACGGTGACCACGCAGGCGCCGTCCAGGCAGTGGGTGCGGCCGGAGCCCACCTGCTTGACCTTATTCAGGGCGCCGGGGAAGATTTCGCCGCCGCCGGAGACCTTTACGCGGGGCTCCAGTACGTCCTTGACCGGGGTGATGCGGCAGGACTCGCCGGGATGGGCCAGCTCAACCCGGCACTCCTTGATGCGCTCGTCCTCAAGAACGAGCTTGACGACCTCGTCTGCGTTGACGTAGAGCACGCCCTGCTCTACCTTCGTGACGTCGCCGAACTGTACGTCGTGGATTTTGATCTTACCAAGTTCCAGTTTCAAACAGCACACCTCCTATGTTGTTTCGGGGTAGGCTTTATGGAAAAAAACCATAAAGCGTTGCTCACGCTATAGATACTTGCAACTGGCTTGCCAACTCTGTTTTCCTTTGTTTTCAAGGGGTATTTTTAAACGCGGTTAATTAATCACGTGTTATTTTTCTTGACAGGGAAATAAACTTCATGCTATAGTGACCAAAAAGGAGGGGCTTGCAATGAACAAAACTGATGAGTTTAACCAAAGCTATTTATTGGAAACGGAAAGCCCCGCGTTTCGTAAGACTTTGGAGCTCTGCCGCAAGGCCGCGGCCAGCAATACCAACATTTTGCTGGCCGGGGAATCGGGGACAGGAAAGGAAATTTTATCCCAGTACATCCACTACTGCGGCAATCGCCGGGAAAAACCCTTCGTGGCCGTGAATTGCAGCTCCTACGCGGACACGCTGCTGGAATCCGAGCTCTTCGGCCACGAGCAGGGGGCCTTCACCGGGGCCACCAGCACCCGGCGGGGCAAGCTGGAGTACGCCGACGGCGGCACGCTGCTGCTGGACGAGGTGGGGGACATCAGCCTTCAGACCCAGATTAAGCTGCTGCGGGTGCTGGAGACCAAAATGGTGGAGCGCATCGGCTCCAACGAGCGGCGGTATATCGACTTCCGGCTCATCTCGGCCACCAACGTGGACCTGCAGGACGCCATCGCCCGCTCCCGCTTCCGGGAGGATTTCTTTTACCGGGTGAGCACCATCGTCATCTATATCCCCGCCCTGCGCAAGCGGAAGGAGGATCTGCCCGCCCTGATCCGGTTTTTCGTGGAGAAGGCGTCCGCCGAGAACGGGGTGGTGATCAGGGCCATGGAGCCGGAGGTCAAAAAATTCCTCTGGGAGTACAACTACCCCGGCAACATCCGGGAGCTGAAAAACATCATCGAGCGCATGGTGGTCTTCTCCACGGACGGCATCATCACCCGGGACGGCCTGCCCGTAATGTACAATTACCGCAAGGGGGATACCAAGACCGAGGCGGGGGATTTCAAGGAGGTCGTGCCCTTCCAGACCTTCAAGCGGGACTCGGAGAAGGCCTACCTCACCTGGGTGCTCTCCCAGGTGGGGGGCAACGTGGCCGAGGCGGCGCGGCAGCTGGACATGAGCACCCGGCAGCTCTTCAACAAAATCCGGGATCTGGACATCAAGAAGTAGAATCATCGAATTATGTACGCAGGATGCAGGCATTGGGGTTGCGGCATAGGCGGGTAAGTTGGCCGATGGTGGACGGGCGATTCGTGAATCGCCCCTACGGGTGCCAAGCGCTGTACGGGGCATGGCAGTATGAGCGGCTTTTCAGGCACCTGTTGAACCGCAACTACTTTTAGTCTGGGCGGGTGATGTGCCGCAGGGTCCAGGTGTCCGGGGGACACCTGGATGATTTCGGGCGAAGCCACCTTAAACCAGGCAGCCCTATTTACAGAGGGCACAGGCCGAACGGGCCTCCGAAAAAAGGAGCGGATTGCCGCGTCGGCCCCGGAGGACCTCCTCGCAATGACACGGTGCGCCTTACCCGAAAGCCAGACAGGCTGAATAACGAAAGGAGGCCGGCCCCACTTGGGGTCGGCCTCCTTTCGTTATTGTGCGTCCCCGCGCAGGCGGCAGCTCAGATCGTCCGACGCGGGGGTGTCCAGGCGCCGCCCGGTGTGGTCGAAGCGGGAGCCGTGGCAGGGGCAGTCCCAGGTGCGCTCGGCGGCGTTCCAGGAGAGCTGGCAGCCCAGGTGGGGGCAGCGGGTGGGCACTAGGTAGTAGCGCCCGTCCTCCCCGTGGTAGACCCCCACTTTTTTCCCGTGCCAGCTCACCACGCCGCCCTGGCCGGGCTTCACGTCCCGGAGCTGGGCCCGGGGGGTGTAGAAGGCCTGGCTCAGCAGGTGCCCGGCGGACATCCCGCCGTCTTTGAGCAGATTGGACAGGGCGGGGAAGGTGGGCAGGCGGTGGGGGGAGAAGACCTGGGCGTAGGGGTTGTCCCGCCCGGTGACCAGGTCCGAGAGGATATGGGCGGCGGCCATGGCGGTGCTCATGCCCCACTTCTGGAAGCCGGTGGCCACGTAGAGGTTGGCCCGGCCGCCGGGGTAGGCGCCGATATAGGGTACGCCGTCCATGGTCATGCAGTCCTGGGCCGACCAGCGCGCGGCGATTTTGGCCTGCGGCCACCAGCGCCCGGCGGCCCGCTCCAGGGTTTTGTAACCGTCCTCGCCCGGGGTTTTGCCTGAGCGGTGCCCGCCTCCGCCCAGCAGCAGGCAGCTCTCCCCGGAGCGCAGGGAGAGCCCGGCCGGGTTGGCGTCCCGGTACATGCCCTCCAGGGCGGGCGGGCCCTGGAGGGCCAGCACATAGGAGCGGTCCTGGTGCATCCGGGCGAAGTAGAAGCCGGGCAGGTTGAAGAAGGGGAAGTGGGAACACACCAACACGTGGCGGGCCCTGACGAAGCCCCGGCCGGTCCTGACACCCTCGTCCGTGATTGCCTCCGCCGTGGTATGGCCGTAGATCCTCAGCCGGGGCAGGAGGGCGGTGAGAAAGGCCAGGGGCTGGAACTGGGCCTGCTCCGGGAACTTGAGCGCCCCCGCCACGGGGAAGGGCAGCTCGGTGTCCTTTACCAGCACGGCGGGGATGTTCAGGCTGTTTGCGGCGGCGGCCTCCTTCTTGAGGGCGGCGTCGCTTTTCCTGTCGTAGAGATAGGCGGGGGCCCGGCGGAAGGCGCAGCCGATGCCCAGCTCGCCCACCAGGGCCTCGTAGTCCGATATGGCGGCCTGGTTGGCTGCGGCGTACTGCCCGGCCCGCTCCGCCCCAACCGCCCGGATCAGGTTGTGGTAGATCATGCCGTGCTGGGATGTGATTTTTGCCGTGGTGCCCGCCGTCACACCCGCGCCGGGCTGTCCGGCCTCCAGCACCACGGTCTCCACGCCCCGGCGCTTCAGCTCCCAGGCCGTGAGTATGCCCGCCATGCCGCCGCCCACCACCGCGGCCTCACAGGATATATCCCCTTCCAGCGGGGGGAAGTCGGGCAGCGGGGGCAGGGTCTGCGTCCAAATTGATTCCAACGTATACCACCTCCGCGTTAGCTTGTCCGCTTTTTCCAAAATCAAATCATATCTCGGGACAACCTCTCATAGGATGGAGCATGACAATCCACAAAAGAGGAGCGTGAGTCATGTGACCAGCGATACGACGGCGGCGGCCGCGCGTTTTCGGCAGGCGGCGGCGCTGCTGCCCGCCCCCCTGCGCCGGGCGCTGGAGCGGCTGGACGAGGGGGAGCAGGCCGGGGCGGAGGAGATCCGCCTGCGGGCGGGACGGCCCATGACGGTGTCCCTGCCTGCGGGGGAGCGCCCAGTGCCGGGGGCGGAGCGCCCCGTGGGCGTGGGCGATTTGGCCCTGACCCTGGAGATCGCCACCCAGGCCAGCGCCCACACGGCGCTGGAGCGGGTACGCAACGGCTTTTTTACCGTCCGGGGCGGGCACCGGGTGGGCATCTGCGGCAGCGCCGTGGTGAAGGACGGGGCGGTGGCCAACCTGCGGCAGGTCTCCTCCCTGTGCGTGCGGGTGGCACGTCAGGCGCCCGGCGTATCCGGGCCGGTTTTGGACAGGCTCTGGGACGGGGCCGGCCTGCAAAATACCCTGGTGCTGGCGCCTCCGGGCCGGGGCAAGACCACCCTGCTGCGGGACCTTATCCGCGCGATCTCGGACGGCGGGCCGGGCCGGCCGCCCCTGCGGGTGGGAGTGGCCGACGAGCGGGGAGAGCTGGCCGCCCTGTACGAGGGGGTGCCCCAGCTGGACGTGGGGGCGTGTACCGACGTGCTGGACGGCTGCCCCAAGGGGGCGGGCCTGCTGATGCTGCTGCGGGGCATGAACCCCCAGGTGCTGGCGGCGGACGAGATCACCGCGCCCGAGGACGTGAGCGCCCTGGAGTGCGCCGCCAACTGCGGGGTGGCCCTGCTGGCCTCCGCCCACGGGCGGGACGTGGCGGATCTGCGGGAGCGGCCGGTCTACCGGCGCCTGCTGGATCTGGGCATCTTCCGCCGGGTGGTGCTCATTGAGCTGGAGGGCGGCGTGCGGCGCTACCGGGTCATGGATCTGGAGGGGAAGCCATGCTGAAGATGCTGGGTGCGATTTTACTGACCGGGGGCGCGGCGGCCCTGGGCTTCGCCGCCGCCGGGCAGCTGGCCAGCCGGGTCACGGCCCTGCGCGCCCTGCTGGGGGCGCTGGAGCTGATGGAGCGAGAGCTGGCCTTCACGCTGCCCTCCATGCCGGAGCTGCTCGCCTCCCTGGCGGAGCGGGCGGCGCCCCCGGCGGGGGGCTTCTTCGCCCGGTGCGCCCGGGGGCTGGGGCGCCTGGGGGAACAGAGCCTGGGGGAGATCTGGCGGCAGGCGCTGGAGGAGTACCCCATGGATTTGAAGGAGGACGAGCTCCAGACCCTCCGGGGCCTGGGGGACGTGCTGGGCCGGTACGACGGGGAGGGCCAGCGCCAGGCGCTGGGCCTGGCGCGGGAGCAGCTCTCCCGCAGCCTGGTGTCCGCCGAGGAGGACCGGGACAGGCAGGGCAAGGTCTACGGGGCGCTGGGCCTCACCGCCGGGACGTTCCTGGTGATACTTCTGCTATAGGGGGAAAAGACGCAATGAATGTGGATCTGATCTTTAAAATAGCGGCCATCGGCATCCTGGTGTCGGTGCTCAACCAGGTGCTCACCCGCTCGGGCCGGGACGAACAGGCCACCATGACCACGCTGGCCGGGCTGGTGGTGGTGCTGATGATGGTGGTGCAGGAGATCAGCAACCTCTTCGACCTGGTGAAGAACCTCTTCGGGCTGTAGCGCCATGGACGCGGTGCTGAAGATTGCCGCCGTGGCGGTGGCCGGGGCGCTGTGCGCGGCGGTGGTGAAGAAGAACGCCCAGGAGATCGGCCTGGCCATCGCCCTGGCGGCGGGGGTAATCATCCTCACCTTCTCCCTCACCGCCATCGAGGGGGTGCGCACCCTCATGGATACCCTGGCGGACACGGCGGGGCTCTCGCCCGCCGTGCTCGCCCCGGTGGTAAAGACGGTGGGCATCGCCATCGTGACCCGGATTACGGCGGAGATCTGCCGGGACGCCAAGGAGGGGGGCATCGCCTCCTTCGTGGAGACGGCGGGGGCGGCGCTGGCCCTGTTCGTGGCCCTGCCGCTGCTCCAGGCCGTGCTGACCACCATCACCGGGCTGCTGTGACAGCCGCCCAAACCGACGGACTTGAGGAGTGGACCATGAATTTACTGATGAGGCGCGCCGCGCTGCTGTTCCTGCTGGCAATCCTGCTGGCCCTCCCCGCCGGGGCGTCCGCGTCCGGCCCGGGGGACGTGCTCTCCACCCAGTCGGAGGCCCTGGATTTGGACGGGCTCCAGGACGCGGCGGGGGACTGCCTGGACGGGGTGGACATCCAGGCGGGGGTGGATCTGGACCAGGGCATCCAGGCCATCCTGGACACGGGCAGCGCCCAGGTCTTCGGCATCCTGCGCAAGGCGGTGCGCAGCGCGGTGGTGCTGCTGGCCATCGTGCTGCTGTGCTCCCTGGCCGACGGGCTGTCCGCCTCCCTGGGGGAGAAGGGGGGCGTGGACGCGGTGGCGGTGGCCGGGGCCCTGGCGGTGACGGCGGCCGCGGTCATCGACGTAAACGCCCTGGTGGGCCTGGGGCGGCAGGCCATCACGGGGATGGACACCTTTTCCAAGGTGCTCCTGCCCACCATCACCGCCGCCGCCGCGGCCTCGGGGGCCCCCTCGGGAGCGGTGGCCCGGCAGCTGGCCACCATGCTCTTCTCCGACGTGCTTATCACCCTCATCGACCGCCTGCTCATGCCCTTGACCTACGCCTACGTGGCGGTGAGCGCGGCCTACGCCGCCCTGGGGAACGAGGGCCTCAAGCGGGTGGGGGGGATGCTCAAATGGGTGGTGACCTCGGTGCTGACCACGCTGGTGCTCATTTTCGTGGGGTACCTGACGGTGAGCGGGGTCATCGCCGGGACGGCGGACTCGGTGACCATCAAGGCGGCCAAGTTCACCATGAGCAGTCTGGTGCCCGTGGTGGGCGGCATTATCTCGGACGCGGCGGAAACCGTGCTGGCCGGGGCGGGCATCCTGAAAAACGCGGTGGGGGTGTTCGGTATGCTGGCGGTGCTGGCCATGTGCATTGCGCCCTTCCTCCAATTGGGCATCCACTACCTGGCCTACAAGCTCACCGCCGCCCTGGCCGCCACGGTCTCCGGCGGGCGGGTGGCCGGGCTGATCGACGGCATCGGCGGGGCCTTTGGGCTGGTGCTGGGCATGACGGGCTCCTGCGCCCTTCTTTTGCTGGTGTCCATGATTTCGGCAATTTCGGTGGTGACGGTATGATAGAACTGATAAAGAGCTGGCTGGTAGGCATTACCTGCGCGGCCATGGTGGTGGCCCTGGCCGAGGGGCTGATGCCCGACGGCGTGGTGCGTAAGGTGGGGCGGCTGACGGGGGCGCTGGTGATGCTGCTGGCGGTCATCCAGCCCGTGCTCCAGGTGGACGGGGCGGCGCTGGCCTCCTCCCTGACCCAGTACCGCGCCCAGGCGGCCGGGTACAGCCAGTCCCTGGAAGAAGAGAACCAGGAACTGATGAAAAAACTCATAGCCGAACAGGCCGGCGCATATATTCTGGACAAGGCACAGGCGCTGGGGGCCGCGCCCACGTCGGTCACGGTGACCACCGAGCCGGGGGAGGGGGACTACCCCATCCCCAGCGCGGTCACGGTGCGGGGGGATCTGACGCAGAGTCAGATCGCGGCGCTCACGCGGCAGATAGAGGCCGACTTCGCCATTCCGGCGCAGCGGCAGACCTACATCACGGAGGACGTGGAATGAAAGGGAAGCTGGATTTCGGCGCGTGGGGCAGGAAGGCCTGCGTGCTGCTGGGGAAGTACAAATATGTGCTGGTGGTAATCCTGGCGGGGGTGCTGCTCCTGCTGCTGCCCACCTTCGGGGGCGGCGGGCAGCGGGCCGCGCCCGCGGCGGCCTCCGGCGGGGGGGAGGACCCCTTTGACGTGGCGGCCATGGAGGAGAAGCTGGAGCAGGCCCTGTCCCAGGTGGACGGGGCGGGGCACGTCACCGTGGTGCTCACGGTCAAGAGCGGCCCCCGGCAGATCCTGGCCCAGGACAGCAAGACCAGCAGCGCGGGGGAGGGGGCCGAGGGCACGGTGTCCACGGTGGTCGTCTCCCGGGGCTCCGGGACGGAGGAGGCCGTGGCGGTCCAGTCGGTGTCCCCGCAGTACCAGGGGGCGCTGGTGGTGTGCTCCGGCGGCGGCGACCCCACCGTGCGGCTGCACATGATGGAGGCGGTCAGCGCCCTCACGGGGCTGGGTTCCGATAAAATTTCAATTTGCAAGGGAAAGTGAGGAAAACAAGATGAAACTCTGGAAGAGAAACGCGGTGGTGGCCGCAATCGTGCTCTTTGTGTGCGTGGCGGTGTACCTCAACTGGTCCTACAACAAGGACACGGCCGACGCAGGCAAGGTGCTGGGCCAGGCCGCACTGGTGGGGGGCCAGACCAACGACCCGCTGCTGGCGGGCAATACCGGCGGCAGCCAGGCCAGCCCCGCCCCCTCCGGCACCCCCGCCCCCGGCGAGAGCGCCAGCCCGGCCCCCGAGGCCCAGAAGAGCGGCTACTTCGCCTCCGCCCGCCTCAACCGCCAGCAGGCCAGGGACAGCGCGCTGTCCATCCTCCAGCAGACCGCCGAGAGCGCCGACGCCGACCAGACCATGAAGGACGAGGCGGGCACCGCCATCCAGACGCTGGCTACTTACACCGTCTCCGAGGCCCAGATCGAGAATCTGGTCACCGCCAAGGGGTACGCCGACTGCGTGGCCTTCATCGGGGACAACAGCGTCAGCGTGGTGGTGGCCTCCACCGGGGAGGGCCTCAGCGACGCGGACGTGGCCAAGATCACTGAGATCGTCACCGGGGAGACCGGCTACGCGGCCAGCCAGATTAAAATTATCGAGGCCGACCAGTAAATACAAAAAAGGTGCCCTGCCGCTTGCGGCGGGGCACCTTTTCGGCAGAAAAGGCGGCCGATGTAGGACGGGCGATTCGTGAATCGCCCCTGCGGGCCTGGAGCAGCGCTCCGATGTGGCCCTCGCCGTCCTTTGCGCACCTTAGCCGCCAAAGTTAAAACAACAATGCTTGCAGTTTACGTCCTCATTGGGGAGGCAAGCCGCGTCTTAAACCGCCAGCGTGCCGCTCTCGTCCTCCAGGAGGATCAGGAGCTTCTCCTCCTGCCCGGTCTGGGCGTTGACGTAGACCAGCACGTGCCCGCCCTGCTCGTCCTGGCACTTGAACTCGTAGCACAGCACCTCGTTCTCACCGGCGGTGGGAATGAGGGCCAGGCGCTGGGACAGGATGCGCAGGCCGCCGCTCACCCGGTCCTGGGCCTTGCCCAGCCCGGCGGCGGGGGAGGGGAGGGCGCGGTTCTGGTGGTTCATCAGGTAGCCCTGGGACTCGAAGCCCACGATCCGCCCGTTGTCCAGGGCCACCGACACCTTCACCAGATCGGGGTAGCAGATTACGCCGTCCTGGGAGGCGGCGAAGTTGACCGTGAGGACGTTGCCCTGGTCGATGGAGTAGCTCTCGACCATGTTGGGGTAGCCCCGCTTCACCAGGAAGTCCGCCGCCGCGGACGCGGCCTCCTCCCGGCTGAGGGCGGCCTCGGCGACGGCGCGGGAGTTCATGACCTCCACCACCAGCCCGCCCTGTTTGGATACGGACACGTAGACCTCGCCCCCGTCCACGGCGGCGGAGAAGCAGTAGCAGGGGATTTTCCCCGCGTTTTCTGCCATGAAGTCAAAGATCTCCGGCTTGAGGTCCAGGAACTTGGCGGCGGCGGCCCGGGCCTCGTCCTGGGTCACCTCCGCCCGCCGCTCCAGCATACGGGCGGTGCGCCCGGCGATGTGGTCGGAGAAGGGGCCGTCGTAGATCAGGGTGGGCACCTCGGGGAACTCCTTTTCCACCGACTGGAACGCGGAGCCGGCCAGCTCGGGGGAGCCGTCCTCAGTGGCGCTGGAGAGCCGCGCCTCGGCCTGCTCCAGGTCGCCCAGCGTGAGCACGCCGGCGTTCAAATCGGATTGCAGGCTCTGGAGCATGCCGTTGAGGGAGGCGGCGCCCTGAGAAATTGCCCGCAGGCTCTCCCGCGCCTCACTGCCGCAGTCCCCGTCGGCGGCGGCGGTCCGGGACAGGTACATGGCGTAATCCCCGGCCTTGGCGAGAAACGCCGCGGTCTGCTCCAGCTCGATATTGCCGTAGGGCAGCTCGCCCAGGGCCATCTGGGCGGACATGGCCTTGCCGTAGGCCTGGGTGCACAGGCTGGAGAAGAGCCCGGGCGAGGTGGCGTACACGCCCTTCTCCAGGGCCGCGTCCAGCTCGGACACGGCGGTGGCCAGCTCGGCGAAGGCGTGCTGGTAGCCGTTCGCCACCAGCAGCTTGTACTGGGCGGCCTGCGCCCTGGCCTGGAGGGCCAGGCCGCCCGTCACCACAAAGGCCGCCGCCAGAAAGCTGGCCGCCAAAATTGTTCCCCTGCGGCCCCAAGTCTTCTTTTCCATAAAAACACGCCCCTTTTTGGTCTAGTTTCACCAAAAGGGGGCGTGTTTTATGTCCAGCAAATTTTTCTTATTTGGCCAGCTGCTCCATCCCCAGCCGGATACGCCGCAGGGCCTCGTCCCGGCCCAGGATGTGGCACAGCTCCACAGCGCCGCCGGGCGTGACCGCCTTGCCGCTCAGGGCGGTGCGCACGGGCCACATAATGCGGCCGTTTTTGAGCTCCAGGCGCTCGGCCAGGCCGATAAGGGCGTCGTGGATGGCGTCGTAGCTCCACTCGCCCAGCCCCTCAAGCACGGGCAGGACCGCATTCAGGGCCTCCAGGGAGTTTTCCTCGTTGG
The DNA here is from genome assembly GCA_022846095.1 of Oscillospiraceae bacterium. Lineage (NCBI taxonomy): Bacteria > Bacillati > Bacillota > Clostridia > Eubacteriales > Oscillospiraceae > Oscillospiraceae bacterium. The sequence continues at coordinate 2,149,552 of AP025583.1, read as the reverse complement.
TCTTCATCTTTTTGTGGCAGTACAGCTCGTTGGAGTAGGCGGGCAGCGCGTCGAAGAAGTCCACCTGGGGCGCGATGTCCAGCCAGGTGTCGCACCGGGGCTGCACCAGGGGGGCGATGAGCTTAATATCGATGCCCTCCCGCTTGACCGCCTCTTTCAGATAGGGCTCCGCCCCGGCGTAAAACGCCTCGGGGGAAAGGGCGCGCAGGTAGTTGGCGTTGAAGTACTTGAGCTTCTCCAGGTCGAAGATGGCGGGGGATTTGGAGATGCCGTGGATGTCGAACACGCGGGAGAGCTCCTCCAGGGTGAAGAACTCCCGCTCGGCATCCTCCCCCTTGGGGGACCAGCCCAGCAGGGTCACGTAGTTGACCACGGCCTGGGAGAGGAAGCCCATGGAGAGCAGATCCTCGTAGGAGGGGTCGCCGTGGCGCTTGCTCATTTTGTTGTGGGCGTCCCGCATGACGGGGGAGCAGTGGATATAGGTGGGCACGTCCCAGCCGAAGGCCTGGTACAACAGGTTGTACTTGGGGGCGGAGGAGAGGTACTCCGAGCCGCGCACCACGTGGCTGATGCCCATCAGGTGGTCGTCGATGACGTTGGCGAAGTTGTAGGTGGGCAGGCCGTCGGACTTGATCAGCACCTGATCGTCCAGGGTGTCGTTGTCCACGGTGATGTCCCCGTACACCACGTCGGAGAAGGTGGTCTGCCCGGTTTTCGGGATCTTCTGGCGCACCACGTAGGGAACCCCGGCGGCCAGCTTTTCGTCTATTTCAGACTGGGGGAGGTCGCGGCAGTGGCCGTCGTACCCGCCCAGGCCGTCCGCGCCGTGGAGGGACTCCAGCCGCTCCTTGCCGCAGAAGCAGCGGTAGGCCCCGCCCCGCTCGATGAGCAGCTCGGCGTATTTGCCGTAGAGGTCCCGGCGCTCGGTCTGGATATAGGGCCCCACGGGGCCGCCCAGATCGGGGCCCTCGTCCCAGGTCAGGCCGCACTTGCGCAGGGTGGCGTAGATGATCTCCGTGGCCCCCTCCACCAGCCGGCCCTGGTCGGTGTCCTCGATGCGCAGGATGAATTTGCCCCCCTTGCTGCGGGCGATAAGCCAGGTGTACAGCGCGGTGCGCAGGTTGCCCACGTGCATGTACCCGGTGGGGGAGGGGGCGAAGCGGGTGCGCACCTCGCCGTGGGGGATGCGCGCCTCCATGCCGTCGTACCAAGTCTTGTCCATTGTGATTTATCCTCCTAATCGGACGCAAGACATGCGGCGGGGGCAAGCCCCGCCCTACCGCGCCCCTGTAAGCGGGGGCACCCCCCCGCCATCTGATTCATTTTAAAGGCGCGCGTAAATCTTGTCAAGCGCTGCCGGGTGTGTTATCATATTCTAATCTGGAGTAATATGCTTACGAGGTGTTAGATAGATGGAAAATCAGAAAAAAGTCATGCTCTCCGGCATCCAGCCCAGCGGGGATCTCCACCTGGGCAACTACCTGGGGGCCATCCGCAACTGGGGGGCCCGGGCCGACGAGTTCGACTGCTACTACTTTATGGCGGATATGCACACCATCACCGTGCGCCAGACGCCCGCCGACCTGCGCCGCCGCACGCTGGAGCAGCTGGCCCAGTATATCGCCTGCGGCCTGGACCCGGAGCGCAACACCCTCTTCGTCCAGTCCCACGTGCACCAGCACGCGGAGCTGGCGTGGGTGCTCAACTGCTACACCATGTTCGGCGAGCTGTCCCGCATGACCCAGTTCAAGGACAAGTCCGCCAAGAACGCCGACAACATCAACGGCGGCCTGTTCACCTACCCCGCCCTTATGGCCGCCGACATCCTCCTGTACCAGCCGGATTTCGTGCCGGTGGGGGAGGACCAGAAGCAGCACGTGGAGCTCACCCGCAACGTGGCCCAGCGCTTCAACAGCGTCTACGGCGACGTGTTCAAGGTGCCCGAGCCGTATATCCCCAAGATGGGCGCCCGTGTGATGAGCCTCAATGCCCCCGAGGGCAAAATGAGCAAGTCCACGCCCGAGGGCTGCGTCTTTTTGATGGAGAAGCCGGAGGACATCATGCGCAAGTTCAAGCGCGCCGTCACCGACTGCGACACCGAGCGCTGCGTGCGCTACGACCGGGAGGGCAAGCCCGGCGTGGCCAACCTGATGACCATCTACTCCGCCGTGACGGGAAAAAGCCTGGAGGAAATTGAGGCCGAGTTCGACGGCAAGGGCTACGGGGCCTTCAAGCCCGCCGTGGGCGAGGCCGTGGTAGAGCTGCTGCGCCCCATCCGCGAGGAGACCGCCCGCCTGCTGGGCGACAAGGGCTACCTGGAGCAGGTGTACCGCGCCGGAGCGGAAAAGGCGGGGTATATCGCTGAAAAGACCCTGCGCAAGGTCTATAAAAAGGTGGGCTTCCTGCCCCGGTAAGAGGAGACTGGCTACCAATGAAAATCGAACTCTCCCTGATCGGCATGGCGGCGGCCGCCCTGATTGTGGCCCTGGTGGTGGCCCTGATCGCCACGCCGGTGGTCAAGTCCCTGGCCCAGCGCATGGGCGCGGTGGACGTGCCCAAGGACAACCGCCGGATGCACGACCACCCCATCCCCCGCATGGGGGGCCTGGCCATCTTTTTCGGCTTCACCCTCAGCGTGCTGATCTTCGTGCCCATCACCACTCAGCTCCGGGGGATGCTGCTGGGCGCGGTGATTATCGTGGTGCTGGGCATTTTTGACGACATCTACGCCCTCAAGGCCGCCTTCAAGTTCGTGGTGCAGATTGTGGCCGCCCTGGTGGCCGTGTTCCACGGCAACGTGGTGCAGATCCTCTCCAACCCCAATATTTTCTCCAAGGACCCCTACTGGGAACTGGGCTGGCTGGCCATCCCCTTCACGGTCATCTGGATCGTGGCCATCACCAACGCTGTCAACCTCATCGACGGGCTGGACGGGCTGGCCTGCGGCGTGTCCACCATCAGCTCCATGACCCTGCTGGTCATCGCCCTGGTGGTCAGCGAGGGGGAGGTGGCCCTGCTCATGGCCGCCCTGGCGGGGGCCTGCATCGGTTTTCTGCCCTACAACCTGAACCCGGCCAAGATCTTCATGGGGGACACCGGCTCCACCTTTTTGGGCTTTATCCTGGCGGTGGTCTCCATACAGGGGCTCTTTAAGTTCTATACCATCATCTCCTTCGCGGTGCCCTTCCTCATGCTGGGCCTGCCCATTTTCGACACCTGCTTCGCCTTCATCCGCCGCATCGCCCACGGGCAGAGCCCCATGCACGCCGACCGCAGCCACGTGCACCACAGGCTCATCGACATGGGCCTGTCCCAGAAGCAGACGGTGGCGGTGCTCTACGTCATCAGCGCCATCCTGGGGCTGTGCGCCGTGGTGCTCACCACCAGCGGCGCGCTCAAGGCCATGATCCTGCTGGTGGCCCTGTGCCTGGCCGGGGCGGTGTCCGCGCTGGTGTTCGTGTCGAATAACGAGAAAAAGAACGGCAGCGGCCACAAAAAGGATGATGGGGAGCATAGGGAATGAGTATTCGTGTTATGACCGTCTTCGGCACCCGGCCGGAGGCCATCAAGATGGCCCCGCTGGTGCAGGAGCTGCGCGCGCGCCCCGGCATCGAGGCGCTGTGCTGCGTCACCGCCCAGCACCGGCAGATGCTGGACGCGGTGCTGGAGATCTTCCATATCGAGCCGGAGTACGACCTGGACATCATGGAGCCCCGCCAGACCCTGTCCACCATCACCACCAAGTGCCTGCTGGGCCTGGAGGGGGTGCTGGAGCAGGCGAAGCCCGATCTGGTGCTGGTCCACGGGGACACCTCCACCACCTTCGCCGGGGCACTGGCCGCCTTCTACCACCAGATCGCGGTGGGCCACGTGGAGGCCGGGTTGCGCACCTGGGACAAGTACTCCCCCTACCCGGAGGAGATGAACCGCAAGCTGGTGGGGGACATCGCGGACCTCCACTTCGCCCCCACGGCGGCCAACCGGGCCAACCTGGAGCGGGAGGACATCCGGGACGGGGTGTTCGTGACGGGCAACACCGTCATCGACGCGCTCCAGACCACGGTAGTAAAGGATTACCGCTTTACGACAGAGGTGCTCAACCACCTGGACTACGGTCATAAAAAAATTATCCTGGTCACCTGCCACCGGCGGGAGAACTACGGCGCGCCCATGGAGCAGATCATGACCGCCCTGCGCCGCCTGGCGGACGCCTACCCGGAGGTGGAGCTGGTCTACCCGGTGCACCTGTCCCCGGTGGTGCGGGAGGCGGCGGGCCGGTTTTTGGCGGGCCACGCCCGCATCCACCTGATAGATCCCCTGGACGTGGCCGAGATGCACAACCTGATGGGCCGCTGCCACTTCGTCATGACCGACTCCGGCGGCCTCCAGGAGGAGGCCCCGGCCGTGGGCAAGCCGGTGCTTGTCCTGCGGCGGGAGACCGAGCGGCCCGAGGCCGTGAAGGCGGGCACCGCCAGGCTGGCGGGCACCGACGGGGCGCAGGTGTTCGCCATGGCGGCCCGGCTGCTGGACAGCCCGGAGGCCTACGCGGCCATGGCCCACGCGGTCAACCCCTACGGCGACGGCCGCGCCTGCCGCCGCATCGCGGACGCGATAGAGTGGAAATTCGGCCTGCGCGGGGCGCGGCCGGAGGAGTTCGGCGCATAAGGCGGGGCGATACTGTCCAAGAGGGAGGGAATGGGGATGGAGAATAAAAACCGCAACATCCTGGTGGTGCTGATCGCCATCGTCATCGTGGCCGCGGTCTTCTCCAGCTTCGGCCTCACCCTCTACAGCGGCAACCTGCCCGAGATCGTCCTGCCCACGCCCATCCCCTCCGGGGCGCAGAGCGAGCCCCCCACCGCCGCCCCGGGGGGGGACACGGTGTGGGTGGACGTGACGCCCCAGACGGTGCAGAGCGTCATCCGCACCCTCTCCCGGCCGGTGAGCTACTACCGGGAGATCAGCAACACCTACGAGGGGGGCGCCGCGGTTACCTCCCGGGTCTGGGTGGACGGGGGCTGGACCAGGACCGAGACCACCCTCGCCGGCGGCGCGGTGCGCCACACCCTGGTGGGGGAGGGCACGGTTTACTACTGGTACGGCGGGGACGTTGAGGCCCGGCAGGCCCCGGCGGACGAGAAGTCCCCGGATTTGGACGGCCCCCACATCCCCACCTACGAGGATGTGCTGGCCGTGGACACGGCCAGCATCACGGACACGGGGTACGAGGAGAAGGGCGGCCTGGACTGCGTGTACGTCCAGGTGGAGGACGCGGAGCTGGGCTACCAGACCCGGTACTGGATCTCGGTGGACAGCAGGCTCCTGGTGGCCGCCGAGACCGTGAAGGACGGGCAGGCGGTCATGAGCATGTCCGGCTATTCGCTGGAGCAGCCCGTGGCCTCCGGGACGCAGTTTTCCCTCCCGGACGGCACGGTGCTGCATACCTCCTGATCAGTCCAGCCCCAGCAGGAGCAGCAGGCCCAGCGTGATGATAAGCTCCATGTCGTCCCCCTCCAGGAAGAGGAAGAGCAGGATCAGCAGGAGCAGGATGTCCCCGGTGTCCAAGCTGTCCAGCTTGAGCCCCTTGAGAAGGCCGGCCAGGCCGGCCTTCTTTTTCTCCTCCGCCGCCGGGGCGGGCTCGGGCGCGGCCTCGCCGCGGGGGACAGCCTCCTCCGCCACCGGGACGAAGCCCGCGGGCGGGGCCGCCGGGCGCTCCTCCGGGGGACGGAAGGGGGGCGCGTCCTCCTCCACGACCCGCGCGTAGGAGGAGCCGTTGGGTATGTAACGGTTATACATGGCTTAAGACTCGCCCCCTTCGCCGTTATCCTTAAAGAGCTGGAAGGCCACCCGGATCACCCGGGAGAGCTTGGCAATCTGCACGGCTTTATCCACCTTGGCGTACCGCTCCTCCTTCACGAAGGGCTTGATCGCCGTCAGCAGGGCGATTTTCCGGTCGTCGGTGGCGCTGTACTCGGAGAACAGGCGTATGGCGGTCTGGATAAGCCTGGGGTCCAGATCCCCCAGCGCGCCCAGGGGGTTGGCGGCGGCTGTGCCGCCCCCGCCCGAGAGGCTGCCCAGCAGCCCCATCACCGCCGACCAGTCCGGCCCGCCGGAGGACCCCTGGGCGGGCGGGGGAGCGGGGGCCTGCGCCTCTTGGGCCGGGGCGGGGGCCGCCGCCCCGGCCTGGGGCTCCGGGACCGGCTGGGGGGCCGGGGCTTCCCCGGCGGGGGCGTCCCCGCCGCCCATGCCGTCGGTGAGGGCCTTGGCGATGGACACAATCTGGCCCATAGCCTCGGGGTCGCCGAGGATCGCGCTCAGTTTTTCATCGAACTCGGCCATGCCAAGCCTCCTCCCCGGCCCCGCTCAGGGCCCTTATTTCTGCGGCGGCAGGTTCTTGTTGAGGCGGCCCACCACCTCGGCCCCCTCCTTGCTCTTCATCAGGCCGTCCATGATGCCCATAAGCTGGCTGGCGTCACCCTTGGCGGCGGCCTGGGCCGCGCCCTGCAGGCCGTCCCCGGCCTTCTGGCTGAGCATCTCCATCAGCTTCTTGGTGTCGGGGGAGCTGAGGATCTGGGACAGCAGGGCCTTGTTTTTCAGCAGGCCGGCGGCCTGGGGATTGGTCTTCATCAGTTCGTCCAGATTGGACTGCGGTTTTGCCATCGCGGTTCCCTCCATCATTCATCTAACATATATAATGGCGTTCAATCTATTATATGTGCGCCCGCGGAGAAGGTGCGTGAAATGAAACTCCTTGTTTTTTCGGATTCCCACGGAAATACGGCCCTGATGGAGCGGGAAACCGCCCTCCAGCGCCCGGACATGGTGCTCCACCTGGGGGACGTGGTGCGGGACGCCCGCGCCCTCGCCCGGCGCTTCCCGGACGTGCCCATGGCGTGCGTGCCCGGAAACTGCGACGCTTACGCCCCGGATCTGCCCGAAAAAAGGCTGCTGGAGGTGGAGGGGAAGAAGCTGCTCATGACCCACGGGCACATCTACCACGTGAAGTCGGACATCGGCACAGCGGTGTACGCCGCCCAGGAGGCCCAGGCGGACGTGCTGCTCTTCGGCCATACCCACCAGGTCCTCTGCGACCGGCAGGGCCCCCTGTGGATCCTCAACCCCGGCAGCATCCGGGGCAATTTCCACCCCACCTACGGGGTAATCACGCTGGAAAACGGGGTCGTAACGTGTTATACTGTGGCAGTTTCCTGATTGAAGGGAGGATATTCCATGCTGGTAGCAATTGACGTGGGCAACACCAATATGGTGTTCGGGATCTTTGAGGGCGGGGCGCTGGCGGGCAGCTTCCGCCTGAAAACGGACGCCAACCGCACCTCGGACGAGATCGGCCTTTTTGTGTGCGAGTACTTCCGCCGCTTCGGGCTGGACACGGCGGGGGTGGAGGACGTGATCATCGCCTCGGTTGTGCCCCAGGTGATGTACACCCTCTCCAGCGCCATGATCAAGTACCTGGGAAAGACCCCGCTGATAGTGGATGACGGCGTGGACCCCGGCTTCCCCTACGCCGTCAGCGGGGACGAGCGGCTGGGCCCCGACCGCTCGGTGGCCTGCATGGGCGCCATCCACAAGTACGGCGCCCCCCTGGTGGTGCTGGACTTCGGCACCGCCACCACCGTGGACGCGGTGAGCCGGGAGGGGGCCTACCTGGGCGGCTGCATCACCGCCGGGGTGCGCATCTCGGTGGACGCGCTGTTCCAGAAGGCGGCCATGCTGCCCCGGGTGGAGCTCACCGTGCCCGACACGGTGCTGGGCTGCACCGCCGTGGGCCAGATCCAGGCGGGGGCGGTGATGGGCTACATCGGCTCCATCGAGTACCTGATCGCCCGCACCAAGCGGGAGATGGGCTACCCGGACATCCGGGTGGTGGCCACCGGCGGACTGGCGCGCATGGTGGCCGAGCACACGCAGCTGATCGACACCGTGGACGGCCAGCTTATTCTGGACGGCCTGCGGATCATTTACAACCGGCACCGGGGGATTTAGACGCAAGAGGAAGAGAAGTGGTAAGGTATGAGTGAGATCAAGAGGCAGTCACACGGGGCCATCGACATGACCCAGGGCAGCCCCACGCGGCTGATTGTGGCGTTTTCCCTGCCGCTGCTGCTGGGCAACGTGCTCCAGCAGCTCTACAACATGGTGGACAGCATCGTGGTGGGCAATTTCGTGGGCTCCACCGCCCTGGCCGCCGTCAGCACGGGCTTCCCGCTGATTTTCATGCTCTCGTCCCTGTTCATCGGCCTGGGCATGGGCGCCACCGTCATCATCGCCCAGTATATCGGGGCGGGGGACCGGGACGCGGTGAAGCGCACGGTGAACACCATCTACTCGGCGCTGCTGATTATCTTCATCCCCCTGACCCTGCTGGGGCTGCTGATCACAACGCCCCTGCTCCATATTACAAAGGTCAACGCCGATGTGTACCCGGAGGCCCGAATTTATTGCCTCACCGTCTTCGCGGGCATCATCGGCGGGCTGGGCTACAACGTGAACGCGGGCATTATGCAGGGCCTGGGGGACAGCAAGACCCCCCTTATCTTCCTGGCCATCGCCTCGGTGATGAACATCATCCTGGACCTGGTCTTTGTCCTCGTCTTTCAGCTGGGGGTGTTCGGCGTGGCCCTGGCCACCATCCTGGCCCAGTTCTGCTCCTGGATTTTCGGCATCTTTTACATCAACAAGAAGTACGACTTTATCCATATCCGCTTTTTCCAAATTAAAATCGATAAATACCTGCTCAGGCAGGTGGTCCGGCTGGGCGTGCCCTCCGGCATCCAGCAGTGCCAGTTCTCGGTGGCCATCCTGTTTATGCAGGCCCTGATTAACGTCCAGGGCACCGCCTTTATCGCGGGATTTGCCGCTGCCAACAAGATCGACTCCTTCGCCTTTATGCCCATCCAGTCCTTCGCCGCCGCCATCACCACCTACGTGGGCCAGAACCTGGGCGCGGGGCGGATGGACCGGGTGCAGAAGGGGGTGCGCAGCTGCCTGCTGGTGGGCACCGCCACCTGTATCGTCATCACCGCCATCGTACTCCCGCTGCGGGTGCCGCTGCTCTCCCTGTTCAACCAGGAGCCGGAGGTCATCCGGGCGGGGGAGGCCTATCTGCTGCGGGTGCTGGGTCCCATGTTCGTGCTGGCCGTCCACTTCGTGCTCAACGGCGTGCTGCGGGGCGCGGGGGCCACCATGGTGCCCATGATCTCCTCCATCATCTCCCTGTGGGCGGCCCGTGTGCCCGCGGCCTACCTGCTGTGCGCCGCCTTCGGGCCGGACAATATCTACTGGTCCTACCTGATCGGCTGGCTGATCGGCCTTGCGATTACCCTGGTGGTCTACGTCCGCGGCCGCTGGAAGGACAAGTGCGTGGTCACGGCGCAGCAGACAGGCGAGGCTCTGCCGGAATAAGCCCAGGTAGAACATCAGGCTTCCTCGCCCGGGGATGCCGGCATGAGCTTTACTTGAAAAAGATGTGAAAAGCAAACAAACGTGGGAAAGCACAGATATGCTTTCCCACGTTTGTTTGCTTCAATTTTATCTGGAGAGCAGTACCAGCAGCACGTCGGCGGCCATGACGATCAGGAAATTCTGGATGGAGCAGCCGAAGGTGCTCCCCTTGTCCTGGACGCTGAAAAAGCGGCCGATGTTCCGCTGTACGGGGATCAGGGTCAGGAAAAAGAGCAGGTAGAGCGGGGAGACCATGCGCAGCAGCAGCATGGCGGCCCCCGCCGCATAGACGGCGTAGTAGAGCAGGGCGAACAGGCGCAGGCCGCCCTTACGGCCCAGATAGTAGGGCAGGGTGTAGCGTTTAACGGCAACGTCCCGCTCCAGGTCGCAGATGTTGTTGGCCAGCATGATATTGGCGGTGGCGCAGGCCGGGGCGGCGGAGAGCAGCAGGAGCTGGAGCAGCGGCCACAGCTGCAGGGAGAGCGTGAGGGTGGAGCCGGACAGCCCCAGGGCCAGGTAGGTGCCCTCCGGCAGGTTGATATAGAGCAGCAGGAAGGGGATCAGCAGACCGTAGAAGAGGCCGGAAAAGATCTCGCCCAGGGGCATCCGGGAGATGGGGAGAGGCCCCCAGGTATAGAACACCCCGCACAGGAAGCACACGCCCCCCACGAGGAAGACCACCACGTCGGTCATCAGAGCCAGCGCGACCCCCAGCGCGGCGCTGACGGCAAACAGGACCAGGAGGACGGCCAGGGCCGCGCCCCGCCGAAAGGGGAGCGCCTGGCCGTTGGTGCGGGTGTCGATATAGTTATTGATGGCGGTGGTGGTCAGGTCGAACAGGAACATGGAGGCGAAGAATACGGCCGTCCTGTCCCAGCGGATGGGCTGGCCGCGGGAGAACATCCACGCCAGCCCCAGCAGGAAGGTAAAAAGGCTGGTGATTTTGGTGCGGATCTCAACAAACTGCAGGAAGCCCTTTAACATACGCCTACCCCATTTCTCAACCAGTCCGCGCTGCGGCGCAGCGCGTCCGCCGTTTTGGCCTCCAGCACGCAGGTACAGCCCAGCGCCCCGGCCAGGGCGATTTTTTCGCCCAGGGCGGGGCCCATCTCTCCGTCCCCCAGAGCCAGGTGGTTTTTAGCCCCCGACGCGTCGTGGAGGTGGAAGTGGGCCAGCCGGTCCCGGTGGGAGAGGAGGAAGGCCTCGTCCCCGCTCCCGGCGGACCAGGAGTGGCCCACGTCCCAGGTGAGGGCAAAGTCGGGGCTGTCCAGCAGCAGCTCCACGCCCCGGCGCTCAAAGGGCATCCAGCCGTCCGTGTTCTCCACGCACACCCGCACGCCGCTGCCCCCGATCTCCGCCCGGCACAGCGCCCGGAACCGCTCCAGGCGGCCCAGGTAGTGATCCCGGCAGCGGTCAAAGAGCCACACCTTGCCATCGGGCAGGGTGAAGTGCACGCCGGGATTCATATGCAGGTTGACCAGGGGCGCGCCCAGGGCGGCGGCGCAGCGGAGGGCGCCCCGCGCCGTCTCCAGCCAGGCGTCCGCCACGGCGGGGTTAAAATCGCACACGTTCAGATTCTCGTCCAGGTGGATGGTGTAAAAGATGCCGAAGCGCTCCGCCAGCCGCGTCAGCGCCTCCGTCCGCGCCAGGGCGGGGAGCTGGTACTGGGGCAGGTTCATATTCAGCTCTACAAAATCCAGGCCCAGCTCCGCGCACAGGGCGGCGGCCTCCTCCGGCCCCGCCTGCTCCAGCAGGGTGGGCATACCCAGCTTCACGGCGGCTACCCCTTGTTGTAGAAGTCGCACCAGGGGCGCAGGGTGCAGCCTTCGCACTCAGGCCCACGGGCCATGCACACCGCCCGGCCGTGGAGCACCAGCCGGTGGCAGAAGTTATTGGACTCCTCGGCGGGCAGGATCTTGCGCAGCTGGGCCTCCACCTTGGCCGGGTCCTTGGAGCCGTCCGTGAGCCCCAGGCGGCCGGACAGCCGGATGCAGTGGGTGTCCGCCACCACCACGCCGGGGGTGTTGTAGATGTCGCCCAGCACCAGGTTGGCGGTCTTGCGGCCCACGCCGGGCAGCTTCAGCAGATCCTCCATATTGTCGGGCACCCTGCCGCCGTACTCCTCCACCAGCATCTTGGAGGCGGCCACGATGTCACGGGCCTTGGCCCGGAAAAAGCCGGTGGAGTGGATGAACTCCTCCACCTCGCTCACGTCGGCCGCGGCCAGCGCCTCCAGGGTGGGGAAGCGGGCAAAGAGGGCGGGCGTCACCTTGTTCACCCGCTCGTCGGTACACTGGGCGGCCAGGCGGGTGGAGAAGAGCAGCTCATAGTCCTTCTCGTACTCCAGCGAGCAGACCGCGTCGGGATAGAGCCTTTTCAATTCCGCCACGATGGCCGATACGTCGGCTTTTTTCTTCATAATAGTCACCTCTGAACCTTGTTTTCGCCATTGTACCACAAACCGCGGGAAAAAACGACCTGGTTTTTTCCGCCTGCCCCGGTTGTATTCCCGCCCGCAATTCGGTATAATCAGTTCAGAGGCCACACTTCAAATACCAAAAAGGCGGAGGGACGACAAAATGGTCAACGAAATTATGGACTACATTGCCGCGCACGACCCCGACGTGGGCCAGGCGATCCGGGCGGAATACGACCGCCAGCGGCGCAATATCGAGCTTATCGCGTCTGAAAACTTCGTAAGCGAGGCGGTACTGGCCGCGGCGGGGTCGGTGCTCACCAACAAGTACGCCGAGGGCTATCCCGGAAAACGCTACTACGGCGGCTGCCAATGCGTGGACGTGGTGGAGAATATTGCACGCGACCGAGCCTGCGCGCTCTTCGGAGCCGACCACGCCAACGTCCAGCCCCACAGCGGCGCCTCCGCCAACTTTGCCGTCTACCAGGCCCTGTGCGAGCACGGGGACACCGTGCTGGGCATGGATCTGGCCAACGGCGGCCACCTGACCCACGGCAGCCCCGTGAACTTCTCCGGCAAAAACTACAATATGGTGGCCTACGGCCTCAACGGCGAGGGATATATCGACTACGACCAGGTGCGGGACCTGGCGCGCAGGCATAAGCCCAAAATGATTATCGCGGGCGCCTCCGCCTACCCCCGGATCATCGACTTCAAGGTTTTTGGCGACATCGCCAAAGAGGTGGGGGCCTATCTCTTCGTGGATATGGCCCATATCGCAGGCCTGGTGGCGGTGGGGCTGCATCCCAGCCCGGTGCCCTACGCCGACGTGGTCACCACCACCACCCACAAGACCCTGCGCGGCCCCCGGGGCGGCATGATCCTCTGCAAGGCGGAGCTGGCCAAGAAGATCGACTCGGCCATCTTCCCCGGCAGCCAGGGCGGCCCCCTGGAGCACATCATCGCCGCCAAGGCGGTGGCCCTGGGCGAGGCCCTCAAGCCCGAGTTCAAGGCCTACCAGGAGCAGATTCTGAAAAACGCCTCCGCCCTGGCCCACTCCCTCACGCGCTGCGGCTTCGATCTGGTTTCCGGCGGCACCGACAACCACCTGATGCTGGTGGATCTGCGTAAGGCGGGGGTGACCGGCAAGGAGCTGGAGCACCGCCTGGACGAGGTGCACATCACGGTCAACAAGAACGCCATCCCCAACGACCCAGAGAAGCCCTTCGTCACCAGCGGCATCCGGGTGGGCACCCCCGCCGCCACCACCCGGGGCTTCCGGGAGGAGGACATGGAGGTCATCGGCAGGCTTATCTGGAAGACCGCCACCGAGTTCGAGGGCCGGGCCGACGAGATCCGCGCGGACGTGGCGGAGCTGACCGCAAAATACCCCCTCTACGATTAACAAGCCTGATAGAAGAGGGCGGCGCACCCGCGCCGCCCTCTTAACTTATCGAAAAGCTGTTGTTAATTAAGGCGCAGCTCAGGCGGATAAGGCGAACAAGTGGCGGCGGGGGCAAGCCCCCGCCCTACGTCATTGCGAGGGCCGCAGGCCTGTGGCAATCCGTCCCATCCCCGTAGCGTAGGGGCCGATGCCCACATCGGCCCGCTGCTCCAAGCCCGTAGGGGCGATTCACGAATCGCCCGTCCCCCATCTCCCGCCTGATCCGCCAAAGCCCTGCATTAGTTCCACATCTTTGACTTCTCCTGTCACGAAACGCCCCGTTAAAACGTTTGCTTATTAAGGAGGGGCTTTACGAATATTCGAACATCTGTTACAATAATACTGCATACAGACTGGAGGGCGTGAAGTATGGGCTTTGGAATGATGGAAACCGTGTTCCCCATAATGTTTTTCCTTATTTTCGGCGTCATTGTGGTCATGATTTTGATCACTGTGGTGCGCGGTCTGTCCCAGTGGCACAGCAACAACGAGTCCCCGGTGCTCACGGTGGAGGCCGAGGTGGTGGCCAAGCGGGCCGACGTCAGCCATGACAGCCACCACGACGCCAACGGCATGGATCACTACAGCACCAGTACCACCTACTACGCCACCTTCCAGGTGGAGAGCGGGGACCGCATAGAGCTGCACGTGCCCGACAGGGAGTACGGAATGCTGGTGGAGGGGGACCGGGGAAGGCTGACCTTCCAGGGCACCCGCTACCAGGGGTTTGAGCGGCAAACGTAGGAAGAAAGGGGGCCAAGGCCATGGCATACCGGCCTTTGGCGGATGAAGTGCGGCCCGAAAGCCTGGACGAGGTGGTGGGCCAGTCCCACATTTTAGGAAAAAACGGCCTGTTGCGCCGGATTATCGAGGGGGGGAGCATCCCCAACCTCATTTTTTACGGACCCTCCGGCACGGGGAAAACCACGGTGGCCAACATCATCGCAAAGCGCACCAACCGGCCCCTGCACCGGCTCAACGCCACCACGGCCTCCATCTCAGACATCAAGAGCATCATCGGGGACATCGGCACCATGCTGGCCCCCGACGGGGTGCTGCTGTATCTGGACGAGATCCAGTATTTTAACAAAAAGCAGCAGCAGTCCCTGCTGGAATTCATGGAGAACGGGAAGATCACCCTGATCGCCTCCACCACGGAGAACCCCTATTTCTACGTGTACAACGCCGTGCTCTCCCGGGCCAGCGTGTTCGAGTTCAAGCCCCTCACCGCCGAGGACGTGCTGCCCGCCGTGGAGCGGGGGGTGCGCCTGATGGAGGCGCGCATGGGGGAGGAGGCCGTGTGCGAGGCGGGGGTCATGGAGCACATCGCCTCCGCCTGCGGCGGAGACGTGCGCAAGGCTATGAACGCCATCGAGCTGCTGCTCAACTCCGCCAAGGTGGAGCAAGGTAAACGCCTTGTCACCCTGGAGGACGCGGGCATGGCCGCCCAGCGCTCCGCCATGCGGTACGACAGGGAGGGGGACGACCACTACGACATCCTCTCCGCCCTCCAGAAATCCATCCGGGGCTCCGACCCGGACGCGGGGCTGCACTACCTGGCCCGCCTGCTGGAGGCGGGGGATATGCTCTCCGCCTGCCGGCGGCTGATGGTCATGGCCTCGGAGGACGTGGGGCTGGCCTACCCCCAGGCGGTAACCATCGTCAAGAGCTGCATCGACGCGGCCAACATGCTGGGCCTGCCGGAGGCACAGATCCCCCTGGCACAGGCGGTGGTCCTGATGGCCACCGCCCCTAAGTCCAACTCCGCCAACGTGGGCATTGAGCGCGCCATGGCCGACGTGAAGAAGGGGAAGACCGGGGACATCCCCCGGCACCTGCAGAACGTCCACGCCGACTCGGCGGGGCAGGAGCGGGAGCAGGGCTACCAGTACCCCCACAGCTTCCCCCACCACTACGTGGCGCAGCAGTACCTGCCCGACCCCATCAAGGATGCGCGCTACTACGAGTACGGCGAAAATAAAAATGAACAGGCCGCCAAGCGCTACTGGGACGAGATCAAGGGCGGAGAGAGTTAGGGCCTGGGCTACGCCACGGAGGGGGCGCGGGCCGTCATCCGCTACGGCCACGTACATCGGGCGGAACCTCTACGGGCCTACAGGGTTGTACCACCCGTCCTATGAATTGAAACAGGGAAAAAATGAGGGAATATCATGACGGAACAGGAATTATGGACTAAATTTACCCAGGCGAACCCCGCCTTTCAGGATGCGCCCTACGAGGCGTGGTGCTACGGCAGCGACACGCCGGATCTGCTGGCCGAGCTGACGGCGGCCGGGACGAAAACCGCCACCGCCTCCGCCTACCCGTTCTACGAGTATGAGCAGTGCGATCTGCCCAAGCCCGGGGATCTGGGCCTTATCTGCAAGACCAACGGGGAGGCCGTCTGCGTGATTCGGACCACCAAGGTCACGGTGGTGCCCTTCCTGGAGGTGGGCGAGGAGCAGGCCTACAAGGAGGGTGAGGGCGACCGGAGCCTGCGCTACTGGCGCGAGGCGCACAGAAAGGCTTTTTCGCAGGAGCTGGCCGAAATAAGCCAGGAGCTGTCGGACGACATGCCGGTGGTCTGCGAGGAATTTGAGGTGCTCTGCCTGGCTTAAAGGCGCGAAGGGGATAAAAGGGAGCCGGGCAAGTGAACTTGCCCGGCTCCCTTTGCGGCTTATCCGGCGAACACGGTCTCCGAGCCCACCTTGACGCAGCCCTCGGGCGCGTAGCGCCACTTGCCGATGGGTCCCTGGGTGACGAAGTAGCGCAGGGGGGCGGGGGCGGCCTGGGGCGGCAGGCGGTCGATGGCCAGGAGCTTGATCTTCATGCGCTCCGGCACCACGGCCTTGATGTACACCGAGATCCGCTCCCCCTCCTGCAGGTCCCCCCGCAGCTCGGCCAGGCCGGACAGGTTGGGGGAGAGCTCCACAAAGGCGCCGTAGTCCTTGACGCCCCGGACGATGCCGGGCACCGTCATGCCGGGCTGAAAGGCGGCGGCGTTCTCCGCCCAGGTGCCCAGCAGCTCCTTGTGGGTCAGGTAGATGCGCTTTTGCGTCGGGTCCAGATCCAGCACCGCGGCGCGGATGGCCTGCCCCACCGTGAAGCGGGCCGAGGGGTGGGGGATGCGGGAGACCGAAATATTTTCAATGCCGATCATGGACGACACTCCGCAGCCGATGTCCACAAAGGCCCCGAAGGGCTCCAGGTGGGAGACCACCGCCTCCACCACGTCCCCCGGCTTCAGCTGGTCCAGCATATCGTCCAGGGCCCGCTGCTGGGCCCTGCGGCGGGAGAGCACGGGGGCGAGCGCGCCGCCCGCCTCCTCCAGGGCGTCCACTATAAAGCAGACCGGCTTGCCCACCCTGGAGAGGATGGCGATCTCCCGGGTGCTGCCATCGGCGATGCCCAGCGCCGCCTCGGCGCGGGGGATGATCCCGGTGCAGAAGCCCAAGTCCACGTGGAGGTTGTGATCCGGGTCGCACAGCAGGGCGGGGGCCTCCAGAATCGTACCCTCCTCCATGGCGCGGCGGAGGGCGGCGGGGGAGGCGCAGGCGGCGCGGTTGTCCGCCGTGTCCAGCAGGCGGCCCTCGGGCAGGTATGCGCTTACCAATTTCATCAATCCTTTCAATCTGAACGGTCCTGATGCCTGATAAGCCACTATATGCGCGGGGCGGTCTTGAATTGACAGAGCGGCCCGATGCTTTTATAATGGAGAGCAAGCAAATTG
Source organism: Oscillospiraceae bacterium (assembly GCA_022846095.1). Classification (NCBI taxonomy): domain Bacteria; kingdom Bacillati; phylum Bacillota; class Clostridia; order Eubacteriales; family Oscillospiraceae; species Oscillospiraceae bacterium. The sequence continues at coordinate 2,132,500 of AP025583.1, read as the reverse complement.
GAGAGGGAGGCGGCGGCATGGACGTCCGCGTCGGCGATATTTTGGAGTTGAAGAAGGAGCACCCCTGCGGCAGCCGCCGCTGGCAGGTGCTGCGGGTGGGCATGGACTTCCGCCTGCGCTGCCAGGGCTGCGGGCACGAGCTGATGGTGCCCCGCAGCAAGGCGGAAAAATCCATCAAAAAAATCATCCGCGAGGAGAACGAGGCATGAAGGAATTCTGGAGCGGGCGCATCCGGGGGTTGACCCCCTACACCCCCGGCGAGCAGCCCAAGGATCGGCAGTTCATCAAGCTCAACACCAACGAGAACCCCTACCCGCCCTCGCCCCGGGCGCTGGAGGCCATCCGCGCGGCGGCGGGGGAGGGGCTGCGGCTCTACCCAGACCCGGAGGGGGCCGCCCTGCGGCAGGCTTTAGCGGAGCTCCACGGCCTGCGCCCGGAGCAGATCTTTGTGGGTAACGGCTCGGACGAGGTGCTGGCCATGTGCTTCATGGCCTTCTTCGACCGGGATCTGGTGTTCCCCGACGTGTCCTACAGCTTTTATCCCGTGTACGCGGACCTCTTCCACATCCCATACCGGGAGATCCCGCTGGACGGGGAGTTCGGCGTCGATGTGGCCGATTACCTGGGAAATAATGGCGGAGTGGTGGTGGCCAATCCCAACGCCCCCACCGGCCGGGCCCTACCCCTGGCGGACATCGTCAGGCTGCTGGAGGGCAACCCGCACGTGGTGGTTCTGGTGGACGAGGCCTACGTGGACTTCGGCGGCGCGTCCGCCGTGGAGCTCATCGGCGGCTGCCCCAATCTGGTGGTGGTGCGCACCATGTCCAAGTCCCGCTCCCTGGCCGGGCTGCGGGTGGGGTATGCGCTGGGGAGCGAAAACCTCATCGCCGCCCTGAACTGCGTGAAGGACTCCTTCAACTCCTACACGCTGGACCGGCTGGCCCTGGCGGGGGCGGAGGCCTCGGTGCGGGACGCCGGCTACTTCCGCGCCACGCTGGAAAAGGTGGTGCGCACGCGGGCCTGGACGGCGCAGCGGCTGACAGAGCTGGGCTTCCGGGTATGCCCCTCCGCGGCCAACTTCCTCTTTGCCTCCCACGAAAGGGTGGACGCCAAGACCCTGCTGGACGGCCTGCGGGCGAGGGGGATCCTGGTGCGCTGGTGGGACAAGCCCCGGATCAGGAACTACCTGCGCATCACCGTGGGCACCGACGCCGAGATGGAGGCCCTGTGCGAGGCGCTGTCTGTGCTGACCGCGGGGGGCTAGATGCGCTACGAGGGGACGATTTATCGCCCGCCGGGGGAGTGGAGGAGCTATTTGCTCCAGACCACCGTCGGCTGCTCCTACAACGGCTGCACCTTCTGCGGCATGTACAAGAAGAAGCGCTACCGGGTGCGGCCCCTGGAGGAGATCTTTGAGGACATCGCCCTGGCGAAGGCCAAACTCGGGGAGGTACGGCGGGTCTTTCTCTGCGACGGGGACGCGGTAGCCATGGACACGGCGCAGCTGCTGGCCGTGCTGCACAGGCTCCACGGGACGTTTCCCGGCCTGGAGCGGGTGAGCGCCTACGCCGGGCCCCACAGCACCCTGGCAAAAACCCCGGAGGAGCTGCGCCTGCTGCGGAAGGCCGGGCTCTACCGGGTCTACCTGGGGGTGGAGTCGGGGAGTGACGCGGTGCTGGCCGCGGTTTGCAAGGGCGTGGACGCCGCCGGCATGCTGGAGGCGGGCCGGCGGCTGGCGCAGTCCGGGCTGGATCTGTGGACCATGGTGATCGTGGGCCTGGCCGGGCCGGGGGAGGCCTCCCGCGCCCACGCCCTGGATACGGCGGCGCTGATCAACGCCATGGCGCCCCGCCACCTCTCCGCCCTGACCTACCTGCCGGAGGCGGGCACCGTCCTGGGGGATCGGGTGGAGCGGGGGGAGTTTACGCTCCTGACCCCAGAGGAGGCTCTGCTGGAGACGCGGCTGCTGCTGGAGCATCTAACTGTGAACCCTTTGCACTTTACAAGCGACCACGCGTCCAACTACCTGCCCCTGAAGGGGGGCCTGCCCGGGGATCGGGACAGGCTGCTGGCCCTGGTGGACGGGGCCCTGGCCGGGGAGCGGGAGCTTTTGAGCGGCTACGGACGCGGATTATAGAGAAAAAGGGAGAAATGACCTATGAAAAAGCGTGTGCTCGTCCTGGGACTCTGTCTGGCTCTGCTGTGCGGACTGGCTGTCCCCGCCCTGGCCGCCGATTTTTGGCCCGCCCGGAGCGATAACGCGGGGGACCAGAACTACGGCCGGTGGGCCTCACCGGTGCGCTCCTATCTGGCGCCCGCGGAGGACGGCGGCGTAATCCGGGTGGAGGCCCTGGCTGAGTCTGTTGTCGTGGAGAACTATGACAAGGAATTTAACTTGACAGACAGCCGCACCCTGCCCATGGAGCTGCCCCTCTTCGGCGGCTTCTTCGCCGGGGAGGAGGGCTACTACTTTGTGTTCGGCCAGACCAACCGGGAGGAGGACGACGCCAAGGAGGTCATCCGGGTGGTGAAGTACGGCATGGACTGGCTGCGCCAGGGCGCGGCCAGCCTGTCGGACTGCAACACCACCGTGCCCTTTGACGCGGGCAGCCTGCGCATGGCGGAGTTCGGCGGGATGCTCTATGTGCGCACCTGCCACGAGATGTACGCCATCGACGGGGTGAACCACCAGGCCAACCTGACCTTCGCCCTGCGGGAGAGCACCATGGAGATCACCGACCAGTTCTCCAAGGTAATGAACATTGATTACGGCTACGTCAGCCACTCCTTCAACCAGTTTATCACCGTGTCCGGCGGGGTGCTCGCCGCCGTGGACCACGGGGACGCCCATCCCAGGGCGCTCACCCTCATCACCTACGCCGCCCCGGCGGGCGGGGACAAGTTTTCCGGCAGCGGCTGCGGCAGCGTGGATCTGATGGCCTTTCCGGGGCCTGTGGGCGATAACACCACCGGGGCCACCGTGGGCGGCTTCGCCGCCAACGAGAGCGCCTACCTGGTGGCGGGCAGCGCCGTGCAGCTGGACGGCGACTACGCCCAGCGCGCCACCCGCAACGCCTTCGTTTGCCGGGTGACCCCGGCGGGCCGGGTGGACTCCGGCTCCACGGTGCGCACCGACTGGCTGACCAACTATGTGGAGGGGAGTGCCTACAGCGCCTCCACCCCCCACCTGACGGCGCTGGGCGACGGCACCTACCTGATGCTCTGGCAGCGGCTGGAGCTGAACGCGGGCGGCTCCTCCTACGCCCCCGGCCCCGTGCTGGAGGCGGTGCACCTGGACGCCAGGGGCCGCACCCTGGGCGAGACTGCCGAGCTGGAGGGCGTGCTCTCCGACTGCGCCCCCCTCGTGGTGGACGGCAGGGCGGTCTGGTACACGACTGAGCGCGGCGTGCCCCGCTTCTACCTCCTGGACCCGGAGACCATGACCCTGGAGAACCGCTCCTCCGTCCGGGGGGAGATGGAGAATTTCACCCGCACCGGGAGCTACCGCAGCGGCCTGTTCTCCGACGTGGCCGCGGGCGCGTGGTACGAGGGCTCCGTCCAGGCCGCCTACGAGCTGGGGCTGATGCAGGGCTCCGGCGGCAGGTTCAGCCCGGACGACAGGCTGACCGTCGGGGAGGCGGTGGCCCTGGCCGACCGCCTGCACAGCATCTACCTGGACGACGGGGCCCGCTTCGCCCAGACCGGCGGCCCCTGGTACGAGCCCTACGTGGACTACGCCAAGGCGGAGGGGATTTTAAAGGGGGACGACTGGCAGTACACCGCCCAGTGCAGCCGGCAGATCTTCGCCTCCATCCTGGCCGCAGCCCTGCCCGCCCAGGAGCTGCCCGGGCTGCGGCAGTCCGCGGATTTCCAGGACGGCGGGGACTTTGCCAACGACCGCTACCGCAGCGCCGCGGGGCTGCTCTACGCCGCCGGGGTGGTGAACGGGGTGCCCGGCCCGGACGGGGCGGTGCGCTTCAACCCCAGATCCCCGGTGAGCCGGGCGGAGGCGGCCGCCTTCATCTCCCGCATGGCCGACCCTGCCCTGCGGCAGGGGTAACGGAAGCATATTGGGAAGCTGACAAGCTGTTTAGCTTGTCAGCTTCTTTTTTGCCCAAGCCCGGATTTGACTTTTTTTGTATGGACGACCAAGTATAATCAAATGTGCCGCGAGCCGGGGAGGTGGAAGCGCTGTGACCGTGGTGTACATAGATTCGCTTTTCCTGCTCAATTTTGTGGTGAACTATCTGCTGCTGCTCGCCGCCGCCCGCCTGTCCGGCGAGGTGATCCGCCGCCTGCGGCTCTGCGCCGGGGCGGCGCTGGGGGCGCTGTACGCGGCGGCAATCTTTTTTCCCGGAATGGGCTTTCTGCTCCACCCGCTGTGCAAGCTGGGGGCGGCGGTGCTGATGCTGCTGGTGGGCTTCGGCTCCAGCCGCCATCTGCTGCGGGTGGCGCTGGTGTTCTTCGGGGTGTCCGCCGCCTTCGGAGGCGGCATCTTCGCCATCGAGCTGCTGGGCGGGCGGGGGCTGACCCTGAAAAACGGAATTTTTTACTCGGCCATGGATCTGCGCCTGATCCTGCTCTCGGCCGCCGGGTGCTACGTGGTGCTCTCCCTGGTGTTCCGGCGCGCCGCCAGGCATGCCGGGCCCGCGCGGGAGGTGCTGCCCGCGGTGGTGAGCCTGGGGGAGCGGCGGGTGGCCCTGCGGGCCCTGGTGGACACGGGCAACACCCTCACCGACCCGGCCAGCAACCGCCCCGTCATGGTGGCGGAGGGGGAGAAGCTCACCGGGCTCTTCCCCGAGGGCGGGGCCCCGGACGCCGCGGCTCTGCGGGACCCGGTGGGCACCCTGGAGCGGCTGGCCGGGGCGGGGGAGCGGGGCCGCTGGCGGCTGCTGCCCTACCAGGCGGTGGGGGTGGACTGCGGTATGCTGCTGTGCCTGCGGTGCGACCGGGTGACGGTGGGGGCGGAGGACTACGGGGGCATCCTGGTGGCGTTTTCGCCCACGCGGCTCACCGACGGCGGCGGGTACAACGCCCTGATCGGCGCATAAAAAGAGGAGGATGGGTATGAAAAGTCTGCGTCTGCGCTGGTACGTGGCCCTCCAGCGCCTTTTGGCCCGGCTGGGGCTCAAGCTGCCGGGGAAGATCATGTATATCGGGGGGAGCGACACCCTGCCGCCCCCCCTGTCCCGGGACGAGGAGGCGGAGCTCATCCACCGCCTGGACGAGGGGGACGAGGCCGTCAAATCCCAGCTCATCGAGCGCAATCTCCGCCTGGTGGTCTACATCGCCCGCCGGTTCGAGAACACCGGGGTGGGCATCGAGGATCTGATCAGCATCGGCACCATCGGGCTTATCAAGGCGGTGAGCACCTACAAGCCCGCCAAGAATATCAAGCTGGCCACCTACGCCTCCCGCTGCATCGAGAACGAGATCCTCATGCACCTGCGCAAAACGGTGAACCTGAAGAGCGAGATCTCCTTCGACGAGCCGCTGAATACCGACTGGGACGGCAACGAGCTGCTGCTCTCCGACATCCTGGGCACGGAGAACGATCTGGTGATGAAGCCCCTGGAGGCCGACGTGGACCGGCAGCTCCTCTTTGACGCCATGGAGAAGCTGGACGGGAGGGAGAAGCAGATTATCGTCATGCGCTTCGGCCTGGACGGCAGGCCCGAGCGCACCCAGAAAGAGGTGGCCGACCAGTTGGGCATCTCCCAGTCCTATATCTCCCGGCTGGAGAAGCGGATTATCTCCCGGCTCAAGCGTGAAATCCTGCGGCTGATGTGATTGACAAAGGGCCCGTTTTCCCCGTATGATGGTGACATCCATTTTACGAGGAAAGCGGGCTCTTTTCATGGAAATTCGCTACGCCAGTATCTTTAACGACGCGCTGGGGCCGGTGACCCCCGGCCCCTCCAGCTCCAACACCTGCGGCCCCATCCGCATCGGGCGGCTGTGCCGCCGCATTTTTGGGGAACAGCCAAACTCCTTTACAGTGGAGATGTCCAGCCAGGGCAGCTACCCCGGCTCCTTCCTGGGGATGCGCAGCGATCTGGGCTTTCTCACCGGCGTCCTGGACCGCCCGGCCACCCATCCCCGGTTCCTGAACGCCAGGGAGGACGCGGCGGCGGCGGGGATTGCATTTCAATACCGCTACCGGGACGACCTGCCCGGCGACCCGCCGGAGCTGGCCGTCCTGACTCTGGCTTCTGCTGAAAGGGAGATGACCTTTACAGGTGTTTCCGAGGGGGGCGGGGCCTTCCGCATCGAGCGGATCAACGGCTGCCCCACCTCGCTGCGGGGGGACTGCTGGGAGCTGCTGCTGCTCTGCGGGCCCGGCGTGACGCCGGGCGGGGAATTGCGCGCGGCGGCGGAGGGGCTGGGCAGGTTCACGTGCACAGCGGGGGAGGGTGGCACTCTGCTGCGCGTGCAGAGCGCCCGGCCCATCCCGGAGGAGGCGGCGCAGCGCCTGTCGGCGCTGTGCGGCCCCTGCCTGGCCCGGGTGCTGCCGCCGGAGAGCCCGGTGATGTTCGTGGAGGGAGCCAAGCCCCCCTTTGCCGCCCCGGCGGAGTTCATCGTCTGGCAGCGGGCGCGGGACGTGCCCCTCTGGCGGGCGGCGGCGGCATACGAGGGGGCGCTGTCCGGCTGGACGGAGGAACAGGTGCTGGACTATGCGGACAGGGTGTTTTCCTGCGTGGAGCGCTCCGCCGCGGCGGGGCTCCAGCCGGGGCTGGATCTGGCGGGGATCGTGTCCCCCAGGGCCGCGCAGGTGACCGGCGCCTTCGGCGGCGGGAAGCTGCTGCCCCTGGGAGTGGCGGACTTCGGCGCCCCCGCCGCCCTGGCGGTGATGGAGTACTCCAACGCCTCGGGCACCATCGTGTGCATCCCCACGGGGGGCGCCTCCGGCGTGGTGCCGGGGGCCCTGCTGGGGGCGGGCAGGGCCATGGGCCTGGACAGGGAGGAGCTGGTGAAGGCCCTGCTGGTGGCCGGGCTGGCCGGGGTGTTCATGGCCAAGACCCAGTATTTTGGGGCCCTGGGCTGCCAGGCCGAGGTGGGCTGCGCCGCCGGGATGGCGGCGGCGGGGCTGGTGAGCCTGCTGGGCGGGGACGGCGAACAGTGCTGCGCCGCGGCCTCCATGGCCATCCAGAGCCTGCTGGGGCTGGTGTGCGACCCGGTGGGCGGGCTGGTGCAGGTGCCCTGCTTCATCCGCAACATGACCGGGGTGAGCGTGGCCGCCGTGTGCGCCAACGCGGCCATGGTGGGGCTGGAGCACGTGGTGCCCCTGGAGGAGATGGTGGACGCCATGCTGCGGGTGGGGGAGCACATCCGCTGCACCAAATGCAACCGCCTGGGGGCCGAGTCCACCCCCACCGGGCTGCGGCTGGCGGAGGAGCTGAAAAAGCGGCCGTAACCGGCCGCGGATATATGTAAAGCCGCCTTGCGGCGGCCCTTCAGAGGTTCTTTTTGATTTGGCTGATGGCGTTTTTCTCCAGCCGGGAGACCTGGGCCTGGGAGATGCCCACCTCGGCGGAGACCTCCATCTGGGTGCGCCCCTCGAAGAAGCGCAGGTTGAGGATGTGCCGCTCCCGCTCGGACAGGCGGGAGATGGCCTCCTTGAGGGCGATGTGCTCCAGCCAGCTCTCGTCGGTGTTCTTGGAGTCCTTCACCTGGTCCATGACGCAGATGGTGTCGCCGCCGTCGGAGTAGACCGGCTCGTAGAGGCTCACCGGGTCGCTGATGGCGTCCAGGGCAAAGACCACGTCCTCCCGCTTAATCTCCAGGATTTTGGCGATCTCCTCGATGGTGGGCTCCTTCTGGTGCTCGGACATGAACTTTTCTTTGGCCTGGAGGACCTTGTAGGCCGTGTCCCGCATGGAGCGGGAGACCCGCAGGGAGCTGTTGTCCCGCAGGTAGCGGCGGATCTCCCCGATGATCATGGGCACGCCGTAGGTGGAGAAGCGCACGTCCAAATCCAGGTTGAAATTGTCAATGGCCTTGATAAGGCCGATGCAGCCCACCTGGAACAGATCGTCCACGTTCTCGCCCCGATTCGTGAACTTCTGGATGACCGAGAGCACCAGGCGCAGATTGCCCGCGATGAGCTGTTCCCGCGCGTCCATGTCCCCCTGCTTGGTGCGTTTTAAGAGCGCCACCGTCTCGTCGTTTTTGAGCACCTTGAGCTTGGCCGTGTTTACCCCGCAGATCTCCACCTTGCCCTGCATTGACGTACCCCCTGTGAGATTTACTGTGTTAACAGTATCTCCCTGGCGGGGGCTTTCATACTGTGCCGGGCGGGGGTATATTTTTTATCGGCAGACCGTTTTCGATTGATTTTCCGTAAAACGATGGGCGCAAGGGAATTCCCTTGCGCCCGTATTTTAGATGAGCCCCAGCGACTTGACCAGGTAGAGCCACGCGGTGAGGGTGAACGCGCTTAAAAAGGTAGTGAGCATGATGACGCTGGAGGAGAGGTTGCCCTCGTGCCCCATGCTGCGGGCCATGACGAAGCCGCTTACGGTGGCGGGGCTGGCCAGCATGGCCAGCAGGGCCACCAGCTTGTCTGACCGGTAGCCCAGGGCCACGGCGGCGGGGAGGAAGCAGGCCGCGAAGGCCACCAGCTTGAAGAAGGTGGCCGCCAGGGAGGGCTTCCAGCGGCCCAGGGCCTTTTTCAGGTCGAAGGACGCGCCCAGGGCCATCAGGCCCAGGGGGGTGGCGGTGGCGGAGAGGCTGTTGACCGTCTTTTGAAAGATGGCGGGCTGGGGGATGTGCAGCAGGGACCAGAGCATCCCCAGGACGATGGCAATAATGAGGGGGTTGGTCGCCACCCCCTTCAGGCTCCTGCGCAGGGCCCCGCCGTCCAGGCCGCCCCGGCCGGGGCCGGTGAGGGAGAGGAGCAGCACGGCGGCCACGTTGTACAGCGGCACCGCGCCGATGATGACCAGGGAGACTGCGCCCGAGTTGCCGTAGATATTCTCCAGAAAGGCCATGCCCAGCAGGGCGATGCTGCTGCGGTAGCCGCCCTGGATGAACTCGCCCCGGAGGGACTTGTCCTTCAGGCCCAGGCTGGCCAGGGCCATAATCAGGATGGAGGCCAGGCTGGACAGGAAGCAGAAGAGGACGAAGCCCCCGTCCCATACCGCGAAGAAGTCGGAGCCGATCAGATCCTTGAAGAGCATGACGGGCAGGCCGATTTTAAAGACGAAGCTGTTGAGCTTGTCGGCAAAGGCGTCGTCGATGAAGCCCCACCTGCAGAAGGCCACCCCCAGCAGCATCAGCAGAAAGACGGGGATGGTGGCGTTCAGGCAGTAGATTAGGTTTTCCAGCACTTGATTCATGGGGGAACGGCTCCTCTCAAAGGCAATGACACCATTATACACAGAAGGGGGGCCGGATACAAGGCGGTTACCGTGCGGTAAGCCCCCGACAGCGCTTTACTGTCCCCCGCCTTCGTGCTATACTTGAAGCGTTGATTATCGTAAATACAGGAGGTTGTCCCATGAGCTTTGTTCTGCCCGCCTACCGCGCCCCTGATTTTTCCGCCCCCCGCCTGGCCGCCGCCCCTGAGGCCCGCACCCTGCCCGCGCCCATGGACGGCGTGGCCCCCGAGGGCTACCACGCCACCAGCATTTTCCCGGAGTATTTCCACCTGGAGGGCGCGTGGCGCCTGGCGGAGGAGAGCCGGATGGACTGCGTGGCGGTCTGGAAGGGCGGGAAAATTTCCGTGGTGGAGTTCCGAAACCTGAAGGCTGGGGACCCGGTGGTCATGGGCCGCACGGAGGACGGCAGCGAGGGGATCCTCGTCTACCCCGACGGGTTTGAGCAGGACGAGGCTGGGCGGGAGGCCTTCGCCTTCCGCCAGGGCCGCTCCCGGGAGACAGCCTACTCCATGGACTACGACTCCATTTACGACCTGCTGCGCTACGAGAAGGCGCACGGAAAGATCCTCTGGGTCATGGGCCCGGCCTGCGCCTTCGACCACGACTCCCGGGACGCCTTTGCCGCCCTGGTGCGCGCCGGGTATGTTCACGGCCTGCTGGCGGGCAACGCCCTGGCCACCCACGACCTGGAGGCGGGGTACCTGCGTACCGCCCTGGGCCAGGACATCTACACCCAGCGCAGCCACCCCAACGGCCACTACCACCATATCGACACCCTTAACGCCGTGCGCGCCTGCGGCTCCACCGCCGCCTTCGTGGCGGGGGGCAAGGTGCACGACGGCATCATCTACGAGTGCGTGAAGCACGCCGTGCCCTACGTGCTGGTGGGCTCGGTGCGGGACGACGGGCCTCTGCCCGAGGTCTACGGCAACGTGTACGAGGGGCAGGACGCCATGCGCGCCCTGGTGCGGGAGGCCACGACGGTGATCTGCATGGCCTCCACGCTGCACACCGTGGCCACGGGGAACATGACCCCGTCCTACCGCCTGGCGGACGGCGCGGTGCGGCCGGTGTACTTCTACTCGATTGACATATCCGAGTTCGCGGTCAACAAGCTGCGGGACCGGGGCAGCCTGTCGGTGCGCACCATCGTCACCAACGTACAGGACTTTATCGTCAACGTCCGCAAGGGCGTGGCGGGGGAATAACGAAAGACCGGGGAGCGGCTATGCGCCGCTCCCCGGTTTTTATAAATGAATTACCGCGCCGCCACCAGATCCGCCATGGAGTAGAGCCCCGGCGCCTCCACCCCCGCCAGAAAGCGGGCGGCCTGGATGGCCCCGGAGGCGAATACCTCCCGGCTCAGGGCCGAGTGGCGGATCTCGATGACCTCGTCCCGCCCGGCGAAAATGACCTCGTGGTCCCCCACGATGCCGCCGCCCCGGACGGAGGAGATGCCGATCTCCCGGGCGTCCCTGGGCCTGCGCACGCTCTGCCGCTCATAGACGTACTCCGGCTCGTAGGGCAGGGAGGAGGCCGCCGCGTCGGCCAGCATGAGGGCGGTGCCGCTGGGGGCGTCCACCTTGCGGCTGTGGTGGCGCTCCACGATCTCGATGTCATAGCCTTCGCCCAGCGCGGCTGCGGCCCGGCGCACCAGCTCCAGCAGCACGTTCACCCCCAGGGACATGTTCCCGGAACGAAAGATGGGGATTTGTGCCGCCGCGGTCTCGATCTGCTCCAGCTGCCCGGCGGAGTAGCCGGTGGTGGCCAGCACCAGGGGGATGCGGCGGGCGCGGCCAAAGTCCAGAAGGGTCTCCAGGGCGGCGGGGGAGGAGAAGTCCACCACCACGTCGCCGGGGCCGCCGTAGCCGGCAGGGGAGGAGAACACCGGGAAATCCCGGTCCCCCGCCCCCAGCAGGTCAAAGCCCGCGGCCACCTCCACGCCGGGCGTCCCGGCGCAGATCTCCGCCACCGCCCGGCCCATGCGGCCGTTGCAGCCGCTCAGCAGCACCTTCACCTGTTCCACATCCTTTCGCACGTCAGGCGTCCAGCAGGCCCTGGCGCACCATGGCGGCGCGGAGCACCGCCCGGTGGGCGTCGGTCATCTCGCACAGGGGCAGGCGCAGGGGGCCCACCTCGTACCCGGCCATGGCCATGGCCTCCTTGATGGGGATGGGGTTGACCTCGATGAAGAGGGCGTCGATAAAGTCCATATATTCAATCTGGGTCTTGGCGGCCCCGGCGAAGTCCCCCGCCAGGCACTTGTGGCTCATGTCCACCACGACCTCGGGCACGATGTTGGCCGCAACCGAGATGACCCCCTTGGCCCCCAGGCTCATCATGGGCACCACCTGGTCGTCGTTGCCCGACCAGATGTAGAAGTCGTCCCCGCACAGGTAGCGGGTGTGGGCCAGCAGGGAGAAATTGCCACTGGCCTCCTTCACGCCGTTGATCTTGGGGTTTTGGGCGAGGATCTGGTAGGTCTCGGCGGTGAAGGACACCCCCGTGCGGGAGGGGACGTTGTAGAGGATGATGGGCAGCTCCACCCGGTCGGCGATGTACTCGTAGTGCTTGATCAGCCCCTTCTGGGTGGCCTTATTGTAGTAGGGGGTGACGTGCAGCAGCGCGTCGGCCCCGGAATCCTGGGCGTGCTGGGAGAGATAGACGGCGGCGGAGGTGTCGTTGCTGCCCGCGCCGGCGATTACCTTCACCCGATGATTCACTCGCTTCACGCAGTACTCCACGGCGGCGATATGCTCGCGGATGCTCATGGTGGCGCTCTCGCCTGTGGTGCCGCAGACGCAGATGGCGTCCACGCCGCGGTCAATCAGCGTGTCGATCAGCCTGCCGAAGGCGTCGTAATGGATGGCGCCGGTCTCCTCGAAGGGGGTGACGATGGCGGGGCAGGCTCCGGTGAATACGGGTTGTCTCATAAATTACCTCCTGTTTATGTAGCCCTCCGCGCACAGAAGCTCCGCAAGAAGGACCGCGCCGCCGGCCGCGCCGCGGAGGGTATTGTGGGACAGGCAGACAAACTTGTAGTCGTACTGCGTGTCGGGACGCAGGCGCCCGATGGACACGGCCATGCCGCGCTCCAGCTCCCGGTCCAGCCGGGTCTGGGGCCTGTCGGGCTCCTCAAAATAGTGCAGGAACTGCTTGGGGGCGGTGGGCAGGGCCAGCTCCTGGGCGCGGCCCCTGTAATTTGCCCAAATATCCTTGATCTCGTCCATGGACGGCTTTTTCTCGAAGGTGGCGAACACGGCCGCCATATGGCCGTTGGAGGCGGGCACGCGCAGGCACTGGGCGGTGATGGAGGGGGACTGGGCGTTGACGATCACGCCGTTTTCCACCCGGCCCCACAGCTTCAGGGGCTCCTGCTCGCTCTTCTCCTCCTCGCCGCCGATGTAGGGGATCACGTTGTCCACCATCTCCGGCCAGGTGGCAAAGGTCTTGCCAGCGCCGGAGATCGCCTGGTAGGTGCACACCAGCACCTTCTCCAGGCCGAAGCCGAGCAGGGGGGTCAGGGCGGGGACATAGCTCTGGAGGGAGCAGTTGGACTTGACGGCGATGAACCCGCGCTTCGCCCCCAACCGCTTTCGCTGGGACTCCAGGACCTTGAGGTGTCCGGGGTTGATCTCCGGCACCACCATGGGCACGTCGGGGGTCCAGCGGTGGGCGCTGTTGTTGGAGACCACGGGGCACTCGTGGCGGGCGTACTCCTCCTCCAGGGCCTGTATGTCCTCCTTCTTCATATCCACGGCGGAGAATACGAAGTCCACCTGGGCGGCAATCTGCGCCACGTCGGCCTCGGCGTTCATGACGACGAGGCCCTTGGCCTCCTCGGGCATGGGAGTGTCCATATGCCAGCGGGGCCCGATGGCCTCCTCATAGGTCTTGCCGGCGCTGCGGGCGCTGGCCGCGATGACGGTAAGCTGGAACCAGGGGTGGTTTTCCATCAGGGTGACGAAGCGCTGGCCCACCATACCGGTACCGCCGATGACGCCGACCTTGTACTTTTCCATAATCAATGACCTCCATCGTTCATGATTTATCCTATTCAGTCACAGGCCTCTTTGAGACTGGTAAAAGGAATCCGGGTAAAAAAGAAATCAGCAGTTTACAGAACTGCTGATTTTGTACTATAATGGCAAAGACGGTCACGCGCGCCCCTGCACACCATATTGCAAAACCAGACAGCGCTCCGCCGCTCCCCTGCGGCGACAGTCGAGGGGCTCTTCGCCCGGACGACCAAGCGCGTCCCCCTCCGGGGAGGCAGCGCCTTCGGCGGCGTTTCCTTTCGCGGCGGGTCGCCGGGCCCCGGGGCCCTGACCGCCGCTACTGATAAAAACCGCGACCTCTATCTGATATTTTGAAAATTGTACCATAGGTTTAGTTACCGTGTCAATCGCGGGACATACGTAAAGATCGCCAAATGGAGCGGAGTATGAAGAAAAGATTTATGCAATTTGCGGGCCTTGTCCTTGCAGCGGCCCTGCTGGCCCCCGCCGGCCCGGCCCGGGCGGCCGCCGTGAGCGTGAACCCCACCGTCCGGGTGGGGCTGGCCTTCGGCGGGAACGCCCTGCCGGGGGCCAACCTCCAGAACGAGGAGGGGGCGGGGTACCGCCTGGGGTATTACGATACGGACATGTCCTTCGTGCAGCTGGGGTACACCGCCGAGACACAGATTTCCGTGGTCAAGACCCAGAACGTCTGGTTCGGCTACCTCTCCGATCAGGGGCGCAACGGGTACTCGGACGCGATTTCCTCCGACGTGGCGGTGGGCTGCTACCACGTGGCGCTGCCCGGCGCCTACGCCGACTTTGAGAGCGCCTGCGCCGCGGCGGCGGGTGTGAGCGGAGGCTTCCCGGCCTGGGTGAACGGGGCCTACGAGGTGCGCGCCGGGGCCTACCTGAGCCAGGAGGAGGCCCAGAGCGCGGCGGCGGCTATGGGGGGGAGCCTGGCGGGGACCGGAAGCTCCGCCGTCTCGGTGGTCAAGACGGGCACCAGCCGGATCCTCTTCCAGTTCGACGGGGGCGGGAGCCAGTCCCTGGGCGTCCAGCCGGGGCTGGACGGGGGCGTGGAGCCAGTGACCTGGTTCGCGGGCTACCGCTACCACGGCGGCTTCCAGTATCAGCGGGTATCCGGCGGCAACCTGACCGTCTCCAACGTCATCCCCCTGGAGGACTACGTGCGGGGGGTGCTGCCCTACGAGATGGGCAACTCCTGGCCCCTGGAGGCCCTCAAGGCCCAGGCCGTGTGCGCCCGCACCTACGCCATGAGCAAAATCCAGGCCAGCAAGCACGCCGGGCAGGGCTTTGACATCTGCAACACCACCGACTGCCAGGTCTACCAGGGGGTGTCCAGCGCCAACGCCACCACGGACCAGGCGGCGGCCGAGACCTACGGCCTGTATGTCTGGTACGGAGACACCCTGGCCGAGACCTCCTACTCCTCCTGCGACGGCGGGGCCACCGAGGACGCCAGCGTGGTCTGGGGCGGGAAGAACTCCCCCTGGCTGACGGGGGTGGCCGACCCCTACGAGGCCGCCGTGGCCGACAAGATTGAGGGCTACAGCTGGTCGTACACCTTCACCGCCCAGGAGCTGACCGACAAGCTCAACGCCAAGGGCTACGGCAACACCGGCGTGGTCAGCGTGCAGATTACGTCCACCGCGCTGGGAAACGTAAAGTCGCTTACCTTTACGGATTCCTCCGGCTCCAACCGCACCTTCACCGGGGACAACGCCCGTATTTTCCTGGGCCTGAGCTCCAACCGCTACACCGTGTCCTCCGGCGGGGCGACCTCCGGGGGCGGCGCGGGCGGCGGGGGCGGAACCGGCGGCGTCACCGACCTGACGGGGGCCTACGCCATCGACGGACAGGGCAACATCTCCCCGCTGCCCGGCGGCGACGCCTACGTGATCACCGGCACGGGCACCGAGCTTTACAACCCGTCGGGCACGACGGCGGGAAGCCCTGCCCCCACGACGCCCCCCGCCTCCGCCGGGGTGACGGGGAGCAGCTTCACCTTCACCGGCACAGGCAAGGGCCACAACGTGGGCATGAGCCAGTGGGGGGCCAACGCCATGGCCAAGCAGGGCTTTACCTACGACGAGATACTCCACTTTTATTTTACAGGAATCGACGTGAGATAACGGAATATGAAGACATCCGATTTTGATTTCCACCTGCCCGATGAGCTCATCGCCCAGACGCCCCTGGAGCGGCGGGACGCTTCCCGGCTGCTGGTGCTGGACAAGGACACGGGCGCGACGCAGCACATGCACTTCTACGACCTGCCCAAGCTGCTGAACCCGGGCGACTGCCTGGTGCTCAACGACTCCCGCGTGCTGCCCGCCCGCCTGCTTGGCCGCCGCGAGCCCACCGGCGGCGCGGTGGAGGTGCTGCTGCTCATCGACCGGGGGGACAAGGTGTGGGAGTGCCTGGTGCGCCCGGGGCGCAAGGTCAAGCCGGGCGCGAGGCTCTCCTTCGGGGACGGCCTGCTGACCGCCGACGTGCTGGAGTCCACCGAGGGTGGCAACCGGCTGATCCGCTTCCACTACGAGGGAATTTTCCTGGAGCTGCTGGAGCGGCTGGGCAAGATGCCCCTGCCGCCCTACATCAAGGAGGAGCTCCAGGACCCGGAGCGCTACCAGACGGTGTACTCCCGGGAGGTGGGCTCCGCCGCGGCCCCCACCGCCGGGCTGCACTTCACCAGACAGCTGCTGGAGCAGATCCAGGCCATGGGGGTGCGCGTGTGCTACGTCACCCTCCACGTGGGCCTGGGCACCTTCCGCCCGGTGAAGGAGGAGGAGATCACCGACCACGAGATGCACGCGGAGTACTGCATGATCTCCGCCGAGACCGCCGAGACCATCAACCGCACCAAGCGGGAGGGGGGGCGGGTCATCTGCGTGGGCACCACCTCCTGCCGCACCATCGAGAGCTGGGCAGACAGTGACGGCACTATGCGGGAGAGCGCCGGGTGGACCAGCATTTTCATCTACCCCGGCTACCGCTTCAAGGTGCTGGACTGCCTGATCACCAACTTCCACCTGCCCCAGTCCACGCTGGTGATGCTGGTGTCCGCCCTGGCGGGGCGGGAGCATATCCTCAGCGCCTACGAGGAGGCGGTGCGGGAGCGCTACCGCTTCTTCTCCTTTGGAGACGCCATGGCCATACTTTAGTAAATACAACTTTTTCGCGTACAAAAATGTGCAAAAGCATGGTTTTTTGCAAAGTTAAAATGAAGAAATAAGGAATCACTTGGATAAACGAGGCGGTATTTTTGGAAATACCGCCTCGTTTTTGTTAACAAATATTATGCACTTGAAAGGAAATATCGGGAGTAAAAACCATTACTGGAAGTTTTGCAAATGTATATGAGGTTTAACCTTGCGCAGCAAAAGTCTAAGCATGACGCCGGAGCGTAGGCTTCGCCGCTTGATACGGCGGGATATGTCGACACGCGCCTGAATGTGCTGCGTAAGACGGCCGCAGGTCTACTTGCATTATTGTGTCTATTTTGTTACAATAAAAATATCTATATGAACACAATTGAGAATATCGTCACGCCGGAGGGCAGATAGAGAGAGGGCGGACTATGGTCAATCAAAATCGTAAACGCGCGGTGGCACTGGGGGTTCGGATTGGGGTGGTATTCCTGCTGTCCATCTGTGTGATCGTTTTTTTGACATATTATGTCATGTCCCGGAACATGTACAACCAGCTGACCGAATACTCCATCGGCCTCATCCAGTCCATGGCCGACCAAGGTGTCCAGACTGTGGAGAGCGAGTTGGAGCTGGAGCGAAAAGCAATCTCACTTAAGGCGGCGTCTTTCCAGGTGCCGGCTGAGGGCCAGGCCATTAAGTTTCCGCAGGATTCCGTGACCGAACAGGTCTTGCGGACGCTCTACGTCTCTGATGAGGGGACCGTCTCCTCGGACGGAAGGCGGCGCGATGTAAGCGGCAGAGAGGATGTCCGTGCGGCCCTTGGCGGGGAGACTGCGGTCTATGGGCCTTACTTCAATGAAGAAAACGAGTATGTTGTCTGCTACACGGCGCCGGTGACGCGGGACGGGGCGATCGTTGGAGCGCTGAGCGTAGAAAAGGACGGCTTCCGCTTCTGTGAGCTCATCAAGAATATCCGCTTCTTTGAGACAGGGGAAAGCTATATGCTCAATGCGGAGGGGACGGATATTGCGGTAAGCGACCCAAACCACATCTCCTGGGTCACGGAGCAATACAATTCTCAGGCGCTGTACGCGGCCGGTGGGGACGAGGAGACCAAGCTGATTCTGGACCTGGAGCTGAAGGCTTTGGCGGGGGAGCGCGGCGTGGGGACGTACTATTGGAACGACGGCCTGGTCTATGTGATCTATGTGCCGATCTCCTCGGAGGGTTGGGTTCTCCTGGCGGGAATGCGGGAGGAGGAGATCTCCTCCATCACGCAGACCACGCTCTTCACGTCCCTTTCCAAGGGGCCTGTGCTCAAGCTCAGCCTGCTGACCCTGGTGCTGCTTACGGGGCTGATTATCCTCTGGATCGTCGGCAGCGCCAAAAAGAACGCGGAGATAAACGAGAAGCTGGAGGTCATTGCCAACCACGACGCCATGACGGGCCTTCTGAACCGCCGTTATCTGGAGACCGGTCTGGCGCAGAAGTGGCGGTTTCCGGTCAAGATCCCCTGCGAGGCGGCGGTATTTATGTCGGACATCGATGACTTTAAACTGTACAACGACACCTTTGGCCATCCCAGCGGCGATGACTGCCTGCGCCGGGTAGCCACGCTGATCAAGGGCTCGCTGGAGGGCCTGAACAGCTATGCCATACGCTATGGCGGCGAGGAGTTCGTGGCTGCCGTGTTTCTGATCGATCGGCAGGCGGCCAGTGAGCTGGGGGAGAGGATATGCCGACTGGTGGAGGACGCCGCCATGCCGGACGGCCGCGGTGGGATCGTCACCATCAGCGTCGGCGTATTTCATGTGAGTTCGACCCTGAAGGTATCGCTGTTCGACTGCATCCAGGGCGCCGACCAGGCGCTCTATCAGGCAAAGAAGGACGGGAAAAATAGAGTGGTGGTCACGGGCGCGCCGGACATGTCCCCGGGTTCAATGATCTGACTGAATTTATTTGGTGAGGGGTAGAAAAGGCTAAGGGAGCACTAGGCGGACAAGGCGAATAAGGGGCCGGCGGGGCAAACGGGGTAGGGAATAAGGAAATTTTATCAGGGTGTCCCCCGATGCCCACATCGGCCCGCTGCTCCAGGCCCGTAGGGGCGATTCACGAATCGCCCGTCCTCCATCGCCCGCCTTTTGATATGAGCAGGGAAATGAAGGCGCCTCTATTTAAGATGTACAAAGGCTCTCAGTGCGTCGTAGAGCTGGCTGACATCGAAGGGCTTGGAGAGGAAGCCGTCCATCCCGGCCGCTGTGGCCTTTTCCCGATCCTCTTGGAAGGTATTCGCCGTCATGGCCAGGATTGGGATGGTTTTGGCATCCGGCCGGTCCAGGGCGCGGATATGCTCTGTGGCGGTCAGGCCGTCCATAACCGGCATGTTGATGTCCATAAGGATCAGATTGTAATACCCGTCTGGGTACGCGATGAACTGCTCCAACGCCGCCTGCCCGTTTTCCACCCGATCGACGGCCACGCCCTCCAGTTTCAACAGCTCAATGGCGATCTCCGCGTTGATGTCGTTGTCCTCCGCCAGAAGAATGCGCAGTCCTGCTAGGGATGCGGCCGTTGCCTCCTGTGTCTGCCCGGCCGGCTCCTCGGAGAGGGGGAGCGGGATCGAGAAGCGGAAAACAGAGCCTTTCCCCACGGTGCTTTCCACCTGAAGCTCCCCGCCCATGAGCTGCACCAGATTCTGACTGATGGGGAGGCCGAGACCGGTACCGGCGCCGCTGCTGCTCCGGTTCTTACCCTGCTCAAACGAGTGGAAAATGCGGCCCATATCCTCCGCCGCGATCCCGCAGCCGGTATCCTGTACGGAGAACCGGAGCTGGACGGTCCCGCCGCTGCCTGCCTCCTCTTGAATGGACAGGATGATGTTCCCGCCCTCCGGGGTAAACTTGTAAGCGTTGGAGAGCAGATTGGTCAGCACCTGGCTCAGGCGCATCGCATCGCCCAGATACCAGCGGTGTGACAGGGAACAGTCAAAGCGCAGATGAATGTGCTTCTCCGCCGCCTGGAGCTTGAACATATCCTCCAATTGCCCTACGACCTCATCCATATCGAGGGGAGCTTCGGTCAGCTGCATCTTCTGGCTGTCGATTTTAGACATGTCCAGCACATCGTTCAGGAGGGAGAGGAGGAACTTTGCAGAGGAGTCGATCTTGTTCAGATCCTCCTGGATGGACGAAGTGGCCTCTCCCGTAAGCAGCGCCAAATTGGTCAGGCCGATGATGGCGTTCATAGGGGTCCGGATTTCGTGAGACATCTTGGAGAGGAAGTCGGACTTGGCGCGGCTGGTCTCCTCCGCCTTCTCCAGCTTAAGCCGCATGACGTTTCCGCGCATCCGGGTGCGGCTGATAAGCAGGATGACGGCCGCGGCCAATACCACGAAGCCCACACAGGTGGAGATCACCAGGAGGGGATTGGTGTACAACAGGGTTTGGAAGGTCACTGCTTCGGCCCGGGAGGGGAGGAAGCTCTGCAGCAGGATCCCACTCCGTTCCTCAACGGTCAGCGAGTTGATCCCCTTGTTTAAAATGGCGTAAAGCGAAATGTCCAATGGTTTTGAGAGTGCAAGGGTCAATTCGTTCGCATCATTGAGTTCTCCTGATATGGTCACGTTGGCATAGTACCCCTCCGTATACAACTGCTCCACAAAAGCGTTTGGCAGCTGTGTGTAGTCGGCCTTGCCGCTGTTGACGGCATCCAGGCAGTCCCGAAAATCAGGAACATAGAGGAGTGTGTCCCCGGGGGCGTCCGGCGTCAGATCCCGCCCCTGGGTGACGGCCATTACGGCGCCGCTTTCTGATGGCGAGTAGTTCTTGCTGCGCAGGACAATGGAGTCCATGGCGGCGTAGCCGGCTGTGCGGGTGAGACCCAGGGCGTCGGAGGAGTGGTCCCCGTTCATATAGCAGCCCATAACGTCGGCCCTGCCGTCCCGGACCATGGCGATGGCGTCCTCATAGCTCTCGCTGTAAACATACTCAAAAGTGAGCCCCGTGCGATCCGCCAACAGCTCCAGGCAGGAGGGCAGGATGCCGCGGAGGACGCCGTCCTGCTGGTAATAGAGGGGGTAATGCTCCGGGGTCACCGCAACCCGGACCGGGACGCGGGCGTCGATGTACGCCTGTTCCTCGGGAGTAAACGTGATGGAGTTGATATAGCTGTCCGGGAAATACCGGGTGTACAGCATTTGCGCAAAGTTGGGGTCGGCGGAGTAGATGGCGCTCATGGCCTCGCTGAGCCGGCCGCACAGCTCCGGCTCCGAGACGGCGGTGACTAGGTAGTAGGGGTCCGATTCCAGCTTTGCCGCCACGTTGTAGCCGTCCTTCATATATACGTCGCTGCCGAACAGGATGTCAGCCGTCCCGTCCTCCAGGCAGCTCTCATAGTCGGCGACCTCGTTAAAATAGATCAACTCGCACTCAATGTTGTTGAAGGACAGGAACTTTTTCAGCCGATCGATTTTGGCCGTGGCCTTTTTCAGAACCCCGATGCGCTTCCCGTTCAGGGTGGTGTAGTCAAAACTCTTGATGGCCGTATCGCTCTGGGGATAGATGAGCAGGGAGTAGTTTGCCCCCATGACATACGTGGGGTAGTTGAACATGTCCTCGAAGCCATCATAGTAGAACATGCCGCCCATCAGGTCGTACTCGCCCGCCATCATCCCGGTCAGGAGTGTGTCCGCGTCCCCGGTCACGAACTCGTACTCCCAGCCGGTGTACTTGGCGATCTCATAGAGCCAGTCATAGGTGCAGCCCCCGAAGGTCCCATCCTCATAGACCTCGTTGATCCCGGTACTCTCGGGAAATGCCACCGTGAGCACATCCTTCTCGGGAGCTGCTGCGGCCACAGCCCCAGGCCAGAAGGCCGGCACGAAAAGCATCAAGACCATCCATGCGCCTATGCGCCGCAGCTGCTTTTTCATAGAGATTGCACTCTCTTTCTACGGGGGGCCCTATAGGCGGAAGTTCCCGATCCTCATTTTGTGTGTTCATATAGCTAAGTTTATTCTAGCAGAAGAAAGCGTGTAAAGCAAGAGCGGCAAATGACAAACGGGAGGCGCCCCCGGTTGAGGACGCCTCCCGTTCCTTTCAAGACAATTTGAGGCATTTGACATGAGTTTATCTTATTTTGAATCGTCTATATATTGGTGTGGCAGCTCTTTATAGCCGTTTAGCTGCTATTTCCCTACAGAGGAATAGTCGCCGCGGCGCGCTTGGATGAAGCGCTGGGGGCAGGGGGGCAGAAGTCCGGCCGCATCATAATAGATCCGCTCAAGATACTCGATCACCGAGTAATTGCATCTTCTGCGGATGAGTACAGAGGCTTGGACGCCGAATAAGAAAAGCGGCGCACCGCCCTGTGTAGGGGCAGTGCGCCATTTAAGTCTTGCCAATATGAGAGCGCGTCAGCTGATGAACTGCTCCCCAATGGCCTTGGCGGCATTGTATAGTTGCAGCATCTGTTCTTTTAATGCAATGCGAAACGACGGAAAATCTTCTATATCCAGGCAATGGATAAGCGTGTCCAGCGCTGCATGGAGGCCGGCCGCCTCAAGCAGCGGCAGATCCAGCAACAGCAGCTCAAAAAGCCTGTCCCAGATGTTCCTTAGCTGAAGATTGGTGCTGCCCCGAAACAGGAGGTCCATGCAGGTGATAAACGCCGAGTGGGTAAGACCTCTTTTACTTTGAGCCCGGAGTATTTCGGCACAATCCCGGGCGCTGACATCCGCCGACAGCTGCGCAGTGACACTGTCAAAGGCCAGGCGGAGAAGCTCCATTGACTCCAGGGCCATGGTATGGATACGCCGCATGGCGCTGTTTTGATATCTGGCCGGATCCGGCTGCGGCTCGGTCACCGTTGTCCCCACGCCATGGCGCACGGAGACGATGCCCATGGACTCCAGCATCTCCATCGTTCTCCGAATCGTCATGTAGGAAACTTGATACTTCTCCGCGAGGATCGCATGATGCGGGAGTGTATCACCCGGTTGATAGCAGCAGGCGATACAGATTTCTTTGATGATCCGCGCGGCGACCGAATAGCAGAGCTGTGGGCGATCCCGATAGACATTCCAGGTGAATGGGATCTGCTCCTGGGCCGGCAGGAGCTGCTTGGCCAGGATAAGATAGTGATTCAAAACGTCGTTCATATAGGTTTGAATCGCCATATAGGCGTCGTAAAACGCCTTGCAGTCATTTCGGTCACAGGCGGCGATCACCCGGGCGGATAACTCCTGAAACTGCCGGACCTCCAGCTCCTTCCCCGCGAACCGGAGCAGGACGTGGGGGAATTGATAAAAAGAGACGACCTCGCTGAAGAGGGCGGAAGCAAGCTGGTTTTCGGAGGCCATTACCATGGCGTAACCTCCGAAAAAAGAGATGTAAAAATCGCCATCCCCCAGCTTGGCCGCCATCTCCCGGATCTCGCTCATCGCCTGCGGGGTCAAACGCTCACAGCCATTGCGCATTACGGGCAGAAGCAGAAGCTTCATGGCCTCATTGAGTGCCGGAGCTGCCTCCATTCGGGCCAGGTAATAGCTCCGGCGGCTCCTGGCGCACTCCTCAGCTGTGGCCTGATAGACGACTGTCGTTCTTCGGCCGGAGGAGAGGGAGACGTACCCATCCTCCTGCAGCTGGAGATAGGCGCTACGCACCGTGCGGCCGGAGGCGTGATAAATTTGACACAGATCCTCGATGGATGGCAGAAAATCTCCGGTTTTGTAATAACCGAATTGAATCTGGGTGGCAAAAAATTTATAAATCAAGGTGTACCTCGCGTTCTTCAAGGCGCGCTCCTCCTATTCTGATGGTAGTAAAGCATGAATAACGGGGATTTTCTCTATTTTGTTTTTATATTATAACATTCCCTGAAGACGAATGCCATAGGGTTGCTTTATCGTCAGCGCTTTGATAAAATAAAATATCTACATGAACACTGATAAAAGAAACTGAGCTGCGCGGGGAATAGTGTCCAACACCTGATCTGTATCGGCGGTCTGGCAGCTTGCGCATAGAGGCGAAATATGGTATTGTAAAACCGAAACAGTCGCATATGAACACTTTGCTGAACTGCGGAGGAGCGGATAATCATGAGGAGCAAGAAGTACGTATCAATTGGGCTGAGCCTTAGTTTATTGTTTGGAGTCGCCGGCTGCCAACAGGCGCCGCCGCCGGCAATACCGGATGCCGGGGAAAAAACGGCGGTCTCCATGATGTATAGTATTCCTTTGCCTCAATTCGAGGCGCTGGTGGAGGAAACGTACGGGGACATCGACCTGCAGGTGGAGCCCACCACCTCCGCGACGATGAACGGGGACAGCGAGCGCCGTCTGCGCAACGGACATGGCACCGATCTGGTCGTCACGACGCTGCCCACCGGCGCCGTACAGGATTATGTGCTTGACCTGAGCGCCGAGACCTTCACCGCCGACTATCAGGCCACCGCCCTGAGCCCAATCCTCATCGACGGGCAGACGCGCTATCTGCCGCTGCCCGGCCAGTACGCGGGGTACATCCTCAACAAGACGCTGGCGGAGCAGCTCGGCAATGCCCGGCCCGAGTCCAGAGGCGAGCTGCTCGCCCTGATGGACGCCGGGAAGGCCCAAGGCGTAGGCATCGGCGAGGACGGCGCGATGTTCGGCCTCAACACCGTGGAGAGCGCTGCGGTGGGCTCCTACATCATGGGCACGCTGGTGCCGGACTTTCTGGGCACCATGGACGGCATTGAGTGGACGGGCGAGTTCCAGTCCGGGGCGGCCGCGTTCAGCGGCGCGTGGGACCACAGCCTGGACACGCTCCTCACCCTTGTGGAGCGGGGCTACCTGAATTCCAGCGCCCTGGCCGTCACCAAGACCAACGTGATCCCGGTGAGGGATCGCATGCTGGATGGGACGATGCTCCTCGTTTACGGGGATGTCCGGCTGTTCGACCAGCTGGAGCGCATGAGCGATCAATATGACTACACGATCCTGCCGTTCCCCAGCGACGTGGGGAACCATCCCTGGGTGCTCTCTTGGCCCGCGGCCTACGTTGGAATCAACTCGGCGCGCTCCGGAGAGGGGAGTGAAGCCGCGCTGGACGCCTGCCGGCGGGTCCTGAGCCTTCTGTCCACGCAGGAGGGGCAGGCGGCATGGATGGCGGACACCTCGGCCACCACCTCCTATCTCACGGGCTATGTGGCCGCGAGCGGCGACGCCCCGGAGGGGCTGGCCGACTGCGTTGCGGACGGCTATGTCTACAACCTGCAGATGCCCTCCAACATCATCCAGTTCTTCGGCAAGACGATGGTCTCGGTTCTGGACGGCAAGCTGGAGATGGGCCAGGCCCTGGCCGACGTGGACGACTACTGCGTCAACGGCTCCGATGAGGTGGACTACGACCAGTCGGTGGTGGGCAGCGTGACGGAGGATCTCCTCTATGAGAATTACAACACCCGGCGAGAGGAGACCGCCATCGGCAATCTGGTGGCGGATGCCATCGCGGAATATGCCGGTGCGGACCTGGCGGCGATCAACGGCGGGGGCATCCGGGCCAGCCTGTACCAGGGCGACGTGATGGGCGCCGATCTGGCCGCGGTGTGCCCCTACGACAACAATGTCATTCTGGTGGAGGCAAAGGGCTCCGTCATCTTGGCGATGCTGGAAAACGGCATCTCCCTGACGCAGCGCGCGGAGAACGTCCCCGCCGGACGTTTCCTCCAGGTCTCCGGGCTGCGCTATTCCTACCGGCCCATGGACGGTGACAGGCCCGCCGAGCTGCTGTCCGCCACCCTGGCGGACGGTTCGCCGCTGGAGCCGGATACGGAGTACCGCCTGGCCGTCATCAATTACATGGCGGGCTCCAGCGGGTACCTGGACAACAACGGGGACGGCTACACCATGCTGAACCTATACAGCGACACGGCCCCGAAGGCGGAGGGAGTCAAGCTCCTGGAGGAGACGGATGCCAACTGCGCCGATACGCTGCGCGCCTACTTCCAGAATCATCAGGACGAGCCGATTACCGCCGAACTGGAGGGAAGGATCACAGTGGTGGACGGCCATGAATAATACGGAAAAGGAAAAGACAAATAAACGACGCTTTGTCCTCATTTTCATTGCCGCCGCCGTTCTGATCTGCTGCGTCTCCTTTTGGTGGCTTCTGAGCTCCTCCGTGGGCACCTCCAGAGCCACAGCGGAGGAAATGAGCACCCTCTACCTGCGGGAGCTGACCACCCAGACCATCGGCCACTTCCAGACCAGCCTGCGGGGCCAGTTCGCCCAGCTCCGGACCGCGGCGGCCACGGTCTCCGGCGAGGAGGTGGAGAGCGAGACGGCCTACCACGCCTTTCTGGAGCGGACACAGGAATATAACGGCTTCACCTTCCTGGCCTTTTTAGACAGCCGGGGGAATTACCACAGTGTGGACGGCGTCTTTCCCGCGGCCTCGCAGATCAGCTTCCTGGGCAGGCTGCTCCAGGGGGAGGAGGAGCTGGTCTCCTATAACGAGACGATCCTTGGGGACAACATGCTCCTGCTGGGGACGCCCATCGATCCCGTGGCCTATGGGGACGAGACCTTTGTGGCCGTGCTGGCGGGCTATGACGCGGGCTCGCTCAACACGCAGCTCGCCCTGGAGAAGAAGGACGCCCAGACCTATCTGAGCATCACCACCCGGGAGGGGACCTTCGTCATCAACAACAGCTACAATACCGCGCTGCCCAAGACCGTCAACCTCTTTTCCAAGCTGGAGCGGTACGCCGTGATGGGTGCGGGCTGCCCGGTGGATGGGATCCGGGCTGATTTTCTAAACGGAGGGTCGGGGCTCATCACCTACTCCGTGAACGGGGTGGACCAGTACCTCTACTATGCCCCCATCCCGGACACCGACTGGTATATGCTGACGGTCATCCCTTACGAGGTGGTGGATACGGCGGTCAGCGGCCTGGTCGACCAGCTCAACCGGAATACGGTCATCATGCTGTTGGTGGTGGTGCTCCTGCTCTCAGCCGTGTTTTTCACCTATTACGTCGGCATGAACCGGAACGAGCGCGCCCTGCGCCGGGCGAAAGACGAGGCCCAGGAGGCCCGCCGCCGGGCGGAGGACGCCAATCTGGCCAAGAGCGAGTTTTTGAGCCGTATGAGCCACGAGATCCGCACGCCCATGAACGGCATCATCGGCATGAGCGTCATCGCCATGCAGAACCGGGACAACCCGGGCAAGGTGGAGTCCTGCCTGAAGAAGGTGACGCTCTCCTCCAACCACCTGCTGGCCCTCATCAACGACGTGCTGGACATGTCCAAGATTGAGAGCGGGAAGGTGGAGCTCCGGCGGGAGCGGTTTGACTTCCGCGTCTTCCTGGAGAGCCTTGGAAACATCTATTACAGCCAGGCCAAGGCCAAGGGCGTGGACTATGAGACCGTTCTGGTGGGCGCGGTCAGCGAGGCGCTGGTGGGCGACTCCCTGCGCCTGAACCAGATCCTCTCCAACCTCCTGTCCAACGCGCTCAAGTTCACGCCGGCCGGCGGCTCCGTTCAGCTGCGCGTCTCCGAGTTTGACGGGGGCGGGGCGGACGGCAGCCGGCTCTGGCTGCGCTTCGAGGTGACGGACACCGGCTGCGGCATTGCGGAGGAGAATTTCGGGAAGATCTTTGAGTCCTTTGAGCAGGAGCATGCCGGTGTGGCCCAGCGGTACGGCGGCACCGGACTGGGCCTGTCCATCGTCAAGCGTTTCTCTGAGCTGATGGGCGGCGGCGTCCGGGTGAGCAGCGTACTGGGCGAAGGCAGCACCTTTGCCGTGGAGCTACCCTTCGGCCGGGCCGGGGACGGACACCGGGAGCCGGTGCGGTATGAGGATCTGAGTGTCCTGGTGGTGGATGACGACCCGGATACCTGTGAGCACATCACGACCCTGCTGGGCAGGATGCGGGTGAAGTCAGACTGGGTGGACAACGGCTACCAGGCGGTGTCCCGGGTGGAGATCGCCCACAGCCGCGGCGAGAACATCGACGTGTGCTTCATCGACTGGAAGATGCCGAATATGGACGGGCTGGAGACGGCGCGCCGCATCCGCGCCATCGAGGGCGAGGACACCACGGTGGTCCTCATCACGGCCTACGACGCCTCCGAGATCGAGGCGGAGGCCAGGGAGGCCGGGGTGGCGGACATCATCTCCAAGCCGCTTTTTGAGTCCACCATCGCCGAGGCGCTCTCCGACGTCCGGCAGGGGCACCGGCAGGGAGCGGGCGCCCAGACCCATCAGATCGCGTTTGACTTCCACGGTAAGCACGTCCTTCTGGCCGAAGACAACGAGATCAACCGGGAGATCGCGGTGGAGCTGATCGGTACGACGGGCGCGGAGATCGACGCGGCGGAGGACGGGGCCCAGGCGGTGGAGCGCTTCGAGCGCGCTGCGCCGGGCTATTACGACCTGGTGCTGATGGATGTTCAGATGCCCGTGATGGACGGCTATGAGGCCACCCGGCGCATCCGGGCCATGGACCGCCCCGACGCCAAAACAGTTCCCATCTTCGCCATGACGGCCAACGCCTTCGCCGAAGATGCGGTGAAAAGCAGGGAGGCCGGGATGGACGCCCACATCTCCAAGCCCTTGGACGTCAAGGCGCTCTACATCAAGTTAAACGAGGTAATGTCGGGGGTACATAAATAATCCGCGTATACTGCCTTTGCCCCAGTGACAGGCGGCAAACCTACCGGCTGCTGAAAGCGCACGCTTCAGAATAAATAAAGCAACAGGCTCCGGAGCATTTCAGTCCGGCAGCCTGTTGCTTATTTAATATGTAGCCGCCGTTTAGCTCTTCAATGCATCCGCAAGGGTCTGATAGAGCAGGTCCGAATCGATGGGCTTGGATAAATGCCCGTTCATACCGGCCTCAGCCGCCCGCACGACATCCTCATGGAAGGCGTCTGCCGTCATGGCGATGATGGGGATTTCCTTTGCCCGGGGATGACCGGAATCGCGGATGGCCTTTGTTGCTGCGTAGCCATCCATTACCGGCATTTGGACGTCCATGAGGATCAGGTCGTAACGGTCGCCGTTGGATAAAAACATGTTCAGTGCCACCTGCCCGTTTTCCGCATAATCTGCCGCGACCCCGACCATTTTGAGCAGCTCAATGGCGATCTCGCGATTCAGGGCGTTGTCCTCCACCAGCAGGACGCGCCGTCCGGCAAGCTCAGGCCGCTCCACCTTTACTGCCGGCGCTTTGGCCGCGCTGCCGACACCGGTCACCGTGAGCAGGGCGTTATAGAGAGAGGATGCAAAGAGCGGCTTGGAGAGGAAGGCGTTGACGCCCGCTTCCCGGGCGCGCGTCTCAATGGCGCTCCAATCATAGGCGGTCATGATAATGACCGTGGTATCCGGCCCCACGAGCTCCCGGATGCGCCGGGCCACCTCAACGCCATCGAGGTCGGGCATCTTCCAGTCCACAAAGCACACGTCATAGTCCTCGCCGCCCAGGTGCGCGCCGCCGATCCTTTCCACGCACGCGGCGCCGGTCAGCACCCAGTCGGACAGGATTCCCATCTTCTTCAGCAGGAGGGAGGCATGAACGCAGCTGTCCTGATCGTCGTCGGCGATCAGAACCTTGAGCGTCTCCAGCGCCGGATGTCTGGAAATCTGCTGTCCGCCGCCCTCCTCCGGCTCGTCAAAATCCAGTTCGATGGTAAAGGCGGTGCCCTGCTCCACTTTGCTTTGGACGGAAACCGTACCGCCCATGAGTGTGACAAGGTTCTTGGTGATCGCCATGCCCAGGCCGGTCCCGCCGTATTTCTGCCCGGTGGCTATGCTCTCCTGTTCAAAGGGCTTGAAGAGGCGGCTCATGAATTCGCCGCTCATCCCAACGCCGGTATCGCTGACCGTAAAGCGCAGCCGCACCCGTCCGTCCTTGTGCTGCA
The DNA here is from genome assembly GCA_022846095.1 of Oscillospiraceae bacterium. Taxonomy (NCBI): domain Bacteria; kingdom Bacillati; phylum Bacillota; class Clostridia; order Eubacteriales; family Oscillospiraceae; species Oscillospiraceae bacterium. Next base: position 2,103,045 of record AP025583.1, on the reverse strand, counting down.
CCTGACGGATCTCCAGGCGGATCGTCCCGCCAGCGGGGGTAAATTTCAGAGAATTGGACAGGAGGTTGAGCAGAATCTGATTGAGCCGCATGGAGTCTCCGATCAAGACGGTATCAGCAAGCTCCACCAAGGGCACCGTGAAGTTCAGGCCCTTGTCGACCGCCTGAGGATAGATGATGGACGTGATGGACTCTACCACAGTCACCAGATCAAAATTCTCATGGGCGATCTTCATTTTCCCCTCGTCAATCTTGGACATATCCAGTACGTCGTTAATCAGGGATACCAGATGCTTGGAGGAATACGCAATTTTCTGCAGGCAGTCCTCGACCCGGGGCCGGTCCTCGATGTAAGCGGCGGCGATGGTGGTCATGCCGATAATGGCATTCATGGGGGTGCGGATTTCGTGGGACATGCGGGAGAGAAAATCAGACTTGGCCCGGTTCGCGTGCTCCGCCACGGTCAGGGCGTCCTGCAGAGCCTCCGCCTGCTCCGTCAGCTTCCGCTGCATCTCCCGCAGCTCGGTCACGTCGGTGACATCGAGGAAGATCACAAGGTAGATGGGGCGGCCGTCCTGCCAGCCGACACAGGTGCCGTTTACCTGCAGCCAAAGGGCCTGTCCGCGCCGGTCCGTGACGTGCATGACAAAATGGAGCGGCTCTCCGGCTTTCATATGCGCCATCTCCGCGTTGATGGCGTCCATATTGTCCAGTATATTTTGACGGTACAGGTCGCTGCCGTTTCGGTCGCCAAGCTCCCCAAAATACTCACGGAAGCGCGAGTTGGCCTCCAGAAGAGTCAGTTCAAGCTTCTCATCGATCGTATCCATCCGGTATTTGGCGACAAACCCCGGCAGGCTCTCGTAGGTCACCGACTGCTCTTTCTGCATCTGCACAATGTCATTGACATTGGTGAGGACAGAGTAAGCCACTTGGTATCCGTCAATGTACTCATCGGCAAACTGGGCGGAGAACTGAATCCAGATGTACTCGCCGTTCTTCCGCCGGAACCGGGAGAGCAGCTTGTAGCTCTTTTCTCCTTTGGCAAGGGCGCCAAGAACCGCGTCCGTGAGCTCCTGCCACTCCTTGGGGTCATCCTTGTAATAGAGGTCCGGCCGGTTGTGAAAGGTGGCCTCATACTCCTCCTTGGACCAGCCGGTGAATTGGTAGTAAAACTCGTTTGCCCATACCAGCGTAAAGTGCTCGTCCAACAGGTGTTTGCTGGCGCTGACACCCAGCAGCTGCATCAGCGCTTGATACTCATACCCGGCAGACGCCGGCTGTGAAATGATATTGCCATCTTTCTTTTCCTGTTCAGCCATATTGATATGTTCCTCTCAATATCGATTCATGCAAAGTAAAACACAGGCCCTTCAAACAGCGGGCGGCCGGCGTCAGGCAGGACACAGCCTCTTCCTATATTCTATTGACATCTACAGACGACCTATTTACCGATCCCGCCCGGGTGCAAACAGCATTGTTCATGTAGTAATGATTTGCCCTTTCAGTATATTCAATATTGATGGATAAAGCAAGGGTGAACAGAAATTGTTGTTTTTTTGAGGCCGATTTCATCCGGCCGGCCATAAAGACAGGACATGTAACAAACTGGCAGCGCTCCGTTTTCAGGCGGTGCGCCGCCTTCCGCGCCTGGTTTGCGAAATAAAACAAACCAAGCGCAAAAAGCAAGTTTTCCGCATTGAGTTTTTTCACTTCCTGCCGTATAATTGAAAAAAGCCTACATGAACAAAGCCATTGCGCTTTGCGTGGCTGTCCACCCTGCGCGGGTGGCTTAAGAAGGAGTATCGGGTGGCTTCCGCTGGGGGGCTGCCGCCTGAATGAAAACGTCGAGTTGTGCCGGCAGAGAGGGCGGGGGATATGGCGAAACAGGAAACGATTCTGATCGCGGATGATCAGGAGATCAACCGTGCGATCCTACGATCCCTTTTTGAGGGGGATTTCAATCTGCTGGAGGCGGAAAACGGCAAGCAGGCAATGATGCTGCTCCGGCAGTACCGGGAGTCCATTACCGCAGTGCTGCTGGATCTTGTCATGCCCGGCATGGACGGGTATGAGGTCCTGGAGGAGATGCGAAAGGCGAAGCTTCTCTACCACATACCTGTAGTGGTCATCACCGCGGACGACAGCAGCGGCAACAAGGTGAAGGTATTTGAGCTGGGCGCTTCGGACATCATCGCTAAGCCCTTTGAGCCGGAGGTGGTGCAGAGCCGCGTCAAGAACGTCATCGAGCTGGCCCGGTACCGCCGCAGCCTGGAGGATCTGGTGGAGGAGCAGGCGGTGCGGGCACGGGAGGCCAATGCGGCGGTCGTCGATATGCTCTCCTCCGTGGTCGAGTCCCGCAGCCTGGAGTCCGGCCAGCATATCCGCCGCATCCGAATGTTCACCAAGGTGCTGCTGCAGGAGGTATCGGAAAACTACCGGGAATACGGTCTGGACAGCCGGAAGATTGAGCTGATCACCGGCGCCTCTTCCCTGCACGACATCGGCAAGATCGCCATCCCCGACAGCATCCTCAACAAGCCCGGGAAGCTGACCACGGAGGAGTTCGAGGTCATGAAGACCCACACCACCCGGGGCTGCGATCTTCTCTCCGGCCTGGACCGGATTCAGGACCGGGAGTATCTGCAGTACGCCTACGAGATCTGCCGTTACCACCACGAGCGTTGGGACGGCCGAGGCTATCCGGACGGCCTGAAGGGAAACAGTATCCCGCTCTGCGCCCAGGTGGTGGCCATCGCGGACTGCTATGACGCCCTGACCACGGACCGGGTGTATAAGAAGGCGATTGCGTCCAATCGGGCGTTCAGCATGATCCTCAACGGGGAGTGCGGGGCCTTCTCCCAGCTGATGCTGGAGTGCTTCAAAAATGTGCAGGAGCCCTTTGCCCGCCTCACGGCGGAGTATGCGGACGGCCTGCCCGCCGAACTCAACCGGGTCGCCCCCATTGAGCCGGAGGCGCCGATCTGGGATATGGGCGAAAACAAGGTGGACCAGATCCAGCAGAAATACTACGCGCTGCTGCGGTATGCGGACGCCACCGTCATGGAGCTGGACTGCGACACGGGGATCTACCATCTGATCTACCAGTGCAGCCGGGATTTCTCCGCACTCCGATCCGGCAACAGCTTTGAGGAGTCGATCCGCAATTTCGTAGACGCCGCCGTTTACCCGGATGACCGTGAGCTGGCACTGAGCCCGCTGAACGGGTACATCCAGGAGTTCTTTGCCGAGGGGATGACCCGCAGGGAGCTGAGGTACCGGGTCCTGAATCGCAGCTCGAACACGTATCTCTGGTGCCGGGCGGCTGTGCTGCGGACAAATCTGGAGAATCCGCGCCTGCGCCGGGTGCTGCTGATCTGGCAGAAAGAGGCAGCAGGCGCCTCCGCGCCGGCCATCGGTACGGGACTGCCCGCACAGGCCGACCCCATTACGGATCAGCTGTTGGGCGGTATCCACAAGTTCCGCTGCAACCGCTATTTTACGATGCTGCAGAGCAGCCCCAGCCTGATGCTCCTTACCGGCTACACAGATGAAGAGGTACGGGACCTCTACCATGACCAGCTGATCAACATCATCCACCCCGCCGACCGGGAACGGGTGGTCAAGGAGTTTCAGGATCAGCGAAACAGCGGAAAGGCGATTGAGCTGGACTACCGGATTGAGGCCAAAGGCGGCAGGATTGTCTGGGTCTCCAACCGCTGCATTGTGAAGGTGGAGGCCGGCGAGGAGGTCGCCTACGGCGTACTGCTCGATATTACCAAGCGCTGCTTGGCGGAGGAGGAGCTTCGTCTCAGCCTGGAACGCCACAGCATCATTATGGCCCAGACCAACGACATCATCTTCGAGTGGGACATCCTGAAAGACGAGCTGAGCCTCTCCGACAACTGGGAAAACCGGTTTGGCTACGCGCCCATTACCAAGGACATGAAAACAATGATTCCCACGGCGTCCCGCCTGCACCCGGACGACATGCCCGTCTACAACAATCTGGTGAAGGCCATGTCCACAGGCGTGCAGTACCAGGAGGCGGAATTCCGCATCGCGGATGCGGAGGGCGCCTACCGCTGGGTCCGGGTGCGTGCCACCGCGCAATTCGACCTGGACGGGAAACCGGCCAAGGCCGTGGGCGTCATATTGGATATCGACGCCCAGAAGCGCGCGTCCGCGGAGCTGGAGGAGCGGGCGGCGAAGGACGCGCTGACGGGGCTCTACAACAGGGCGGCCGCACAGGCGCGTGTAGAGGACCGGCTGGCAGGCAGCGAGGCCGAGACACTCTCCGCCATGATGGTGTTGGACGTGGACGGCTTCAAGCAGGTCAACGACCGGTACGGCCATATGTTTGGCGATGCGGCGCTGGTGGAAATTGCCGCAAAGCTCTCCAGCCTCTTCCGGGGCGAGGACATCGTGTCCCGCATCGGCGGTGACGAGTTTATGGTCTTCATGCCCAACATCCGCAGCGAGGCGGTGGCGGAGCAGCGGGCGGCGGATATGCTCCAGGCGCTGCAGGGCCCCCCGCTGGAAGGGCAGGAGGCCGTCGCCTTCACCTGCAGCATCGGCCTCGCCTTTGCCAGGGGGCGGGCCCTGCGGTTTCAGCAGCTCTTCGACCATGCGGACCGGGCCCTGTACCGCGCCAAAGCCGCGGGGAAGAAACGGTATCTGCGCTATGCCGACGAGATGAAAAACGGGCTTACCGGCATGGCCGCAGACCGCCGGACAGAGATCGAGTCGGACTATCAGACGCGCAGCAGCCTGCCGGAGCTCATCGCCATGTCTTTTGACCTGCTGTATGACGCTCCGAACTTCACCGATGCGGTGCAGTCTATTCTGGCGCGCATTGGGGAGAACTTCGGGATCAGCCGGACTTATATATTCGAGAGCGACGATGGCGGCGAGACCTACAGCAATACCTTTGAGTGGTGCGCCGAAGGGATCGAGCCCCGGATCCACAGCCTGCAGCGGGTGCCCTATCTGGAAGACGGCGTGGACTACCGGGATCATTTTGGCGGGGATGGGCTCTTTTACTGCCAGAACATCCGCAAGCTGAGTGAGCATGTGCAGACCATGCTGAAGCGGCAGTCCGTACTGTCCACGCTGCAGTTCGCCATGCGGGAAAATAAAGAATTCCATGGCTTTGTCGGCTTCGACGACTGCAAGCTCCGGCGGCTGTGGACCAAGGAACAGGCCGACGTGCTGACCTTCCTGGGCAAGCTGCTCTCGGTGTTCCTGCTGAAGGACCGCGCACAGGAGGCGCTGGCCAACACGGTAGAAAATCTGCACAGCGTACTGGATCACCAGGAGACGTGGCTCTACGTGCTGGACCCGGACACCTATACCCTGCGCTACGTCAACGCCAGGACCAGGCAGTTTGTGCCGGACGCGGCGCCCGGACGCACCTGCTACGAAGTGTTCTATCAAAGGGAGCAGCCCTGTGAGAAGTGCGTACTGCGCAAAGCAAAGAAGACAGGGCAGTGCACCATGGAACTCTACAGCACCTGCCTGAAGCAATGGGTTCTGGCGGACGCCTCTATCGTCAATTGGGATCAGCGGAAAGCCTGTTTGATCGGGTGCCGGGACATCTCGGCGTATAAGGGGGAGCAGCAGCCGGATGAAAGCGCGGGGGAGAAGACATGATGCACACTGGTGACGCCGTTAAGACGGTACAATTATTCTTTGACGCGTATCTGGTCCGGCGCGACGTTGCCGGGGCGCTGGCCTACCTGACTGACGGCGTGCAGTGGATCGGTACGGGTATGGAGGAGATGGTCTGTGGACGAGAGCAGGCCAGGCAGTCTCTACAGGCGAAGTTCGAGCTGTCGCCGCAGCCGTACCGGATTGAGTATGAGCGCACCGAGGAGTCGCCCGCCTTACCGGGATACGCCGCGGTCCTGCTCACAGCCTCCGCCCACCCGGAGGCGGGAGGCGCCGCGCCCATTTGGTTTCGGGCGTCCGCCGTCTGTGTTTCCTGTGAGGACGGCGTGTGCCGGATCCTGTCCATCCACACCTCCACACCGGACAGCCGGCAGGCGGATGGGGCGTTTTTCCCGGCAGCGCCCTATTCCCTGGAGCGCCAGCTGGGCGCCAATGCGCTGGATATTATGGGGCGGAATATTCCCGGCGGCATGATGGGCGGATACCTGGAGCCCGACTTTCCGCTCTATTACGTCAATGACTACATGCTCAGCTACCTGGGTTTTACCTACCCGGAATTCGTGGAGGCGATCGGCGGCAAGGTTATCAACTGCATGCATCCGGAGGACCGCGCGCGGGTGGATGAGGTCGTGACGAAGGCGTTCCAGGCAGATGCGGCCTATGAGATCCAGTACCGGATGATCAAGAAGGACGGCAGCTATATCTGGGTCAACGACGTGGGGAAGAAGGGCCTGTCCGAGGACGGGCGCGAGGTCTGCATCAGCGTCATCCGGGACATCTCCCAAGAGGTTGAGGCCCGGGAGCGTCTGGAAAAGCAGGCCGCGCGCTATGACCACCTGTTCCACTCCATGCTGTGCGCCATTGTCCAATATACCGTGACCGAGCAGGGTATGGTGTTCAAAAACGCCAACCGGGAGGCCATCCGGCTCTTCGGTTACACAGACGAGGCGTTTTGGGCAAAGAAATACTGGGACCCCTCCAAACTGATCGTGGAGGAGGACCGGGAGCGTGTTGTGGCGGAGATCGGCCGGCTGAAAGAGCCGGGGGATATGAACCCGTTTGAATACAGGATGATTCGGAAAGACGGCGCGTCCTGCTGGGTCATCGGAAGAGCGGAGGTCATCGTTGATACCGACGGCGAACAGGTGATCCAAAGCGTCTACCTGGACATCAATGAAAGGAAAAAGGCGGAGCAGCGCAGCGAGCGGCTGGCCGCCCAGGTGGACGCCAGCAACGAGGTCCTGCATCTGGCTCTGGAGCATACGACTGCCTGTGAGTTTTACTACTACCCGAAGATCAGAATGTGCGTCATGCCGGAGCGCACCTGTGAGATTTACCATTGCGGCGGCAGCTATGAGCAAATGCCGGAGAGCTTCGCGCAGGAGCAGGTGGCGGAGGCGTACCGTCCCGCGTTTTATGAGATGTACGCCCGTATCCACAGGGGGGAGCGGACCGCGGCCTGCGAATTTCAAAGCGCCTGCGGCAGCTATTGGTGCAGGGTGACGCTCTCCGTGATCCGCTTTGACGAACAGGACGGGGCGCCCCAATTCGCCATCGGCATCGTAGAGGACATTACCCGCCAGAAGGAGATGGAGCAGGTTCTGGAGGAAGCCAGGACCCGGGACAGCCTTACCGGCCTTTACAATAAGGAGCACGGGATCCGGCGGATCAAGGACTTCCTGAAAAACCGCGCGGAGGATGACCACGGCGTGCTGATGTTGCTAGATATGGACGACTTTGAGGCCATCAACCAAAAAGAGGGCAACGTCTTCGCCGACGGGATTCTGCAGGAGGCCGCCGATGTCCTCAGGGCGGAAACCGGGTCAGAGGACATCGCGGCCCGGTTGGGCGGCGACGAATTTATGCTCTTCTTTAGGCACCGAACCAAAGCCCAGGCGACCGTCATCGGGCCCCGCATCGCCGCCCGGGTTCAGGGTGTTTTAGCCAATGCGGACCGGGAGCTCCACGTATCCGTCAGCATTGGTATGTGCAGCAGCGAGGTTTCGGGGGACTATTCCTTGCTCTACCGCTGCGCGGAGGCGGCGCTGAAGTACGTAAAGGAGCACGGCAAGGGCAGGGCCGCCTGTTATCTGGACACCTCTAACGAGGTGGGTATGCTTCTGACCAAGCTCTATACCGACGCGCACCCCATCAGCGCCATCGAGCAGAGCGCGCCGCCTGTGGATCTGGCCGCTTTCGCGCTGGACCTGCTGGGCAAGGCAAAACGGCTGGATGACGCGGTTTTCCTGCTCCTCTCCCGGATTGGAAAGACCTGCGGCTTCGACCGGGTCTCCATTATCGAATCCAACCGGGCCTATCTCAGCTGGCACTTTTCCTATCAATGGGCGCGGGATCCGAAGCAGCTGCAGCTGGGCCAGGACTTCTATGTCTCCGACAAGGACTTCGATGACTGTTCCAACATGTACGATGAGGACGGCCTGGCCGACCACAACCTGCGGGACGATATTTCCCACATCAAGTCCAGCCTCCACGCCGGCATCTGGGACTACGGCGAGTATGTGGGCTCCATGAGCTTCGAGGTCGACCGGGAGGGATACCAGTGGACAAAAGAGCATCGGAAGCTCTTGATAGAGCTGGTCAAGATCGTCCCGTCCTTTATCATGAAATCCAAGGCGGACGCGGTGAGCCGGGCCAAGACCGATTTCCTCTCCCGGATGTCCCACGAGATCCGCACACCCATGAACGCAATCAGCGGGATGACCACCATTGCCAAGAGTGTGGTCCATGACCCGGTCAAAACACTGGACTGCCTCAAGAAGATTGAATCCTCCAACGTATACCTGCTGAGCCTGGTCAACGACATCTTGGATATGTCCCGCATCGAGAGCGGCAAGCTGGAGCTGAATATCGGGCCGCTGGATTTGACCCAGCTCCTGGCCAGCCTGGAGTCCCTGTTCCACGCGCAGGCCCTGGAGAAGGGCTTGACGATGTGCCTGGAGGACGGCCGCAGCGGCAACCGCCCGCTTCTAGCGGACGGCCTGCGGCTCAACCAGGTGCTGGTCAACATTATCGGCAACGCCATTAAGTTTACGGACCAAGGCGGCGTTATGCTGCGGGTGGAGGAGCTGGAGGCGGAGCCCCGCGCCGTACTGCGCTTCTCCGTCACCGATACCGGCGACGGCATTGAGCCTGCCGCCATGTCCCGCATTTTCAACGCCTTTGAACAGGCCGACGCCGGCACCGCGGCCCGCCGGGGCGGTACGGGGCTGGGTCTGTCCATCTCCAGCCGGCTGGTCCAGATGATGGGCGGAACGCTGGAGGTCCGCAGTGAGCAGGGGAGGGGATCGGAGTTCTTCTTCACCCTCTCCCTGGACTATGCGCCGGAAAAGCCTGTGAGCGGCGCGGCGCTGAAAACGCCGGAGCCCCCGAAAACCATGCCGAATTTCAAGGGGCACCGGATCCTGCTGGCGGAGGACAACGAGCTCAACCGGGAGATCGCCCAGACCATTTTGGAGATGAACGGCTTTGCGGTGACTTGCGCCGCAGATGGGAAGGAGGCGCTGGACCGGTTCTGTTCCGAAGAGCCCGGCCTCTTTGCCGCGATCCTCATGGATATCCGCATGCCGGTGATGGACGGCCTGGAGGCCACCCGGCGCATCCGCACCTCGGGCCGGCCGGACGCACGCACCGTCCCAATTATCGCGCTCTCCGCCAATGCCTTTGACGAGGACGCCAAGAAGTCCATTGCCAACGGAATGGATGGGCATCTCGCCAAGCCGATCCAGGTGGAGCAGCTGCTGGAGGTTCTGGGGGAGCATTTGCTTTAACCGGAGGGGTTCCCAGTCTAAATCAGTCCCAGCCATAGAGCGTAAACCCGCTTTTCCCAAGCTTTTTCTCTCGTAGAGCGCTGCGTCCGCGTTCTGATAAAGGATGGAGGCGCCGGCCCCGTGCTCCGGCGCCAGCGCCACGCCAATGCTGGCTGACATCTGCCAGCTCATCCCGGAGTAATCGTGGAGGACGCAGAGCGCGGCGCGCAGGCGCTCCGCCTGCTCAGCCGCCCTGCCGGATCCCTCCGGCGGGGCGGTTTCTCTTGCCTTTACCGGGTAAGTCCCCTATAATGATAGGCATAAGTGAGAAAGAGGGGTGGCGCCATGTATCTGGAGCACGGAGCGGCGGCCCGGACGGTAAGCGGCTTTTTGCAGACCTACCTGGTGGAGCGGAAGCTGGAGGAGAGCATCGGCTATCTGGCGGAGAACGCCCTTTGGGTAGGGACCGGCGGCCATGAGATCTCCTGCGGCAGGGACGAGATAAGAAAGGCCATCCGGGCGGAGCTGGAGGAGGATCGCTATCCCCACCGGCTGGAGTTCTGCCAGCTGGAGGAGCGGCCCGTCCGGGAAGGCTGCGCGGTGGTGCTCTGCCGGGCCCTGCTCTCCCGCAGCGCGGACGACCGCAGGGAGACCGCCGTCGATCTGCGCGTCACCGCCTGCTGCACCGAGGAGGCGGGCGCGTACCGGATTGCCGAAATCCACTTCTCGCTGCCCGACCTGAGCCAGACGGACGGCAGCTACTCCGCCGTGGGATGCGTGGCGGAGGCGCGGCTGGAGGCGGAGCGGCGCTTCCGGGTCAAGTCCGTGGATCTGATGGGGCGCAACATCCCCGGCGGCATGATGGGGGGCTACCTGGCGCCCGGCTTCCCCCTGTACTTTATTAACGACCAGATGCTGGCCCGCCTGGGCTTCACCTATGAGGAGTTCCTTCTCGCCACCGGGGGGCTGGTCATCAACTGTATGCACCCGGACGACCGGGAGCGGGTGGACCGCGTGGTGGAGGAGGCCTTCGGGGCCGGCCGGGAGTACGAGGTCCAGTACCGTATGCTCAAGAAGGACGGCGGCTACATCTGGGTCAACGACATCGGGAAGCAGAGTGTGGCCGAGGACGGGCGCCCCGTCTGCCTGAGCGTCGTCCGGGACGTCTCCGCCGAGCTGGAGGCCCGGGAGGCCCTGGTCCGGGAGGCGGCGGAGCGGGAGCGGCAGGCCCGGCGGTACGACCACCTGTTCCAATCCGTGCTCTGCGGCATCGTGCAGTACGTGCTGGACGGGACGGGGTACGCCCGCTTTAAAAACGCCAACCGGGAGGCCATGCGCATTTTCGGCTATTCCCCCGAGGAGTTCTGGGCCAAAAACGACTGGGATCTCACCTCCATCATCGCCGAGGAGGACCGGGCGCGGATCCTGGACGAGATCAGCCAGCTGCGCGCCGTGGGGGATAAGAAGGACTATGAATACCGCGTGCTCCAGAAGGACGGCACCCCGCTGTGGATTGTGGGCAGCGCCGAGATTATCCTGGACTCGGAGGGGGAGGAGGTGGTCCAGAGCGTCTTCCTGGACATCGACGGCCGCAAGCGGGCGGAGCGCAACAGCCTGCGCCTGGCCGAGCAGCTGGAGGCCAGCCGGGAGATCCTCAGCCTGGCGCTGGAGCACACCACCACCTGCGAATTCTACTACTACCCCCAGACCCGCCTGTGCGTGGTGCCCGATCGCACCTGCGCGTACTACCAGTGCAAGGCCCAGTACTACGACATGCCGGGCAGCTTTATTGAGGAGAACGTGGAGGAGCCCTACCGGGAGGCCTTCCGCGGCGTGTACGAGCGCATCCACCGGGGGGAGCGGACGGCCAGCCTGGAGTTCCGCCACAGGAACGGGAGCTGGTGCCGCAACACCCTGACCACGGTGAGCTATACCGAGGACGGGCGGCCCAACTACGTCATCGGCATCGCGGAGGACATCTCCCGCCAGCGGGAGGCGGAGCGGGCGTTGGAGGAGGAGCGCTCCCGGGACACCCTGACGGGCCTCTACAACAGGGAGTCCGGCGTTCGCATGGTGCAGGCGTACCTGGCCGCCCTGCCGCCCGGGCAGGTCTGCTGCCTCATGCTGCTGGACATGGATGGCTTCAGGGAGCTCAACCAGCGGGAGGGCGCCGTATTTGCCGACGCCATCCTCCAGGAGGCGGCCGACGTGCTGCGCGCCGAGACGGGGCCGGAGGATCTGCAGATCCGGCTGGGCGGGGACGAGTTCATGCTCTTTATCAAGGACTGCGACAAGGCGCGGGCCGGCCGGCTTGGGCCCCGCATCGCCGGGGAAATCCGGGCGCTCTTCAACGGGGTGGGCGCGAGCATCGGCATGTGCGTCACCGCCGTGACGGAGGAGTACAGCGCCCTCTACCGCTGCGCCGAGAGCACCCTCAAGTACGTCAAGGCCCACGGCAAGGGCCGGGCGGCCTGCTACCTGGACACCTCCAACGAGCTGGGGGTTATCCTCACCCAGCTCTATACCGACGCGCACCAGCTCAACCCCATCGACCGGCCGGAGGCCTACCGGGAGGAGGATCTCACCTCCTTCGCCCTGGATCTGCTGGGCAAATCCAAAAACCTGGACGACGCGGTGTTCCTGCTCCTGTCCCGGGTGGGGCGGCTGTTCGGGCTGGACCGGGTGTCCATCCTGGAGATCGACCGGCAGTACCTGACCTGCCGCTTCACCTACCAGTGGGCGCGGCGGCGGGCGTACCACCTGTCGGACGAACCGATGTACGTGACCGCGGCGGAGTACGAGGCCGCCAGCCGCATGTACGGCGAGGACGGGCTGCGCGAGGAGGCGATGTGCTGCCATGTCCCGGAGTTGCCCTCCTGTCTGCACGCGGGGATCTGGAATTACGGCGACTACGTGGGCACCATACGCTTTGAGCGCGACGCGGAGCACTACGCCTGGACCGAGAGCCAGCGCCGGGTGCTCTCGGAGCTGGTGAAGATCATCCCCTCCTTCATCATGAAGGCCCGGGCGGACGCGGTGAGCCAGGCCAAAACCGACTTCCTCTCCCGCATGTCCCACGAGATCCGCACCCCCATGAACGCCATCAGCGGTATGACCACCATCGCCAAGAGCGTGCTGGGGGACCGGGAAAAGACCCTGGACTGCCTGGAGAAGATCGAGGCGTCCAACCAGTACCTGCTGGAGCTGATTAACGACATCCTGGACATGTCCCGCATCGAGAGCGGCAAGCTGGAGCTCTCCCTGGTGCCCACCGACACCGCGGCCCAGGGCAGGCGGCTGGCCGACCTGTTCCAGCCCCAGGCCGAGGCCAAGGGGATTACACTGGTCTTCGAGGGGGAGAGCAGCCGCGTGGGCCGCCCCATCCTGGCAGACGAGCTGCGCATCAACCAGGTGCTGATCAACATCATCGGCAATGCCATTAAGTTCACGCCCCCCGGGGGGCGTGTCACCTCCCGGCTGAAGGTGGTGGAGCAGGACAGCGGCACGGTCACCCTGCGCTTTTCGGTGGAGGATACCGGCATCGGCATCGAGCCGGCCGCCATGGAGCGGATTTTCAACGCCTTCGAGCAGGCCCAGGCGGGCACCGCCTCCCAGTACGGCGGGACGGGGCTGGGGCTGGCCATCTCCAGCCGCCTGGTCCAGATGATGGGGGGCGTGCTGGAGGTGTCCAGCCAGGTGGGCGTCGGGTCGGAGTTCTGCTTCACCCTGAGCTTCCCCTACGCGGACGGGCCCGCGCCCGCACAGGCCCCCGGCGCGCCGGCGGAGGCTGCGGACTTCACGGGACGGCGGATCCTGCTGGCGGAGGACAACGACCTCAACCTGGAGATCGCCCAGTCCATCCTGGAGATGCACGGCTTCCAGGTGGAGGCCGCCCGGGACGGGGCCCAGGCGGTGGAGCGCTTCCAGGCGCGGGACGAGGGGTATTACGACGCCGTGCTCATGGACATCCGCATGCCCGTGATGGATGGGCTGGAGGCCACCCGGCGCATCCGCACCATGGGCCGGGGCGACTCCCGGAGCGTGCCCATCCTGGCCATGACAGCCAACGCCTTCGACGAGGACACCCGCAAATCCCTGGAGAGCGGCATGGACGGGCACCTGTCCAAGCCCATCGAGGTGGACGCGCTGCTGTCCATGCTGAGCCGATGCTTCCGGGAGAGGGGGGAACGGATATGAAGCTGACCGACCTGCCCAACGTGGGGGCCGTGCTGGCGGAGAACCTGCGCAGAATCGGCGTGGAGGACCCCGAGGCGCTGCGGGCGATGGGGGCGGAGGAGGCCTTCCTCCGCATACGCGCCGCGGTGGACCCCGGCGCCTGCCTGCACCAGCTCCAGGCCCTGGAGGGCGCCGTGGAGGGGGTGCGCAAAACCGCCCTGTCTCCGGAGAAGAAGGCGGAGCTGAACGCCTTTTTCAAAAGTCTCAAGGAATAAGGAGTTTTTCTGTGTTCAAAATCGTCAAAACAGAGGGCCGCGCCCGGCGCGGCGAATTCACCTGCGCCCACGGCACGGTGCAGACCCCCGTGTTTATGAACGTGGGCACCCAGGGGGCCATCAAGGGGGCAGTGTCCGCCCACGATCTCAGGGAAATCGGCTGCCAGGTGGAGCTGTCCAACACCTACCACCTGCACCTGCGCCCCGGGGACGAGGTGGTGCGCGCCCTGGGCGGGCTGCACAGGTTCATGGACTGGGACGGCCCCATCCTCACCGACAGCGGCGGGTTCCAGGTGTTCTCCCTGGCCGGGCTGCGGAAGATCAAGGAGGAGGGGGTCACCTTCGCCTCCCACATCGACGGGCGGCGGATCTTCATGGGGCCGGAGGAGTCCATGCGCATCCAGTCCAACCTGGGCTCGGACGTGGCCATGGCCTTCGACGAGTGCGTGGAGAACCCCGCCACCTACGAGTACGCCAAGGCCTCCTGTGAGCGCACCCTGCGCTGGCTGGAGCGCTGCAAGGCGGAGCACGACCGCCTCAACGCCCTGCCGGAGGCGGTGAACCCCGGCCAGATGCTCTTCGGCATCAACCAGGGGGCCACCTTCCCGGATCTGCGGATCTGGCACATGAAGGAGATCGCACAAATCGGCTGCGAGGGCTTCGCCATCGGCGGCCTGGCGGTGGGGGAGCCCACCCAGGTCATGTACGACGTCATCGACGCGGTGGAGCCCTTTATGCCCGCGGACAAGCCCCGCTACCTCATGGGGGTGGGCACCCCGTCCAACATCGTGGAGGGTGTGGCCCGGGGGGTGGACTTCTTCGACTGCGTCATGCCCGCCCGCAACGCCCGCCACGGCAAGCTCTTCACCTGGGGCGGCTCCCTCAACATCAAGAACGAGAAGTACAAGCTGGACGAGCGGCCCATCGACCCCGGCTGCGGCTGCCCGGCCTGCCGTCACTTCTCCCGGGCCTACCTGCGCCACCTGTTCACGGCGGGGGAGATGCTGGCCATGCGCCTGGCCGTGCTGCACAACCTGTGGTTCTACAACGAGCTGGCCGCGCGGATCCGCGGGGCGCTGGACGCGGGGGAATTTGCGGCGTTCCGGGCGGAGTATTCCCAGCGCCTGGCCGGGAAATTGTAGAAAAAGTATAAAACACTTGTTGAAAAACGACAAAAGGGCTTGTCAAACCGGCCCGGGTGCCGTATAATACCTATCACGCGATCTGAATTTTAAGTTTGATTATTTTCGGAGGGGATTTATTTTGCTGAAAGAGCTTTCCACCGCCCTGCTGACCGAGGGCGGCGCCAGTAGCATGGTGACCATGATTCTGCCGTTCGTCGTCCTTATCGCCGTGTTCTATTTCCTGCTCATCCGGCCTGAGAACAAAAAGAAGAAGGAAATGGCGAAGATGCGCTCCGAGCTGTCCGTGGGCGATCAGATTACCACCATCGGCGGCATCATCGGCACCATCTGCGCGGTGAAGGAGGACTCCATCGTCATCGAGACCGGCGCCGACCGCGTGCGCGTGGAGTTCGCCAAGTGGTCCGTGTCCAGCAAGGGCGCCCAGACCACCGAGACCACGAAGTAAGCCCATCCAATAAAACAAGACATGCATACCGCCCTCCCGGCATAGGATTAGTTAGTAATCATGCTGGGAGGGTGGTTTTGTATGCGGAAGAACGAGGAGGACCAGGGGGCGAAGCTGGTCCGCTATACGGTGGGCGTGCTCCTGGGAGGGGGCGCGGCGCTGCTGGCCTGCGCCCTGCTCCTGCTTGGGGCCGCGCTGGGTATCTCCCGGGGCTGGCTGGACGGGGGGCTGACGTACCAGATTACCGTGGTGGCCTGCGTGCTGGGCTCCTTCGCCGGCGGGGTGGTGGCCATCCGGCGCTGCAAGGCCAGGGCGCTCCTGGTGGGCCTTGCGGTGGGCGCGGTCTTTTTCCTGCTGCTGCTGACGGTGGGCGTGCTCTTTTTTGAGACCATGACCCCCGAGGCGGGCGGGATCGGCCTGGCCTGCGGCTCCCTGTGCGGCGGCGCGGCGGCCGGAATCCTGTGCGGCGGCGGGGGAAAGGGCGGCAAGGGCAAGAAAAAGAGAAGAAAATAATTGAAATACGGGGTATGGTATGCTATAATCCTTCTAAACCATTGATATGGGAGGGAAACCGAGAATGAAGCATGTGAAGACGCTCAACGGCGCTACTCTGAAGAACAGCGCCGCCCACGGCGGCTGCGGCGAGTGCCAGACCTCCTGCCAGTCCGCCTGTAAGACCTCTTGCACCGTGGCCAACCAGAAGTGCGAGAACAACAAGTAAGTATGCTTGCTTTGGAAAGGGTGGGGCTTCCCACCCTTTTTCCATGTAAAAAAACAATGGATGATGGGGAATGAAATTTATGGTACATACCTTTACCGCGCTGGGCGTCCACGTAGCCGTGGATGTCAACAGCGGCGCCGTCCACGTGCTGGACGAGCTGACCCACACGCTGCTCTCCGCGCTGCTGGAGCGGCAGGGAGGGGCGAGCGCCCTGGCCGCCGCCTGCCCCCGGGAGCTCATCGCCGCCCTCAATCAGTACCCGGCAGAGGCGCTGGAGGAGGCCTGGCAGGAGCTGCGCGCCCTGGCGGACGAGGGCCTCCTGTTCGTGGAGGACGACTATATCGACCGGGAGAAGGCGGCCTCCATGCAGCAGCAGGCCCTGGTGAAGGCCCTGTGCCTGCACGTCTCCCACGACTGCAACCTGCGCTGCAAGTACTGCTTCGCCTCCACCGGCGACTTCGGCACAGGCCACCGCATGACCATGGACTTTGAGACGGCCAAGCGGGCCATCGACTTCGTCGTCGAGAAATCCGGCCACCGGCGCAACATCGAGGTGGACTTCTTCGGCGGCGAGCCGCTCATGGCCATGGACACCGTGAAAAAGACCGTGGAGTACGCCCGCTCCATCGAGGGTGAGCATGGAAAGTGCTTCCGCTTTACCATCACCACCAACGGCGTGCTGCTGGACGACGAGAACATCGATTACATCAACCGGGAGATGTCCAACGCGGTGCTGTCCATGGACGGCAGGCCCTGCGTCAACGACGAGGTGCGCAAGACGGTGAACGGGAAGGGGAGCTACGGCGTGATCGTCCCCAAGTTCCAGAAGCTGGTGGCCGGGCGGGGGGACAAGGACTACTACCTGCGGGGCACCTTCACCCGCTTTAACGAGGACTTCGCCGAGGACGTGATCCACATCGCCTCCCTGGGCTTCAAGAACGTCTCCGTGGAGCCGGTGGTGGGCGCGCCCACCGACCCCTACACGCTGCCGGAGGAGGACCTGCCCCGGCTGGAGGCCGAGTATGAGAAGCTGGCGGTCTGGCTGAAGGACCACCCGGAGACCAACTTCTTCCACTTCAACGTGGACCTGGCCCAGGGGCCCTGTGTCATCAAGCGCCTGCGGGGCTGCGGCGCGGGCTGCGAGTACGTGGCCATCACCCCGGAGGGGGACATCTACCCCTGCCACCAGTTCGTGGGTAACGAGGACTACAAGCTGGGCAGCCTGTACGACGGCAGCTTCGACAAGGAGCTGTCCGGGCGGTTTGCCGGGCTGAACATCTACACCAGGGAGGAGTGCAGGGACTGCTGGGCGCGTTTTTACTGCTCCGGCGGGTGCAGCGCCTCCAACCTGCTTGTCAACGGTGACATAAAAAAACCCCACCGCGTGGGCTGCGCCCTGGAGCGCAAGCGCCTAGAGTGCGCCATCGCCCTGAAGGCCATCGCCGCCGGTATGGCGCAGTAGGGTATACAGAACGTAATTATACAAAGCGTAATCGTACATACAGCTCAGAATCCGCGACATCTGGGCCTATTTACGGCCTTGAATACCAGATATTGAGTGAAGGTGGGCGCCGTTTTCAGCGGCGCCCACCTCTTTCTTTACGGAGTTTACATAATAAAGTTAACATAACTATATGGCATAATGCACAAAAATCGCAAAATTGCGTCTGATTCCTTGCACAACCGGGCCGGGTGGTCTATATTAATAACACGCCCTTTCGTAAAACCCGACTTCTAACGCCCGCCTCCCCGGCATAGAATTCCCTGGAGGTGACGGCGAATGAGACGACCGGTTGCGGGCGTTTGGGACGTGCCGTCCGGCGGAGTTTTACCGGCTCTGGCGGTCGCGGCGGCGTTCTTTTTTCTGGGCGGTCTGGCGGGCTGCCTGCTCGCCTCCCAGGTGGGGGGCGGCGGCAGCGACAGTCTGACGCTTTACTTAAAAGGGTTTATCAGCGCCGCCCAGGCGGGCGGCGTGTCCGGCCCGGCGCTGCTGCCTCTGGTGTGGGAGACGGCGCGCTGGCCTGTGCTGGCCCTGCTGCTGGGCTTCACCGCGCTGGGGATTCTGGGCCTGCCCCTGCTGTTCGGGGTGCGGGGCTTCCTGCTGGCCTTCTCCATCGCCTCCTTCGTGCGCATGTTCGGCGGGGCGGGGGGGCTGCTGGCCTTCCTGGTGTTCGGCGTGTCCGGCGTGCTGGCCGTGCCCGCGTTCTTTGTGCTGGGCGTGCAGGGGCTGGTGGCCGCGCGGAGCCTGGCCGGGCGCTTCCTGGGCGAGGGCAGGCGGAATTCGCCCTACGGGCGGGCCTATTTTCTGCGCTGCGGCGTGTGCGCCGGGGTGCTGTGCGTGTGTGTGCTGCTGGAATACCTGGCGGTCCCGGCTCTGGTGGCCGGGGCGGCGGGGGCGCTGCTGTCCTGAGGCGCCCCCGTATTCGAGAGAGAAAAAGAAGGTGTTGGGCATGGACTACCTCAAGGGCTATGAGCGCTATCTGACCGAGGAGAAAAAGGCCTCGTCCAACACGCTTTCCTCCTACCTGCGGGATGTGGGCCAGTATACCCGCTGGCTGGAGGGGGAGGGGCTGGCCCCCGAGCAGGCCGCCCAGAGCGACGTGGAGGCCTATATGCGCGCGCTCTCGGCCAAGGGAAAGTCGGTGTCCACCGTGACCCGGTCCCTGGCCTCGCTCAAGTCCTTTTACACCTACCTGCTGGGCGCGGGCAGGGTGGAGGTCAACCCCGCCAAGGGCCTGGCCCCCGCCAAGGTGGAGCGCAAGCTGCCCCAGATCCTCACCAGCAAGGAGGTGGAGCTCTTCCTGGAGCAGCCCGAGCCCTCCGACGCCAAGGGCTGCCGGGACCGGGCCATGCTGGAGCTGCTCTACGCCACCGGCATCCGGGTCAGCGAGCTTATCGGCCTGGATTTGGACCACCTGAACCTGTCGGCGGGCTTTATCCGCTGCGCCAGCCGGGGGAGGGAGCGGATTATCCCCCTGTACCCCGCCGCCGTGCGGGCGCTCCAGGACTACGTGGAGCACGTCAGGCCCCAGATGATCGAGCGGCCCGACGAGAAGGCCCTCTTCGTCAACATGAACGGGGAGCGCATGAGCCGCCAGGGGTTTTGGAAGATCATCAAGCACTACCAGGAGAAGGCGGGTATCCGCAAGGACATCACCCCCCACACCCTGCGCCACTCCTTCGCCGCCCACCTGCTGGAGAATGGGGCCGACCTGCGCTCCATCCAGGAGATGCTGGGCCACGCGGACATCTCGTCCACCCAGATTTACGCCCAGCTGGTGAACCAGAAGCTCAAGGACGTGTACAACAAGGCGCACCCCAGGGCGTAACCACATAGACTGTATGGATCGGAATCCCGATTTTACATCCTCCTTCTTAAAGAAAGGCGCGCCGTCCCGGCCGGGACGGCGCGCCTTTCACAGTCGGTCAAAAAGCGTATCATCGGCTAAGGCGGCCGATGGTGGACGGGCGATTCGTGAATCGCCCCTACGCGTGCCGAGCGCTGTACGGGGCATGGAAGTACGGGCGGCAGGATTATCCGCGCGATCAGCCGGTTTTTTCTTGCGCCGCCCTCCGCCCCGTGGTACAATATCCTACGTATGTAAACGCGGAGGTTTTTATGGTTATCTTAGGCATCGACCCCGGCTTTGCCATCGTGGGCTTCGGGCTGGTGGAGTCGGAGCGGGGCCGGCAGCGCCTGATCCGCTGCGGGGCCATCACCACCCCGGCGGGGCTGCCCCTGCCCACCCGCCTTTTGCAGATTGAAAACGACATGCTCACCCTGCTGGAGCAGTTCAAGCCCGGCGCCATGGCGGTGGAGGAGCTCTTCTTCAGCTCCAACGTGACCACCGGCATCGGCGTGGCCCAGGCCCGCGGCGTCATCCTGACGGCGGCGGAGCGGGCGGGGGTGCCCATCTTCGAGTACACGCCGGGGCAGATCAAGCAGGCGGTGGTGGGGTACGGCAAGGCGGAGAAGCGGCAGGTCATGGAGATGACCAAGCGCCTGCTGGGGCTGGAGACCGTCATACGGCCGGACGACGCAGCCGACGCGGTGGCCGTGGCCCTGTGCCACGCCCGCTCCAGCACCTCGCTGCTCCAGCCCGCGGACGGCGCGCGGCCCGGCACCGGGCGGTACGAGGTACGCAAGAAATAGGAGAGAAACGAATGTTCTATTACGTAAAGGGCACCGTGGCCCACGTGGCACCCTACCTGGCGGTCGTGGACTGCGGGGGGGTGGGGTACGCCTGCCGCACCACCAACCAGACCATCTCCCAGCTCACCGTGGGCCGGGAGGCCAAGCTCTTCACCTACCTGTACGTGCGGGAGGAGATCTTTGAGCTGTACGGCTTCGCCACGGAAAACGAGCTCAACTGCTTCCAGCTCCTGATCGGCGTGTCCGGCGTGGGGCCCAAGGCGGCGCTGTCCATCCTCTCGGCGGCCACGCCGGAGGCGCTGGCCATGAGCATCATCACCGGGGACGAGAAGGCCCTCACCGTGGCCCAGGGCATCGGCAAAAAAATCGCCCAGCGCATCATCCTGGAGCTCAAGGATAAGCTGGCCAAGGGCCAGATCTCCGGCGGGGGGGAGGGCTACGGCGGCACCGGCATGACGGTGATCCCCCAGAACAAGTCCAGCGAGGCCGCCGCCGCCCTGGCCGTGCTGGGGTACAGCCAGGGTGAGATCGGCATGGCCCTCAAGGGCGTCGACATTGAGGCCCTGCCCCTGGAGGAGATCGTGCGGCAGGCCCTGAAAAAGATGGTGAAGGGATAAGGAGGGACCGGCGCAAGTGAGCATCGACTTTTCCAACGACGGCGGCTTCGAGACTGAAGCGCCGCTGGTGACCACGTCCCTTACCCGGGACGACGAGAACGAGGGTTCCCTGCGCCCCAAAACCCTGGCCGAGTACATCGGCCAGTCCAAGGCCAAGGAGAACCTGTCCGTCTTTATCGAGGCGGCCAAGATGCGGGGGGAGCCTCTGGACCACGTGCTGCTCCACGGCCCCCCGGGCCTGGGCAAGACCACTCTCAGCGGCATCATCGCCAACGAGATGGGGGTCAACATCCGCATCACCTCCGGCCCAGCCATCGAGAAGCCGGGAGATCTGGCGGCGCTGCTCACCAACCTGAACGAGAACGACATCCTCTTCGTGGACGAGATCCACCGCCTCAACCGCTCGGTGGAGGAGATCCTCTACCCGGCCATGGAGGATTTCGCCATCGACATCATCATCGGCAAGGGCCCCTCGGCCAACTCCATCCGGCTGGACCTGCCCCGCTTCACCCTCATCGGGGCCACCACCCGGGCCGGGCAGCTCTCGGCCCCCCTGCGGGACCGCTTCGGAGTCACCCTGCGGCTGGAGCTCTACACTCCGGAGGAGCTCTCCCTCATCGTCCACCGCAGCGCCGGCATCCTCAGCGTGCCCATCGAGGAGGAGGGGGCGGTGGAGATCGCCCGCCGCAGCCGGGGCACCCCCCGGATCGCCAACCGGATGCTCCGCCGCGTGCGGGATTTCGCCCAGGTGCGGGCGGGGGGCGTCATCACCCGCTCTGTGGCCGACCAGGCCCTCACCGCCCTGGAGGTGGACTACCTGGGGCTGGACGCGGTGGACCGGCGGATGCTGCGCAGCATCATCGAGCACTACGGCGGCGGCCCCGTGGGGCTGGACACCCTGGCCGCCACCATCAACGAGGAGTCGGTCACCCTGGAGGACGTGTACGAGCCCTACCTGATGCAGATGGGCTTCCTCACCCGCACCCCACGGGGGAGGTGCGTTACCAGGCGGGCCTACGAGCATCTGGGCATCGCCTGCTTCGGGCAGGAACAATTGGAGCTGTAGCGCAGTGAAGTTACGTAATACAAAGGTCATCCTGCGCCCCATGCGCGGGGAGGACATTGCCGACCGCATTTTTTGGGAGACGGAGGACACCGAGTGGCAGCTCTGGGACGGCCCCTGGAACTACGAGGGGAAGAGCCCGGAGGAGCGCGCGGCCGCACTGGAGCAGACGAGGGCCGGCTGGGAGGCCCGCGTGGCGGCGCCCGCCGGGCCCGGTCCCGCCCGCCGCCTGGAGATCTGCGTGAACGCGCCCGGCGCGCCCCACATCGGCTGGCTCAGCGCCTATCAGATCGACGATCAATGCTGCATCTCCGAGACGGGGGAGCGCTGCGCCGTCGGGCTTACCATCCCCGGCGGGGCGGTGCGCGGGAAGGGGTACGGCTTTGCCGCGCTGTGCCTGTATATCCGCTACCTGCTGGACTGCGGCGTTGCGGAAGTCTATACCCAGACCTGGAGCGGGAACGTCAGGATGATCGCCCTGGCGGAAAAGCTGGGGTTCCGGCTCTTCCTGCGCAAGCCCGGCCTGCGCACCGTGCGGGGCGCACGGTACGACGGGCTGACTTTCCGCCTCGATGTAGAGCGCTTTTCAAGCCTAAATGAAACTGGGAGGAATCCTTAACTATGGGTAAATTATTCGGTACCGACGGCATCCGCGGCGTAGTCAACGCCGGGCTGGACGCGGAGCTGGCCTACAAGGTGGGCCTGGCGGCGGCCATGGTCCTCACACAGGAGAGGGGGGCGGGGCGGCCCGTGGTCGCCATCGGCAAGGACACCCGCATCTCCTCCGACCTGCTGGAGGGGGCCCTCATCGCCGGGCTCTGCTCGGCGGGGGCCGACGTGCTCCACCTGGGGGTCATCCCCACCCCCGCCGTGGCCTGGATCACGGTGGACCGGCGCGCCGACGCGGGCATCGTCATCTCCGCCTCCCACAATCCCTTTGAGCACAACGGAATTAAGATCTTCAACGGCCGGGGCTTCAAGCTCTCCGACGAGCTGGAGGGCCGGATCGAGGAGATCGTCCTCTCCGGGGCGCAGGTCGCGCGCAAGACCCACGGGGACATCGGCCGGGTGGCCTACGCCGACCAGAAGGAGCGGCAGGACTATATCGACTTTCTGGCCTCCACCGTCAGCGCCGACCTGTCCGGCCTGCGTATCCTGGCCGACTGCGCCAACGGCGCCGCCTCCTCCACGGCGGCCGCCCTCTTCGACCGCTTCCCCAGCCTGCACACCGACGTCATCAACGCCGACCCCGACGGCGTGAACATCAACGCCCAGTGCGGCTCCACCCACCTGGGCAGCCTGAAGGACATGGTGCGGGCGGGCGGCTACGACCTGGGCGTGGCCTTCGACGGGGACGCCGACCGCTGCCTTATGGTGGACGAGACGGGGGAGGAGATCGACGGCGACCAGGTCATCGCCGCCTGCGGCCTGGCCCTCAAGGAGGCGGGGAAGCTGCCCGGGGACGCCCTGGTGGCCACCGTTATGAGCAATCTGGGCCTGCACGTCTTTGCCAGGGAGCACGGCATCCAAATTTTCTGCACCGACGTGGGCGACCGCAACGTGCTGGAGAAGTTGGACGCGTGCGGCTACGCGCTGGGCGGCGAGCAGTCCGGCCACACCATTTTCCGCTCCTACGCCACCACCGGCGACGGGCAGCTCACCGCGCTGCAATTCTTGCAACTGCTGCACCAGTCGGGGAAAAAGGCCTCCGAGCTGGTGGCGGGCTGCAAGCGCTACCCCCAGGTCCTGATCAACGTCCCTGTGGCCGACAAGGCGAAAAAGACGGAGATTATGGAGTCCCGTGCTTTAAAGGCCGCCGTGGCGGAGTATGAGGCCAGATTGGCGGGGGAGGGGCGCGTTCTGGTGCGCCCGTCGGGCACCGAGGCCCTGGTGCGGGTCATGGTGGAGGCAAAGGCTGGAAGCACTGCCCAAAGCTGTGCGGAAGAATTGGTGGAAATCATAAAAAAGCTATAAAGACCACCGCCAGAGTTAAAATAATTTGCATAAATCCCTTGACATTTTGGTGAACTTTCGCGTATAATACACAAGGAGATTTGGAATGAAATCGGTTCCCAACCACCCCAACGAGATCACGGACGAGGTTCTTTGCAGGCAGGCCGCATCAGGCGATCGCATCGCAGAGGAACAGCTTGTGATGCGTTATAACCGCCTGGTGCGTATTTGCGCGCGCCCCTATTTTCTGGCGGGCGGGGACAGCGAGGATTTAATCCAGGAGGGTATGGTTGGGCTTCTCAAGGCCATCCGGGAGTACGACCCGGAAAAGGAGGCCTCCTTCCGCACCTATGCGGAGGTCTGCATCAGAAACCGCCTCATCTCCGCCATAAAAGCAGCAGCAAGAGATAAGCATGCTCCGCTCAACACCTATATCTCTTTCGAAACCCCCTCTTTTGATGGGAACACCGCCCAATACGCGTACGGTACGGATCACCAGCGCCTGGCCAACCCCGAGGATACCTTTATCAGCAGGGAGGAGCGCCGGGAGCGGATGGACGTGCTCAAGGGCCAATTGTCCGGTTTCGAAGCAAGGATCCTTGGGTTGTACTTAAACGGACTGTCCTATTCCGAGATTGCAGCCGAGGTAAACAGGTCCCCGAAATCGGTGGACAACGCTGTCCAGCGCATCAGGCGCAAGTTGGCACAGCACATTTCATCTGGCGATGTCAGCGAAAGCTGAGCGCAATATTACAATGTCCCAGCATAATTCGGTACTGTTCCGGACCTGGGCAAACGAGTCAAAGAGAGGGTAATATCATGTACGAAGACAAGACGCTTGTATGCAAGGAATGTGGCCAGGAGTTCGTGTTCACCGCCGGTGAGCAGGAGTTCTACGCCGAGCGCGGCTTCCAGAACGAGCCCCAGCGCTGCAAGACCTGCCGTGATGCCCGCAAGGCTGCTTCCCGCGGCCCCCGCGAGTACTTCACCGCTACTTGTGCTGCCTGCGGCGGCGAGGCCAAAGTGCCCTTCGAGCCCAAGTCCGACCGCCCCGTGTACTGCAGCGACTGCTTCGCTCGTATGCGCGAGCAGGGCTAATAGCCTGAAGAGAAAAGGGACGCCCTTGCGGGCGTCCCTTTTTTGTGGTTTTTTCCGCAGGATACAAGAAAATTTATCTGTATCTTGAAAAAACACGAATGATAGGATATACTACTCATATCCTAGAAATTTGGAGGTCTATCCTTATGGCTCAGATTACGAAAGATACCATCATCGGCGATATTCTGGACATCGCCCCCGAGACCGCGCCCATCTTCCTGTCCATTGGCATGCACTGCCTGGGCTGCCCGTCCTCCCGCGGCGAGACCGTGGAGCAGGCCTGCATGGTCCACGGCGTGGACGTGGACGCGCTGCTGGCCGAGCTCAACAAGCAGACTGCCGCCGCGCAGTAAGCGGACACCATCAAAAAAGGGAGCGGCACCGCCGCTCCCTTTTTGTCGATAGGAGGAAGGCCCTTGCGCCTGTTTGAACTCTCGCCCCGCCTGCGGGCGGTGGCCGACCGGGTGCCCGCCGGCGCCCGCTTTGCCGACGTGGGCACCGACCACGCCTACCTGCCCGTGTGGCTGCTGCTGCGGGGGGATATTTCTTCCGCCGTGGCCTCCGACCTGCGGCAGGGCCCGCTGGACCGGGCCCGCCGGACGGCGCAGCGCTACGGCGTCACGGAGCGGATCTCCTTCCGCCTGTGCGACGGGCTTTCCGGCATCGCCCCGGAGGAGGCGGATACCATCGCCATCGCCGGGATGGGGGGCGAGACCATCGCCGCCATCCTCTCCGCCGCCCCCTGGACACGCTCAGGCGCCTGCCGCCTGCTCCTGCAGCCCATGAGCGCGGTGCCCGACCTGCGGGGCTGCCTCCAGGCCAACGGCTACAGGATTGAGGGGGAGGCCCTCATACGGGAGGGGGACACCACCTACCACCTGCTGGAGGCCGCGCCGGGGGAGATGGAGCCGCTCACGCCCGCCCAGCGCTGGGCGGGGCGGCAGGACGCGGGCCAGGATCCCGCCCTGCGGGGAGAGCTGCTGGACGTGCTGGTGCGCCGGGCGGAGAAGGCCCTGGCCGGGATCCGGCGGTCCGTCCGGCCCTCGGACGCGCCCCGGCGGGAGGAGCTGGAGCAGGTGTACACAGGACTGATTGAGATGAAAAAGGAGTGGGACGCATGGCAACGGTAACTGAACTTTATCGCTATCTGGATACCCTGGCCCCCTTTTCCATGCAGATGGACTTTGACAACGCCGGATTCCTGGTGGGCAGGGGGGAGCGGCAGGTGGACAGGGTGCTGGTCAGCCTGGACATCACCGAGGCGGTGGTGCGGGAGGCCGCCGAGGCGGGGGCGCAGCTCATTGTGTCCCACCACCCGGTGATCTTCCACCCGGCCCGCAGCGTCACCGACGCCGACCCCACCGGGCGCATCCTGCTCGCCCTGGCCGAGGGCGGTATCGCCGCCGTGTGCGTCCACACCAACCTGGACGCGGTGGCCGGCGGCGTCAACGACGCCCTGGCCCACGCCCTCAACCTGGAGCGGGTGGAGCTGCTCAAGCAGGACGGCGTGGACGCCAGCGGGCGGGGCTACGGCATCGGCAGGGTGGGGGAGGCCCCCGGCGTACCCCGGTACGCCCCGGCCTACGCCGAGTTCGTCAAGAGCGCCCTGGGGGCCAACGGCGTGCGCTACGTGGACGCCCGGCGGCCTGTGCGGCGGGTGGCCGTGGGGGGCGGCGCCTGCGCCGACATGCTGGGGGACGCCCTGGCCATGGGCTGCGACACCTTCGTGACCTCCGACGTGAAATACAACGGTTTCCTGGACGCGAAGGCCATGGGCATCAACCTCATCGACGCGGGCCACTTCCCCACGGAGCAAGTGGTGCTCCCGGTGCTGTGCGCGTGGCTGGAGCGGGGCTTCCCAAAGGTTGCGGTTTTGCAGTCGGAGCGGCACTGCGAGGTGTTTTCCTACCTCTAAGGGGTTGCAAAGCGGCGTATGAAGTGATAAACTGATTGCGCTAACTTTCGAGAAGGGAACGATAGTATGTCAGGACACTCCAAATGGCACAATATCCAGAAGACGAAGGGCGCCGCCGACGCCAAGCGTTCTCAGATATTTACCAAGATCGCCCGCGAGATGATCGTGGCGGTCAAGACCGGCGGCAGCGGCGACCCCGCCAACAACTCCCGCCTGGCCACCGTGGTCGCCAAGGCCAAGGCCGCCAATATGCCCAACGACAACATCAAGCGCACCATCGACAAGGCCGTGGGCTCCGGCAACGCCGACGCCTTTGAGAACGTGGTCTACGAGGGCTACGGCCCCGCCGGCGTGGCCGTCATCGTGGACGCCCTCACCGACAACCGCAACCGCACCGCCCCCGAGGTCCGCCACCTGCTGGACAAGTACGGCAAGGGCCTGGGCGCCACCGGCTGCGTGTCCTGGTCCTTCAACCAGAAGGGCGTCATCGTCATCGAGAAAGAGGATTTGGACGAGGACACCGTCATGATGGACGCGCTGGACGCGGGCGCGGCCGACATGGAGTCCGACGGGGACTGCTTCGAGGTCTACACCGAGCCCGACGCTTTTGGCGAGGTGCTGGCCAAGCTGGAGGAGAAGGGCTACACCTTTGTCAACGCCGCGGTGGAGATGGTGCCCCAGAACTATGTGAAGCTGGACAGGGAAGAGGACGTCAAGAACATGGAGAAGCTCATCGATCTCCTGGAGGAGAACGACGACGTCCAGAACGTCTGGCACAACTGGGACCAGGACTAGCCTACATGATGAAACGGAGAGAGGCCGCTGCTGTGCAGCGGCCTCTTAGTCTGTCGAAAAACAGATCATATGTAGATGCGGCTAAGGGGGATAAGGCGCACAAAGGACGGCGGGGGCAAGCCCCCGCCCTACGTCATTGCGAGGGCCGCAGGCCCGCGGCAATCCGTTCCATCCCCGTACCGTAGGGGCCGATGCCCACATCGGCCCGCTGCTCCTGGCCCGTAGGGGCGATTCACGAATCGCCCGTCCACCTATAGACCGCCTTATCCGCCAAAGATGCAACAACGATGCTTGTAGACAAACAGAGGCCGCTGCGGTGCAGCGGCCTCTGTGCCTTAGCGCTTTTTCTCCACGGTGACCCAGAACTCGCAGGTGAAGTCCTTGCGGTCCACGTCGCTGCCGGGGTAGACCTCCAGGAACATGCCGCCGGAGGACTGGGGCTGGTAGTCGCTGGCGGGGAAGAACTCGGTGTAGATCTGCTTCCAGAGCGCCTGGAACGACTCGGGCATGGGGCCCGCGCAGGGGAAAACCGCCCAGGTGGCGGCGGGGATCTCCACCAGGGAGAGGCCGTCGGGCACCGGCGCGCCGTTGTAGGCCGCGCCGACGGCGTAATCAAACTCGCCGTGGTCGGGGCTGTCGTAGCTGATACCCACGATCGCGTCCCCCCAGGGGCTCCCGGGCTCCAGGCAGCGGCACAGGGCGTCCATGGTGCCGTCCTTCATGCAGCCGTTCCAGAGCGCGTGGATGCGGTCGTACCCCACCTCTCCGCCAAAGTGCTCCTTCCGGGCGACCACCGTCATCGCGTCCTGCTTTTCAATTCTGTAGTCCATGATGCTTCCTCCTTCAATCGATAGCTTTACGGTTAGGCGTGAGAAGGATTTCAGGGCCGCCCGGCCGCCCTTGGCGGCGGAGGGGCTCACCCCATGGAACCGGGTGAACGCCCTGGCGAAGCTCTCGGGGCTGTCGTAGCCGTATTTCAGGGCCACGTCCACTACCCGGCCGCCCTCGCAGGCCAGCTCGCTCCCGGCCTGGGTGAGCCGCCGCAGGCGGATGTACTCGCCCAGGGTGACCCCGCACACCAGGCCGAACACCCGCTGGAAGTGGAAGCTGGAGGAGTACGCCTGACGGGCGATTTCGGCAAAGTCCAGCTCCCCGTCCAGTTGCTCCTCCACGTAGTCGATGGCGTGCTGTAATCCGGCGGTCCAGTTCATCTTGCTCCACGTCCTTTCCGTGTGTCCATTCTAGCGCGGAAGCAGGCGCCGCGCGTGACTTTCCGTGCGCTTGCATGAGGGAAAGAAGTCCCCCGGAGCGTTGCGCTCCGGGGGACTGTATCTGCAAGCAAGCCTGTAAGCCGGGTTCTGTCATTTAAGACAGCCATCTATCTAGCCGCGCTGTTGCCGGCGCGGTCCAGCCACCTCCTGAGGACGGCCGGGCAAGCCATTTGTCCTCCCACGGTGTTGCTCCGAATAGAGTTTACAGCGATGGACGGTTTCCAGCCATCGGGCGGGCTCTTACCTCCGCCTTTCCACCCTTACCCCGGCGGCGCAAGCGCCGCCGGGGCGGTTTATCTCTGTTGCACTTTTCCTAGGGTCGCCCCCGGCGGGTGTTACCCGTTATTCCTGCCCTGTGGAGCCCGGACTTTCCTCACAGACGGCCTTTCGGCCTGCCTGCGCGGCTGTCCAGCTTACTTGCAGATGCTATTGTACCCGATCCCGTGCCGGATGTCAAATCGATTGAATTTTTTCCTCCGGTGGGATATAATGTACTGGTTCGACTGAAACTGAAAAGGGAGGAACGATTGATGGGTTCCACCATACGGGAATACCTGGCCGGGCTGAGGGGCAAACGGGTGGCCGTCCTCGGCATCGGCGTGTCCAACACGCCCCTCATCAAAATGCTGCTGCGCGCGGACGTGGCGGTCACGGCCTGCGACAAAAACCCCCGTGAGAACTTCGGCGGGCAGATCGAGGAGCTGGAGAGCCTGGGGGCGGAGGTTCGACTGGGCCCCGACTACCTGGAGGGGCTGGACCAGGACGTGATCTTCCGCACGCCTGGCCTGCGGCCCGACGTGCCCCAGCTTTTGACCGCCAGGGAGCGGGGGAGCGTGCTCACCTCCGAGATGGAGGCGTTTTTTGAGGTCTGCCCCTGCAAGATCATCGGTGTGACGGGCAGCGACGGCAAGACCACCACCACCACCATCATCGCGGAGCTTCTGAAGGCGGCGGGGTACAGCACCTACGTGGGGGGCAACATCGGCAGGCCCCTGCTGCCCGACGCGGACGGTATGCTGCCTACGGACGTGGCTGTGGTGGAGCTGAGCTCCTTCCAGCTCATGACCATGGAGCGCAGCCCCCACATCGCCGTGGTCACCAACCTGGCCCCCAACCACCTGGACGTGCACAAATCCATGAGCGAGTACGTGGCCGCCAAGGAGAACGTCTTTTCCCACCAGGACGGGGAGGGGCTGGTGGTCCTCAACCGGGACAACGAGATTACCCGGGGCTTCGCCCAAACTGCCAAGGGCCGCGTTACCCTGTTCAGCCGCCGGGAGGCGCTGGAGCGGGGCGTGTCCGTAAAGGACGGGGCCATTTGGGTCTCCAACGCCGCGGGGAGCCGCGCGGTGCTGCCGCTGGACGGCATCCTCCTGCCCGGCGAGCACAACGTGGAGAACTACATGGCGGCCATTGGCGCGCTGGACGGCCTGGTGCCCGACGAGGTGATCCGCGCCTTTGCCAAGCAGTTCGGCGGGGTGGAGCACCGCATCGAGCTGGTGCGCACGCTGAACGGCGTGCGCTACTACAACGACTCCATCGCCTCCAGCCCCTCCCGCACCATCGCGGGGCTGCGCTCCTTCCGGGAGAAGGTCATCCTTATCGCGGGCGGCTATGATAAGCACATCCCCTTCGAGGTGCTGGGGCCGGAGGTCACCGCCCATGTGAAGCACCTGGTGCTCACCGGGGCCACCGCGCCAAAAATCCGCGCCGCCGTGGAGGCCGCGCCGGACTACGCCCCCGGCCGGCCCGAAATCGCGGAGTACGGCGACTTCACCCAGGCCGTGCTGGCCGCCCACGCCCTGGCCCGGCCCGGCGACGTGGTGATCCTCTCGCCCGCCTGCGCCTCCTTCGACAAGTTCAGGAACTTCATGGAGCGGGGCGAGGCCTTTAAAAAGATTATTTACAATCTGTAACGTTGGGGGCTGCGGTGATGCCGCCCCGCAAAGGAGTTGACCGAATTGGAGATACAATCCGCGCTGGAACGGCTGTGCGCGTGTACGGCGCCCTCCGGCTTCGAGGCCCCCGCCGCCCGGGTGGCGGCGGAGCTTCTGCGCCCCCTGGTGGACGAGGTGTCCACCGACCGGCTGGGCAACGTCGTCGGCGTGCGCCGCTGCGGCAGGCCGGACGCCAAGCGCCTGCTGCTGGACGCCCATCTGGACGAGATCGGCCTTATCGTCACCGGGGTGGAGGAGGGCTTCCTCCGCTTCACCAGCATCGGCGGGGTGGACCCCCGGATGCTGCCCGGCCGGGAGCTGACCGTGCTCACCGATCCCCCCATCCTGGGGGTGGTGGCCTGTCTGCCCCCCCACGTGCAGGACAAGGAGGCCGCCAAGAAGTCCATCCCCCTGGACGAGCTGTATATCGACGTGGGCCTGAGCCAGGCGCAGGCGGAGCAGGCCGTGCCCATCGGCACGCCGGTCTCTTTCCGGGGCGGCTGCTTCGCCCTGGGGGCGGACAAGCTGTGCGGCAAGTCCATGGACGACCGCTCCTGCTTCGTCACGCTGCTGCGGACGGCGGAGCTGCTGCGGGATAAGGCGCTGGACGTGGACCTCTATATCTTGGGCAGCA
Source organism: Oscillospiraceae bacterium (assembly GCA_022846095.1). Lineage (NCBI taxonomy): Bacteria > Bacillati > Bacillota > Clostridia > Eubacteriales > Oscillospiraceae > Oscillospiraceae bacterium. The sequence continues at coordinate 2,071,411 of AP025583.1, read as the reverse complement.
CCCGGGAGGAGATCTCGGGCACGGGGGCCAAAACCGCCACCTACGCCGCCGCGCCGGACTACTGCGTGGCGGTGGACGTGACCCACGGCCAGACCCCCGACGGGCCCAAGGATACCACCTACAGGCTGGGCGGCGGCCCGGCCATCGGCGTGGGCCCCAACATGACCCGCTGGATGACCGATCGCATGATTGCCCGCGCCAAGGAGCGGGAGATCCCCTACCAGCTGGAGGTTATGGCCGGGCACACCGGCACCAACGGCTGGCACATGCAGGTCAGCCGGGAGGGGGTGGCTACCTCGGTGGTCTCCCTGCCCCTGCGGTATATGCACAGCCCCATCGAGGTGCTGGAGACGCAGGACATCGAGTGGGTGGCGGCCCTGCTGGCCGCCTTCACGGAGGATCTGGGAAAGGAGGCGGGGACGCTGTGCTGAATACCATCAAGGAGCTCTGCCTCTTAAACGGCGTGTCCAGCTTTGAGGACGAGGTGCGCGCCTATCTCAGGGAGAAGGCCGCGCCCTACGCCGACGAGCTGCGGGTGGACGCGCTGGGCAACCTGATCGTCTTTAAGCGGGGCAGGAAGCCCACTGGGAACAAGCTGCTGCTCTGCGCCCACATGGACGAGGTTGGACTTATCATCCGCCACATCACCGACGAGGGCTATTTAAAGTTCTCCTGTGTGGGCGGCATCGACCGCCGGGTGCTCATCGGCAAGCCGGTGGCCGTGGGCCCCGGGCGCATCCCCGGCGTCATCGGCCTGAAGGCCTACCACCTGGTGAGCGCGGAGGAGGAGAAGCGCGTCCCCAAGGTGGAGGATCTGTATATCGACATCGGCGCCAAGGACAAGGCCGCCGCCGAGGCCCTGGTGCCCATCGGCGAGTTCGCCGCCTTCGCGGGCGACGTCATGGAGTTCGGCGACGGCATGATCAAGGCCAAGGCCCTGGACGACCGCATCGGCTGCGCGGTACTGCTGGAACTGCTGCGCGAGGATCTGCCCCTGGACTGCACCTTCGCCTTCACCGTGCAGGAGGAGGTGGGCACCCGGGGCGCCTTCGGCGCGGCCTTCTCGGTCACGCCCGAGATCGCCCTGGTGCTGGAGACCACCACCGCCGCCGACCTGCCCGGCATGGACGATCACAAGAAGGTCTGCCGCCCCGGCGGCGGGCCGGTCATCCCCTTTATGGATGGCGGCTCGGTGGCTGACCGGGGCCTCTTCGAGCTGCTGCGGGGCCTGGCGGAGGACAACGGCATCCCCTGGCAGACCAAGCACTATATCTCCGGCGGCAACGACGCCGCGGCCATCCAGCGCACCAAGGAGGGCGTGCGCACGGCGGTGCTGTCCGCCGCGGTGCGCTACCTCCACGCCCCGGCCAGCGTGGCCTGTATTCGGGACTTTGACCAAATGCTCACACTGGCGCGGCTCTTCCTGGACGCCGTGGCCGGGCAATAAAGGAGACAGATATGGATATTTTAAAGACGCTCCAGGCCCTCAACGCCTGCCACGGCCCCTCCGGGGACGAAAAAGAGATCGCCGCCGCCATCGAGAAGCTGGCCGCCCCCTATGCCGACAAAATCAAGACCGACACCCTGGGCAATCTCATTGTCCGCAAAAAGGGGAGCGGCCCCAAGATTATGTTCTCCGCCCACATGGACTCCATCGGCTTCATCGTCACCCACATCGACGAGAAGGGCTATCTGCGCTTCGGCAAGGTGGGCGGGCTCTGCGCCGCGGACCTGCTGGCCACCCCGGTGCGCTTCAAAAACGGCGTGCGGGGCGTGGTGTCTCTGGACAGCAAGGTGAAGCCCAAGGACATGAAGCTGGACGATCTGTTCATCGACATCGGCGCCAAGGACGGGGAAGAGGCCAAGTCTAAGGTGCAGGTGGGGGACACCGCCGTGTACGACACCCCCGCCTTTGCCTCCGGCGGCCGGCTCTACTCCCCCTATATGGACAACCGTATCGCCTGCGTTATCCTGCTCATGGCTCTGGAGCAGCTCAAAAAGACCGACAACGACCTGTACTTCGTCTTCTCCGTCCAGGAGGAGCTGGGCCTGCGTGGGGCGCGCACGGCGGCCTACGGCATCGACCCGGACTACGGCGTCGCCGTGGACGTGACCGACTCCGACGACATCCCCGGCGCGCCCCACGACGGCACCAGCCGCTTCGGCGGCGGCGCCGCGGTGAAGGTAATGGACAGCTCGGTCATCTGCCACCCCGCCATGGTCTCCAAGCTGGAGGCGCTGGCAGGGGAGCGGGACATCAAGGCCCAGCGGGACATCATCCGCGCCGGGGGCACCGACGCGGGCGCCATCCATCAGACCCGCGCCGGCGTGACCACCGGCGGCATCTCCATCCCCTGCCGTTATATCCACTCCCCCATGGAGGCGGTGGACGCCGGGGACGTGGAGGCCTGCGCCAGGCTGGTGGCCGCATTCGCCGAGGCCAGGCTGGACTGATGGACGGCCTGCCCGGGGGATACGCGCTGCTGCCGCGCTCCGCGGGCCCGGTACGGCTGGACCGGATTGGGCTGGACGGGCTGATGGCGCTGCGCGCCTATGAGGACGCGGAGGGCTTCGGGGCCCTGACCTGCCGCCCGCTGCGCACCCGGACGGAGGCGGAGAAGCGGGCGCTGTACCGGACCGCGCTGGATGACCCGGGCATGCTGCTGTGCGGAATCTGCCTGCCCGGGCGGGAGGAGGCCATCGGCAAGCTGACTGCCTCCGATTACAACCCGCGCAACCGCAGCGCTGAGCTGGGCTATTTCCTCGCCCCGGAGTACCGGGGCAGGGGGTATCTGCGCGCGGCGCTCCGGGCCTTCTGCGTTTTGCTCCTGAGGGATCTGGGGCTGAACAAGGTGTACGCCCAGACCGGGAGCTTCAATGCGCCCTCCATCGCCCTGCTGGAAGCCTGCGGCTTCCACCGGGACGGCGTGCTGCGCGCCCACCATGAGCAGGGCGGCGTACTGCTTGACGACTACCTCTACAGCCTGCTCCGTGCAGAGTGCGAAGCCCCATCCAACGATTGATAAGTAAGGAATGAGCAAGTAATATGTCTTTACAGATAAGCGACCGGGTGCGGGCCCTTGCGGCCCAAGCCCAGGCGGATGTCCAGCCCCAGTTTGCCCGCATCGATACCATCGCCGAGGAGAACACCCAAAAGGTGCTCTCCGCCTTCCAGAAGCACCGGGTGGCCGAGAGCTGCTTCGCGGGCACCACGGGCTACGGCTATGACGATCTGGGCCGGGACAAGCTGGACGAAATTTACGCCGAGATCTTCGGCACGGAGGCCGCCTTGGTGCGCCTCCAGTTCGTCAACGGCACCCATGCCATCACCAGCGCCCTCTTTGGGGCGCTCAAGACCGGGGACGTGCTGGTCTCCGCCGTGGGGGAGCCCTACGACACCATGCTGGGGGTCATCGGCGTGGTGGACAAGGGGCCCGGATCCCTCAAGGACTACGGGATCGGCTATAAGCAAGTGGATCTCCTTGACAATGCGCCCAACCCTCAGGGCCTGGCGGAGGCCGTGCGCGACCCGAAGGTGAAGGCCGTGCTGATTCAGCGCTCCAAGGGCTACTCCACCCGCGCCTCCCTCTCCGTGGAGGAGATCGGGGCGCTGTGCCGGGTGGTGCGGGAACACAACCCCGCCGCCGCCGTCCTGGTGGACAACTGCTACGGGGAGTTCGTGGAGACCCTTGAGCCCACCCAGGCGGGGGCCGATCTGGTGGTGGGCTCCCTTATCAAGAACCCCGGCGGCGGCCTGGCCCCCACCGGGGGGTACATCGCCGGGCGGTGCGACCTGGTGGAGGCGGCCGCCATGCGCCTCACCGCGCCGGGGATCGGGGCCGAGTGCGGGTGTACGCTGGGCAGCAACCGCAGCCTCTATCAAGGCCTTTTCCTTGCCCCCCACACCACCGCCCAGGCGGTCAAGACCGCGGTCTTTGCCGCCCGGATGATGGAGCTGCTGGGGTACGGCACCGAGCCCGCCTCAGACGCGCTGCGCCACGACATCATTCAGATGATCCACTTCGGCACGCCCGACCCCCTCAAACGCTTCTGCAAGGGGATCCAGTTCGGCGCGCCGGTGGACTCCTACGTCACCCCGGAGCCCTGGGACATGCCGGGCTACGACTGCCAGGTAATCATGGCGGCGGGGGCCTTCATCCAGGGGGCCTCCATCGAGCTGTCCTGCGACGCCCCCATGCGGGAGCCCTACACCGCCTACCTCCAGGGCGGCCTGACCTACGAGTCGGGCAAGCTGGGGGTCATGCTGGCGGTGGAGGAGCTTTTGAGGGATTGAGACGGGCCGTAGGCGCATAGATTCCCTTATGGGGGTGATACCTATGCGCAGACCCTTGCTGCGGCCCTGGCTGCGCGGGCCCAGGCCCCGGCGCAGTCCCGCGCGGGGCATCCCGCGGGGGTGGGGCGTGCTCCTCTCCATCGTTTTGGGCGTGGGGCTGGCCCTGTGCTGTATCCGCGCGTTTGACGCCCAGATCCGGCCGGTGGTCACGGACATGGCGCAGGCCAGGGCAAACAACGCCGTGACCCGGATCATCGACGATGTGGTCAACGGGACGCTCTCCGCCCAAGCCGTGGCCTACAGCGACATCGTGTCCCTGCAGAAGGACGACAGCGGGCGGATTACCGCCATGACCACGAGCACTGCCAAAATCAACGCCCTGCGCACACAGATACTGGACGCCATCGTGGAGCAAGTAAACAGCCTTGACACCGGGGAGCTGGGCGTCCCGCTGGGCAACCTGACCGGCCTGGTGACCGCCTCCGGCCGGGGTCCCCTGGTGCCGGTGCGGATTCTGTCCGTGGCCGCCCCGGAGGCCGCCTTCCGCAACGTGTTCACCAGCGCGGGGATCAACCAGACCCTGCACCAGGTCGTGCTGGACGTGTCGGTGCCCATCAAGCTGCTGATCCCGGGCGGGACGGTGGAGACCACCGTGACCGCCCAGGTGGGGGTGGCGGAGACCGTCATCGTGGGGCAGGTGCCCGACGCCTATCTGCAATTCGGCGCCTCGCCCTGAAACCAGACCTACAGAAAGAGAAGCTGTTATGGAGACCTTTTACCTCTTCTATCTCAAGCCCGCCCTGGAGTACGCGGTGGATATGCTGCCCTCCGTGCTTGCGGCGGCGGCGGTGTTTTTTTGCCTCCGACCCCGGCGCAGGGGCCGCCTCGCCGCGCGGGGGCTGCGCAGCGGCCCCTGGCGGGAGGGGGCGCTGCTCCTGTTCGTGGCCTTTGTCGCCGGGCTGAGCGCCATCACCATGCTGCCGGACCACTTCTGGCACCGCGTGGTGCTGGGGCCGCCGCCCGATTTTTCGTCGGACTACACCGTCTGCCTGGAGCTGCGTCTTTTTTCCGACACCCTGTTCGGGCTGCTGGGCAACCTGGTCATGTTTCTGCCCCTGGGCTTTTTCCCCGCCCTGCTCTGGGCGAAGCCCGCCTGGTGGAGGTCGGCCGCCGCGGGCTTCGGCATGTCCTTCGCCGTGGAGTTCGTCCAATTCTTTATCGGCCGGAGCAGCGATGTCAACGATCTGGTTCTGAATACTCTGGGGGCCCTGTGCGGATACTGGTTCTATCTGCTGCTGCGCCGCCTGGCGCCCCGTGTCACCGCAAAGTTCACATGTGAAAAGCTGGAGGTCCCTGATGGACGATAGACAGGAAATCGAACGGCTCCGCGCCGAGCTGGAGCAGGCCAATTACGACTACTACGTGCTGGACAACCCCACCATGAGCGACTTCGACTTCGACCACAAGCTCCGCCGCCTGGAGGAGCTGGAGGCGGCCCACCCCGAGCTGATCACCCCCGATTCCCCCACCCAGCGGGTGGGGGGCAAGGTGGCCGAGGGCTTCCAGGAGGTGGTTCACAGGGTCCCGCTGGAGAGCCTGCAGGACGTGTTCGACCTGGAGGAGCTGGAGGAGTTCGACCAGCGGGTGCGCGCCGCGGTGGGCGAGGTGGAGTACGACGTGGAGCCCAAGGTGGACGGGCTCTCCGTGGCCCTGGAGTACGAGAACGGCGTCTTTGTCCGGGGGGCCACCCGGGGCAACGGCCAGAAGGGGGAGGACGTCACCGAGAATTTAAAGACTGTAAAGTCAATCCCCCTGCGCCTGGAGGACAAGCTGCCCAGCTTCATTGTCCGGGGCGAGGTGGTGATGCCCAAGCAGGTCTTCGAGCAGCTCAACGAGGAGCGGGAGCTGCGGGGGGAGGCCCTCTTCGCCAACCCCAGGAACGCCGCGGCGGGCTCCATGCGGCAGCTTGACCCCAAAATCGCCGCCGCCCGGCGGCTGGACATCCGGGTGTTTAACATCCAGTGGGCAGAGGGTAAGACCTTTCAAACCCATACGGAGACGCTGGAGTACCTGGAGCAGCAGCGCTTTAAAGTGATTCCGCATTACACCTGTAAAACCATCGCCGAGGCGGCGGAGCGCATCATGGAGATGGGGGAGGGCCGTGAGGTGTACCCCTTTGACATTGACGGCGCGGTTGTAAAGGTAAATAACCTTGCAGATCGGGAAACCCTGGGCAGCACCGCAAAATTTCCCCGCTGGGCGGCGGCCTACAAGTATCCGCCGGAGCAGAAGCCCTCCAGGGTGGTGGACATCGTGGTCCAGGTGGGCCGCACCGGCGTGCTCACGCCCAAGGCGGTAGTGGAACCGGTGCGGCTGGCGGGAACCACGGTCCAGAGCGCCACCCTCCACAACCAGGATTTCATCGCGGAGAAGGACATCCGCATTGGGGATACGGTGCTAGTACAAAAGGCGGGGGAGATCATCCCTGAGATCGTGGAGGTGCTGAAGGACAAGCGTCCCGAGGGCACCGTGCCCTACGTGCTGCCCGACCGCTGCCCGGTTTGCGGCGCGGCGGTGGAGCGGGACGAGGACGGGGCCCACGTGCGCTGCACCGGCGCCGAGTGCCCGGCCCAACTGCTGCGCAACCTGACCCACTTCGCCTCCAGGGACGCTATGGACATTGAGGGCCTGGGGCCCGCGGTGGTGGAGGCGCTGGTGGGCGCGGGCATGGTTAAGACCCCCGCCGACCTCTATCACCTGGACGTCCAGGCGGTGGCCGCCCTGGAGCGCCTGGGCAAAAAGTCGGCGGAAAACCTGCTCGCCGCCATAGAAACCTCCAAGGACAACGATCTGTCCCGGCTGCTCTTCGCCTTCGGCATCCGCCAGGTGGGGCAGAAGGCGGCCAAGGTCCTCGCCGCCCGCTTCGGCAGCATGGACGCCCTGGCGGCGGCCACGGAGGAGGAGCTCACCGCCGTGCCCGACATCGGCGGCATCACGGCCCGCAGCTTGACCGAGTGGCTCCACAGCCCCCAGAGCGAGCACCTTATCGCCGCGCTGCGGGAGGCCGGGGTGAACATGCTCAGCCGCGAGGAGCCGGTGGGGGACGCGCTGGCGGGGAAGACCTTCGTGCTCACCGGCACGCTGGAGGGCTTCACCCGGGACGAGGCGGGGGCGCGCATCGAGGCCCTGGGCGGCAAGGTGTCTGGCTCCGTGTCCAAAAAGACCTCCTACGTGGTGGCGGGGGAGGCCGCCGGGTCCAAGCTGAAAAAGGCGCAGGACCTGGGCGTCGCCGTGCTGACGGAGGAGGAATTTATTAAGCTGCTGGAGCAGGCCGAATAGTACAAAGCCCCCGCGGGACAGCCAGGTCCCGCGGGGGCTGCGCTTCGCGCTAGGCCTTGTCGATGACGGGGTTGGTGAAATAGACGTTTTTCTGGTCCATCTTCTCCTTGGCAAGGCGGATGGCCTCGCCGAAGCGCTGGAAGTGGACCACCTCGCGCTCCCGGAGGAAGCGGATGACGTCGTTTACGTCCGGGTCGTCGGACTGGCGCAGGATGTTATCGTAGGTGACCCGGGCCTTTTGTTCGGCGGCAAGATCCTCGGTCAGGTCGGCGATAACGTCGCCCTTCACACCGATATAGGCTGCGGTCCACGGGCTGCCGGCGGCGGCCACAGGGTATACCCCCGCGCCATGGTCGGTAAAATAGGGGGCAAAATTGCCCATGCGGGGATCCTCGGGGGACAGGTTGCGGGTCAGCTGATGGACGATTGTGCCCACCATCTCCAAGTGCCCGAGCTCCTCCACGCCAATATCCGTAAGAATAGCCTTGAGCTCTGGGTAGGGCATGGCATAACGCTGGCTGAGGTAGCGAAGGGAGGCGGCCAGCTCGCCGTCGGGACCGCCGTACTGGCTGATGATGAAGGAGGCGAGCTGGGGGTTGGTGTTCTTGATCCGGATGGGGTATTGGAGCTTCTTCTCGTAGACAAACATACTAGCGCTCTCCTCCTTCCTGGAAGTTCCAGGGCCAGGGATCCTGGATCCACGCGCCCCAGCACTTGGCCGTGGCGGTGGAGTTGCGGAACAGGGGGCCGAAGGCGGCCTCGTACTTCTCGCGGCACTCCTTCTCCATGGCAGCGTACTGCCGGTACAGCTCAAAGGCCTCGGCGTCGCCCTGATGGGTGTCCAGATAGAGCCCCAGCTCCACCAACACGAACTCCAGGGCCTGGAGCTCGGCCAGAGGGCCCTTCACCACATTGGCGGCGTTGGGTTTCAGATGGAAGGGCAGGTTCAGGCCGGGGAAGAGGGTGCCGTTGTTCAGCGCGTCCTGCTGGGAGTAGCGCCGGGAGCCGGTCTGCTGGAAGGGGACATATGGTACCGCCAGGGGCGCGCACTCGGGCAGCGTGCCGCATGCGTCGCCGCAGCCGGCGGGAATTCCGGTGTCGGGATTCAATTGCAGTTCCTCCTTTGGAATGGGAATATGAGGGGAAGGGGGGAGGCCCCTTACCTCTTCACACTATCCTATGCCGCCGCGGGAAAAGGGAAACCGCCCACATTCCCCCGTATGATCGGGGATGTGGGCGGTTTTTCCGCCGGACGGCCTTTTTTCGGAGCAACGCGGGGCATCTCCGCCGGGGGACAGGCCGTTTATAATTTTACCTTTGCCACAATGCGCACCACGCGGGAGGGCTGGCCGTCCGCCACCCGTGGGGCGTGCTGGTCCTGGGGCCAGACGATGTAGAAGCAGCCGGGGCGCAGGCGCAGCGTGTCCCAGTCGCCGTTGAAGAACTGGATGTCCGGCTCGTACTCCGAGACGGGGGCCATCCCGCCCTCCAGGGCGTACCCCACGCGCTCCGCGCCCCGGACCAGGTATTGGATGTCGGCGTAGTCCCGGTGGGCCTCCAGCTTGCTCTCCCCGCGGGGCAGCGTGTCCAGGTCGAAGAGGGTGGCGTAGATCTCGTCCCCGTCGATGTCCACCCGCCGGCCGGGGACCAGCTTGTCCGGGTCGGCCCGGGCCAGCCACTCCAGCGCCCGGCGGAAGCGATCCCCCAGCCCGTAGTAGAGACGGGCGTTTTCGATTGTGTCAAATACCATCGTAGCACCTCCCGTTTTAGTTCCTGTCCCTATCCTACCGCGCGGCCGGGCAAAAGACAACAAATTCTTTTCCAACAGGCGATCGATGTATGCTATAATACGGTATAACCCCGCCGCGCCCCTCATAAGGTGCAGGAGGGGGTGTGTATCTGATGAATAAGGAACGACTGGGCCGGGTGGCCGGCTGGGCGCTGCTGGCGGCGCTGGGCCTGGGCACGGCCTACTACCTGTTTTTCTTCCACGCGCCGGCGGCGGCGGCTTTCTCGCCCGCCCGCCATCCCGGCGAGACCCTGATCGTGGACGCAGGCCACGGCGGGGAGGACGGCGGGGCCGTCTCCATCACCGGCGTGCCGGAGAGCGGGGTAAACCTGGCCATCGCCCTGAAGCTGGACCAGATTTTGGGGCTGTACGGCGCGCCGCCCACGCTGCTGCGCTCGGAGGACATCTCCATCCACGACCCCAGCGCCGGCACCCTGCGGGAGAAGAAGGTCTCCGACCTCCACAACCGGGTGGCCGCGATCGAGGCGGCGCAGAACGCCACGCTGATCAGCATCCACCAGAACACCTACACCAGCGCCAAGTACCACGGAGCCCAGGTGTTCTACGCCAACGGGGAGCTGAGCCTGCCCTTTGCCCAGCAGACCCAGGAGCTGCTGCGGCAGGCCGTGGACCCCGAAAACAGCCGCGTCCCTGCCAAGATCCCGGATACGGTGTACCTGATGAACCATATCTCCTGCCGGGCCATTCTGGTGGAGTGCGGGTTCCTCTCCAACCCGGAGGAGGAGCAGAAGCTCCTGAGTGATGAGTACCAGACCAAGATCGCCTCGGCGCTGTGCGCGTCCTGGCTTCAAACCTTAACAAATGAGGAGGCACAGCCTCAATATGAAGGCTAAAATACTGTTTTACTGTACGGAATGTGGCAATGAGACCCCGAAGTGGGCGGGCAAATGCCCGTCCTGCGGGGCCTGGAACACCATCGTGGAGCAGCCCGCCGAGACAAAAAAGAAGCCCGCCGGCGTGTCATCCGCCGCCGGGGGGCGGCGCACCGCGGGCATCGCCCGGCCCCGGCCCATGGCGGAGGTGACCTCCACCACCGAGCTGCGCTTTGAAACCGGTATGAGCGAGCTGGACCGGGTGCTGGGGGGCGGCGCGGTGCAGGGCTCCCTGGTGCTGGTGGGCGGCGCGCCGGGCATCGGAAAATCCACGCTGATGCTGCAAATCTGCGACAATTTATGCCGGTTTGCCACGGTTTTGTATGTATCCGGCGAGGAGTCGGAGCGGCAGATCAAGCTGCGGGCCGAGCGGCTCCACGTGCGGGGGGAGGGGCTCTACCTGCTGGCGGAGACCAATTTGGAGGACGTGGTGGAGGCGGTCAACCAGCTCAAGCCCGACGTGCTCATCGTAGACTCCATCCAGACCCTCTACAACGGCGATCTGACCACGGCCCCGGGCAGCGTGGGCCAGGTGAAGGACTGTACCATGGCCCTGATGCAGCTGGCCAAGGGGCAGGGGATTACCGTCTTTGTCATCGGCCACGTCAACAAGGAGGGCTCCATCGCGGGGCCCAAGGTGCTGGAGCACATGGTGGACTGTGTGCTCTATTTCGAGGGGGAGCAGCAGAACGCCTACCGCATCCTGCGGGCGGCCAAAAACCGATTCGGCGCCACCAACGAGATCGGTGTGTTTGAGATGAGCGACGGGGGGCTGGCCGAGGTGCCCAACCCGTCGGAGATGCTGCTCTCCGGCAGGCCCCAGGACGCGCCCGGCACCTGCGTTACCTGCGTGATGGAGGGGGTGCGCCCGGTGCTGGCCGAGGTGCAGGCCCTGCTGGCGCCCACCAGCTTCAACGTGCCCCGGCGGACCTCCAACGGCTTTGACTTCAACCGCTCCAATCTGCTGCTGGCCGTGCTGGAGAAGCGGGGCGGGCTGATGGTGAGTACCTGCGACGCCTATATCAACGTCATCGGCGGCCTGTTTTTGGACGAGCCCGCAGCGGATTTGGCTATGGTGATGGCGCTGGCCTCCAGCTTCCGGGACAAGCCCGTGCCCAACGACCTGGTGGCCATCGGAGAGGTGGGCCTGACGGGGGAGCTGCGCTCGGTAAACGCTTTGAGCCAGCGCCTAAGCGAGGTGCGGCGCATGGGCTTCACCAAATGTATAATTCCGGCCCGCAGCGGCGGCAAGCTGGTGGAGCCGGACGGGCTGCAGCTCATCAAGGTCAAAAATATCCGCGAGGCGCTGGCTGCGATTCTGTAGCGGTTCGGCGGCGCGGGACAAAGTTGACGCAGGGGTCGCGGTGGGTGGGCTGTCCGCAGGACGCGGCGCGCTCCAGGCTGCAATAGCCGTCCTGCTGGTAGAGGCAGTCGCTGGTACAGGCGATAAGGCTCAACGCGAATCAGCTCCAATCTTTAGTTTGAAGGAGGTGAACCTCCAACTCAACAAAATAAAAATTTTGTTGAGTTGGAGGGAGGCTCTGAGCGGTTTAGACTATAGAATCGAGGCCCCGGCGCTCATCCGGGACTTTTTAACCTACCATGAGACCATCCAGGGCCACTCGAAGAAAACCGTGGATGAATACTTCCTCGACCTGCGCACCTTTTTCCGTTTTATGAAGCTGGAAAAAGGTCTGGTTACGCGCACGGCTGAATTCGAGGAAATCCCCATCGGCGACGTGGACATCGCGCTGGCCGGCTCCGTGACGCTCACGGACGTGTATTCCTTTATGAACTACCTCAGCCGCGACCGCAGCCTGGGCGCGCCCGCCCGGGCCCGCAAAATCGCCACCATCCGTTCGTTTTATAAGTATCTCACCAACAAGGCCAAATTACTCACAGAAAATCCCGTTCAGGATTTGGACTCGCCCCGCATGAAAAAAACGCTGCCGCGCTATCTGGATTTGGACCAGAGCCTGGCGCTGCTGTCCAGCGTGGACGGGGCCAACCAGGAGCGCGACTACTGCATCCTGACCCTGTTCCTGAACTGCGGGCTGCGTATTTCGGAGTTAGTGGGACTTAATCTAACAGATGTTCGAGGAGATCAGCTCCGGGTGCTGGGCAAGGGCAACAAGGAGCGGATTCTGTTCCTGAACGACGCCTGCCAGCGCGCCGTCGAGGACTGGCTGGCCGTGCGCAGCAGGACGGCCGCCGCGGACAAAAACGCCCTGTTTATCACCCGCAAGCATACCCGCATGACCACCGACGCGGTGCACTACATGGTCAAGCAGCGGCTGAAAAAAGCGGGCATTGACAGCAACCTCTACTCCAGCCACAAGCTGCGACACACCGCCGCCACCCTGATGCTCCAGAACGGCGTGGACGTGCGCACCCTCCAGGAGGTGCTGGGCCACGAGCACCTCAACACCACCCAGATTTACACCCACGTGGACAACGAGAACCTCCGCCTGGCGGCCAAGGCCAACCCCCTGGGCAGAGTCAAGCCCAAGAAGCAGGCGCCCAAGGACGGCGGCGAATAGAGACAGCCCCGCCCCGGCCTAACCGGCCGGCTGGCGGGGCTGCTGCGGTTGCGGCGTCTGTCCCTGCTGCGTGGAGTCGGGCGGCTTCGGCGGCTTTTCACGGGGCGTATCCTGGGGGTAAGCGCCCAAAATGTGCAGAAAGCGGATGTCCCGGAAGAAATAAGTACTCAGGGGCCTGTAGTCCGCGTCATAGGAGTGTGCGGCGATGAGGGTGTTCTCCAGGGTGGGCGGGCTGCCGATGGAGACGATGATGGGCGTGTGCCCAAAGGTGTCCTTATCGAAGCGGAACTGGACAAAATCCCCGGGCTCCATCGCCTCCAGCGGCGCGTCTACCCCAAAGGGCCCGGGGTTGACCTCCTTGCGGGTAATGAAGTTGTAAAAATACTCCACACCCGTCCAGGCCGGGGCCTTTTGGTTGGCGTCGATGTAGTACCAGCCGTAGACCGGCGTGTAATTCATCACGCCGGTGCCGGCGTAGAGGCACTGGGAGGCGAAATTGGTGCAGTCTCCCCCCACCTCCTCGTAGTCAAAAAAATCCGGATTGCGGCCAAAGGCCCATTTATGGGCGTAGGCCACGGCGGCCTGGCGGTCGTAGGGGATAACGGCGAGGGCCATACGGGCTCCCCCCCTTTCACAGCTTAATGCTGCGCTATCCTATGCGCCGCGCAGGAGCCTTGCCACCTCCGCCTCGGGCAGGGACCGGCCCAGGATGGCGCGCAGCGCGGCCTCCGGGTCGCCGGGAAGCTCCGGCGCGGGTACAACCGCCTCCCAGGCCGCGGCGGTGCAGTAGAAGAGGCCGGACCAGTTTTCGCTGATAAAGTGCCCGTTTTTCAGGGCGGTGACATAGAGGTTTTCCAGCAGGAAGTCAAATGCCTTCACATAGCCGGGCGTGGGTAGCCCGGACAGGCGGCGCAAATCCTCGGTCTCCATGGGCCCGGCCTGCTCCAGAAGCGCGCAGATGGCCGCCGCGTCCCCCGTCAAGGGCTTCTGCGGCCGGCAGCGCTTGAGCAGGTAGTACACTCGGGGCGAGAGATAGGCCACCCGGCGGCGGTAGGCCTTGGTATAGAAGAATTCGTGCCGGTCCAGCGCCTGGGTCATGTCCTTCCAGCACAGGCCCACGTCGTCCAGCGCGGGCAGATAGGGGTTTACGTTGCAGCCCAGGATGCCCATGGCGTCCAGGTACTCCTTCATATCCATCGCAGTTCCTCCGGCATATATAAAAACGGGGAGAGGATTTCATGGAAACCCTCTCCCCTCTTCCCTGTTTGGTTTAGGCCTTGCCGTCGCAGCCCAGCACGTCGGTGAGCTTGTGCTTGACCAGCTCCTTGATGTTGGCGCGGGCGGGCTTCAGGTACTGGCGGGGGTCGAAGTCCGCGGGGTGCTCGGCGAAGTACTTGCGGATGGTGCCGGTCATGGCCAGGCGCAGATCGGAGTCGATGTTGATCTTGCACACGGCCAGGCGGGCGGCCTGGCGGAGCTGATCCTCAGGCACGCCGATGGCGCCGGGCATGTTGCCGCCGTTCTCGTTGATCATCTGCACGTACTCTTGGGGCACGGAGGAGGAGCCGTGGAGCACGATGGGGAAGCCGGGCAGCCGCTTGGCGACCTCCTCCAGGATGTCGAAGCGCAGCTGGGGCTTGCTGCCGGGCTTGAACTTGTAGGCGCCGTGGCTGGTGCCGATGGCGATGGCCAGGGAGTCGCAGCCGGTCTTGGTGACGAACTCCTCCACCTCCTCGGGACGGGTATAGGAGGAGTCCTCGGCCTTGACCTTCACGTCGTCCTCCACGCCGGCCAGGGTGCCCAGCTCGGCCTCCACCACCACGCCGTGGTCGTGGGCGTACTCCACCACCTGCTTGGTGACGGCGATGTTGTCGGCGAAGGACTTGGAGGAGGCGTCGATCATAACGGAGGTGAAGCCGCCGTCAATGCAGCTCTTGCACAGCTCAAAGCTGTCGCCGTGGTCCAGGTGCAGCACGATGGGCAGCCCGGTCTCGATGACCGCGGCCTCCACCAGCTTGATGAGGTAGGTATGGTTGGCATATTTACGGGCTCCGGCGGAAACCTGAAGAATCAGGGGGGCGTTCAAATCCTTGGCAGCCTCAGTGATACCCTGGATGATCTCCATGTTGTTGACGTTGAAAGCGCCGATGGCGTAGCCGCCCTCGTAGGCTTTCCTGAACATTTCAGTGGATGTGACCAGTGGCATAGGGCTCATCTCCTTTTCATATTTGCCCTTAGATTTTACCAGTAATCATTGATAAATGCAAGGGGACGTGTTATATTATAAGGCAGAATTCCTAGTAAATGTGAAACTTTTAACTATGCGAATCAGACAAAACAGGAGGACAACGCAACATGAGTGAATTACGCGGAGCCTGCATCATCGGGCAGTCCGGCGGCCCCACCGCCGTCATCAACGCCAGCGCGCTGGGCGTCATCAGGACTGCGCTGGACGCGGACTGTATTACCCGGGTGCTGGGCGCAGCCCACGGCATCAAGGGCGTGCTGGCCGACCAGCTCTACGACATGGGCCAGGAGGATCCCGCCGAGCTGGATCTTTTGAAGTACACCCCCTCCTCCGCCTTGGGCTCCTGCCGCTATAAGCTGGCCGACCCCGAGAAGGACGACACCGACTATAAGCGCATTTTGGAGATTTTTCAGAAGTACGACGTGCGCTACTTCTTCTACAACGGCGGCAACGACTCCATGGACACCTGCGCCAAGATTGCCCGGTACATGCAGAAGGTGGGCTACGAGTGCCGCGTGATGGGCGTGCCCAAGACCATTGACAACGACCTCAACGGCACCGATCACTGCCCCGGCTTCGGCTCGGCGGCCAAGTACATCGCCACCACCTGCATGGAGGTCCACCGGGACGCCCACGTCTACGACACCCCCATGGTGACCATCATCGAGATCATGGGCCGCCACGCGGGCTGGCTGGCAGGCTCCGCCGCTCTGGCCTCCTGGGCGGGCTACGGACCCGACCTGGTGTACCTGCCCGAGGTGGACTTCGACATGGACCAGTTCGTGGACGACGTGTCCGCCATCTACAAGCGCACCGGCAAGTGCATGGTGGCGGTGTCCGAGGGTATCCACCACGCCGACGGCACCTTCGTCTCCGAGGCCAAGACCTCCGCCACCGACGGCTTCGGCCACGCCCAGCTGGGCGGGCTGGCCTCCACCCTGGCCGAGATCATCCGCCAGATGCTCAACACCAAGGTCCGCGCCATCGAGCTCTCCCTGCTCCAGCGCTGCGGCTCCCACGTGGCCTCCCGCACCGACGTGGACGAGGCCTTTATGGCGGGCAAGGCCGCCGTGGAGGCCGCCATCGCCGGCGAGACGGGCAAGATGGTGGTCTTCCAGTGCACCCGCGAGGAGGACCTCTATATCTGCAACACCGCCCTGGAGCCCGTTGAGGTGGCCGCCAACCGGGAGAAAAAGGTCCCCCGCGACTGGATCAACGCCGCGGGCAACAACGTGGAGCAGGAGTTCATCGACTACGCCCTGCCCCTCATCCAAGGGGACATCGAGCCCCTGCGCGAGGACAGCCTGCCCCGCTTCGCCAAGCTGAAAAAGGTGCTCACCACCGACATGTAAACAGGATCGAAAGGGCCGCCGGAAAAACTTCCGGCGGCCCTCAGCTTGCTGCCGCTTGGGCGGATAGGGCGGGCGATGTTGGACGGGCGATTCGTGAATCGCCCCTACGGCGCGGAGGAAGGGTCGGATTGCCACGGGCCTGCGGCCCTCGCAATGACGAGAACGGGGCATGGCAGTACGTGCGGCTTTTCAGGCACTTCTTAACCAGCAACTACTTTCAAGTCTGGGCGGGTCATGTGCCGCAGGGGCGGGAGCCCGACTACCAAAGGGCAAAGGCCAAACCGGGCTCTGAGCGCTTTCAAGTTTTGCGAGTTACCTAAATCGCACCGCCGTGGGGCCCTTGGATCCAGGGCCCGCAGGCCCTGGTTGTTTCTTCCCGGGGTTCTTTGCAACCGAAGAATCCCGCCGCCGGAGGCCGGGCCTCCAAAAAAGGAAACGGATTGCCGCGTCGGCCCCGCGGAGCCTCCTCGCAATGACAGGCCACCCTAACGGTAAGGGCCGCCGGAAAAACTTCCGGCGGCCCTTTTGCGATCCTGATACGTTATATACTAATCCATGCCGGTCAGGGCGTGCATCACGTCGTAGGTCTGCTCGTTGAGGCCCTTGTGCATGCCCAGCGCCTCGTCGATGTCGTAGTCCACGTAGGTCTCCCCCTGGACACAGACCACGCGGTTGGTCTTGCCCTCGGCCAGCAGGCGGACGGCCTCATAGCCCATGTAGGTGGCGGTGATGCGGTCCCGGGCGGAGGGCGAGCCGCCCCGCTGCACGTGGCCCAGCACGGTGACGCGGGTATCCAGGGCGGTAAAGTCCTTGATCTTGCCGGCCACCTCGTAGGCGCTGGCCACCCCCTCGGCCACGATGACCATGAAGTGGGTGCGCCCGCTCAGGCGGGCCCGGCGGATGGGCTCGATCACGTCCCGCTCAAAGTCCACCTCGTGCTCGGGCACCAGCACGCAGGTGGCGCCGCAGGCCACGCCCACATAGAGGGCCAGGTGGCCCGCGGTATGGCCCATGACCTCCACCACGGAGCAGCGCTCGTGGGAGGCCATGGTGTCCCGCAGCTTGTCGATGGACTCGATGGCGGTGTTGCAGGCGGTGTCGTAGCCGATGGTGTAGGTGGAGCAGGCGATGTCGTTGTCGATGGTGCCGGGGATGCCCACCACGGAGATGCCCGTCTTGGACAGCTCCAGCAGGCCCCGGAAGGTGCCGTCGCCGCCGATTCCCACGATGCCCTCCAGGCCCAGCAGCTTGCAGGTGGCCACCGCGCGCTCCCGCCCGGCCCCGGTCTTGAACTCCTCGCTGCGGGCGGAGTAGAGCGCGGTGCCCCCCCGGCGCAGCAGGCCGCTGACGCTCTCGAAATCCATGCGTTCAAAATCCCCGGTGATAAGGCCGTTGTAGCCCCGGCGGATGCCCACGCACTCGATCCCCATACTGGTGGCGGTACGCACCACGGAGCGGATGGCGGCGTTCATGCCGGGGGCGTCTCCCCCGCTGGTCAGCACGCCGATGCGGCGGACAGCATTCTCCATAAATGACACGCTTCCTTTCTTGTTCTCAAAACGGCTAGGATCAGACCTTCAGCTCGGTCTCCTGCTTCTCCAGTGCCCCGGCATAGCGCTCCAGCACGGGCCGGACCTCCCGGGCCAGGAAGTCGTCCACCTGCTCCGGGCAGCGGCCGATATAGCGGGCGGGCTCCAGATGGGCGGAGAGCTCCTCGCGGGTCATGCCGAACAGGGGGTCGGCGGCGAGCAGATCGATCAGGTTGTTGGGCAGGCCGAGATCCTTTACGCTGCGCCCTGCCTCCAGGGCGTGGAGCCGGATGCGCTCGTGGAGCTCCTGGCGGTTGCCGCCCTTCTTTACCGCGTCCATCATGATGTTCTCGCTGGCCATGAAGGGCAGCTCCTCCAGCACGCGGCGCTCGATGACCTTCTCATGGACCACCAGGTTGGCGCACACGTTGGCGTAGATATTCAAAATGGCGTCCACGGCCAGGAAGGCCTCTGGCACGGCGATGCGCTTGTTGGCCGAGTCGTCCAGGGTGCGCTCGAACCACTGGGTGGCCGCGGTCATCGCGGGGTTCTGGGCATCCACCATCACGTAGCGGGCCAGGGAGCAGATGCGCTCGCAGCGCATGGGGTTGCGCTTATAGGGCATGGCCGAGGAGCCGATCTGGTTCTTCTCAAAGGGCTCCTCCACCTCCTTGAGGTGGCACAGCAGGCGCATGTCGGTGGCGAACTTGCTGGCGCTCTGGGCCACGCCGGACAGGGTGGACAGCACCCCGGCGTCCAGCTTGCGGGAGTAGGTCTGCCCCGACACGGGCACCACGCCGTCGAAGCCCAGCTCGGCGGCAATCTTCTCCTCCAGGCGCCTGACCTTTTCGTGGTCCCCCTCGAAGAGCTCCAGGAAGCTGGCCTGGGTGCCGGTGGTGCCCTTGGAGCCCAGCAGCTTGAGGGTGGAGATGCGGTACTCCACCTCGTCCAGATCCATCAGCAGTTCGTTCATCCACAGGGTGGCCCGCTTGCCCACGGTCACGAGCTGGGCGGGCTGGAAATGGGTAAAGCCCAGTGTGGGCAGGGCCTTGTACCGCTGCGCAAACGCGGCCAGGTGGGAGAGCACCTGCACCAGCTTGTCCCGCACCAGGACCAGGCCCTCCCGCATGAGGATGATGTCGGTGTTGTCCCCCACGTAGCAGCTGGTGGCCCCCAGGTGGATGATGGGCATGGCCTTGGGGCAGGCGTCACCATAGGTGTGCACGTGGGCCATCACGTCGTGGCGGAGCTTCTTCTCATACGCCGCGGCCTTGTCATAGTCGATGTCGTCCAGATGGGCCTCCAGCTCGGCCACCTGCTCCGGGGAAACAGGCAGGCCCAGCTCCATCTCGGCCCGGGCCAGGGCCACCCACAGCCTGCGCCAGGTGGAGAACTTTTTGTCCGGGGAAAAGAGGTGCAGCATCTCGTCGCTGGCGTAGCGGGAGGAGAGCGGGCTCTCGTAAATCGCGGTGTTACTCATGGACAAACCCCTTCTACTTCGTTTTTTAACTCCAAAAGAATATCACAAAAGGGCGGCGGGCACAAGGCCCGCCGCCGCTCATTTTTGTCTTACTCTGCCAGGAAGCGCTCCAGACGGTCCAGGCCCTCTTTAATGTTGTCCATGGAGGTGGCGTAGGACCAGCGGACAAAGCCGGGGGCCCCGAAGCCGGAGCCGGGCACCACGGACACCAGGCCCTGCTTCAGCAGCGTGTCGGCAAAGACCTCGTCGTCCGTGATCTCCACGCCCCGGATGGTCTTCCCCAGCACCTCGCGCAGGTTCATCATCACGTAAAACGCGCCCTCGGGCTTGAGGCAGCTCACGCCGGGGATGGCGTTCATCCGCTCCACCATGTAGTCCCGCCGGGCCTCGAACGCGCGGCGCATCTCCTCCGCCTTGTCCTGGGGGCCGGTGAGGGCCTGGAGCGAGGCCTTTTGGGAGATGGCGCAGGGGGATCCGGTGGAGTGGCTGATATAGTTGGCCATGGCCTTGGCGACGGGGGCGGCGGCGCAGGCGTAGCCGATGCGCCAGCCGGTCATGGCGTAGGCCTTGGACACGCCGTTGACCAGCACCGTCAGCGCCCTGGCCTCCGGGCTCAGGCTGGCGAAGGAGGTGAACGCCCTGCCGTCGTAGGCAAGGCAGGCGTAGATCTCGTCGGCCACCACGTAGACCTCGTGCTTGACGCACACCGCGGCCAGCGCCTCCAGCTCCTCCTTGCTGTACATCATGCCGGTGGGATTGGAGGGGTTGTTGAGGATCAGGGCCTTGGTCTTGGGGGTGATCGCGGCGGCGAGCTGCTCCGGGGTGAGCTTGAAGCCCTCCGCCTCCCCGGCGGAGACCACCACGGGCACCGCGCCCATGATCTTGATAAGCTCGATGTAGCTGACCCAGTAGGGCGCGGGGAGGATGACCTCGTCGCCGGGGTTGATGAGCGCGCGCATGGCGATGTACAACGCGTGCTTGGCGCCGCTGGCCACCACCACGTCGGACGGCTGGTACTCCACGCCGAAGTCCGCCTTGACGCGCCCGCAGATGGCCTGGCGCAGCTCCAGGGAGCCTGCGGCGGGGGTGTAGCGGGTGTAGTTGGCCTCGATGGCGGCGGTTCCGGCGGCCTTGATGTCGTCCGGGGTGTTGAAGTCGGGCTCCCCCGCGGCGAAGCCGATGACGTCCACGCCGTCGGCCTTCATCTGCTTGAACAGGGAGTCAATTGCCATAGTGGTGGAGGCCTGCACGGCCCCGGCGATCCTGGACAGCTCTTTCACGGTGAAACTCCTCCAAAAAACAAACTCAAAATGGGTTACATATGTGCTTTGGCCTGGATGATGCGGACGATGACGGGGCTGAGTATGATATTAATCAGCATCTCCATCAGGAAGTTCAGGCCGACCAGTACCACCAGAATGTAGTAGACCACGGAGCTGCCTCCGGCCCAGGAGACCAGAATATCCTGAAAGCATACGGCCAGGCCAAGAATGAAGATTCCGGTGTTGACCACCGGGCAGACCACGGCGGCCACGACGGTGCCCGTAACCTTATTGGTGTTCTTCCCCTGCCGGGCCAACGCGGTGTACACCGCCCCGGCGGCCAGTCCGGCCAAAATTCCCTTGGCCAGGCAAATCAGCGCCGTGAGGAACGGATTGGCGTTCCAGAGGATGGCTCCGCCATGATCCGCGCCGGTGATGCAGGCAATGAGCACTACCACGCCGAAGACGCCGCCCAGATAGGCGCCAGCCTTAGGCCCATAGACTGCGGCGCCCACCACGATGGGGATGAGCACCAGTGAGACGGAGAACGGCCCGAACTTGATGAAGCTGCCCACGATTTGCAGCACCACCACAATGGCGGTGAACAGGGCCAGGCCCGTCAGGGTACGGTACTTCTGATTGCGGTTCATCTTAAATTACCTCCTGCTGCCGCTCCTTATAAAAAGGATGCAGCGCATGTATTTACTCACGGCACAAGGGGCCGTTGAGCACGGGAAAATGGGTCAGCCCTTCTTCTGCCTGCCGGCGGTGTTCTTCTGATAAATCAGATAGAGCCCGTGCAGGAGCAGATCCGGGTCGTAAAGGATTTCTCTTTTACAGTGCTTGATAATGGCGGGTGCGGCAGGCCCGGTGGCCACCACCGCGGCGGCGGGGGCGCTGGCCTGCTCCAGGCGCTCGATCATGCCGTCCACCATACTGGCGTTGCCGAAGACCACCCCGGCGCGCATGGCGTCCACCGTGTTGTGGCCCAGGATGGAGCCGGGCGGCTCGATGGAGATATGGGGCAGCTCGGCGGCCCGCTCCGACAGGGCCTCCAGCGCCACCCGCACGCCGGGCATGATGACGCAGCCTTCGTAGGTGTTGCCCAGCAGCACCGACATGGCGATGGCCGTGCCCATGTCCACCACGATGACCGGCGAGGGGTAGCGGGCGATGGCCGCCACCGAGCAGGCCACGATGTCGCTGCCCATCTGGGCGTGGATGTCCGACTTGATGTTCAGGCCCGTCTTGACCCCGGGACCCATCAGCATCGGGGACCTCCCGGTCAGTAGCTCCGCCGCCCCGCACATGGAGGCGGTGGCGGGGGGCACCACACTGGAGATCACCGCCCCGGTAACCGCCCGGACATCCGCGCCGTAGAGCCGGAACACGTCCAGCAGGCAGACCGCGCACTGATCCCGGGTGGCGTCCCGGCCCGTGGTCATGCTGGAGCGGAATTGGAGCGCGCCCGCGTCGTCAAAGAGGCCCACGGTTGTGATGGAATTGCCCACGTCGACAGCCAGAACCAATTTTGCCACTTCCCTTCCCGATTGTCAACGAAAATTCTATCAGAAAACCGGGCGGATAGCAAGCCATCCGCCCGGTTCCCTCCTCTGTCAGATTTTTTCGCGGATGAGCCGCCCCATTTCCCGGGTGCCGATGGGGGCCACCCCCGGCTCCGCGATGTCGGGGGTGCGCCAGCCGTCGGCCAGCACTGCGTCCACGGCGCCCTCAATGGCCTCCGCCTCCGCCGGCAGGTGGAAGGAGTAGCGCATCATCATCGCCACGGACAGGATGGTGGCGATGGGGTTGGCCTTGTCCTGCCCCGCGATGTCGGGGGCGGAGCCGTGGATGGGCTCGTAGAGGCCGGGGGCGCTGTCCCCGATGGAGGCCGAGGGCAGCAGGCCGATGGACCCGGTGACCATGCTGGCCTCGTCGGAGAGGATGTCGCCGAACATATTCTCGGTGACCACCACATCAAACTGGCCGGGATCCTTCACAAGCTGCATGGCGCAGTTGTCCACCAGCACGTCCTCGTAGGCCACGTCGGGGTACTCCGCCGCCAGGCGGTGCATGACCGTGCGCCACAGGCGGGAGGTCTCCAGCACGTTGGCCTTATCCACGCTGGACACCTTCTTGCGGCGCAGGCGGGCCAGCTCAAAGGCCCTTCTCCCGATGCGCTCGATCTCTTTTTCGGAATAGGCCATCAGGTCGGTGCACTCCACCCCCCTGTCCTCGGTGTCGTAGCGGTCCCGCTTGCCGAAGTAGATGCCGCCGGTGAGCTCCCGCACCATCATCAGGTCGATGCCCTTTTGGGCGGTCTCCTTTTTCAGGGGGCAGGCGTCCGCCATGGCGGGGCGCAGGGTGGCGGGCCGGAGGTTGGCGTACAGCCCCAAATCCTTGCGGATGGCCAGCAGCGCGGTCTCCGGCCGCTGCTCGGCGGGCTTGTCGGAGCCCCACTTGGGCCCGCCCACGGCGCCCAGCAGCACAGCGTCGCAGGCCCTGCAGGTCTCGGCGGTGCCGTCGGGGTAGGACTTGCCCACCGCGTCGGTGGCACAGCCGCCCAGCAGCACGTCTACATACTGAAAGCTGTGGCCGAACTTCTCCCCCACCGCGTCCAGCACGCCCACGGCCTCGTTTACCACCTCGGGGCCGATGCCGTCGCCTTTGATCAGCGCGATTTTGTAGTTCATTTCGCCACCCCCCGGGCCTTGAGGGACTTCAGCAGGCCGCCGTTGTCGATGATGCCGCTGACGAAGGCCGGGAAGGGCGCGGCCTGGAAGGTCTTGCCCAGGGTCTCGTCGGTGATGACGCCGCTCTGGAAGTCCACACGCACCGCGTCGCCTGGCCGGATGGCCGCGGCGGCCTCCGGGCACTCCAGGATGGGGAAGCCGATGTTGATGGCGTTGCGGTAGAAGATGCGGGCGAAGGAGGCCGCGATGACGCACTTCACGCCGCAGGCCTTGATGGCCAGGGGAGCGTGCTCCCGGGAGGAGCCGCAGCCGAAATTGCTGCCCGCCACCACGATGTCGCCCTCCTCCACGCAGGAGGCGAACTTGTCGTCGATGTCCTCCATGCAGTGGGAGGCCAGGGACTTCTCGTCGGGGGCGTTTAAGTACCGGGCGGGGATAATCACGTCGGTATCCACGTTGTCGCCGTATTTGTAAACCTTCATTCCTTGACACCTCCCATAAGCTCGGCCGGGTCGGCCACGCAGCCCGCCACCGCCGAGGCGGCGGCCACGGCCGGGTTGGCCAGAATAATTTCAGAGGACACGGGGCCCATGCGGCCCACGAAGTTGCGGTTGGTGGTGGACACCGCCCGCTCCCCGTCGGAGAGCACACCCATGTGGCCGCCCAGGCAGGGGCCGCAGGTGGGGGTGGAGACGGCGCAGCCGGACTTGATGAAGGCCTCCACGTACCCGGCCTTCATGGCGTCCAGATAGATCTGCTGGGTGGCGGGGATGACGATGCAGCGCACCCCGTCGGCCACCCTGCGGCCGTTCAGGATCTCGGCGGCCTGGCGCAGGTCGTCCAGCCGCCCGTTGGTGCAGGAGCCGATGACCACCTGCTGGATGGGGGTGCCCGCCACCTGGTCCACGGTGCGGGTGTTGGAGGGCAGGTGGGGCAGGGCCACGGTGGGCTTGAGGGCGTCCAGGTCGATGACCACCTCGCGGTCGTACACCGCGTCGGAGTCCGCCTCCACGGCCTGCCAGGGGCGGTCCACCCGGCCCTCCAGGTAGGCGCGGGTCTTGCCGTCCACCGGGAAGATGCCGTTCTTGGCCCCCGCCTCAATGGCCATGTTGGCGATGGTGAAGCGGTCGTCCATGGACAGCTCCGCCACCCCCTCCCCGGCAAACTCCAGGGACTGGTACAGCGCGCCGTCCACCCCGATGGTCCCGATGAGGTGGAGGATCACGTCCTTGCCCGACACATAGGGCTGGAGCCTACCCTTCAGCGTGACCTTGATGGCGGAGGGCACCTTGAACCAGCACAGGCCGGTCGCCATGCCCGCGGCCATGTCGGTGGAGCCCACGCCGGTGGAGAAGGCGCCCAGGGCCCCGTAGGTGCAGGTGTGGGAGTCGGCCCCGATGATGGCCTCGCCGGGGGCGGTGAGGCCCTGCTCGGGCAGCAGGGCGTGCTCCACCCCCATTTCGCCCACGTCGTAGAAGTGGGTGATGGAGAAGCGCTTTGCAAACTCCCTGGCCCGGGCGCAGAGCTGGGCCGCCTTGATGTCCTTGCAGGGCGTGTAGTGGTCCAGCACGATGGCGATTTTGTCCCGGTCGAAGATCTCGGTCAGCCCCGCCTTGTCAAACTCCGTGATGGCCACGGGGGTGGTGATGTCGTTGCCCAGCACCAGATCCAGCCTGGCCTCAATGAGCTGCCCGGCCTCCACCGCGTCCAGGCCCGCGTGCTTGGCCAGGATCTTTTGGGTCATGGTCATTCCCATCCTTGGGTCCCTCCTGTCGTTTCTTGTTGCCCCCATTATGACAGAGCTCTTGCGGAAAGAATGTAAAGTATGATACAATTTGGGGGCAAGGAGGCGATCCCATGTCCGACATTTGGGCCCCCCTGGCCGAGGGCCGGCGGCCGGCGCTTTACGCCCCCGGCCAGTTCATCTACCTCCAGGAAACGGAGGCCGCCCAGTTCTACTACATTCTGGAGGGCCGGGTGAAGTGCTTCATCAGCTCCCCCGCCGGGGACGAGCGCACCCTCACCCTGCACCACGCCGGGGAGCTGATCGGCGAGGCCGCCTTCTTCGACGGGCAGCCCCGGGTCTCCTCCGCCGTGGCGGTGACCGCCTGCCGCCTGGTGTCGGTGGACCGGGCGCGGCTGGCCCAGGTCTTTGCCCGGCACCCGGATCTGGCCGTGAGTATGCTGGAGTACCTGGCCCGCACGGTACGCCTGCTCTCCGCCCACCTGGACGGGGCCTTCCTCCCGGCGGACCGCCGGGTGGCCCGCTACCTGCTCACCCTGCGCACCGACGGGGACGGGGCGCTGCGCTGCACCCACGAGGACATCGGCTCCTCTGTGGGGGTGAGCCGGGTGACGGTGAGCCGCATTCTGGGGGACTTCGCCCGGCTGGGCTGGCTGCGCACGGGCTACCGCACCCTGGAGCTGCTGGACCGGGACGCCCTGGCTGCGCTGGCGGAGCAGGAATGGGATGGTAAATAATCGACAGGTGTGTTATAATAACCACCTGTACCATTCAGAAACGAGGTTATGCTTATGTGGGCGTTTGAAAGCGTGTTCTACCAGATCTGTCCCCTGGGCTTCTGCGGCGCGCCGCAGGAGAACGACGGGGTTCCTGTAAACCGGATAGCGAAGGTCGCGGACTGGATCCCCCATATCAGGGCGCTGGGGGCGGACGCAATCTACTTCTGTCCCGTCTTCTCCTCCGACCGGCACGGCTACGACACCCGGGACTACCGCACCCTGGACTGCCGCCTGGGCACCAACGGGGATTTTCAGGCCGTCTGCGCCGCCCTGCACGAAAATGGGATCCGCGTGGTGCTGGACGGGGTGTTCAACCACGTGGGCCGGGGCTTCTGGGCCTTCCAGGACGTGCTGAAAAACCGGGAGGCCTCCCCTTACCGGGACTGGTTCGTCAACCTGTGGTTCGGCGGCAACAACTGCTACAACGACGGCCTGAGCTACGAGGGCTGGGAGGGGCACCTGGAGCTGGTGAAGCTCAACCTGCGCAACCCCCAGGTGGTACAATATCTGCTGGACAGCGTGGGGCTGTGGATCGATGAATTCGGCATCGACGGGCTGCGGCTGGACGTGGCCTACAGCCTGGATTTGGACTTTGTCCGCGCCCTGCGTGGGTACTGCGACGGCAAGAAGGCGGACTTTTTCCTGGTGGGCGAGACCCTCCACGGGGACTACAGCCGCCTGATGAACGACGGTATGCTCCACAGCGTCACCAATTACCAGGCCTACAAGGGCCTGTGGTCCACCTTCAACGACCTGAACTTCTTTGAGATCAACTTCACACTGGAGCAGCATTTCTGCCAGCTCTACCGGGGCAGGCACACCCTGAACTTCGTGGACAACCACGACGTGGAGCGCATTGCCACCAAGCTCAAGAACCCGGCCCATCTGCCCCTGATCTACGCCCTGCTCTTCGCCATGCCTGGCATCCCCTGCCTCTACTACGGCAGCGAGTGGGGGGCCGAGGGCCGCAAGGAGCAGGGCAGCGACGCCTCCCTGCGCCCCTGCTTCCCCGCCCCGGAGGAGAACGGCCTGACGGCGTATATCGCCCGGCTGGCCCGGGCATTTAAGGGGGAAAAGGCCCTGCAGTACGGCTCCTTCCGCAAGGTGCTGCTCACCAACCGGCAGTATATCTTCGAGCGCTCCTGTGAGGGGGAGCGCATCCTGGTGGCCATAAACGCCGACGATGCGCCCTTCACCGCCCACTTCGACGCTGGGGCGGGCTGTGCGGCAGATCTGCTCACCGGGGAACCCCACGACTTCGGCGGGGGCAGCGAGCTGCCCCCCTGTTCCGCCGCCTACTGGAAAATTTGATAAGAAAAAAGGGACCCGTGGAGCGCCGCTCCACGGGTCCCTTTTTCCCTATAGAATAATGCAGATAAGCCCGCCGGAGCCCTCGTTGATGATCCTCTGCAGGGTCTCCTGGAGCTTGCCCCGCGCGTCGTCCGGCATACGCTTGAGCTTGCTGTTGAGATCCTCGCTGACCAGGTCGTGGAAGGACTTCCCAAAGATGTTGGACTCCCAGATCTTGCCCGTGTCCCCCTCGAACTCCTGGAGCAGGAAGTTGACCATCTCCTCGGACTGCTTCTCGTTCCCCACGATGGGCGAGACCTCGGTCTCGATGTCCGCCCGGATCATGTGGATGGAGGGCGCGGAGGCCTTGAGGCGCACGCCGTAGCGCCCGCCCGTCTTGACGATTTCGGGCTCCTCCAGCACCAGCTCGTCGGTGCTGGGGATGACGATGCCGTAGCCCGTGGCCTTGACCTCCTCCAGCGCCCCGGCCACCTTGTCGTACTCCCCCTTCACGTGGGCCAGCTCGGTGAGCAGGCCCATCAGATCCCCGTCGTCCTGGATGGTGAATCCGGACTGCTGGGAGATGGTGTCGTAGAAGAGGCTGCGCGGCAGCTCCAGCGCGGCAGCCGCCAGGCCGGTGCCCAGGCTGATGGAGGTGATCCGGGCGCTGGAGACGCTCTCGCACGCGCCGATGGAGGACACCGCCTGCTCCACGTCCCGGATGCGGCGCATCCCCTGGGCCCCCTCCCGGATAGCGGTGTATAGCCCGCTCTTGATGGGGTGGTCGTAGGGCAGCGCGTCCACCCAGGGGGGCAGGAAGAGGTCCAGCTCCTTCACCGGGAACTCGTACAGCACCCCCTTGATGATGCTGGTCACGTCGGCCTCGTCCAGCTCCAGGCAGTTGGCGCACACGCACGTCACATCGTAGCGGGAGGAGATGTCCGCCCGGATGGCCTGGGCCCGGTCGGAATTGGGATAGGAGGAGTTGAGCACCACCAGGAAGGGCTTCCCCAGCTCCTTGAGCTCGCTGATCACCCGCTCCTCCGCCTCCAGGTAGTCCTCCCGGGCGATGTCGGTGATGGTGCCGTCGGTGGTGATGACGATGCCGATGGTGGAGTGCTCGGCGATGACCTTGCGTGTGCCGATCTCGGCGGCCTCGGTCATGGGGATCTCATAGTCGAACCAGGGGGTGGTCACCATGCGGGGGCTGTCATCCTCCAGGGAGCCCACCGCGCCGGGCACCATGTAGCCCACGCAGTCGATGAGGCGCACCGAGAAGGCCGCGCCGTTGTCCATAGTGATCTCCACCGCCTCCTCGGGCACGAACTTGGGCTCGGCGGTCATGATGGTGCGGCCCGACCCGCTCTGGGGCAGCTCGTCGCGGGCCCGCTCCCGACGGTAGACGTTCTCGATGTTGGGGATGACCAGCGTCTCCATAAAGCGCTTGATAAAGGTGGATTTCCCCGTCCTTACCGGCCCCACGACGCCGATATAGATGTCTCCCTCGGTCCGCAGGGCGATGTCCTCGTAGATTTTGCGCTGTTCCACTTACGATTCCTCCTTCGGCCTGGCAAGGCGTCCGATGCCCAAACGGCCGGTCGTTTACTCTACATACCTATGGGGATAAGCCGTGGATTATACCTGGAATGTGGGACAGGAGGAGGTCTGCGGAGATCCGAAAGAAAATTTTTCTAATATTTCGGATTAAGTATTGAAATTTCCGGCCGATATAATTATTATATACTTAATTGATAGGTTTTAACTGATTGTCCAAAACCTGTATGGTAACCGCCGCGCGGCCCCGGCTGTGCGGCGTGCCATAGATGCCCGGTTGAGGGGCCGGGCCAAATTTAAAGGAGGGATTCTATGTTCAAGAGGTTCACAAACGGCTGCGTACGCGTGGTCAACCGCTGGCTCCCCGATCCATTCCTCTTCGCGGTCATCCTGAGCATCGTCGTGTATGTCGCCGCCATGGCGGCGACCCGGCAGGGACCCATCCAAATCCTCTACGCCTGGGGCAATTCCGACGGCTTCTGGAAGCTGCTCTCCTTCTCCATGCAGATGGCGCTGGTGCTGGTGCTCGGCTCCGCCATGGCCTCCGCCAAGGTCTGTAAGCGGGCCCTTGGCTCCATCGCCTCCCTCGCCAAGGGCAAAATGAGCGCCATTATCATCACCACCCTGGTCTCCACCATCTGCTGCTGGCTCAACTGGGGCTTCGGCCTCATCGTCGGCGCACTGCTGGCCAAGGAGGTGGCCCGCCGCGTGCGCGACGTGGATTACCGCCTGCTGATCGCCTCCGCCTACTCCGGCTTCGTGGTCTGGCACGCGGGCCTCTCCGGCTCCGTCCCCCTCACCCTGTCCGGCGGGTATACCATCACCGACGTGACCTACCAGGCCGGGACGAACCTGACCATCTTCCACCCCATGAACCTCATTATGGTGGGCATCATCCTGGTCGCCATGCCCTTCATCAACTACGCCATGCACCCCAGCAAGGAGCATACCATCGTGGTGGATCCCGCCCTGCTGGAGGATCAGGCGGAAAAGGCGTACTCCCGCAGCACCCCGGCTGAGAAGATGGAGCACAGCCGTATTCTGTGGGTCATCGTCAGCGTGGCGGGCGTGGCATACATCATCTACTACTTCTACCGCTCCGTCGCCATCGACCACAAGGCCATCGGCAACAGCCTGGATCTGAACATCGTCAACTTTATCTTCCTCTTCCTGGGGATCATCCTCCACGGCGATCTGCGCAGGTACGTGGACGCGGTGGGCGACGCCGCCAAGGGCGCCGCGGGCATCCTGCTCCAGTTCCCCTTCTACGCGGGCATCATGGGCATGATGACCGTAAAGAACATAGACGGCGTTTCTCTGGCCGGGGTTATCTCCGACTTCTTCGTCAGCATCTCCAACCCCACCACCTTCCCCCTGTTCACCTTCCTCTCCGCCGGCATCGTCAACTTCTTCGTCCCCTCCGGCGGCGGCCAGTGGGCGGTACAGGGCCCCATCGTGATGCCCGCCGCCGCCAAGATGGGCGTGGACGCCGGGCGCGCGGCCATGGCCATCGCCTGGGGCGACCAGTGGACCAACATGATCCAGCCCTTCTGGGCCCTCCCCGCTCTGGGCGTGGCCGGCCTGTCGGCCAAGGACATCATGGGCTTCCTAGTCACGGTGCTGCTCTTTACCGGCCTTGTGGCCTGCGGCGGCTTCCTCCTGTGGGCCTGGCTATTCTAAATAGACGGCAGAAAAGGACGCCATCCAATCTGGATGGCGTCCTTTCTTTGTTAGCCATAGCACGGAAAACCACGGGCTATGCCCGTGGTTCTAAAAAGGCTATGCCTATGAGTAGGAGCAAAAAAGCCCCTTGTTTGGTAGAATAGATGTAGGTTTGCCGACCACATCAAAACCAAAGGAGGGGCATCCACGAGTGGATAGTAAAAGTTTAGCACATACGAAGTGGAATTGTAAGTACCATATTGTATTTGCACCGAAGTATCGTAGGCAGATAATATATGGGAAGATAAAGGCAGACATAGGGAGTATTTTGCGGCGGCTGTGCGAGTATAAGGGAGTAGAGATCATAGAGGCAAATGCCTGCCCGGACCACATGCATATGCTTTTAAGCATACCGCCGAAATACAGTGTATCCCAATTCGTAGGGTATTTGAAAGGGAAAAGCAGTTTAATGATATTCGACCGGCACGCCAATTTGAAGTACAAGTATGGGAATCGAGAATTCTGGTGTACCGGGTATTATGTGGATACAGTTGGACGCAACAAGAAGGCAATCCGAGAATATATCCGAAACCAGATGCAGGAGGATATTATGAAAGACCAAATATCCATGAAGGAGTTTACCGACCCGTTTACGGGTGAGCCGGTAAGGAAGGGCAAATAAAGACAGCCCCCTTTACGGGGGCTGCCTGAGAAATTGATGCGCTCGGCAAACCTATTCATGAGCCTTGAGGCTCAGCTGGCATGAAGCCCTTTTAGGGCTTGTGCAGGCCACCCGTTTTACGGGTGGTCCTGACTACCGTTTTCTGGGGATCAGGAGCAGCTGTCCCTGGGGCGCGCCCTCCTCCTCCAGGCCGTTGGCCCGGCGGATCTCCTCCGCCGTGGTGCGGTAGGCCTTGGCGATGTCCCAAAGCCGCTCCTGGCGGCCCACCATGCGCAGCACGATGGACGGCTGGCTCTCACCGCTCCCGGCCGCCGCCTCCTCCACCCGCACGGCGGACACGCCGGCCACCCGGCCCACGGACAGGGCCAGGAAGCGGAAGTCCAGCGGGAAGCGGACCTCGATGCCCCCGGTGGTGGTAGTGGCAAAGACCGGCTCCGGGCAGGTGCAGGTACAGGAGCACAGGCAGCCCTCGGGCAGCTCCACCGGGCAGGAGACGGGAATGGAGCGGGTAACCGAGCTGACGCCGCCCTCCTCCCCGGTAAAGACCACCGTCACCGCCGCGTCGGCGGTCAGGACCAGCTTTTCTCCCTCACGGCCCTGGGTGACCTGGCCGATACAGACGTAGGCGTCCGCCACCGCGCGGGCCATCACGCCGGTCTCCAGGATCTCCCGCACGGTCTGGCTGCGTATCCCCTGGTCCAGCACGCGGCAGAAGGAATAGGCCTCCGTCTCGGGGGTCAGGCTGTAGAGCGTGGAGTAGAGGTCGGTGAGCATCTGGAAGGAGCGCTCCTCCCGCACCACCGCCTGGGCCAGCAGGCCCAGGGAGACCGCCACCGTGCGCCCCTCCCCCGCCGAGTCCAAATTGCACTCCGCCGAGGTGAGCACCACGTCCAGGGTGCAGTCCGCGTCCTCCCCCGCCCCGGTAATCTCCATGATCTGGGAGAAGGGCAGCTCGTAGTCCGCCGTACACAGGCTGTTGTCACCGGCCCGGTAGAATAGCTGGAGGCGGGCCTCCCCCTTGAAAATGAGCTTGTTGCCGATGACCTTGGACTCGTTGCAGGCCAGGGTCACCCGGTTTTTCAGCAGCTGGGCCGCCTCAGGCCGGCTGCCCGAGATTGCCACGTCGTCGGAGAATGTAAATGGTTTCTCCTGTACGCAGGCCACCACATAAGCGCTGTGGTCCTCCTGGAGCTGCTCCACGCCGCTCCCCTCGGGGCCCAGCACCCCCGCGCAAATGCTGTCGGTCATGGGGGCGTAGGCGGACAGGCAGACCGCCAGGTTGACCCGCACCAGCACCTTGCGGGGGTTGAGGCTGCGGGTCTCGGCGGCCTGGACCCGGGGCAGGGCCACCAGGGTACAGTGGCTCCCCAGCCCGGGGGCGTCGGCGCTGCAGGAGAAGGGGATGGTGACCTCCATGCGGCGCATCCCCTCCTCCCCGTCGGGCAGGTAGAGGATGGACGCCTTTACAGTGCCGGAGACCTCCGCCCTGCCCTCCATGGCCTCCTTGCCGCCCAGCAGGACCCTGGCCTCGGTATCCGCGATGCGCAGAATATCGGGGCAGGCGTCCGGGACGATCATCTCCATGGTCTCTTCATGGAATATCGTGGTATCCAATACGGTCTCGTAACCGCTCAGGTGGGTCCGATCCAGTTCCAGCTCCATAGCGTTCCACTCCTTGTACAGGCCGTCCGGCCTTTTCTTGCTATGAAACTATATGTACAAGGTCCCCGCGCTATGACAAAGACTTACCGCAGGCCGAAGAGGGTGCGCAGAATACCCCGGAACGCTTTGGGGGATTTGACTACCACAATTTTCATCTTATGACCTCCCCTCCGATTTGACTGATATTGTCCACGATGTTCTCCTTGATCCAGCTGCGGCCCTTGTAGCCCAGCGCCGCGCCGATGCCGAGGGTAATGAGGCTGGCGGGAAAGAGCAGGACTGCCACGGCTCCAGCGCAGCCCGCCGCCACCTCCAGGTTCTTTTTTGTCAGCCAGGACGGCAAAACGGCCGCCTCCCTTCGCATTTCTGTCTAAGACAGTATACGCGGGAGACGGCCGTGGGTTCCATGTCAGGTATGAAATTCAAATGCGCTGGCTGCGGATTACCAGTACCCGGCCGGAGCCGACGGCGATCTCCGCCGCGGGCCCGGCAAACTCGTTGCTCACCGGCAGGGTGTCCCCCCTGCGCAGGCCGGCCTGCTCCAGCGGGTACTTGACCCCCCGCAGGCACACGCCGGAAACCGTCCGGTCCAGCGGGATCAGCGAGAGGTAGCGAAACGCTGGGACGTTTTCCAGCCGCAGCCGCCCGCCGTCCAAAAAGCGCACCTCGTTGTCCGGGTCGGCGATGATCCCGGTCCCGCCGTGCCCGTGGATCCACTCCAGCAGCACCAGATTGGAGGCGGTGTGATCCAGCCGCCCGCCGGTGCAGCCGCAGAGCAGAAGTGTTTTAGCGCCCAGCGCAATGGCATGGCCTGCGGCGGCCTGGAGATCGGTCATGTCCTTCTCGGCGGGCAGGGTCAGGCTGGGTACGCCCGCCTCGGGCGCGCCGCCGGAGTCCCAGTCCCCGATCAGATAGTCCGGCTCCAGCCCGGCGCGCCGGGCATTTTTCACCCCGCCGTCGGCGCAGAAGACCGTCCAGCCGCCCTCCTCTAAATAGGGAGCCAGGAAGGACCAGTCCCCGCAGGGCGCGGAGCCGAAAATCAGCGCCCGCGCTACTGCTTGCCCCGTTCCCACTCGGGCACCTCCCTGGCCTGCTCGTACAGGCGGACGTAGCTGGCGTGGCGGCTGGGGGCGATCTTACCCTCGGCCAGGGCAGCAAGGACTGCACAGCCCTTTTCCTTTACATGGGCGCACCCGGTAAACCGGCAGCCGTCCAGATAGGGCGCGAACTCCCGGAAGGCGTATTGCAGCTCCTCGGGCCGTTTCAGCTCCATCTGGTCGGTGTCGAAGGAGGAGAAGCCGGGCGTATCGGCCACGATGGCCCCGTTGCCCAGCCGGAAGAGCTCCACGTGCCGGGTGGTGTGCCGCCCGCGGCCCAGCTTCTCGCTGACCTGGCCCACCTGGATGTGGAAGCCCGGCTCCAGCGCGTTGAGGATGCTGGACTTGCCCACGCCGGAATTACCCGTAAAGGCGGACACCTTTCCGGCGATTGCCGCGCTGAGCTCCGGGATACCCTCCCCTGTCTCGGCGCTCACCCGCAGGGTGGGAAAGCCCGCGCCCCGATAGGTGTCGTAGAGCGCCTGGGCGGCGTCCAAATCGCATTTGTTGATGCAGATCAGGCTCTCGCAGCTCCGCCCCTCCGCGATGGAGACCACCCGGTCGATCAGGAACGGGTCGGTGACGGGGATGGCCCCGGAGGCGATGATGACAAGCTGGTCGATGTTGGCCACCGCCGGGCGCTGGAACTCATTTTTCCGGGGCAGGACCGCGTCCAGTACCCCGGCGCCCTCCCCCAGGGGGGTGTACGCCACACGGTCGCCCACCAGGGGAGTAATCCCCTCGTGGCGGAACTTGCCCCGGCCCCGGCAGGCGGTCAGTTCCCCGTCTCCGCCGTCCACGTAGTAGAAGCCGCTGAGGGCTTTCAGAATGATACCTTCCATCTCTTAGGCGTCGAAGTCCACGGTTTGGGAGCTCGCCGCATCAACATCGCCGTCGATATAGACGGTCACCTGCTGTTTGCCGGAGCCTGGGATTGTGGGTTTAATCGTCTTGAGGTTGGTCTGT
Source organism: Oscillospiraceae bacterium (assembly GCA_022846095.1). Lineage (NCBI taxonomy): Bacteria > Bacillati > Bacillota > Clostridia > Eubacteriales > Oscillospiraceae > Oscillospiraceae bacterium. The sequence continues at coordinate 2,036,556 of AP025583.1, read as the reverse complement.
ACTTCACTGTCGTACACAAAGTTCTCCTCACTGCCCACCTGAATTCTTACATGCACCGTTTCACGGCCGTCCTGAGGCAAATTTATGGTGATGGAGACCCTGTTGCCCGGCGTGACGACGGGGGTGGGTGTGGGCGTGACCTCCGGGGTGGGCGTGGGGCTTGGCGTGGCGGGCACGGGATCCGGCCCCTTGCTGATGGTGAAATTCACCACGGTGCCCTCGGGAATTTCGGTGCCCGCCTTTACGTCCTGATCCACGATAACTCCCGGGGTCATCTCGCTGTAGACCTCTTCCACCTTGCCCAAGGTCAGCTTCAGATCCTTCAGGCTGCTCTTAAGCTGCTCCATACTCATACCGGCACAGGAGATCATACTAACGGGCTTGCTCTCAGGCCCCAGGCTCACCACGATGGTGGCCTTATCCCCCGCCTTGACGGTGACGCTGGCGGCGGGCTCCTGCCTGATCACGTTATCCTTTGTGATGTCCTCGCTGTTCTCGGTCTCCACCGTGACCTCCAGGCCCATGGCGGCCAGCTGATCCAGGGCCAGGCGCTGATCCTTGTTATACACGTCGGGCATGGTCATCTCGCCCGCGCCGCCGCTCACCATTACCTTGATGGTGCGGCTCCCGGCCTGGACGGTACTCTCCTTCTCCGGGTCCTGGGAGATAATCTCGCCCTTGGGCACGGTGTCGCTGGGCACGGTGTCGCTCACTTCGATGGTAAAGCCGTTTGTTTTTACCTCGGTCAGCTTTTCGGCCTGCTCCACCGTGAAGCCGGTCACCTCGGGCACCGTGTAGGTCGTGGGCGCACCCATCAGGCCGCTGAAAAAGAAGGAGTAGAGGAAGTAGCCGATGCCCACCACAAAGAGCAGGATGGCCACCACCGCCACCACCACCGGCCAGGCACCGCCCCTGCGGTCCCTGCGGTCGTAGTCGTCGTCATAGTCCAGCTCCTCCCGGGCGGGGCGGGGCTTACGCTTGGGCGCGGAGACCTGGGTCTGCCGCTCCTGGCGGGGGGAGCTGTGGGCCGGGTGGTGCTGGACCGTGCTGGGGGTGTTGGCCCCCAGGATCTGGGTCGGCTCGTCCCCGTCCCCCGCCGCCAAATCCTCCAGCGTAAAGTTAAAATTGATGTTGGGGTTTTTCCTGAACTCCTCCAGATCCGCCAGCATGGCGTCGGCGGAGAGGTAGCGCTTGTTCATGTCGGAGGCCATGGCCTTCATGGTGATGGCCTCCAGGGCCTCCGGGATCTCCGGGTCGATCTCCCGGGGCGAGAGGGGGATGGAGTTGATGTGCTGGATGGCCACCGACACAGGGGAGTCCCCCTCGTAGGGCAGGCGGCCCGTGACCATCTCGTAGAGCACCACGCCGGCGGAGTAGATGTCGCTGCGGGCGTCGATGTGGCTGCCCCTGGCCTGCTCGGGGGAGATATAGTGCACCGAGCCCAGGGCCTCCTGGGTCAGGGTGTTCTGGGCGGCGGAGGTAAGCCGGGCGATGCCGAAGTCGGCCACCTTGATGCTGCCGTCCCGCAGGACCATGATATTGTGGGGCTTGATGTCGCGGTGGATGATGCCCCGGCCGTGGGCGTGGGACAGTGCCTTCATAATCTGGGTGATGAAGTGCAGCGCCTCCCGCCAGGAGAGCTTGCCGCCCCGCTTCTGCATGTACTGCTTGAGGGTGATGCCGTCCAGCAGCTCCATGACGATATAGTCCACTTCCCCGGACTTGCTCACGTCGTACACCGCCATGATGTTGGGGTGGGAGAGCATGGCGACGGCCTGGGACTCGTCGTGGAACCGGCGGCGGAACTCCTCGTCCTGGGCGAGATCCTCCTTGAGGATCTTGATGGCCACCAGGCGGTTGAGGCGGTGGCAGCGGGCCTTGTACACCACGGCCATGCCGCCGGAGCCAATCCGCTCTAAAATCTCGTATCGATTGTCGAGTAATTTACCTATGTACTGATCCATAGTAATTACCCCCTTTACAGTTGCTGGAACAGGACGGCGGTCACGTTATCGGGCGCCCCCCGGCTCATGGCGATCTCCAGAAGGCGCTGGCAGCAGCCCTCCGGCTCCCCTCCGTGGATGATCTCATAGAGGATCTCCTGGTCGGAGACCATATTGGACAGCCCGTCGGAGCAGAGCAGCAGAAACTCACCCGGTTTCAGAAGCTGACGGAAGGAGTCCGCCCGCAGCTTCTCCTCCGCCCCCAGGACCCGGGTGATCAGGTTCTTCTGGGGGTGGACGCGGGCCTCCTCCGGCGTGATGTCGCCCCGGATGACCAGCTCCTCCACCACGGAGTGGTCCCGCGTCACCTTGGCGATGCCGTCCTCACTCACGTGGTAGGCCCGGCTGTCCCCGATGTTCAGCAGGTAGCTCTGCGTCCCCACCACCAGGGCGGCCACCAGGGTGGTGCCCATGCCGCGGCAGTCCGGATCGGTGGCGGCCCTGTGGTAGACCGCCGTGTTGGCCCGCTCAGCCGCCTGCTGGAGCACCGCCTCCGGCTCCTCGGGCGCGCCCTCGGGCAGGCCCTGCAGCGCGTCCACGAAGGTCTCCACCGCCACCATGCTGGCGATGTTGCCCGCCTTGGCGCCCCCCATGCCGTCGCAGACCAGACCCACGGCCAGCTCCGCCGACGGCAGATCTAAGTACCAGGCGTCCTGATTTTGCGTTCTCACCGCGCCTTTGTCGGTGATCCCCCATGCTCTAATCATAACGTTGTGCCTCTTTTTTCATATGTCTTTTCCCCGTCCGCGGCGCGGGGGTCATTCCTCTTGCATCCGCTTGCGGCGCAGCTGGCCGCAGGAGGCGTCGATGTCCCCGCCCAGCTTGCGCCGGACGGTGGCGGTCACCCCCTGCCCCTCCAGCCGCCTCTGGAACGCGGCCACGCGGCGGCTGGGCCGCATGGGGCTCTCCTCCACGTTGTTGAGCGGAATCAGGTTCACGTGCCCCGGCGCGCCCCTGAGATGGCTGGCCAGCAGGTCGGCCTGCCAGTCCTGGTCGTTTACGCCGTCGATCATGATGTACTCGTAGCTCACCCGGCGGCCCGTCTTTTCAAAATACCGGCGGCAGGCGGCGAAAAGGGCCTCCACCCCGGTCCACCGGTTCACCGGCATGATTTTGGAGCGGGTCTCGTCATCCGGCGCGTGGAGGGATACCGACAGGGTCAATTGTAACTGATACTCCGCCAGCTTGTCAATTTTTTCAGTGAGGCCGCAGGTGGACAGGGAGATGTGGCGCATACCGATGTTCATGCCCTCGGGGCTGTTCACCAGCTCCAGAAAGCGGAGCACGGTGTCGAAATTGTCCAGCGGCTCCCCGATGCCCATGAGCACGATGTTGGACACCGGGGCCTCCGAGTCGATCTGCGTGAAGAGCACCTGATCCAGCATCTCCGCCGGAGTCAGATCCCGCACCTTTCCCCCCAGGGTGGAGGCGCAGAAGGCGCAGCCCATCCGGCAGCCCACTTGGGAGGAGATGCACACAGTATTCCCATGATGATAGCGCATCAAAACCGTTTCGATGCAGTTTCCGTCGGATAAGCGCCACAAATATTTGATGGTGCCGTCCTGGGCGGAGACCTGCTTGCGCTCCACCTGGGGGACGGTCAGGAAACAGTCCGCCTCCAGGGCCTCCCGCAGGGGCTTGGGCAGGTTGGTCATCTCCCCAAAAGAGCGCGCCCCCCGGTGCAGCCACTGGTAGACCTGCTTGGCCCGGAAGACGGGCTGGCCCAGCTCCTTGAAAAAGGCGGCCATCTCGGTCAGATTCATGGATTTCAGATCAGTCATGAGCTTCTCAGTTCCTCCGCAGCTTGGCAATAAAAAATCCGTCGGTGCCGTGAATATGGGGCCACAGCGTGAGCATCCCGGTTTCCACCGCGCCGGCAGGCCCGGGGAGCTGGAACGCCTCTAATGTAAAGTTAGAGTGCCTGTCGAGAAATCCGCGCACCACTCCGCCGTTCTCCCGCTCCAGCACCGTGCAGGTGGCGTAGAGCAGCGCCCCGCCGGGCCTGACGCAGGCGGACACGTTGTCCAGGATGGCGCTCTGAACGGCGGGCAGGTTTTTCAGCGGCTCCGGGTCCTTATAGCGGATGTCCGGCTTCTTGCGGATAATGCCCAGCCCGGAGCAGGGCACGTCGGCGATCACCAGGTCAAATCCGTCAAGGAATTCAGCCTTACGCACCTTGCTGTCCAGCACTTCCGCCCGGATACAGGACAGTCCAAGCCGCTCCGCGCCCGCCTGGATCAGGTGCTGCTTGTGGGGGTGGATGTCGCAGGCGGTGATGCGCCCCGCATCCCCCATGGCGAGCGCAGCGGCAAAGGACTTGCCCCCCGGCGCGGCGCAGGCGTCCAGTACCTCCATGCCGGGCTTTGGGTCAGCCGCCAGCACGGCCAGCCGGGCCGCCGCGTCCTGGATGTAAAACCACCCCTTTTGGAAGGCGGCCAGGTGCTCCAGGTTCCCCGTGCCTGACAAAACAAGGCAGTCCGCCAGCCAGGGGTGGGGCTGCGCCGCCACCCCCTCCGCCTCCAAGGAGGCGATGACCTCCGCAGCCGTGGCCCGGCAGGTGTTGACCTGGGCCACAGTGGGGGCCTCGGCGTTGTCCGCCGCCAGGAGGGGCTCCACATCGGAGCCGCCCAGTGCAAGGGAAAATTCCTTGACAAGCCAGTCCGGGTGGCTGTAACGGGTGGCGAGGTCCCCCGGCTGGAGCAGCTCCGCCCCCGCCCGGCCCATGCTGCGCAGCACGCCGTTCACCAGCCCGGCCGCCTTGGGGTTGCGGGCGTACTTCCGGGCCAGGTTCACCGACTCGCTGACCGCCGCCCGCTCCGGCACCCGGTCCAGGAAGCGCATCTGGTAGATGCCCAGCCGGAGGCTGTTGCGCACCCGGTTCTCCAGCTTTTCCGGCTTCACCGAGGAAAATTGCCCGATATAGAAGTCCAGCAGCAGCTTATTCTGCAATACGCCGAGACAGAGCCGGGTGGCGAAGCCCGCGTCCCGCTGATCCAGCCCGGCCTCCCTGATCGCCTTTTTCAAAAAACCGTCCGACCAGGCCCCCTGCTGCTCACAGGCCGAGAGGGCCAGCAGGGCCACTTCCCGGGCAGTTTGGCCCGCCATCAGTTCCGCCGCCTTCCGCTAAAGGCGATGAGGTAGCGCAGCAGATGGGCCAGGGAGACCAGCAGCGCCGCCACGTAGGTCATGGCCGCCGCGCCCAGCACCTTTTTGGCGCCCCGCAGCTCGTCGCCCTCCAGCAGGTAGCCGCGCTCCAGCGTCTCGATGGCCCGGCGGGAGGCGTTGAACTCCACAGGCAGCGTCACGAGCTGGGCCACCACCGCCAGGGAGAACAGCAGGATGCCGATGCCCAGCAGGGCCTGGGAGTAGAGCAGCAGCCCGATGATAATGAGCACGAAGGAGAGCTGGGAGCCCACGTTGCACACCGGGATAATGGCGCTGCGCAGCTTGATGGGGCCGTAGCCCTCGGCGTACTGCACGGCGTGGCCCGCCTCGTGGGCGGCCACCCCCATGGCGGCCACGCTGGTGGAGCCGTACACCCCGTCGGACAGCCGGATTACGTTGCTGCGGGGGTCGTAGTGGTCGCTCAGATGGCCGGACACCCGCTCAATGCGCACGCCGGCCACTCCGTGGGCCTTGAGCACCGCCTCGGCGGCCTGGGCCCCGGTGTACCCCCGGGAGGAGGACACCTTGGAGTAGCGGTTAAAGGTGGAGGACACTTTAATCTGCGCAAAGAGCGCGATAAGGATGGCGGGCAGCAGCACCGCCCAGTAGGTCCAGTCGTAGTAGTAGAAAAAAGGCATAGGCTTCCTTCCTCAGAGCAGCTTTCAATGCAACCGGCACAAGCTGCTCTAGTTTGTCACTTCCAGGGGATGGCCCCTCAGATAGTCCGCGGCCCTCATGCGCTTGCCGCCGTCGGCCTGGAGCTCGTCGATGCGCAGCACCGTGCCCCCGCCGCAGGCCACCTTGATGCCGCCCTTCCCCGCCTCCAGGATGGAGCCGGGCGCGGCGCCGGTGCGCTCGTCCAGCGCGGCAGCGGAAAACACTTTACAGCGGTTGCCCCCCAGCTCCGTCACGGCACAGGGCCAGGGGATCAAGCCCCGCACCTGGTTGTGCAGCTCCAGGGCGGTGCGGGAAAAGTCCATGGGGGACATGGACTTTTCCAGCATGGGGGCCAGGGTGGCCCGCTCATGGGCCTGGGGGATGCGCGCGGCCGTGCCGTCCGCGATGGCGGCCACGGCGCGCACCAGCAGCACCCCACCCAGCACGGCCAGGCGGGAATAGAGAGCCTGGGCGTCCTCGCCGGGATCGATGGGGGTCTCCACCGTGTCGATGATGTCCCCGGCGTCCAGCTCGGTGGCCATGTGCATGATGGTCACACCTGTAACCGCATCCCCGTTGAGCACCGCCCAGTTGATGGGCGCTGCCCCCCGGTACTTGGGCAGCAGGGACGAGTGGACGTTAATGCACCCCTTGGCGGGGTAGGCCAGGATGTCGTCGGGCAGGATACGGCCGTAGGCCGCCACCACGATAAGCTCCGGGGCCAGGGTGCGGACAAGCTCCATGGCCGTGCCGTCCCGCAGCTTGACGGGCTGGTACACCGGGATACTGTGGTCCTGGGCGCAACGCTTCACCGGCGGGGCCTGGAGCTTCATCCCCCGGTTTTTGGGCTTGTCGGGCTGGCAGAACACGCCGCAGATCTCGTGCCCCGCCTCCACTAGCTTCTCCAAAGAGGGCACCGCAAATTCAGGGGTGCCCATAAACAGGATTCTCATTTCTGTTTCTCCTGCTTGGCGGCCTCTTCCTCCAGGATGGCGTCCAGCTCCTCGGTGGTGTAGAGCCGCCCGGCGTGCTCGGTGAAGAGGTGGCCGTCCAGGTGCTCCGTCTCATGGCAGAAGCAGCGGGCCACCATCTCCTCGCCCTCGGCCTCGAAGAACTTGCCGTTGCGGTCCTGGGCGCGGACGCGCACCTTCATGGGCCGCTTCACCATACCCCAGCGGCCGGGGACGGAGAGGCAGCCCTCAAAGCCGTCCTGCTCCCCTTCCTCGGAGACGATCTCGGGGTTCACCAGCTCCAGCATCCTGTCGTTGTCATCCACCACGATGACCACCCGGCGGAGAATGCCCACCTGGGGCGCGGCCAGCCCGGCGCCGTTGGCGTCGGCCAGGGTCTCCTTCAAATCGTCAATCAGATCGTGCAGCCGGGCGTCAAAATTGGTGACGGGGCGGCACTTTTTCCGAAGCGTGGGGTCCTCGTCGGTTAAAATCTTACGTAAAGCCATCGTAGTTCCTCCTAATCCAACGGATTGGTGTCCGCCGAGACGGACACCCCCTTGTTTTCCTTATCCTGCTGGGCGCACCGCACCAGGTGGGCGGCCAGCGCGCGTATCTGGGCGGTGTTCTTGCAGCTCAGGGTCAGCCGGTAGCGGTAGCGGTTATTGACCTTGGCCACGGCCGCCGGGGCGGGGCCAAGGAGCTGGGCCTCCAGCCCCGCGTAGGGCGGCTGCTCCAACCAGGCCTCCAGCGCCCGGCGCAGGCGCATGCAGGTGCGCAGCACCGCGCTCTCCTGCGTCCCCGAGGCGGTAAAGACGAATAGGTCCCGGAAGGGCGGGCACCCCCGCAAGCGGCGCATGGTAATCTCCTGCTCATAAAAGCTGTCGTAGTCCTGCCGGGCGGCGCAGGCGATCACATCGTTCTCCGGGGTGAAGGTCTGGATGATGGCCCTGCCCTTCTTGCTGCCCCGGCCCGCCCGGCCCACCACCTGGGTCAGCAGCGAGAAGGTGCGCTCCCCCGCCCGGTAGTCGTCCACGTACAGCCCCTGGTCGGCGGCGATCACCCCCACCAGGGTCACGTTCTCAAAGTCCAGGCCCTTGGCCACCATCTGGGTACCCAAGAGAATTGGGATGCGCTCCCGCTCAAAGCGGCCCAGCAGCTTTTCATGGGTCTGGGTGGCGGACACCGTGTCGGTGTCCATGCGCAGGATCTCCGTATCGGGAAAGGCCTCCCGCAGCTCCTCCTCCACCTTTTGGGTGCCTGTGCCCTCGAAGATCCATTCTCCCCCGCAGGCGGGGCAGCGGTGGGGCAGGGGCTCCGAGTGGCCGCAGTAGTGGCACATGAGCCGTCCGTTGGCCGAGTGGTAGGTGAGGTAGACCGAGCAGCGGGGGCACTCGGGCACCGCGCCGCACTCCCCGCACACCGCCATGCGGCTGGCCCCCCGGCGGTTTAAAAACAGGATGCTCTGCTCCCCCGCCCGGAGGTTCTCCTCCAGGGCCTGGCGCAGGGGGTAGCTCAGATCGGTGCCATTCCCGGCGCGCAGCTCCTCCTTCATGTCGGCCAGAAAGACACCCGGGAGGGCCTGCTCGTTGTACCGGGTGCTGAGGGTAAAGAAATGGTAGACCCCGGTTTTGGCCAAATACATGCTCTCCACCGAGGGGGTGGCCGAGCCCAGCAGCAGCAGGGCGCAATTCTGGGCGCAGCGGTATTTTGCCACGTCCCTGGCGTGGTATTTGGGGACGTTCTCCGATTTATAGGTGTACTCCTGCTCCTCGTCCAGGATGACGAGGCCCAGCTCCCGCAGCGGCGCGAAGACCGCCGACCGGGTGCCGATGACCACCCGGGCCTGTCCCGCGCGCACCCGTTTCCACTCGTCGTACCGCTCCCCCGCCCGGAGCGAGCTGTGGAGCACGGCGATGTTCTCCCCGAAGTGGGAGGAGAAGATGTGCAGCAGCTGGGGGGTGAGGGCGATCTCAGGCACCAGCACCAGGGCCGAGCGGCCCCTGGCCAGAGCCTCCTGAATGAGGCGGATATAGACCTGGGTCTTGCCGCTGCCGGTGACGCCGTAGAGCAGCGCGGCGGCGGGCTTGCCGGCCCGGGCCAGCGCATCCAGCCCCTCGAAGGCCGCCTGCTGCTCCCCGTTCAGCACGACCGGCCCGGCCGGCTCGGCCTCCCCCGCCGCCACCCGGCGGAATACCTCCCGCTTCTCCAGCGTAATCAGCCCACTTTTGACCAGGGAGCGCAGGGTGGCGCCGGAGGCGCCGGTAAAGTAGCACAGCTCCTTGGTGGAGGCGCTGCCGATGGCGCACAGCAGCTCCACCACCGCGTAGCGCAAGGGTGCGGAGCGCCGCTTGGCGCCCACCTGGGCCATGGCCTCCTCGGGCGGGACGGCCAGCGCGGCCACCTGCTGGGTCTTATCCCCCACACCCCGGGAGGCGCTGGTCTCCAGGACCAGTATCCCCTTCCCGGTCAGCGTTTTCAGCGCCGGGTTGGGGTCCTTCGTGCCGAAGGCGTCCCGGATGCGGCCCAGCTCGGCCCCGTCGGGGCCGGAGAGCACCAGCTCCACGATATGCCTGGCGTGCTCGCTGCGCCCGGCGGCCTCCCAGGCCGCCTCCCGGTCCACGCCGGGGGCGAGCCTGTAGCGGTCCTGGAGGGAGAAGTAGAGCCCCGCGGGCAGCATGGCCCGGGCCGCGTCGTACACCGTGCAGAAGCAGCGCTCCCGCATCCACAGGGCCAGCTTCAGCCCCTCCCCGTCCAGCACCGGGCGCTCGTCCAGCTGGGTGAGCACGGCCTTGCGCTTCCTGCCGTCGGCCGGGATCTCCTCCACCGCCAGCACGATGCCCTCGGTGCGGCGGTTGCCCGCCCCGAAGGGCACGATCACCCGCATACCGGGCTCCAGCGCCTCCAGCAGCTCGGGGGGGACCAGGTAGTCGTAGGGCTTGTCAATGGCGAAGGTGGCGGCGCTGAGCGCGACCTTCGCCACCGTAACCCTGTCCATCCAGCGTTCCCCTCCCTGCGTTGCGGTATTCAAGAAAAGGCAAGCGTTGGGGCCGTGACGGGCCTTGCCGCTTGCCTTGACCATATCAGTCCTGCGGTGTGAGCTTGCCCTCGGCCACCTCGCGGATGGCGATGCTCACGGGCTTGTCGTCCAGAGGCATACCGGCGTCCTCGGCCTCGCTGGCGATCTGGCGGGCCCGCTGGGCCACCACGTTGACCAGCATGTAGCGGCTGGGGATCTCCGCCAGCAGTTCGTTCATCGGGGGGTAGAGCATCATAAGACATCAAACTCCTTTAGTTCTAGATTCCCTCCACCAGGTGGAGGCGGTTGCGGGTGCGGCAGCTCTCCGCCGTCAGCACGGCGATGATCTCGGCGGCGGCGGCGGACACCTTGTCGTTGACCACCAGGTAGTCGTAGTTGGGGATCTCCTGGTACTCCTCACGGGCCTTCTTGAGGCGGCCCGCGATGACCTCCTCGCCGTCGGTGTTGCGGCCGTGGAGGCGGCGGGAGAGTTCCTCGAAGGAGGGCGGGATGATGAAGATGAGCACCGCCTCCGGGCACTTGGCGCGCACCTTGGCGGCGCCCTGGACCTCGATGTCCAGCAGCACGTCGATCCCCGCATCCAGCTTATCCTGGATGACCTTCAGGGAGGTGCCATAGTAATTATTGACATATTCGGCGTACTCTAACAGCTCGTCCCGGGCGATCATGGCCTCGAACTGCTCCCTGGTGACGAAGTTGTAGTTGACGCCGTCGGCCTCGCCCACCCGGGGCGCGCGGGTGGTGAAGGAGACCGAGAAGTAGATGTCCCCGCGCTCGCTCAAAAGCTCGGAGATCACCGTGCTCTTGCCCACGCCGGAGGGCCCGGAGAGCACGATGAGCTGCCCCTTCCTCTTTTTCCGCATCATGCCTCGTCCTCCTCCGCGCCGGCCTCGGGCTCCTTGCCCACCAGGCGCCCGGCCACGGTCTCGGGCTGGAGGGCGGAGAGGACGATATGGTCGCTGTCCATAATCAGCACGGCCCGGGTGCGCCGGCCGTAGGTGGCATCAATCAGCACGCCCCGGTCCCGCGCCTCCTGCACCATGCGCTTGATGGGGGCCGACTCGGGGCTTACGATGGCAATCAGGCGTCCGGCGGAGACCATGTTGCCGAAGCCGATATTGATTAGCTTCATGGATTTGCCTCCGCTTCTATTCGATGTTCTGGATCTGCTCCCGGATCTTCTCAATCTCGGCCTTGATGTCCACCACCACGCGGGCGGTCTCGATGTCGCCGCACTTGGAGCCGATGGTGTTGGCCTCCCGGTTGAACTCCTGGATCAGGAAGTCCAGCTTGCGCCCCACGGCGCCGCCCGCCGAGAGCATGTGCTCCAGCTGGGACAGGTGGCTGCGCAGGCGCACCAGCTCCTCGTCCACCGCCACCTTATCGGCGAAGATGGCCGCCTCGGTGAGGATGCGGCTGGCCTCCAACTGGGTGTTCTGGAGCACCTCGGCCATCTTGGCCTCCAGCTTGGCGCGGTAGTCCCGCACGATGCCGGGGGCGCGCTCCTCCACCTGGGCGGTGAGCGCGGCGATGGTGTCCGCCCGGCCCCTCACGTCCTGGAGCAGCTTTTCGCCCTCCCGCTCCCGCATGGCGTCAAAGTCCGCCAGGGCCAGCTCCAGCACCTGGCACAGGTCGGCCGACACGGCCTCCAGATCCTCCTGGGTCTTCTCCACCAGGAACACGTCCTGGAACCGGGAGAGGAGCCCCACCGAGATGTCGTCCCGCAGGCCGTATGTATCCCGCAGGGCACACAGCGCGGCGTAGTACCCGTCGGCCACGGGCTTGTTCACCGAGATCTTCACATCCCCGGCCTCGGACTGGCCGATGGAGATGAACACGTCCACCTTGCCCCGGGAGATATGCTGCTGGACCCTGGCCTTGATGGCGTCCTCCGCGAAGACGTAGATGCGCGGCAGCTTCACGGTGCAGTCCAGGTAGCGGTTGTTCACCGAGCGAAGCTCCACCGTGATGGTGCGGCCGTTCAAGACGGCCTCCCCCCTGCCGTAGCCGGTCATACTCTTGATCAAAGGGGTCCCCCCTGTTCTTTTGTGTTGTCGGGATCATGTGATCGTATTATTATAGCAGAGTTTCAGCCATTTGAAAAGGCCTATCCTCTGCGCAGCGCGCTGTCGATGCGCCCGGCATAAAAGGCGATCAGCTTGGAAAAGCCGAAATCGTAGGCCAAAAAGGCGAGATTCCCCGCCGCGTACACCAGCCAGGCCGCCCCGGTGAGGGCCGGAGGCAGGAAGGGCAGGAAAATCCCCCGCAGGCCGAACCAGAACAGGGAGAGCACCGCGTTGAAAAAGGCCAGCTTGCACAGATATTCCGCCGGCAGGCTTTTAATGCGCTCAATGAGGCTCTTGACCACGGGGTAGAGCCCGAAAAAGATCAGGTACAGCGCCGCCGTCCCCTTGTCGGGCACCAGCAGCAGGCCCAGCAGTCCGGTGGCGGCATAGCAGAACAGCCCGGCGGGCAGCCCGGCCGAAACCACCGCGGCCGCGGGTACCAGCCCCGCCGCCGCCACCACGCCCATCCGCCCGCCGGGGGCCAGATTCGCGGCGTAGAGCAACGCCAGCGACAGGGCGCTCAACACCCCCACCAGCGCCGTGCGCTTGGCGTCGGAACCCCTTGTACGGCCCACGCCGTCAGTTCCCGCAGCCGCCGCAGAGGCAGTTCATGCACAGCATGGTGGTGCAGCAGTCGCAGGAGTCCATGCCGCCCCGGCTGTACCCGTAGGGCCGGTAGGCCTGTCCCCCCTGCTGCATCATGGCCAGGGCCTGGCGGTACTCCGCGTTGCCGGGGTCCATGTTGCAGGCCACCTGGTAGTGCTGCATGGCCTCGTCCAGCCAGCCCTTGCGGTAGGCGATGGAGCCCATGAGGAAATGCCACTCCCCGTCCTGGCCGGGGGCGTTGCGCAGCAGCTGCTCGGCGCTGCCCAGATCCCCCTGGTTGATGGCCTGGCGCACGCGGCTGTACAGCGGGCTGCCCGAGGCGGAGGACTGGCGCTGCTGCTGGTACGCGCCCTGGTAGCCCCCCTGGCTCTGGTAGCCGCCGTAACCCCCGCCGCCGGAGCGCTGCTTGTTGATGGCGTCGTAGGCCTCGTTGATCTCCTTCATCTTCTCCTCGGCCAGGTCCGCCAGGGGGTTGTTCTGGTAGTTGTCCGGGTGGTACTTCCGCGCCAGTTCCCGGTAGGCCCGCTTGATCTCCTCGTCGCTGGCATCCGCCTTGACGCCCAATACGCTGTATGGATCACTCATGTATCCGTTCTCCTGTTGCTCTTTTTATTCCACCGGCCCGTAAAGACCAGCTCCTCCACCGCCGGGAGGCCGAGATAGAGTATATTCTCCAGTACGCCCCCCCAGCAGCCCGGCTCCAGCAGGGCGCAGGCCGCCGCGGCCAGATTGCGGGAGTGGCGCAGGGTGGTGCGCAGGTAGTCCCGGTTCTCCGCCTCCGCGCCGGGGAAGCGGGCGGACACCGGGTTGTAGCCCCCGGTGCGCCTGTCCTCCTCCAGATCGTCCCACGCGTCCACCAGGTAGATCCAGCGGCCCACGTGGTACAGCAGCTCCCCCAGCCCCCGGTCCCGGCCCTCGTCCCCCGTGGGGGGCGCGGCGGCGCGGAGGATGCGGGCAAAGGTGTCCGCCGTGCGGTCCAGGGAGGGGCAGTTCTCCCCCTCCAGCCCACGCAGTTCCTCCAGGCAGGCACACACCTGCCTGTCGAACTCCGGCCGCAGCGCCGCCGCGCGGCGGTAGGACGGCCGCAGCAGCAGCGAGCACGCCCGCGCCCCCAGCCGCGCCCAGAAGGAGCCGTCGGCCACGGTGTCCCGCAGCTTCCAGTAGCTGAGGATGGTGCTCTCGTCGGCGGCGGCGTCCAGGCCGGGGTGTACCGCGCAGGCCTTTTTCGTGCACCACAGCCGGGCGGGGCAGCGGCATTTCCGGATCTCGGGCCGCCCCTGGGCCGGGGAGAGCAGCATGGCCAGGAACGCGAAGTCGTAGTTGAGGAACATGCGGGCGGGAAAGCCGTTGCGCCTGCCGATGGCCCGGCACAGTCCGCAGTAGGCCGCCTCGTAGTCGTGCAGCTCGCGCACCCGCAACTCGTCCTTCAGGGGCCTGACGTAACCGAACATCAGGCCGCCTGCTGGATGCTGGTAATTTGAAAGACCAGAGAGCGGTTACGCTTCACCCGCCGGTCCAGCAGCACGGCCAGGAGGATGCCCAGGGCGAAGCCCGCGCCGCCCACGGCGATGCTGGCCCCCTCCCCCGCGTGCAGCAGGCCCCCGGCCAGGAAATAGCCCAGGAAGAACAGGGCGAAGGGGACCAGGTAGACCAGGGCGGCCGCCCCCAGTACGCCGGAGGTGGCGGTCTCCACCGTCACCAGATCGCCCGGGGCTGCGTGGATGGGGTTTACCGCCGTGACGGTCACGTCCTCGCGGGCGGTGAGCTCACTGCACCCGCCGCCGCATTTGGAGCAGTCGTGCCCGCAGGCGGTCTGCCGGGTCACCGTGACCTCGGCCCGGCCGCCGTCCAGCAGGCGCACGACCCTCGCTTTTTGCTGTGTCATAGAATCTCCTTTACTGTGAAAGGGCAATCGTAATGTTGTAGTCGCCCACCACGCCCACGTCGCTGCTGCCGTCCAGGTACACCTTGACGGGCCAGGTCTGGTTCCCGGTGGCCTCCTGAATGCCGGTGAGGTCGGCCACGATGCGCAGCTGGGCGGGGATCACCGCGTCCACGGCCTCCTGGGTGCCCCGGATCTGCACCTGCCGGGTCTTGGTCACCGACTCGGCGGTGTAGCCCTCGGGCACGTTGATGATCTTGATATTGTCCACCTCGATGATCCCGATGGCCAGGCCCTTAATCTCCACCGAGACGGTGATCGAGGTCTCCCCGCTCACGTTGGTGAGGGCGGGGTCCAGCACCACAGGGAACTCGATCTTCTGCGGCGCGCCGCTGCTGAAAACCTTCTGCAAATCGATGCTGCCCAGGTAGATTTCGGTGAGGCCCTCCAGGTCCGCGTCGCTGCCCGAAACGGTAATGGTCTTTTCCGCCGTGCCCTCGGGCAGGAACAGCAGCTCCACGTTCTCCGCGGTGGCGCCGCCGCCTGGAATGATGTCCACGGTGAGGGGCACGGTCTTGAGGGTGACCACCGGCAGGGTGACCTGGACGGTGCTCACGTTGGTCTCCACGTCCAGCCCCTCCAGCACGTTCCCATTGGCGTCCACCAGGGTGAAGGGCATATCCCCCGTGAAGGTCTCGGACAGATTGTCGCGGTTCAGGCTCACCAGCACGTGATCCACCTGGTTGACCAGCTCCTCCTGCCCGCTGATGGTGATTTCGGCGGGGGCGAAGGAGAACTCGCCCATCTGGTGCCCCTCGGCGATGCCGCCGCTGAACTGGCCCCGCACCGGCACCGCGCGGTCCGTCCTGCGGGATACGGTGAACTGGATGTTGATGGGGTTGGGGTTGAGCACGTTCACCTGGCTGTTGGAAACCCCGGCGGCGGTATAGTTGGGCCTGGCCCCCTGGGTATAGGGCCCGGGGTTGGTGATGCCGGACACGTCCACCTCCACGGTAACGGTGCCGTTTTGCAGGCTCACCATCGTTTCCCGCTTGGCGCGGACGTATAGGTTCAGGCTCTGCTCGGCCCCCTCGGAGATCATCAGCCCCCGCTGGGCCAGCAGATCCTCCCCGTTAAAGACCACCTGTACGCCCCGCACGTAGTCGTCGATCTCCGTGTCCAGGGTGGTGGTCACGTAGAACCACAGAATTGCCGCCATGAGCAGGGAGAGCACAACGTAGGTCCACTTACTGTCCTTTATCTTCCCCATCGCCGTTCTCCCCCTTTCTGCCGCGCAGCAGGTTTGTAATAAAGAATCTGGAGGGCTCCTTCTCCTCCGCCTGGGGCATCAGCTCGTTGCGCAGCAGCCGTTCCAGGGTCTCCGGGGCCAGGTGGCGCTTGAGCATGCCGCCCACCGCCACCGAGATGGAGCCGGTCTCCTCCGACACGATGGCCACCACCGCGTCCGAGTGCTCGCTGGCGCCGATGCCCGCCCGGTGGCGCATCCCCAGCTCCCGGGACAGGTTCACGTTGCCCGACAGGGGGAGCATGCACCCCGCGCCCGCGATGCGCCCGCCGCGCACGATGACCGCGCCGTCGTGCATGGGGGCCTTGTTCCAAAAAATGTTCTTCAAAAGCTCGCTGTTCACCTGGCAGTCCAGCGCCGTGCCGGTGCGGATGGCGTCGTCCAGCAGGTTCTTGCGCTCAAAGACCATCAGGGCGCCGGTCTTGGTCTTGGACAGCGAGGTGTATGCCTCCACCGTCTGGAGGATGGCGTGCTCTATCTCGTCCGGCGTGTCCGGGTGGGAGAGGACGCTGCCCAGCTTGCTGGATCCCACCTGCTCCAGAAATTTGCGGATTTCAGGCTGGAACAGGACCACCAGGGCCACCACGCCCCACTCCACCGTCTTGCCCAGGATAAAGTTTACCGTGTTGAGGTGGGCCAGCTGGGACACCCACAGGGCAGCCAGCAGCAGCACGATGCCCTTGGCCACCTGTCCGGAGCTGGTGCGGCGGATCAGCATCATGAGCTTATAGATAACAAAGGCCATGATCAGGATGTCTATGACATCGGTGATCCCAATGAGCCTGATATTGCCCAGGCCCCTCTGCACGGCCTCCATAAAGTATTCCATCTCTACCTCTCTCCCGGTCCCGGCCAAGCGCCGCCTGCCTGGTATTGAGTGGGCGAAGTAATTTCACCCTATTCAAGATATTATACTTTATCATGCCCGGCTTGGCAAGAGAATGGAAGATGAATTTTATATTAACATACAGCGGTTTCCAAGGGGTTTCCGGACGGAAAAAGCGCCGGAACGCAACTGCGTCCCGGCGCTTGCGCGCTCTGTGTCACTGCGCGGCCCGCTGGGCCAGGCGTGCGGTCTCCCGGACGAAGCGGTCCACCTCCCGCGGGGTGTTGAAGGCGGAGAAGCTGGCCCGCACCGTCCCCTGCTCCAGCGTACCGGCCGAGCGGTGGGCCAGGGGGGCGCAGTGGAGCCCGGAACGCACGGCGATCTCCCGCTCCGCCAGGGCCTCCCCCACCGCCTCGCAGTCCATGCCGCGGATCTGGAGGGACAGGACCCCGGCCTGGGCGAACTGGTGGGGCGAGGCGTAGGCGCGCACGCCCTTCAGGCCGGACAGGCCGTCCGCCGCCTGGGCCAGCAGGCGCTTTTCGTGCTCCAGGATGACCTTGGGGGTCTTTTCCTGGACGAAGCGGATGCCCTCCAGCAGCCCGGCCACGCCGGCGATGTTGTGGGTGCCGGCCTCCAGCCGGTCGGGCAGGAAATCGGGCATCAGCTGCTGGGCCGAGGCGCTGCCCGTGCCCCCCTCCAGGAGCGGGGTGGTGGTGTCGCCGCACAGCAGCAGGCCGGTGCCCTGGGGGCCGTAGAGCCCCTTGTGGCCGGGCATGGCGATGAAGGCGGCGCCCAGGGCGGTCATATTTACCTCCAGGCATCCGGCGGACTGGGACGCGTCCAGGATAAAGGGCACCCCCCGCTCCCGGCACACCCGGGCGATCTGCTCCACCGGCAGTACGTACCCGAATACGTTGGACACGTGGTTGCAGACGACGCACTTGACCTCCCCCGTCAGCTTCTCCTCAAACTGGTGGAGGACGACCTCCGGCTCGAAGAGGGACGAGGCGCACACCTTCACCTTGGCGCCCAGGGCGGCCAGGGGCCGGGTGACGGCGTTGTGCTCGTAGCCCGATATGAGTACGGTGTCCCCCGGCTTCACCAGGGATTTGATGGCGATATTCAGCCCGTGGGTGGCGTTGAAGGTGAGCACCACGTGCTCCGGGTCCTGCACGTGGAATAAGTCCGCGGCGGCCTCCCGGCAGGCGAAGGCCGTGTCGGCCGCCAGCATGGCGGGCTTGTGGCCGCCCCGTCCGGGGCTGGCCAGGTGCCCGATGGCATAAGAAGCCGCCCGCGCCACGGCGGGCGGCTTTTGCAGGGTGGTGGCGGCGCTGTCCAGATAGATCATAACAGCACCTCTTTGTAACTGCCGTCGCTGGATATGATATAGATCCGCTTGGGGGTCAGCCCCACCCGGCCCAGCACCACCAGGGCGTCGGCCAGCCGGCGCTCGGAGACCTTCACCGAGTGGCTGCACCCCTCGCCCGAGATGGACTTGGGCGAGCGGAGGATATGGGCGGTGATGCCCGCCCGCTCCAGAGCGGAGGCCGTCCGCTGGGCGTACGTCAGCGAGCGGCAGACGATGAGATAGTAAACCATAGCAAAACGCTCCTCTCGGCACATTGTATGCACGAGAGGAGCCGTTGGGGATTCACGCCGTTCAGTTTTCTTCCAGCAGGCAAACCGCGTGGGCCGCCATGCCCTCGCCGGAGCCGGTAAAGCCCAGCCCCTCCTCGGTGGTGGCCTTCACGTTCACCCGGCCCTCCGCCACGCCCATGGCCCGGGCCAGGTTCATCCGCATCTGCGGGATGTGGGGCAGCAGCTTGGGGCGCTGGGCCAGCACGGTGGCGTCCACGTTGCCCACCCGGTACCCCGCCTGCCCTATCATACGCGCCACCCGCTCCAGCAGCGCCACGCTGTCCGCGCCCTCGTAGGCCGGGTCGGTGTCGGGGAAGGCCTTCCCGATGTCCCCCAGGCCCGCCGCGCCCAGCAGGGCGTCCATCACGGCGTGGGTGAGCACGTCGGCGTCCGAGTGGCCCAGCAGGCCCCTGTCCCAGGGGATGTCCACGCCGCCCAGGACGAGCCTGCGCCCCTGCGTGAGCCTATGTACGTCGTAGCCGTGTCCAATCCTCACTGGGCATCCCTCCAGTCCATCAGCGCCTCCGCCACCGCCAAATCCTCCGGCGTGGTAATTTTGATGTTCCCATAGCTGCCCCGGGTCAGGGCCACCGGCACGCCCAGCCGCTCCACGGCGGCGCAGTCGTCGGTGAGGGCCTCCCCGTCGGCCAGGGCCTTCTCCAGCGCACCTTTTATGAGGGAGGCCTCAAAGACCTGGGGGGTCTGGACGGCGTAGAGCTCCGCCCGGTCCGGGGTGCCCGCAATCACCCCGTCCCTGGCCCGCTTGATGGTGTCCTTGACGGGCACGGCGGGGGCGGCCGCGCCGCACTGGGCGGCCCGTAAGAGCACCTCCTCCAGCACCTGCCGGTCCACCAGGGGCCGGGCGCCGTCGTGGATGGCGATAAGCCCCGCGTCCTGCCGGGCCTCCCGGATGCCGCAGAGCACCGACTCAGTGCGGGTCGCCCCGCCCATCACCACCTTGGTGACCTTGGAGAAGGCGCCCTCCCGGCACAGCTCCCCCACCGGCACCACCAGATCCCCGCGGGTGACCACGATAATCTCGTGGATCAGGGGGCAGGCGTCCAGGGCGCGCAGGGTGTGCAGCAGCACCGGCATGTCCCCCAGGGGCAGCAGCAGCTTATCCTGGCCCTCCATGCGGCTGGACGAGCCCGCGGCGGGCACCACGGCGGTGCAGACGATCTCCTCCCGCTCCTTTTTCCGGAACAGTCGGCCCAGAAATCCGGCCATTCTTCTCACTCCTTCGCAAAAAAGGAGCCCTTCGGCTCCTTTCCGCTTGTATCCGGTGGGCATTGGATGCCTCCTGGAAGTATACTATGCCAGGGCCGTATTTATGCGGTCCTCTACGTCCTCGTAGCTGGCATTTTGGGACAGGACGATCTCGGAGATGAGGATCTGCTTGGCCGAGTGGAGCATCTTCCGCTCCCCGGTGGACAGCCCGCGCTCCCCGTCCCGCAGCATCAGGCCCTTGACCACCCGGGCCACCTCCAGCAGATCGCCGCTCTTCAGGCGCAGCATGTTCTCCCGGTAGCGGCGGTTCCAGTTCTGGGTCATGTCCACCTCAATCTCCGGCATGGCGGCGATGATCTTGTCCGCCTCCTCGCCCTGTACCACGGGGCGCACCCCGATCTCCTCGCTGTTCTGGGTGGGGATCATGACCATCATGCCCCCGACGGGAATTTTGAGGATGTAGTATTCCCGAACCACACCGTTGATCTTTTTCTGCACAATGCTGTCGATGACGCCAGCACCATGCATCGGGTGCACAATCTTATCGCCTACCTGAAACATGATCCACCTCCCAAAGAAAAAAGCTGATTACGAACCGTTTAACATTACATACTATATTATAGCCACTTTTTTAACCTTTGGCAAGTGAATTTACAAAACCAGTACACAATACACAAAAAACAGGCCCGTTTCCTCTCAGAAACAGGCCTGTTTTCGGCATTTCGTTGTAATTACTCTGCGAAATCAGAGGCCACCTCGGTGGAGCCCTCCTCGGAGGAGGCCACCACGGCGTCCTCACCGCCGTCATCCGCGTCGTGGGAGCGCTGGGCGTCCTCCAGCAGGGCGCGGATGGACAGGGAGACCTTCTTGCGGTCAAAGTCGATCTCGGTGATCTTCACGTCCACCATCTGGCCCTCGCTGAGCGCGTCGCCGGGCTTGTCGATGCGGTGGTCGGCGATCTGGGAGATGTGGATCAGGCCGTCCACGCCGGGGACGATCTCGGCAAAGGCGCCGAAGGTCATCAGCTTGACCACGCGCACGTTGGCGGTGTCGCCCACGTCATACTTGCCGGTGAACACGGCCCAGGGATCCTCGTTGCGGTCCTTCATGCCCAGGGAGATCTTCTTCTTCTCGGGGTCGAAGGAGATGACGTACACCTCAACGGCGTCGCCCACCTTCACCACCTCGGAGGGGTGCTTGATGCGGGACCAGGACAGCTCAGAGATGTGGACCATGCCGTCCACGCCGCCGATGTCCACAAAGGCGCCGTAGGAGGTCAGGCTCTTCACGGTGCCGCTGTAGCGCTTGCCCTCCTCGATGCTGCCCCACACCTCGGCGGCCTTCTCGGCGCGCTCCTCGGCGGCCACGGCGCGGATGGAACCCACGACGCGGCGGCGGGCGCGGTTGACCTCGGTGATGCGCAGGCGGACCTTCTGCTTGAGCAGCTCGCTCATGGCGGCGTCCCGGGGCAGGCCGGTCTGGGAGGCGGGCACGAACACGCGCACGCCCTTGATGTTCACGACGACGCCGCCCTTGTTCTCCTCGGTCACGACGCCCTCGACGGTATTGCGCTCCTCGCGGGCCTGCTCGATGTCGTCCCAGCTCTTCACGGTGTCAAGGCGCTTCTTGGAGAGGGTGACGACGCCCTCCTGATCGTTGACGCGCATAACGTAGGTCTCGATCTCCTCACCAACCTTGACGAGATCTTCAACCTTTACAGTGGGATCGTCGGTCAGCTCAGACACCGGTATGTAACCGGCGTGCTTGGTTCCGAGATCGACATAGATCTCCGTAGGCGTAATGCCAGTGACAACGCCCGTAACCTTCTCCCCTGTATTTAAAGTTTTGATCGACTTCTCCAGCAGTTCAGCAAAGGATTCTTCGATCTCAATGTTTTCGTCGCTCATTTTGTCATAGACCTCCTTTATAATCCACCCGGGCGTGGACGCACCCGCAGTGATTCCAACAGAAGCCTTCCCGCACAGGGTGGAAGGTTCCAGCTCCTCCGCCCGTTCAATCCATAAAACCTCGGGGCAGAGCGCGCTGCACAGCTCGGTCAGGCGTTTGGTGTTGGAACTCTCCCGGCTTCCGATGACGATTATCGCCCCGGATCGGGCGGCCAAAGCCTGGGCCTCAGACTGCCGTTTGCACGTAGCATTACATATTGTATCAAAAATTTTTAAATTTGTACACTGTTTTTTTGCTTTTTCTACGCAGGTTTTCCATGCCTGCTGGGTGGATGTGGTCTGGGAGACCATGGTGACCGGCATGGAGGCGGCCTCCGGGTGGCGGTCCAGCCACGCCTCCAGCGCCTGCGCCCCCTCCAGCACCGCCGGATGGGCGCACCAGCCGGCGATGGCGGACACCTCCGGGTGGGTGGGGGTGCCGATGATGATCACCTGCCGCCCCTCCTCCTCGGCCTGGGCGACGATGCGGTGGATGCGGGAGACGTTGGGGCAGGTGGCGTCCAGCACCCGCGCGCCCCGGGCCTCCAGCGCCTCGTAGGCCCCCTTCCCCTCCCCGTGGGAGCGGATGATGACGGCGGCCCCGGCGGGCGCGTCCTCGGGGCGCTCGATCACCCGCACGCCCCGGGCCTCCAGCGCGGCGATGACGCTGCTGTTGTGGATGATATGCCCCAGCATGACGCAGGGGTCACCCGCGGCGGCGGCCTGCTCGGCCAACTCCACCGCACGCCGCACGCCGTAGCAGAAGCCGGCGGATTTCGCCAGCTCCACCCTCATGCCGCGTCCCCCAGCCGGTGGATGCGGTCCATCAGCTCCTCGGCGATGGCGCGGTACTCCTCGGCGGTGGCCTTCCTCCCTTCCGTCTTGGGGTAGTAGGGCTCGCCGATGACAATATCGGTAAAGTGGAACCAGTTCTTTTTCTCGGGGATGTACACGGGCACGATGGGCACCCCGGTGCGCAGCGCCAGCATGGCCGCGCCGGTCTTGGCCTCGCTCTCCTGGCCGTTTTTGTCCACGCCGCCCTTGACGCGGGTGCCCTCGGGGAACAGGAGCAGGTTCTCCCCGCTCTTTAAAAAGCGCAGGGCGGTCTTGATGGCCCCCACGTCGGACTTGCCCCGCTCCACGGCGAACACGCCCGCCTTGCCCAGCAGCCAGCCCAGCACGGGCACGCGCATCAGCTCGGCCTTGGCCATCACCCGCATCTGCCGCCTGCGGCCCAGGGCCATCACCAGGCACACGGGGTCGCTCAGGCCGGAGTGGTTGGCGCAGTAGAGGGCGCCCCCGTCGGGCAGATGCTCCTTCCCGACGGCGCGGCAGGGGTGGACGAGGCTGAAAAAGGGCCAGACAATGCTCCAGATAATCGCGTAAACGGTTCTCATGCCTGCAATTTCTCCTTAATGGTTCGCAGCAGCACTTCAAAGCTCTGCTCCAGGGTATTGCCGGTGGTGTCCACCAGCACGGCGTCCTCCGCCCGGCGCAGGGGCGCGGCGGCGCGGCCGGTGTCCCGCGCGTCCCGGGCCACGATGTCCGACAGCACGGTGCCGTAGTCGGTGTCGTTCCCCCGCTGCACCAGCTCCTCGTAGCGGCGGCGGGCCCGGTCCTCGGCGCTGGCGGTGAGGAAGATCTTCACGTCGGCCGCGGGCAGCACGGCCGTGCCGATGTCCCGGCCGTCCATCACCACGTCCTGCCGCCGGGCCAGCGCCCGCTGCATCTCCATCAGGAAGGCGCGCACCTCCGGGATGGCGGACACCCGGGAGGCGTACTCCGACACCTCCGGGCGGCGGATGGCCTCGCTCACGTCCTCCCCGTCCAAAAACATGCGCTGCACCCCGTCCCCGCCGTGGCGCAGGTCGATGCCAAGGCCGGGCAGCAGGGCTATGACCGCCCGCGCGTCGGACAGGTCCGCGCCCGCCCTGGCCGCGGCCAGGCCCACCGTGCGGTAGATGGCCCCGGTGTCCACATACAGGTACCCCAGGGCTTCCGCCAGCTTCCGGGCCAGGGTGCTCTTTCCCGCCCCGGACGGGCCGTCCAGCGCGATGCTCTTATAGCTCATTGCAATTCCTCCTCAAGCCGTGCGGCATACGCCGCCGCACCCTCCCCCGCCGCCTTTCCTGTGCTCCAGGCGATCTGCAGGTTGAAGCCGCCGGTGTAGGCATCCACGTCCAGCACCTCCCCGGCCAGGAAGAGGCCGGGGGTCTTTTTGGAGGCCATGGTGCCGGGGTCCACCTCGGACACCTTCACGCCCCCAGAGGTCACGATGGCCTCCTCCACCGGGCGCGGGCCCTGAATGTCGATCCGCAGGCCCTTCAGGAGCTCCAGCAGGCGGCGGCGCTGCTGCTTAGTGATGGCGTTGACCTTCTCCTGCGCCGGGATGCCGGACAGCTCCACCAGCACCGGCACCATCAGCCGGGGCACCAGCCCCTCCAGCACGTTGTGGAACGCCCGGTTGGCGTTCTCGGAAAAATCCCGCAGCAGGCGGGCGTCCAGCTTCTGTTCGTCCAGCGCGGGCTTGAGGTCGATGAGCACGTGGTAATGCTCCTTCTCAAACGCCCGCATGTGGGCGCTGGCGCTGAGGATCAGGGGTCCGGAGAGGCCGAAGTGGGTGAACAGCAGCTCCCCCTGCTCCTGGTAGACGGCCTTCTTTTTGCCGTCCCTTACCTTGATTGCCACGTTGCGCAGGGACAGGCCCTGCATCCGGGCGCAGATCTCCCCCTCCGCCACCAGGGGCACCAGGGAGGGCTTGGGGGGCACCACGGTGTGCCCCAGCGCCCGGGCCAGCGCGTACCCGTCTCCCGTGGAGCCGGTGAGGGGGTAGGACACCCCGCCGGTGGCGACAACCACCGCTTTGCAGGGGTGGAACCCGTGCTCGGCCTCCACGCCGGCAATCGCGCCGTCCGCGGTGCGGATGCCCGCGGCCCGGTCCTGCACGATCTCCACCCGCCTGCGGCGCAGGGCCAGCAGCAGCGCGTCGATAATATCGGCGGCCCGGTCGCTGCGGGGGAACACCCGGTTCCCCCGTTCGGTCTTGAGGGGTACGCCCAGACCCTCAAAAAACGCCTTCACCTCTTCCGGCGGGAAGCGCGTGACGGCGCTGGTGGCGAAGCGGCTGTTGTGTGGGATGTTGTCCAGCACGGCGCGGGGGGCGCAGTCGTTGGTCAGGTTGCAGCGGCCCTTCCCGGTGATATACAGCTTGCGGCCCAGCTTCTGGTTGCGCTCCAGGAGCAGTACCGCCGCCCCGGAAGCGGCGGCGGCGTACGCGGCCATCATGCCCGCCGCGCCGCCGCCGATGACGATTACATTCGGCAAATTCAGTTGTTCTCCTCTTCCACCTTCTCGTACACCTCATACTCGTCCCAGATCTTCTCCAGGGCGCCGAAGGTGGCGGACAGGTCGTTATTCAGCTTGCGGCCCAGGGCCACAATCAGGGCGTTGACCAGGCTCAGCGGGGCCACCAGGGAGTCCACGAAGGAGGCCATGTCGCTCTTGGCCATCAGGGTGTGGTCGGCGGTGGGGGCCAGGGGGGATACCTCGCTGTCGGTGATGGCCACCACCGTGGCCCCACGGTCCCGGGCGAACTGCATGGCCTTCACCGTCCGGCGGGAGTAGCGGGGGAAGCTGATGCCGATAATCACGTCGTCGGGCCCGATGCGCAGCAGCTGCTCGAACACCTCGCTGACCGAGGTGGCGTGGATGACCACCACGTCGGGGAAAATGAGGTTGAAGTAGAACCCCAGAAAGCTGGAGATGGCCGCGGCCGAGCGGATGCCCAGGATGTAGATGCGGCGGGCGGCCACGATGGCGTCCACCGCCTGGCTGAAGCTGTGCCGGTCGGTCTCCTCCATGGTCATGCGGATCTTCTCGATGTCCGACTGCATGACCATGGACAGGATGTCCTGATCCCCGATGCGGTCGTTGGAGACCTCGATGCGCTGGATGGAGGTGAGCTTGTTGCGGATCATCTCCTGCAGCGCCTTCTGCATGGCGGGGTAGCCGTCGTACCCCAGCTCGGCGGCAAAGCGCACCACCGTGGACTCGCTGACGTTCACCGTCTTGCCCAGCCTGCTGGCGGTCATAAAGGCGGCCTTGTCGTAGGACTCCAGGATAAAGTTGGCAATCAGCTTCTGCCCCTTGGAGAAGCCGTTCATATTGGATTGAATCACGGACAGAATATCCTTTGACATACCGCTTTCCTCCTGATTTGCGCCCCCACGGGTGTGGAACGGGCATTCATACAGGGTATATCATATCTGGATTTGGACAGAAAAGCAAGAGCGTTTTGCAAGCCCTCCCGCTTTTCCTGCAAAAAATGGGATTATCCGCCCTTTAAAAGACGGACCTCCGCCTCCGTCAGGGCGCGGTAGCGGCCCAGGGCCAGATCCCCCAGCACCACGGCCCCCTCCCGCACCCGCTGCAGCCGGGTGACGGAGAGCCAAGCCATCGCGCACATGCGGCGCACCTGCCGGTTCTTGCCCTCCCGGATGACCACGGACAGGACGGCCTCCTTTTCCGACCGCTCCAGCAGCGTCACGTCCGCCGGGCGCAGGGGCACCCCGTCCAGCTCCAGGGGCCCCCGCAGCACGGGCAGGGCCGCCAGCGCGTCCCCCTTCACCCAGACCCGGTACTCCTTCTCCACCTCGTGGCCGGGGTGGGTCAGAAAATTGGTCAGGGCCCCGTCGTCGGTCATCAGCAGCAGGCCCTCCGAGTCCCGGTCCAGCCGACCCACGGGCCACACGCGTGCCCCGCAGCCCGCCACCAGCGCGGACACGTCCTTCCGCCCCTGCTCGTCCGAGAGGGTGGTGACGTAGCCCCGGGGCTTGTTGAGCATCAGATAAGTACGCGCCGTCAGGCCGGGCAGGGGCTTCCCGTCCACCTCGATCCGATCGCGCTCCGGGTCCGCCCGGTCCCCCAGGGCGGCGGGCAGGCCGTTGATGCTCACCCGCCCGGCCAGGATATAGTCCTCCGCGCCCCGGCGGGAGGTTATTCCCCGCTCACTGAGCAGCTTTTGCAGCCGCATTTCCATGGCGATTCACCTTTCTTATGTAGGGGATACGGACTACCCCGCCGGAGGCCGGGTAATCCGTTTTCTTTTACAGCTGCGTCCAGAGCCCGGCCAACGTCAGGCCGCTTTTGCCGCTCAGGAAATCCCGCATACGCTGGAAGAGCCCCTGCGCCGCCGCCCGGTCGTCCGCCACGCTCTGGTCGTACACCAGGTAGGTGCGGCCAATCTCCGCTTCCCCCAGGTAGAAGACCAGCCGCCCGGCGATCTCCCCCTCCTCCACCGGGGCCTCCACCCCCTCGGGCAGGACCACCTGCGCCCGCACCCGCTCCGTGGCGGTGAGGGGGTAGTACACGTCGCTCTCCGTCCGCACGGCCACAAAGCGGTTCAGGCTCCCCTCCACGGGCAGGGTGCGCAGCGCCCGCCCCGCCAGGGCCAGCACGTGGGCCGGGTAGGTCTCGAAGCCGTAGTCGAAAAAGGCGGCGTGGTCCTTCCAGTCATCCGGGTCGTTGAGGGTGACCGCGATAAGCCGCTGCCCGTCCCGCTCCGCGCAGGACACCAGGGTGCGCCCGGCTTTATCGGTGTAACCCGTCTTCATGCCGATGCACCCCTCGTACCGCCACAGGAGCTTGTTGTGGTTGGAAAAGCTGCGCCCGGCGATGGAGATGGTCTTGGTGCTGACGATGCGGGCCAGCACGTCGTGCTCCATCACCTCCCGGGCCAGCAGGGCCATGTCGGCGGCGGTGGAGTAGTGGGCGTCGTCGTTGAGGCCGTTGGGGTTGGCGAAGTGGGTGTCGGTCATACCCAGATCCTCCGCCTTGGCGTTCATCCACGACACAAAGGTGTCCACGTCCCCGGCGCACCCCCCGGCCACCGCCAGGGCCGCATCGTTGCCGGAGGCCATCAGCAGTCCGTAGAGCAGCCCCTCCAGGGTGATCTCCTCCCCCGCCTTGAGGTACATGGAGGAGCCCTCCGCACCGGTGTACTCGGGCATAATCTCGATGACCGTGTTCAGATCCGGCATGGACTCCACCGCCACCAGGGCGGTCATCAGCTTGGTGATGCTGGCGATAAGCCGCTTTTCGTGGGCGTTGTGCTCATAGAGCACCCGCCCGGAGGCAGCGTCCACCAGAATGGCGGAGCTGGCTGAGTTTTGTATGGACGCCCCGCGGGCCGGGAGCGCGGAGCAGAGTGTCAGTACGGCCAGAAAGGCCGCGGCGATCCGTTTCATACGGCACACCACCTCAAAAGCAAAGATGGTGCTAGTATGGATCCCCGCGGCCTGTTTTATCCTGACGAATTAAAAGGGCTCGTTCTCCTTTTTGTCCTGCTGCTTCTCGATAAAGCCGGTCACCTTGTCCACCAGCTCGGGCACCATCTCCACCACCCGGTCCACGCTGTTGCCCGGCGGGGGCGCCACGGGCAGCAGCTTCACGGAGTCCCCCTTGACGATGAGGAAGGCGATGGGGGCGATGTTGACCCCGGCGCCGCTGCCGCCGCCGAAGGAGTTGTCGGCGTCCGGCTTCTGGTTCTTGCTGGTAAAATCGCTGCCGCCGGAGGCAAAGCCGAAGCTCACCTTGGACACGGGGATAATGGTGACCTCCCCCGCCTGGATGGGCTGGCCCACGATGGTGTTCACGTCCACCATCTCCCGGATCTTCTGCATGGTGGCGCCCATCAGGTCGCCGATGGGATGCTGTTTATTTTCCGACATTCGATACCGCCTCTTTCTGTGTGGTTTTGGCCTTGTGTTGGGAGTAGATCTTTAAAAACTTTAGAAACAGCGTCACGCCCAGCGCCACCGCCTGCCCCACGGTGAGGGAGCATACGGCGTACAGGTACAGGATGGGCGAGGCGAGCTGGAAATCCACCGCCGTGCGGATGCGCCGGTCCCTGATATTGAAATTATGCTCCAGCAGGGGCCAGATCATACCGACGGCCGCGTTGGCGTACCCGAAGGCCATGGCCGCCCTGGCCGGGTCGGACGCGCCGGAGGTAAAGTCCAGATAGATCCGGTCCACCCGGATTTTCCGCTTGAAGCGCCCGGCGGCCTCCGCCGCCAGGGGCAGGATCTCCCGGACCAGGGCAAAGTCCCCGCCCCGCTTGGGCTCGGGCGGCTCCGGGGGCTGGTCCGGCTTTTTCTTTTCCTTTTTTGGGGGCTTCTTCTCCCGCATGGGAAACACCCGCAGGGAGAACAGCCCCAGCCGGGCGCGGACGGTCAGGCCCTCCGCCGAATACTCCACGGCGCCGCCGACGCGCACGCGGGAAATTAGCCAGACCGCCAGCAGGATACAGCCGATAATCACCAGCGCCTTCAACTCACGCCTCCGTTTCAGCTACGGCCCTGGCCGCCGCCTCCAGCTCCCCGTCGGACAGGTTGGAGGCCCGGGCCTCCCCGGCCTCCTGCTCCGCCCGCAGCCGCTCCACCGCCGCCTGCATCTCCAGGGTGATCTGGCCGTCCTCGGGGGCCGCGTTGGGCAGCTCGGGCAGATCGTCCAGGCCGGACAGGCCGAAGGAGCGCAGGAAGGTCTGGGTGGTCTTGTACTGGATGGGCCTGCCGGGCACCGCCAGGCGGCCGCACTCCTCAATGAGGTCCCGCTCCAGCAGCAGCCCCACGGTGTAGGCGCTGTCCACGCCCCGGATCTGGTCCACGTAGGCCCGGGTGGCGGGCTGGTAGTACGCGATGATGGCCAGCACCTCCAGCGCGGGCTGGGACAGCCGGGCGGGCTTGCGGCTCTCGAAGGCCTTGCGGATATAGGCCGCGAACTCGGGGGCCGAACAGAGCTGGTAGCTGTTCTCCATCCGCAGCAGGCGGATGCCCCGCCGCTCATAGCTGTAAAAATCGGCCAGCTGCCGGCACACCGCGTCCACCGTGGCCCGGTCGGCCTCCAGCGTAAGGCACAGCCGCTCCACCGCCACCGGCTCCCCTGCGGCGAAGAGGATGCCCTCAATGGCAGATTCCAGCTCCTTGACTTCCAATTAAATCACCCCGTAACTTCCGCTTTGCCCCCCCTGTGGGGGGAGCCGCCGCCATCGGCGGCTGAGGGGTCAGTCCCCCTGTTCTGTGTCGGTGGAGTACGCCACGTCCTCCGCCCCGCCGTCGATGCAGGTGATCGTACAGTCCTCCTCGGTGCCCGCCAGGCTCAGCTTGCGGGCCTTGCACAGCTCCAGCACGGCGATAAAGGTGGCCACGATCTCCGAGCGGCTGCGGTTGCCCTTGAAGAGGGCCCGGAACCTTGTCACGCCGAAGTTCACCAGCCGCTGGAGGATCTCCGTGGCCTTGTCGGCCACCGGGTAGGGCTCCCGGCCCACGATGCCCTCAAAGGCCGCCATGGGGGGCGGCAGGCGGTTGTCCGAGCGGGAGAGCACCGACAGCAGGGCGCGGCGCAGGTCCTCTTTTTGGTGGACGTAGCGGTAGGTCTTGTTCACCGGCACCGCCTCGGGCACCTTTGGGATGTAGTCCCGCCCCACCGCGTAGCGGTCGGAGAGGATGGTGGTCACCGCCTTGATGCGGGTGTAGTTCTCGTGCCGCTGGTGCTCCTCCAGGGTGGCGATGAGCTGCTCCATCTCGGACAGGGCCTCCTCGTCGTTGATGGACAGCAGCATCCGGGTCTTGATAAAGATCAGGTGGGCGGCCATGGTCACGAAGTCGCTGGCCACGTCCAGGTCCAGCTCCTTGCGGCGGCTGATCCACGCCAGGTACTGGTCCAGAATCAGCGCGATTTGGATGTCCTTGATCTCCATCTTGTTTTTGGAGAGCAGGTGGAGGATCAGGTCCAGGGGGCCGGTGAAGTCCTCCATGTCCTCCTCCCGGACCTTGACCACCTTCTCCAGGTGGAATATGGGCGTCTCTATCCTGCTCACCTCCGGGCCGCTTCAAACGGCTTTTAGAACATATTTAGGATCCAGGACACGTCCTGGCACTGGAACAGCGCGTTCAGCGGGAACCGGGTCAGGGCGCAGAAGCCCCGCAGCACCCCCACGATCAGGAAGGACAGGGGCTTGTCGAACACGCCGACAAAGGTGAGCAGGATCAGCAGGCCCATCACGTACTTCTCATACCGCAGGATGGTGTAATAGGCCCTGTCCGGCAGCACGGAAAAGAGCACCTTGGAGCCGTCCAGCGGCGAGATGGGGATCAGGTTGAACAGCCCCAGGCCCACCGACAAAATCGCCACGTTGGAGAAGAAGCACAGGGCGATGAGGGAGGCGTGGGTCACCCGCCCGAAGTTGTAGAGCAGCGAGCAGATCAGCAGCGCCGCCAGGGCCAGTAGGAAATTGGAGACCGGCCCGGCCAGGGCGGTGATCGCCATGTCCCGCTTGGGGCGCTTGAAGTAGCGCATGTCCACCGGCACAGGCTTGGCCCAGCCCACCTTGACCACAATCATCATGATTAGGCCCATCACGTCGATGTGCTTAATGGGGTTCAGGGTCAGCCGCCCGGCGTTTTTGGCGGTGGGGTCGCCCAGGCGGTAGGCCGCGAAGCCGTGGGACAGCTCGTGGAAGGTGATGCACAGCAGCGCGGCCACCGCACTCACCAGCAGGGTGATAAGCCCCCACCAGTCCATGTGGTCCAGAAAGTTTTGCAGAGAGCCCAAAACGCGGCCTCCTTTAATTCAGCAGCTTGGCACGCAGGAGATCCAGCTCCGCCTGGGTCAGGCCGGTGGCGCGCAGGTAGTCCGTCAGGCTGCCGTATTTCCGCTCGGCCAGGTCCATGCACTCCTCCAGGTACTCCGGCTTGGAGGAGCCCACGAAGGCGGCCAGCTCCACCGGCATGGCCGCGCGGATGCCCCGCAGCAGCTCCTCCAGATAGGTCTCGGAGATCTGGTAGTCGGCCAGGATGTCGGCGCGCTCCACACCCACCAGGGAGTAGAGCAGCATGGCGGTGATGCCCGTGCGGTCCTTTCCCGCCGTGCAGTGGTAGAGCACGCCGCCCGGCGCCGCGGCGATGGCGCGCATAATGTCCCGGATGCAGTCCTTGACCTCCAGGGCACGGAAATAGCCCGCGCCCACGTCGGCCTCGGTATTAGGCAGCTTGTCCCCGGCCACCAGGGGCATGTGCAGGTAGCGGAAGCCGGGGGTGGCGCTGAGCTGGTCGGGGTGGCGCTCCACCTCGGGGGCGCTGCGCAGGTCGATGACGGTGGTGATGTCCCGCTCCAGCAGCCAGTCCACGTCGGCCTGGGAGAGATTCTCCGGGTTGTCCCCCCGCAGCAGGCGCTCCCAGGCGGTGCAGCCGCCCCCCGGCACCGGCAGTCCGCCCATGTCCCGGAGATTCTTCATACTTCCCAGCGGAATACGACGCAGCATACAACCGCCTCCATTTCTGTTTTCGGTTCAGTATAGCAAATTTCAGGGCAAAAGACAAGGCGCTTCGCCGCGGGGGGCGGAAAATGGGAAGGGCCGCCGCATCCGTCTGCGGCGGCCCTGTACTGTCATACCACGCGGTTGCGCAGCACCCCGATGCCCTCGATTTCCACCTCCACCACGTCCCCCGGCTTCATGGGACCGATACCGGCGGGGGTGCCGGTGGTGACCACGTCCCCCGGCTCCAGGGTCATGGAGGCCGTGATAAAGGCCATCAGCTCGGGCAGCCTGGTCATGAACAGGCTGGTGCGGGAGGACTGGACCACCCGGCCGTTGAGGCGGGTCTCGATAGCCAGATCAGCCCCGTCCACCTCGTCGGTCACCACCGGGCCGACGGGGGCGAAGCCGTCCATGCCCTTGCCCCGGGTCCACTGGCCGTCCGACTTCTGGATGTCCCGGGCGGTCACGTCGTTGAGGATGGTGTAGCCCAGGATATAGTCTGCAAAGTCACTTGCCTTTACATCCTTCGCCCGCTTTTTCACGACAAAGGCCAGCTCCCCCTCGTAGTCCAAGCGCGTGACGAAGTCCGGCGCGTGGACCGTGCCCTCCGGGTGGTTCACGGTGTTGGGCCCCTTGAGGAACAGGAGGGGCACCTCGGGCACCCCCTCCCCCATCTCCTGGGCGTGGTCAAAGTAGTTTTTGCCCACGCAGACGATTTTGGTGGGCTCGCAGGGGGCCAGGAGCCGGCACCCGGCCAGGGGCACACTGCCCCCGTCGTAGCAGATGCCGCCGTAGGGCGCGGCGGTCATGGTGCGCACCGTGTCCCCCTTCAAAACGCCCCAGGCGGCCTTGCCGCCCCGCTCAAAGCGTACATACCTCATGTTTACCGCTCCCCCATATGGTCTAAAATCAGGTTCAGCAGCCCCTGCTTCCCCTCCCCCTTCTCAGCTGAAAAGGGGATGACCTGTACAGTGTCGCCCAGCTCCAGGGTCTCCCGGATCAGAGCCAGGTTGGGTTCGATTTCACTCTTTTTCAGCTTGTCCAGCTTGTTGGCCACCACGGCGAAGGGCCGCCCGCTGAGCTGGAACCAGTTGCACATGATGCGGTCGTCCTCGGTTGGCTTGTGGCGGGCGTCCACGATCTGCACGCCCAGGGTCATGAGGCTGGTGTCGTCGAACCAGCTCTCAATGAGCCTGCCCCAGCGGTCCTTTTCCGCCTTGGAGACCTTGGCGTACCCGTAGCCCGGCAGATCCACCAGATAGAGCCGCCGGTCGATGAGGAAGTAGTTGATGTGGGTGGTCTTACCCGGCGCGGCGCCCACCCGTGCAAAGTTCTTGCGGTTTAAAAGGCGGTTGATGACCGAGGATTTGCCCACGTTGGACCGTCCGGCAAAGACCACCTGGGGCAGTCCGTCCCGGGGGAAGTCCTCCTTTTTCGCGGCGGAGCGGATAAATTCCGCGTTATTGAGATTCAGGGCCATAAAGACCTCCTTCTACTGCTTGAGGGTGACCCCGTCCCTGCGGGGCGCGGCCTCCAGGCACGGCTCGGGCAAATCCGCCCGGGCCAGGTGCAGATCCAGCGCCTCGGCCAGCACCGCGTCCACCTGCTCCACCGGGAGGAACCGCAGGGCGGAGCGCACGGTCTGGTCGATCTCCTCCAGATCCTTTTCGTTGTCGGCCGGGAGAATGACCGTCTTAATCCCGTTGCGCAGGGCGGCCATGGTCTTTTCCTTCAGGCCGCCGATGGGCAGCACCCTGCCCCGTAAGGTAATTTCGCCTGTCATCGCCAGCTCCCGCTTCACAGGCGCGCCGGTGAGGGCGGAGACCATGGCGGTGGTGATGGCGATACCGGCGGAGGGCCCGTCCTTGGGCACCGCCCCCTCCGGGAAATGGACGTGGATGTCCTTTTTCGTGTAGAAGTCGGCCTCGATGCCCAGGGCGGCCGCCCGGCTGCGGATATAGGAGAGGGCCGCGTGGCAGGACTCCTTCATCACGTCGCCCAGGTTGCCGGTGAGCTCCACCTTGCCGGAGCCGGGCACCACGCCCACCTCCACCTCCAGCAGCTCGCCGCCCACGCTGGTCCAGGCCAGGCCGTTGACCACGCCCACCTGCTCCATGCGGGGCAGGCGCTCGGGGTGATAGCGCCGCACGCCCAGGAAGCGCTCCAGGTTATCACCTGTAACGCTTATCGACTTTACACCGTCCGACACGATGCGCATGGCCGCCTTGCGGCACACCGAGGCCAGCTCCCGTTCCAGGACGCGCACACCGGACTCCCTGGTGTAGCCTGTGATGACCTCCCGCAGGGCGTCGTCTGTCAGCTTGAGCTGGGACTTCTTCAGTCCGTGGCGCTTGAGCTGCTTGGGCAGCAGGTGCCGCCGGGCGATCTGGAGCTTCTCCTCGTCGGTATAGCTGGACAGCTCGATGACTTCCATGCGGTCCAGCAGCGGGCGCGGGATGGTCTCGGTGGTGTTGGCGGTGGTGATGAAGAGCACGTCGGACAGGTCGAAGGGCACCTCCAGGAAGTGGTCCCGGAAGGCGGCGTTCTGCTCGCCGTCCAGCACCTCCAGCAGGGCCGAGGAGGGATCCCCCTGCCGGTCCATGCCCAGCTTGTCGATCTCGTCCAGCAGCAGCAGGGGGTTGCAGCTCCCCGCCTGCTTCACGGCGGTGATGATGCGCCCCGGCATGGCCCCCACGTAGGTCTTGCGGTGGCCGCGGATCTCGGCCTCGTCGTGGACGCCGCCCAGAGAGATGCGGGCCAGGCTGCGGTGCAGAGCCCGGGCCACGCTCATGGCGATGGAGGTCTTGCCCACGCCGGGGGGGCCCACCAGGCAGATGATCTGCCCTTTCAAATCGGGGGCCAGCTGCTTGACGGCCAGGAACTCCAAAATCCGCTCCTTGACCTTGTCCAGGCCGAAGTGGTCGGCGTCCAGCACCTTGCGGGCTGCCGCCACGTCCACGCGCTCCCGCGTCTTTTTGCCCCAGGGCAGCTCAAGACAGGTGTCCAGGTAGTTGCGGATGACGGTGGCCTCGGCGGAGCCGAAGGACTGCTTCTCCAGCCGGCCGACCTCCTTGAGCAGCTTCTCCGCCACCTCGCCGGGCAGCTTGGCCTTGGAGATCCGCTCCCGGTACTCGGCGCTCTCGCTGTCGCCGCTCTGGCCGTCCTCCCCCAGCTCCTGCTGGATGACCTTCATCTGCTCCCGGAGGAAGTAGTCCTTCTGGCTGCGGGTGAGCTGATCCCGGACCTTGTTCTGCATGTCCAGCTCCAGCTCCAAAATCTCCACCTCCCGGCGCAGGATCTGGTAGAGCCGCTCCAGACGGCGCACCGGGCGCAACTCCTCCAGGATGGCCTGCTTGTCCCCCGCGCGCATGACGATGTTCTGGGCAATGTAGTCGGCGATATAGCCCGGGTCCTCGCTGGAGAGCACCGACAGCAGCACGTCGGGGGTCATCTTGGGGGCCAGCTCGATATAGCGCTCGAAGAGCTCGTAGGTCCGGCGGATCAGGGCCTCGGTCCGGGCGGTGCGGCGCACCTCCTCCTCCGGCCGGATCTCCAACACCTGGGCCAGGATAAAGGGCGCGGTCTGGGCCAGGCCCTGGAGCTGCCCGCGTGAGACCCCCTCCACCATGACCCGCACGTTGTCGCCGGGCAGGCGAAGGATCTGGCGCACGTTGGACACGGTGCCGATGGTGTAGAGGTCCTCCAGCCGGGGGTTCTCCACGGTCAGCTCCCGCTGGGCCACCAGGAAAATGGGCGCGCCGGAGGACATGGCCTCGTCCAGCGCCTTGATGGAGGCCTCCCGCCCCACGTCGAAGTGGAGCAGCATATTGGGGAAGATGGTCAGCCCGCGCAGGGCCAGTGCGGGCATGGTGCTTGTTTGATTCAGTTCAGACATGGAATCACTTCCTTTTGGGAAAAAGGGCGGACGCCAACAGCCGTCCGCCCCCAGTTAATATTGGATTGTCAGGAGACGTTGCCGCGCACGGCCGTCCCGCCCTGTTCGCTGCGCAGGGCCGCGCCGCCCAGGCGGGGGCGCTCCTTGCGCTCCGGATCGCGCTCCACCTCGGGGTGGGCGCCCTCCTTCACGCTCTCGGGGGTGATGGTCACCTTGGCGATGGTGGGGTCGGAGGGCACCTCATACATCACCGAGGTCATGACCTCCTCCAGCACGGCCCGCAGGCCGCGGGCGCCGATGCCCCGCTCCACCGCCTTGTCGGCGGCCTCGCCCAGGGCGTCGGGCTGGAACTGCAGATCCACCATGTCGTACTCCAGCAGCTTCTGGTACTGCTTCACCAGGGCGTTTTTCGGCTCGGTGAGAATGCGCACCAGCTGGTCCTTGTCCAGGGCCCGCAGGGTGGTGATCACCGGCAGGCGGCCCACCAGCTCGGGGATGATGCCGAACTTGAGCAGGTCGTGGGGCTGGATCTCCTTGAGCAGGGCGGAGGTGTCGCGCTCCTTCTTGCTCTGGATCTCGGCCCCGAAGCCGATGGTCTTCTTGTCCAGGCGCTGCTCGATGATCTTCTCGATGCCGTCGAAGGCGCCGCCGCAGATGAAGAGGATATTCTTGGTGTTGATCTGGATGAACTCCTGGTGGGGGTGCTTGCGGCCGCCCTGGGGCGGGACGTTGGCCACGGTACCCTCCAGGATTTTCAGCAGGGCCTGCTGCACGCCCTCGCCGGACACGTCCCGGGTGATGGAGGTGTTTTCGCTCTTCCGGGTGATCTTGTCGATCTCGTCCACGTAGATGATGCCGCGCTCGGCCAGCTCCACGTCGAAGTCCGCGGCCTGCACCAGGCGCAGGAGGATGTTCTCCACGTCGTCGCCCACGTAGCCCGCCTCGGTGAGGGTGGTGGCGTCGGCGATGGCGAAGGGCACCTTCAGGATGCGGGCCAGGGTCTGGGCAAAGAGGGTCTTGCCGCAGCCTGTGGGGCCCATGAGCAGGATGTTGCTCTTCTGGAGCTCCACGTCCTCACCGCCGCCGAAGTAGATGCGCTTATAGTGGTTGTACACCGCCACCGAGAGGGCCACCTTGGCGTCCTCCTGGCCGATGATATACTGGTCCAGCACGTCCCGGATCTCCCTGGGGGTGGGGATCACGTCCGGGATGTCCGGGGAGACCTGCTCCTCGGGGTCGTAGGCGTCGTCCAGAATACTCATGCACAGGTGCACGCACTCGTTGCAGATATAGGCGCCGGGCCCCGCGATGATGCGGGAGACCTGCTCCTGGTGCTTTCCGCAGAAGGAGCAGCGCACCGGCTTGTGTTCGTCGTTTTTCGGCATATTAATACCTCGCAAAAAGCCGCCGCGCGGCCCGATTAAAAAAACACGCAAGGGGAGCGGGGCGTTACCTCCCCGCTCCCCGGCGCTATTTTACCTGTGGTAGATAACTTTGTCAATGAGGCCGTAGGCACAGGCCTCCTCGGCGGGCATAAAGTTGTCGCGCTCGGTGTCGATGGCGATCTGCTCGATGGCCTTGCCGGTGTTCTCGGCCAGGATCCGGTTGAGCTTTTCACGGGTGCGGAGCATCCACTCGGCCTGGATCTTGATGTCGCTGGCCTGGCCCTGGGTGCCGCCGGAGGGCTGGTGGATCATAATCTCGGCGTTGGGCAGGGCGAAGCGCTTGCCCTTGGTGCCGGAGGAGAGCAGGAACGCGCCCATGCTGGCGGCCATGCCCACGCAGAAGGTGGACACGTCGCACTTGATATACCGCATCACATCGTAGATGGCCATGCCGTCGGTGACGGAGCCGCCGGGGCTGTTGATGTAAAACTGGATGTCCTTGTCCGGGTCCTGGGCCTCCAGGTAGAGCATCTGGGCCACGATAAGGCCGGCGGTGGTGGCGTTGACCTCCTCGCCCAAAAAGACGATGCGGTCGTTCAGCAGACGGGAAAAAATGTCGTAGGAGCGCTCACCCCGGTTGGTCTGCTCCACTACATAAGGAACTAAGCTCATGGTAACAGGATCTCCTTTTTATTGATGTTCGGCGCAAGCTGCGCCGGCCCATCCTCTCCGAACGGCGGCGGGCAGTCACACACAAAAGTATGCCCGCACGCCCGGACTCTATACCCAGAATCAGGATCCGAAGGAGATTATTCCGCGGCCTTCTCCTCGTCGTCGGCCTTCTTCTTGCGGGTGGTCTTCTTGGGCTTCTCCTCGCCCTCGGCCTCCTCCGCCTTCTTGGCGGTCTTTTTGGCGGCCTTCTTGGCGGGGGCCTTGCCCACCTTGGCGCTGTCGAAGATCAGATCGGCGGCCTTCTTCTCGGCCAGGTCGGCCTTCACGTCGTCGGCGTTGACGGCCTTCTTTACGTCGTCCAGCTCCATCTGGTACTGCCCGGCCAGGCGGACCAGCTCGGCCTCCAGCTCCTCGTCGGTGATCTCGATCTGCTCGGCCTTCACGATGGCGCCCAGGGCCAGATCGTGCTGCACCTGGTGCAGGGCGGCCTCGGCGGACTGGGCCTTCATGTCGTCCATGCTCATGCCCATCATGGACAGGTAGTTCTCAAAGGGGATGCCCTGGGAGGTGATACGCTG
Source organism: Oscillospiraceae bacterium (assembly GCA_022846095.1). Taxonomy (NCBI): domain Bacteria; kingdom Bacillati; phylum Bacillota; class Clostridia; order Eubacteriales; family Oscillospiraceae; species Oscillospiraceae bacterium. Next base: position 1,998,396 of record AP025583.1, on the reverse strand, counting down.
GGCGTAGCTGTTGAGCAGCTTCTCGGCCTGGTAGTCCACCATGGCGTCGGGAATCTCAACCTGCATGTTGGCGATGACCTGCTCCATGAGGGCCTCGCGGAAGCTGCGGTCGGCCTGCTCCTCGCGGCGGGCCTTGAGCTTCTCGCCCAGGTCCTTCTTCAGATCGGCCAGGGTGTCGAACTCGGACACGTCCTTGGCAAACTCGTCGTCCACCACGGGCTCCTGCTTCTCCTTGACCTCGTTGACCTTGACCTTGAACACCACGGGGGCGCCGGCCAGCTCCTCGGCCTGATAGTCGGCGGGGAAGGTCACGTCCAGATCCTTTTCGTCGCCGGCCTTCAGGCCCACGACCTGCTCCTCGAACCCGGGGATGAAGGAGCCGGAGCCCAGCTCCAGGCTGTAGCCCTCGGCCTTGCCGCCCTCGAAGGGCACGCCGTCCTTGAAGCCCTCGAAGTCGATCACGACGGTGTCGCCGTTCTTGGCCTCGCGCTCCACGGTGACGATGCGGGTGGCGCGGCTGATGAAGGGCTTGAGTTCGCCGTCCAGATCCTCGTCGGTGACCTCGGCCGCTTCCTTCTCAGCGCTCAGGCCCTTGTACTCGCCCAGGGTGACCTCGGGGCGCACGGTGACGACGGCCTTAAAGGTAAAGCCGTCCTTGCCCACCTCCTGGATCTCCACCTGGGGCCAGGCCACGGCGTCCAGCTTCTCCTGCTCGATGGCCTGGGCATACGCGGTGGGGTAAATATCGTTCATGGCATCTTCATAAAATACGCCGGAGCCATACATGCCCTCAATGACCTTCCGGGGGGCGTGGCCCTTGCGGAAGCCGGGCACGTTGATGCTGCCGCGCTGCTTCTTATAGACCTTGTCGATGGCGGCCTCAAACTCCTCGCGGCTCACCTCGATAACCAGCTCGACCGTGCTCTTCTCCTGCTTCTCGACGCTCTTGACATTCATGTTGTTTACTTCCTCCTGTCAGCCCCGTTTGCGCAGAAAAATGCGTTCGGAGCCCTCTTTTGCGTTATCCGCCTTATTCTATCAGAAGCGGACACAGATTTCCAGACTTTTTTTCATTTATTCACAGATTGTTTGCGGTTGGAAGTCCAGGTAATCCGCCGACACCAGATGGTACTCGACTTTTCCATACTTTCCCTCGATGGCCAGCCGGTGGCTCCCCCCGTGGAGATGGCCGTAGTAGCAGCGCCGTACGCCGTAGCGCTCCATCAGCTCCATAATCTCCGGGCAGGTGTACCCCTGGTAGCAGGGCGGGTAGTGGAGGAAGCACAGCTTCTCCCTCTCCCCCGCCGCCTTCAGCGACGCCTCCAGCCGGATGAGCTCCCGGCGGAACACCTTGTCGCTCCCCTTCTCCTCATAGAACCAGCCCCGGGTGCCGCACAGGGCGTAAGGGCCGTAGAAATAGCAGTTGTTGTGCAGGATGTTCAGGGTGGTGAAGCCGTTTTCTTCAAAAAAGGCGTTCATCTTGGAGGCCGTGTTCCACCAGTAGTCGTGGTTGCCCTTCAATATGATCTTCCGCCCCGGCAGGGCGTCCAGGAAGGCGAAGTCCGCGCGGGCCTCCGGCAGGCTCATACCCCAGGAGATGTCCCCGCACAATACGACGGTGTCCTCAGGCCCCAGGGTCCCCAGCCCGGCGGAGAGCTTTTCGACGTACCCCTCCCAGCCGCCGCCGAACACGTCCATGGGCTTATTGGTGCTCAGGGACAGGTGGGTGTCCCCCAGTGCGTACAGGGCCATGTGATCCCTCCGGTGTTTTCAGTTTGTCTGCGCCCCTGCGGTTGCCATCACCCGATAGTCCCGCAGCTTTTTCCCCATGTCTGCAAAGTCCAGCCCCTGTTCCAACCGGATATAACTGTCCGGAATACCGACATGCCCGACCTGCGCGTCAGCCGGGATCCAGCCGTATCCATTCAGGTAGAATTCCGCCCAGGCGTGAAAGGAATAGTGCACTCCATCCCGTCCCATCGAAAACCCGCTCTCCATCCGGGCGGGGATTCCCCTGGATCGCATGGCGGCCAAAAAGAGGTTTGTATACTCGCTGCACGTGCCTTTGCCGCGGGCCAAAGCCTCCTCCGCGTTCACCGTATCGCTGGAGCCCTCTGTAATCTCTTGGGCCAGCTCGGTGTCATAGGTAAGCGTACGCCCGATCAACCGCGCGGCATTTCCCGCATAAATGAGGACATTATCCCCTTTGATACGGGAAAAGAATGCCTGGATTTCCTCGCCATCCCAGCTCACCTTCTCCGACGGCTCCAGATAGGCCTTCACCGCGTCCGGGTACTCCTGGCCGTCGATGGGCACGGGGTCCAGTCCGACATAGGGCAGATTCCTAATCTGCAGATCAAAGGAGATCCAAACGCCGTTCCGCTCCAGATTGGTAATCTTCTGCGGGTAGGAGTCGATGGCCTCCAGATCCAGGTCCTTTCCTACGATATGCCAGACCACCGCATCGGTGTAGTCCTCGCTGAACTGCGGGACGGTCTCCTCCGCGGCGGCGGTCTGTGCCGGGAGGGGCGCGCCGCAGCCCGCGCAGAGGGCCAGCGCCAGCCCCAGCAGCCCCAGCTTTTCCACGCTGACAAATCTCACGGCACGCTCCTCCTAACGCAGGAAGTCCTTTACCTCGTCCGCCATGTGCTCCCGGGTCACGTTCCTGTCAAAGCGCTTGGCCTTGTTCTTGAGCTGCGCCAGGGACGCAGGCGCGGCCACGCCGGTCACGTCCGAGAGCTGGTCGATCAGGGCGGTGCCCCGGGCCAGCTCCGCCACGCCCAGCGCGCCCAGCACGCTGTCGCAGAACTTGAAGGGGCTGGCGGTGGAGACCACCAGCGTGGGGGTCTCGTCCCCGGTCTCCCGGCGGTACTGCTCCAGCACGTCGAAGGCCACGGCGGTGTGGGGGTCGATGAGATAGCCCGCGTCCCGCCACATGGCCCCGATGACCTTTTCCGTGCGCGCATCGTCGCAGTACCCGGCGGCGAAATACTTTTTCAGGCTCTGCTTCACCGCCTCGGGCACCTCGTAGCGCCCGTCGGCGGCCAGGGCCGCCATGCAATCCCGCACCTGGCCGTCGTCGTGGTTGGTCAGGTCGAAGAGCAGCCGCTCCAGGTTGGAGGAGATCAGAATGTCCATGGAGGGGGACATGGTGTTGTAGAACCTGCGGTTGCGGTCGTACACGCCGGTATTCAGGAAGTCGGTGAGCACGTTGTTGCTGTTTGAGGCGCAGATCAGCTTCCCGATGGGCACGCCCATCTGCCTGGCGTAGTACGCGGCCAGGATATTGCCAAAATTGCCGGTGGGCACGCACACGTTGAGCTTATCCCCGTTCTGGAGCTTGCCCTCCCGCATCAGGTCGCAGTAGGCGGATACGTAGTAGACGATCTGGGGCAGCACCCGGCCCCAGTTGATGGAGTTGGCGGAGGAGAGGAAATAGCCCCGCTCCTCCAGCTCCTGCCGCAGCTCCCCGTCGGAGAAGATGCGCTTCACGCCGGTCTGGGCGTCGTCGAAGTTGCCCACCACGGAGCAGACCCCCACGTTGTCCCCCTCCTGGGTGAGCATCTGCAGCTCCTGCACGGCGGACACCCCGTCCTTGGGGTAGAAGACCAGGATGCGGGTGCCCTCCACGTCCTTAAAGCCCTCCAGCGCGGCCTTGCCGGTGTCCCCGGAGGTGGCCGCCAGGATGCAGGCGGTCTTCTCCTCGGCGTTCTTCACCAGCGCGGCGGAGAGCAGGTGGGGCAGCATCTGCAGCGCCATGTCCTTGAAGGCGCAGGTGGGCCCGTGCCAGAGCTCCAGGCAGTAGGTGTTCCCGTCCAGGGTGCGGACGGGGGCCACCTCCTTCACGTCGAACTTCTCCGGGCCGTAGGCCTTGACGGCGTAGGCGGAGACCTCGGAGGAGCTGTAGTCGTCCAGGAACGCCCCCATCACATAGACCGCCCGCTGCTGGTAGGACATGTCCCGCATGGTCTCCAGGCCGTTCTGGGACAGCTTGGGCAGCACCTCGGGCGTGAGCAGGCCGCCGTCGGGGGCCAGCCCCTGGGCGATGGCGTCGGCGGCGCTGTGCCGGTCGTCCTTGTTGCGCGTGCTTACATAGTACATACTTCGTTCACAACCCTCATTAAATTCTGATAAAACACGGCGTCTATCAGCGCCGCGCCGTAGTTTCGCTGCAAAAGCCGCTCGTACAGCCGCTCCAGATCCTGTATCCCGGCGATCCCCTCCGGCAGGGCGGAGCAGCCGTCCCAGTCGCCGCCCAGGGCCACGCTGCGCTCCCCGCCCAGATCCAAAAAGTGCTCCAGGTGGGCCACCACCGTGTCAACGTCCGGGTGCTCCCCCAAAAAGGCCGCGTACATGTTCAGGCCGGCCACGCCGCCATGGTCTATTATGGCAGTAAACATCTCGTCGGTCAAGTTCCTGGGATGGGGGCACAGGGCCCGGGCGTTGGAGTGGCTGGCAAAGAAGGGCTTCTCCGCCGTCTCCGCCACGTCCCAGAAGCCGGGGTCGGACAGGTGGGACACGTCCACCAGCATCCCCAGCCGCTGCATCTTGCGCACGTACGCCCGGCCCAGCCCGGACAGGCCGCGCTCCCGGTCAGCCGCGTTGGTGCCCGAGAGGGCGTTGGGATGGTTCCAGGTCAGGTTCACCGCCCGCACCCCCATGGCGTAGGCCTCGTCCAGCCGCTCCAGGCTGCACTCCAGCAGCCCGGCCCCCTCCACGGAGAGGAAGGCCGCCGTCTTTCCGGCCTTCCAGGCGGCCTCGGCCTCCGCGCCCGTGGTGCACAACGCGGCCAGATCGCCGTTTTGCTCCAGCTCCCGGCGGAAAAGGGCGTACTCCTCACTGAAAATCTGCCAGAGGGACTTGCCCGGCGCGGTGCCCTCGTCCCCGAAGATGGCGAAGAACTGCGCCCAGCCGCCGAACGACCCGGCCCGGGTCAAATCCAGATGGCCCCCGCTCTCCCGCATACCGCCGCCCTGCTCGTAGCAGCGCAGCACCGTGTCGCAGTGGCCGTCAAAGACGTGGATGGAATTTTTCAAGGGAGGTTCCCCCTTCTCAAAATACATTTTCAAGGTAATTGATCTGTGGATGCTCCGTCCGCATCCCCTGAGGCGCGTAGATCTCCGCCACGTCAAAGCGGGGCTGGAGGGCCGTGGGGCGCGCCGCGAGGTAGAGCTCCGCCGTGGTGCGGATCCGGTTCTGCTTCCGGGCGTCCACGAAGGCCCGGGCCGGGGCGAAGCAGTCGTCCTTGCGCAGCTTTACCTCTATAAAGGCCATGTACTTGCCGGCCTCTGCAATCAGGTCGATTTCGCCGAACCGGGAGCGGTATCCCGCGGCCACCACCCGGTAGCCGCGCCGCCGCAGGTACTCCGCCGCCAGGGCCTCCCCCCAGCGGCCCAGGAGCTTCGCCTCTCCCCCGCTCATACGTTTTTCAAAAAGGTCTTGCGGTGGACGGGGCAGGGGCCGTACTTCCGCAGCGCCTCGTAGTGGGCCTTGGTGGGGTAGCCCTTGTGCCGGGCAAAGCCGTACTCCGGGTAGCGCCGGTCCAGCTCCTCCATGTAGCGGTCCCGGCTCACCTTGGCCAGGATGGAGGCCGCCGCGATACTGGCGCTGCGGCTGTCCCCCTTGACCACCGTGGCGTTGGGGATGGTAATGCCCTTATTCCGGTTGCCGTCAATGAGGGCGAACTCCGGGGCCGGTTCCAGCAGATGGATGGCCTTGTCCATGGCCAGCATCCGGGCGTTGAGGATGTTGATGCGGTCGATCTCCCCCTCGTCCACCCAGGCCACCGCCCAGGCCACCGCCTTTTCGCGGATCTCGTCGAAGAGGCGGTCCCGGTTTTTGGGGCTCACCTGCTTGGAGTCGTTGAGCCCCTCCAGGGCCAGGCCGTCCGGCAGGATGACCGCCCCGGCGTAGACCGCGCCGGCCAGGGGCCCGGCCCCCGCCTCGTCCGCGCCGCAGACCAGGCCGATCCCACCGGCGCGGCACGCCCGCTCCAGGGCCCACAGATCAGCCATCCTCCCGGGCCTCCGCAGCCTCCAGATCCTGGGGGCGCTCCAGTGTAAAGCGGCCCAGCTTGCCGCCTCTATACTCGTCCAGCAGGATTTTGGCCATGCGCTCGGTGTCCACCTCGCCGCCGGAGACGAGGAACCCGCGCTTGCGCGCCGCCTGCTCCAGCAGCTGCCAGCCCGGCTCCCCCGGCGCGGGCGAGAGCTTGTAGCGCTCCGTCAGGGACTGGGGGTAGCGCTGGGCCAGCAATTCCATGAAGTGGCAGGCCAGGGTCTCCACGTCCATAATTTCATCCTTCACCGCCCCGGTAAAGGCCAGATTCAGGCCGATGGACTGGTCCTCGAACTTGGGCCAGAGGATGCCGGGGGTGTCCAGCAGGTCCAGCCCCGCGTCCACGGCCACCCACTGCTTGCCCCGGGTCACGCCGGGCCGGTCCCCCGCCTTGGCGGATTTCCGCTTGGCCACCTGGTTGATGAAGGTGGATTTGCCCACGTTGGGCACGCCTACAATCATAGCCCGGATGGGCCTGCCCACCTGGCCCTTGGCCTGCCAGGCGGCGATCTTGTCCTTCAGCACGGTTTTCACTGTACTGGAAAACTGGTTTACACCCTTTCCGTCCTTTGCGTTTGTCTCCATCACCGCAAAGCCCCGGGCGCGGAACCAGTCCTCCCAGGCGCGGTTCATGGCCGGGTCGGCCTGGTCGGCCCGGTTGAGGATAATGAGCCGGGGCTTCTCCCCCACCAGCTCGTCGATGTCCGGGTTTCGGCTGGAGACGGGGATGCGCGCGTCCACCACCTCGGCCACCAAATCCACGTATTTCAGCTGCTCGGCGATCATCCGGCGCGTCTTGGTCATATGGCCGGGATACCATTGGATATTCACAAATCCGCCCCCTCGGCGCTGTACTTTTGCATATTGAAGCTATTATACACAATAGGTAGTGAGAAAAAAAGAGGTTAACCCCACTTTTTGCGATAAATGCAAAAAAGAGAGGCTTTCGCCTCTCTTTTTCGTCGAAGACTTTAGATGCGCTCCTTGACCTTGGCGCTCTTGCCCACGCGGTCGCGCAGGTAGTAGAGCTTGGCGCGGCGGACCTTGCCCTTACGGACGGTCTCGATCTTCTCGATGGTGGGAGCATGGATGGGGAAGACCTTCTCCACGCCGACGCCGTAGGAAACGCGGCGCACGGTGATGCTCTCCTCGATCCCGCCGTGCTTCTTGGCGATGACGGTGCCCTCGAACACCTGGATACGCTCGCGGCTGCCCTCCTTGACGCGGATGTGCACGCGGACGGTGTCGCCCACGTTGGCCGCGGGGGGCTCGGCTTTCAGGTGCTTTTCGGTAAATGCCTGCATCAGATCCATTGATTTTTCCTCCTAGTTTATAGGCGTTCTTGCGCGCCCTTGGGTGCCGTCCGGACATGCCGGGCGGCGGCCGCAGAGGACCGCCCTTTATTGAGACTGCAATAGTTTACCATAGGAGGAATGGGATTGCAAGCACAAGTTTCACGAAAAAGCCCGCTTTTTTGCCCCTTTCGGCGCCGACGCGGCCAGCAGCCAGCAGGCGGTGATCAGCAGCGTGAAGTTGGCCCGCCCCCGCAGCACCAGCACGCCGCCCCCCACCGTCAGCGCCAGGGAGACCGCCAGGGAGCTTAACCGCACCAGCCGCTCCCCCAGCGCCCCGGACCACAGCAGGGCCGCCAGGCTCCGCAGCGCCCGCCCCCCGTCCAGCGGGGCCACGGGCAGCAGGTTGAAGCAGGCCATACCCAGGTTGAGCCCGGCAAAGACGTAAAAATTCTCCCCCAGCCCCACCGCCGCCAGGCGCACGGAGCAGGCCGCCAGCAGCAGGTTCATCCCCGGCCCGGCCAGGGCGGCGCAGAAGGCCCCCAGCTCCGGGAGGGGCCGCCGGGCGGAGAGGGCCATCTCAGCCCCGGTGCAGCTCAGCCGCAGCGCCGCCACCCGCCCGCCGAAGAGGCGGATGACCAGATAGTGCCCCAGCTCGTGCAGGGCGCAGGCCGCCGCCGCCCAGGGCAGCAGGTTCTGTGTGTCCAGATAGTACAGCGCCGCGGCCACCAGCAGGAAGCCGCCGCTCACCTCGATTCTCCCCCAGCGCAGCATTACTCGGTTTCTATATAGTACACGGGGTTGAGGCGCACGCCGTTGAGCTTGATCTCAAAGTGCAGATGGGGCCCGGTGGCGTTGCCCGTCTCCCCCGACTCGGCCACCTTCTCCCCCACCGTCACGGTCTGCCCCTGCTGGACGCAGAGCCTGCTGCAATGGGCGTAAAAGGTGGTCACGCCCCCCGCGTGCCTGAGCTGCAGGTACTGCCCGTAGATGGGGCTCTCCCCGATGTAGTCCACCACGCCGTCGGCGAAGGCCTTCACATCGGTGCCGTCGTTTACCGCCAGATCCACCCCGTTGTGGAACTTCTCTCCACCGTCCACCGGGTGTTCCCGCCAGCCGAAGGCGGAGGATACCCACCCCAGCGCGGGCGTGGCGGTCTGGGCCAGGCCCAGGGCGTATTTATCCATGGTGGTGTTGTCGGGCAGCGCGGCGCCGTCGTAGGGCATTTGGATCACCGTGGGCTCCGCAGGCTCCGGCTGGGCGGGCACAGGCTCGGGCTCGGCCGGGGCCGCAGGCTGCACCTCGGCGGGCGGCGGCGCGGTCTGCTCCGCGGGGGGCTCCACCCCCGCCAGATGGAACACCACGCCCATTTTGTCCGGGTCGGCGAAAAAGGCCTGCTCCGCCCGGTAGGACGGGGCGTGCTCCAGCGGCTCGGTGAAGGAGACCGTCACCGTCCCCCCGCCGAACACGTCCACCCACAGATCCCCCAGGGTGTCCAGCACGGGCTCCCCCGCCGAGATGGAGCGGCCCAGGCTGGCGAAGGCCGCTTTGAAGTCCGTATCCGCCCGGATGGTCTCCAGCATCTTGTCCCGCATGGCGGAGAGCCTGTCCGGGAATACCCCCTTGCCGATAAATACCACTAAAAAGAGCACGACGCAGACCAGGAGCTGGAGCAGCCTGCGGCGCTCCCGCGCCCCCAGTGCCCGCTTGGCTCCCGTCTTGCCCCGGCCGGCCGTGCGGCGCCCGGCCGGCCTATCCTGCCGCCTCTTCTCCCATTCCCGATAGGCTGTCTCCATTCCGGCGACCTTCCCTTCTGTACGGATTCTGATTCAGAACATCTATACGCGGGGAGGACGGGGTGTATGCCAGGTTTTCGGACTGGCCCGGTTCCGCTGCGTGCTTATTTTTCCAGCTTCCCGGCGCGGAACTCCTTGACAACCGCTCCCAAAGCCACTATAATAACTTTCAGTCTGTATCGGGGTGTGGCGAAGTTTGGTATCGCGCATGGTTCGGGTCCATGAGGCCCCGGGTTCGAATCCCGGCACTCCGACCAAATGAAAAGGCCGCCGACAAGTGTCGGCGGCCTTTTCCAATTACAATCATTGTTTAAAAGCGGCAGCGCCGAAGGAGTTAAGGTTTATGGAGCAGGAGCACAAGCGCCGTGTGCGGTATCAGGGCACTCACCCCCGGAATTACCGGGAAAAATACAAGGAGCTCTCCCCGGAAAAATACAAGGCTGACGTGGAGGCGATCATTCAGCGCGGCAAAACCCCCGCGGGGATGCATCTGCCCATCATGGTGGACGAGATCCTGGACTTCCTCCAGATTCAGCCCGGGCAGATTGGCTGCGACGCCACCCTGGGCTACGGCGGCCACACCCAGAAAATGCTGGAGCGGCTCCAGGGGCGGGGGCACCTCTACGCCACCGACGTGGACCCCGTGGAGTCCGCAAAGACGCGGGCGCGGCTGGAGGGGCTGGGCTACGGCCCAAAAATCCTCACTGTGAAGCGGATGAATTTCGCCCAGCTGGACCAGGTGGCCCCCGGCGTGAAATTCGACTTCGTGCTGGCGGATCTGGGCGTGTCCTCCATGCAGATCGACAATCCGGAGCGGGGCTTCACCTTCAAGCACGACGGCCCGCTGGACCTGCGGCTGGACCCCACCTCCGGCGTCACCGCGGCCCAGCGCCTGCGGGAGCTGGACGAGGCCGAGCTGGCCGCCTTGCTGGCCGAGAACGCGGACGAGCCCTACGCCGGGCCCATCGCCCGCGCCGTCACGCAGCGCCTCCGGCAGGGCGGCGTGGTGGAGACCACGAGGGAGCTGTCCGCCCTCGTTGAGCAGGCCCTCTCCTTCCTCCCCGCCGGGGAGCGGAAGCAGGCCGTGAAGAAGTCCTGCCAGCGCACCTTCCAGGCCCTGCGGATTGACGTCAACAGCGAGTTCGAGGCCCTCTACTCCTTTCTGGACAAGCTGCCCGGCGTCCTGGCGGGCGGCGGGCGGGCGGCGGTCCTGACCTTCCACTCCGGCGAGGACCGCCTGGTGAAACAGGCGTTTAAGCAGCACCTTCGTGAGGGCGTTTACAGCCAGGTGGCCGGGGACGTGATCCGCCCCTCCGGCCAGGAGTGCTTTCAGAACCCCCGCGCCCGCTCCACCAAGCTGCGCTGGGCCATACGCGCATAGCGCAACCGCCGGTTGCTAAAGCTTCAAGGCGGCTTGGCAGACTTCCGCACCCCAAAGTGGTATCATACAGGAAACACAGGAAAGAGGGGTGCTCTATCATGAGCCTGGGCGAGAACATCTACCGCCTGCGCAGCCGGAAGAATCTGTCGCAGGGCGATCTGGCCGATCTGCTGGCTGGGCGGTCTGTTTCACCGTGGATTTGTATCTGCGTTAGGCCACGGGGATCAGCTGGCGGCTGACCTTTTTCACGCTAGTTTACGCGCCCGAGATGAACTGCCTCCGCCTGTTCACGCTGCTCCTGATCGCTGCGCTGTGCATGCTGCGGCGAACGGGAAGGCAGCAGGGCGCAACCCAATAGCTTAAGGCCGCCGGCAGTTGCCGGCGGCCTTCTCTTTTTTACGCCAACTTTGCGCTTCTGCGCCGTCTGTAATATACACAGCTTGGATATTGTCCCTCCTTTTGGAACATGCTATTATATCATTATCGATCAATCGTTCTGTCCTACACGGTCTCCGGCCCAGAGCTATCTCCGGGCCGCCCGTGGTCATGAGCCCGCCTGAAGCAGGGTCTGCTTTTCGTTCCCACTCCGAAAAGCAGACCCTGCTGTTTTTGCACCATGGACCCGCCGCGAAAACTGTCGTTTCCTGCCTTGTTTTTTCTATAATCCCCCGCCCCGCCGAATCCTGTCGTACCATGGAATTATCTGATATATTGGGGGGATTTCGGGCATGTTGAGAACAGCACTGCGCGACATTGGCATCCGTCCAAATCTGAGCGGCTATCACGCCATTATCCGGTGTATGGCGCTGCTCACCGAGCGGGAGGGGACGAAAAAACCAACCACGCGCGATCTTTGCGCGGAGGTTGCGCAAAGCTATGGCATCACCGGCGAGGCGCTGTACAAAAATATGCAGTACGCCATCCGCACCTTCTGGAACCACGGCAACAAAGAGGCCTTCTTCAAAATCGCAAGATGCCGTCCCACCACCTGCCCCACCGTAGGGGACTTCCTCGACACGCTCCTCGACTATTTAAAACCGGGGCCGTTTTAATTTTGACGTTCCAGGACATCCTAACCCGGGAAAGGAAGTGAGCCCCATGGAGGTTTCCATCGAACGCAACGACTGCATCAGCTGCGGCCTGTGCGCCGCCACCTGTCCCGAGGTCTTCCGCATCGCCGACGACGGCCTGGCCGAGGCCTACCGCCAGCCCGACGCCGCCACCGAGGCCCTGGCCAAGGAGGCCGCGGCAAACTGCCCTGTGAGTATTATCTACGTGGAATAGCGCAGAAAAAAGCCCGCCGGCATGTCCGGCGGGCTTTTTTCCGAAGAAAAGAAGAGAGGGTAAACAATTTATATGCAAACACGGCTCGCCGTGTTGTTTTCTGCCATACCTTTCTTTGCTGTAACCGAACTATACCATACCCGCCCTGGCAATGCTTGGACAGTTTATAAACGGCCTGTGAACAGTATGTAAACAGCTTTAAGCGCGGCGGGAGGGCGCCGGAACCCTGCCCGGCGCCCTCCCACATATTTATCGGACGGTGTAGATGGAGAAGGAGCCGTCCCGCTCCGTATCGGTGACAATCATCCGGCTGGTGGTGGGGTTGTAGTAGCACATGGGCTTGTTGAAGCTGGTGAGCCGGGCGGCCGCCGTGGGGTCGTATACGTAGCCCACCTGCTTGAGCACGTTCTGGTAGTCCGTCACGTCGCCGCTGGCGTAGCTCTGGTAGGAGTAGAGGATAACTCCCTGCTCGTCAGCGTGGTAGCTGGCGGACACGCCGTACATGGCCCCGAAGTCGGGCACCCACCAGGCGTCGGTGTAGTAGGGGATGGAATCGTAGTTCCCGCCCTGGCCGCCGGCCGCGCGCTTGGTGAAGACCAGGCTGGCGGAGAGGGCCGACTCCTGCTCCCCCTTCACCGCGCTCACCGCCACCTCGTAGACCTGGCCCTCCTCCAGTCCGTAGTACTGGGCGGACCAGCCCTCCTGCCAGGTGAAACGGACGGGCTTGCCGTCCTTTTCCATACGGGTGTAGGAGCTGTCGGTGGCCTTGGAGTAGTAGAAGTAGTAGCAGTCGGCGCCCTCCACCGGGTTCCACTGGAGGTAGACCGACTCCCCGTCCTCCTGGGTCAGGCGCAGGTTCTCCGGCGCGGGGGGCGGGGCCTCCCTGGAGAAAGCGGACAGGGAGAGCATCCGCTTCTGGTCCAGCGCCTTCACCTCGTTGATGGGGATGGCGAAGCCCAGGTTCTGGGCCACGTCCACCCCGGCGGAGGTGACCCCGATCACCTCGCCCTTGCCGTTGAAGAGGGCGCCGCCGCTGCTGCCGTGGCTGATGGCGGCGGTGGTCTGGATCTCGCCGCCGCGCACCGAGGAGACGATGCCCTCGCTCACGGTGTTGAAGTAGCCGTAGGGGCTGCCGATGGCCACCACCTTCTCCCCCACCCGCACCTGGTCGGAATCGCCCAGCTTGGCGGGGGTGAGGCCGGTCTTGTCGATTTTCAGCACCGCCAGATCCTCCGCGGCGCTGTAGTCCTGGATGTAAACCGCGCCCTCGTACCAGGTGCCGTCGTCAAACTCCAGCTTGATGGAGCTGGCCCCGTCTATCACGTGGTAGTTGGTGACGATGGTGCCGTCCGCGCCGATGATGATACCGCTGCCCTGGACGCTGCCCTCCGGCACCTGGCACAGCACCAGCACCATGCTGGCGGTGTTCTCGGCGATGTCCGCCGTGGTGAGCTCGCCGGAGGTCCCGGAGGACTGCACGGCGCCCGAGAGGAACCGGTTGGCCACCGCGGCGTCGATTTTCCCCTCCCCCGACAGCTTTTCGATCAGCAGCGCGTCGCTCCCCTTGCAGGGGAAGCGCAGCGCCTCGTAGGACAGGCGGGCCACGTGCCCCCTGAGGAAGGCGCCGCTCTGGACGGAGGCCTTCAGCGCGTTATCCAGCAGGCCGATGGAGGCGGCGAAGTCCAGGGCCTGGGCGTAGGAGAAGTCCCCCTCGCTGTCCCGGTAGCCCAGGCAGCGCAGCAGGAAGGTCACGTACATCCGGGCGTCCAGCAGGTTATCCGAGCCGAAGGTGGTCCCGCCGGTGCCGTTGGTCAGGCCGTTTTTCCAGGCGTAGGCCACGTAGCCGGAGGCCCAGCTCTGCACGTCGGTAAAGGGGATGGCCTCCCCCGCCATGGCCTGGGCCTCCGCCTCGCCGCCCATCAGGCGCACCAGCATGACCACGCCCTCGATGCGGGTGGCCGTGCGGTCCAGCGCAAAGCCGCTGCCCGTCCCCTTGAATACACCCAGCTCCGACAGGCTCTCGGCGTAGGGCGTATAGTCCTCCGCCCCGGCGGAGGCGGCCGTTACAGAGAAGGTCAGCATCAGGCACAGCGCCAGGGCCAGCGCCCGGTTGAATCGCTTTTTCATTGGAGTACTCCTTTTCTGATGTTCTCCCCTCTATGCTACCACGCCGGGGGCCCGCTTTCAAGCGCAATGTGCGTCCGTTGCGGAACTGCCCCTCCGGGGTGCGCGAAGGGCCGGCAAGCGAAGCCGCTTGCCGGCCCTCTCCCCGCCTCAGGACGGGCCCAGGTAGCGCTGTATCTCCCGCAGCATGACGGGAATATCCAGCGGCTTGGCCAGGTGGCTGTTCATCCCGGCCTTTTTCGCCGCCTCGACGTCCTCCGCGAAGGCGTCCGCCGTCATGGCGAAGATGGGGATGGCCGCGGCGTCCGGGCGGTCCATGGCCCGAATGCGCCTGGTGGCCTCATAGCCGTTCATCACCGGCATCTGCACGTCCATCAGGATCAGATCGAAGCTGCCGGGCGCTTCGCGCTCAAACCGCTCCACGCAGGCCTTCCCGTTGTCCACGATCTCGATTCGCGCCCCCACGTTCTCCAGCAGCTCCCGGGCGATCTCCTGGTTCAGCACGTTGTCCTCCGCCAGCAGGATGCGCCTGCCGGTGAGATCCACCCGCTCCGTCCGCCGCTCCGCCGCGGACGCCTCATGCAGCACGTACTGCCGCACGCAGCGGCGCAGGCTGGATTTGAAGAAGGGCTTTTGCAGAAAGCCGTCCACTCCGGCCGAGCGCGCCTCCTCCTCGATCTCCGCCCAGTCGCAGGCGGAAAAGAGGACGATAGGCACGCCGCGCCCCACCCGGGTCCGGATGGCCCGGGCGGCTTCAATTCCGCTCATATCCGGCATGCGCTGGTCCAGCAGGATCAGGTCGTAACCCTCTCCCCCGGCCCGCTCCACCGCCTGGGCGCCGCACGCCGCAAGCTCGGCCTCCACGCACAGCTGACGGAAAAACAGCTCCGCCGACCGACAGGTGGCCGCGTCGTCATCCGCCACCAGCACGCGCATGGGCGGCAGGGTGGGCGCCTCCTCCGCCGCACAGGAGGGCAGGCTCAGATCCAAATCCACGGTGAACACCGTCCCCGCGCCTGGCGTACTCTCCACCGTTATGGCGCCGCCCATCCGGTCCACGATCATCTTGGTGATGGCCATACCCAGGCCGGTGCCCTCAATGGAGCTGACCCGGCTGTCCTGTTCCCGGGTGAAGGAGTCAAAGACGTGCTCCAGGAACTCCGGCTTCATCCCAATGCCGTTGTCCGCCACCCGGAAGGAGAAGTGGGCGCAGCCCTCGACCCGGGCGGGCGACTCCGCCACGTCCACGGAGATCGCGCCCCCCTCCGGGGTGAACTTGACCGCGTTGGACAGCAGATTAATGAGCACCTGGTTCAGGCGCAGCGCGTCGAAGCACAGCGTTTCGTGCTCCACCTCATGCAGGCTGATGTTGAACTGCTGGTTCTTCTTGGCGGCCATGGGCTGGATGATGTTCACCAGATTGGTGAGCAGGGTCTCCAGGGAGGCGTCGCCGTTATTCAGGATCATCTTGCCGCTCTCGATTTTGGACATGTCCAAAATGTCGTTAATAAGCCCCACCAGCAGCTGGCCGGACAGGCCGATGTTCCTCAGATACTCCCGCACGCGCTCCGGCTCGTCCACGTGCTCCTCCGCCAGTTTGGTCATGCTGGTGATGGCGTTCATGGGCGTGCGGATGTCGTGGGACATGTTGGAGAGGAAGCGGCTCTTGGCGCGGTTGGCGCTCTCCGCCGCTTTGCGGGCCTCCTCCTCCGCCTGGAGCACCCGGCCGGTGAAGTCCCGGTAGATCAGAAACACCGCCGTCAGGACCAGCAGGCAGACCAGCGCCAGCACCACCAGGATCTGTGTGTGCTGGACAATGCTGTTGGCCTGCTCCATAATCACCCGGTTGGGCACGATGGACACCACGTACCATCCCCCGGCCCGCTCCATCGGCACGTAGCAGAAGACGTAGTCCTCCTCCTGGTAGTGGAAGCGGGCCACACCCTGCTTCCCGTCCTCCAGCGCCTGCCGGAAGGAGGCCACCAGCTGCTCATCGTTACCCTGCAGGTCGATGATGTCGAACAGGTTTTGGAAGGTGCGGTTGCTGTTGCGGTGCTGGGAGCGGATCAGGATGTCCCCCGCCCGGTTGACCACGTAGGAGAAGCCGCTGTCGTTATAAAAGGACAGGGAGAAGCGGTCCGCCAGCTCGGTGCGGGGCTGCGCCTTCTGTACGTAGCCCTCCGCGCCGTCCGCGAAGAAAAACCGCTCGTAGCTGCCCACCGTCCAGACCCCGGTGCGCCCCTCCAGGAAGGGCTCCCGCATGCCGCGGCCCCCGATGGCCCGGAACCCCGCCGTCTCCGCCTCGTCCAGCGCATAGCGCTGCGCGCTGTGCCCGTTGTAGAGCACGCCCTCGTCCAGATTAACGCAGATGTACGACGCGCCGTCGTTTCGGAACATCCGCAGCTTATCCTCCAGCGCGGCGCCGTCGCTCCCGCTCAGCGTCTCCAGCTCCGAGGCCAGCAGGTGCAGCGTCTCCTGATCCTTTTCAATATAGGTGTCCAGCGCGTGGCGGCCCTGGGCGGTTACCTCCAGGATGTCCGTGACCGCCTTGGTCCACAGCGCGCGCTGCACGTTGGTGACGTAGAAGATCCCGCCCGCCAGAACGGCCGCCAGAGACAGGGACACCAGGAGGAGGACGAGCCATTTGCGCTTACGCTTCAACGTGCATCATCCTCCCGCCTGCGTTTCGTTCCAATCGGCCAGCAGCGCCCGCAGCTGGGCCGCGGCGGCCTGCGCGCCGTCCCCCACCAGCATGCCGACGATGCACTGGTGCGTCATGTCCCAGATGGGGAAGTCGAAGTTGTCGTCCGAGCCCAGCACGCTGTAGCCGTTGGTGAGGTACGGGCCGATGGACTGCACCGCCCGCTCGTCCGCCAGCCGGTTGTCCTCCAGAGGGCTGAAGGAGCTCATGCTGTTGGCAAAGTCCCAGATGACGTCCTTGCGCGTCAGGTACTCCACGAAGCGCTTGGCCTCCTCCACGTGGGGGCTGTCCGCGTTGACGCTGATGCGCGTGTCCACGTTGACGACCAGCACGCTCCCGTCCTCCAGGATGGGGTAGGGCCGCACCTCAAATTGCAGCTCGGGCGCCAGATCCCGCACGCGCGACACCGCCCACGCCCCGGTGAGCATAAAGGGACGCTCCCCCTCGGCGAAGATCACCAGATCGTCCTTGGTCTTGGCCGTGCCCAGGGCCTCCGCGCCGTCCACCCAGCCCCGCGCCAGCATCCGCTCCACCAGCTCAAAACCGGGCAGAAGGGCCTGGGCCAGATCCGCCTCGCCGCTGTTGTAGCGGGCAATCTGCTCCGCGGTGTCCTCACCCTGGTAGAGGGGGAGCAGCCCCTTGGCCAGGACGACGGTTTTGAGGGAGATGTCGTTGTTGGCCACGATGGGGGTGATCCCCCGGTCGGCAAAATAATCGCACACGGCCTCCAGCTCCGCCAAATTCTCCGGCGCCTTCTGCCCGTGGGCCTCCAGCAGCTGCGTGTTGCAGTACAGGCCGAAGGCGGAGATGGAGGTGGGCACGTAATCCACCCTGCCGTCGGCGAGCATCTGGCTCCTGGCCAGCTCGCTGAACTCCCCCAGCGTGGACAGATCGGACAGGTCCGCCAGCTTCCCCTGCCCGCCCAGCTCCAGCACCCGCTCATGGTCCACCATAATTACGTCGTCCCCGTTTCCGGTATCCATGCGCTTGTTCAGCACGTCAAAATACCCGGGGCTCTTGATTCCATCGTAGGAAATGGAGATCTCCGGGTACTCGTCCATATAACCGTGGAGCGCGTCCTCAATGGCCTGGACGTTGAGCGCCTCGTATTTAAATCCGAAAAAGGTCAGCCGGGTCTCCTGCCGCTCCTCCCGGGCAGGGGCTTCGATGACCATATTCTCCTCCGCCGCGCAGCCGCCCAGCAGCCCCGCGCACAGCGCCGCCGCCAGCAGCAGCGTGAAAACGCGCCTGCGCACCCCCATCTGTTCACCTCTTTTGCGTATTGTAGGCTCTATTATATCACCGCCTACGGCCGAGGACAAGAAAAACCAGACAAATTGTCCGGGGCCGGATCGCCCGCCCCGCCGCTTCCCGGGCATACTTTCCAGCCCGTCTCATACAGTGGATCATCAAGGCCGATAGGGGGATGCAGCATGGACAATGAGGCGCTGAACGAAAAACTCCGGGAGCTGCGCAGGCTCAAGCACGCCGCGGAGGATTTACAGCACGGCGTCACCGCCGCGGAGGACGAGATAAAGGCGGAGCTGGCCCGCCGGGGGGTGGACGAGGTGTCCACGGCGGACTACAGGGTGACGTGGAAGCCGGTGGTCTCCACCCGGCTTGACGCCAAGGCCCTCAAGGAGGAGCGCCCGGAAATCTACGCGCGCTACGCCAAGCAGTCCGAGGCGAAGCGGTTCGTGGTCTCATAGGAAACGCCGCGGCCCGGGAGACACGCTCCCGGGCCGCGGCGTCCCTGTTTCCATGGCGGCGCCTACGCCTCGGCGCGCTCCAGCGCAGGCGGCGTCCGGCCCAGGATCTCCCGGGCCGCGCCGGCGTCCCGCACCCACGCCCGCGCCTCGTCCCAGGCGAGGATGACCGGCATCCTGTCGTGGACCGCGGCCACCGAGGCGTTGGCCGCGGTGGTGAGGATGACGCATTTCTCCTCCCCCGCGAACTCGTTCCACAGGCCCGCCAGGTAGAGCGCCCGGGTGCCCGGGCGGTTGAAGCGGTACTTCCGCTTCCCGCCGCCCTCCCCCGGCCCCCACTCGAAGAAGCCCGTGGTGGGGATGACGCACCGGCGCTCCGCCAGGGATCGCCGGAACATGGGCCGCTCCCCCGCCGTCTCGCTGCGGGCGTTGATGATGCTGCCGCTCTTGCCCCGAAAGCGCGGATACCCCCACACCATGGGACGCGGCGCCAGCTCGCCGGCAAGCTCCGAGAGCACCGCCACGGCGTTGGTGGGGAAAACCTCCCCCGTCTTCACCCTGTCCTGCACCTGCCGCACGATCGCCTCAATCTCCGCGCTCTCCCCGGGGTCGAGCTGATACCGTCCGCACATGTCAATCACCTCTCCTATAGTCTACCACAAAACTACCAATACTTACTCGTAGATATTCGGATGGCCGCCGCCATACAATAGCTATAGAACATTTGTTTGGTGGCGAACCTATGGAACGGGTCATTCTGCACTCTGATTTGAATAATTTCTACGCCTCCGTGGAGCAGCGGGACAATCCGGCGCTGCGCGGCAGGCCCGTGGCCGTGTGCGGCGACCCGGAGCTGCGCCACGGCATTGTGCTGGCGAAGTCCCAGGAGGCGAAGCGCTTCGGGGTCAAAACCGGGCAGGCCGTCTGGGAGGCGAAGCGCTGCTGCGGCGAGCTGACCGTGGTGCCGCCCCACTACGACCGCTACCTGGAGATCTCGGCGGCGGTTAAAGAGATTTACGTGAGCTACACCGACCGGGTGGAGCCCTTCGGGCTGGACGAGTGCTGGCTCGACGTCGGCGGCAGCATGGGCCTGTTCGGCCCCGGCCCGGCCATCGCCGACGAAATCCGCGCCCGCATCCGGCGGGAGCTGGAGCTCACCGCCTCCGTCGGGGTGTCCTTTAACAAGGTGTTCGCCAAGCTGGGCAGCGACTACAAAAAGCCGGACGCCACCACGGTCATCACAAAAGGCAACTACAGGGACGTGGTCTGGGCCCTGCCCGTCTCCGACCTGCTCTACGTCGGCCCGGCCACCACCCGCAAGCTGGCCCGGTACGGCGTGCGGACCATCGGGGATCTGGCCCGCTCCGGCCTGGAGTTCCTCCACGCCGTCCTGGGCAAGGTGGGGGTCATGCTCTGGCAGTTTGCCAACGGGCGCGACGGCTCCAGCGTCTCGCCTTACTACGCCGCACCCCCCATCAAAACCATCGGCAACAGCACCACGGCCCCCAGGGATCTGGTGAGCGACGGCGACGTGAAGATCACCCTCTACGCCCTGTGCGAAAGCGTGGCCGCCCGGCTGCGCGAACAGCGCAGCATGTGCGGCACGGTGCAGCTCGGCATCCGGGATACCTCCCTGCTGTGGTATGAGCGCCAGGAGCGCCTGCCCGCCCCCACCAGCAACGCCTCCGACCTGTTCCACGCGGCCTTTGCCCTCTACCGGCTCAACCGCCCGCGCAGCCCGGCGCGCAGCCTGTCCGTGCGCGCCTCCGGGCTCACGCTGGCGGACGAGTCCCCGCAGCTGTCCCTGTTTGCCGACGACGCCCGGCGGCTCAGGCACGCCGATCTGGAGCGGGCGGTAGACCGCATCCGGGACAAGTACGGCTACCACAGCATCCAGCGCGGGCTTATGCTGACGGATCCGGCCCTCAACCTGGACGCCAAGGGCGTCAATATCGTCCACCCCGTCGGGTTCCTCGGCACATTAAAGGAGGCCCGGCCGGGAATACTACCGCCGGGGTGATAGTATGGCGCACGAGAGCGCGTATTTCAATCTTGGCAGGACAGACGGAAAGCATGACGCAAAGGCCCTGAAAAAGGGGCTGGACGCCCTTCCCGGCGTGATGTCCGTCAGCGTAAACCTGAAAAACGGGAACGTGGCGGTGGACTACGACGACACCGGCGTAACCCAGGCCCAAATCCAGCGCCAGGTCGAGTCGCTGGGGTATGCAATCGACTCCCTCAATATCGACCGGCTCACCGACTGAGGCGGCGGCCGCGCCCCTATGTCTGTGGGGGCGCGGCCGTCCCGTTCCCATGGCGGAAGATATTGCATTTGCGTAATAGTTACAAATCGGTTACAATAATCCTGTCTTCGCGAGGCAACTACTTAAAGGAGGTCATGCACATGATTTGCAACAACGGCGGCAACTATGACTGCAGCTCCCTCTGGCAGATGCTCTGCCAGTATCTCGGCATCGGCTGCTGATTGAGCGCTCGGGCGGCCCTGCTTCGGCAGGGCCGCTTTTTTGCGCCCCGGCGGCCCCGCACGCCCCGCGCCGCCCCGGCATACCATGACCCGGAGGCGATTACCATGACCATGACCGCTGCGGTCCTTCAGGTACAGGACTGCGCCCTGCTGGTCTGCGACCAGTGCACCAATCAGGAGGTGCTGGTCCACACCGGCCAGGCCCAGTGCTTCTGCCCCGGCGACAGGGTGTGCATCGGCTACACCGGGGCGATGACGATGAGCATCCCGCCGCAGATCTTTGCGCTGTGCGTCACCAAGGCCTGTTAATCAGGGAGAGGGCTTCGGCCCTCTCTTTTTTCGGGTGGGTCCGATGCAATTATTCATTGACTTTAGGCCCCCGGAGGTGTAAAGTTAGCATGTCGCCATACAAGGCGAACTAACTTAAAAGAGGTATTACATGTTCCAAGACAAGACTATCGTCTGCAAGGATTGCGGACAGGAGTTCACCTTCACCGCCAGCGAGCAGGAGTTCTTTGCCGAGAAGGGCTTCACCAACGAGCCCCAGCGCTGCAAGCCCTGCCGCGACGCCCGTAAGGGCAGCTCCCGCGGCGGCCAGGGCGGCGGCCGCCCCATGTTCGACGCCGTCTGCGCCGAGTGCGGAAAGCCCTGCAAGGTGCCCTTTGAGCCCCGCAACGACCGCCCCGTGTACTGCAGCGATTGTTTCCGCAGATAAGCAAGCCCTCTTTAAAAGGCGCGTCCCTCCGGGGACGCGCCTTTTTTATATTCCGAAAACCGCGCGGTTAATCCGGCCCGTCCCTCACCATGGCATTTTTATCCGCGCCTTTTTTGGCCGATCTCTTGATCTGCTCGTGGAAGAAGTAATTGACCACGATGGGCGGCTCCTCAAAGGGGCGGCGCATGGAGTCGTCGTCCCGGACATAGGTGAGGCCCTCCGCCGCGGTAAATGCCCGCATTTCCCCGTCCAGCGCGGCCCAATAGGCGCGGTCGTTCCGCTGGTAGACGGCCTGATAGAGGGGCAGCAGGCCGGGGCGCTTTTCCTTGACGTAGTCCAGGATGACTGCCTTATAGCTCCCCCGCAGGTTCAGATTCTCCAGCCAGACCAGGTTGCACTGGGCCCTGGCCCGGCGGATGATGGAGGGGACGTCGGTGATGCCTGGGAAGATGGGAGAGATAAAGCAGGTGGTGCGCACCCCGGCGTCGTGAAAGGCTTTCATGGCGGCAAGGCGGCGCTCAATACTCACGGCCTCGTCCATGTCCCGGCGGAAGTCCTCGTCCAAGGTGTTGATGGACCAGGACACCCGGGCGTCTGGGAAGGTCTTGATTAAATCAAGATCCCGCAGCACAAGATCCGACTTGGTGGCAATGCTGATTCTGCACCCGCTGCCCTGCATTTGCTCCAAAAGCGCCCTGGTGCGCCGGTAGGCCTCCTCCAGGGGCTGGTAAGGGTCGGTGACGGAGCCGATGAACAGCTCCTTCCCCGCGTACCGCTCCGGGCGTTTGACGGCGGGCCAGTATTTCACGTCCGCAAACGCGCCCCAGGGCTCCGTATGGCCCGTAAACCGCTTCATAAAGCTGGCGTAGCAGTACTTGCAGGCGTGGGCGCAGCCCACATAGGGATTGACGGAGTAGTCGCTGACGGGCAGATTGGATTTGGTCAGAACCGTCTTTGTTTCAATCTCATTGACTATCATACGCTCACCACTTGTTCCAGCGGACCCTGTGTTCCACCGTGGCCTTGACCTGGGCGGGCACCAGAGCGTCCTCGCCTGGATAGCCCAGCACGATCAGAGTCGGGAGGTAGTACCCGTCCGGGACGTTCATAAACGCCCTGATCTGCTCCGGCTCCTTCTTAACCGGGATATGGACGACCGAGCCCAGCCCCTCCGCGGTGGCGGCCAGAAGGATGTTCTCCACCAGCGCCCAGGCCGCCCCGTAGTCCATCAGGCCGTAGTCGTTGGTGGTGCTTTTCAAATCATACTTCATCTTGAAATAGGGCAGGATGACGCAGGCCGCCTCCTCCACCATCGTCCGCTGGCGGGGGTAGGCGATTTGGAACATCTCCTGCTGGGGCGTCTTGGGCTGCGTGATGCGGCAGGGATAGGGCTTGATGAGCTTGGCCAGCTCCCGGATGGCGGCCTTGTCCGTCAGCGTCACCAGCTCCCACTGCCGCTGATGGTTGGAGGAGGGGGCCATCAGGCCGGCAGTGAGGATCCGCTCCAGCACTTCTCTGGGGATTTCCCTGTCCTCAAATTGACGGATGCTTCTTCTCTTTTCCACTACTTCATAAAATTCCATATCGCCGACTCCTTCCGCTTTGCGTAACTATTCCCGTATCTGCTCAAACTTCTCTTTCATGCAATGAGAAAACCGCGCCGTAAGACGCACCAGCTCGGCAATATCTTCCCCGGACAATCCGCTCATGGCGTCGATTTCCGCATGGGCGGCGGGCGGTATGATCTTCTGTGTGTACGCAATCCCCGCTTTTGTAAACCGGACGATTTTATTGCGGCGGTCTGCCTCGGATTCGGTCAACGAGACATAGCCCTGCTTCAAAAACTTCTTAATGATTGCGCTGACCGTCTGCTTTGTTGCGGATAGACGCTCGCAAATATCGGATTGCAGGCAGCCGTCCGGCTCGAACCAGATGATGTCCAGCACAAACAGTTCCTTTGCGGTCAGGCCGTGCTTTCTCGCGTATAGTTCATAGGCGGCAAATTGAACGTCACGCAGCCTTCCATATTGATTGACGAACGCACGGACTTCTTCACGCTCCATAGGTGCCCTCCATTCAAACATTAGACGGTCTAATATTTGACCTTATGATAGCACACGGCGCCCCTTTTGTCAATCGGTTTATGGGCGCAGGGACAAAAAAGCCCCGGAACTGTAAAGTTCCAGGGCTTTCATCTGGCAGCGGGAGAAGGATTCGAACCCTCACAAACAGAGTCAGAGTCTGTCGTGCTACCCTTACACAATCCCGCTAGGTCGCGCCGGTTTTTCACAAGCGCAGGATTTATTATAGCCAGTTCCTTCCCATTTGTCAACAGGATATTTTCATTTTTTGCATTTTCTTTTGTAGGATTACAATAGAAGTTGGACAAGTGGATAAAAAGGGATGAAGGATGGAGCCTCATCGGTTAAAGTTGAGTTACCACACACCAACCAGACCGAGAGGAGGCCACATCCTTCATGAGCAAGAGTATAACACAGGACATGGCATACCGGCAATCGTTGATGAAGTATGCGGAGAAATACGGGGTAGGCCGTGCGAGCCGGAAGTATAATAGGGCGCGGTCCTATATCTACTTCTGGAAGAAGCGCTGGGACGGCACAGTGCAGTCGCTGGCCTGCCAGTCCCGCCGCCCGCATCACCATCCAAATGAGCATACACAGAGGGAGTTGAAGCTCATCCGGGACATGCGGCGCCGGAATCCACATATGGGGCTGCCGGAACTATGGTGCCGGCTGAGGAAGCGGGGCTATACCCGCCGCCTGGAAAGTCTTTTCCGCGTACTGCGCAGGCTTGGATTCTCTTCCACCACGCCCAGGAAAGAGCCGTACAAGCCCAAGCCCTACGAGCAGATGACCTATCCCGGACAGCGGGTACAGGTGGACGTCAAGGTCGTCCCGCAGGCCTGTATCACAGACCCGGAGCTGCGCCTGTTTCAATACACTGCCATTGACGAGTTCTCTCGCCTGCGCTTCCTCTGGGCCTACGAGGAGCAGTCCACCTACTCCTCTGCTGATTTCCTTAAACGACTCGTCAAGTGGTATCGACGCCGGGGCATCACGGTCGAGTGCGTTCAAACCGACAATGGCTTTGAGTTTACCAACCGTTTCTCCAAGTCCAAGCGGTACATACCCACGCTCTTTGAAATAACCGCCGCTGAGCTGGACATCCGCCACAAGCTTATTCGCCCCTACACGCCAAGGCATAACGGCAAGGTGGAACGAAGCCACCGCGAGGACCAGCGGCGCTTTTATGTCTCACATCGCTTTTTCTCTCTCAAGGACTTCGCCACCCAGCTTTCCGTCCATAACGCACGCTCCAACAACAGACCCATGAGGCCCCTCCAGTGGCTTTCTCCTACGCAGTTCCTTGAGTCCTTCTCTGTCCAACATGTTTGACAATCCTACAATATTTTCATTTTTTGCATTTTCTTTTCACTTGACAAAGCGTCCCCCTTCGCTTACAATATTTCCAAGCAAATAAGCAAAGGCGATGAAGGGAAAAAGACGCGGTCCGCTCCGCTCAGAGAGCCGGTGGTTGGTGTGAACCGGTGCGGCGCTCCGCGTGTATTACTGGCCCCAGAGCCGTCCGCCCGAACGAAGTAGGGCGGGACGTTTGGCCCCGTTACCGGCCCCGGCCTTGTTGGAGGCCTCAGAGCACCGCGCGGGAGACCGGCGGTGGAATCAGGGTGGTACCGCGTATTTTACGCCCCTGACCATTTTTGGTCAGGGGCTTTTATTATACCCTGGCCGACTTTGACAGGAGGAATCCCCATGAAACAGAAAAAGTACATCCCCTTCGTCCCCCTCAAGCTGGAGCGCCGCCAGTGGCCGGACCGGGAGATCAAAAAGGCCCCCATCTGGTGCAGCGTGGATCTGCGGGACGGCAACCAGGCCCTGGTGGACCCCATGAACCTCCAGGAGAAGCTGGAGTACTTCCATACCCTGGTGGACATCGGCGTAAAGGAGATCGAGATCGGCTTCCCCTCCGCCTCGGAGACCGAGTACGAGATCTGCCGGGAGCTTATCGACGGCGGGCACATCCCCGACGACGTGACCATCCAGGTGCTGGTCCAGGCCCGGCCCCACCTGATCCAAAAGACCTTCGAGGCCATCCGGGGCGCGAAAAACGTCATCCTCCACTTCTACAACTCCACCTCCACCCTCCAGCGCAAGGTGGTCTTCCACATGGAGATGGACGGCATCACCCAGATCGCCGTGGACGCGGCGAAGCTGATCTACGAGCTGTCCCAGCCCGTCATCGCCGCGGGCATGAACCTGCGCTATGAGTACTCCCCGGAGTCCTTCATGGGCACCGAGATGGACAACGCGGTGGACATCTGCCAGGCCGTGCTGGAGGCCCTCCACGCCTCCCCGGAGAGCAAGGTCATCCTGAACCTGCCCACCACGGTGGAGAACTGCATGCCCAACTACTTCGCCGACGAGATCGAGTATTTCATCGGCAAGCTCCCCTCCCGTGACTGCGCCATCATCTCCCTGCACCCCCACAACGACCGGGGCTGCGGCGTGGCCACCGCCGAGATGGGTCTGCTGGCCGGGGCCGAGCGCATCGAGGCCACCCTCTTCGGCAACGGCGAGCGCACCGGCAACGTGGACATGGTCACCCTGGCTTTGAACATGTACACC
This sequence comes from Oscillospiraceae bacterium, assembly GCA_022846095.1. Classification (NCBI taxonomy): domain Bacteria; kingdom Bacillati; phylum Bacillota; class Clostridia; order Eubacteriales; family Oscillospiraceae; species Oscillospiraceae bacterium. Next base: position 1,972,191 of record AP025583.1, on the reverse strand, counting down.
CAGGGCGTGGACCCGGAGCTGGACTTCTCCGACATCAACAAGATCCGGGAGATGTACGAGCGCTGCACCAAGATGAAGGTGGGCGAGCGCCAGCCCTACGTGGGCGAGCTGGTCTTTACCGCCTTCTCCGGCTCCCATCAGGACGCCATCAACAAGGGCTCCCAGTACATGCGGGAGAGCGGCAGCGAGTTCTGGGAGATCCCCTACCTGCCCATCGACCCCGCCGACGTGGGCCGCCAGTACGAGCCCATCATCCGCATCAACAGCCAGTCGGGCAAGGGCGGGGCCGCCTTCGTCATGCAGAACAACTTCGGCTTTGACCTGCCCAAGAGTATGCACCCCGAGTTCGGCCACGTGGTCCAGGTGGAGACCGACCGGGTGGGCACCGAGCTCAAGCCCGAGCGCATCTTCGAGCTGTTCAAGGCCGAGTACCTGGACGCCACCGCCCCCTACCAGCTGGTGCGCCACTCCTTCGCCGAGTTTACCGACGAGGCGGGCGAGTCCCACGTCACCTTCGCGGGCACCCTGCGGCACAAGGAGACCGTGTTCCAGGTGCAGGGCTCGGGCAACGGCCCCATCGACGCCTTCTTCAACGCCATCCACGGCCAGAAAATGGACCGCTTCACCTTCGCGGACTACAAGGAGCACGCCATCTCCAACGGCTCGGACTCCATGGCCGTGGCCTACATCCAGCTCCGGGACCGGGAGGGCCGGGACGTGTTCGGCGTGGGCATCTCCCACAACATCAACCTCGCCCCCCTCAAGGGCATCCTCTCTGCCATTAACCGGGCGGTCAACGGCAGAATTTCATAAGCGCCGACAAAAAGGATCCCCGCGGCAGGCTCATCTGCCGCGGGGATCCTTTTGCGCGTAATCAGCCAGGATTTTTTGGGCCTGCTCCGCCCGGGCGCAGTCTGTCTGGCACCCCGTCAGGTAGTAGACCGCGTCGCGCCACTGGGCCAGCGGGTAGTCCTCCGGCGGCAGGGACGCGGCCAGCCGCGCCCCCTCCCTGCTGTACGGCGGCGCGTGCAAATCGGACAGATATGCGCAGTCCAGCCGCCGCGCCAGTTCGCTCAACAGATCCCGCTGTGTACGCATCCCTCGTCCTCCACTCCGCTCAAACCGCCCGTATTTCTCTTATAATATCATATTACTCGCTGTAAGTAAATAATTCATCTCTGCCAGTCTGTAATAAAACTTGGGGATCCTTGGTAGGATAGACAAGGGGTGAATGGTTTGCGTGAGAAATACCGGGAAAACTACCGCCGCCTGGGCCTGCGGATCGCCTATTACCGGAAGCTGCGGGGCTACACGCAGGAGCAGCTGGCCGAGCTGATCGGCAAGAGCTGGTCCTTTCTCAGCCAGGTGGAGGCCAACAACGGAACCATTCTCAAGGGGATCTCCCTGGATACACTCTTTTCCCTCTCCGAGGTACTGGAGGTCCCCATGGGGAAGTTCTTCGAGGTGGACTGACGGATAGGAAAAGCGGGGGCGGGCGGCCGTCCCCCGCTTTTTCTTGACATAGGTAGATAACCGATATATACTCATAGATAGATAATCTATACAATGGAGGGAACGCCATGGCAAAGGAAAAGGGCGCGCCCGGCGGGACGGGGATGCTGCTGCTCTCCCTGCTCGCCCGGCGGGATATGTACGGCTACGAGATGATTGAGGAGCTGCGCACGCGCTCCAACCGGGTGTTCGAGCTCAAGGCGGGCACCCTCTATCCCCTGCTCCACACGTTGGAGGGCCAGGGCTGGGTGGTTTCCTACGACGGCGGCGCGGAGGGCGGCCGGGTGCGGCGGTACTACCGCATCACGGCCCGGGGCCGCACGGCGCTGGCCGAGAAGGCCGGGGAGTGGAACGCCTACGCCGCGGCGGTGCGCGGCGTACTGGGAGGTGAGTGCTGTGGCGCGTGACGGGCGGATGCGGGACTATCTGGACGCGGTGGGGGCCCAGATCCGCTGGCGGAGGGCGCGTGGGCCCCTGCTGCGGGAGCTGGAGGACCACATCACGGACCAGGCCCGGGACCTTGAGGCCGCGGGCGGAACCCAGGACGAGGCCCTGGAGCGGGCCGTGGCCGAGATGGGGGACCCCGTGGAGGTGGGCCGGGCACTGGACAGGCTTCACCGGCCAAAAACCAGCTGGGGGCTGCTGATCTGCGCCCTGGCGGTAATGGCGGTGGGGCTTGTCACCATCCCTATGTTCGACACGATCCCGGGCACCGGCAGGCGGCAGCTCCTCGCCGCCTGTGTGGCCGTGCCGGTGATGTTCATCGCCTGTTTTTCCGACTACCGGCTGCTGTTCCGCAAAAAATGGATCCCCGGCGTGATAACAGTATGCGTGCTCGCCGCCGCTTACAGTCCTTTCCTATTTGGCTACCGTATTTATTATGGACGCAACAGATACCTCGCCTACGCCGCGCTGCTGCTCCCGCTGCTGTTTACGGGCGCACTGTGCCTGCTCCGGGGACGCGGCAAGCCCACCGTATTCCTGTGCGGCCTGACCGTGCTGCTGCTCTGCGTCCCCGCCGTGCTCTCACCCTGTATGGCCGCCGCCTTCCTGACAACAGGAACCGCGCTTCTGGTGCTCAGCATTGCGGTGTGCAGTGGCTGGTTCCGGGTAAAGCCTCTGCCCGGCCTCCTCTGCGCCTGGGGCCCCGCGGCATTCCTTGCGCTCAGGCTTCTCCCCTATTTCTTTTTTGGAGGTTTCCACACCCGCCTGTCCCTCCTTCTGAACCCTGAAGCGGCACCGTTGGGGGCCGGCTGGTTTTATCTGAACGCGCGCGCAATCCTGGAACGTGTTCCACTCTTCCATGGCCTGGCTGAGCCCTCCCCCTTCCTGGAGCATCAGCGCAGCGTCAACGACCTTTTGCTGCTCCGGCTCACCGCCTCTTACGGCCTGTGCGTCCTGCTGGCCGCCGCGCTCGTCATCCTGGCCTTCACCCTGCCGGCGCTGCGGCGCATCCGCAGGCTGTCCAGCACCTCCGGGCGGCTGGTGGCCCACGCCGCGCTCTGGACGCTGGTGTTCCAGGCAGTTACTTACCTGATTTACAATCTGGGCTGGGGCCTGTTCGGGCCCATCGCCTTCCCCCTCCTCTCTCCGGGTATGGTGATGCTGGTGGTTAACGCCGGGCTCGTCGGGGTGCTGCTGTCGGTCTTCCGTATGGATTCCCTGGCCCGTGACATGCCCGCCCCCCTCCCGGAATAGAAGAAACCGCCGGCGGCAGAAGCTATCTGCCGCCGGCGGTCTTTTCATACCGCTTCTTTTTGCCGCGCCATCAGCGCTATGGGGACCAGGGTGCCCAGCGCCAATATCACGCCCCCGGCGAAGAACAGCCCGCCGAAGCCCAGCGCCCCCACGGCCGCCGCCGACATCAGGCTGGCGAGCAGCCCGCCCATCTGCGCCGACAGGGAGCCCACGCTCAGGAAGCTGGCCCGCTGGCGGTCGGGCACCATGCGGTTGAGCAGGGTCATCTCCAGCACGTCGGTGCCCCCCATCACCAGGTAGATCAGGCCGTACCCCAGCACGAAGCCGGGCACGCCAAGCTGGGCGGCGAAAAGCAGCACCGAGAGGATCATGCCCCCCCGCAGGGCGAAGTACCCCTTCCACTCCCCCGCGCCGGGCGCCAGCCTGAGCCGCCGCGTGAGCAGGTTGCCCGCGCTGACCGCGCCGAAGCTCAGGGCCGAGACCACGCCCAGCATGGGGCGCAGCTCCTCCCCGGCCACGCGCAGGAAGGCGGGCTGCCAGAAGGTCTCAAGAATGGCCGTCAACGCCCCCACTGTGACAAGGCAGGCCAGGATGCCCCACAGCATGGGCCGCAGGCGCAGCAAACCCCCGCAGGCCCGCAGGTGGTCGGACAGGCGCGCCCGCTCCTCCCGCTCCCCCGCCGCCCGGCGCTCCTTCACCGTCACGGCGCAGACCACCCCGGGGATGGCGATGAAGAGCCCCCGCAGGCCCAGGTGCAGATCATAGGCCCCCCACATGGGCAGCACGCCCCCCAGCAGGGCGCCCAGGGTCATGCCGACGCTCTGGCACAGGGAGATCTGCCCGGTGACGGTGGGCAGGATCTCCGGCCCCCGCCGCGCCACCGCGTCTTCCACGAAAAAGGCGTCCAGGCTGCCCGAGGAGAAGGCCCGGGCCAGCCCCATGAGGATGGCCGCCGGCACCACCAGCAGGAAGCTGTCGGCCAGGATCAGCAGCGCCATGTCGGCCACGTAGAGCGCGCAGGCCGTCAGGAAGGTGCGCTTGCGCCCGAAGAGGTCGGCGAACACGCCGGTGGGCACCTCGCACACGATGACCGTGGCCGAGTAAATCCCCATGGCCAGCGGCAGCGTGCGCAGATCGCAGCCCTTGGCCAGGAAGGCCAGGCTCAGCACCGGCTGTACCACGCCGGAGCCGAACCAGTACAGGAACAGGATAATCTTCTGCATCGGCCTCATGGCGTCTCCTCCATCCGGTGGGCCAGTACCACATACTCCCACTTCTGCGGGCGGTCCGGGGCGGGGCTGTCATGCTCGTCCAGGAAGGCCCGGATCAGCCGCCGCAGCTCCCGCTGCTCCTCCGGCGCCAGGTGGGCCACGCCGGAGAAAAAATCGCCGTACTCCGCGGCCTCCTCCTCCGTCATCCCCGCCCCCACCTTCCGCGCATCCCGAAAGAAGCTCTGGAGGGTGCGGTTGACGATGTCGGTGGCCAGGGCCTCGCGCTCATCCCGCAGGCCGTCGTCCCGGTCCAGGCCCACCCGGACCTCCGCCCGGGTCTCCCGGTAGTAGGTGGCGGTGATGCCGTTGATAACGGCCCTGTGGTCCACCTCCACCGCCCCCAGCTCCAGCAGCTTTTTCAGGTGGTGCTGCACCGAGGAGGGCGAGATCTTCAGCTTGTCCGAGAGCGCCTTGGCCGTCTGCGGCCCCTCCGCCAGACGCAGCCGGCGCAGCAGCTCCTGGCGCACCGGGCTCATGTAGACGCTGAGCTGCTCCCGGGTGGTCAGATGGATGATTCTTTTCTCCATAGCCGTCCCCCCAATCATTACACTAATTATAACGTTATTTTATATGTAATGTCAAGCACTAAAAGCCCCGGAGCAGCCTGTCGAAAAGCTAGTTGCAGCTTAGGCGGATAAGGCGCACCCTGTCATTGCGAGGAGGCCCCGCGGGGCCGACGCGGCAATCCGTCCCATCCCCATACCGTAGGGGCCGATGCCCTCATCGGCCCGCCGTTCCAGACCCGTAGGGGCGATTCACGAATCGCCCGCCGTTGGCCACCTTCTCCGCCGTTGGCGCATATCTTGTGCAAGCGCCCTGAGCCCGGCTTGCACTAAAAAGCCCCGGCGCAGCCGCGCCGGGGCTTTTTGCGTATTCAGTCCTGCCCCTCGTGCTTCACCGGTGGCTGGAGGCCCATCATGTCGTCCACCGGCAGGGAAAAGAGGATACCGGCCGCCGGGGTGGTGAGGCCGGCCGCTTTGTTAATGGCCCTCATAAGCTCCTGCTTCTGGGCCCGGGGGGCCAGGATGGCAACGACCTCCTTCTCCGGCTGGAGGGCGAAGCCCAGCAGGTTCTCCCGGTCCTCAAAGCCCACCCGGCGGGCGTGGAGCACCGTGCCGCCCCGCGCGCCCTCCGCCCGGGCCGCGTCCATTACCGTGTCCAGCCCGCCCATGTTCACAATAGCGATGATCAAATCGTAACGGTTTGCGTTCTCCACGCGCTTCTCCTCCTTTTCCTCCCAGCCTTCGGGCAGGTGCTCCGGCTTGCACAGCACTTGGGACACCTGGCCGCTCACCCCCGACAGGGGCACGGTGAACAGGATGCCCCGCCCGGGGCTGGTCAGGTGAAATTTCCGGTCGGCCAGGCCGATCAGCTCCGGGATCAGGGGCTCCGGCACCAGGGTGAGCACCACGTCCTTCTCCGTCTCGGACAGGCCGAAGTAGTCCAGGATCTTGGAGTTGGCGGTGCCCAGCCCCATGCAGAGGTAGTCGAAGTACATATGCCGGGCGCGGTAGAGATCCACCGCCTCGGAGCCCTTCCCCCGGTCCACGATGGTCACAAGCAGTTTCAGGCGCGCCGTATGCTGCTGCATCATTATACGTCTACCTCCTCGGTATAATCGATGACGTCGTCCAGGAGCTCCACAGCCGCCTCTTCGTCAGGCGTCACGTCCCTGGTCTTTCTCAGCTTGCGCTGATAGGCCAGTCCCAGGAGCTGGATGGTGATCAGCGGGGTCATGGCCACCATGGCCACCACGCCGAAGGCGTCGGTCAGAATGTCCCGGCCCAGCGCCTCGCAGGCCCCCATGGTGAGGGGCAGGAGGAAGGTGGCCGTCATGGGGCCGGAGGCCACGCCGCCCGAGTCGAAGGCGATGGCGGTAAAGATCTTGGGCACGAAGAAGGTCAGCAGCAGCGCGATGGCGTAGCCGGGCACCAGCAGGTAGTAGATGGGGATGCCCAGGCACACCCGGAGCATGGCCAGCCCGATGGAGACCGCCACGCCGATGGACAGTGCCAGCCCGATGGCCTTTTGGGGGATGGCGCCGCTGGTGACCTCCTCCACCTGCCGGTTGAGCACGTGGACGGCGGGCTCCGCCGCCACGATGAAGTAGCCCACCACCATGCCGATGGGCACCAGCAGCCAGTAGGAGGGCATGGAGGCCAGGGTGAGCCCCAGGTAGTAGCCCGCGGGCATGAAGCCCACGTTGGCCCCCGTCAGGAAGAGCACCAGCCCCACGTAGGTGTACAGGATGCCCACGCCGATTTTGATGAGGGAGCGCTTGTTCAGCCGGATGGACAGGAGCTGGAAGGCGGCGAAGAACAGGATGATGGGCAGCAGGCCCAGGGCCACCTCCTTCAGGTAGGCGGGCAGACCCTCCAGGAAGATCTGCCCCGCGTCCTGGGAGTCCAGCACCGTGGGGATGGCGAAAGGGGTGTAGGAGATCTCGGTGGACTGGTAACACAGCCCCAGGATCATCACCGCCAGAATGGGGCCCACGCTGCACAGGGCAACCATGCCGAAATTGTCCTCGTCCTTGCCCTTGATGCTGGCAAGGCCGGTGCCCAGGGCCATGAGGAAGGGCACAGTGATGGGGCCGGTGGTCACGCCGCCCGAGTCGAAGGCTACCGCCAGAAAGGCGTTGGGCACAAAGATGGACAGGAGAAACACTAGGATGTACAGGACAATCAGGCTGCGGTTGAGGGAGACGTTGAACCGGGTGCGCAGCATGGAGGCCACCAGGAACAGCCCCACGCCCAGCGCCACCGACAGGATGATCACCATGTCGGGGACGGCGGGTACCTGCCGGGCCAGCACCTGGAGGTCGGGCTCCGCGATGGTGACCATGGCCCCCAGGAAGAAGCAGACGGCCACCACGCCCACCAGCTTGATTTTTCCGCCGCCCAGCATACGGCCCATCTGGTCCCCCATGGGCATCATGGCGATGTCCGCGCCCAGGGAGAAGAACCCCATGCCCACAATCAGCATGCCCGCGCCCAGCAGGAACAGCAGCAGCGTGCCGATGGGCATGGGCGCCAGCGTAAAGCTGAGCACCAGCATGATAACCGTGATGGGCAGCACCGAGGAGAGGGCCTCGGCAATTTTTTCCTTCAGTTTTTTACGCATCCATGCACCTCACTTTTTCGTATGCTATTCTTATTCTTTTTTAGTATAGCATAAAAAATGGAAGCGCACAACCCGGGCGTATCTCCTGAACTGTAAAGAAAAGGTTACAATTTCAGCCGGGTATACTTGGGGTCGAAGGCGTCCCGCAGGCCGTCCCCCACAAATTGGAGGGCAAAGACCGTCAGGATGATGCACACGCCCGGCGGCAGCCACACCCAGGGCCGGGCGGTGAGCACGGTGAGGCCGGAGGCGTACTGGATCAGGTTTCCCCAGGAGGCCTGGGGCGCCCGGATGCCCACCCCCAGAAAGCTGAGGCTGGACTCGGACAGGATCGCCCGCCCCACCCGCAGGGGGATGGCGCACCACACCGGGGCGGCCGCGTTGGGCAGCACGTTGCGCCGCAGGATGGTGGCCGTGCTCCCCCCCAGGGCCCGGACGGCCACCACGTACTCCTGCTCCCGCACGGAGAGGGTGTTGCCGTAGACCAGCCGGGCGATGCCCGTCCAGCCCAGCAGGCCCAGCACCAGGATGATATTCCACACCGAGGCCCCCACCAGGGCCACCATGCACAGCACCAGCACGATGCTGGGGAAGGACTGGAACACGTCGGCGCAGCGCATAATCCAGAACTCCCACCTCCCCCGGCGGTAGCCCGCCAGCAGGCCCAGGGGCACCCCCACCGCCACGCTGATGGCCGCCGATGCGAAGCCCACCAGCAGGGACACCCGCCCCCCGGACAGCAGGCGGGCGAACACGTCCCGTCCCACGTCGTCGGTGCCCAGCCAGTGCGCCGCCGACGGCGGGGCCCAGAAGCCCGCCGCCCGGTCGGTCAGGTTGGGATCCAGCCCCAGCAGGGGCGGCAGCAGCAGCACCAGCAGCAGCTCCGCGGCCAGGAAGCACGCCCCCGCCGCGGCCCGGCGGTCCCGGCGGAAGCGGGACCAGGCCCCCCGCCCGCTCAACCGCGGGCCTCCCCGAAGCGCACCCGGGGGTCCACCAGGCCGTAGAGCATATCCAGCAGCAGGTTGGTGCACAGCACGGCCAGGGCGATGACCACGCTGACCCCCATCACCACCGGGTAGTCCCGGCTGGCGATGGCGGAGAACATGAGGCTGCCCATACCCGGCCAGCCGAACACCCGCTCCACCACCACCGAACCGCCGATGATGTGGGGGATATGGGAGAAAATCGTGGTGCAGATGGGGATCAGAGACCCCCGCAGCACGTGCCGCACCAGCACCGCGCCCCCTTTCAGGCCCTTGGCCCGGGCGGTGGTGATATAGTCCTCCCCCATGGTCTCCAGGCAGGCGCTGCGGGTCTGCTTCACCAGCTCCCCCAGACTGCTCACGCAGACCACCGAGGCCGGGAGCACCAGGTGGCGCAGCAGATCGGGCAGGCCGCCCGCGCCCCCCACGGTGTACATGCCCGCGGCGGGCAGCGCCCCCAGGGCCACGGCGAACAGGAAGATGAACACCAGGCTCAGGAAAAAGCCGGGCACCCCGAAGCTGACCATGGCCAGGGCGGAGGCCAGGGCGTCCCAGTTGGAGCGGGGCCGCCACGCGGCCAGCGCCCCCAGGGGCAGGGCCAGCGCCACCGCCAGCAGCACCCCCGTGCCCGTCAGGATCAGGGATGGGACGATGCGCTGCCCCACCAGGGCGGCCACCGGGCGGCCCATGGCGAAGGAGGTGCCCAGATCCCCCCGCAGCAGCGCGCCCAGCCAAGCCAGGTAACGTACGGGAAAGGGCTTGTCCAGCCCGAGATAGGCCGACAGCGCCGCCTTTTCGGCGGCGCTGGCAGTACTCCCCTCCCCCATCAGGTCGGTGATGGAGGCGGGGGTCAGATTTAAAAACAGGAACACCAGGAAGGTGATGCCGAAGAACACGGGAATCGCGGTCAGAAGCCGCCTGCGGATATAACGGGCCATGTGCATGTTTCCTCCTGCACTTCCGGCCCCCTGCCGGGGGCACAGGCCCGGTCTGCCCGGGCCCTACGGAGGTATTTTATCATTCGCCTCCCCTGCGAGGGAGGCGGCGCGCAGCGCCGGAAGGGTCAAACCTTATTTTTTCCACGCCCAGACGTTCTCGTTGGAGAAGCTGGAGGAGGCGTAGTCGATGCCCTCCACCGTGGGGGACTGGACGTGGAGCGCCGTGGAGAACCACAGCGGGATGAAGGGGCGCTCCTCCATCAGGTGGGCGTCCAGCGCCGCCACCAGCGCCCGGCGGGCGGCCGGGTCGGCCTCCTCCTTGACGGCGGCGATCTCGGATTCGTAGGCGGACAGATCCCCCACGTGGAAGATGTTGTTGTTGCGCGTAAAGCGGCTGTCCACAAACCACAGGGGCAGGGCGCTGGGGGTGTGGCTGGCGATGGCCATGTCGTAGGTGCCGTCCACCATGCCGGAGAAGAGGGTGGCCGAGTCCACCGTCTCGATGGCGGTGCTGATGCCCGCCTCGTTCAGGTTCTGCTGAATGAGGGCGGCCAGTCCCGCGCGGTTGGAGGTGCAGGCCAGCTTGTAGGTGGTGCCGGCATAGCCCGCCTCGGACAAAAGCGCCTTCGCCCCCTCCAGGTCCCGGGGGCGGGCGGCCGCGTCCGCCCCGTAGGGGTAGGACGGGCTGCCCGGGAGCACGCTGGTGTCGGTGGGCACGGCCAGGCCGGGGGCGGACTGCTCGCACAAAAGCGCCTTGTCCAGCGCGGCCTCGATCGCCCGGCGCACCCGGGCGTCGGGGATGCTCTGCCCGTTGAGCATGAGCTCAAAAAAAGTGGTGGGCACCGTGCCCTTGAGCACGGTCAGCCCGGCGGCCTGCGCCGCCTTGGAGTCCTCGGCGGACACGCTGCCGCCGAAGGCGTAGTAGTCCAGATCCCCGGCGATCAGGGCGGTGAGGAGGTTGGACTTGTCCATCACCGTGATGGACAGCTTGTCGAACCCCGGCGCGCCCAGCTGGTAGTCCCTGTTGGCCTCCAGCACCAGCTGGCTGCCCGCCACCTCATAGGAGAATTTGCACGGCCCCGAGCCGACGGGGCGGTACCACAGCGCCTGGGCCATCACGTCCTCCGGCGCCACCCCCTCCAGCAGATGGGTGGGCAGGACGTAGTACTCCCGGTTCCTGTCCAGCAAAAAGTCCTCCGGCGTGGTGGGCGCCTTGAAGGTGAGCTTGAGGGTGTAGTCGTCCACCGCCTCCGCCCCCAGCGCGCGGCCCCGGCGGGCGTTGCCGTCGCCGTCCGTCCCGGCCAGCACCGCGAAGGCGGAGCGGCCCAGTGTGGGACAGTCGGGGTCGGTCATCAAGGCGATGGTGTCCGCCCAGTGCCGGGCCGTCACGGGCGTGCCGTCGTGGAACGCCGCCTTCCGGTCCAGGTGGAACAACACCGCCATGCCGTCGTCGGCGCTCTCCCAGCTCACGGCCGCCCGGGGACTCAGCGTGCCGTCGGCGTGGACATAGGCCAGGCGGTCGTAGATCTTGTCGTAGATGATGCGGGAGTAATTGCTCCCTGAGGGGGAGTTGTAGGGCATCAGGGAGTCCCACGGATTGGACAGGCCGCAGTTGACCACGACCTCCTCCCCCGACGGCGCTCCGGAGGGCTGGGCGGCGGCGGGGCCGCACCCCGGCAGCAGGCCCAGGATCAGCGCGGCGGACAGCAGCAGCGTTAAGCACTTCTTCAAGGTCTTTCTCCTTTGTTATTCCACCGTTACCGATTTGGCCAGGTTCCGGGGCTTGTCGATGTCGCAGCCCCGCATCAGCGCCACGTAGTAGGCGAACAGCTGCATGGGCACCACGTCCAGGGAGGGCAGCAGCATGGGGTGGGCGTCGGGCACGGCGATGACGTGGTCCACGCTCTTGCGCATCTCGTCCGCCCGGCCCCCGGTGGTCAGGCCCAGCACGTCGGCCCCCCGGCTCTTGACCTCCACCACGTTGCTCATGGTCTTTTCGTAGAGCTTCGCGCAGCTGGCCAGGGCCACCACCAGGGTGCCCGGCTCGATGAGGGAGATGGTGCCGTGCTTGAGCTCCCCGGCGGCGTAGGCCTCCGAGTGGATGTAGGAGATCTCCTTGAGCTTGAGGGAGCCCTCCAGCCCCACGGCGTAGTCGGTGTTGCGCCCGATGAAAAAGATGGAGGGGTGGTTGAAGTAGATGGAGGCGCAGTACTGGATGTCCGCGCGGTTGTCCAGGATGGCCTCCAGCTTGGAGGGGATCAGCAGCAGCTCGGAGACGATTGCCCCGTACTCCGCCGGCTGGATGCTGCCCATCAAATCCGCAAAATAGAGCCCGATCAGGTAGACCAGGGCCAGCTGGGTGGAGTAGGCCTTGGTGGTGGCCACGGCGATCTCCGGCCCGGCCCAGGTGTAGAGCACGTCGTCGCTCTCCCGGGCGATGGTGGAGCCCACCACGTTCACGATGGACAGGACCCGCGCCCCCAGCGCGCGGGCCTCCCGCAGGGCGGCCAGGGTGTCGATGGTCTCCCCCGACTGGCTGATGACCAGCGCCAGGGTCCTGTCCGTCACGATGGGGTCGCAGTAGCGGAACTCGGAGGCCAGCGTCACCTCCACCGGCTTGCGCAGCAGCTTTTCCAGGGTGTACTTGGCGGCCACGCCCACGTGGTAGGAGGAGCCGCAGGCGATGACGTATAGCTTATCCAGCCCGCGCAGATACTGCGCCGGTATGTCCAGCTCGTCCAGCACCACGCGCCCCTGCTGGATACGGGGAAAGACGGTGTCCCGGAAGGCCTTGGGCTGCTCCATAATCTCCTTGATCATGAAGTGCTCGTAGCCGCCCTTCTCGGCGGCCGAGATCTCCCAATCCACGTGGTGGAGCTCCTTCTCCACCGGGCGCAGGTAGCTGTCGTACACCCACATGTCGTCGGCGGTGAGCTCGGCGATCTCCCCGTCATCCAGGTAGCAGACCTCACGGGTGTACTTGATGACCGCCGTCACGTCGGAGGCCAGAAGGCGGAAGCCCTCCCCCACGCCCAGGATCAGCGGGCTGTCCTTCCGGGCGGCGATGAGCCGGTCCGGGCAGTCGGCGCAGATGATGCCCAGGGCGTAGGCCCCCTCGATGCGCGCCAGCACCTTGACCACCGTGTCCAGCAGGTTCCCGTCGTAGAAGTACTCCAGGAGCTGGGCCACCACCTCGGTGTCGGTCTCCGAGGCGAAGCGGATCCCCTCCTCCTGCAAAAATTCCCGGATCTCCACGTAGTTTTCAATGATGCCGTTGTGGACCACCGCGAAGCGGCCGTCCTCGCTGACGTGGGGGTGGGAGTTCACGTCCGAGGGCCTGCCGTGGGTGGCCCAGCGGGTGTGCCCCAGACCGGCGCAGCCCCGGACGGTCTTGCCGCCCTCCACGATGTCCGAGAGCACCTGGAGGCGGCCCTTGGCCTTGAGCACCTTCAGTCCGTCCCCGGGCGAATAGACCGCGATGCCCGCCGAATCGTACCCCCGGTACTCCAGCCTGGACAATCCGTCCAACAGGATGGGCGCGGCCTCTTCCCGCCCGATATAACCCACAATTCCGCACATGTCTGTCGTCCTCCTCTGGCAAAAGTGTACTGCACGGTCCAACCCGACCCCTTTGCCAGGCAACCGGGGATTATTATAATGGCTAAAACGCTTGAAAACGGCCGTTTTCAAGAGTTTGCGCGGCGCTGCCGCGCGCATAAGCCGTATTGCGGCTTATGCAGCAGCCATTATTATAACACTTTAGCGTGGGAACACGCAACTATAAATGCGCGCTACTCCCTCCGGCGGCGCGGGCGGCGCGCGGGGCCCTCCCCCGCCTCCACCAGGATGATGTCCTCCCCGAAGCGCTTGACCGACTCCCAGGGGAACACCCGGTCCTCCTCCCTGCCCAGCAGCCCGAACAGCCGCAGGCGGCCGGGCACCACCAGTGAGCGGACCTTCCCGGTGTCCAAATCCACCTCCACGTCACCCACGTAGCCGAAGCGGCACCCATCGCTGACGTTGATGATCTCCTTATAGCGCAGCTCCGCGATTCTGCTCTCCATGCGAAAGCCCCCTGTTTTCAAATTAGAGTTTCTGGTGTATAATCCTATGAACCTATCAACTCGTCCTATACCGGAGGCACACCCTTGACTGAACTGCGTAAAAAACGCCGCCGCAGGCGGCTCGTCCTCATCCCCGTCGCGGCGGCGGCGCTCTTTCTGGCCTTTCTGGCCGCCGCCCAGCTCTTCGCCCACTGCAGGCCCTACTTCACCCCCGGCTACGCCATGGTGGACCTTTCCCCCCTGCTGGAGCAGCCCGCCCTGACCCGGGAGGACTACGACACGCTCTTCCTCCAGACCGGCCTGGGCGCGTCCGCCGTGGACGCCCTGCTGGGGCTGGGCGAGGCGGGTCAGGCCCAGATCCGCGCCACCCAGGCCGCCTTTTTCGCCCCTCCCCAGAACTCCTGCGAGAGCCTGGGCCTGTTCACCCGGGAGGACCACACCATGGACGGCGGGGGCAGCCTGGCCTACGGCTTCCCCATGGCCCCGCTGGAGGACGGCGACGTGCTGCTCTCCTTCTCCACCCACACCCTGGGCTGGCGGCACGGCCACGCCGGGCTGGTGGTGGACGCGGCCCGGGGCCTGACCCTGGAGGCCGTGCTCATGGGCACCGACTCCGCCACCGTGGACGCCCGGCACTGGCAGATCTACTCCACCTTCATTCACCTGCGCGTCAGGGACATTACGCCGGAGCAGCAGCGGGCCGTGGCGGACTTCGCCCGCTCGCACCTGGACGGGATCCCCTACCACCTGACCAGCGGCATCTTTGGCGCGGACAAGTTCCCCGAGGCGGACGGCGGCGGCTTCGGCGCCCAGTGCGCCTATCTGGTGTGGTACGCCCTGATGGCCCAGGGCTTCGACACCGACTCCGACGGCGGGCGCATCGTCACCGTGGGGGATCTGCTGGACAGCCCCCTCTTCGAGGTGGTGCAGGTCTACGGCATGGACCCCGCGCAGTTTATGGAGCGCGCGTCGTGAGCCGGATCGGCCCATACATAGTCAGGACCACCCGTAAAACGGGTGGCCTGCACAAGCCCTAAAAGGGCTTCATGCCAGCTGAGCCTCAAGGCTCATGAATAGGTTTGCCGAGCGCATCAATTTCTCAGGCAGCCCCCGTAAAGGGGGCTGTCTTTATTTGCCCTTCCTTACCGGCTCACCCGTAAACGGGTCGGTAAACTCCTTCATGGATATTTGGTCTTTCATAATATCCTCCTGCATCTGGTTTCGGATATATTCTCGGATTGCCTTCTTGTTGCGTCCAACTGTATCCACATAATACCCGGTACACCAGAATTCTCGATTCCCATACTTGTACTTCAAATTGGCGTGCCGGTCGAATATCATTAAACTGCTTTTCCCTTTCAAATACCCTACGAATTGGGATACACTGTATTTCGGCGGTATGCTTAAAAGCATATGCATGTGGTCCGGGCAGGCATTTGCCTCTATGATCTCTACTCCCTTATACTCGCACAGCCGCCGCAAAATACTCCCTATGTCTGCCTTTATCTTCCCATATATTATCTGCCTACGATACTTCGGTGCAAATACAATATGGTACTTACAATTCCACTTTGGTCAGTTTATAAGGAACTACACGCAGACCGTGAAACGGGCTGCTGACAACAAGCGGCGGTATGCTCCCGGAGAGGGTAGCATACCGCCTGTTTTGTTGTCTGGGGTTTCCAAAGGGGCTTGCCCCTTGGCACACGACTTTGCGAAGCAAAGTGTAGTGTGTTATACGCTCTGTCGGCGTTGCCGTGAAAATGCCGTTGCCGCCGGGGAGGGCAAGGGCATTTGAAGCGGTAGGAAAACAGGGCTGTGCTTGCATGGCGTGGAGCCGCAAGCGCAGGTCTGGTTTCATCAGCAGACAGGGCGTATATGAAAGCCCCCGTCCCTCGTCCTACGCTCCGACTTGTGGACAAAGAGTCTCGAAGTGTGGCCACATTCCCAGAAAAGTAGAAGGACAGCGGGCAATCCTCCGAAGTGCTTGGCCGCCCTCTTTCTGATTTTGGAGCGTTTCTTTTTTCAAAATTGAAATGGGCGGGAAGCCATTTTAGGGCTTTCCCGCCTTGATTGCCCATCAGCAAAGACAGGCGGGACTGTCAACGGCGGCGCATGAAATGCGTCGTTCATCTTGACCGTTGACTGGCCCGGCTGTCTTTGCTATTGAGAAAACAATAGTTAATTTACATCTTATCTTTTTTACAAACTACGCAGAGCCAGCCTTTTTCATTTTTGTGTATTTTTATGTCTGTAAAACCAGCACCCTCTAAAGATTTTTTGACTTGTTCAGAATTGTATATTTTCATTCCTTGTATAATCTTAGTCCACTTTTCTTCTTTGGAATTTTCGCCATTTGATTCGTTGCAAATCATAAAAGTTCCGCTGCCTTTCAAAACTCGATATACTTGCTTAAATGCCTCATTAATATCAGGCCAAAAATATATTGTTTCAAACGCAGTAATTATATCAAAAGTTTCATTTCCGAAAGGAAGTTTCATTACATTACCTTGCAAGATTTCGCAACGCTTATTTTCTATTTCTGCCTTATTGATTTTTTGGGATTTTATTACACTAATTTCTGAATAATCAATACCAGTCACTTTGCCGTATGGAGTTTTTGCCAATAGCTTTTTTACATTTGCTCCACCGCCACACCCAATATCCAGACATATGTAATTATTTCTAATTTCTATATGCGTAAATCCCCATTCAGCCATAGATGAATGTCCGGTATTCATCATATTAACCATAATTTTGCCGCCAATCCCTTTGGGCTTACAAGTATTTTGAAAAAAAGACATACACAATGCTCCCTTCATAGTTAGCTTTAGCTAACCACATTATATCACACTTTCTTTTTGCGGACAACGAGAATTTTATTTCCTTTTTTCTCTTTACTCTTTATGATTACTTTCCCACCTGCTCAATCATCTTCTTCGCTAACTGCTGGAACAGGTCGGCAGTTTCGTTGTCTATCGGCGCAAGCTGTCCGATCTGTCCTGCAACCATCGCCGTAACATCCTCAATGGAAAGCGGGTTTTGTTTCTGCTCCGCCAGTGCGTCCCGCATGGCTTGGAACATGGCAGCGTTCACAGCTTCCCCCGGCTGTTCTCCGTTGTCAATGTCTTTCTTAATGTCCCGCAGGATAGCAAGGAACACATTTTTGATTTTTTCAATCTCCGCTTCATGTTCCCCCATCTTCTGGGCGTTCAAAAGCTGTAAATCCTGCTTTGCTTCCACCCGGTGTTCCGGGTGTTCTTTCATCAGGTCGGACAGGGAAGCCGTTGCTATCTCGATAAGCTGGTTTCGTGCCATTATCCCCTTTGCCGCCGTGTCCTGAAAATAAATCCGTATCAAATCTATCAGCTTGGGAAAATTCCTGTGTTCCAACAGGCGGTTAAGGATTTGCGCATCAACAGCACCCGTCACAAGCCCCCTCACGGCTCCCTCTGACAAGCCTAATTCAGAAATATCGTAGCTTTTACGGACGCTCACGGTGGACAAGCCCAGTATGTAGTCTGTCGATACCTTAAATTCCTTTGCCACACCTATAAGAATATCACTGCTGACCGTTCTCGTTTCGCCGCTGACAATGCGGCTCAACTGGGAAGCGGAAACGCCTATTTTCTCCGCAAGTTCCTTTTGTGTGATGTGGTTCCCGTTGCATAAATCGGAAATCCGCTGTCCGGGTGTTCCGGGTAAAGCCATAGATACGCACCTCCTCCGCATACTTCCATTATACAGAATGATTGCAAAAATGCAATTTCCAAAGTGCAAACTTCATCAAAATGCAATTCTCGCAAAATTCCGGGAATTGCATTTTTTTCGTGTAGACTTAGGGTAGTTCATCGATGGACAGCACCTTGAAAACAGAATGACCGGCTGAAAAGGAATACCTCGGCTGGGGAAGCACCGCAAGGAGCCGGACTTCGGGACAAAATGTCCCGAAGTTGCGGGGAGCGTGCCAACGCCGGAACACGCCGCAGGAATGGGGCAGGAAGCCTTTTCGGGAAGAACGGCAACGGAAAGCAAAATGGAGGGAACGCATGAGAGATAACCCATATAAAGACTTGCCGCCGCTGGAACGCAGGCCGGACGGTTCCCTTTACTGCATGACACCGGCGCAGAGGAAACAGGCGGCCAGCTTGATACGCCGGGAGTGCTGTTGCTGTGAGGACGGCAACTGCATTGTCCTTGACGATGGGGACACCTGCACCTGCCCGCAGACAATTTCTTTCTCGGTCTGCTGTAAGTGGTTTCGCTGGGCGGTCTTGCCGCTGGACGGAACGCTGGAAGCGGAGATTTTCCGTGATAAGGACTTGAAACGCTGTGCGGTCTGCGGTGGCGTGTTCGTCCCCAAATCTAACCGGGCAAAATACTGCTCCGGCTGTGCCGCCAGAATTCACAGGCGGCAGAAAACCGAAAGTGAACGGAAAAGGAGGTCTGCTGTGGACAGTTAGGAGCGAAAAAAGCCTTGATTTATCAGGCTTTGCAAGCCCCAAACCGGGGCAGGTGGTATAAAGTATCGCCCGCCCCGGAAAACGGGCTTCTATCCGTCCACAAAACGAACTATGACAAATACCATCTATATCCATCAGCCGGAAAAGGCGTTCAGCTTCACCCGGCTCCCGAATTTACTCTTTGAAGCCCCCATATTCAATCCCCTGTCCAACGATGCAAAGGTTCTGTACGCCTTTATCCTGCGCCGGACAGAGTTATCCCGCAAGAATGGGTGGGCGGATGACTGCGGACGGATTTTCCTGTATTACCCTATCTGTGAAGTGGTTGACCTGCTCCACTGCGGGCGGCAGAAAGCGGTGAACACCCTGCGGGAACTGCAATACGCCGGACTGGTGGAAATCCAGAAGCAGGGCTGTGGAAAACCCAACCGTATTTTCCCAAAATCCTACGAAGCGGTTCCAAACACCGACTTCAAGAAATCCCGTTCTGGTACGCCGGAGGGCTGAAAACTGTACCCATAAAGTACGGAAACCGCCCTTGAGAAGTACGAAAACCGGACGGTATATAGAAATACAAAGATTAAAATGATTTATTTATATCAATTCCATTCCTATCGTATCAGAGATAATTCCGGCGGGATTTTCCCTGTGGAAAACCCCGGATAGGAAAGGAATGGGGAAAGGAGCAGAATGGCACAACACGCAATTTTGCGGTTTGAAAAGCACAAGGGCAACCCGGCAAGGCCGCTGGAAGCCCATCACGAAAGACAGAAAGAACAATATGCCAGCAATCCCGACATTGACACAAGCCGGAGTAAATACAACTTCCATATCGTCAAGCCGGAGGGACGCTATTACCACTTCATTCAGAGCCGTATCGAGCAGGCCGGATGCCGGACGAGGAAAGACAGCACGCGGTTCGTCGATACGCTGATAACCGCCAGCCCGGAGTTTTTCAAGGGGAAATCCCCAAAGGAGATACAGGCGTTCTTCCGGCGGGCGGCGGACTTCCTCATTGGACGGGTAGCCCAGGAAAATATCGTGTCGGCGGTGGTACACATGGACGAGAAAACACCCCACCTGCATTTGACCTTTGTGCCGCTGACAAAGGACAACCGCCTGTGTGCAAAGGAGATTATCGGCAACCGGGCAAACCTGACGAAGTGGCAGGACGACTTTCACTCCTATATGGTGGAGAAATATCCTGACTTGGAGCGTGGGGAAAGTGCCAGCAAGACAGGCCGGAAGCATATCCCCACCCGGCTTTTCAAACAGGCGGTTTCCCTCTCCAAACAGGCCAGAGCCATTGAAGCCGCCTTTGACGGCATTAACCCGCTGAATGCCGGAAAGAAAAAAGAGGAAGCCCTCTCCATGCTGAAAAAGTGGTTCCCGCAGATGGAGAATTTCTCCGGGCAACTGAAAAAATACAAGGTCACGATTAAAGACCTGTTAGCGGAAAATGAAAAGCTGGAAGCAAGGGCAAAGGCCAGTGAAAAAGGCAAGATGAAAGATACGATGGAACGGGCAAAGCTGGAAAGCGAATTGCACGATATGCAGCGGCTGGTTGACCGTATCCCGCCGGAAGTGCTGGCGGAACTGAAACGACAGCAGCATTATGGAAAGGAAAGGTGATTTTATAAGTAACAATATCAGATACAAAAAGGAAACAGAAGTCGTGACTTTTCAAGACAAGGAAATCACGCTGGAAAACCTCTCCCCTGTGTTTACGCCGGAGCAGGAAGCGGCCAAACGCCGGGAACTGGAGCAGCAGCTTTATGAGGTGTTCCGCAAATATGCCGATAAGCGGCAGAAAGAGGAAGCCGGGGCGTAAGGTTTCCCGAAGCCATCGTTGATTTGCGGGGCTGCTGGCGGTATAATAGAATTGTCAGCGGCTCCGTTTCTTTTTTAAGAAAAGGAGCGACAAAATGAATAACAGGATAGACGCGATCTATGCAAGGCAATCGGTAGACAAGAAGGACAGCATTTCCATTGAAAGCCAGATTGAGTTTTGCAAATACGAATTGAAAGGCGGGAACTGCAAGGAATACACAGACAAAGGGTACAGCGGCAAGAACACAGACCGCCCAAAGTTTCAAGAATTGGTGCGGGATATTAAGCGGGGATTGATTGCAAAGGTCATTGTTTACAAACTTGACCGTATCAGCCGTTCCATTTTGGATTTTGCCAATATGATGGAACTGTTCCAGCAGTACAATGTGGAGTTTGTGTCCTCTACGGAAAAGTTTGATACCTCCACCCCGATGGGGCGGGCTATGCTGAATATCTGTATTGTGTTCGCCCAGCTTGAACGGGAAACGATACAGAAGCGGGTGACGGACGCTTACTATTCCCGCAGTCAGCGGGGCTTTAAGATGGGCGGGAAAGCCCCCTACGGCTTTCATACCGAGCCTATCAAAATGGACGGTATCAACACAAAGAAGCTGGTGGTGAACCCGGACGAAGCGGCGAATATCCGGCTGATATTTGAGATGTACGCCCAGCCCACAACCTCTTATGGGGACATTACCAGATACTTTGCGGAACAGGGGATTTTGTTCTACGGCAAAGAACTGATACGCCCTACTCTGGCGCAGATGTTACGCAATCCCGTCTATGTGCAGGCGGACTTGGATGTGTACGAATTTTTCAAAAGTCAGGGTACGGTTATTGTCAATGACGCCGCCGACTTTACGGGGACAAACGGCTGTTATCTGTATCAGGGGCGGGATGTGAAGCCCAGCAAGAAAAACGGATTGAAAGACCAAATGCTGGTGCTGGCGCCCCATGAGGGCATTGTCCCGGCGGATATATGGCTGGCCTGCCGCAAGAAGTTGATGAACAACATGAAAATCCAATCCGCCCGGAAAGCCACCCACACATGGCTGGCGGGAAAAATCAAGTGCGGGAACTGCGGATATGCGCTTATGAGTATCTTCAATCCGTCCGGCAAGCAATATCTCCGCTGTACGAAACGGCTGGACAATAAAAGCTGTCCGGGCTGTGGGAAAATCATCACTTCCGAACTGGAAGCGGTGGTTTACCAGCAGATGGTGAAGAAGCTGGAAAAGCACAAGACGCTGACGGGCAGGGAGAAAGTGGCAAAGGCAAACCCGAAAATCGCCGCCCTACAAGTGGAACTTCTCCATGTGGACAGCGAGATTGAAAAGCTGGTGGACAGTCTGACGGGCGCAAACAATGTCCTGCTCTCCTATGTGAATGTGAAGATAGCGGAACTGGACGGACGCAAGCAGGAACTTGTGAAGCAGATAGCCGAGTTGACGGTGGAAGCCATCAGCCCGGAACAGGTCAATCAGATTTCCGGCTACCTCGACACATGGGACAATGTATCCTTTGACGACAAGCGGCGGGTGGTGGATTTAATGGTTACCACCGTAGCTGCCACGAGTGACAGCTTGAACATCACATGGAAAATCTGACGGGTAGCACACCTCCCGTCAGACCATTACCCTGTGTAGTCCCTTGTAAACTGTACTTTCGTATGTGCTAAACTTTTACTATCCACTCGTGGATGCCCCTCCTTTGGTTTTGATGTGGTCGGCAAACCTACATCTATTCTACCAAACAAGGGGCTTTTTTGCTCTTACTCATAGGCATAGCCTTTTTAGAACCACGGGCATAGCCCGTGGTTTTCCGTGCTATGGCTAACAAAACCGCCCCTCTCCCCCACACCGGTGGGAGAGGGGCGGTTGATACGGACCATGTACTCATTAGGAGGAAGTTTGCATGCAGTGCAGAATTTACCCGCTGAACAGCCTGAAAACCTACAAATTTGTGGTCATCCTCTCCCGGTACCAAGGACAGATTCTGCTGAGCAAGCACCGCCTGCGCGCCACCTGGGAGAGCCAGGGCGGGCACATCGAGCCGGGTGAGACGCCCCTGGAGGCGGCCAGGCGGGAGCTCTACGAGGAGTCGGGCACGCTGGAGTACCGGATCACCCCCGCCTTCGACTACCGGGCCTGGGACGAGGTTTCTGCGGCAAACGGCATGGTGTTCCTGGCCGAAATCGATACACTGGGCCCCCTGCCCGAGAGCGAGATGGAGCGGACCGCCTGCTTCGACGCCCTGCCGTCCAACCTCACCTACCCCGGTATCGCCCCCGTCCTGTTCCACCACGCGGGGCTGGTCTGATTGATAGCAGAAAAGGTTTCCTGCCGTAAACGGCAGGGTACCGTAGCTTTTCAAGAAAGCATATCAGATTGATTTTTAGTGCAAGCGTGTGTAAAAACACTTGCACTAGGGACGGAACTAAGGCGGATAAGGCGAGCGATGGTGGACGGGCGATTCATGAATCGCCCCTACGGGCCTGGAGCGGCGGGCCGATGAAGGCATCGGCCCCTACGGTACGGGGATGGAACGGATTGCCGCGTCGGCCCCGCGGGGCCTCCTCGCAATGACACGGTGCGCGTTACCCGCCTATGTTGCAACACAAAGCGCCCGGCCGATGGCCGGGCGCTTTGCCATGTTTAAAACTCTTTGACGTAATAGTAGTGGCCGTACTCCCCCACCGCGGGGTCCACCGCGCCGAAGCGGCGGTAGCCCAGCTTCTCGTAAAAGCCGGGGGCCTGGAAGCCGAAGGTGTTCAGCTCCAGCCGCCTGGCCCCCTGGCGGGTCGCCTCCTCCTCCACACGGGTGAGGATGCGCGCGCCCAGGCCCCGGCCGCGGCAGCCCTCGTCCACCCAGAGGATGTCCACCACCGCCAGCTCCCCGAAGCGGAACGCGTCGCACCCGGCGAGGCAGCGCCCCTCCCCGTCCTCTACGAGGCAGGACAGGTCCGAAACGTCGGCGCAAAAGCGGCGGTTATAGGCCCGCAGGCCCGCGTGGATCTCCTCTTTCCGATCCTCGGGGCAGGGTTTTATCTCGTACATCCACAGACCTCATTCCATATCGAAGGGCGGCAGGTCCCGGCTCTGCGGCACCGCGTCCCCCTCGAATTCCAGCTCGTCGGGGACGGGGCCGCTCTCCACCATGCCCTGCTTGAACTGCATCTCCTGCCACTGCTCCTTGGTGATCAGCAGCTGGCGGGGCTTGGAGCCCTCGAAGGGCCCCACGACCCCCTTCTCCTCCATCTGGTCCACCAGCCGGGCGGCCCGGGAGTAGCCCAGCTTCAGGCGGCGCTGGAGCATGGAGACGCTGGCCTGCCCGGTCTCCACCACCACCTCGATGGCGGAGGGCAGCAGCTCGTCGAACTCGTCGTCCACCGCGTCGGGCGCGGAGCCGCCCACGCCCTTGCCCTGCTTCTCCTTCTCGGCGGCGTGTTGCTCGATCTCGTGGATGATGGCCTCGTCGTACTCGGCGGAGCCGCTCTTTTTCACGAACTCCACCACCGAGGCCACCTCCTCGTCGGAGATAAGGCAGCCCTGCACCCGCTGGGGCTTGCCGGTGCCCAGGGGGAAGTAGAGCATATCGCCCCGGCCCACCAGCTTCTCCGCGCCGGTGGTGTCCAGGATGATGCGGGACTCCAGCGAGGAGGCCACGGCGAAGGCGATGCGGGACGGGATGTTGGCCTTCATGAGGCCCGTAATCACGTCGGCGGAGGGCCGCTGGGTGGCGATAATCAGGTGCATGCCCGCGGCGCGGCCCATCTGTGCCACCCGGCAGATAGACTCCTCCACCTCCTTGGCGGCCACCAGCATCAGGTCGGCCAGCTCGTCGATGACCACCACCACCTGGGGCATCTTTGTCAAGTCCTCATTGCGCACGGCCATCGCGTTGTAGGAGGCCAGATCCCGCACTCCCACCTCGGAGAAAGCGCGGTAGCGCTTCATCATCTCCGTGACCGCCCACTGCAGCGCCCCGGCGGCCTTCTTGGGGTCGGTGACCACGGGGATCAGCAGGTGCGGGATGCCGTTGTAGATGCCCAGCTCCACCATCTTGGGGTCCACCATGATGAGGCGGACCTCCTCCGGGGTGGCCTTGTAGAGCAGGGAGATAATCAGCGAGTTGGTGCACACCGACTTGCCCGAGCCGGTGGTGCCCGCGATCAGCAGGTGGGGCAGCTTCGCGATGTTGCCCACGATGTTGTTGCCCCCGATGTCCTTGCCCACGGCGAAGGCCACCTTGGAGGGGTGGTTGCGGAACTCCTGGGAGTCGATGACCTCATGGATAAAGACGGGCGAGACCAGCTTGTTGGGCACCTCGATGCCCACCATGGAGATCTTGTCCGGGATAGGGGCGATGCGCACGCCGGTGGCCCCCAGGGCCAGGGCGATGTCGTCGGCCAGGTTGGTCAGCTTGTTCAGCCGCACGCCCTGGTCCAGCTCCACCTCATACCGGGTGACTGAGGGGCCCCGGGTGACGTTGGCGATGCTGGCGTCGATGCCAAAGGAGCGGATGGTGTCGGACAGCCGGGTCTGGTTGGCCTTGAGCTCCCCCGCCACGTCGCTGCCCAGAGGGCCGGAGCCCTCATGCAGCAGGGAGGCCGGCGGGTACTGGTAGGCCACGTGGCCCTCCTCCAGGTTCTTTTCAATGTCCCGGCTTACCTCCTGGGCGGCCATGGCGGCATCCTTGGCGCTCACCTTGGACACCGCCGGCTCCCGCTCAATCTCGGGCATGGGCGGGGCCGGAGGCTCGGGGGCCTTCTCCGCCCGGGGGGCGGGCGCTGCGGGCGCCGCCACAGGCGCCGCGGGAGCGAAGGGCTCGTCCGGCACGTCCGCCGGGGCCGCGGGCGCGGCCTGCGCCGCCTCCGCACCCCCCGCCAGCACCTGGTCGGGCGTGGGCACCGAGGGCTTACGGTTAAAGAAGTGCTCCTTCTTGGGCAGGGGCTGGGCGGGCTCCGGCGCCTTGCCCACCAGGGGGCCGTCGTCCACAGGGATGTCGATCTGGGGGGGCGCCTTGCGGGCCTTCTCCACCGGGACGGGGGCGGGCTTGCGCTCGCGGGGCTTGGGCTCAGGCAGCTCCTCCTCCTCGTACTCGGGGCGGGGGCGGTTCCTTATGTAGTCCACCACATCCACGACGGTCACGTTGAAGGCCGCCATGACCATGATGACCCCCACCAGCACGAAAATAATCCCGGATCCAATTTTACTGAACACGGCGGTGAAGCCCAGGGCCACGGCCCCGCTGAGCACGCCGCCGCTGGCCATGGCGCGGCCGCTGGTCCACAGGTTCTTCACCAGCTCCAGGTTCCAGGCGTACTCCCCCTTGGCCAGGATCAGGTGCAGGAAGCAGCCCACCAGCACGGGGGTGAGCAGCGCGCACCATACCCGCAGCCGCACCGGGCGGCCGCGGTGGAGGGCCAGCACGCCGCTGGCCACCAGCAGCATGGGGGGCAGCAGCCAGAAGCCATAGCCGATAAGGCCCTTCACCGTGCCGCAGAAGAAGTCGATGAAGATGGCCTGGATGTCGAAGTAGCCGAAGGCGGCGAAGATGGCCAGCAGCAGACAGACGACCGCCCCCACCTCCCGCCGCACCGGCTTGGGCTGCGGGGCTTTTTTGCGGGCCGAGGCGGAGCTTGTCCGGGCGACGGAACCGGATCGGGAGGTGGACGCCGTCCGCTTCCCGCCGGCGGGTTTCTTTTGTGCAGTGGCCATTCGGGTCAGTCCTTTCGGGAGTATTGCGTTTCTGGCTTAGCATATGGCCCCCCATGATGGGAGAACCAGGACATATCTACTTCAGGGCAATCAGCTTGACGATCCCGGCGATCAGGGACCCCAGGCCCACGCCCCAGCAGTAGTAGGCGAACTTCTCCCCGCCCGGCGCGGCCGCGCGGGGGCCCCTCTGATTTTTATCTGCGCGGGGCAAGTAAATTGCCCCGGCAGCAAGGCTTTGGCCTGCGGGCCAAACCGCTTGGTACGCGCCAAAAGGCGCGGACGGCAAGTTCGCCCTACTTCAGGGCAATCAGCTTGACGATCCCGGCGATCAGGGAGCCCAGGCCCACGCCCCAGCAGTAGTAGGCGAACTTGCCGAACTTGCCCTGGTCGGCAAGGGTCTTGACCAGGCGGATGGCGAAGTAGCCCACCACGGCGGCCACCACCACGCCCGTCAGGTACACGGGCAGCAGCGAGGTGTCAAAGCCCGCCTTAACGGCCTTGGACAGCTCCAGCACGTTGGCCCCCAGCACGGCGGGCAGGGACATGAGGAAGGAGAAGCGCACGGCGAAGCTGCGGTCGAAGCCCCGCATCATGCCGGTGGAGATGGTGGCGCCGGAGCGGGAGATGCCGGGAATGATGGCCACCGCCTGGGCGCAGCCCACCAGCAGCGCGTCCACCACCGTGGCGCTGCGGGCGTTTTTGCGGCCCCGGGCCAGCCGGTCGGAGAAGAAGAGGATGAAGCCGGTGACGATCAGGGCGCAGGAGACCAGGATGCTGTTGGCAAACAGCACCTCCAGCGCGTCCTTGAAGAACACCATGACGAAAAGGGGCAGGGTGGCCACGATGATCAGCATCACCATGCGCCGGGCCGGGGGCGGCGGGTTGCCGATCCCCTTCCCCTTCGCCAGGGAGCCCACGCCCAGGAAAAACTCCCGGATCATCTCCACGATGTCCTTCCAATACACCAGGCACACCGAAATCAGAGTGCCGAAGTGGAGCAGGACGGTGAAAAACATGTGGGACTCCTCCACGTTCTCCATGCCGAAAAAGGTCTGGAACAGGGCCAGATGGCCCGAGCTGGAGATGGGCAGGAACTCGGCCACGCCCTGGATAATCCCCATCAGGATCGACATCAGCAAATTCAAGGTTGTTCCCTCCTGTACGTGTCAATGAACGCAAAGACATACATGAGTATATTAACACACACGGAAGAACATTTCCATCATTTTTCCTACAATTATGTCAACGCGCCGCGTCCATCTGCTGGTGCAGGCACTCCAGCGCGTCTGACAGGCCGCCGATGCGGTCGATAAGGCCGATCTTCACCGCCTCCTCCCCGTAGATGACGCTGCCCACGTCCGCGGCCAGCTCCCCGGTTTTCAGCATCATCTTGGTGAACGCCTTGCGGTCCACCTGGCTGTTGCGGGTGACAAACTGGATGATGCGCTCCTGGATGCGCTCAAAGTAGTTGAAGGTCTGGGGCACGCCGATGACCAGGCCGTTCAGCCGCACCGGGTGGATGGTCATGGCTGCCGAGGGCGCGATAAAGGAGGTCTTGGCCGACACGGCCAGGGGCACGCCGATGGAGTGCCCGCCCCCCAGCACCAGGGACACGGTGGGCTTGGACATGCTGGCAATCAGCTCTGCGATGCCCAGCCCCGCCTCGATGTCCCCGCCCACGGTGTTCAGCAGCACCAGCAGGCCGTCCACCTCGTCGCTCTCCTCCACGGCGGCCAGCAGGGGCATCACGTGCTCGTATTTTGTGGTTTTGGCGGTGGGTGGCAGGATCTGGTGCCCCTCGATCTGCCCCACGATGGTCAGGGTATGGATGGTGCCCCGCTCCGTCTTGATGGTGGACGAACCCATGTCCACAATCTGCTGCTGGCGGTCGCTGGGGTTGTTGTTGTCCTCGCTGCCGGTCTCCTGGGTATTGGTAGTCTCGTCGCTCATAGCGCATACCTCCCTGTTCATTTGGCTTAGCATGCGCGGACTGGCGGCAAATTAAACCTGCACGAGGGCATAAAAAACGGCCGCGCCCGCCGGGCACGGCCGTTTTAACCTGCTTATTTGCTCCCCGTGTTGAAGAAGGGGGCTAGCGCGGAGGCAACGCCGCTGACCGGCATGGTCTGGAGGACCACCCGGCCCGGGCCGGTGACTACGGTGTTAAAGACGCCCTCGCCGCCGAAGAGCATGTTCTTCACGCCCTTGACCGCCTGCACGTCGATGGAGCAGGTGGCGTCCACCATGGCCAGATTGCCGGTGTCCACCACCAGGCGCTCGCCCGCGCCCAGGCTGTACTCCACCGCGTAGCCGTCAATCTCCAAAAAGGCCGTGCCTGTGCCGGAGAGCTTCTGCATGATGAAGCCCTCGCCGCCGAAGAAGCCGGCGCCCGCCTTCTTCTGGAAGAAGACGGACAGCTCCACCCCCTGCTCGGAGGCCAAAAAGCCGCTCTTCTGCACCACCACTGGCTTGTCCGGGGTGATCTCCACCGCGCGGATGGAGCCGGGGAAGCTGGAGGCAAAGGCGATCATACCCGCCCCGCCCTTGGCGGTGTAGATGTTCTGGAACATGGACTCGCCGGAGAACATGCGCCCAAAGGCCTTGCCCAGGCCGCCGGCGGAGGTCTGCATCTCCATATTGGGGCTCATCCACACCATGGAGCCCTTCTCCGTAATCATGGATTCGTTGCCGTTCAGGTCGCACACAACGACCGGCATGGGCTCGCCGATGATTTTATACTGCATTGCGAATTCCTCCTGTTTTCATGGTAAATCCATTATGCTACGTTCCGCGAACTATTTCAAGTAAAATTCCCGTACAGGCCGCTCTTTTCTTTTGGACGCTGCTGTGCTACAATTTGTTTCAACACAACTACAAAGGAGACTGCCGTTATGGACTTCACCCGCGCGCAGGCCCTGGACCTGCTGAAAGAGTACAACAAGGAGCCCTTCCACCTCCGCCACGCCTTTTCCGTGGAGGCCGTCATGCGCTGGTACGCCAACGAGCTGGGCTACGGCGATCAGGCCGATTTCTGGGCCATGGCGGGCCTGCTCCACGATCTGGACTTCGAGCGCTACCCCGACGAGCACTGCGTCAAGGTGCGGGAGATCATGGAGGAGAAAAACCTGGATCCCGCCCTAATCCACGCCGTGGTCAGCCACGGCTGGGGCATGACCGGCGGCGACGCCCGGCCCGAGCACGAGATGGAGAAGGTGCTCTTCGCCGCCGACGAGCTCACCGGCCTGATCGGGGCGGCAGCCCTCATGCGCCCGTCCAGGAGCGTACAGGATATGGAGCTGTCCAGCCTGAAAAAGAAGTTCAAGGACAGGAAATTCGCCGCCGGCTGCTCCCGGGAGACCATCACCCAGGGCGCGGAGCAGCTGGGCTGGGAGCTGCCCGACCTGCTGGAGCGCACCCTCCGGGCCATGAAGGCCGCCGAGGCGGACATCGAGGCCCAGTGCGCGGGACTTTAATCTGGTAAAAAAGCGGAACGGCCATGGCCGTTCCGCTTTTTTTACTCTTTTGCCGGATCCTCCGCCGGGGCGGGGGCCACGGGCTTCCCTCCGGCGTCGATGCCCTTGCGCTCCAGCCGGTGGTTGGTCCACTCCCGGACCAGGGCGTAAATCACCGCGAAGGTGGGCACCCCCAGCAGCATACCGGGGAAGCCGAACAGGCCGCCGCCCACGATGATGGCCACCAGCACCCACAGGGCGGACAGCCCCGTGCTGTCTCCCAGGATTTTGGGGCCCAGGATATTGCCGTCGAACTGCTGGAGGGCGATGACCAGGATGCCGAAGCGCAGGGCCGCCCACGGATCCACGATGATCAGGATCATCACGCAGGGCACCGCGCCGATGATGGGCCCGAAGAAGGGGATGATGTTGGTCACCCCGATCACCACGGCGATGAGGATGTTGTAGGGGATGCGGAGAATCAGGTTGAGCACGAAGCACAGCACGCCGATAATGGCGCTGTCGATGAGCTTGCCGTTGATGAAGCCCACGAACACGTCGTTGGCGTGGCTGCACACGTTCAAAAACCAGTCGGCCTGCCTGGTGGGGATCACGGCATAGATCAGCTTCTTGACCTGGGGGACCAGCCGCCCCTTCCCCGCCAGCATATAGATGGAGGCGATAAGGGCGGTGATGGCGGAGACCAGGCCGTTTACCAGGCCGCTGCCCACCGCCATGCCGATATTCAGAATCTGGGGCAGGGCCGTGGCGGCGGCCGTGTTGAGCCGCCGCATGATGTCCTGATAGGAGACCACCAGGTCGGTAATCCCCTCTCCCTCCAGGTGGAAGCGGACCACCAGATCCTGCACCAGCCCGTTGAGCCCATCCATATAGGCCGGCATCTTGTTGACCAGCTCCACGATGCTGTCCCCCACCTGGGGCAGGATCAGGTTGAGCAGCACCGCCAGCACCGCCACGGCCAGCAGGTACACCGTGAGGATGGACAGGGTGCGGGCGTGCTTCAGCTTCCCGTAAACCCTGCGCTCAAAAAACTTGGTGGGCGTGTTGAGCAGGTAGGCGATGGTGAAGCCCACGATAAAGGGGGAGATGACGCCGAGTACCACGCCCACCTTCTGCCGCACAATATCAAAATTTGAGATGCCCAGGTAGAACAGAATTGCTATCAGGACTACGATCAGGTTGGATAAGGCCCTCGGCCCCAGCATATACCACTTCCGCTTGTCGTTCAACGCCGCGTCCCCTTCCGATTATCACTCTGGATTGATTGTAACACGGCTGCATAGCCTTGTCTAACCCTATCTTCTTATGAAACCTTTAAATCTTTATGAAGCGGCGCCCGGGGAGCTCCCGGGCGCCGTGCCGTTATGCCAGAATGGCCCTGTGGAAGACCTTCTTGCCCTTCTTGATGAGCAGGCCGTCGCCGGACAGGTCGTCCGCGGTGTAGGCGGCGCCGAAGGAATCCACCTTCACGCCGTTGACCTCCACCCCGCCCTGCTGCACCAGCCGCCGGGCCTCCGCCTTGGAGGGGGCCACGCCGCACTTGACCAGCAGGTCCAGGATGGTGATGCTCCCGCCGGCCAGATCCTCCGCCGCCAGGGTGGTGGAGGGCATGTTGGCCATGTCGCCGCCGGTGGCGAAGAGGGCGCGGGCCGCGTCCTGGGCCTTCTGGGCCTTCTCCTCGTCGTGGATCAGCTTGGTCAGCTCAAAGGCCAGGATCTCCTTGGCCCGGTTGAGCTGGGATCCCTCCCACTTGTCCATCTCGTCAATCTGCTCCAGGGGCAGGAAGGTGAGCATACGCAGGCACTTGAGCACGTCCGCGTCGCCGATGTTGCGCCAGTACTGGTAGAACTCGTAGGGGCTGGTCTTTTCCGGATCCAGCCACACCGCGCCCGACTGGGTCTTGCCCATCTTCTTGCCCTCGCTGGTGAGCAGCAGGGTGATGGTCATAGCGTAGGCGTTCTTGCCCAGCTTGCGCCGGATAAGCTCCGTGCCGCCCAGCATGTTGGACCACTGGTCGTCGCCGCCGCACTGCATGTTGCAGCCCACGCTCTGGAACATGTGGTAGAAGTCGTAGGACTGCATGATCATGTAGTTGAACTCCAGGAAGGAGAGCCCCTTCTCCATGCGCTGCTTGTAGCACTCGGCGCGCAGCATGTTGTTCACCGAGAAGCAGGAGCCCACCTCCCGCAGCAGCTCCACGTAGTTCAGCCCCAGCAGCCAGTCGGCGTTGTTGAGCATCAGGGCCTTGCCCTCGGAGAAGTCGATGAACTTCTCCATCTGCTTTTTGAAGCAGTCGCAGTTGTGCCGGATGGTTTCCACCGTCATCATGGAGCGCATGTCGGAGCGGCCGGAGGGGTCGCCCACCATGCCCGTGCCGCCGCCGATCAGGGCGATGGGCCGGTTGCCCGCCATCTGCAGGCGCTTCATCAGGCACAGCGCCATAAAGTGGCCCACGTGCAGGGAGTCCGCCGTGGGGTCGAAGCCGATGTAGAAGGTGGCCTTCCCGGCGTTGATCAGCTCCTTGATCTCCTCCTCGTCGGTGAGCTGGGCAATGAGGCCGCGGGCCTTGAGTTCGTCAAATACAGTCATTTTTCCGTCTCCTTATCTCTTTTTTTATAGTCCAAGTATTTTTTCAGTGCGATGACATCCATTGGGAACAGCTTCTCCGGGTGCTGCTCCACAAGCTCCCGCACGGCGTCCAGCCGGGCCCAATGGATGTCCTGCGTCTCGTTGGTCGAATGAACCGGCGTGCCCTGTGCACGGCAGAGGAAGGTATTGATAATCAGAGAATAGATCCCGCTGAGGTTCTGCGTCACGCAGAAGGGCTCGCAGCTTATTACGGTGGCACCCCCCACACTGACGCGCTCAGCGCGCTCCTCTCCGCTGATCTCTGTAACCGTAAGCCCGGTCTCCTCCCATACTTCCCGCCGCAGCGCATCAAATATATTCTCATATTCCCGAATTTTTCCGCCGACCACCTCGAACAGGCCGTTGGTCTCGCCGCCGCCGGCCTTCTGTCTGCGCTGCAACAGGATATAGGCAACGCCCTGCTCCTCTTTTTCAATGATTGCACCGACCGCGGGCTTTGCAAAGACCTCCATATGCATTTCTCCTTTTTAGATGAAAAAACGCCCCCTGTCCCTGCGGACAGAGGGCGTCGTAAACGCGGTACCACCTCTGGTTTCCCCCGCCCTCGCGGACGGGGTCTCACGGGCGCCAACACGCCCCCGCGCTGTAACGGGCGCCCCCGACACGGCCCTACTGCGCCAAGCGGCGGTTCAGGCGGCTGCTCCGGGATGTATTCACGTGAGCGTCCTCTCCCCCTCGCACCAAACGGGGGCTCTCTGCGCAGGGCCTGCACACGCTACTGGTTCCCTTCATCGCGATCACGGTATTGCTTGCATTATAGTATGCCCGGTTTTGTTTGTCAACCGGATTCTTTTTTCCGTTTGTAGGCCGCCGCCGCGTCCAGCAGCTCCCCCGCCCCCTCCAGCATGGCGGGCGTGGGACGCTCCCCGCCGGTAAGCCGGGCCAGCTCCTCCCGGCGGCGGGTGCGGTCCAGCCGCTCCACCGCTGTAAAGGTCCTTCCCTTGCTCTCGCCTTTCTCCACGGCAAAGTGGGTGTCCGCCATAGCGGCGATCTGGGGCAGGTGGGTGACGCAGAGCACCTGCTTGCGCAGGGCCACGTCGGCCATCTTCTCGGCCACCTTTTGGGCCGCGCGGCCGGACACGCCGGTGTCCACCTCGTCAAAAATGAGGGTGGTCACCTGGTCGTTCTCCGCCAGCACGTTTTTCAGCGCCAGCATAATCCGGGCCAGCTCGCCCCCGGAGGCTATCTTCTGGATGGGCTTGAGGGCCTCCCCCACGTTGGCCGACATGAGGAACTGCACCTCGTCCAGGCCGGTCTCGTCCATCCCCGGCTCCCCGCCCTTGGGGCTGAACTCGGCCCGGAACTGCACCTTGGGCATGTCCAGCTGCTCCAGCTCCCGCTGGATGCGGGCCTGGAGGGCCTCCCCCGCCTTCCGGCGGGCGGTGGAAAGGGCTTCCGCTTTCCCCTTGGCCTCCCGCAGGGCCTGGGCCTGCTTTTTCTCCAGGCGGGCGATGGTGTCGCTGGAGTACTGGATCTCGTCCAGCTCCCCCCGGCAGCGTTCCAGGTAGGAGAGCATCTCCTCCACCGTGTCGCCGTATTTTTTACGCAGACGGTAAATGAGGTCCAGCCGGGCCTCGATCTCGTCCAGCTCGCCGGGCTCGAAGTCAAACTGCCCCCGCAGATCCCGCACCTGCTCGGCCACGTCGTCGGCGGCGCAGCGCACCTCGGCCAGCTTCTCCAGCAGCGCGGCGGCGTCCGCGCTCATGCCCGCGGCGGCGCCCAGGCTCTGTTCCGCCGCCGCCAACAGCGCCGCCGCGCCCGCGCTGTCGTCGTCCCCGGACAGGGCCAGGTGGGCCCCCTCCACCGCCTCGATGAGCTTTCCCGCGTTGCGCAGCAGATTGCGCCGCTCAGTGAGTGCCTCGTCCTCACCGGGCTGGAGATTGGCCCGCTCCAGCTCGCGGATCTGGTAGTTCAGGCTGTCGATGCGGCGGGACTTCTCCGCGTCGTCCATCTGGAGGGAGGCGATCTCCCGCCGCAGGCCGGACAGCACGCCGAAGGCGGCACGGAACTGCGCCTGGAGGGGCTCCGTGGCCCCGAAGCTGTCCAGGTAGGCCAGGTGGCAGCGCTCGTCCAGGAGCTGCTGCCCGTCGTGCTGGCCGTGGATATTTAAGAGCTGCCGCCCCAGCTCCCGGAGCTGGGACACGGTAATGAGCCGCCCGTTCAGGCGGCAGATGTTCTTGCCGTCGGGCTGGATCTCCCGCTGCAAAAGCAGGTTGCCCTCCCCGTCGGGCCCCATGCCGTTCTCCTCAAACCAGGGCAGGCCGGGCAGGCCGGTAAAGACCGCCTCCACCCGGGCGGCGGTGGCCCCGGTGCGGATCAGGTCCCGGCTGGTCCGCTCCCCCATCACCGCGCCGATGGCGTCGATGACGATACTTTTGCCCGCGCCGGTCTCGCCGGTGAGCACGTTAAACCCGCCGTCGAACTGGATGTCCGCCGACTCAATCACCGCGATATTTTCGATGTGGAGCAGAGAAAGCACCCCGATCCCCCCATTTCGCGCCGATTACTTCAACATTTTATGAATTTCGTTGCAGAACTCCACCGCGGACTCATTGGTGCGCATAATGAGGATGACGGTGTCGTCCCCGGCCAGGCTGCCCACCAGATCGTCGATCTCCATGCCGTCGATGGCGGCGGCCGCCGCCGAGGCCAGACCCGGCATGGTCTTGAGCACCACGATGTTCTGCGCCACGTCGAAGGAGGTGACCCCCTCCTTGAAGATGGTGCGCAGCCGCCCGGCGAAGTTCATGGACATCTTGCGCTCGGACACCACGTATTTATAGGTGCCGTACCCGGTGAGCTCCTTGATCAGATGCAGCTCCTTGATGTCCCGGGAGATGGTGGCCTGGGTGGACTGCATCCCCCTGGCCTTGAGCTCGGCCAGTAGCTGGTCCTGGGTCTCCACGTCGTGTTCCTCGATGATATTCAGAATCTCCTGCTGCCGTCGCGCCTTCATGGCTTCACATCCTCCCCAGTTTTTGACTCATGACCTCGTAGAAGCTCCGCCCGGTCAGCCGCACCAGCCGGGTCACGGACTGCGATCTGCGGATCTCCAGCACGTCGCCCCCGCAGAGCTTGAAGGCCTTCCCCCCGTCGGAGGACAGGTAGGCCGCCTTTTTGCTCAGCCGCCCCAGCTTCACGCTCACCATCCGGCCCGCGCCCAGCACAAAGGAGCGGGCGTTCACTGAGTGGGGGCAGATGGGGGTGACGATGATATTCTCCGCCGTGGGCTCCACCAGCGGCCCGCCCGCCGACATGGAGTAGGCGGTGGAGCCGGTGGGCGTGCTGACCACCACGCCGTCCCCGGCGAAGTCGGTGATGGGCACCTTGTCGCTGAAAACCTCCAGATCCACCACCCGGGCCACGGCCCCCTTGGTGACCACCGCGTCGTTCAGGGCCAGATCGGAGAAAACCACCTTCCCGTCCCGGCGTGCGGTCACGTCCAGCATCATGCGCTCCTCCACGCTGTACTTCCCCGCCGCCAGCTTGGACAGCAGGGACAGCTCGCCCTGCTCCAGCTCGGCCATGAAGCCCACGCTGCCCAGGTTCACCCCCAGGATGGGGAGCCGGAACTCGTTGGCGTCCTTGGCGGCGTGGAGGATGGTGCCGTCCCCGCCGAAGCAGATGAGCATGTCGGCGTTTTTCAGCTCCTCCCGGGTGTCCTTGAGCTCGATATGCTTTGGGAACTCGATGTTGGTCCCCTCCACCGAGAAGGGCAGGCACATACTGGTCTCCACCCCGGCGTTTTTCAGGATCTTGGCCGCGCTCTGGGCCGCCCGCAGCCCCTTGTCCCGGTACGGGTTGGGACTAAGTACGATTTTCATATGCCGCTCGCCTCCAATACGCCGTGGGACTCGGCCACCAGGGCCTTCAGATCCCCGTCCCAGGGCGCGCCCGCGCCCGCCGCCAAATATCCCAGGTACTCGACGTTGCCCTCCGGGCCTTTAATCGGTGAAAAGGTCATGTCCTTTACAGCAAATCCAGAGGAGGACGCGTGCTCCTGAAAGTGCTCCAGCACCTCCAGATGCACCTTGGGGTCCCGGACGACGCCCCGCTTCCCCACCTTCTCCCGGCCCGCCTCAAACTGGGGCTTCACCAGGCACACGGCCTCGCCCCCCTCCCGCATCACGCCCCGCAGGGCGGGCAGAATGAGGCGCAGGGAGATAAAGGACACGTCCACCGACGCAAAGTCCAATTCCTCCGGGATCTGCTCCCGGGTCAGGTAGCGGGCGTTGGTCCGCTCCAGGGCCACCACCCGGGGGTCGCTGCGGATCTTCCAGTCCAGCTTGCCGTAGCCCGTGTCCACCGCGTAGACTTTGGCCGCCCCGTTCTGGAGCATACAGTCGGAAAAGCCCCCGGTGGAGGCCCCGATGTCGGCGCAGCGCTTGCCCTCCAGGGAGATGGGGAACACCTTCATGGCCTTCTCCAGCTTGAGGCCGCCCCGGCTCACGTAGGGGATGGCCTTGCCCCGCACCTCGATCTGCGCGTCCTCGGCCACGGGGGCGCCGGCCTTGTCCACCCGCTGGCCGCCCACGAAGACCAGGCCGCTCATAATGGTGGCCTGGGCCTTCTGGCGGCTGTCGAAATACCCCTGCTCCACCAGCAGCACGTCCAGTCTCTTCTTAGCCATGGGCGCAGACCTCCAGCGCTTTTTTGCAAAGGCTCTCCGCATCCAGCGAGCACAGCCGCTGGAGCTGGGAGACCGCGCCGTGGGTCACGAAGCGGTTGCCCGTATTCTGTAAGGCGATACCCCTTACCTGTATGCCGTTTTCCAAGAGCTTCGCGGCCAGACGCTGGCCCACGCAGTTCGCGGCCACGCAGTCCTCGGCCACCAGCAGGCGGCCCGTCCTGCCCACCGACTCCAGTACCTCCCCGGGATCCAGCGGGGTGATGCGGTTGAGCTTGACCACCTCGGCCTCCACGCCCCGCTCCGCCAGGCGGCGGGCGCAGTCCAGCAGGTTGTTGATCATCACCCCGTAGCCCGCCAGGGTGATGTCCCGCCCCCGGCGGAGCAGCGCGGCGGGCGCCCTGCCGCCGTCGCCCTGATAGGCCCCCTCGCCGCCCCTGGGGTAGCGCACAGCCACCGGGCCTTTCAGCTCCAGCACCGCGCGCTCCAGCATGGCGCGCAGCTCCGCGAAGCTGGCGGGGCACAGCACGGTCATACCCGGAATGGTGTCCAGAAACGCGGGATCAAAGACGCCGTGGTGGGTCTCCCCGTCCTCCCCCACCAGTCCGGCCCGGTCCACGCCGAAGACCACGTGCAGGCCCTGTATGCCCACGTCGTGCACCAGCATATCGTAGCCCCGCTGCAGGAAGGAGGAGTACACCGCAAAGACGGGCACCATGCCCTGCTTGGCCATGCCCGCCGCCATGGCGGTGGCGTGGCCCTCGGCGATGCCCACGTCGAAAAAGCGCTCCGGGAACTTGGCGGCGAAGCCGTCCAGCCCCGTGCCCGACTGCATGGCCGCGGTCACGGCGCACACACGCTTGTCCCTCTCCGCCAGCGCGCACAGGGCCTGGCCGAACACCTTGGAAAAATTGTTGCCGCCGGGCTGCACCGGCTCCCCGGTCTGAATACAGAAGCGTCCCACTCCGTGGAATTTGTCCGGGTTGCGCTCCGCAGGTGCATAGCCTTTTCCCTTTACAGTCCTTACATGGAGCAGCACAGGGCCGTCCAGCTCCCTGGCGTAGCGCAGCAGGCGGGTCAGGCCCTTCACATCGTGGCCGTCCACCGGGCCCAGATAGGTGAAGCCCATATCCTCGAACATGGAGCAGGGCAGCAGGGTCTCCTTCACCGCCGTCTTGACCTTGTGGGTCACGTTGTAGACGTGGCTGCCCAGGCTGGTGGACTTCATCACCCTCCGGTAGCCCTTCTTGAAGCGCAGATACTGGGGCTTGAGCCGCTGGCGGGCCAGGTGCTCCGCCACGCCACCCACGTTCTTGGTGATGGACATGCCGTTGTCGTTGAGGATGACGATAAGCCGCTCCCCGCTGTCCCCCGCGTCGGACAGGCCCTCGTAGGCCAGCCCCCCGGTGAGGGCGCCGTCCCCAATCAAGGCCAGCACATGGTAGTTCTCGTTCTGTAAAGTTCTTGCCCTTGCCATACCTACCGCCACCGAAACCGAGTTGGAGGCGTGGCCCGCCACGAAGGAATCGCAGGGGCTCTCGCAGGGCTTGGGGAAGCCGGCCAGGCCGCCGAAGGAGCGCATGGTGTCCATGGCCCCGGCCCGGCCTGTGAGGATCTTGTGGACATAGCACTGGTGGCCCACGTCAAAGACCAGCCGGTCCCGGCCGGTGTCGAACACGCGGTGGACGGCCACGGTGATCTCCACGGCCCCCAGGTTGGAGGCCAGATGGCCCCCGGTGCGGGACACCGAGTCGATCAGCCGCGCCCGGAGCAGCGTGCACAGCTCCGCCGCCTCGTGGTCGCTTATTTGCTTCAAATCAGTGATTTCATCCGGATTTATCAACGGTTTCCGCCTCCAAACACCCTACCGAAGGGTAAAAAACCAAGCTCCGAGCAGGCCCACGGCCACCCCCAGCAGCCCGCCCATCAGCACTTGAAACGGGGTGTGGCCCAGCAGCTCCTTGAGCTCCTTGCCGAACATATCCGGCTTCATCTCCGTCCAGTGGTCCATCATGTAGTTGAGGATCTTGGCCTGCTCCCCCGCCGCCCGGCGTACGTTGGAGGCGTCGTACATGACCACGATGGCCACGACGGCCGCCACGGCGAAGGCAACCGACCCCCAGCCCGCGATCACCCCCACCGACGCGGCGCAGGCGCACACAAAGGCCGAGTGGGAGGAGGGCATCCCCCCGCTGGACAGGATGTGCCGCCAGTCCCACCGCCGCTGGGTCATCAGGGTGATAAGTACCTTGAGCACCTGGGCCAGGGCCCAGGCCAGAATGGCCAGGTTCAGTATTAAATTGCCCGTGAGGAAATCCACCACATTTTTCATCCGCAGGGCTCCTTTGTAAAGTAAGAACGCTTGCGCGTGATTGCTAGGTAACCGCTGATTAAATCGCGGTGCACGGATTGGCGCGCAGGTTTTACGTCCGGCAAGCCAAAAATGCGCGGGAATACTGACGTATTGCAAGGATTTTTGGCGATGTCCAGACGGAAAAGATGCCGTCAAGACGTGTGCTGGGATTTAATCAGTGGTTGCCTAAGCCTCCCGCCCGGCCAGCCAGCGGGCCAGCCAGCACAGGAAGCCCGCGTCCGGGAAGGGTGAGAGGGCCTCCTCGGCCTCCTCGCTCAGCCGCTCCACCAGGGCGCGGCAGGCGTCCAGCCCCTTGAGGGTGACGAAGGTGGTCTTTTCGCTGCGGGCGTCCGACCCGATGGGCTTGCCCAGCGTGGCGGCGTCCCCCTCCACGTCCAGCATGTCGTCCCGGATCTGGAAGGCGAGGCCCAGCTTTCGGGCGTATTTGCGCACGGCGGCCCGGTCCTCCCCGCTCCCCCCCGCCAGGATGCACCCCATCTCGGCGGCGGCGGAGATCAGCGCCCCGGTCTTGAGCTGCTGCAGCTCCTCCACGTCGGGCAGGGTGAGGGCGTGGCCCTCCCCCGCCATATCCAGCGCCTGGCCGCCCACCATGCCCCGGCCCCCGGAGGCGGCGGCCAGGCACTGCGCGGCCTCCAGCACCCGCCGGGCGGGCAGGTCGGACGCGCAGTCGAAGATGGTCTCAAAGGCGGCGGTGAGCAGGCCGTCCCCGGCCAGCACCGCCGTGGCCTCGCCGTAGACCTTGTGGTTGGTGGGTCTGCCCCGGCGCAGGTCGTCGTCGTCCATGCAGGGCAGATCGTCGTGGATCAGGGAGTAGGTGTGCACCATCTCCACCGCGCAGGCCAGGGGCAGCACGGCCTCCACGTCCCCGCCGCACATGCGGCAGGCCTCCAGCGCCAGGATGGGGCGCAGGCGCTTCCCCCCCGCCAGCAGGCTGTAGCGCATGGCGTCGTAGAGATCGGCGCGGGGCTCCCGGTCGGTAAAGGCGCCCTGGAGCCAGTCCTCCACCAGGGCGCGGTCCTCCTGCAAACGTGCCTCGTAACTCAACGCTATCCCTCCCCGTCCATGGGCTCCTCCACCGGCTTCCCGTCGGGCCCGGCCAGGAGCTTGGTGACCTTCTGCTCCGCCTTGTCCAGCATGGTGCTGCATTTCTTCATCAGGGTGGTGCCCTCCTCAAAGAGGGAGAGGGCCTCCTCCAGCGGGGCGTCCCCCCGCTCCAGCAGGCGGACGATCTCCTCCAGCCGGGCCATCGCCTGCTCGAAGGTGAGTTTTTTCTCTGCCATATGTCCGTTCCTTTCCAGGCGGGCCGGTGCGGGCACCGACCCCTGCGGGTATTACAAAACCTTACAGTCGATGGCGCCGTCGCTCACGTGCAGCTTCAGCGTCTCGCCGGGCGCCACGTCCTTCTTTGAGCGGACCACCCCGCCGTCCGCCTTCTGCGGGATGGCGTAGCCCCGGCCCAGCACCTTCAAGGGGCTCATGGCGTCCAGGGAGGCCGCCAGCCGGGCGAAGCGCTCCCGCTCCCCGGCCAGGGAGGCGCCCAGCCCCCGGCCCAGCCGGTCCCGCTGGTAGTCCAGCAGCACCCGCCGCTCGTCCACGCACTGCATGGGGTTTTGCAGCGCCCGGCTGGCCGCGCAGCGCTCCAGCCGCCCCCGTGCGCCCTCCGCCCGGCGGGAGAGGGCCTGGGACATGCGCCGCTCCATCTGCCCCAGCCAGGCCGCGATCTCGTTCTGGTCGGGCACCGCCAGCTCGGCGGCGTTGGAGGGGGTGGCCGCCCGCAGGTCGGCCACATAGTCGGCGATGGTCACGTCGGGCTCGTGCCCCACCGCGGAGATCACCGGGATGCGGGAGGCGTGGATGCTCCGGGCCACGTCCTCGTCGTTGAAGGCCCACAGATCCTCCATGGACCCGCCGCCCCGGCCTGTGATAATGAGGTCGGCCACATCGTGGCGGTTGGCCCAGGCCAGGGCCGCGCAGATCTCGGCCGGGGCCTCCGCCCCCTGGACCCGCACCGGCAGCACGCAGACCTCCGCCATGGGCCAGCGTGCGCCCAGGATGCGCAGCATATCCCGCACCGCCGCGCCGGCGGAGGAGGTAATCAGGGCGATCCGCCTGGGAAACCGTGGGATGGGCCGCTTGTGGGCCGGGTCGAACAGGCCCTCCTTATAGAGCTTCTCCTTGAGCTGCTCGAAGGCCACGTGCAAATCCCCCACCCCGTCCGGGGAGAGGGCGCTGCAGTAGAGCTGGTACTGGCCGTCCCGGGGGAATACCGTCACCCGGCCGAAGGCGATCACCTTCATGCCGTTCTCCGGCCTGAAGCGCAGGGACGCGGCCTCCCGGCGGAACATGACGCAGCGGATGGTTCCCTCGGGGTCCTTCATGGAGAAATAGTGGTGGCCCGAGGGGTAGGTCTTGTAGTTGGACAGCTCCCCACGGACAAAAACGCCGGACAGAGCGCCGTCGCTGTCCAGCAGGCTCTTGATGTACTGGTTGACCTGGGTCACGCTGTAGACGGGGGCCTGTGTTTTCATTGTGCCGCCTCCCTCTCCCGCAGCCGGTGGGCCAGGATGGCCACCCCCAGGGCGTTGTCCGTGCTGTAGCGCGCCTCGGCAAAGCAGGCGTCCCCCAGTGCGGCGCGCAGCGCCGAATTGGAGGCCACGCCGCCGGAGCAGAGCACCGGCAGGCCGGGGTAGCGCGCCCGGGCCGCGCAGGTGGCGCGGAGCACCGCGCCCACCATGGTGTCCACGGCGAAGCGGGCGATATTGGCGGGGGCCTCCCCCGCCTGGGCCATGGCCTTCACCTTGTTCTCCATACCGGAGAGGGAAAAGGTAAGGCCGTTCAGCTTTACAGTGTAATCCCGGCGGGCGTCCGCCTCGTAGTACAGCGCGTCCAGCGCCCTGCCCGCCGGAAAGGGCAGGCCCAGCAGCACGCCGGTGCGGTCGATGAGCTGCCCGGCGGAGATGTCGCTGGTGCCGCCGATGCGCTCCGCCCTGACGTTCACCCCGTCCGGCTCCACGTACAGCAGCTCGGTGGTGCCGCCGGAGAGGTGCCAGGCCAGCATGGGCGCATCCAGCAGCTCCATGCGCCCGGCGGACCAGGCCGCCGCGGCCAGGTGCCCCTGCTGGTGGGAGACCGGGTAGAAGGGCACCCCCAGCACGTCGGCCAGGGCGCGGCCCTGGCCCTCCCCCGCCAGGAAGCAGGGCATGTAGGACCCCTCCACCGCCCGGGGGCGGGTGCTGGCCCCCACGGCCCCGATCCCCTCCAGCGCGCCCTGCGCCCGCAGGGCCGCAAAGCGCCCCGGCAGGTGCTTGACGTGCTGGAACAGGGCGTCCGACTGGCGCAGCCCCAGTTCGCCGGGGCGCACGTCCAGCAGGCGGCCCTCGTTCACCCCGGCACCGCCGTCAAAGACGGCGGCGGAGGTGGTGTAATTGCTGGTGTCGATCCCGAGGGCGCGCATTTACTCCCCGGCCTCCGCCGCGGCTTCCGCCTCCGGCTCGTCCCACTCCGCCTCCGGGGCGGGCTCGGGCGCCGGGCGGCCCACCATGTCGGGGGGGCACTCCTTGCGCACGAAGCTGCCCAGAATGCCGTTGACGAAGGAGACCACCTCGGGCTCCTCGTAGTGCTTGGTCAGCTCCACCGCCTCGTTGATGGCGGCGGCGTTGGGCACGTCCTGCATATACAGGATCTCATACATGGCCACCCGCATGATGGCCACCGCCACCCGGTTCAGGCGGGAGAAGCTCCAGCCGATGGCGTAGCGGGAGATGTACTCGTCCAGCTCGGGCGCGTGGGCGTACACGCCCCGGACCAGGGCCCTGATGTAATTGCGCTGCTTTTCGTTGGGAAATTCGGCGTAGATGGGCTCTTCCTCCCCGATCTGGGAAAAGATCTCGCGGGTGAGGGCGGCGTCCAGCAGCTCGTCCGCGCTCTGGAGCGTAAAGCCCAGCTCAAAGACGCAGTGGACGGCGATTTCCCGTGCATTGGATCTTGTCATTCCTGTTCCTCCGATACGGCGCTTATTCATTCATTCACGCATACACGTATTATATACAATAGAATACAAAAAATAAACCCTTAATTTCGCGGGGCACGCAAAAAGCATGGGGTGAAACTTCCGTCTCACCCCATGCCGTCGGGCCTGTTACGCCTGCTTTTTGGGCTCCCGGTCGAAGAGGATCCCGCCCACCTGGACGTTGACGCACTCCACCGACAGGCCGCTGGTGTTCTCAATGGCGGTGTACACCGCGTCCTGCACGTTCTTGGCCACCTCGGGGATGGTGTAGCCGTACTTGATGAGGATGGAAATGTCCACGCTGACGCTCTCCCCCTCGCTGACGGCGATATGCACGCCCTTGGCCAGGTTCTTTTTGCCCAGCAGCTCCGCCAGATCACTGCCCAGGTTGGCGGCCAGGCTGCCCACCCCCTCCACCTCCAACGCGGCGGCGGCGGCAATCACAGCCAGGACCTCCTCGGATATATGGATGTTCCCCAGCTCGTCCGGGCGGGAAACGTACTCTCTTCCGTCGGCCATTTCGGTCACGCTCCTTCTGAATACAACTGATAGGATTTCTGTTTTTACATTGTACCACAAACACGGGAAAATACAAACACATTTTTAGGCGGGCGCGCCCCTCTTTCCCCAACAAAACCGGGCCATCCCGCCGTTTTTATACAATTTTAATGGAAATGCGGTTGCCATGCGGGGTCAAAACGGCTATACTATCCTTATTCCCAATCGTTTTGAGGATCAAATCAAAGGAGAATGAACATTGAAGCATAAGGATCCAAACAAGAAGGGACACGGCCCCAAGAGCAAGCTGGGCAAGGTGCTCATCAACCTGCTTGTCACGCTGGTGGTGGGCCTGGCCTACTTCTACGTCTCTCTGCCCGCGCTCAACCTCCAGTCCGGCGATTTCTACGGCTTTGTGGGCCTGCTGTGCATCGTCTACATGGTCAGCGCCCTGGTCACCTCCGGCTTCAACCTGGGGCACGCCGCCGAGGCCGCCTCCGGCGTGAAGGTGGTCAAGCTCAAGGAGTACTTCCAGTTCATCAAGAGCCAGTGCCTGCCCATCGGCATCCTCTTCGCCCTGCTGGTGGTGGTGGGCCTGGCGGGCCAGGTGATCTCCCTGCCCATCTTCCGGGCCGCCGCCTACCGGGATCTGCTCACCGTGCAGGACGGCGATTTCGCCACCGACATCGCCGAGATCTCCTTCAACGAGATCCCCACCCTGGACAGGGACTCCGCCGACTACCTGGGCGACCGCCAGATGGGCACCCTCAGCGACATGGTCAGCCAGTTCGAGTACTCCAACGACTCCACCCAGATCAACTACCAGGGCCGGCCCGTCCGGGTGGCCCCCATCGGCTACGCGGATATTATCAAGTGGTTCACCAACCGCGCCCAGGGCCTGCCCGCCTACGTCATGGTGGACATGGTCACCCAGGAGGCCACCGTGGTGCGCCTGAGCGAGGGCATGAAGTACTCTTTCTCCGAGCCCCTTAACCGCAATATCGTGCGCCATCTGCGCTTCCAGTACCCCACCTATATCTTTGAGACACCCCAGTTCGAGGTGGACGACGACGGCAACCCCTGGTGGATCGCCCCCCGGGTCGTCAAGACCATCGGGCTGTTCGGCGGCACCGACATCAAGGGCGCCGTGCTGGTGAACGCCATCACCGGCGAGAGCCAGTACTACGAGGAGGTCCCCAACTGGGTGGACAACGTCTACACCCCCGAGCTTATCATGGGGCAGTACGACTACCACGGCACCCTGATCAACGGCTTCCTCAACTCCATCTTCGGCCAGCGGGATGTGACGATCACCACCCAGGGCTCCAACTATATCGCCCTCAACGACGACGTATACATGTACACCGGCGTCACCTCCGCCAACGCCGACCAGTCC
This sequence comes from Oscillospiraceae bacterium, assembly GCA_022846095.1. Taxonomy (NCBI): domain Bacteria; kingdom Bacillati; phylum Bacillota; class Clostridia; order Eubacteriales; family Oscillospiraceae; species Oscillospiraceae bacterium. Next base: position 1,927,563 of record AP025583.1, on the reverse strand, counting down.
AACCTGGGCTTTGTGCTCTCCAACCAGCGCACCAAGCAGACCAAGTTCTACACCGCCCCCGGCGCCACCGAGGTGGCCGCCATGGCCTCCGCCCAGGGCGTGGTGCAGGATCTGCGCTACACCGCCACCTTCCCCCTGCTGCTGAACATCGCCGGCGAGCCCACCTACTTCATCCCCCTCAAGGACGCCAACAGCCTGGTCAAGAGCTACGCCATGGTCAACGTGGCCCAGTACCAGATCGTGGCCACCGGTTCCACCGTGGCCGCCTGCGAGCAGGAGTATATCCGCCTGCTGGGCGAGAAGGGCATCACCTCCCCCGAGGAGCTGCCCCAGACCGAGGCCAGCGGCGTCATCGCGGAGATCCGCACCGCCGTCATGGACGGCAACTCCTACTACTTCCTCCGCCTGCAGGGCGAGGACGTGTTCTACTCCGTCTCCGCCAAGGACAACCGCGTCGCGGTCATCCTCGAGGTGGGCGACCGGGTGGCCATCGAGCACGCCCCGGCGGTGGAGGGGCAGAACGCCTCCATCCTGGACGGCTACACCGTGACCCTGCGCTGATCCCTTCCATCTTCCCCGGCGGGGCGGTCATCCGCCCCGCCGGGTTTTTCTTCGGAGGCCGTTATGATTCTCTCCGTCTCCCGCCGCACCGACGTGCCCTGCTGCTTCCCCGCATGGTTTATGGGGCGGGTGCGGGCCGGGTACGCCCTGGTGCGCAACCCCATGAACCCTACCCAGGTCAGCCGGGTGCCCATCTCCCCCGAGACCGTGGACTGCATCGTGTTCTGGACGAAGGACCCCGCCCCCCTGCTCCCCTACCTGGACGAGCTGGACGGGCGGGGCTACTCCTACTGCTTTCAATTCACCCTCACCCCCTACGGCGGGGAGATTGAACCCGGCCTGCGGGAGAAGGGGGCCATCCTGGACACCTTTTTGGCCCTCTCACGCCGCCTGGGGAAGGCGCGGATGCTCTGGCGGTACGACCCCATCCTGCTGGGGCCGGGGATCTCCCCGGCGTGGCACGGGGCGGAGTTCCTCCGCCTGTGCCGGGCCCTCTCCGGGGCGGCGGAGCAGGTGACCATCAGCTTTGTGGACGCCTACCCCGCCCGGCCCCCGGCGGCCTGGCGGGCGCCCTCAGCGGAGGAGCAGGCTGCGCTGGCGGCTTACATCGGAAGCACCGCGGCGGCGTACGGCATCCCGCCCGCCGCCTGCTGTGAGCAGGGGGACTTCACCCCCTTCGGCGTCCGGCGGGCCAGCTGTATCGACCGGGACGTGCTGGAGCGCGTGTGCGGCGCGCCCCTCAGCCTGGGGCCTGCCAAGGGCCAGCGCCCCGGCTGCGGCTGCTGTGAGAGCGTGGACATCGGCGCCTACAACACCTGCCGGAACGGCTGTATTTACTGCTACGCAAACCGCACCAGCCTCCGAGCGCCCCACGACCCGGACAGCCCCTTCCTGGCGGGCGGGCCGCTCCCGGCCGACACGATCCGGGCGCGCCCCTGCCGCTCCAATAAAAAGCTCCAGACCAGCCTGTTTGAGTAGGCCGTATCACCGGCCCCCTGTCGTGAAAAGGAGTGGAGATACGTTTGTATCTCCACTCCTTTTTGCTTTACGCGGGCCGGATGACCATTTCCTTGATGAGGCCCGACTTGGGGTCGTAGCTCTCGATGGTGGCCAGGGCGTGGTTCACCGAGCCGCCGTAGCTGATATACAGGTTGACCGTGCGCTCGTCCACAATGCGGGGGTCCAGGATGGACAGCCCGCCCAGGACGAATTTATTGTGGTAGAACATGTCCACCGCCCACTTGCCGTAGATGTAGTAATTCTCATTCTGGCTGCGCAGAGGGCAGTAGTCGAACAGGCGGCAGCTCTCGGAGAAGCAGGCGGCCAGGGCCCGGTGGTCCTTGGCCTGCATGGCGTTGACAAAATCCGCTATCATCATGGTGCGTCCCTCCCTAATAGACCTTCTCGGAATTGAGCAGCGCGTCGGTGCCGCCGTCGGCGAAGAGCACCACGCCGTTGATGCCGTGGGCCTCCGGCGAGGCCAGGAACGCGATGGCGTTGGCGATGTCCACCGGCTCCATCAGCTCCCCGGTGTCGTAGTTGATGGGCACGGGCAGGGCGTCCACCGCCACCCGGTGCTCGGGCGGGAGCTTGTCGGTCATGGCGGTGCGCACGTTGCCGGGGGCCACCGCGTTGAGGCGCACCCCCCTGGCCCCCCAGCTGGCGCTCATGCGCCTGGCCCAGCGGGCCAGGGCGTATTTGGTGGCGGCGTAGAAGCTGTGGGCCGCCTTGGGGTCGTAGTCCTTCACCAGGCTGAGGATGCGCTCCTCGTCGGCTTGGTTGTTCAGCATACCCACCACGTCCATCCGGGCCCCGCCCTGGGCGATGGAGTTGGAGGAGGTCACCACGCAGCTGCCCCCCTTCTTCTCCAGCAGGTCGAACACCCCCTCGGCCATCTCGGTGGCGCCGAAGTAGTTCAGGGAGATAATGAGGGGGATGTTGACGTTTACCCCCGCGTTGCAGATCATGGCGTCGATGCCGTCCGGGAAGCGCTCGTGCAGTTCCCCCAGCGCCTTGGCCCGCCCCTCCCTGCCGGCCAGGTTGGCGTCGATGTCGCCCCCCTTGAGGTCGATGTTGACCACCTGGTGGCCCTTCTGCTTCAGGATCTCCACCGTGCAGGCGCCGATGCCGCTGGAGCCGCCGGTGATGACATAAATACCCATACCCGTTCCTCCTGATGAAACATACTTTTTGGTTGGCTAACCTTTAGTCTGATGTCAAAAGGCGCATTTGTAAACTGGTTGGTTTAACAATTGTTTGTATGCGTCATCATGATTAGCCTGGGTAACTTACACAGGTTTTCCCTGGATTATTATGTGAAAAAATAATCAATTTGTCTTATTTATTTTTTCACAATTTCTTTCCAGTTCCGCAGCAGTTTCAGGGCCTCCGGCGACAGGAGCAGCAGGGCGGCCAGGTTGGGCAGGGCCATCAGGCCGTTGAAGATGTCGGCCATCTGCCACACCGCGGACAGGTCGCCCACGCTGCCCCCCACCACCGCCAGCAGGAAGCAGGCCCGGTAGGGCCAGCGCCAGCGGGGGGAGCCGGTGAGGTACTCCAGTCCCCGCTCCCCGTAGTAGCTCCACCCCAGCAGGGAGGTGAAGGCGAAGAGCAGCAGGCATACCGACACGAACACCCCGCCGAAGGGCCCGAACACGGTGCCGAAGGCGGCGGCGGAGAGGGGCGCGCCCAGCATGGCGGAGCCCACGGCGCCGCTCTGGATGGCGGCCAGTGCCCCCTCCTGGCTGTACACCCCTGTGGTGAGGATGACCAGCGCCGTGATGGTGCAGACCACCAGCGTGGCCACAAAGACCTCAAAAATGCCCCACATGCCCTGCTCGGCGGGCTCCTTCACGTCCGAGGCCGCGTGGGCCATGGCGGAGGAGCCCATGCCAGCTTCGTTGGTGAATACGCCCCGGGCCACGCCGTAGCGCATGGCGGCGGCCATGCCGTACCCCAGGCCGCCCCCCAGGGCGGCGCGGGGGGCGAAGGCGCAGGTGCAGATCTCCCCCAGTGCGCCGGGGATGGCGGCGGCGTTGCAGGCGAGTACCGCGATCCCCCCGCCGATAAAGAGCAGCGCCATACAGGGCACCAGGCGCTCACTCACCTTTCCGATGCGCCCGATCCCCCCCAGGATGACCACCCCCGTGAGCACGGCGGTGACCACCCCCACAATGAGCCGATCCCAGCCGAAGGATGCCTCCAGCGCCGTGGCGATGGAGTTGGCCTGCACCATGTTGCCGCCCCCCAGGGAGGCCGCGACGCAGCACAGGGAGAATATCACCGCCAAAAAGCGGCTGCCCACCCCCTTCTCCATATAGCACATAGGCCCGCCCTGCCAGCCCCCGTCCCTGGCCCGCTCCCGGTAGCGCACGGCCAGGGTCTTTTCGGCACAGCCCGTCATCATGCTCAGGAAGGCGGACACCCACATCCAGAACACCGCCCCCGGCCCGCCGTAGAAGATGGCTGTGGCCACTCCGGCGATGCTCCCTGTGCCGATGGTGGAGGCCAGGGCGGTGGACAGGGCCTGGAACTGGGTCAGCCCGCCCCCCCTTCCCTTCCGCTTGGGATGGAAGATGGAGCCCAGCGTGGTCTTGAGCCACAGCCCGCAGTCAAAGACCTGGAAAAAGCCGGTACGCAGCGAATAGTACAGCCCCACCAGCAGGAAAAGCCCCAAAAGCCAGGGATTCCAGATGAAATTCCCAAGCCGCTCCAAAAATGTCATGTCCGCACCCCTTCCTTCTCCTTAGACAGGTATGCGGACAGGGCCGGGAACATGTACAACTTCCCGCGCATACACTGCTCGCGGGAGGGATGATATGAGCACCATCAGCCTATGTATGATTGTCAAAAACGAGGAACCCGTCCTGGCCCGCTGCCTGGACAGCGTTGCCGGAATCGCGGACGAGATCGTCATCGTGGACACGGGCAGCACCGACGCCACCAAGGCCATTGCCGCGCAGTATACCGATAAGGTATTCGACTTCCCCTGGATCGACGACTTCGCCGCCGCCCGGAACGAGTCCTTCCGCCACGCCGCCATGGACTACTGCATGTGGCTGGACGCGGACGACGTGCTGGAGGAGGGCGCCCGTGCGGAACTCCTGCGCATCAAAACCGAGCTGCTGCCCGGCAGCGACATGGTAATGATGAAGTACCACACCGGGTTCCACGAGGACGGCACCCCCCTGCTCTCCTACTACCGGGAGCGGATCGTGCGCAACAGCCCCCGGTTCCGCTGGGTGGGGGCCATCCACGAGTGCATCCCTCCGGCGGGGGAGGTGGCCTACTCTGAGGGCGCGGTGACCCACCGCAAATCCGGCCCCGGGGACCCGGACCGCAACCTGCGCATCTTCGAGGGCCTGCTGGCCAAGGGGCGCAACCTGGACCCCCGGGAGCAGTTCTACTACGGGCGGGAGCTCTACTACCACAAGCGGTACGAAGACGCGGCGCAGGTGCTGGAGCGCTTCCTCTCCCAGGGCTGGGGCTGGTACAACAACAACATCGACGCCTGCCGGACCCTGGCGGAGTGCTACGACGCCCTGGGCAAGCCCCGCCTGGCTCTGCGCGCCCTGCTGGAGAGCTTCTCCTACGACGCGCCCCGTGCCGAGGTGTGCTGCGACCTGGGCGCCCGCTTTCTGGCCCGGGAGGAGTACCAGCGCGCGGCCTACTGGTATGAGCTGGCCCTCACCTGCCCCCGCAACGACCAGTCCGGCGCCTTTGTCTCCCCCGACTGCTACGGTTACCTGCCCTGCATCCAGCTGTGTGTGTGCTGGTACCGCCTGGGGGAGCCGGAGAAGGCCAGGGCGTACAACGACCGGGCCGGGCGCTATAAGCCCCAGGACCCGGCCTATCTGTACAACAAAAAATTCTTCGAGCTGCCGTAATAATCATCAACCGGCACAGCCGGTGGCATTCACATGTGGGCAAAAGGCTTTGCCCACAGCGCGCGCGACGCGCACCTATTGATGTACTTCGCAGTCCGGCATTGTTCTTTCCCACCGTGTCTACAAAATGTTGATACAAAAAAGGAAGAGCCGATAACCACATTATTTTGTGGATTATCGGCTCTTCCGTATTAAACGATCAAGTGTTTTTTGTCTGTATTTTGGACAAGACCGGAGTTAAATTCTCCCACATCGTATCTTTGCAACTATCTCGTTTTGAACACTAAACCGCCACTATATTGCATTGGTGAGCGAATTCAAAACTTCTTGCACCGCGGGAGAGGCCTTAATTGTTCCGCGCACTTTGACAGTTTCAATAGTTTCCCTCGCCAGTTCAGGCGTAATATCCTCCGAAAACGTTAATGTGCCGACCATTTTGATTTTGGCTTTCTGATTTAATGCTTTGAATTTTTCTAAATCCCGGCAGGTAATTGTCGCAATACCGACATATTCGGCGTCGTTTGATTTGCCCAAAATACTCCCGTTTAGTTCTTCCAAAAGCTCTCCCAGTCCAAATATACGTTCTTCCATTTATTTGATTCCTCCCGCCATTTTTATATAAAAAGCCGATATTATACTTGTTGCATGTATGCATCTTTCGCTGCAGCTACAAAGTACCTATCCACTGACTTTGACAGCGATACCTTGCTCAGTTATGGCGACTTGCGAGGCAAGTTCTTTATCAAGAACCGGCAAGCCCAAAAAATCAACAATATCCTTTGCCATATTAAATCTTTGCCATGCCTCTTCTTCGTTTGCCTGCGGGTATATTGTTGGCATCATCCAAACATTACAGATTAATAAAAACAATTCCGCCGTCAATTTCGGATACTTTGCTTTAATCGAGCCGTCGTTTATACCTTCTTCAATAAGTTCAGCGTATTTTGAAGCTAAAAAGGTTCGCTGTTTTTCCATGTATGCCTTAAAAGCTGTCGGGCTGCTTTCAATCAGTGGAAGTGTTTGAAGTTGAAATATGGCATATTCTTCGCTCTCGTTTAAAATTAGCAAGGTCTGTTTTATTTTTTCTAAACCACTTAGGTCTGTGCGGCCTTTAATTTTTGCAAAGGGATTTATATTAAGAAATAGTCTATCCGTAAGCGCAAAGAATACCTCCTCCTTGGTTTTAAAATGGTGATAAAAGGCCCCGCGTGTCAGACCGCCCATTTCACCGACTATATCGAGGATCGTTGTCTGCTCATAGCCCTGTTCAATAAATAGTTTTAATGCGGCGTCAAGTATAATCTGCTCGGTTTCTTTAGAATATTTGTTTCGCGGCAAATCGTTCACCCCTTTACATACATCGTGTATGTTTGTCAAGCGCGCGTTAACCTTCAATAATAGTATAAAAAGGCGCGCCTTACCGGCGCGCCTTTTCCTATGGGCTTATAAAAACAAAAAAGCCACACCTCAGAAGGTGTGGTAGCTTCTCTGCCGGGTTGTCACTTACCGCTCACTGCGGATTACCTCGTCTGCGCTGCCGAAAATCAAATCGTCAACGTCGCTCCCATAGGACTTGCTGAGAAATACCATAGACACATTCCTCCTTTCTTCTGTTATGTTCCTAAGTATACACGCTCTGCCAGTAAATTACAAGCCCCAAATTGTACATTTCGCATAAATGCCATGTAAACATTTTGTGAACTGCGACGAAAGCAAGGGGCGGCCTGCGTTAAAAGGCCGCCCCCTGCTGCTATAACCCGGGCAGAACAATTCCAAATCTCCGCAAGACGTCGTGTATGCCGCCCTCAATTTCGGAGCGCGGGAAGCCGCAGGCCTCCAGCACATCGTCGCTCAGCTCATTCAGGGACTGGTAAAAATCCAGCGCCAGGGCCAGGTGCGCGCGGTTGTCGAACTCCAGCCGCTCATAGAGCAGATCCTCCGCCCGGCAGAGCTCCCCCCGGCGGATGAGATCCTTCAGGCGCTTGTGGAGCAAATCCGTCTGGCTGAGCTTATCTTCATCCTCGATTTTATATTCAATGCCGCTCTTACCAAACAGCAGCTGTGCGGCGGCGGCAGCCGCCAGCTGAATTTGCCGCATCAGCCAATCCTGACTTAAGTACATTGTTCAGACACTCCTTTATCCACTGTTGTAAAAAGGAGCATCCGCAGGTGCAGTTCCTGTCCATAGCCGCGTCATACTCCTTTATTCTATCCGAAGATCGAATAAAGGAGGGGCTACTCCAGCTTTTGCACGGCTGTTTTCACGCCGTTGAAGCCAACCACTCCGCAGTAGGCCAGCACCGCCAGCGTCACCCACAGGGCGGGGATCAGAAGCGGCAGCGGAACCGCCGCAAAGGCAGATACCACCGCGCAGAGGAAGCAAGCAAAGACTGTGAAGCAGCCGAACAGGATCGCCAAACCACCACCCCCTCGCGTTAAAGTAATGTGATTATATCACAACGCCCCGGCTTGTCAAACGCCGCCTTGAACCTGGGCAGCTCTCCGGGGCAGCCCTTATCGATTGCTCCATAAAAAGAGTGCAGCGCCAACCGCACATGCGGTTGGCGCTGCACTCTTTTTATGGAGCAGGTGAAGGGAATCGAACCCTCGTGTTCAGCTTGGGAAGCTGACGTTCTGCCATTGAACTACACCTGCGTCTCATTTGGCGACTGGGATAGTATAGCATAGTTTTTCCCATTTGGCAAGTCTGTTTTTTTCGTCTTATTTTCATGGAATCTTAAAGATTTTCCCAATGCGTGCTTTAAACTTCCGCGGTACTCTTTGGTGGTAGAACAAAGGAATGGAGCGACGCGGTATGAAACGGCACCAATGGGCTGCAACCCTGATTCTGACCATCCTTCTCCTGGGCGGCGGCGCCCTCCTGCTCTGGCAGACGGGCTTTTTCGCCGCCGCCACCTCCCTGGAGGGCATGCGGGGCTATATCGAATATTTCTCACCCTACTCCCACGCGGTATACTTCCTAATCCAGCTGCTCTCCGTCATCATCGCCCCCATCCCCAGCAACATCACCGCGCTGGCGGGGGCCGTGCTGTTCGGCACCTGGACCTCCTTCCTGCTCACCGCCGCCGCCGTCATCGGCGGGTCCATGCTGGTGTTCTGGCTGGCCCGGGTGCTGGGGCGCTCCTTTGCGGATAAGTTCGTCAGCCAGCGGGTGTCCGACAAATATCTGGAGGTTATCAAGCGCAAGCGGGACATCTTCCTCATTCTGGTTTTCCTCTTCCCCTTCTTCCCGGACGACCTCATCTGCATCCTGGCCGGGCTCACCGACGTGGGCTATCTCCGCTTTTTCCTTATCGTCACCCTCACCCGGCCCTGGGGACTGCTGGTGGCCTGTGCGCTGGGCGGCTCGGCAATCTCCATCCCCCTCTGGGGTATGGCCGCCATCGGCGCGGTGGGCCTGGCCCTGTTCCTCGTCTGCCTGCGCTATGGAGACCGGTGGGAACAGGCCCTGCTCAACCGCTTTCAGAAATAAAACAGGAGCGGCGCGCCCATCGGGCGCGCCGCTCCTTCCGGTTAGGCCTTCTTCTCGATGGGGAACTGGATCTCCGTCAGCCAGTCCTCCGGGTTCTCCTTGTTCCAGCAGCCGTCGATATACCGCTCGCGGGGACGCTCCGCGACCACGTAGCCGTTGTCCTCGATCCAGCTCATCAGGTAGGCGTAGGCCTCGCCCAGGCTGTCGTAGGGCCCCTTGTGGTAGATGCACACCGCCTGAACGGGCTGCAAATCCTTGAACTTGATGGTGTCGGTCTCTACGCCCCGTGCCGTCACCGCCTGGGCGTAGCACAGCCCCACATCCTTTTCCTTGTATTCCGGGTCCACGTAGGTGATGAAGCTGTAGTCGGGCTCGGCGCACTTCAGATTGGGGTTGGCGGCGGCGCACTCCTCCCCCGCCTGTACCACGAACGCGCCGATCCCCGCGTAGGAGGGCACCATCCCCTCCTTGTAAAACACAGTGCAGCCGGGCAGCTCCCTCACAACGGCCTGATACTTCATAAAATAATCCTCCTGCTTTAGAATAGATTCCAGCCGGGACAGACGGCCCATGGCCTCGGCCAGCTCCCAACGCAGCGTCTCACGCCGGAGGCGGAATACCTCCGCGACGTCCTGTCCGGACAGGACGTCGCGGATCTCCTCGATGGACAGCCCCGCCTGCCGCAGCGCCACGATGCGCTGGAGCGGCACCAGCTGCGCCGTGGTGTACATGCGGTAGCCGGTGACCCCGTCCACCTGCTCGGGCTTGAGCAGCCCCATCTCGTCGTAGTAGCGCAGAGCCTTGACCGTGACCTTGGACATGCGTGAAAACTCGCCGATTCGATACATGCTCCCGTCTCCTTCCCTTCTGGTAAGTCCACTCTACAGCCTCCCCCAGCGGGAGAGTCAAGCGGTTTTTTCAAAATTTATTATAACACAGCTTTACGGCGCGGCGGATACGGTGCTGCTCCGAAAAATATTTCCTCTCTCTGAAGGCCGTGGTCTGACGCGGCTTTTCCAGGCACAGGTCCCTCCTCCCCTCCATAGGATAGTGGTGGAGGCTGATGAATATGGAGACACCCCACTTAAGCATCGGGATGAAAGCGCCCGATTTTACCGCCACGACCACCCTCGGCACGGTCCGCCTGTCCGACTACAAGGGCAGGTGGGTCGTGCTGTTTTCCCACCCGGGGGACTTCACCCCGGTCTGTACCACTGAGTTTATCGCCTTTTCCAAGGCGCAGCCCCAGTTTGCGGCCAGAAACGCCCAGCTTTTGGGGCTGAGCATCGACAGCAACCCCTCCCATCTGGCCTGGATCTCGGCCATCTACCGCAGCACCGGCGTCCAGGTCCCCTTCCCCGTCATCGCGGACCGGGACGGGAGCATTGCCCGGCTTTACGGTATGATCGCGCCCCAGGCCAGCACCCAGGAGACGGTGCGCAACGTGTTTTTCATCGACCCGGAGCAGACGGTCCGGGCCATCCTGATCTACCCCCTGACCAACGGCCGCAGCATCTCGGAGGTCCTGCGCCTGCTGAGTGCGCTGCAGACCACCGACAGCGACAAGGTGGTCACCCCGGCGGACTGGCAGCCCGGCCAGCAGGCCCTGGTGCCGCCGCCCCAGACCTACGAGGGCCTGGTGGAGCGGCGGGCCTCGCCCAGTCCCCAGGACCTGGAGTGCAAGGACTGGTTCCTGTGCTACCGGCGCCTTCCGGAGGACGCGCAGCAGCGCTAATAGCAAATGCCCCCGGCAGAATTGCCGGGGGCATTTGCTTCGCCCTGACGCGGGCAAAACCCCCGGCCGGCTGGCCGGGGGTTTTGTCCTTAAGGCTGTTTAGTTGCAGCAGCCCTTCACATCGCGGTAGCCGTCGCCGCAGGGGATCATGTTGTTGGGCGGGAAGAACTCGTCGACCGGGAACTTCACGTGGCGGAAGATCTCACAGGGATCGTCGTCGCAGCCGCCGCCGCAGGTGCACTCCTTCTCGGGCAGGCAGTAGTCGTAAACCGGCATCAGGAGCTGGGAATCCCGCTCCAGGCGGATGATGGAGAACTGGCCCAGGGTGACGTACACCCGCTTGCCCTCGTTGCCGAAGCACAGGTCGCTGCCGAAGCAGGCGCAGATGCAGGGGGGGATTTCGGTGAGCTCGCAGTCGCAGGGGCGGCACTCGCAGACGTCCACCAGCTTCATGCTCAGCACGATGGGGTCCACGGCCTCCACCACGGCGGTGGGCAGGTTGCTGTTGCGGATGTTCTGCTCGTCCACGGCGTCAAAGGCGGCCTCGGAGGAGAACACCTTGGCGGTGCCCTCGCTGCCGAAGAGGATGACCCGCTTGTCAAAGACGCACAGGCCGCAGATCTCCACGGGCCGGGCGGCGCCCACAAACGCGTCGGCGGTGACGCGGTAGAAGTAGCGCACGTCTACGGTGTAGAAACCGCGGTTGAAGCCGATGGGCTCCACGTCGATGTACACGTACAGCAGCTCGGCCTTGCCGGCCTTGATGCTGATGGCCCGATCGATGGCGCACTGGGAATTCTGGGTCGGGTAGAATCTCAGATCCTCGATGCAGTCTTTATCGGAAGATATAGCGCTTTATAAGGTTATGAGCCGCTTCAGGCTGTCAAGATACTGGTTTTTCAGCCTGTTGATGCTCTTTTTATCCCCCAGCATGGAGGCGACCGCCAATAAAGCCGCGATTTTCTGTTTATCCTCACGGTGCGCTTCAAGGCCCAAAACAATCTTCCAGAATTTTTGGAACCTGTCCTTCCCTAAATAGACGTTCTGAAATTTAGCAAACTCAATCGCCTCCAGCTCCTTTAGCGCGGCGGTTACTTCGGGGCTTCCTTTGGGCCTGTAAAGGCTCGCGTGCAGCAAGTTGGAATGCTTTTTCAGTTGCGCCAAAAGGGCGTCGTCGTCACAGCCGGGCTTTTTTTCCGGAACACCGACTGCCTGCTCCTCGGGCATGTTACAGTGCTGAATATTATAGAGCTTTGCATTCAGATACAGCTGGGACAGGAAGGCGTAATGCCTCATGCCTTTCGAGTCCAAACGCCCCTCTTTTCTCAGCTCCTGAATCGTTAAAAATGTCCGTTCCTCCAGGTTTTGTACCGCTCTTAACACGGAGTAAGGCGATATATGCGCCACACCCCGCTTGGGTATCGCCGCGCACAGTGATTTCTTTGCCGCGGGATTCTTGATTTCCAGAATCGTCTGCTCGTCATAGAGCAGTATTTTTAGTTCTTCCAAGCCCAGCATAATATATCCGTTATCGTTGGGCATCTCGCCGCGGGTCAGGGCAAAAACCTCGGCAAAAATGAGGTACCCGCCGTCCTCCAGCAGATTATATATGGTATCAAAAGTCTGGGGCCAGGTCTCCGGCGGCAGCTCGTGCAGGACGTTCATCAAGACGATGCAGCTATACTTTTCCTTGATTTCGGCGACCTCGCTGTAAACCTTGAATAAATCGCCCTCATACTGCGGCGTGGGATCGAAGATCTCGTAGTCAATCAGCGCCCATTTAGAGGGGTCCAGCGCCTGCTTTAAGCTCAGCCCCAGACGTGCGCTCCCTCCTCCGTAATCCAATATCCTAAAGGTCTTGTGAACATCCAGATAGTCAATAAACAATTTTACCTGCTCGTCGTCCGCATTGGGTACGTCGACTACCGTTGGATTTTCAAAGCACTCAGCGATAAAATTACAAAACTGCCACTCGGATATGGAGGATAAAAACTGTGCGATTTTCTCATTTTCCTCCCCCAGCAGATGGGTATAGATATTTTCGTAGAGGCTGCTGTTTCTGGGCTGAACCGCTCCGTCCCTCATAAAGATAATGTTTTCAAAGTCAAACTGCGGCACGAGAAAAATGCTGTGGGTTGCAATCCATAACTCCTCGATGCCATGCAGCTCCGGCTCCTCGGCCAGTCTTTTGATAAAGCTCAGCAGAATCTTGGGGTGTAGGTGCAGCTCCGGCTCGTCAAGTATGACCACTTTTTTCTTGTTGCTGTATCTGGTAAGGGTGAGAAAAATACTGATGTAAAAGATCATTAGCTCTCCGGGAGAGAACTTTGACAGGGCCTCCGATAACGTCTCTTTTCTGTCATCCAAGGAAACCACATAGGTCCCTTCCGCTTCAATCATCAGATTTTTTCCTGTTAAGGAGTGAAACTCCTCCTTCACCATGCCCAACGTCTTTTTCCCGCGCTCCCGCATCGCTCTGCCGTAATGATTCAGGCTCTGCAGAAGCTCGGAGAAAAAATCACCGTTATAGGCTTCAATCGCGCGGAGAAAGTCATCAAACGACGCCTCACCCAGATAGGCGAACTCAAATAAGGTAAAATCAGGAAGGTCCTCGGTGTCCCGTACCCCTCCCGCCTCAAACCTGTCGGATAAAGCGGGGAAATAGCCGTAAATAACGTCTGTGACGCCCTGGCTGCGCTTTATGTCCCTGATCGCCTTCAGCAGCCTGGTTTTTCCTGAGCCATTTGCGCCGATGACGATATTGATGTTCGCGTAATCGAACTTTTTAGGCACAAGATGGTACTGCTCCCAGACCTCTTTATGGTCGTTTGAGTCGAAACAGCAGTGCATACGGCACACCTCCACCAAATATCCAAGATTCCCCCAGTAAAATATAAAATTATTATACAACATTTTGTCATTTAATCAACGGCCCGGCGGACGAAATGCCGCCGAAAACACGCATTGATTGGTCTGCCGGGGGAATCCTAAAATGCGAGGTGATTACAATGGCACAGGAACGTATAAATTTTGCGGTGGATAAGGGCGTCGGGCTCCACGACACGACGCTGCTGCAGCGGGCCCTGGACTCCCTCCCCGGGGTCATGTCAGCCAGCTTTGACAAGCAGTGCGACCGTATATCAGTCGCCTATGACGGCGCGGCCCTTACCCCGTCGGAAATTCAGAAGAAGATAGAGATTCTCGGATACCCCATCCAGTCCGCGCATTGAGCAAAACGGCAGGCCCGGGGGAACCCCCGGGCCTGCCCCGATACCCTACACGCTCCCATCAGGAGGTATTTATGAAGAAAAAGACTTGGTACTGGAGTTTAGCCGTGGCGGGTGCCGTCCTTATCATAGCGATCGTCCTGCTGGCCGCCTCCGGAAATTCATCCAGGACTCCCGCCGCTGGCGCCCAGCCGGGCGCAACGAACAACGGGCAAATGGACCACGGCGGCATGGATCACGGGGCTATGGACCACGGCCCGTCGGACCGGCCGGCAGACGCCAACCTGAGCGGCTACCTGGACGAGCAGGACACAATTATGGACACGATGATAGCGGGCATGGAGGGCATCGAGCACTCCGGCAACGCGGCAATTGACTTTTTAACCGGAATGATCCCCCACCACGAGGCCGCCGTCGCGATGGCTGAAAGCTACCTCCAATACGGCGGCGAGCACACGGTGCTCTCTGCGCTCGCCCAGGACATCATCACGGCGCAGACAGCGGAAATCGAACAGATGAAGGGCATGATCGAAGACCTAGAGGCCAGCGGAGCCGCCGACGAGGCGCAGGCCGAGGCGTATTTAAACGCTTACGATAAGCTGATGGAGCACTCCATGTCCCACGCCGCGGCGGACAGTCTTGATGCGGCCTTTGCGGACGGGATGATCATGCACCACCAAATGGCGGTGGACATGGCAAACGCCGTCTTACCCTATACGGACGACGCCGAGGTGAAAGAATTGGCACAGGCTATCGTTGATACGCAAAAGCATGAGATTTCAAGTATGCAGGCCGTTTTGGACGATTTGCAAAAATAGCACGCGGAAACCGCCCCGTTGCCGGGGCGGTTTTATTTTGCGCCGCCCGGCCCCCGCCGCTGTTCCGTTTCGACTGCAAACGGCATATCCTGTAGTATGAACGGAGGTGCCAAGCATGTTCATGCAAGCCGTCGTGATTGAGGTACAGTGGGATCATCTCCTCGTCGTCGACCTCGAGACACGGCAAAACGTCATTGTAAATACACAGATCGCACGCCAGTTCCGGCCCGGCGACATCGTAAATATCTGGTACAACGGCGCCATGACGAAGAGTATACCGCCGCAGATTTTTGCCCTGCGCATAACGCTGGCTCAGCCCGGGCAGTTCCCTACCCCGCCTCCGCCCGTGGTGCGCCCGCCCTGCCCGCCCGGCGGGTGCTTCCCCAACGTTCTCCCGCCCATCTTGTGGCCGCCGGTTCTGTTTCCGCCCGTGGTGCGTCCTCCTGTGGTGCGTCCGCCCATGAGGCCGCCAATGAGGCCGCCCGGTGGCCGTCCCCCCAATAACCGTCCCGGAAGGCCCAGATAGGACAGACGGGTCAATGCCGCCCCTTAACCGGGGCGGTATTCTTTCGTCCTCCTGCGCCGTACGGATCTTTGACACACCCACCGCGCAATCGACATAGAATGACATGTACGTATTTTGGATGGAGGCATCTATTATGGAGACAACGATGTGTGCAACCGTATGCAGGGTTTGTAACAGGGCTCTGCTCGTCTGCGACCACTGCACCAACCAAATGGTAATCGTCCACACAAACCACGCCTGCTGCTTCTGCCCCGGCAACCACGTGTGCATCCACTTCAACGGGGTGATGACCGGCAGCATGCCGCCTCAGATCAGCGCCACCTGTATTTGCTGCTGCTGACCCCTTCCGCCTGTCCGCCCGGACAGGCGTTACATACCGCGTGCCATCGCGGAGCAGGCTGCCGGTCCTCCCCGGCAGCCTGCTTTTGCGTCCGGGCATTTCCCCCTACCAAGGGCCTGCGTCCAGAAGCACCTGGGCGGCCACCTGCCGGATTCGGAGGCGGCCCTCGGCGCGCTGCCCGGGGGCGCAGTCCCTGTGGAGGATATAATCCCACCCCTCCCCCAGCTTGGGGCCGTAGTCGTAGTGGATGGCCGCGTCAGCCAGGACCTCCCGCCCGTCGCTGGTCCTGTAGGTCTGCGTGCCCTCGTAGGTCGTTACTGTAACGCAATACTCCTTGCCACCGTAGAGCCTGGTCATCCGCTCGGTCGTAACGTCTGCCGCCAAGGCGCTCACCCCCTACGCAGGCTATTCCGGCCCGGGCAAGTCCTATGCCCCCGCCCCGGCAAACGGACTTGTCTGGCGCGTGCAGATGTGCTAAAATTAATTGTAAATATATTCCATTCTTATTTAACAGAGGGAGGGGACGCCCATGGAAGCAGCCGAATACCTCCGCAAATCCCGCATGGAGGAGGGTTTGGACACCGAAGAAGTGCTGGCGAAGCACCGCAAGGCCCTGGCCGGGTATGCGGCGGCCCATGGGATCCATATCGCCGGGACCTACTGGGAGGTGGTCAGCGGCGAGAGCCTGTACGCCCGGCCGGAGATGCTCCGCCTCCTGGAGGACGTGGAGGCGGGCAAATACGAGGCGGTCCTGGTCATGGACCTGGACCGCCTCTCCCGCGGCCGCATGAAGGACCAGGGCATCATCCTGGACGCCTTCCGGGAGTCGGGCACCCTGATCATCACCCCAGAGAAGACCTACGACCTCTCGGACGAGATCGACGACGAGCTGGCCGAGTTCAAGACCTTCATGTCCCGCCGCGAGTACAAGATTATCAATAAGCGCCTGCGCCGGGGGCTGGCGCAGACCATCCGGGACGGCTGCTACGTGGCAAACGCCCCCTACGGCTACCGCAGGGTCACCGTGGAGCGCAGGCCCACGCTGGAGATCAACGAGCCCGAGGCCGGGTACGTGCGCATGATGTTCGAGATGTACGCCCAGGGCCTGGGGTGCGTCTCCATCGCCCGGCACGTCACCGCCCTGGGGGCCCGCCCCCACCGCTCGGAGGCCTTCACCCGGAACAGCGTCGCCAAAATCCTGACCAACCCCACCTACACCGGCAAAATCGTGTGGGACCAGAAAAAGCACATCCGCAAGGCCTCCAACGGGCAGGTGCGCCACATCACCGTCTACCAGCCCAAGGAGAGCTGGACGGTGGTGGACGGCCTCCACCCCGCCATCGTGGACCAGGCGCTGTTCGACAGGGTGCAGGACATCATGGCCGGGCGGTACACCCCCGCCCACAATGACGGCACGGTCAAAAGCCCCCTGGCCGGGCTGGTCAGGTGCGCCCGCTGCGGCAAAAACATGCAGCGCATGGGCACGAACAAGGGGCAGGCCTACCTGCTGTGCAATACCGCCGGGTGCTGCGCCGGGGCCAAATTTGAGTTCGTGGAGGACCGGGTGCTCCAGTACCTCCGGCGCACGCTGGCCGGGCTGACGGCGGCCCGGCCCGAGGCCCGGGCCCGGGACACCCGCGTGCTTGAGACCTCCCTCCAGGCCGTGCGCAAGGAGCTGACGGCGGCGGGCGGCCAGATGAACCGCCTCTATGAGCTGCTGGAGACCGGCGCGTACGACCTGCCCACCTTCCGGACGCGCATGGGCAGGGTGAAGGAGAAGCGCGCGGCCCTGGAGGCCAAGGAGGCGGAGCTCCGGCGGGACATCGAAAAGGCCCGCGCCGTGGACCCCGGCGCGGCGCAGCAGATAAAAACCGTGCTGGACGCCTACGAGGGCGCCGACGCCGCCGGGCGCAACGCGCTGCTGAAAAGCGTCGTCAACGTAATTTGGTACCGCAAGGACAAGAAGAGCAGGCCCGCGGAGTTCTCCCTGGAAATTGACCTGAAGCCCTTCTAGCCCAAGGGCCGCGCTCGGCGCGGCCCCCTTTTAGGGCAATTTCCTCCAAAGCGCTGTATCCTCCTCTTTGCAGGAATCGTAGATCTTTTTCGTGTGTATGCACACAGCCTCACGGATACAGGCGGTATCCTGCACGGGGCCGGGCATGACCTTCTCAGGCATTGTAATACCTCCCAAAGAGTATTCAGCAGCCACCCGTCCGCCGTTCCGGCGGTACCGGCGGCCACTTTTAAAAGGACATTTCCTTCCATACCATTCTATGAGTGATGGGGGGAATGGTTCTCGCTCCCCTCCAAGTTTCGCCACAGCGTGAAAAGAACCCGGTCCATCCTATGGGCCGGGTTCCTGTCCTGTGCCTGACGCGGGGCGGCGGCTATTCAAACGTCACGTCCGATTTCAGCGGCACGATGTTCACGTAGGTGTGCCCCACCCCAAAGGTGACGGGGCTGCCGTCCAGGTCGGTGTAGCGCAGCTGCCCGTCGGGGTACCCCTTGCTCCAGCGGATGTCGATGACCCTGCCGCCGCAGGCGAAGTAGCCCGTGCCGCCGCTGGAGAGATCCACGGTGATGTGCCCCAGGCTGTCCCCGGTGTTGCTGCAGGCGGTCTTGATCACCACCACGTTGGTCACTCCCACCTGCTCGCCCGAGTCCCCGTCTATGTAGGGCTTGCCGTACTCCTCCACCAGGTACAGGCCCTTATCCGCGTCGTAGGTGAACACGCCGGTCTTGTAGTTGGAGAAGGGCACGGTGATCGTCCCAGCCGCCGCCCCGTCCGCCGGGGTGCCGTCCTCTGCGAAGGCCATGTCGTAGGCGTAGCCGTCCGCGTGCTCCAGCCGCAGGCTGGAGTAGCCCGCAAAGCGCGTTGCGATGGCCTCCCCCGTGGTGACCACGGTGTGCTCCAGGCTGTAGGTCTTGCGGCGCTCCGGGTCCCGCCACATCAGGTTTGCCTGGGCCTCGTTGCTCATATAGGGCCCCCGCACCCCGTCCAGGGACGTGACGCCCCACTGCTTGATCCTGGCGTAGGCGTCCTCGCTGCCCCCGGCGTGGATGTAAACCGCGTCGTGCCCCAGGGCCAGCTCCAGGTAGTAGGGGCGGGCGGAGCGGATGGCCCCGATGGTCCCCACCCCCTCCACGCTCTGGTAGACCCCCAGCATACGGGTGATGCCCCCCTCGGCCAGGCACTCGTAGAGGATGTCGGCCTGGGACTGGCCCATCTGGGGCAGGGCCGCCTTCAGGTTGTTGAGCATAATGGCCACCGGGCGGCGGTTGACCCACTCCTCCCCGATGGGCTCCCCGCTCAGGGGGTTCACCGGGCCGTCGTACACGTCGGGTGTGGGCTGGGGCGTGGGCAGCACGATGGGCTCCCGGGAGGGGATGACCGGCGGGACGGGGGAGACCTCCGGCTCACCCTTGCCGCAGGCGGAGAGCGCCAGCAGCAGCGCCAGGCAAAAAGGCAGTATCCGTTTTTTCATCGCGGGGGCCTCCCTTTCCATATCTTGTACCACCATCATACCTTCTCCCCCATAAGCTGTCAAGCCGCGGGAAAAATCCACTTGTGAAACGGCGGCGGATTGGATATAATGGGGAAGTTACCTCAATGAGTTAGGAGGCCCGCCCATGGCCCGCTTCGGCTTTATCCACGATAAATTGGAGATCAAATTTCTGGTGCTCTACATCATGGCCCGCGCCGCGGGACCACTGGACTTCGCCACCCTGACCGATCTGACCCTGTGCGACGAGGGCGTGGACTACTTCGACTTCGCCGAGGCGGTCTCCGAGCTGGTGGAGACCGGGCACCTGGACCTGACGGACGGGCTGTACACCGTCACCGACAAGGGCCGCCAGAACGGCGCGGCCTGCGAGAGCAGCCTGCCCTACACGGTGCGCCGCAAGTGCAACGCCAACGTGGCCCGGGTCAACGGCATCCTGCGGCGCAACGCCCAGGTCCGCTCCGAGACCCTCACCCGCCCCGACGGCACCCTCACCGTCCGGCTGACCCTGGACGACGAGGGAGGTAACCTGATGACCATCGAGCTGCTGTGCGTCTCCCAGGACCAGGCGGACCGGCTGGCTGAGGGCTTTAAGGCCAAGCCCGAGCGGGTGTACAACGAGGTGCTCGGCGCGCTGCTGGACGGCGACGAGCAGAAAGAAGAATAGGGGGCGCGGCCGCGCCCGAAAAACCCGGCGGGGTTCCACACTCCGCCCTGAAGGAGTGCTCCCATGTCCTTTGCGGAACCTGTCCTGTTCGGTTTCCCCCTGCACCTGCTGGTGCTCTATTTCCTCATCTACGCCTGCCTGGGCTGGGGGATGGAGACCGCCTACTGCTCTATTACCGAGAAGAAATTTATGGTGCGCGGCTTCCTCTACGGGCCCGTCTGCCCCATCTACGGCGTGGGCGTGCTCATGATGATCTGCTGGTTCGCCCCCCTCACCGGCAGCCCCGTGGTCTTCTACCTGGCGGCCACGGTGTGCATGTCGGCCTGGGAGTACTTTGTGGGCTGGTTCCTGGAGGTCACCACCCACATCAAGTACTGGGACTACAGCATGTTTAAATTCAACCTCAACGGGCGCATCTGCCTCTGGGTGTGCCTGATGTGGGGCTTGCTGGCCTACATAGTCATCTTCTGGATCCACCCCTTCGTCTCGGGCCTGGTGCTGCTCGCCCCGGTCCTGGCTCGGCAGATCGTGGCCCTGGTGCTCCTCTGCGCCCTGCTGGTGGACGCGGGCTTCACCATCCGGGATCTGGCCCTCATGTCCACCGCCCTGGCCAGGCTCAACCAGACCGGCGAGGAGCTGCGGCTCCAGCTCTCCCTGGGTAAGGCCGAGCTGGGCGACCGGCTGGCCGCCGCCATGGAGGCCGCGCCCGACAGCCCCGGCGAGGCCGCCGAGATGCTCAAGGCCTCCTACGACGAGCTGCTGGCCAAGGCCGAGCGGCAGACCCGCCGCTTCCGGGACCACTACCGCCACATGTCCTCCCAGAGCCTCTCCCAGAGCCTCTCCGAGGTGGCCGAGGCGGGGGGCCAGCTCAAGGCCCGCCTCCAGGAGGCCGGCGCCCAGCGCAAGGCCGAGCGCCGGGCGCAAAAAGCGGCGAAAAAGGCCGCAAGAACCCCGAAATAGCCCCTTTAGACGCAAAAGCGCCCTGTCAAAAAATGATACCATAGGGATTTGGGGCGCAAGCATGGGCGGCGGGGGCAAGCCCCCGCCCTACGTCATTGCGAGGGCCGCAGGCCCGTGGCAATCCGCCCCATCCCCGTACCGTAGGGGCCGATGCCCTCATCGGCCCGCTGTTCCAGGCCCATAGGGGCGATTCACGAATCGCCCGTCCACCATCCGCCGCCTTATCCGCCCAAGTTGGAACAACATTCCTTGCATCTTGCGCGCCAAATTTTGTTTCTCTCCTTTTTCGACAGACCGAGCGCCCTGTCCCCCAGTTGGGGGACAGGGCGCTTTTCAGGATCGCAGCTTACATCAGGGGCGCAAAAACCCGCAGCACCGCCCGGAGCAGGCGGCGGGCCCAGGAGTGCTCCCGGCTGTGGGCCAGGGTAATCGCCTCGCACTGCTCCAGCGTCGTCAAAAAGTCCGCCTTGATGTCCAGGATGCTGGGGTCGTGGCACAGCCACACGCCGTCCTCGAAGTGGAGGAACATGCTGCGGTAGTCCATATTCACCGACCCCACGGTGCCGAACACGTCGTCCACCGCGAAATTCTTGCCGTGGACGAAGCCGGGGGTGTACTCGTAGATCTGTACCCCCGCCTCCAGCAGGGGCTCGTAGTGGGCCCGGGTGACCTCGAAGATAATCCGCTTGTCCGGGACATGGGGGGTCATAATCCGCACGTCCACACCGGCCTTGGCCGCGTTGCGCAGCGCGGTGTTCACGCTGTCGCTGATAATGAGGTAGGGCGTGGTGATATAGACGTACCTCCGGGCCTTGTTAATGAGGTTGAGGTAGACCGTCTCCCCCACCGCCTCCCCGTCCAGGGGGTTGTCGGTGTAGGGCTGGACGTAGAAGCCCGCCCCCTGGGCGGCGTCCTCCGGCAGGCGGGTGGGCCGGAACTGGTTCACGTCCTCCCCGGTGCCCCGGATATAGTCCCACATGGTGTAGAACATCACCGCCATGCTCCACACCGCCTCCCCCTTGAGGCGGATGGCGCTGTCCTTCCAGTGGCCGTACTTCACCCGCGCGTTGATATACTCGTCGGCCAGGTTGATGCCCCCGGTAAAGGCGGTGTGCCCGTCCACGATGCAGAACTTCCGGTGGTCCCGGTTGTTGAAGCGCACCGAGAGCACGGGCACGAAGCGGTTGAACACGCAGCACTTCACCCCCCGCTCCTCCAGCTGGTGGGCGTAGTGGGAGGGCAGAGTGTAGAGGCAGCCGATGTCGTCGTAGATCATGCGCACGTCCACCCCGGCGCGGGCCTTCTCCTCCAGGATGTCCAGGATGGAGTCCCAGAAGAGGCCGGGCTCCACGATGAAATACTCCAGGAAAATGTAGCGCTCCGCCCCCCGCAGGGCCTCCAGGATGTCGGGGAAGGCGTCGTCCCCCAGGGGGTAGTACTTGGTCACGGTGTTGGTGTAGGCCGGACAGTGGGCGTAGCGCTCCAGGTAGCGGGACTGGGCCACCGCGTCCATGCCGAAGGGCTTCAGCTGCTCCGCCTTGGCGTCCTTGTCCAGGGTGTCGATCATCTGGCGGTCCATGCCCTGCATCTTGCGCTGCATCCGGGGGGACAGGCGGTTGCCGCCGAAGAGCAGGTAGACCAGCCCGCCGAACACCGGGAAGAGCAATATGGGGATGAGCCACGCGATCTTGTAGCCCGGATCGCTCTGGTTGCCCACGATCCACAGCACCACGCCGACGGAGATCACCACGCATATCACGTAGAAATAGAAGAAATAGCTGGTGAAGTTGACCAGAACCACGCCGATTAGGCCCAGCTGCACCAGCATGAGCAGCACCACCAGCGCCGTGCGGTGGAAGATCAGGGAGGCCGCTTTTTTCAGCAGGGTCTGGGATTTGTGCTTCATTTTACCACCACGTTTTCCGCCCCCAGCATCGTTTGCAGCTCCCGTACCAGGGTGGGATGAACCACCACGGGCACGGGCTCCGACCACACGTTCCGATCCAGGAATTTGGCCTTGAAGGGCTCCTCGCCGGGGAACATGACCAGCATCAGCTTTATCTTTTCCCAACGCGGGTCATCCATACTGGGTACGCGGATGTAAAGTTTTTTTCCTTTCTCCTTGCTTTCACCGCCGAAGCCCTCCCCCTGGGTCAGGGGCTTCACCCGGTCGCACATGAGCTGGGGCGCCTTCTCCTCCCGCACCGAAATGCGCCCCTCGGCCAGGACGGGCACGTTCTCCTTCAGGTACGCGCCGCTCTCCCCCAGCACCCGGGAGAACACCAGCATCTCCATGGAGCCCGTGTCGTCCTCCAGGGTGACGTAGGCCATGAGGGTGTTGCTCTTGGTGGTCTTGGTCTTGGAGGCCGTCACCACCCCTGCCACGGTCACCCGCTGGCTGTCCTGGAAGTGCTCCGGCCCGCCCTCCTGGGCGAAGTCGGAGAGGATGGAGCCGATGGGGGCCGCCCGGTGCTTGCGGGCCAGCTCCCGGTACTCGTCCATGGGGTGGCCGGTGAGGTAGAGCCCGGTGGTCTCCTTCTCCATGTTCATCAGCTCCCGGCCGGAGAACTCGGGGATGTCCTTCAAATGCAGCTCGGGCGCGGTCTCCTTGCCCCCGCCGCCGCCGAAGAGGTCGAACTGCCCCTCCAGGTTGCGGCGGCGGTTCTGGGCGATGGTGTCCACCACCTGCTCGTAGGCCTCCAGCAGCTGGGAGCGGCGGGCCCCCATGCCGTCGAAGGCGCCGCAGCGGATCAGGTTCTCCAGCACCCGCTTGTTCAAATCGTGGTCGAACAGGCGCAGGCAGAAGTCGGGGAAGGTTGTAAAGGCCCCTCCCTTTTCACGCTCCGCCAGCACGTCGTTGACGAAGCCGCGCCCCACCCCCTTCACCGCCACCAGGCCGAAGCGGATGTGCTCCCCCGACACGGTGAAGTTGGCCCCCGACTCGTTGATGTCCGGGGGCAGCAGGGCAATGCCGCAGTCCTTGCACTCGGCGATGTACTCGGCCACCTTCTCGCTGTAGTCCAGCACGGAGGTCAGCAGGGCGGCCATGTACTCCCGGGTGTAGTGGTACTTGAACCAGGCCGTCTGGTAGGCCACGATGGCGTAGGCCACCGCGTGGGCCTTGTTGAAGGCGTACTCGGCAAAGGCCTCGATCTCGTCGTAAATATCCTGGGCGACCGCCTCGGGGACGCCGTTGGCGACGCAGCCCGTTATCCCCCGCTCCGCGTCCCCGTAGACGAAGGACTTGCGCTCCTTCTCAATCTGGGCTCGCTTCTTTTTGGAGATGGCCCGGCGCACCATGTCGGCCTGGCCCAGGGTGTAGCCGGCCAGATCCTGAAAGATCTGGATGACCTGCTCCTGGTAGACGATGCAGCCGTAGGTCACTGTGAGGATGGGCTCCAGCAGGGGGTGCTTGTACTTCACCTTGTCCGGGTTCTGCTTGCAGGCGATGAACCGGGGAATGGAATCCATAGGGCCGGGGCGGTAGAGGGCGATGATGGCGGTGATGTCCTCGATGTTCTGGGGCTTGAGGCCCACGCACACGCCGGTCATGCCCGCCGACTCCATCTGGAACACGCCGGAGGTGCGCCCGTCCGAGAGCATCTTAAAGACCTCGGGGTCGTCGTCCGGCACGTCGGCGAGTGTAAAGCCAGGTTGCTTTGCAGCCACCATCTTCACCGTGTCGTCCAGGATGGTCAGGTTGCGCAGGCCCAGAAAGTCCATTTTCAGCAGGCCCAGCTCCTCCAGCGTGGTCATGACGTACTGGGTCACCGCCAAATCGTCATTTTTCGCCAGGGGCACGTAGTCCACCACCGGGCGGCGGGTGATGACCACCCCCGCGGCGTGGGTGGAGGCGTGGCGGGGCATCCCCTCCAGTGCCCGGGCGGTGTCGATGAGGTTCTTGATCCGCTCGTCCCCCTCGTAGGCCTCCCGCAGGGGCTTGGACAGCTTGAGGGCGTCGTTCAGCGTGATGTGCAGCGTGGAGGGCACCTGCTTGGCGATGACGTCCACGTCGGCGTAGGGCAGGTTCAGGGCCCGGCCCACGTCCCGGATGGCCCCTCGGGCCGCCATGGTGCCGAAGGTGACGATCTGGGCCACATGGTCCGCGCCGTACTTGTCCTGGACGTACTCAATGACCTCCTGGCGGCGGCGGATGCAGAAGTCGATGTCGATGTCGGGCATGGTGACCCGCTCCGGATTCAAAAAGCGCTCGAAGTACAGGCTGTACTTCATGGGGTCCACGTCGGTGATGTCCAGGCAGTAGGCCACCATGGACCCGGCCGCCGAGCCGCGGCCCGGCCCCACGGGGATGCCCTTACCCTTGGCGAAGCCGATGAAGTCGGAGACGATGAGGAAGTAGTCCACGAACCCCATCTGCCGGATGACCCCCATCTCGTACTCCAGCCGCGCCCGGTAGTCGGCCCCGGGCTGGGGGTAGCGGCGGACGAAGCCCTCGTCGCACAGCTTCTGGAAATAGGCGTCCCCGTCGGTGTACCCCGCGGGCAGCTTGAATTCGGGCAGGTGGTGCACCCCGAACTGGAACTCCATATTGCACAGGTCTGCGATCCTCTGGGTGTTCTCCACGGCCTCGGGGTAGTCGGGGAAGAGGGCCGCCATCTCCTCGGTGGACTTCACATAGAGCTCCTGGGTCTCCATTTTCAGGCGGTTGGGGTCGTCCACCGTCTTGCCCATCTGGATGCACATCAGGGTGTCCTGCATCTCCGCGTCCTCGCGGCGCAGGTAATGGGCGTCGTTGGTGACCACCAGGGGGATGCCCGTCTCATTGTGGATGCGGATGAGGCCCCGGCTCACCTCCGGGTCCGCGGGCAGGTTGTGGTCCTGGAGCTCCAGGTAGTAGCCGTCCTCCCCGAAGAGCTCCCGCATCATAAGCGCCTCGGCCTTGGCCCCCTCGTAGTTGCCCGCCAGCAGCAGACGGGGCACCGCCCCGGACTGGCAGGCGGAGAGGGCGATCAGGCCCTCCGCGTGGGCGCGCAGCAGGTCCATGTCGATGCGGGGCTTGATGTAGAAGCCCTCCAGAAAGGCGCAGGAGTCCAGATAGCACAGGTTGCGGTAGCCCGTCTCGTTCCGGCACAGCAGGATCAGGTGCCTGGCCTCGGCGTCCAGCTCGTGGACCCGGTCGGTGCGCTTGCGGGGGGCCACGTAGACCTCGCAGCCGATGATGGGCTTGATTCCCTCCGCCTTACACGCCCTGTAGAAGTCCACCACGCCGTACATCACCCCGTGGTCGGTGACGGCCACCGCGTTCTGGCCCAGCTCCTTCACCCGCTTGACCAGCAGCGGAATACGGCAGGCGCCGTCCAGAAGGCTGTATTCGGTATGGACATGCAGGTGGACAAAGGACATAGGGGGCCTCCTTCTCTCTTTTCAAGGCGTTGTTGACGGTTTTGACCGTTAAACCAGCTTCACTTCTTTTTTGCAGCCCTCGCAGACGACCTTCCCGTCCTGGGGGCGCAGATGGCGGCCCAGATAGTGGCCGCAGCCGGGGCAGCGCAGGCCGTGGCGGCCCAGCGCCATGCCGCCCAGGCAGCAGATCACGCCCACGATCAGCAGCGTGGCGGCAAAATAGGGCGCGCGCTTCATCAGCAGGAAGCTAACCAGCAGCAGCGCGGCAAAAAGCCCCTGCCCGCCCGCCTGTAGGCTGTGCCATAATTTCTTGATTTCCATTTCCATACTCCTCTTGCTCAGATAAGCTCACTCTCCGCCCCGCACCCGGGACAGGCAATCCGCTCCGCCCTGGGGTCGGTGTCCGGCGAGCACACCGCCCAGGCCATCCCCCGCCCGCAGGCCGGGCAGCGCAGACCCCGCGCCGCCAGCGCCAGGCTGACCGCCGCGGCAATCAGGCCGGCGGCCAGCAGCACGCCGCCCAGCACCGCGCTGCGCCGCCATATCAGCGACGCGTTGACCAGCTCCGCCACGGCGGCGGCGGAGAGGGTGATATAGAGCTGGCTGCGCCAAATCCGTTTCAGCTTCATGGGCGCCTACCGCCTGCGGCCGCGGCCGCCGAAGCCCAGCAGCAGCCCGCCCAGGGACAGCAGCAGCCCCACGACCACCAGCACGGTGCCCGGCGCCGGGTAGCGGAAGCCCAGCACGCCGCCCGCCAGGAGCATAGCCACCCCCAGCAGCACACTGGGGATCTTGTAGCGCCCGAACCAGATTTGCAGCTTTCGGTAAGTACGTCTCATCGTCCACACTCCTTATTCCGGGCGCCCAGCTCCATCAGCTTGCGCAGCCGGTGGTTGAGGCAGGATTTGGTCACCGGCGGGTCGCACAGCTCCGCCAGCTGGGACAGGGTCAGCTCCGGGTACTCCACCCGCAGCCGGGCGGTCTGGCGCAGCTTGTCCGGCAGGGCCTCCAGCGCCCCCCGGGCCTCCAGCCGCCCGATGGCCTCAATCTGCTCCTGGGCGGCCTCCACCGTCTTGTCCAGGTTGGCCGCGTCGCAGTTGACCTTGCGGTTGATGCTGCCCAGCAGGCTGCGCTCCGCCTTGGCGTTCATAATCTGCATGGCGGCCAAGGGGGCGCCCAGGGCGGTCAAAAAGTCCTCGATGGCCTCGCTCTGCTTGAAATAGGTCACGTAATTGGCCTTGCGGGTGGTCTCCTTGGGGGAGAAGCCCGCGTCCAGCAGCAGGGCCGACATCTCCCGGCTGACGCTGTAGTGGGAGGTGGCCAGCTCCAGGTGGTAGCGCTTGGCCGGGTCGGTCACCGACCCCCCCGCCAGAAAGGCCCCACGGAAGAAGGCCGTGCGGCAGTGGTCCTCCTCCAGCGCGGCGTAATTGATGTGGTGGGCCAGGCTCTGGGCCGGGTCATAGCCGAACACGGCGCAGACGGCACAGAGCTTGTCCGGCGCCTCCACCGTAAAAATCCGCTTGCCGGCGGGGGCGTCCAGGGGCGGCAGGCGGTCGAACTCCACGTGGAAGGCCTTCCAGAACAGCCCCGGCAGACGCCGGGCCAGGTCGGGCGATTCCGTGACGATGCGGATTTCACCGGCGTCGAAGCGGTTGCAGTAGAGCAGTACGCCGTAGGCCTCCGCCTGGGCGCAGCAGCGCCGTGAGAGGGGCTCCCGGCACAGCGCGCGCTTGGTCTCGGACGAAAAGGACATGGCCTGCGCCCCCTGTCAAAAGATTCTGGTGTCCGCCCGCTCCCGGTAGATCTCCATTACCGCGCGGGAGAGCCGCTCCACCGAGTGGCGGGCGTAGTTGGAGGTCTCGGAGGACACCGGCCGGGTGACCGGCTCCACCCCCATGGCGCGGATATTCTCAGCGTCCACCGTGATGGGAACCGCGTCCTCCTCCCGGTAGCGCTCCACCAGGCCGGGGCGCACGGTGGCGGAGTTGCACAGGCACACGTCCACCAGGCCGGGCCCGGCGTGCTTCAAAAGCGCCGCCACGTGGTCCGAGGCGGTCATGCCCTCGGTCTCCCCGTCCTGGGTCATGATATTGCAGATGTACAGCTTGAGCGCCTCGCAGCGGCAAATTGCCTCCACGATGCCGTCCACCAGCAGGTTGGGGATGATGCTGGTGTAGAGGCTGCCCGGCCCCAGCAGGACCAAATCCGCCTCCCCGATGGCCCGCACCGCCTCGGGCAGGGCGGCGGGGTGCTCGGGCAGCAGGCGCACGCTGCGGATGCGGCAGTCCTGCTCCTTCTTGAAGTGGAAAATTTTGCTCTCCCCCACCACGTGGGTGCCGTTTTCAAAGGCGGCCTCCAGTTCCACGTTGGCGTTGGTCACCGGCAGCACCCGGCCGCTGATGGCCAACACCTCGCTCATGCGGGCCACGGCCTGGTCGAAGGAGGGGGAGATGCCGTTGAGGGCGGCCAGCAGCAGATTGCCGAAGGACTGGCCCGTCAGGCTGCCCGACCCGCCGGGGAAGCGGTAGGACAGCAGCTGTTCCATCACCGGCTCCACGTTGGCCAGGGCCTCCATGCAGTGGCGGATGTCCCCCGGGGGCGGCATGCCCAGGTCCTGCCGGAGCATACCGGAGCTGCCGCCGTCGTCGGCCACGGTGACGATGGCGGTCAGGTTTTTGGTATAGCGCTTGAGGCCGCGCAGCATGGTGGACAGCCCCGTGCCGCCGCCGATTGCCACGATTTTGGGGCCGTTGGCCCAGCCCAGTTCCACGTTCATCCTTCCACCTCCCACTCAGGCGCGCGTCATGTCCCTGTGGTTTTCCGTCGCGTTGTAGCCTTTCTGCTTGATGAAATCCGCCAGGGCCCGGGTCACGGCCACCGAGCGGTGCTGCCCCCCGGTGCAGCCCACGCCGACCACCAGCACGGTCTTCCCCTCCGCCACGTACTGGGGCAGCAGGAAGCCCATCAGGTTCTCCAGGTGGGTCATAAAGTCCTTGGTCTGCTGGTAGCCGAAGACGAAGGAGGCCACCGGCTCGTCCAGCCCGGTCTGGGTCCGCAGCTCGGCGATGTAGTAGGGGTTGGGCAGAAAGCGCACGTCGAACACCAAATCGGCCTCCATGGGGATGCCGTACTTGAAGCCGAAGGAGATCACGTTCACCGTCATATCCTGGGCGGGGCCGCCGCTGCCGAACAGGCGCAGGATCTCCCCCCGCAGCTTGGCCGTGGAGAGCACCGAGGTGTCCACGATGTACTCCGCCCGCTGGCGCACCGGGGCCAGGGCGGCGCGCTCCTGCTCCACCGTCTCGGCCAGGGAGCGGCCGTTCACGGCCAGGGGGTGGATGCGCCGGGTCTCCTTGTAGCGCTTGATGATGGCCTCCACCGAGGCCTCCACAAAGAGGATCTTATAGTTCAGGCCCAGCTTTTTCAGCGCGTCCAGCGCCTCGAAGAGCCCGTCGAAGGTCTGCCCGCCCCGGATGTCGGTGACCAGGCACACCCGGTCGTACTTCCCCTGCCCCGCCATGCACAGCTCGGCGAACTTGGGGATAAGGGGCGCGGGCAGGTTATCCACGACGTAATAGCCCATGTCCTCCAGAAAGGAGGCGGCCTTGCTCTTGCCCGCGCCGGACAGGCCGGAAATGAGGACGAATTCCATTTGAACTACCTCACAGTACATTTCCAGAATCTATAGGGCGAACCCCAGGGGCTTGATCTCCGGCTCCAGCTCCACGCCCGTCCGCCGCAGCACGGTCTCCCGCACGTGCTCCACCACCGCCAGCACGTCCGCGCAGGAGGCGCCGCCCCGGTTGACCACGAAGCCCGCGTGCTTCTCCGACACCTGTGCCCCGCCCACGGCGAAGCCCTTGAGGCCGCACTCCTCAATGAGCGCGGCGGCGAAATAGCCCTCGGGCCGCTTGAAGGTGCTGCCCGCGCTGGGCACGTCCAGCGGCTGCTTGGACTTGCGCTTGGCCATCAGCTCGTCCATGCGGGCCCTGATTTCGGCGCCGTCCCCCGGCCGCAGCTCCAGCCTGGCGCGCAGGATCAGGCGGCTGCCGCCAGAAAAGGCGCTGCGGCGGTAGCCGAAGGCATGCTCCTCCCCCCGCAGCACCCCGCGGCTCCCGTCCGCGTCCAGATACTCCGTCTCGGCCACCACCTGGCGCATTTCGCCGCCGTAGGCCCCCGCGTCCATGGTCACCGCGCCCCCCAGGCTGCCGGGGATGCCGTGGGCGAACTCCAGGCCGGTGAGGCCGCGCTCCAGGGCGAAGTTGGCCAGCCGGGACAGCAGCACCCCGCTGCCCGCGATGAGCGCCTCCCCCTCCGCGCACAGCCCGTCCAGGCCGTCGAAGGTCTTAATGACGAAGCCCTCCCAGCCGGAGTCGGATACCAGCAGGTTGGTGCCGTTGCCCATAAAAAAGGGGGTGATCCCCAGCGCTGCGGCGGCGCGCACCGCAGCCTCCGCCTCCCCCTCCGACCGGGGCAGGGCCATCAGCCGGACCGGCCCGCCGACGCGGAAGGAGGTGTGGCCCCGCATGGGCTCCCGTTCCCGCAGCTCCAGCGCCGGGGCGGCGCGGTTCAAATCTTTGGTGAGGGCGGAAAATTTGTCCATCCTGGCCTCCAAAACTAAAATACTTTGAATTAATATTATAGCAGAATCTTGTCTGGATTAGAAGGGGCGGGGCAAGAAAACTTGCCCCGCCCGGAGATTCCTCAGCCCAGCCCGAAGCGCTCAAATTCCGCACGGGTGCCGGAAAACACGTTGAGATCGATGCGGGGCTCGCTGCCGTAGTAGCCCTCCAGCCGGGCGGAGTGGGAGTACTGCCAAAAGCTCCAACCGGGGATCAGGGGAGCGACCACGGGGCTGGAGCACCAGATGGGGTAGTCCGCGTAGTCCCCGCCGGAGAGATACAGGCGGTAGGAGCGGTAGGTGACGTACAGGATGGGATTGACGCCGTAGCGCGCCTCCAGCGCGTCCAAAAGCGCGTCCAGAATGGGGCGCACCTCCTCCCGCTCCTTGGGGTTTTTCAGGTAGTCCCCGTAAAACTCCAGGTCCACCACCGGCGGGAGGGCCCCCTCGGTGACGGGCACGGTCGCGATAAAGTTCTCAGCCTGGGTCTCGCCGGGGCTGTCGTAGCTGAAGAAGTGGTAGGCCCCGGCCCGGATGCCCGTTTCCGCCGCCCCGGCCCAGTTCTCCGCGAAGCGGCGGTCCCGCAGACCGCTGCCCTCCGTGGCCTTGATAAAGGCGAAGTCCACCCCCTGCCGCGCCAGCACCGGCCAGTCCACCAGCCCCTGGTAGGTGGACACGTCCACGCCGAAAACCTCCCAGGTATCCGGGTCGGCCTCGTGGGGCAGGAGCAGCAGCCCCCGCCACCGCATGGCCCCCAGCACCGCCAGCAGCGCCCCGGCCACCAGGACCAGCCAGAGCAGCACCCGGCCCAAGATACGAAAAAAGCGTCTCAAAAGCATCACCATAACGATTCAGATTCTCTTATGATAATGCCCCATGTCCGGAATAGCAACCAAAATTTTGCGCACGGCGTGAAAGACCCGGAGGCCGCCGCGGCGGCCTCCGGGCCTTTCTTCACTGCTCCAGCACCGTCCGGGCGGTCTGGATCAGCTTCCTTCCGCTGTCCATGCTCTTCTTCTGGAGAAAGCGGTGGGCCTGCTCCTCGGTCATGCCGTGCCGGGCCATAAGCAGGGCCTTGGCCCGGTCCACGACGGCCTGCTCCCCCTCGGGGCGGCGGGGCCGGACGAATTTCTCCAGCCGGCGGCCCATCTGAAGCAGCATCCGTACCGAGGCCACCAGATCCCCCTTGGGCACCGGAGTGGCCAGCTTGAAGATGTCGCCGTTCTCGCACTGCTCCAGCAGGCTCTGCACCGCCACCAGCAGCATGGAGCAGGTGGGCGGCAGGTCCTCAAAAAGCCCCTGCGCCGAGTCATCCGGGAACTTGTAGCCGCACACGACGGTGGTGATGCGCTGCTTGCTCACCACCCGCTTGACCTCAGCCGCCGACCTGCACACGATGCAGGCGGCCGTGCCTGTGCTCTCCAATATCTCCTTGATTCTCCAGCAGCTCTTTTCGCTCTCAAAGGCGACGATCACCTTTTCCATCCATTCTCACTCCTTTTCCCTAAGGAGTCGCGGCATTTACCCTAATAGTTGATGATATACTTCTCCCGCTCCCAGGAGCTGACGCGGGTGCGGTACTCATACCACTCCTTCTCCTTGCCCTCCAGGTAGTTGGAGGCCACGTGAGCGCCCAGGGTGTCCAGGATAAGCGGGTCGGCCTTCAGCTCCGCGATGGCCTCCTCCAGGGAGCCGGGCAGGCTGTCGATCCCGGCGGCGGCCCGGGCCTCCCCGTCCATCGTGAAAATGTTCTCGGTGATCTCGGCGGGCGGGAGCATGCCCTTTTCGATGCCGTCCAGCCCTGCGGCCAGGCACACGGCCAGCTCCAGGTAGGGGTTGCAGGACGGATCGGGGGAGCGCAGCTCCACCCGGGTGGACTGGCCCCGGGAGGCGGGGATGCGGATCAGGGCGGAGCGGTTGGAGGCCGACCAGGAGAGGTAGCAGGGGGCCTCGTAGCCGGGCACCAGGCGCTTGTAGGAGTTGACCAGGGGATTCGTAACCGCCGCCATGCCCTTGACGTGGCGGAGCAGGCCAGCAATGAAGGCGTAGGCCTCTTTGGACAGGCCCTTCTCCCCCTCCGGGTCGTAGAACACGTTCCTGCCGTCCTTGAACAGGGACATGTTGGTGTGCATACCCGAGCCCGCAACGCCGTAGATGGGCTTGGGCATAAAGGTGGCGTGGAGGCCGTCCTGCTGGGCCAGGAGCTTCACCGCCAGCTTGAAGGTCATGATATTGTCGGCGGCCCGGAGGGCGTCGGCGTACTTGAAATCGATCTCGTGCTGGCCGGCGGCATTTTCGTGGTGGCTGGCCTCGATCTCAAAGCCCATCTGCTCCAGGGCCATACAGATCTTGCGCCGGGTCCGCTCGCCGTGATCCAGGGGGCCCAGGTCGAAATAGCTGGCCTCGTCGTTGGTCTTGGTGGTGGGCTTGCCCTCGTCATCGGTCTGGAACAGGAAGAATTCGGCCTCCGGCCCCACGTTGAAGGAGTCGTAGCCCATGGACTGCGCCCGCTTGAGCACCCGCTTGAGCACATTCCGGGGGTCGCCCACGAAGGGGGTGCCGTCGGTATTGTACACGTCGCAGATCAGCCGGGCGGTCTTGTACTGCTGGTGCCAGGGATACACCACGAAGGTATCCAGGTCGGGGTAGAGGCACTGGTCGGACTCGTCGATACGCACGAAGCCCTCCACCGAGGAGCCGTCGAACATGATCTCGTTGTTGACCGCCCGCTCGATCTGGGAGGCCGTCAGCGCCACGTTCTTGAGCTGGCCGAAAATATCGGTGAACTGGAGGCGGACGAACTCGACCTCCTCCTCCTTTACCATGCGGATAATGTCTTCCTTGGTGTACGACATAGCAGGTGTCCCCTTCCTCTTTGTAAATTCGCGCCGTATAAACAAAAGGAAGGCGCTCCGCCCTTGGGGTCGGAACGCCTTCGTTCTCAACTGATGTTACGAGTATACGAATTCCGGCGCCTCTTGTCAAGCGCTTTTCCGGCGCCGTCCGCATCTTTGTTGTATCTGACGCCCGCGCAGGCCCGGCGGGCCGCCTCATTTATATAATTTTGCAGCGCCCTCGCCGCCTCAGGGTGGACGGGCCCTGCTTTTGGCCGCACCGGCACATACGTGAATTATGTGTTTTACAGGGTTATGCTCAATTCCAATTCGTCGTCGTCGCTTCTTCCGGTTTCTTTAAATCCGATTTGGCGGTATAGCTTATATGCTGCTTCATTTTCAGGATTGCAGGTAATTAAAACTGTATCGGAGCTCCCAAACGGCTTTGAGGCAATGTATTTGAGAACCTCCCGCAGCGCACCTTTGCCATACCCATTCCCCTGATAATCGCTGTCTATCATCATGTGCCAGATATTGTATGTCTCTTCATCATAATCGTAGATAACCATCACATAGCCAACCATTCTATCCTCTGCATAGATACCAAACGGCAGGCAATGGCTGTAATAGACATACGCCTGTGCGAGGCTGCGGACAGGATTTGAAACATACCGCTCCTGCCCCGCTGCTAATTTCAAGTTGAAGCAGTCTACGAAATTTGATTCATCAATTTTCTTTAAGGTAATATTGTTCATAAGGTCCTCCATAATTTCAGGAGGGTTAACTTAAAGCTGCCCTCCGGCCCGTATCGTTTCACAGGCAAAAGGAGCCAGTCAGACCCTTGCAGCGCAAGGGTTTGACTGGCTCCCTCCGTTTATTCCCACTCGATGGTGCCGGTGGGCTTGGGCGTCAGGTCGAAGAGCACCCGGTTGACCCCCTTCACCTCGGCGGTGATGCGCCCGGTGATGTGCTGGAGCAGGTCGAAGGGCACGTTCTCCACGGTGGCGGTCATGGCGTCCACGGTGTTGACCGCGCGGATGATGACGCACCACTCGTCGGCGCGCCTGTTGTCCCGCACGCCCACGGACTTCAGGTCCGGGACGGCGGTGAAGTACTGCCACACCTTGCCCTCCAGGCCGTTTTTGGCAAACTCCTCCCGCAGGATGGCGTCCGACTCCCGGACGGCCTCCAGCCGGTCCCGGGTGATGGCCCCCAGGCAGCGCACCCCCAGGCCGGGGCCGGGGAAGGGCTGGCGGTAGACCATGGCGTCGGGCAGACCCAGGGCCTTGCCGCAGGCGCGCACCTCGTCCTTGAAGAGCATCTTCAGCGGCTCCACCAGCGCAAAGCCCAGATCCTCCGGCAGGCCGCCCACGTTGTGGTGGGACTTGACCGCCTTGACGGTCTTGGTGCCGCTCTCGATGATGTCGGGGTAGATGGTGCCCTGGGCCAGGAAGTCGATGCCCTCCAGCTTGCGGGCCTCCTCCTCGAACACCCGGATGAACTCCGCGCCGATAATCTTGCGCTTGCGCTCCGGCTCGGCCACCCCCGCCAGCTTGTCCAGGAAGCGGTCCACCGCGTCCACGTAGACCAGGTTGGCGTCCAGCTCGTCTCTGAAGACCTTCACCACCTGCTCCGGCTCACCCTTGCGCAGCAGGCCGTGGTTCACGTGCACGCAGGTGAGCTGCTTGCCGATGGCCTTGATCAGCAGGGCGGCCACCACCGAGGAGTCCACGCCGCCGGACAGGGCCAGCAGCACCTTCTTCTCCCCCACCTGGCGACGGATCAGCTCCACCTGGTCGGCGATAAAGTTGTCCATGTTCCAGTTGGCCTCGGCCCCGCAGACGCCGAAGACGAAGTTGGAGAGGGCCTGCCTGCGCGCCTCGGGGTCGGCGGGCCAGGGGGCGTCCCCCTGGTGGTCGGCCAGCAGGACGGGCACGTCGGCGTTGTAGATCTCCCTTTGGGCGTCGATCTCCACGCCGTCCACCACACGGTTGGGCCCGCCGTTGAGGATGACCCCCTTCACGTTGGGCAGGGCGGAGAGCTCCTCCGCCGTGATGTCGTGGGGGTGGATCTCACTGTATACGCCCAGGGCGCGGATTTCACGGGCCAGCCTGGGGTTCTCCTCGCTGCCCAAATCCAAAATCACAATCATGTCCTGCTTCATTGCAGTCCCTCCCGTTATATCTCTGTCTTTCGCGTCATTTCCCGTTAGACACGCGGTATTTTATCACAGGATACGGCGCTTTCGCAAGGGTGAATCCGGGCATACTTGTAAAGCGCTGGAAAAAAAGCTTGCTTTTTCTATCTGTTACTTTTATAATTACATTTATCAGAAAAAAAGGAGGCTCTGAATGGCACGGATATACGGCTTTCTCGGCACCTATGCCTCCCCCCACAGCCGGGGCGTTTACCGCTTTACCCTGGATACGGACACCGGCGCCCTCTCTCCCCCGGAGCTTATTTACGAGGCCCAGGACGCCAAGTGCCTGGCCCTGGACGGCCCGCTGCTGGCCGCACCCGTTCAGATGGAGGGCCGCGCGGGCGCCCTGCTGCTGGATTGCGCAGGCCCCGCGCCCCGGCTCCTGGCCCAGGCGCTGCCCGAGGCGCGCACCGCCTGCCACATGGCCTTTCACGGCGGGCGGCTCTACGCCGCCAACTACCACGAGGGCACGGTGATGGTCTACGCGCCGCCCTCCCTGTCCCCCGTCCGGCGGATCGAAATCGGAACCGGCGCGGGCTGCCACCAGGTGCTCTTCCACGAAAGGCTCCTGCTGGTCCCCTGCCTGGAGCTGGATACTGTAAAGCTGTTTGACTATACGGCAGACTTTGCCCCCGCCGGGGAGATCCCGTTCCCACGCGGCTCCGGCCCCCGGCACGGCGTCTTTAACCGGGACCACACCCGCCTGTTCCTGGTGTCGGAGCGCAGCAACGAGCTGTACGTCTACTCTGTCAAGGGAACCACCTTTTCACTTGATTTCGTCGTTCCCATCGCCCCGGAGGGCGCCACGGCGGCGGTGCGCCTGTCGCAGGACGGGCGCTTCCTCTACGTCTCCACCCGGGGGATCGATCTGCTGAGCGTCTTCCGCCTGGACGGCGGCGCGCCGGCGCTTTTACAGCAGCGCCCCTGCGGCGGAAGCCACCCCAGGGACTTCGCCCTCTCCCCGGACGGGGACTGGCTGCTCTGCCTGAACAGGGACTCCGGCAGCCTGGCGTCCTTCCCCGTGGACCGGGGCGCCGGGCTGCTGGGGCCGTCCCGCTGCTCGGCGCCCGTCGCCCAGGGCAGCGCAATCGTACTGACTGGTTAGGAGGTCTTTTTTATGATGCAATCACTCGACATCGGCGTGGTGGGTCTGTCCGTCATGGGCCGCAGCCTGGCCCTCAACATGGCGGATCACGGCTTCGCCGTGGGGGGCTACAACCGCAGCGCCCAGGCCACGCAGGAGCTGGTCCGGGCCCACCCACACCCCAACTTCACCCCGTTCTACCGGCTTGAGGAGCTGGTGTCCGCCCTGTGCCGCCCCCGGAAGGTCTTTCTCATGGTGCAGGCGGGAGCGCCGGTGGACGCGGTGCTGGAGCAGCTCACCCCCCTGCTCTCCCCCGGCGACATCGTGATGGACGGCGGCAACTCCTATTTCGCGGACACGGAGCGCCGTGCCGGGGCGCTCCGGCGGCAGGGGCTCGTGTACTTCGGCGTGGGGGTCTCGGGCGGGGAAACCGGGGCCCGCTTCGGCCCCTCCCTCATGCCCGGGGGCGAGCGCGCCGCCTACCCCCAGATCGCCCCCATCCTGGAGGCAATCGCCGCCCGCGCCCCCGACGGCGCGCCCTGCTGCGCCTACATGGGCCCGGACGGCGCGGGGCACTACGTGAAGATGGTGCACAACGGCATCGAGTACGCCGACATGCAGCTCATTGCGGAGGCCTACCTCCTGCTCAAGCAGGCCGGCGGCTTCTCCAACGCGGAGCTGTCCGGGATTTTCCGGGACTGGAACGCGGGGGAGCTGAAGAGCTATCTCGTCGGCATCACCGCCGACATCCTCGCCGAGGGGGACGACCTGGGCCCCGGCGCGCTGGTGGACGCCATCGAGGACAGCGCCGGGCAGAAGGGCACGGGCCGCTGGGCCAGCATCGAGGCCCTGCGCCAGGGGGTGGACATCTCCCTGATCACCGGCGCGTGCAACGCCCGCATCCTGTCCAACCGGCTGGAGGAGCGCGCTCTGGCCGCCCGGCTCCTGCCCCCGCCCGCCCCGGTGGATCCGGGTGAGCGGACGGCGTTCGCCGAGGCGGTGCGCCGGGGGCTTTACACCGCCAAAATCGCGGCCTACGCCCAGGGCTTCGCCCTGCTCCGGGACGCGTCGGAGCGCTTCGGCTGGAGCCTGGATTTGGGCGGCATCGCCGCCATCTTCCGGGCGGGCTGCATCATCCAGGCGGACTTCCTGGACGACATCACCCGGGCGTTCCGCAAGGCCCCCGGCCTGTCCAGCCTGATGCTGGACGGCTTCTTCCTGGAGCAGATCAAGTCCGGGCAGGCCGCCCTGCGCCGCTGCGCCGTGCTGGGCGTGGCCAACGGCCTCCCCCTGCCCGCCTTCACCGGGGCCTGCGCCTACCTGGACGCCTTCCGGGGTGCCCACGTGGGGGCCAACCTCATCCAGGCCCAGCGGGACTACTTCGGCGCCCACACCTACCGCCGGACGGACCGGGACGGCACATTCCACCACGAGTGGGGGCGCGGCAATGGGTAAGCCCTGCTTCACCATCTTCGGCGGCACGGGGGATCTGACCTTCCGCAAGCTGCTGCCCGCCCTCTACAACCTGAGCGCCGCCGGCACCCTGCCCGCCGGGCACACTATCCTGATTGTCGGGCGGCGGGACTACGACAGCGCCCAGTACCGGGCGCTGGCCCGGACGTGGGTCAGGCAGTTCTCCCGCCTGCCCTACACCGACGCCGCCTTCGACCGCTTCGCCGGGCAGATCGTGTACTACCGGATGGACTTCACCAACCTGGGCGAGTACCCGGCGCTGGACCGCTGGTACCGGGAGCAGGGGATTTCCCGGTGCATCTTCTACTTTGCGGTGGCCCCCCGCTTTTTTACCATCCTCACCCAGGGGCTGGAGCTGGTGCGGGGGGCCCATGAGGGCAAGGTTATTCTGGAAAAGCCCTTCGGCGAGGGCTTGGAAGGGGCCGGGGCGCTCAACCGCCGCCTGGAGGCCTTCTTCACCCCGGAGCGCATCTACCGCATCGACCACTATCTGGGCAAGGAAATGGTGCGGGGCATCCAGACCCTGCGCTTCGCCAATCCTATCCTGGCCGACGCGTGGGACGCGCGGCACGTGGAGTGTGTGCAGATCTCCGCCCTGGAGGAGGTGGGGGTGGAGACCCGGGGCGGGTACTACGACGGCAGCGGCGCGCTGCGGGACATGGTGCAGAACCACCTGTTCCAAATCCTCTCCATCCTCGCCATGGAGGCCCCGGCGGATTTTACCCCCCAGGCCATGCACAGCCGCCAGATCGAGGTGCTGCGCGCCCTGCGCCTGCCGGAGGCCGGGCAGGCCCACGACGCGCTGGTGCTGGGCCAGTACGAGGGCTACCGGTCCGAGCCCAAGGTCGGCCCGCAGTCCCGCACCGAGACCTACGCCGCCCTGCGCCTTTTCCTGGATACCGCGCGCTGGCAGGGCGTGCCCTTCTATATCCGCACGGGCAAGCGGCTCTCCCGGCGGGAGATGGCGGTCAAGATCGTCTTTCGCGCCCCCTCCCCCGGCGTGGAACCCGGCCTGCTCACCGTCCGCATCCAGCCCTCCGAGGGGGTCTCCCTGCGCTTCAACATCAAGACCCCCGGCGAGGGGGGCGGCGTCACTCCGGTGGAGATGGACTTCTGCCAGAGCTGCGTCCTGGAAAACCGGCTCAACACCCCCGAGGCCTACGAGCGGCTGCTGGTGGCCTGCATGAA
Organism: Oscillospiraceae bacterium; assembly: GCA_022846095.1. NCBI lineage: Bacteria > Bacillati > Bacillota > Clostridia > Eubacteriales > Oscillospiraceae > Oscillospiraceae bacterium. The sequence continues at coordinate 1,888,083 of AP025583.1, read as the reverse complement.
GGGGGAGCGCTCCTGGTTCTCCCAGTGGGATCAGATCGAGGCGGGCTGGCGCTTTGTGGACCGTTTGCGGGCGCTGCACGCCGTGTCCGGGGCCGCCCCCTTCCCCTACGCTCCCGGCTCCGACGGCCCGGCCCAGGCCGACGCGCTGCTGGCCCGGCACGGGCACCGCTGGATGTAGCCCAGGGGGCCGGATCGCTGCGATCCGGCCCCCTTTCCAAAATTTCCTCTTGTTTTTTGCCGCCGCATCGTTTATGATAGTGGTAATTGGTTCCGCTAAAGCGGAATGTGAAAGGAGCTGTTTTTGTGTCGGTGATTTTTGAGGTGGCGTTCTCCTAAAACTGAATCATGCGGCGGCACGACGGCGCGGGACGGCAGTCCGGCGTTTGGTTTGCCGTCCCTATCCCCTTTCGTGAATACCGTGCGCGGCAAGCGCATTGCGGGACACGTCTGGCGTGTCCTTTTTTGCGCCCTTTTTTTCGGAGAACGCCCAATTGAATGGAGGTAATTTAATATGAACAAATTAACACAATTATGGTCTAAATCAGACTCTATGGAGGAATTTTACCTTGCCTATCGAACAATACGGCTTTCGCAAGAGCGAGCTGCCGGAGGACGCCGCCGGGATCCCGGCGCGCGTCACCGCGGTCCATCGTGACCGCTATGAAATCGTCTGCGATAACGGCGCCGGGCCGGCGCGCCTGAAGGCGGGCGAATACTTCGCGGGAGACGAGCCACGCCCCACCACGGGGGACTTCGTCCTGCTGGACTGGCGGGAGGACGGCGGGAGCCGCATTTTAAAAACGCTGCCCCGCAGGACCTACTTCTCCCGCCTGGACCCCTCCTCCTCCGGCCACGGGGAGCAGGCGGTGGCGGCCAACTTCGACTACGTGTTCATCCTTCAGTCGCTGGGGGGCGGCTTCAACCCCCGCAGGCTGGAGCGCTACCTCACCCTGGCCTGGCAGTCCGGGGCCGTGCCCGCGGTGCTGCTCACCAAGGCGGACCAGGCCGGGGATTTCGGGGCCGAGGTCCGCAGGGCGGAAAAGCTGGCCGCGGGCGCGGGCGTGTTCGCCGTCAGCGCCCGGACGGGGGACGGGCTGGGCGCGCTCTCCGCTTACCTGAAGCCCGGCAAAACCATCGTGCTCCTGGGCTCCTCCGGGGTGGGAAAATCCACCCTGGTCAACGCCCTGGCGGGGGGCGAGGCCATGCCCACCGGCGGCATCCGGGAAAAGGACGGGCGGGGCAGGCACACCACCACCCACCGCCAGCTCCTGCTGCTGGACAGCGGCGTCATGGTCATCGACACCCCCGGTATGCGCGAACTGGGCATGTGGGAGGCGGAGGATGGGCTGGAGCAGAGCTTCTCCGACGTGGAGCAGTTCCTTGGGCGCTGCAAGTTCAGCGACTGCCGCCACCAGAGCGAGCCCGGCTGCGCGGTCAAGGACGCCATCCGCAGCGGGGCCCTCTCCCCCGCGCGCTGGGAGTCCTATCAGAAGCTCCACGCCGAGGCGCAGTACGCGGGCGACAAGGCGGGCTATCTGCGCAAAAAGCAGCAGTGGCACAAGGAGATTGTGAAAATGCAGCGGCAGGCGCGGCAGGTTCAGCCCGACTACCGCACCGAGCCCTGCGCCGAGCACTTCACCTGCAAGGTGTGCGGCGCCCAGGTGGCGCCGGAGGAGGCGGGCACGCAGCACCGCAACCACTGCCCCCAGTGCCTGTCCAGCGTCCACGTGGATCACGAGCCTGGCGACCGGGCCTCGCTGTGCAAGGGGGTCATGGACCCCATCGGGGTCTGGGTGCGGAAAAACGGCGAGTGGGCCATCATCCACCGCTGCCGGGCCTGCGGCGCGCTGAGCTCCAACCGGATCGCGGCGGACGACAACCCCGCGCTGCTGATGTCCATCGCCATGAAGCCCCTGGCCGCGCCCCCCTTCCCCCTCTGGCAGGTGGAGGGGGCCGGAAAGCAGAGCCCCTGAAAAACGCCTCCCCCCACGAAACGAACGTGGGGGGAGGCGTTTTTGTTGTTTCCGAATGGAGCTGCTACGGGGTGGCAGCCTGGTGGGAGAGGATGTGCCAGCCGTCCCCGGCTTTTTGAAGGGTGAGCACGTCGGCGGCCTCACCATATGCGCCGGCGGCCTCCCAGAGCGTCACGGTATCGCCGCTTTTCTCCCCGTAGCGGACCTCAAAGGTGCCGGGGCCGAAGTCGCTGGCGAAGCCGTAGAAGCAGTCGGTCTCGGGGATGTAGAGCAGCTCCTCCAGCCAGTCCGTGCGCATCTCCTCCACCGTAATCCCGGCGTACCGGGTCAGGATTTCATTGACATAGGTCCGGGGGAGGCGGTGGCAGGGCACGGGCAGCTCGGTGATGGAAGCGAGGTGCCCGTCCTCCCCGCTCCGCCAGTCCAGCTTGGCCTGGACCAGCTGGAACTCCGCCTCGTCCTCCGCCCCCAGGTTCCCCTGGCTGGGGCAGTAGTACAGGAACTCACCGGCGTCCATCTCCCTGGGGTCGCTGTATTGGGAGGTGAAAAAGCAGCTGATGGGGGTGGATCCGGTGAACCGGTACTTCCCCGCCTCGTCGTAGTAGTTCTGTATGGAGGCAGTGTAGTCCCGGAACCACGCCAGCTCCTCGGCGGTGAGGGGCGTCCCCTCCCCCCGGTAGCGGGTGGCGGCCTCTGCCTCCTGATACCAAATATCAAAGGCGTCGTAGGTCATCCAGTCCACCTGCCCGTCCTCCCGGTAGGGTAGGATAAACCAGCCCTCTCCCCCGCCCGTGACGAGACGGAGGGCGCGGGAGCTCTGGAAGGAGGTCAGGGTCAGGCCGGGGGCAGAGAGCTGGTAGCGGTATCCGCTGTCCTCCTCCCGCTCGGCGGGGGATGGCTCGTAGTTCTCCCACACATAGCCCCGCAGCTCCTCCACATAATCCGCGGCACAGATGGCGGCATCCGCGGGGTAGGATCCCACCTCGCCGTCGTCGGTACAATGGGTCAGGTCCGCGCCCGACAGGTCCAAGCCGGAGAGCAGGGCGTCCAGGTCCGCCGTGCCGAGGGGGCCGGGCGTCTGCGCAGGCGCGGGCGCTTCGGTGGGCGGGGGCGTCTGCGTGGGCGCGGGGGTCCCGGCCGCCGGGCTACCCGCGCAGGCGGCGAGTACGAGGGCGCACAGCGCGGCGGGGAGCAAAAGCTTCCATTTCATATGACTGTCCTCCAGACTGTTATTTTCAAGCTTATTCTATCCCGCCGGGACGCGGGTGTCGATAACAGCCCGGTAACAGTTCGGAATCAATCCGCCATTTTGAACCATCCCCGCCTTTTGTATAACCCTGCAGGCCATGCAATCATCGTTGCTGCAGCTTAGGGGGATAAGGCGCACAAAGGACGGCGGGGGCAAGCCCCCGCCCTACGTCATTGCGAGGGCCGCAGGCCCGCGGCAATCCGTTCCATCCCCGTACCGTAGGGGCCGATGCCCACATCGGCCCGCTGCTCCACGCCCGTAGGGGCGATTCACGAATCGCCCGTCAAACATCGGCCGCCTTATCCCCCTGATCCGGGCTTGCATCCAAAATCCCTATGATATAGTTATTCGACAGGCTGACGCCGTCCGATTGATTCAAATCGGACGGCGTTTTGTAATTATTTACCATTTACTCCCATTCTATCGTCGCGGGCGGCTTGGAGGTAATGTCGTAGACAATGCGGTTGATGCCCGCCACCTCGTTGACGATGCGCACGCTGACCCGGTCCAGCACCTCATAGGGGATGCGGGCCCAGTCGGCGGTCATGAAGTCGGTGGTGGTCACGCCCCGCAGGGCCAGGGTATAGTCGTAGGTGCGCCCGTCCCCCATCACCCCCACGGAGCGGGTGTTGGTGAGCACGGCGAAGTACTGGTTGATTTCCCGGTCCAGGCCCGCCGCGGCGATCTCCTCCCGGAAGATAAAGTCGGCCTGGCGCAGGGTGTCCAGCTTCTCCTTGGTCAGATCTCCGATGACCCGGATGGCCAGGCCCGGCCCCGGGAAGGGCTGGCGCATGACCAGGTACTCCGGCAGACCCAGCTCCCGGCCCAGCTGGCGCACCTCGTCCTTGAACAGCAGGCGCAGGGGCTCGATAATCTCCTTGAAGTCCACGAAGTCGGGCAGGCCGCCCACGTTGTGGTGGCTTTTAATCACCGCCGCGTCCCCGGCCCCCGACTCGATCACGTCGGGGTAGATGGTGCCCTGGGCCAGGAAATCCACGGCGCCGATCTTCCGGGCCTCCTCCTCGAACACCCGGATGAACTCCTCGCCGATGATCTTGCGCTTGTGCTCCGGCTCGTCCACCCCGGCCAGCCTGATGAGGAAGCGGGTCTCCGCGTCCACCCGGACGAAGTTCACGGGCCGGTCCCGGAAGATGGCCTCCACCTCGTCCCCCTCGTTCAGGCGCATGAGGCCGTGGTCCACAAAGACGCAGGTGAGCTGCCTGCCCACGGCCTCGCTCAGCAGGGCGGCGCACACGGTGGAGTCCACCCCGCCGGACAGGGCCAGCAGCACCCTGCCCTGCCCCACCTTCCGCCGTATGGCGGCGATGGCGGTCTTTTTATAGTCCTCCATGGTCCAGTCCCCCGCGGCGCGGCACACCTCGTAGAGGAAATTGCGGATCATGCCCAGGCCGTTTTCGGTGTGGTTGACCTCCGGGTGGAACTGCACGCCGTAAAAGCCCCGCGCCTCGTCGGCGATGGCGGCGGTGGGGCACATGCCGGTGTGGGCCGCCAGGGAGAAGCCCTCGGGCACCTTTGCCATATAGTCCCCGTGGCTCATCCAGGACACGCCCCGCTCCGGCAGGCCCTTGAAGAGCTTGCAGGCGGTATCGTAACAGGTATCGGTCTTGCCGTACTCCCGGGCGGTGTCCGCCTGGGCGGCGGTGACCTGCCCGCCCAGGGTGTGGGCCATGAGCTGGCAGCCGTAGCAGATACCCAGCACGGGCACGCCCATCGTAAAGATCCCGGGGTCCACGTGGGGGGCGGAGTCCTCATAGACGCTGTTGGGCCCGCCGGTAAAGAGAAAGCCGATGGGCGCCAGGGCCTTGAGCTCGGACAGGGGCGTGGTGTAGGGCTTCACCTCGCAGTACACGCCGCACTCGCGCACACGGCGGGCGATAAGCTGGTTATACTGCCCGCCGAAGTCCAGGACGATAACGAGCTGGTGGTTCATACGCAGACTTCCTTTCTAGATGGTGGTGATGTCGATGGGCCTGAGCTCCGAGCTGCGGCCCTGGGCGCGGACGGTGAGCAGGGCGCGGGCGGTGTCGATGGCGGTGACGCAGGCCACGGAGTGCTCCACCGCGGAGCGGCGGATTTTGAAGCCGTCGGAATTCGGCTTCCTGCCTCTGGTGGGGGTGTTGATGACCAGATCCACCGAGCCGGAGGCGAGCATGTCCAGGATGTTGGGATGTGCCTCGCTCACCCGGGCCACCCGGGTGCACCGCACCCCGGAGGCCTCCAGGACGTCGGCGGTGCCGGAGGTGGCCAGGATCTCGATGTCCATGTCCGCAAACCCCCGGGCGATGCCCACGATCTCGCCCTTGTCCTCGTCCTTCACGGTGATGATGATGCGCCCGCCGGCCTTGGGCACCTTCATGTTGGCCCCCTTGAAGGCCTTCAGCATGGCCTGGGGGAAGCGCTCCGCGATGCCCAGCACCTCGCCGGTGGACTTCATCTCCGGCCCCAGGCCGGTGTCCACGTCGGTGAGCTTCTCGAAGGAGAACACCGGCATCTTCACCGCGTAGAGGCTGGCCTCCGGGTAGATCCCGGTGCCGTAGCCCAGCTGCTTCAGCTTGCCCCCCAGCATGACCTTGGTGGCCAAGTCGATGACGGGAACTCCGGTGACCTTGGAGATATAGGGAATGGTACGGGAGGAGCGGGGGTTGACCTCGATGACGTAGACCTGGTCGTCGTAGAGGATGAACTGGATGTTGATAAGGCCCACCACGCCCAGGGCCTTCGCCAGGTCCCGGGTGTAGCGCAGGATGGTTTGCTTGTGGCGCTCCTCGACGTGGATGGGCGGGTAGACCGAGATGGAGTCCCCCGAGTGGACCCCGGCCCGCTCCACGTGCTCCATCACGCCGGGGATGAGGATGTCCTCCCCGTCGAACACGCCGTCCACCTCCACCTCCCGGCCCATGAGGTACTTGTCCACCAGGATGGGGTGCTCCTGCCGCGTCAGGTTGATGATGCGCATGAACTCGGTGATGCTGCGGTCGCTGTAGGCGATCTCCATGCCCTGGCCCCCCAGCACGTAGGAGGGGCGCACCAGCACGGGGTAGCCCACCTCGTGGGCGGCGGCGAGCGCCTCCCCGGTGGTGTAGACCGTTTTGCCCGCGGCGCGGGGGATTTGGCACCGGTTCAGGATCTCGTCGAAGCGCTCCCGGTCCTCCGCGGCGTCCACGCCGTCGGAGGAGGTGCCCAGGATGGGCACGCCCATGTCGGTGAGGGCCTGGGCCAGCTTGATGGCGGTCTGCCCGCCGAACTGGACCACCGCGCCCCAGGGCCGCTCCAGCTCCACGACGGCCTGCACGTCCTCGGCGGTGAGGGGCTCGAAGTAGAGCTTGTCCGCCACGTCGAAGTCGGTGGAGACGGTCTCCGGGTTGTTGTTGATGATAATCGTCTCGCAGCCCAGGCGCTTGAGGGCCCAGACCGAGTGGACCGAGCAGTAGTCGAACTCGATGCCCTGGCCGATGCGGATGGGCCCGGAGCCCAGCACCAGCACCTTGCGCCGCGCGGGCGTGGCGGCGGCCTCGTTCTCCCCGTCGTAGCAGGAGTAGTAGTAGGGGGTGGCGGCCTCGAACTCGGCGGCGCAGGTGTCCACCATCTTGAAGGCGGGCACGATGCCGAAGGATTCCCGCAGGGCCTTGATCTCCCCCCGCTCCCTGCCGGACAGGTCGGCGATCCACTGGTCGGAGAAGCCCATCTCCTTGGCCAGGCGCAGGGTGTCCCTGTCCAGACGGCCGTGGTCCAGGGCGTCCTCCATGTCCACGATGTTTTTGAAGCGGTCCAGGAACCACAGGTCGTACTTGGTGATCTTGTTGATCTTCTCCGGCGAGAAGCCCCGGCGCAGGGCCTCGGCCACCACAAACAGGCGCTGGTCGTCGATGTTCACCAGCCGGTCCTCAATCTCCTCCGTGTACACCGCGTCCAGGCCTGGCAGGCGCAGGGACTTTACAGGCAGCTCCAAGCTGCGGATGGCCTTCATGAGCGCCCCCTCGAAGGAGTTGCCGATGGCCATGACCTCGCCGGTGGCCTTCATCTGGGTGCCCAGGGTGCGGCTGGCGGTGGTGAACTTGTCAAAGGGCAGGCGGGGGATTTTCAATACGCAGTAGTCCAGCGTGGGTTCAAAGCAGGCGGTGGTCTTGCCCGTCACCGCGTTGGGGATCTCGTCCAGGGTGTAGCCCAGGGCGATCTTGGCCGCCACCTTGGCGATGGGGTAGCCGGTGGCCTTGGAGGCCAGGGCCGAGGAGCGGGACACCCGGGGGTTGACCTCGATGACCGCGTACTCGAAGGAGTCCGGGTTCAGTGCAAGCTGCACGTTGCACCCGCCCTCGATCTCCAGCGCGGAGATGATGTTCAGCGAGGCGGTGCGCAGCATCTGGTACTCCCGGTTGGCCAGGGTCTGGGTGGGGGCCGCCACGATGGAGTCGCCGGTGTGGACGCCCACGGGGTCGATGTTCTCCATGGAGCAGATGGTGATGACGTTGCCCGCGCCGTCCCGCATGACCTCGAACTCGATCTCCTTCCAGCCGGAGATGCACCGCTCGATGAGCACCTGGCCCACCCGGCTCAGGTGGATGCCCCGGCCGGCGATCTCCCGGAGGGAGGGCTCGTCGTAGGCGATGCCGCCGCCGGAGCCGCCCAGGGTGTAGGCCGGGCGGACGATGACGGGGTAGCCGATTTTGCCCGCGAAGGCCACCGCGTCCTCCACGGACTCCACCACGTCGGACACCACGCAGGGCTGGCCGATCTCCTCCATGGCGTCCTTGAAGCCCTGGCGGTCCTCCGCCTTGCGGATGCTCTCCGGGCTGGTGCCCAGCAGGCGCACCCCGTACCTGTCCAGTATGCCCTGTTCGTGGAGATTCATCGCCAGGTTCAGCCCGGTCTGGCCGCCCAGGGTGGGCAGGATGGAGTCGGGCCGCTCCTTTTCGATGACCTGCTCCACCGAGGCCAGGTTCAGCGGCTCGATGTACACGTGATCCGCGATGTCCTTGTCGGTCATGATGGTGGCGGGGTTGGAGTTGACCAGCACCACCTCCACCCCCTCCTCCCGGAGGGCGCGGCAGGCCTGGGTGCCCGCGTAGTCGAACTCGGCGGCCTGGCCGATGACGATGGGGCCGGAGCCCAGCACCAGCACTTTTTTAATCTCCGGATTTCTAGGCATGGGCGCGCCCCCCTTTCATCATATCCACAAATTTGTCAAAGAGGTACTCGGTGTCCATGGGCCCGGGGCTGGCCTCCGGGTGGAACTGGACGGTGAAGCAGTTGGGGCGGCGGTAGACCAGTCCCTCCACGCTGCCCTCGTTCACGTTCACGTGGGAGATCCTGGCCACCGCGGGGTCCACGCTCTCCCCGGTGACCACGTAGCCGTGGTTCTGGCTGGTGATGAAGGCCCGGCCCGCGTCCAGATCCTTCACCGGGTGGTTGGCCCCCCGGTGGCCGAAGCGCATCTTCCGGGTCTTTGCCCCGGTGGCCAGGGCCAGCAGCTGGTGCCCCAGGCAGACCGCGAAGAGGGGCAGTTCGGATGCATAGAGCGCCCGGACCTGGGCGATGATCGCGGCGTTGTCCGCCGGGTCGCCGGGGCCGTTGGAGAGCATTACGCCGTCGAAGCCCCCCGCCAGCACGGTTTCGGCCGGGGTGTGGGCCGGGTAGACCGTCACCTCGCAGCCCCGCGATTGCAGGCAGCGGATCATGTTCTCCTTCACGCCGTAGTCCATCATGGCCACCCGCAGCGCCCGCTCCCCCAGGGCGGGGCGGACCTGGGGCTCCCTCCGGGAGACCCGCTCCACCGTGCCCTCCACCCGGTAGGCGCGCACGGCGCGCAGGCAGTCCTCTATACAAAAATTCTCCGCACAGGTGATCATACCATTCATGGTACCCTGACTGCGGAGAATACGGGTGATCGCGCGGGTGTCCACCCCCTCGATCCCGGTAATATCAAATTGTTTCAAATAGCCGTCCAGCCCGCCCTCGCAGCGGAAATTGCTGCCGCGCCCGGCCAGGTGCCGGACGATAAATGCCTCCGCCCAGGGACGGTACGACTCGTTGTCCTCCCCGTTCACGCCGTAATTGCCGATCAACGGATAACACATCACAATGCCCTGTCCGGCATAGGACGGATCCGTCAGAATTTCCTGGTAGCCTGTCATGGAGGTGTTAAAGACCATCTCGCACACACGATCCGCCGTTGACCCGATGCTCCGTCCCTCGAAGACGCTGCCGTTTGCCAGAATGAGGGTTGCTCTCATCGATGGAATCCCGCCTTTCACGATACAAATTTATCCCACTGATTTTATCCCAAATCCGCCCCCCTGACAATACGCTTTTTTCCGCGCCGCGCAAAACCGTGTTTTTGGACAAAGGCCGAAGCGCATAATGTCCCCGGTCACGGCAATAATGATAGAAGCGTAAATTGCAAGAAATGCAAGTTGTTAGGAGGTTTTTTATGGTCATCGCCTTCCTGCGGACCATCATCCTGTATCTGCTCATCATCGCGGGGGTCCGCCTCATGGGCAAGCGCCAGGTGGGCGAGCTGGAGCCCTCCGAGCTGGTGCTTGCCCTTATCATCGCGGATCTGGCCGCCGTGCCCATGCAGGATTTCGGCATCCCGCTGCTCAGCGGCATCATCCCCATCCTCACCCTGCTGTGCATCACCATGATCCTCTCGGTGCTCACCATGAAGAGCGTCAAGTTCCGGGCCATCATCTGCGGCCGGCCCAGCATCATCGTGGAGAACGGAAAAATCCACCAGCGGGAGATGAAGAAGAACCGCTTCACCGTGGACGAGCTGATGGAGGAGCTGCGGATGAAGGGGATCACCGACCTGTCCACCGTCAAGTACGCCATTCTGGAGACCAACGGCATGATCTCGGTCCTGCCCTACGCCAACCAGCTGCCCGCCACGGCGGAGCAGATGAACGTGACCCCCGACGACGTGGGACTGCCCATCGTCATCATCAACGACGGCCGGGTGCTGGACCACAACCTGAAGACCCGGGGCCTGGACGGGAACTGGCTCCAGAAGCGGCTGGAGGAGCACAAGATCAAATCCGCAAAGGATGTCTTTCTGCTCACCGTGGACGAGCAGAACCGGGTCTACTTCGCGGCAAAGGATGTGACGGCTGAATGAAACGCTTATGGATAGCCATCGCCATCCTGGCGGCGGTCTTCGCCGCCACCCTCTTTAACGCCCACTACCTCAACGGCTTCACCGGGGAGCTCACCGATATGCTCACCCGGGCCGAGGTCCAGGCCGAGGCCGGCAACTGGCCGGAGGCCGAGGAGCTGACCCAGCGGGCCTACCACGCCTGGGAGGAGCACAGCAGCTATCTGCATATCCTCCTGCGCCACTCGGACACCGATCAAATCCACACCGGCTTCCGGGAGGTGCAGGAGTTCATCAACTGCCAGGAGGGCGGCGAGTACTCCGCCGCCAACGCCCGGCTCATCGCCCAGATCGGCCTGCTGTACGAGGCCGAGCAGCTCACGCTGAAAAACATCCTGTAACGGCAAAAAGGGGCCCGCGTGACGGCGTCACGCGGGCCCCTTTCCTGTTATTTCTCCGCCAGCAGCTTGTTCAGCTCGGTCATAAAGGTGCTGATGTCCTTAAACTGGCGGTACACGGAGGCGAAGCGCACGTAGGCCACCTCGTCCACGTCCTTGAGCTTCTCCATCACCAGCTCGCCGATGCGGCTGGTGGGGATCTCCCGGTCCATGTCGTTTTGCAGGGTCTGCTCGATCTCCCCGGCGATGCCGTCCAGCGTGTCGAAGGCCACGGGGCGCTTCTCACAGGCGCGGATCATGCCGTTGAGCAGCTTGCTGCGGTCAAAGGTCTGGCGGCTGCCGTCCTTTTTGATGACCACCAGGGGCAGGCTCTCCATGGTCTCGTAGGTGGTGAAACGCTTATGGCACTCCAGGCACTCCCGCCTGCGGCGGATGCTTGCCCCCTCGTCCGAGGGGCGGGAATCCACGACCTTACTCTCCGGATTGGCGCAGAAGGGACATCTCATGGCAGTTACCTCCCTGACGTTTGCCTACAATTTGTTATATTGTATCACAGCCGCCCCAAATATGGTATCTTTTTTTCTCAAGTTAAAAAATTTTTCCTGACCGTATGCCGGTCCCACAAAACGGTTAAACTAGAGCCAGCGAAAGCGAGGTGAGCTTTATGCAGAACAATAACAACAATCAGAACAACAGCCAGAACAAGTCCCGCAGCGATGCGCAGAACCAGCAGAACCAGCAGAACGCCCAGAACAAGAAGAAGGACCAGGCTCAGAACAAGTCCAATAACCAGAACCAGTTCTAAATCCGGGCGCGGCGGGGCCGGGGCAAGTGCCCCGGCCCCGCCTTTTCTTTGTAAAGTTCTTGTAAAGTCTATTGACGGAAAAGTTTCCGGTTCTATATAATGCCTCTGGTTCTGAAAAATGTTTGTAAAGAAATGAACGGGAGAAAGGGGAGCCGATCTTTGAGCGTCGCCGGTATCCTTGGCCTGCTGGGCGGGCTTGCGCTGTTCCTGTACGGGATGCAGATGATGAGCTCCGGCCTGGAGGCCGCCGCGGGCAACCGCATGAAACGCATTCTGGAAAAGCTGACCGCCAACCGCCTCCTCGGCGTGGCCGTGGGCGCGGGCATCACCGCCGTGGTCCAGTCCTCCTCCGCCACCACGGTGATGGTGGTGGGCTTCGTCAACTCCGGCATGATGACCTTGAAGCAGGCGGTGTGGATCATCATGGGGGCCAACGTCGGTACCACCATCACCGGCCAGCTCATCGCCCTGGACGTGGGGGCCCTGGCCCCCCTCTTCGCCTTTGTGGGCGTGGCCATGGTGGTCTTTTTGAAAAAGCCCCAAATCCACCACTACGGCAACATCCTGGCCGGGCTGGGCGTGCTGTTCATCGGCATGGAGATGATGAGCTCGGCCATGGTCCCCCTGCGGGACTCCCCCGCATTCGTGGAGCTGTTCACCAAATTCTCCAATCCCCTGCTGGGCATCCTGGCGGGCGCGGCCTTCACCGCCCTGATCCAGTCCTCCTCCGCCTCGGTGGGCATCCTCCAGGCCCTGGCCTCCAGCGGGGTCATCGGCCTGGGCAGCGCGGTGTACGTCCTCTTCGGCCAGAACATCGGCACCTGCATCACGGCGGTGCTGGCCTCCATCGGGGCCAGCCGGAACGCCAAGCGGGCCACCATCATCCACCTGCTCTTCAACGTCTTCGGCACCGTGCTCTTCACGGTCATCTGCATGGCCTCCCCCCTCACCGCCCTGGTCTCCTCCCTCACGCCGGACAACGCCGCCGCGCAGATCGCCAACATGCACACCCTCTTCAACGTGGCGACCACACTGCTCCTGCTCCCCCTGGGCGGCGCGCTGGTCAGGGCGGCGCAGAAGCTCCTGCCCGAGCGCAGGGAGGCCGTGGACGAGGGCATGCACCTGGCCTACCTCCACCCCTTCGCCCTGGAGCAGGACCGCCCCGTGGGCACCTCCGCCATCTACATCACCCAGCTCCAGCAGGAGCTGGCCCGGATGCTGGACATGGCGCGGCAGAACGTGGCCGACGGCTTCACCGCCGTGCTCAACCGGGACTCCAAGCTCATGGCGAAGGCCGAGGCCGCCGAGGACTACATCGACTACCTCAACAAGGAGATCTCCCAGTACATCTCCAAGGTCATCTTCCACGAGACCAACGAGGCCGACTCGGCCACCATCAGCGCCTACTTCAAGATTGTGGGAAACATCGAGCGCATCGGCGACCACGCCATCAACATCTGCGGCTACACCGCCCTGCTGGAGAAGAAGGACATCCACTTCTCCGACGCGGCCCGCGCGGAGATTGAGGAGATGCGGGACGTGTGCCTGGAGACCATGGACAGCCTGAAGCGGGACGCGGCGGAGGACCCCATCGCCCTGCTGACCAAGGTGGCCGCCCTGGAGCAGCGCATGGACGACATGACCGCCCTCTTCCGCCAGAACCAGATGGACCGGATGAAGGCGGGAATCTGCTCCGACGAGGCCTGCATTGTCTTTTCCGAGCTGCTCACCGACTTCGAGCGCCTGGGGGATCACGCCCTCAACATCGCCCAGGAGCTGGCCGCGGGGTAAGCATATCGTTCACAAGACAAAACCGCCGGGCTGATATAGTCCCCATATAGTAGACACAAGAAATAAGTAAAACTGTGTTTACTGTATGGGGGTTATTGTGTGTATAAAGGAAAATATCCGCCGGAAGAAAAAGCAAAGGCCGTAGAAAGCATATTACGCGGGGAATCGACGCAAGGCCAAGTGGCTGAAGCGCTTGGCCTGCATAAATCCACGGTCCAAGGCTGGATTCATATCTACAAAACATTTGGAGTCTCCGGACTGCTTCCAAAAGAGCACGCCCAGGTTTTGAGCAATCGCGTAAAGAAACAGGCTGTGGAAGCATACTTGCAGGGGGGCGGAAGTCTAGGCGACATTTGCAAAAAGTATGGGATACGTACAAAAAGCTCTTTGCTGTGCTGGATAGAGGATTATAATAGTCATATGGAGTTTCGGGCACCCAGTACAAACGGCGCCCATAGGAGTGAGATCTATATGACAAAAGGCAGGGTTACAACGCAAGCTGAACGCATCGAAATTGTCAGCTACTGTATGGATCATGGAAAGGATTACGCGGCTGCCATAGAAAAGTATCACGTGAGTTACAGTCAAATCTACTCATGGGTCAAAAAGTTTAGGCAATCTGGGATCAAGGGGCTTGAGGACCGGCGAGGGAAGAAAAGAATTGCCGTTGAAATGACGGAGCTCGAACAACTGCGGGTAGAAAACCATCTTCTCAAGAAGCAAAATAAGAGAGTAGAATTGGAGAATATTGTCCTAAAAAAACTCAAAGACCTGGAAGGGAGGGGATACTGAGCGGGGTACGCCAGGAGCAGGAATACATAGCTGTGAAAGAGTTATCTGCCCAGGGACATTCCGTAAAATCAATCTGTGAGGTGCTGGGATTGAACCGTTCCAGCTATTACAAGTGGCGGCATCGTAAAAAGAGCGTGCGGGAACTTGAAAATGAGGGCCTTTTACAAGAGCTTGGTGAAATTTACAGCCAATACAATGGAACTTACGGGTATCGTCGTCTGACAGATGAATATAACAGCAGACACGAAAAGAATTACAACGTTAAGCGTATCCACAGACTTACGAAAGCAGTGGGGTTAATGGCCGTGATACGCAGAAGGAAACCGGAGTATTACAGCTCCAGGCCAGAGGTAACAGCCGAAAATATCCTCAACCGCGATTTCGCAGCCCTACGCCCCAACGAGAAGTGGCTGACCGATGTAACGGAGATGAAATACGGGAACGGGGAGCGGCTTTATCTGAGCGCCATAATGGACCTTAAGGGGCGGGATATTGTCTCTTATGTGATTGGCCGCAGCAATAATAATGCACTTGTTTTCAAGACCTTTGATCAGGCCGTGATGAAGTATCCGGAGGCCCATCCTATTTTTCACAGCGACCGTGGCTTTCAATATACCAACCGCCTGTTTAGGGTAAAGCTGGATGCGGCGGGCATGACGCAAAGTATGTCCCGGGTAGGTCGCTGTATTGATAACGGACCGATGGAAGGCTTCTGGGGGATTCTAAAGTGTGAGATGTACTATTTAAGGCGCTTTGAAACCTATTCCCAGCTGAAAACCGCAATCGAGGGGTTCATTTACTTTTACAATCATCAACGACGGCAGCACAAGCTGCATTGTATGGCGCCGGCGACATACCGTTGCCTACTTGAGAGAATCGCATAATAAAAGTCAAGCGAGTCCTTGATAGGACCCGCTTGACAATCATTTTGCTTTTTTCTCCTGTCTACTTGACAGGGACCAGTTCAGGCTTCGCCCGGCGGTTTTCCTATTGCGTCTGTTCAGCCTTGGCCGCGGCCCGGATTTCGTCCCGCCTGCGCAGTGTCTCCTCCAGGGTGGGCGCGCCCCGCCCGGCCATCTCGGCCAGCCAGCCCTGAAGCCAGGCCGACAGGGCCTCCAGCCCGGCCTCGTCCATGGGAAACTCCCGCTTCTCCTCCACCCGGGACAGCTCGTAGCACCACGGGCCCTCCCACACCTCGGCGGCCAGCCGCTCCTCCGCCGGGACGACCTTATAGCGCAGCCTGCCGCCGCTCCCCGTCCAGCCGTTTCCATTCTGGAAGTGGGAGAGGACGGGCAGGTAAAATTCCTCGTTCATCTTGTATTCCTCCCTGACAGGGCGCAATGATACCACAAACGCAGAGCGTTTCGTGGTATATGGTATCGTTTGCGGTTCCGCCTCAGGGCGGGAGCAAACCGCGCCGTAACGCGGCTATTATACCACAACATCCTCCCCTTTACCAGCCCTCCGGGCGGCGCAGGGCGGCGGGCAGGCGGGTGCTCCGGCTCCCCCTGGCCCCATTCACCTGCCCCTGGGTGAGGAAGATGCACTCGCTGAGATCCGCGCCCCGCAGGTCGGCGTCCCGCAGGTCCGCCCCCAGCAGGTTGGCCCCGTAGAGGGAGCAGCCCGACAGGTCGGCGGCGATCAGCAGGGCCATGCTGAAATCCGCCCCGTCCAGCCGGGCGGCGGCGAAGTTTTTGCCGATATAGTCCGAGCTGCGGCGGCGGAAGCTCCCGCCCGCCGCTTTTTTCACCAGCGCCGCGGCCTCGTGCAGCAGCGGGTTGACCCGCCGACGGTGCTCCTCCGCCATGGCTTCGGTCAGCTCCCCGGCCGGGAGGGCGCACAGGGCCCGGTTCTCCGCGATCAGCGCCTCCAGCGCCCCGCGCAGGCCCTCCGCCGGGATCAGGCAGTCCGCCTCGGCCAGGTACCAGAGGGTCTGGTGCAGGTGCCGCAGGCGCTCAAAGGCGGCGAACTGCGCCCCGGCCCGCTCCCGGCGCGCCATCCAGTCCCCGTCCGGGAACAGGGCGGCGGCCTCCTGCCCCGCCCCCAGGCAGTCGAAGGCCATGCAGCCCCGCAGGCCCCGCCGCGCCAGCTCTCCGTGGACGGCGCAGCGGTAGTCCGGGCGCAGATGGGCGCAGGGCTCCCCCGCCGCCTTATCGGCGGGAAAGCCCTCGCATTTGGAAAAGAACAGGGCCGCGCAGCACAGGCCGCGGCAGCGCCCGCAGTCGCTGGTGAGCGCGGGAAGCCATTTCTCCCACACCCCTACCTGGTGTAATTTTCGCATTCCGTCTCCTACCCCTGGGCGTACCGGGCCAGAAACTGCCGGGTACGCTCCTGCTTCGGGCTGCCGATGACCTGCTCCGGCGCCCCCTCCTCCACGATGACGCCGCCGTCCATAAAGATGACCCGGTCGGCCACGTCCCTGGCGAAGGCCATCTCGTGGGTGACGATGACCATGGTGGTGCGCTGCTCCGCCAGAGCGCGGATGACCTTGAGCACCTCCCCGGTGAGCTCCGGGTCCAGGGCGGAGGTGGGCTCGTCAAAGCAGAGGATGTCGGGGTGCAGGGCCAGGGAGCGGGCGATGGCCACCCGCTGCTGCTGCCCGCCCGAGAGCTGGTGGGGGTAGAGCCCCGCCTTGTCCCCCAGGCCCATCTGCTCCAGCAGGGCGCGGGCGTTCTCCTCGATGGCCGCCAGCGCGGCCTTTTTGCCGCGCTTGAACTCCGGCTTCTCCCCCTCCAGCAGCTCACCGGCCAGCATCACGTTGCGCAGGGCCGTGTACTGGGGGAAGAGGTTGAAGGACTGAAACACCAGCCCGAAGTGGAGCCGCTTTTTGCGGATCTCCCTCTCCCGCTGGGTGGCGGGGTCGTCTGCGTCGAAGAGGGTCTCCCCCCGCACGCAGATGGCCCCGCGGTCCGGCCGCTCCAGGAAGTTCATGCACCGCAGCAGGGTGGTCTTGCCCGAGCCGGAGGAGCCGATGATGGCCAGGGCCTGCCCCTCCTCCAGGGAGAAGCTGATGTCCCGCAGCACCTCGGTGGCGCCGAAGCGCTTGCCGATGCCGCGCACCTCTAAAATTGCCATGCCCCGCCCTCCTATACCTTAAAGTAGTCCAGCTTCTTCTCGGTCCGGCTCAGCAGCAGGGTGACCACGCCGTTAAAGACCAGGAAGAACACCCCCGCGTAGAACAGCGGCCAGATCATGGCCCGGTTGCCGAACTCCTTGGCCATCATGATGATCTCCTTGACCATGATGAAGTTGGCCAGCGAGGTGTCCTTGACCAGGGTGATGATCTCGTTGCCGATGGGCGGGACGATGCGCTTGACCACCTGGAGCAGGGTGACCTTGAAGAAAATCTGGGCGCGGGTCATGCCCAGCACCTGCCCGGCCTCCCGCTGGCCCTTGGGCACCCCCTGGATGCCGCCGCGGAAGATCTCGGAGAAATAGGCGGCGTAATTTAGGATGAAGGCCGCGCAGGCCGCCCCCATCTTGGGCAGGATGTACCCCGGGCCCAGCAGGATGCCGGGCAGGTAGTACACGATGGCCAGCTGGAGCATCAGGGGGGTGGAGCGCATGATGTACACGTAAAACCGGGTCAGCCAGCTCAGGGGCTTGAAGCGGCTCATGGAGCCGAAGGACACCAGCAGCCCCAGCGGCAGGGACAGGGCCAGCGTGATGGCGAAGAGCTGGCAGTTGAGGGCAAAGCTCTTGAGCAGCATCAGGGTCACGGTCTGAAAGCTCATAGTGGATCTCTCCGTTCCGGCGCACGGCGCGGGGCGGAAGAGCCCTACCGCCTCGCGCCGTTTTTCCGTTGTGTAGTTGCTACTTCTGATTGGCCAGCAGCAGGCCGTCCAGGTCGTAGCGCTCCGCGATGGCGTTCAGGGTGCCGTCGTCAATGAGCGCCTGCATGGCCTCGTTGAACATGGGCACCACGTCGCTGCCCTTGCGGAAGCCCACGCCGTACTCCTCCACCGAGAGCTGGAGGTCGGGGATGACCATCAGGTCGGCGTAGTCGCCCTGGCCCACCATGGCCCCGGCCAGCACGAAGTCCAGCACACAGGCGTCGGCGGCGCCGGCCTTGACCTCCAGGAGAGCGTCGGTCTGGCGCAGCACGGAGGTGTAGGTAGCCTGGCTCAGGTCCCCGTCGCCCTGGATGGCGGCCTCTCCGGCGGAGCCGGCCTCGGCCTCCAGGGTGGCCCCGGCCAGATCGGCGGTGGAGGCGTACTTGTCCGCGTCGGCGGCGCGGATGACCACCACCTGGTAGTTGCGGATGTACGGGTCGGTGATCTCCAGCGTCTCCGACAGCTCGGGGGTGATGGTCATGCCGTTCCAGATGCAGTCGATGTGCTTGCTTTCCAGCTCCATCACCTTGGCGTCCCAGTTGATCTCCACGAACTCGGGCTCCACGCCCAGCTTCCCGCAGACGGCCCGGGCAAACTCCGTCTCAAAGCCGGTGAACTCGCCGTCGTCGCCGGTGTAGTTCATGGGCTCGAACACGGTGTAGCCGATCTTGAGGGAGCCGTTGCCCTGGACGTAGGCCCAGTCGCTCCCGGCTGCGGGCGCGCCCGTCTGGGGCGCGGGGGTGGCCGCGGTGCCGCCGCCGCCGGAGCAGGCGGCCAGGCTCAGGCCCATGGCCAGCGCCAGGGCAAGGGTAAGCAGTCTCTTTTTCATGTTCCTTCATCCTCCGGTTGTGGTTTGATTACTTTAGTATATTACCACGCTAAAGTAGCGTTGTAAAGAGGCTTTTCCAATTTTTCAAACCGGAGGGGCGCAAAGCCGCCCGGACGCGCTCTGCTGCGCGTCCGGGCGGCGTGATATAAAATGTATCCTAGCCGCCCAGCGTCAGGCCGTGCCCGCCGGAGGAGAGGCCGTCCTTGTCCAGCATCCGCTCCAGCACCTCCACGTCGGTGGTGATGTCCATGGCGTCGTTCTGGAAGAGCTTGTCGAGCTGCTTCTCGAAGCCCTCCACCACCTTGTCCATCATGCCCTCGATGCGGTCCTTGGCGGCGGAGATGTTCTCCCCCTCGATGCCCTGGGCCTCCATCTGGGCGTAGGCCTTGAGGATCTTCAGCGTGGTGGGCAGGTAGTAGCTCAGAAAGCTGCGCAGCTGGGTTCCCTTGCCGGGGTTCTGCTTCTGGTAGGCGAAGATTTTGCCGGTGATCTCCCCGATGCGGTCGATCTTCCGGGACATGACCGGGTCTGCGATGGCGTCGTTCACGGCCCGGATTTCCGCCAGCACCGCATCGGCCTCGGACAGGTCCGGCGTGTGCTCCTCCTCCGGCGCGGGCGCGGGGGCGGGCTCCTCGGTGAGGCCCTCGTCGGAGAGGATCAGCCGGCCGGTGCCCATATCCAGGTAGCCGGTGGGGATGATCCCGTCGTCCAGCATGTCCTGGAGGTCGTCGCAGGCGGTGTGCACCGACACCGGCATGGCCTGGGCCAGGGTGGCGATGGAGATGTCCCGGCGCTTGCCGATCAGGGCCAGGTACTTGCGGTAGCGCTTGGCCTTCTTGTTGCGCTGGTGCCCGGCGTAGGCCATCACAAGTCCCGCGCTCATAAAGCCCAGGCAGGGGACCAGCCCGGCAAGCACATCCTCCCAGCCGTACAGCCCCGGAAGCATCGAGATGCTGCCCATGGCGAACACGCCCGCCATGATCAGCCCGCCGATGGTGAGGCCCTTGCCCATATCCAGGTTGACCTTGCCCATGGGGGCGGGGGTCTTCTTGCGGGATGCCTTGCCCTTCTTTCCCTGGTAGGGCTGGTACTGCGCGCCGCCCAGGCCCTGGGTGCCCGGCTCCGGCGTGGTGCGGCGCTGCTCCTGCTGGAGGTCGTATGGATGCCTGGCCTGCCGCTGGCGGCGCTGGCTGGACGAGCCCCCCATCAGCTTGCGGAAGAGCAGGATGAGTCCGATGGGCCAGAGGGGCGTGACCAGAAAGACGATGGTCACGATCCAGGATGCGATGTCGTTGTTGGCGTTGTTCCCGCTTCCACTGTAATTGGCCATGGAGTGGACCTCCTGTTATTAAATGCTTTGAGCCTATCATACCACATAAGTATTAAAGATTCGATGGATGGAATCTTTAAATTTCTTAAAAGATGGATCAATTTTATGCTACGCACCATCATACCCCGAATACGCCGGAAAGTAAAGAGGCCGTATGTAACCGTTCTGTAATTGCTTTTTTCTTCGGAACACAATATAATGTAGCATGTATTTCTGTATACGCACCTAATGGAGTTGATAAGAATGGATCAGAGTAATCAGGGCGGAAAGCGCGTGGCCGCGGGGGGCGGAATGCCCAAGGGGGCGAAGATCGCCCTTATCACGGCGGCCGCCCTCCTGGTGCTGGCCGTGGGCGCTTACGCGGGGCTTTGCGCCTGGGTGGCCTCGGGGCAGCGCGTCTACCCCAACGTCAACGTGCTGGGGGCCGACGTGTCCGGCATGAGCGTGGAGCAGGCCCGGCAGGCGGTGCTCGGCCGCCTCTCCCAGTCTATGCAGGGCCGTACATTCACCCTCACCGATTCCGCCAGCGGCCGCAGCGCCGAGCTGCCCACCGACGTGGTGGAGCCCGCCGACCTGGACCGGACCCTGGCCTCCCTCGTGTCCGGAGGCAGCTTCTTCACCCAGGGCTTCCAATATCTGCACCACCTGGCCTCCCCCGTGGCGGTGAGCCCGGCGCTGGCCTTCTCCCAGGAGGGCGAGGCCCAGCTTATGGAGGCGGTCTCCTCCCTGTCCGCGGACCTCTCCCGCCCCATGGAGGAGACGGTCTGGACGGTGGACGACGCCGCCCTCGTCTTTACCAAGGGCGTCACCGGCATGGCGGTGAACGAGCAGGTGCTGCGCGAGCGCATCCTCTCCGCCGCCGCCACCCCGGAGCAGGGGCTGGAGATCCCGGTGAGCCTGACCGAGGCCGCGCCCCCCGAGCCCGACTTCGAGGCCATCCACCGGGAGATTTACCAGGAGCCCGCCGACGCCTACCTGGACGCCGAGACCAAGGAGGTGGTCCCCTCCGTCAACGGCGTGAGCTTCGACATCGCCCAGGCCCGCCAGAAGCTGGAGCAGACCGCCGAGGGGGCCGACTGCCGGATTCCCCTGACCATTACGCCGCCGGATCTCACCACCGAGGAGCTCAACGAAAAGCTCTTCGCCGACGTGCTGAGCCAGACCAAGAGCAAGTGCGCCGGGCCCAGCGAGCGGTGGTACAACATTAAACTGGCCGCCAGCTTCGTCAACGGCACCATCCTCCTGCCCGGCGAGGAGTTCTCCTACACCGGCCTGTGCGGGCCCTACAGCGAGAGCAACGGCTACAAGAAAGCCGGGGCCTACGTCCAGGGCAAGACGGTGGACACCACGGCGGGCGGCATCTGCCAGCTCTCCTCCACCCTGTACTGGGCCACCCTGGAGGCCAATCTGGAGACGGTGGAGCGGGCCCAGCACCGCTACAACACCGGCTACCTGCCCATTGTGGGCACCGACGCCACGGTGTACGGCGACAGCCCGGATTTCCGCTTCAAGAACGACACCGACTTCCCCGTCAAGATTGAGGCCTATATGGACGACAGCCACTGGCTCCACGTCATCATTTACGGCACCAACACCACCGGAATTACCGGCGACCCCTACTCCGTCACCCTCCAGAGCATCCCGGGCGAGATCGTCTACGAGGCCAACGCGGACAAGGTCCCCGTGGGCGGCGAGCCGGTGAAGGACAAGGAGCGCACCCTCTACAACGGCATGAAGGTGGAGGTCCACCAGCGCCTGCGGGACAAGGACGGCAACGTGATCAGCGACACGGTGATCCACACCGACACCTACAAGTCCCGGGACGGGGTTTACTTCTATAACCCCGCCGACGCGGCCCGGCTGGGCATCGACCCGGCCACCGGCAAGCGCAACCTGACCCCCGTCACGCCCACGCCCTCCCCCGACGTAAGCCCCTCCCCGGACGTGACCGCAAGCCCGGCCCCCAGCGGGGAGCCCGGCGCGGTGGAGACGCCCGCGCCCACCGTACCCGCCGATCCCACCGTGCCTACCCCGGTCCCGACGCAGGCCCCCGCGCCCGAGCCCACCGCGGCCGTGCCGGAGCCCACCCCCATCCCGGTGCCCACCGACGGGATCATGCCGCCCCCCGAGGCGGTGGAGGCTACCCCCGCGCCCGAGCCCACCCCCGAGGCCGCGGGCCAGGAGGAGGCCGCGGCCTGACGACAATTCTATATAAAACGCCGCCCCGCCCTGACGGCGGGGCGGCGCTTTCTCGAAGGAGTGCGAAATAACGATGTTTCAGGGATTTTCCGGCGAGACCGTCGACTTTATGTGGGGCATCCGCTTCAACAACGAGAAGAGCTGGTTCGAGGCCCACAAGCAGGAGTACCTGACCTACTTCTACAACCCCATGCGCGACCTGGCCGCCGAGGTGTACGGCCGCTTTATGGAGTCCCACGGGGATCTGGACCTGGTCAGCCGGGTCTCCCGCATCTACCGGGACGCCCGGCGGCTCCACGGCCGGGGGCCCTACAAGGACAGGCTGTGGTGCTCCATGGAGCGCCCCCGGGAGGACTGGGTCGCCCAGCCGGTGTACTGGTTTGAGCTCTCGCCCGAGGGCTACTCCTACGGCCTGGGCTACTACTCCGCCCCGGCGGTGACCATGGCCAAATTCCGCGCCCGCCTGGACCGGGAGCCGCAGAAGTTTGAAAAGCTGGTGCGCGCCTTCAACAGGCAGAATACCTTTGTGCTGGACGGCGAAGACTACAAACGGCCCAAGGGGGAGAGCACGCCTCTGCTCGCCCCCTGGTACAACAAAAAGAGCTTCAGCCTGATCTGCGAGCGGCCCAACGAGGGCGCGCTCTTCACCCACGATCTGGCCGACGCCCTGGTGGAGGGCTACGAGAGCCTCTTCCCCTTCTACCGGTATCTGATGCTGCTGGAGGGCGACCCCGACCCCCGCTGAGCCCATTCCTGCGGATTGGCGCCGTTTCACCCCTTATTTGTCCCATCCGCTGTGATTTGGACTTGCAAGGCAGGCGGCTTTCCTGTATAATGCTAGAATGTCTGAATAGCAATACCCATTCTTCGGAGCGGGCAACCCGCTCCGGCAGCCACATTTACGAGAGGACTGAGCTACAATGAGCGCATCCAGAGAAAAGAAGCAGCGCCAGGACACCCTTGGCCAAGGCCTGACCCAGAAGCAGATCCAGGAGCAGAAGGAGGCCGCCGCCAAGAAGCGCAACACCATCGTCTACACCGTGATCGGCGTGGTGGTGGTCGTTCTGGTCGCGGCGCTGCTGATTTGGAACTCCGGCTTTTTCCAGGCCCGCTCCACCGCCGTGAGCGTGAACGGCCGCAACTATACCCCCACCGACGTGATTTACTATTACGCCAACGCCCGCTCCCCGTACCAGCAGTACGGCTCCCTGCTGGGCTACGACGCCTCCAAGTCCGACAAGGAGCAGATCTACGACGCGGACAGCGGCCAGACCTACCACGACTACTTCCTCCAGCAGGCCATGAGCGCCCTGACCCAGGCCGCCGCCGTGGAGGACGCCGCCAAGGCGGACAACTACACCCTCTCCGCCGACGGCAAGGCCGCCGTGGACGAGACCCTGGCCAGCATGGACGCCCAGCTCCCCAGCGGCTACTCCCGCGCCACCTACCTCAAGGCCGTGTACGGCAAGTATATGACGGTGGCCCGCTACAGGGCCTGCCTGGAGCGCGCCCAGCTGGTCAGCGAGTACGCCACCAACCACCAGGAGTCCCTGAGCTACGACGACAACGCCATCCAGGCCTACTACGACGGGCACAAGGACGAGATGGACACCTTTAACTACAACGTCTGCTTTATCAACGGCCTGCTCGCCTCCTCCACCGACGCCGAGGGCAACACCGTGGATCCCACCGACGCCGAGAAGGCCACGGCCATGAGCGCCGCCAAGGCCATCGCCGACAAGCTCTCCTCCGACGTGAAGGCCGGCGGCAGCTTCGACGCCCTGGCCGCCGCCGCCGCGGAGGGCGACGCCAAGTCCTCCTACAACGGGGAGCAGTCCCAGCTGGGCAGCAACCTGAGCAGCGTCCCCTACAAGGACTGGATCTACGACGCCTCCCGCAAGGGCGGCGACGTGGAGGTCTTTGAGTCCGAGGGCTCCGGCTACTACGTGGTGCAGTTCGGCAGCCGCGCCCTGAGCGAGGCCCCCACCGCCGACATCCGCCACATCCTGATCAAGGCCGAGTCCCCCGTGGACGATCCCGCCACCACCGACGTGGACGAGTCCACCAACGCCCCCACCCAGGAGGCCATGGACGCCGCCAAGGCCGAGGCCCAGCGCATCCTGGAGGAGTTCAACGCCGGCGACAAGACCGCCGAGTCCTTCGGCAAGCTGGCCGAGCAGTACTCCCAGGACGGCGGCTCCAACACCAACGGCGGCCTCTACGAGCAGGTTTACGACGGCCGGATGTTCGAGGGCTTCAACGCCTGGATTATGGACCCCGCCCGCCAGAGCGGCGACACCACTCTGATTGAGAACCCCCAGGACGGCCAGCAGGGCTGGCACGTGGTCTACTTCCAGAGCTGGGACGACCCCGTGTGGAAGATCAACGCCAGAACCAGCCTGCTCAACGCCGACATGCAGACCTGGCTGGAGGGGCTGGAGGCGGGCTACACCGCCGTCCAGGACTCCGGCATCAAGTACGTCGGGTAACACATTGACGTGAAACGGGACGGGCGGGGCGTATGCCCCGCCCGTCCTTCCGTTTCAAAGGAGGATCTATGGAAGATCAATTTTTACGCACGCAGATGCTGCTGGGCCCCGCCGCCATGGAGCGGCTGCGCCGCAGCCACGTGGCCGTTTTCGGCCTGGGCGGCGTGGGGAGCTGGGCGGCCGAGGCCCTGGCCCGCTCCGGCGTGGGGGAGCTGACCCTGGTGGACTGCGACGAGGTGGGCCTGACCAACCTCAACCGCCAGCTCCAGGCCGTCCACTCCACCCTGGGCCTGCGCAAGACCGGCGCAATGGCCGCGCGGCTTTTGGACGTAAACCCGGACTGCGTACTCCACCCCGTGGACGCAAAGTACGAGGCAGGGCGGCGGGAGGAATTCTTCGCCCCCCGCTACGACTATATCATCGACGCCATCGACCTGGTCTCCTGCAAGCTGGACCTCATTGAGACCGCCCTCAGCCGGGGCGTGCCCATCGTGTCCTCCCTGGGCACCGGGAACAAGCTGGACCCCACCCTCTTCCGTTTCTCCGACCTCTCCGCCACCGAGGGCTGCCCCCTGGCCCGGGTGGTGCGCAAGGAGCTGCGCCAGCGGGGGATCGTCCACCACCGGGTGCTCTGGTCCCCGGAGGAGCCCCGCAAGCCCGCCCCCGGCGAGGCCCCGCCCCCCGGCCGGCGCAGCGTGCCCGGCAGCGTGGCCTGGGTGCCCCCCTGCGCCGGGCTCATGCTGGCCGGGGACGTGGTCCGCGCCCTCACCGGCGTATAGCGCGCAAAAGCTGCATAAAAAGCCCCTCCGCTGCCAAACCTAGTTTGGAAACGGAGGGATTTTTTTGAAACTGCCCGATAAGGTCAAGAGCGCCGCGGCCGGGGCCGCCGCCGGCGTCGCCAACGGCTTCTTCGGCGGGGGCGGCGGCATGATCCTGGTGCCCCTGCTGGTGCGCTGGTGCGGCCTGGACCAGCGCCGCGCCTTCGCCACCTCTGTGGCCGTCATCCTGCCCCTGTGCGTGCTGTCCTCGGCCATCTATCTGCTGCGGGGCGGGCTGGACTTCATGACCGCCCTGCCCTACCTCGTGGGCGGGCTGGCGGGGGGCTTCGTGGGCGGCAAGGTCTTTAAGCGCCTCAACATGGACTGGCTGCGTCGGGCCTTCGCCCTGCTCATCCTCTATGGCGGCGTGAAGGCGCTGTTCTTCTGATGGGGTGGCTCGTACCGCTGATCGCCGGGGCGGCCACCGGCGTGCTCTCCGGCTTCGGCATCGGGGGCGGCACCCTGCTGCTGATCTATATGACCGCCTTTGCCGGCGTGGAGCAGACCCTGGCCCAGGGCATCAACCTGCTCTACTTCCTCCCCACCGCCGCCACCGCCCTGCCCTCCCACCTGAAAAACGGGTACGTGGACAAAAGCGCCGCCCTGCCCGCCATCCTGGCCGGGCTCGTGGGCACCGGGATCGCCGCCTGGATCGCCACCGCGCTGGACGTGGAGCTGCTGCACCGCTGCTTTGGAGTCTTCCTGCTGTATATCGGGGTGTCCGAGCTCTTCCGCAAGCCCCAGGGACGCTGACGGGCCGATGTGGACATCGGCCCCTACGTTGCGGAGGGAATACGGATTGCCGCGGGCGCAAGCGCCCTCGCAATGACCGGAATGTGGCATGGCAGTACGTGCGGCTTTTTAGGCGCCTGTTGAACCGCAACTACTTTCAAGTCTGGGCGGGTCATGTGCCGCAGGGTCCAGGTGTCCGGGGGACACTTGGATGATTTCGGGCGAAGCCACCTTAAACCAGGCAGCCCTATTCGCCTCAAGTACCAGACCGAACCGAGCCCTGAGCGCTTTCAAGTCTTGACAGCCACCTGAACCGCACCGCCGCCGGGCCCCCGGGTCCAGGGCCGAAGCCCTGGTTGTTTCTTCCCGGGGTTCTTTGCAAGCAAAGAATCCCGCCGCCGGAGGCCAGGCCTCCGAGCAATGACAGGACGTTAACTGACCTATGCTCTATCCCCCTGCACCCGCTTGAAGGTGAGGTACCCCTCCAGGATTAAGGTAGCCGCCACCGCGTCCACGTTCTTTTTGTGGTCCTTCATTTTCTTCCCCGCGCCGTGGAGGATGGCGTGGGCCTCCACCGTGGTGCGCCGCTCGTCCCATAGCACCGGCTTCAGCCCGGCCGCCTGCTCCACCTGCCCGGCGAAGGCCCGGTAGAGCTCCGCCCGGGGTCCCTCGGTGCCGTCCATGTTGCGGGGGAAGCCCATCACCAGCTCCTGCACCCCGTGCTCCCCCGCCAGGCGGGCGATCTCCCCCGCCACAAACTCCGGCTTCCGGCTGTGGATGACGGTGGTATACCCCGCCAGCAGCCCGGTGGCGTCGGAGACGGCGATGCCCGTCCGGGCGTCGCCGTAGTCAATTGCCATAATTCGCAAGCCTTTGCACCCCTTTTCCCTCCCACTATACAGGATTCCGGGGTGAAAAACAAGAAAAAGCCTTGACTTTGCAGATTCCCTGTGATAGACTACGTTCACCTATGAAAAGGGCTCTTTTTTTGTGCGCATTTTTACGGTGTGATGACGCGCAAACCCCTCCCCTCTTACGAGGACATAGGGAGGCAAACATGCCGAATCCGCACCGTGACGTCTTTGCGGGCGCGATCTATGCGTCCGCTGCGTTGCTGGATTCGGTCAAAGGGCCGTAATCCGGCATTTTTTATGCCCTGCGGCCAACAAATGAAGGAGGTGCCGAACACATGGCAAAGACCGGTTCCCGTGTGAAGATCACTCTGCGCTGCTCCGAGTGCAAGCAGAGGAACTACAACACCATGAAGAACAAGAAGAATGACCCCGACCGTCTGGAGATGAACAAGTACTGCCCCTTCTGCAGAAAGCACACGGTCCACAATGAGACCAAGTAATGAGCGTGCAATTGGCTCACAAGAAAGAAGGGTGTATCTGAATGTCTGAAAACGAGAAGCTCGAGCAGGCCGCCGGCCAGGAGGCCGAGGTCGCCAAGACCCCCGAGAAGCCCGCAAAGGCAGATAAGGCGGAGAAAAAGGACAAGTCCGACAAGAAGTCCAAGCCCGGCTTCTTTGCCCGCGTCAAGCGCTGGTTCCGCGAGATGAAGGCCGAGCTGAAAAAGGTCCAGTGGCCCACTGGCAAGCAGACCGTCAATAACACCGTTATCGTCATCGTCTGCGTCATCATCGTAGGCATCGCCATCGGCCTGTTTGATACGCTGGCCCAGGCCATTATTTCGGCGCTAATGAACCTCGCCCAGACCCTGAAAGGCTAAGGCGGGCACGTCATGGCTGATATTGCAAAATGGTATGTGGCGCATACCTACTCCGGCTATGAAAACACCGTTGCCGCCTCCATTGAGAAGGCGGTGGAGAACCGCAACATGCGGGATCTGATCCACGAGGTCAGCATCCCCATGGAGACCGTCACCGAGATTACCGACAACGGCCCCAAGACCGTGGAGCGCAAGGTCTTCCCCGGCTACGTGCTGGTGAAGATGGTGATGACCGACGAGACCTGGCACCTGGTGCGCAACGTCCGCGGCGTCACGGGCTTCGTGGGCTCGGGCAACAAGGCCATCCCCCTCACCGAGGAGGAGATCGCCTCCCTGGGCGTTGAGAAGCGCGAGGTGGTCGTCGGCTACGAGGTGGGCGACAACGTCAAAATCACCGACGGCGCGCTGGAGTCCTTCCTGGGCACCGTCGAGGAGATCGACCTGGACCGCAGCAAGGTCCGGGTGGTGGTCTCCATGTTCGGCCGCGAGACCCCCGTCGAGCTGGAGCTCGACCAGATCGAGCCGGTCGGACAGTAATCCCCGCACGTGGGAGGGACCTTATGGTTCCGCTTCCAACCACATTTATCGTAGGAGGTGCTGTTTCAAATGGCACAGAAAATTACTGGTTACGTCAAACTGCAGATTCCTGCCGGAAAGGCCACCCCGGCTCCCCCCGTGGGCCCGGCCCTCGGCCAGCACGGCGTGAACATCGCCGCTTTTACCAAGGAGTTCAACGAGCGCACCAAGAACGACGCAGGCCTGATCATCCCCGTGGTGATCACCGTCTACGCCGACCGCTCCTTCAGCTTCATCACCAAGACTCCCCCCGCCGCCGTCCTCATTAAGAAGGCCTGCAACATCGAGTCCGGCTCCGGCGTGCCCAACAAGACCAAGGTTGCCACCATCAGCAAAGAGGATGTGCGCAAAATCGCCGAGACCAAGATGCCCGACCTGAACGCGGCCAGCATCGAGGCGGCCATGAGCATGATCGCCGGCACTGCCCGTTCCATGGGCATTGTCGTCGGCGAGTAAGGCGAAGGAGGGTATAAGCAATGTTTAGAGGCAAGAAATATCAGGAGAGCGCCAAGCAGATCGACAAGGCCGCTCTGTACGATACCACCGAGGCTATGGAGCTGGTCGTGAAGACCGCCCCCGCCAAGTTCGACGAGACCGTCGAGCTGCACGTGAAGCTGGGCGTCGACTCCCGGCACGCCGACCAGCAGGTCCGCGGCGCCATCGTCCTGCCCCACGGCACCGGCCGCACCCAGCGGGTGCTGGTCTTCGCCAAGGGCGACAAGGCCGAGGCCGCCAAGGAGGCGGGCGCCGACTTCGTGGGCGAGATGGACCTCGTCCAGAAGATCCAGCAAGAGAACTGGTTCGACTACGACGTGGTCGTGGCTTCCCCCGACATGATGGGCGTCGTGGGCCGTCTGGGTAAGGTCCTGGGCCCCAAGGGCCTGATGCCCTCCCCCAAGGCCGGCACCGTCACCCCCGACGTGGCCAAAGCCGTCAAGGAGATCAAGGCCGGTAAGGTCGAGTACCGCCTGGACAAGACCAACATCATCCACTGCCCCATCGGCAAGGTGTCCTTCGGCGCCGAGAAGCTCTCCGAGAACTTCAGCGCCCTCATGGGCGCCATCATCAAGGCCAAGCCTTCCGCCGCCAAGGGCCAGTACGTCCGCAGCTGCGTGTGCGCCTCCACCATGGGCCCCGGCGTGAAGATCAACGCCGCGAAGCTCATCTAAAAATATCCAGGGGGCATCCAATGCCCTCTAGATACGCGCCGTTGTCCCAGTGTGCGCACTGGAACGGCCACGGCGCGATACCCCCGGTTTCGCCGCAATTGCGGCGGGTCGGGGTGTATTCCGGGGAAGTCAATTCCCCGGAATACGGATTTCATTTGATTGCCTGCGGCAATCGTATGAAAACATATCTGTCCCGGACAGGTTTTGCTTGACAGAGCCTGTCCGGGCTGATATAATATCGTTCGTGTTCAAAGACAGCAGGTGCGGCAATCACCGCGTAAGTCCTGCCGAGAATGCAGTATATGTGCTTTCATGTGCTGTTTCGCGTCTTTGGATGCGGAGCAGCATTCTATTTTCTGGAGGTGAATCCCACAATGCCAAACGCAAAGGTTCTGAGCGAGAAGCAGGCCATCGTCGCTGAGCTGACCGAGAAGCTCAAGGGCGCCGCCAGCGGCGTGCTGGTGGACTACAAGGGCATCACCGTGGCCGAGGACACCGCTCTGCGCGCCGAGTGCCGCAAGAACGGCCTGGACTACGCCGTTGTGAAGAATACCCTGGTCCGTTTCGCTATCAACAACGTCGGCCTGGCGGAGATGGACGGTGTCCTCAACGGCACCACTTCCCTGGCCCTCTCCAACGAGGATCCCATCGCTCCCATGCGCGTCATCAACAACTTCTCCAAGAAGTTCAACGGCGCCAAGTTCACCATCAAGGCCGGGTTCATGGACGGCAAGGTCCTCTCCATGGACGAGATCAGCTCCCTGGCGGAGCTGCCCTCCAAGGAGGCCCTGCTGGGCCAGGTCCTGGGCACCATGCTGGCCCCCATCACCAGCCTGGCCATCGTCCTGAAGGCGATTGCCGAGAAGGAAGGCGGCTTCGTGGAGGCCGAGGCCCCCGCCGCCGCCGAGTAAATCCCCGCATTATTTTTTCACAACACATATTTAGGAGGTAACATATCATGGCTTCTGAGAAGATTACTGCCCTCATCGAAGAGGTTAAGGGCCTGACCGTTCTGGAGCTCTCCGAGCTCGTGCACGCCCTGGAGGAGGAGTTCGGCGTCTCCGCCGCCGCTATGGCCGCTCCCGCCGCCGGTGGCGCCGCCGCCCCCGCCGCCGAGGAAAAGACCGAGTTCGACGTGGTCCTCGCTGAGTTCGGCGCCGAGAAGATCAAGGTCATCAAGGTTGTCCGCGAGATCACCGGCCTGGGCCTGGCTGAGGCCAAGGCTCTGGTTGAGGCCGCCCCCAAGGCCATCAAGGAGGGCGTCAGCAAGGACGACGCCGAGGAGCTCAAGA
Organism: Oscillospiraceae bacterium; assembly: GCA_022846095.1. Taxonomy (NCBI): domain Bacteria; kingdom Bacillati; phylum Bacillota; class Clostridia; order Eubacteriales; family Oscillospiraceae; species Oscillospiraceae bacterium. The sequence continues at coordinate 1,856,969 of AP025583.1, read as the reverse complement.
AGAAGCTTGAGGACGTGGGCGCCAAGGTCGAGCTGAAGTAATTCAGCCCCAGCTTACAGACCCGTTTAGGGCCCGAGGTAGCTTACCTCGGGCCCTTTTTATCATCGCCTCCAGCGGGGACTGGGCGCCTCCATTACGGCGCATTAGCGGCGGGCCCGTATGACAAAGGTGCGCGCATCCCTATGGATGCGCGCACCTTTGTTCCTATCCTACGCAAGTTTATCCCGGCCTGCGCGCATCTCCAACCGCTTCCAGACAAGCCAGGCCAGCCAGCCGCACAGCAGTCCGACGAGGCACCCCGCCAGCACGTCGCTGGGGTAGTGGACCCCCACGTAGAGCCGGGACAGGCCCATCAGGGCCGCCGCGGCCAGGCCGGCGATCCCCATCCACCGCCTGGGCAGGGTGCGCCACCAGGCCGCCGCCGCCGCGAAGGCGGCGCAGGTGTGGCCCGAGGGGAAGGAGTTGGGGTCGTTCTCCACCACCAGGAATTGCAGGCCCTCCACGTTGAGCCAGGGCCGGGGCCGCTGGAACAGATGCTTGAGCACAACGTTGGTGCACAGGGCACCCAGCACCAGGGCGATCAGGCCCACCACGCCCGCCTTCCGGGTCTTTTTAAAGCAGAGCATCAGCAGCGAGAGCACAATCCACAGCAGGCCCGTGTCCCCCAGGTGGGTGTAGAGCATAATCACAGGGTTTAAAAACGAGACGCGCAGGACCTCCTGGATGAAGAGCAGGATGTTCCCGTCCAGCGCCTGGAGCCACTCCAGCATACAATTCCTCCTTCATTACAGATGCAAAAGCAGGGCGGGGGCCTCTCCCCCGCCCTGCTTTTCCTGTGTGTTTAGGCCGCCGGCTGCACGGCGTACTTGTCCGGGTTCCAGTCGCAGCTGGTGATGATGCCGTTGGGCAGCTCCACGTGGACGCTCTTGACGATGTGGGTCTTGCCCACCCGGACCTCCTGGGTGCCCACCTCGCTGGTGATGGTGTTGGAGACCTTGCTCTCGATGGTGAAGGTCAGATCCAGCAGCCCGGCGTCCAGGGGGACGATCAGGGCGCCGTCCTGGGTGGTGATGCTGGCGTTGAGCGCGTGGGGCTCGGCGGTGACCGCCAGGATGCGGCCGTCCAGGATCTCGCCGGAGGCCATCAGCTTATCGCCGGGGATATACTGCTGGATATTCTCGTAGACCTCGGGCTTCACCCCGTCCACCTCCACGGTGTAGGTCACCGTGACGCCCTGCCCCGCGCTGAGGCCGTTGCCCGGCCCCAGGAACTTGACGGCCAGCACCACGGCCACGATTACAATCAGGACGATCACCAGCAGGTCGATGATATTGATCTTGCCAAACAGTCTTCCCTTTTCGTCAAACATCTTTCGTAACCCTCCGAAACGGGGAATTTTCCCCTTGTCTTTGCAGTTGTAAATTGACATAATTCTTGGTACAATGTACGTTGTGTATTGTACCATAAGATGCCACGCGGGCACAAGTCTTTTTTACGGGGGTCTGGCGATATGAAGGTCATCCATCTCATCAGCGGGGGCGACAGCGGCGGGGCAAAGACCCACGTCCACTCCCTGCTCCGGAATCTCTGCCGGACCATCGACGTGACCATGGTGTGCTTTATGGAGGGCCCCTTCACCGACGAGGCCCGGGAGCTGGGCATCCCCACGGTGGTGCTGCCCGGCCAGAATATTTTTCGCACCTACCGCGCCCTGAAGAAGATGATTCTGGAGGGCGGCTACCAGATCATCCACTGCCACGGGGCCAGGGGCAACCTGATGGGCGCCCTGCTGCGCCGCTCCACCGGCCTGCCGGTGGTTTCCACCGTCCACTCGGACTACCGCCTGGACTACCTGGGCCGCCCCTTCTCCCGCCTGACCTACGGCTCCATCAACACCCTCGCCCTGCGGCGGCTGGACTACCGCATCGGCGTGTCCGACGCCATGGTGGATCTGCTTATCTCCCGGGGCTTCGACCCCGACCGCCTGTTCGCCATCTACAACGGCATCGACTTCTCCCCCCGCACCGCGGCCATGGGCCGGGCGGAGTACCTGGCCTCCGTGGGGCTTAGGGCCGACGAGAACTCGGTGGTGGTGGGCATCGCCGCCCGCCTCAACCCCGTGAAGGACGTGGCCACCCTGGTGCGGGGCTTCGCCAAGGCTCACGCCGAGTGCCCCAACCTGCGGCTGCTGATCGCCGGGGACGGGGAGCAGATGGATCTGCTCAAAGCCCTGGCCGCCGAGCTGGACGTACAGGACCAGGTATGCTTCGCCGGGTGGGTCACCGACACCGACAGCTTCTACCGCGCACTGGACGTGAACACCCTCACCTCCCTGTCCGAGACCTTCCCCTACGCCCTCACCGAGGGGGCCCGGATGGCCCTGCCCACGGTGGCCAGCCGGGTGGGCGGCGTGCCCTACCTCATCGACCACGGGGTGAACGGCCTGCTCTTCGAGGCCGGGGACGCGGACACGCTGGCGCGGCACCTGGCCGCCCTGGCCCGGGACGCCACCCTGCGCCGCCACCTGGGCGACCGGCTCTACCAGAAGGCCCGGACGGAGTACTCCCTGGAGTCCACCGTCCGCCGCCAGATCGAGATCTACGAGACGATCCTCCGCCGCTCCTCCCGCGCCGTGGGGCGGCGGGACGGGGCCCTGGTCTGCGGGGCCTACGGCCGGGGCAACGCCGGGGACGACGCCATCCTGGAGGCCATCGTCACCGAGCTGCGGCAGATTGACCCCGACCTCCCCGTCTGGGTGCTCTCCCGCAAGCCGGACGACACCCGCCTGACCTACCGGGTCAACTCCATCTACACCTTCAACTTCCCCGCCTTCCTCCACCGCATGGGCAGGACCCGCCTGTACATCAACGGCGGCGGCTCCCTCATGCAGGACGTGACCAGCCACCGCTCCCTGTGGTTCTACCTCTTCACCATCTCGGCGGCCAAGCTCAGGGGCAACAGGGTGCTCATGTACGGCTGCGGCATCGGCCCCATCCACTCCCCCGCCAACCGCCGCCGGGCCTCCCAGGTGCTCCAGAAGCGGGTGGACGCCATCACCCTGCGGGATACCCACTCCCGGGAAGAGCTGTCCGACATGGGCATCGACCACCCGGAGATTGTGCTCTCCGCCGACCCCACGGTCATCCTGCCCGCCGCGCCGGGGCAGGTGGTGGACGGGGTGCTGGAGAGCCAGGGCCTGGACCCCAACGGGCGCTACATCGGCTTCACCCTGCGGCCCTGGCCGGGGTTTGACGAGAAGGCCGCCCTCTTCGGCAAGGCCGCCGATTACGCCTATGAGAAGTACGGCCTGATCCCCGTGTTCCTGCCCATCGAGCGGCGGCTGGACGTGGGGGCGGCCCAGAAGGCCGCCGAACACATGACGGCCCCCCACTATATCCTCCCCAGCACCGGCAGCTCCGACCACACCATCGGCCTCTTCGCCCGGATGCAGGTGGTGGTCTCCATGCGCCTGCACGCCCTGGTCTTTGCCGCCGGGCAGGGCGTGCCCCTGGTGGGGGTGGTTTACGACCAGAAGATCAGCTCCTTCCTGTCCTATATCGGGCAGGACCTCTACGCCGACCTGGCCGACGTGACCCTGGAGGGGCTGTGCGCCCACATCGACGCCGCCTGCGATCGTATCGGCGACACCGCCTTCCTCTCCGGCGGCGTGGAGCGGCTGCGGGAGGTGGAGCGCCGCAACTCCGAGACCGCGGCCAAGCTATTAAACAGTTAAGGTGAAGCAAACTTGAAGCAATTTATCTGTCTCGCCAGCGAACCGTGGCAGTCCGTCCCCACCCGCACCCAGCAGCTCATGACCCGGCTCAAGGGGGCCCAGGTCCTCTTTTTCGAGCCTCCGGCGGAGCGGGGCCGCGACGCACGCCAGCCGGGGCGTAAAATGCGCCCCGGACTGACGGTGTACACGCTGCCCCCCGTGCTCAACGTGGAGGAGCGCCACGACTACCTCTTCCGCCGCAATCAGGCCAAGCTGGCCAAGTATATCGAGGCCCGGATGGAGCGCCACCGCTTCCGTGAGCCGGTCCTCTGGTGCACCATGCCCGAGCACGTCCACCTGACCGACTACCTGCCCTACCGGGGCCTTGTTTACGACTGTGACCGGGCCTGGCCCGGCCTGCCCCCCCGGTGGGAGACCGACCTGGCCCAGCACGCCGACGTGATTTTCGCCGCCTCCCCCGTCCTGGCCGGGCGCCTGTCCCCGGTGGGGGACAACATCGCCCTGCTGCCCAACGGGGCCAATCACCCCATGTTCAGCCGCACGGATTTGGACGTGCCGGCGGATCTCCGGGGATTCCGGGGCCCCGTGCTGGGCTACGCGGGCAGCATCTGGCGGGATCTGGACCTGGGGCCCGTGCTCCAGGCCGCCGCCGACCTGCCCGGGGCCGCCTTCGTCTTTGTGGGCCGCGTGGAGCAAAACCCGTGGCTTTCCATGCTGGAGGAGCTGCCCAACGTGCGCTTTTTGGGCCAGCGCCCCCCGGTGGAGCTGCCCGACTATCTGGGCCGCTTCGACGTGTGCCTCAACCTGCTGCGCCGCAAGGGGGCGGAGCAGGACGTGCTGCCCCCGCGGATCTTTGAATACTTCTCCACCGGCAAGCCGGTGGTCTCCATGCTCTACCCGGACCAGGTGGAGCACTTCCCCGACGTGGTATACGGGGCCCACACCGCCGCCGAGTTCTCCCAGCTCTGCCGCCGGGCGCTGGACGAGGCCGGGGACTGGGCCCGCCGCCGCCGCCGCGAATACGGCGAGGCCAACGCCTGGAGCCGCCGCGCCGAGGAGGTGGAGCGCATTCTCTCCGCCATCGGCCTGTATTAGCCCCCGCCCCACTTTCGCCTCATATCCCCCGCCCCCCGCCCGTACACTTAGGGCGGGGGGTGTTTTCATCCATGTCCATTTCGCTGCCGGTCTTTCTGTCCCACGTGCTGGCCCAGCCCGCGCTGTGCGCCGCGTCCCTGCTCACCCTGTGCGTCATCCTGGTCAACGGCTGGACCGACGCCCCCAACGCCATCGCCACGGCGGTGTCCACCGGGGCGATCCGCTTCCGCCCGGCGGTGCTGCTGGCGGCGGTGTGCAACCTGCTGGGGGTGGTGTGCATGACCGCCCTCAACGCCACGGTGGCCGAGACCATCTACACCATCGCCGACTTCGGCTCCGATACCGGCGCGGCCCTGGCCGCCCTGTGCGCCGCCCTGGCCGCCATTGTAGTCTGGTCCACCCTGGCCTGGCGCTTCGGCATCCCCACCAGCGAGAGCCACGCCCTGGTCTCCGGCGTGGCGGGGGCCGCCCTGGCCCTGGGGGGCGGCGTCTACAACCTCCGCCCCGGGCCCTGGGCCCGTGTGCTGCTGGGGCTGGCGCTGTCCGTGGGGCTGGGCCTGTGGCTGGGCGAGCGGGCGCAGCGCCTGCTGCGGCGCGGGCGGCGCCGGGATGCCTTCTACAGGCGGGCCCAGATCGGCGGGGCGGGGGCCATGGCCTTCCTCCACGGGGCCCAGGACGGGCAGAAGTTCATGGGGGTCTTTCTCCTGGGCGCCGCCCTGGCCGACGGCCGCTGGGACGCGGACACCTTCGTGGTGCCCCTGTGGCTCATGGTGCTCTGCGCCGCCGTGATGGCCCTAGGCACCCTGATGGGGGGACGCCGCATCGTGGACACGGTGGGCCGGGACATGGTGGCCCTCTCCCCCCGGGAGGGCTTCGCCGCCGATCTGGGCGGCGCGGGGGCGCTGCTGCTGTGCACCCTGCTGGGCCTGCCCGTCAGCACCACCCACACCAAGACCGCCGCCATCCTGGGCGTGGGCCGGGCGGGGGGCGGCAAAATCGACCGGGGTATCGCCCGCTCCATCGCCCTGACCTGGCTCTTCACCTTCCCCGGCTGCACGCTCATCGGCTTCTTCACCGCCCGGCTCTTTTTATTTTTGTTTTGACAAAACCGGCCGGGCTTTGTTAAACTTATTCCATCTTTTCGGAAAAGAGTGACCGCACGTGAGATATTACGACGCCGCCGTCTTTGACCTGGACGGCACGCTGCTGGACACCCTGGGGGATCTGGCGGACAGCACCAACTACGCCCTGCGCCTGAGCGGCTTCCCCCAGCGCACCCTGGACGAGGTGCGCATGTTCGTGGGCAACGGCGTGGCCCGGCTTATCCACCTGGCCGTGCCCCAGGGCACGCCCCCCGAGGCCGAGGCGGCCTGCCTGGCCCAGTTCCGGGCCCACTACCTGACCAATATGGAGAACAAGACCGCCCCCTACCCCGGCATACTCCCCCTTTTGGACGAGCTCTCCGCCGCCGGGTACGCGCTGGCGGTGGTCTCCAACAAGTTCGACGGCGCGGTGAAGGGCCTGTGCCAGTCCTATTTCGGCGCCCGCATCCCGGTGGCCATCGGGGAGAGCCAGGGCGTGGCCCGCAAGCCCGCCCCGGACACGGTGCTGCGCGCCCTGGGGGAGCTGGGCGTGGACGCGGGCCGGGCGGTGTACATCGGGGATTCCGACGTGGACATCCTCACCGCCCAAAACAGCGGCCTGCCCTGCGTCTCGGTGAGCTGGGGCTTCCGGGACAGCGCCTTTTTGCAGCGTCACGGCGCCGCGGTCATCGTGGACACCCCCCAGGCCCTGAGGCGGGCGCTGCTGGGCTGATCGAATAGACGAAAGGGGCGGACCCGCTTTGCGGGTCCGCCCTTTTCCTGCGCCTTGTTCGGCGCGTGTCTATTCCCCGCAGTGGCCGCCGCAGGTATGGCCGTGGTCATGCCCGTGGCAGTCGCCGTGGTGCTCGTGGCCGTGGTGGTCGCAGGTGGCCTCGCCGCTAAAGTCCAGGCCGCCCTCCAGCAGGGCCGTGACCGCCGCGTCCGCGTCTCCGGAGACGCCGCCGTAGAGGGTAATTCCGGCCTGGGCCAGGGCATTGCGCGCCCCGCCGCCGATGCCGCCGCAGATGAGGGCGTCCACCCCCAGGTCCTTGAGCACCCCGGCCAGGGCCCCGTGCCCGCTGCCCTCGCTGCCCACCACGGCGGAGCGCGCCACCCGGCCGTCCTCCACGTCGTAGATTTTGAAGGCCTGCGTGTGTCCGAAATGCTGGAAGATCTGCCCGTTTTCATAGGTTACCGCGATTTTTCTCATGATTCCGCTCCCTTTCCCGGGCGTTTCCCGTGCTTGCCGCAGCAGCCGTGCCGGTGGCAGTGGCCGCCGGGGCAGCCCTCTTCCCCGCCGCACAGGCGGTAGCTGCCCCCCGCGATCACCAGCGGCCTGCCGTTGACCAGCGCGTCGGCCAGCTTACGCCGGGCGCTGTCGTAGATACCGGTGACGGTGGTGCGCGCGATCTCCATCTGCACGGCGCAGTCCTCCTGGGTCAGGCCCTCCAGATCCATCAGGCGGATGGCCTCATACTCGTCCACCCGCAGCACCACCGGCGGCGCCTCCGACGGCCTCCCCGCCGGGGAAAAGCCCCCGCACCGGGGCATGGCGCACACCCGCCTGCACTTTTGCGGCCTTGGCATGAAACGCCCTCCTTTTCTGACATATGTCAGTTATAAGTATAGCACGTTTCTGACATATGTCAATCTCCTGCCCTCATGTTCTTGTAAACGCCTCTGCCTGCCCAATAGGGCGCACAAGTGGCGGCGGGGGCAAGCCCCCGCCCTACTCTAACCCCCCATAGGGTAGGCTTTGGATCGCCTTCTCCACCGAAGGCATCCTAATATCTGCAACAGCGGCGGATTTGCCGCCTGCCTGACCTTTAGCGGATAAAGTTGGTGGCCACCTTGTCCTCGCGGGCGGGCAGGGGCACCCCCGCCGCCCTCCCCGCCTCGATGCAGCGCAGCAGCCAGGCCATGTTGCGCCCCAGGGTGCGCATGGTCTGCATCCCCTCCAGATCCCGCCGCACCTCGTCCGGTGTGTTGCCGTGGACCTGGTTCCAGTACTGGGAGGACACCACCGGCATGGAGGAGATGGTGAAGTACTTGTTGAGCTGGTCGAAGGCGGCGCTGGCCCCGCCCCGGCGGCAGCTCACCACCACCGCCCCCGGCTTATTGGTAAAGGCTTTCCCCTTGCCATAAAAAGCCCGGTCGAGGAAGGAGGTCAGCGCCCCGGAGGCCGCCGCGTAGTGCACCGGGGAGCCGAAGACGAAGCCGTCGGCCTGCGCCGAGCGCGCCACGAAGTCGTTCACCCCGTCGTCGATGAAGCAGCGGCCCGTCTTGAGGCAGGCCCCGCAGCCCAGGCAGCCGGAGACCGGCCTGCTCCCCACCTGGAGGATCTCGGTCTCCACCCCCTCCGCGTTCAGCGTATCCGCCACCTCCCGCAGCGCCGTATAGGTGCAGCCCGCGGGATGGGGGCTGCCGTTGAGCAAAATAACGTTCATAACCGTCCGCACTCCTCTCGTTTTCTATTGCCGCCATTATAGCACAAAGCCGCGCCCCGCGCAGCAAAAGGCGCGCAATCCGCTTTACTTCCCGGGGCCGGGGGGATATACTGGGGGCATGTCCGGCCCCCGGGGAGGCGATACGCCGTGAACTCCTACCAGCGACTGGTCTCCAATACCGCCCTCTTCGCCATCAGCAGCTTCAGCTCCAAGGTGCTGGTCTTTCTTCTCGTGCCCTTCTACACCCGGGTGCTCTCCCCGGCGGACTACGGCACCGCCGAGCTGCTCGTCCAGACGGGCGCCCTCCTCCTCCCCCTGGCCTCTGTGGGCATCGGCAGCGCCGTCGTCCGCTTCAGCCTGGAGCGGGGCAGCGACAAGCGGTGCGTCTTTACCGTCGGGCTGCTGTGCAACCTCTTCGGCCTCGGGGTTCTGCTCCTCGCCGCCCCCCTGCTTGGGAAGCTCTCCTCCCTCACCCCCTATACCACCTGGCTGCTGCTCTTCGTGATCGCCTCCAACCTCCACGGCCTGTGCAGCCAGTTCATCCGCACGCTGGGGCACGTGCGCCTCTTCGCCCTGGACGGCCTGCTGCGCACCGTGCTCACCGTCGTGTTCAACGTCCTGCTGCTGAAGGTGTTCCGGTGCGGCGTGGCGGGCTACGTGCTGGCCAACGTGGCCTCTGACGCCCTGTCCGCACTCTTCCTCTTTTTCCGGGCCGGGCTGGCCCGGTACGTCAGCGTCTCCGCCCTGCGCGGGACTACGGCGGCCGAGATGCTGCGCTACTGCGTCCCCCTGATCCCCAACACCGTCTTCTCCTGGATCATCAGCCTGTCCGACCGCTACTTTATCAACTTAATGGTGGGCAGCAGCGCCAACGGGATTTACGCCCTGGCCAACAAGATCCCCGCCGCTCTGGTCCTCGTTGCCACCGTGTTCGCCTCCGCCTGGGAGCTCACCGCCCTGTCGGAGCGGCCCAGGGCGGAGCGGGAGCGCTTCTTCTCCAACGTCTTTGGGGTCTACCAGGCCGCCGTTTTCGTGGTGGGCTCGGCCCTGATCCTCACGGCGCAAATCGCCATCCGTATGCTGTCCACCCCGGAGTTCTATGGAGCCTGGCGCTACGTCCCAGTGCTGGTGCTGGCCACCGTCTTCTCCTGTCTGAGCGCCTTTCTGACCTCGCTCTACATGCTGGAGAAGCGCAGCGTGGCCAACCTGGCGATCACCGCCGCGGGCGCGGTGCTCAACGTGGTGGGGAACCTGCTGCTGATCCCCCGCTGGGGGGCCATGGGGGCGGCGGTCTCCACCCTGGCCAGCTACGCGCTCCTTTTCGCCGTCCGGGCCGTCCACACCCGGGGCATCCTGCGCATACGGTGGAGCGTGCCCAGGTTCCTGCTCAGCCTCGCCCTGCTGTCGGCCCAGTGCCTGCTGATCGGCTGCGGCGCGCCTCACTGGCCCGCGTGGGCCGCATTTTGCTTCCTGGCGGTGCTGGCGCTCCACTACAAGTGGCTGCTGCGCGCCCTGCAAAAGGCCATCTGAACGAGAAAACCGGGCGGCCCGTCGGGCCGCCCGGTTTTGTTGTCTATACGGTTGTCCAGAGCAGGCGGTTTTCCGCAAACTCCGCCTCCACCTCGCCCCGGTCCAGCAGGCAGGCCAGGTAGGAGCGGACGGTGGAGCCCACCAGCACATACTGGTTGAAGTCCATAGCCAGCCCGTAGCGGTCAAAGACCCCCTTGAGCACCTCGTCCGGCGTGCTGGGCTTTTTGCAGATCTCCCGCACCAGGTCCAGAATCTCCAGCACCTTGGCCCGGTTGACCGCCGCCAGGGGGCGGATGTCCTCCACCGCCGGGGCGTGGGCCGGGATGAAGCAGCGCCCCTCCAGCCCCTCCACCCGGTCCAGCGTGTCCAGGTAGGCCGCCACGTCGTAGATGAAGTTCACGTGGTACTTCTCCACGATGCCCTCCCCCGACAGGCAGTCGGCCAAAAACCACACGCCGTCCGGGCTTCTGTAGCCCACCATGTCGAAGAAGTGGCCGGGCAGGGGCAGGATCTCCAGCCCCGCGGGCGGCGTGAACTCCGACAGGTCCAGCGCCAGGCTGGGCTGGGCCATGAGGAACTTGTTGCGCAGGGGCTTGGGCGGATAGCCGCCGTAGAGGAAGGAGGGCTCCAGCGCCGGGTACCGGGTGAAGGCCCCCTCCAGCCCGGGGGCGTACACCGGACAGCCCGTCCGCTCGGCGATCAGCTTGCAGCCCCCGATGTGGTCGGCGTTGGAGTGGGTGGTGAGCACGGCCAGCGCGCGCCAGCCGTTGGCGTCCAGGTGCTTGAGCACCTTCTTGCCCGCCTCCTTGTCGTTCCCGCTGTCCACCAGGAGCACGCCGTCCCCGTCCGTGCGAATAATCCCTATTTTGGCCGGGCAGTCGATGTACCAGGTGCGCTGCGCGGCCTGAATCAGCTCATACACGTCCCTAGCCCTCCCCGTCCAGCGGCAGGGGCTCCGGGGCCTTGGGGCCTATGGTCTCCCGGCAGGTATCCAGCAGGGCCTCCAGCGCCGCGTCGTGCTCGGCAAACTCGGCGGAGATGTCCCCCAGGCTCCGGCGTACCCGGTCCAGCTCCCCCGAGGCGTGGGAGATGGTGGCGTCCACGTCGGTGCGCAGGCGGTCGTACCCCGCCTGCACCTTGTAGAGCCACTGCTCCAGCTCCGCCCGGAGCTTTTTTACCTGGGCCTCGGCCTCCGCCTGGACGGTCAGGGCCCGGTGGTGGGCCTCCAGCTCAATGCCCGCCGTGCGGTCCTTCACGCTCTCGTAGGCCTCGGCCAGGGGCTCGGCCCGCTCCAGCCGGGCCTTCCACTGCTTCCCCTCCGCCTCCAGCGCCTCCGCCCGGGCGGTGCAGGCCTCCAGGGCGGCCCTGGCCTCCTCCAGCGCGCAGCCGCGGCGCTCCAGCTCCCCGTTCAGCTCCTCCACCTGCCCCTCCAGCTCGGTCTGCCGGGCACAGGCCGCGGCGGCGCGCTCCTCGGCGGCCGCTTTCGCCCGCGCCGCCTCGTCCAGCTCCCGTTTCAGCGCCTCGGCCTGCTCGGCATGGGCGCGGTTGGTGGTCTCAATATAGCTCAGTACGTCCTGCTTCTGAAATCCGCCGAAGGCGGAGGTACGCAGCTGCAGCTCAGTGGCGCTCATCGCAAACACCCCTTTTTACGAATAATCTCGAATACCAGAATATTTTATCACAACCCGTCCCAAAGCACAATGTTTTCCGTCATTCTGCCCTCCAACGTAGAATTGACGGGCAGGGCGGGCGATGATATAATGTACTGATTGCAATTTAAGGGATTTGGAGAATTGTCTATGTGGATTTCCGATCAGTGGAAGGATTACGAGCTTATCGACTGCTCCGGCGGTGAAAAGCTGGAGCGCTGGGGAGACTATACCCTGGTGCGGCCCGATCCCCAGGCCATCTGGGCCACGCCCCGGCGGCACCCCGGCTGGCGGGCGCACGACGCCCGGTACGCCCGCTCCTCCACCGGCGGCGGCGCCTGGGAAAAGAAGGAGCTGCCCCAGCGCTGGACGGTGGACTACGGGGATCTCACCTTTAACATCAAGCCCATGAACTTCAAGCACACCGGCCTCTTCCCCGAGCAGGCGTCCAACTGGGACTTTGCCCGGCGGCAGATCAAGCGGGCGGGGCGGCCCGTCAGCGTGCTCAACCTCTTCGCCTACACCGGCGGGGCCACCGTGGCCTGCGCCGCGGCGGGGGCCAGCGTGTGCCACGTGGACGCGGCCAAGGGCATGGTGGCCTGGGCCAAGGAGAACGCCAAATCCTCCGGCCTGGAGGAGGCCCCCATCCGCTGGATCGTGGACGACTGCGCCAAGTTCGTGGAGCGGGAGATCCGCCGGGGGCGGCGCTACGACGCGGTGATTATGGACCCCCCCTCCTACGGCCGCGGCCCCTCGGGCGAGATCTGGAAGCTGGAAGACGACCTCTACCCCTTTGTGGAGCTGGTGGCCGGGGTGCTCTCCGACAGCCCGGCCTTTTTCCTGATCAACTCCTACACCACCGGGCTGGCCCCGTCGGTGCTCACCTATATCCTGGAGACGCTCCTGTCCAAAAAGCACGGCGGCCGCACCGAGAGCGGCGAGCTGGGCCTGCCCGTCACCGACAGCGGCCTGGTCCTGCCCTGCGGCGCCACCGGGCGCTGGATTGCGGACTGAGCGATGAGAGAAGAAAGGCAACTGCCATGAGCAACGCGATTATTCAAACCGAGGATCTCCGCTTCTCCTATACCACCGCCGAGGGCGCGGCCCCCGTGGTGCTGGACGGGGTGGATCTGGAGATCGAGGCCGGCTCCTTCGTGGCCGTACTGGGCCACAACGGCTCGGGCAAATCCACCCTGGCCAAGCACCTCAACGCCATCCTGCTGCCCTCGGGCGGCAAGGTGTGGGTGGACGGGCTGGACACCGCCGACGACGGCAAGCTGCTGGACATCCGGCGCACCGTGGGCATGGTCTTTCAGAACCCGGACAACCAGATTGTCGCCAACGTGGTGGAGGAGGACGTGGCCTTCGCCCCCGAGAACCTGGGCGTGCCCCCGGAGGAGATCCGCCGGCGGGTGGACGAGGCCCTGCGGCAGGTGGGCATGTACGAGTACCGGGAGCACGCCCCCCACCTGCTCTCCGGCGGGCAGAAGCAGCGCGTGGCCATCGCGGGCGTCATCGCCATGGCCCCCCGGTGCATCGTGCTGGACGAGCCCACCGCCATGCTGGACCCCACCGGCCGGGCCGAGGTGATGCGCACCGTCAAGGATCTCAACCGCGCCTCCGGGGTGACGGTGGTGCTGATCACCCACCACATGGACGAGGCCGCCCAGGCCGACCGGCTGGTGGTCATGAGCAAGGGGAAGGTCGTCGCGGACGGCGCGCCCCGGAAGGTCTTTCAGCGGGTGGAGGAGCTCAAGGCCGTGGGCCTCACCGTGCCCGAGACCGTGGAGCTGATGTACGAGCTGCGGCAGGACGGGCTGGACGTGCCCCTGGACACCCTATCCGACGACGACTGCGCCCAGGCGCTGCTGAAGCTAATTGAAAACTGAGAATGGGTAATTGATCATTTAGAGGAAGTGTCCCCCATTCTCAATTATCAATTATCCATTCTCAATTATTAAAGGAATGAAGCCTTTGGAACCGATTATCCAGACCGAACACCTGTCCCATATTTACTCGGCGGGCACCCCCTTCGAGCGCGGGGCCCTGGTGGACGTGGACTTTACCGCCTACCGTGGGGAGTACCTGGGCATCATTGGGCACACCGGGTCGGGCAAATCCACCCTGATCCAGCACCTGAACGGGCTGCTGAAGCCCACCTCAGGCCGGGTGCTCTTCGAGGGGAACGACATCTGGGAGAGCAAGGAGCGCACCCGCGCCACCCGCTTCCAGGTGGGGCTGGTGTTCCAGTACCCGGAGTACCAGCTCTTTGAGGAGACGGTGTACAAGGACATCGCCTTCGGCCCCAGGAATATGAAGCTGCCCGAGGAGGAGATCGACCGCCGGGTGCGCCGGGCGGCCGAGTTCGTGGGCCTGAAAAACGAGGTACTGGAGCAGTCCCCCTTCGAGCTCTCCGGCGGGCAGAAGCGCCGTGTTGCCATCGCGGGGGTCATCGCCATGGAGCCCTCCGTCCTCATTCTGGACGAGCCCACCGCCGGGCTGGACCCGGTGGGGGTGGAGGCCATTTTGGGCAACATCCGGGACTACCACGCCGCCAACAACGCCACCATCATCATCGTCTCCCACTCCATGGAGGAGATGGCCCGGACGGTGGACCGCCTGGTGGTGGTCAACGACGCGCGCATTCCCTTCTCCGGCGCGCCCCGGGAGGTCTTTGCCCACGGGGCCGAGCTGGAGGCCATGGGCCTGGGCGTGCCCCGCATGACCCGGGTCTTTACCCGGCTCAAGGCCCTGGGGGCCGACGTGGACCCCTCGGTGTACACCATCGCCCAGGCCAGGCAGGCCGTGCTTGACGCCGTGGCGCGAAAGGGGGCGAGGTAATGGCGCTCAAGGACATTACGCTGGGTCAGTACTTCCCCGGCGACACCCCCATCCACCGCCTGGACCCCCGCACCAAGCTCCTGTTGACGGTGGTGTATATCGTGGCCCTCTTCCTGGCCAAGCAGGTGATCTCCTACGCCATCCTCCTGGTGGTGCTGGGGGTGGTCATCGCCCTGTCCAAGGTGGGCATGAAGGCCATCCTGCGGGGCATGAAGCCCATCCTGATCATCGTGCTCATTACGGGCGTGCTCAACCTGTTTTACACCCCCGGCAAGGGGGCGCCCCTGGTGAGCTTCTGGGTGCTGAACATCTACGCCGAGGGCATCTGGGCCGCCGTGTTTATGGTGCTGCGCATCGCCATGCTCATCACCTGCACCTTCCTGCTGACCTACACCACCTCCCCCATCCTGCTCACCGACGGGCTGGAGAGCCTGTTGGGGCCTTTGAAGAAGATCAAGGTGCCCGTGCACGAGCTGTCCATGATGATGTCCATCGCCCTGCGCTTCATCCCCACACTCATTGAGGAGACCGACAAGATCATGTCCGCCCAGAAGGCCCGGGGCGCCGACTTCGACACCGGCAACCTGCTGGAGAAGGCCCGCGCCCTGGTCCCCCTGCTGGTGCCCCTGTTCATCTCCGCCTTCCGGCGGGCCGACGAGCTGGCTATCGCCATGGAGTGCCGCTGCTACCACGGCGGCGAGGGCCGCACCCGGATGCGCCAGCTCCGGTACCGGCGCGGCGATGTGCTCTTCCTGACAGGGGGGCTGGTGCTGTGCGTGGGCATCGGGGTGCTGGGACACTTCGGACTTTAATAAAATCCTAATGAAAGTTTCATTCTTTATGAGAAATATTGCGCTACAATTGATGTATGTCGGCACGGCCTACCACGGCTGGCAGGTCCAGAAGAACGCGGTCAGCGTGGCCGAGACCCTGGAGAAGGCCCTCGCCCTGGTGGTGGGCCACCCGTTGAAGTGCACCGGGGCGGGCCGCACCGACGCGGGGGTTCACGCCGAGGTCTACGTGGCCAATTTCCGCACCAGTTCCCGTATCCCCTGCGACCGGCTCCCGCTGGCGGTGAACACCCGCCTGCCGGACGACATCGTGGTGGTGCGGGCCACCGAGGTGTCCGATGCGTTCAACGCCATCGGCTCCTGCCTGAAAAAGGAGTACACCTACCGCATCTTCAACTCCCACATCCGCAACGCCTTCTACGTGGACCGGGCCTGGTTCTACCCCAAGCACCTGGACGAGGCGGTCATGCAGCGGGCGGCAAGCCACTTTGTGGGCACCCACGACTTCGCCGCCGTGCGCTCGGTGGGCACCGAGACCCGCACCACCGTGCGCACGGTGCACTACTTCGACGTCGCCCGCGCCGGGGAGCTTATTGAATGTAAGGTATGCGCCGACGGCTTCCTCTACAATATGGTGCGCGCCATGGTGGGCACCTGCGTCTACGCCGCCGAGGGCAAATTTTCCCCCGACGACATCCCCCTGATTCTGGAAGGCAAAAACCGCACCGCCGCCGGGCCGACGGTACCCCCCGGCGGACTTTACATGACGAAGCTGTGGTATCAAGAACCAATCCTCTAGTGCGGTTTTTGCCCCGCGCCAGGCGGCGCGTCAAGCGTTTTGGCCTCCGGCCAAAACCTTGAAATCGCCCGGATTCACTTCGGGCGATTTGAGTAAAACCGGGGCCCCCGCAAAATGCAATTTTGCGGGGAACAAGAACCGCACCGCCGCCGGGCCGACGGTACCCCCCGGCGGACTTTACATGACGAAGCTGTGGTATCACGAACCTGTTCTCTCGTAGGGCGGGGGCTTGCCCCCGCCGCATACCCGCCGCATTTTCCCGGCGGGGGCAAGCCCCCGCCCTACATAATCCAAGACCGGGAGCATAAGATGGAAGAAATCAGAGAAGTCAAGCCCAGCAAGCCCAACAAGTCCAAGCCCCCCAAGCGGCCCAACCTGTTTCTCCGCTTCCTGGCCTTTCTGCTCACCCTGGCCCTGATGGTGGGGGCCGTGGCCGCGGTGGCCTACCGGGACAAATTCAATATCGACGCGCTGCGCCGCTACTTCACCTACCGCAGCCTGGAGCTCAACGACAGCGGCCAGGCCGAGTCCTTTGAGTACGAGGGCGGCTCGGGCGCCACCTTCGCCCCGCTGGACGGCGGGCTGCTGGTCTGCTCCGCCTCCTCCATCCGTCTGTACTCCAGCGGCGGCACCGAGTACGTGGGCAAGACCGTCAGCCTGGAGAATCCGGTGGTCTCCTACGCGGGCAAGCACGCCCTGGTCTACGACGCGGGGGGCACCGACCTGTACGTCTACGCGGGCAAGGAGGAGGTATTCTCCCTCACGCTGGGCGCGGGATCCAGCCTCCTGTCCGCCAGCGTGAACCCGTCGGGCTGGCTGGCCGTGGTGGCCCAGGAGAGCGGCTACAAGGGCACGGTGACGGTTTACAACGCCAGCTATACCCCCGTGATGAAAATCGGACTCTCCAGCAGCTTCATCACCGACGCGGCGGTCTCCCCCGACAACAAGTCGGTGGCCGTGGTCACCGCCGGACTGGGCGAGGGCAGCTTCGAGAGCCGGGTGAATTTTTACCAGCTCAACCACGACGAGGACGACCCCACCCCCGACGCCACCGCCTCCATCGGCAACAACATCTGCCTGAATCTGCGCTGGGCGGGGGACGGCATCTGGAGCGTGGGCGAGAACGGCGTGTCCCGTGTGGACCAGGGGGAGGCCTCCTCCTTCGACTACACGGGCCGCTACCTGAAAAACTTCTCCCTGGACGGGGACGGCTACGCGGTGGTGCTGCTGGGCAAGTACCGGGCGGGCAGCTCGGCCGAGCTGGTGGTGGTGGACGGCGATGGCAACGCGGCCGCCACCCTGTCCACCAACAGCCAGGTGCTCTCCCTCTCGGCCGCGGGGCGGTACATCGCCGTGCTCACCGCCGACCGGCTGGACATCTACACCAAGGATCTGGAGCTCTACGACAGCCTGGACGCCACCCAGGGCGCCCGGCGGGTCATCCAGCGCAGCGACGGCACCGCGCTGCTGATCGGCACCGACACCGCCCGGCTCTACCTGCCCGGGCTCAATCCCTAACCGACTCGGAGGTTTCCATGACGAATTACGCGCCCCTTATCTTCGACCTGGTCATCCTGGCCGCCCTGATCATCTTCGCCTGCGTCGGCGCCGCCCGGGGCCTGATCCTCTCCCTGTGCTCCCTGCTGGCGGTACTGATCGCCTTTGTGGGCGCGGGCTACGCGGCCCGCACCTTCTCCCCCATGGTGGCCCAGGCCCTGGAGCCCAAGTTCGCCGCCGTTATCGAGGAGCGGCTGGACGCAGAGATCCAGGCCGCCCAGACCGGCGTGCTCACCGGCGAGACGCCGGAGGAGCTGCCCCTCCAATCCGTGCTCAACGTGCTCAAGGACATGGGCTTTTACGAGAGCCTGGTGGACACCGTCAACAACGCCGTCAAGGCGGGCATGCTCACGGTGGCGGCCAGCGCCGCGGCCGCCGTGGCCGCAGCCATCGCCCAGTCGGTGGCCTACCTCATCATCTTCCTTGTGGTCTTTGGCGTCATCCTGCTGGTGTGGACCCTCATCAGCCACGCGCTGGATCTGGTGGCCAAGCTGCCGGGGCTGCACTTCCTCAACAAGACGGGGGGCGCCCTCTTCGGGCTGGTCAAGGGCTGCATCTTCTTCTTCGTCCTGGCCTGGCTGCTCCAGTACCTGGGCAACCTGGTGCCGGAGGAGACCGTCAGGCAGACCCATCTGCTCCAGTTCTTTATGAAGACCAACCCCTTCTCCCTGCTGCCCGGCGCGGCGCTGTAACATCCCGGCGGAGGCGAGCCCCCGCCCTACGATCCGATAAAGGTGGGAACTGTCAATGAACGTCCCGAATCTGCTCTCCCTCTTCCGCCTGGCCCTGGTACCGGTGTTCGCGGTGGTCTTTTTCCATCCTGAGCCCGACGCCCGGTACTGGGCCGCGGGGATCTACGCCCTGGCCTTTTTCACCGACATCGCCGACGGCTGGATCGCCCGCCATTTCAACCAGGTCACCCGCCTGGGCCGCATCCTGGACCCGCTGGCCGACAAGCTGATGACCTTTACGGTGATCATCTGCATCACGGCGGCGCGGATCATCCCCGTGTGGGCGGTGGGCATCTTCTTTTTGAAGGAGGCCGCCATGGGCGTGGGCGCGCTGTCCATGTACCACAAGACAGATGACGTGATCCCCTCCAACTGGCTGGGCAAGGCCTCCACCGGCGTGTTTTTCGTGGTGTGCGCCGCCCTGGTCCTCTTCCCCGCCATCCCCAAGCCCTGGGCCACCGGCCTTATCACCTTCGCGCTGGCGCTCACCATCGCGGCCTTCCTGCGCTACCTGTGGCAGTACCTGGTGGTCACCGGGCGCAAAAAGGCGAAATAAAGGGCGAAAATCTGTTCTGGATTCATACGCAGTTCATAATTTCGGATTAGAATCAATTTTCCGGGAGGGAGTACGCCCTCCCCCGGCCGGGGCATCAAAAAGCAGCCCCGCGCCCCAAAGGAGTGACGAAACATGCAACCTACCCTCTGTTCCAGATGCCACAAGAATATGGCTGTGGTGTTCGTTCAGCGGATTGATAACGGCGAGACCAAGAGCGAGGGCCTGTGCCTCAAGTGCGCCAAGGAGATGGGCATCAAGCCCGTCGAGGACATGATGAACAAGATGGGCATTTCCGACGAGGATTTGGAGGGCCTGACCAACGAGATGATGTCCGCCTTCGGCGGGGCGGAGGGCCTGGAGGGCCTGATCCCCACCGACGAGGAGGGCGTGGAGGACGACGAGGATGACGAGGACGGCAAGACCGCCACCTTCCCCTTCCTCAACAAGCTCTTCGGCGCCGCCGGGCAGCAGCCGGGCCAGACCCCGCCCCCCGCGGGGGACCAGCCCCCCCGCCAGGAGCGCCCCGAGAAGAACGGCAAGGAGCGCCAGCCCAAGCGCAAGTTTTTGGAGAACTACTGTATCTCCCTGACCCAGAAGGCCGTTGAGGGCAAGCTGGACCGCATCGTGGGCCGGAACACCGAGATCCAGCGCACCATCCAGATCCTCAACCGCAGGCAGAAGAACAACCCCTGCCTGATCGGCGAGCCCGGCGTAGGCAAGACCGCCATCGCCGAGGGCCTGGCCCAGCGCATCTACGAAAAGGACGTGCCCTACAAGCTGCTGGATAAGGAGGTCTACCTGCTGGACCTCACCGCCCTGGTGGCGGGCACCCAGTTCCGCGGCCAGTTCGAGAGCCGCATGAAGGGCCTGATCGAGGAGATCAAGAAGCTGGGCAACATCATCCTGGTCATCGACGAGGTACACAACATCGTGGGCGCCGGGGACGCCGAGGGCTCCATGAACGCGGCCAACATCCTCAAGCCCGCCCTGTCCCGGGGCGAGATCCAAGTCATCGGCGCCACCACCCTCACCGAGTACCGCAAGCACATCGAGAAGGACACCGCCCTGGAGCGCCGCTTCCAGCCCGTGATCGTGGAGGAGCCCTCCATCGAGGACAGCGTGAAGATTATGGAGGGCATCGCCCCCTACTACGAGAAATTCCACTACGTGTCCATCTCCAAGGAGATGTGCCGCCTGGCGGTGACCATGAGCGAGCGTTACATCACAGACCGCTTCCTGCCCGACAAGGCCATCGACCTGATTGACGAGGCCTGCTCCGACGTGAACCTGCACAACAAGAACCTGGCCCGGTCTGTGGAGGTCAAGAAGGAGCTGGACGCCCTGTCCAAGGAGCGGGAGGCCCTGGTGGCCGAGTCCAACGACCGGGACTACAAGCGCCAGACGGGCCTGAAGACCAACGAGCAGCGGCAGAGCGAGATCCGCCGCCAGCTCGCCAAGCTCTCCGGGGAGCACGAGGCCCTGGCGGCCGCGGCCGGCCAGGAGGCCGGGCTGCGGGACAACGAGCGCGAGCAGGCCCGGCTTCAGCGGGAGCTGAACGTGCTGACCCGTGAGCGGGAGGCCCTGGCCGTGGACGCGCCGGACAACAGCGAGTACGAGCGCCTGGCCGTCATCAAGAGCCGGGAGATCCAGCTCCAGGAGGAGATGGGCCGTCTGGACGCCCAGTCCGCCCCCCCGCTGGGGGTGGAGCATCTGGCCCGGGTCATCGAGCTGTGGACCAAGATCCCCGCCAGCCAAATCCAGGAGGCCGAGTACGAGCGGCTCCAGAAGCTGGAGGAGCGCCTCAAGGAGCACCTGATCGGCCAGGACGAGGCCGTCCACGCAGTGGCCGCCGCCGTGCGCCGGGGCCGCGTGGGCATCGCCTCCAAGCGCAAGCCCGTGTCCTTCATCTTTGTGGGCTCCACCGGCGTGGGCAAGACCGAGCTGGTCAAGCGGCTGGCCATGGACATGTTCCACTCCCCCGAGGCCCTGATCCGGCTGGATATGTCGGAGTTTATGGAGAAGTTCGCGGTCTCCCGCATCATCGGCTCCCCCCCGGGCTACGTGGGGTACGACGAGGCGGGCCAGCTCACCGAGAAGGTGCGCCGCAAGCCCTACTGCGTCATCCTCTTCGACGAGATCGAGAAGGCCCACCCCGACGTGCTCAACATCCTGCTCCAGATCCTGGACGACGGCCACATCACCGACGCCCAGGGCCGCAACGTGAACTTTGAGAACACGGTGGTGGTCATGACCTCCAACGCGGGCAGCGACTCCAAGTCGGCCGGGGCCGTGGGCTTCGGCGGCTCGGCCAACGACCAGGGCCGCGAGCGGTCCATGAAGGCCCTGGAGAGCTTCCTGCGCCCCGAGTTCATCAACCGCGTGGACGAGATCGTCTACTTCAACAAGCTCACCGAGGACAACTTCAAGGGTATCGCCGGGATTATGCTGGGCGAGCTGAAGACCAATCTGGCCGAGCGCGGCATCACCTTCACCTGGGACGACGCCCTGCTGGACTATCTGGTCAAGAAGTCCTACTCCATGACCTACGGCGCGCGCAACCTGCGCCGCCAGATTCAGAAGGACCTGGAGGACGCCATCGCAAACCGGATCATCGACTCCTACCAGAACCCCATCTCCCAGATCAGCGCCACCGCCGACGGCGACGCCGTCCAGGTGCTGGCCCTGTAAGAGCGGCAAGACGCCCCGGACCAAAATGGTCCGGGGCGTCTTTCTGCGCCGGGGTCAGCTCTCTCCAAACCAGGTGTAAAACCGCCAGGCGTAGCCGGTGCCGTCCCGGTTGCTCTGTTCCAGCGAGAAGTCCCAGCTGCGCGCCGCGCCGTCCTCGGCGCCGGAGAGGGTGAAATCGAAGCCGTCCTCACGCTCCGCCGTCACGGCGAAGGCGCTCCAGTCCACCGTGCGCACCGGCGCGGGGAAGGCCGCACCCTCCCGCTGGTACAGCTTGCCGTCGAAGATGTGGTAGGGCGCGTCGGTGCCGTGGAGCAGGGCGTTGAACTTCCCCATGCCCAGCTCCTTGCCGAAAAAGTAGTAATACGTGCCCAGCAGTCCGTTGGGATCGATGTCGCCCCTGCCCTCCACCGGGTAGAAGGTGACGCTCTGCGCCGCCGTGGGGTACTGCTGGCTGTAGGTGCCCTGGCTCAGCTCCTCCGCCGTCCGCGTCAGGGGGGCGGAGGAATCCACCTGCACCGCCCCGCTCTCCAGGTCCGCCAGTCCCCCGGCCAGCTCCACCGCCGCCATGGCGACGGTCTTGCAGCGCTCCTCTGTTGTTTGATAGGTTATCGTCTCGTCCCAGAAGGCAATGGAGCCGGGGCCCAGATCCTCATAGGCCACCCCAAGGCACTCATCGCCCCGGAACATCAGGTAGGCCACCATGGGGTAGTCGTGGACCCAGTCCCCGTCCTCCACGTAGGCGCTGCCCGCCACGGGCGCGTTCTCCGGGCGGTCCACCCGGAATTTATAGTCGAACTCGTATGCGCTGTAGCCGTTCACACTGCCCGCAAACTCCAGGGATTCGATCCGCCCCTCCAGGTAGGCGTACCCCGGATTCCCCGACGGCCCGTTCTGAACCTGCTCGTCCAGCCAGGCCTGGGCCGCGGTCCAAGCCTGATCCGTGGTGGGCGCGGTATTCGTAGCGGCTGTCACGTATTTCTCCTTGTCACCCTCCAGAATCAGGGCCACCGGGTCGTAGAGCGTCCAGGCGTCCTGCGTGTGCCGCTGCACCTCGAAGTGGAGCCTGGCATCATCCCCCACCGTGCCCAGGGTATCGCCCTGCTTCACCTGGCTGCCCGGGGACAGGAGCGCAGGCCCGGACAGGCCAAGGTAGTAGGTCACATAGCCGTCCGCGTGCTGGAGCGTCACACTGTATCCCAGCCCCGCGCCGCTCTCGCCCGTGGCGGCCACGGTACCGTCCGCCGCCGCCTGCACGGGCTCCCCAGGCTGGACAGACAGATCCACACCGTTATTCCCTGTAAAGTAATATTCATTGCCACTATCGTACACGGCGCTGAAGGGCTCCAGTACCTCCCGGCTTGCCACAGGCCAGATCCAGTTCTGAGCGGTCTGCGAGGCCCTCCCCTGCACGGGCGGCACGAGGTTGTCAAACCCATTCCCCCAGCGTTGGAACACCACCCCGTCCCGGGGCATCATCCTAATGCGGAACTCACCCTCCGCCCGGTAGCCCACCATGGTAACCACGTTGTCCCCGGCGGGCAGAGAGAGCGTAACCGTCTTTCCTGCGGCGTCATTTTCAAGGTAAATCACCTTACCCTCCGCCGTGACGACGGCGGCCTTGAATTGTCCTTCCGGAAAGTCGGTCAAGTAGTTGAGTTCCACGTCTATATTGGTATCGGCGCGGATGGTGTAATTCCATATCACGCCGGTAAAATTCTGGACTTTATACGAAAAGCCGTTCTCCAGCGGGGATTCGCCGCCACTCATCCTAAAGCCAATGATGGTCTCGCCGCTCACCATCGCATCTGTAATCTCGTCCAGGGATTCCAGACTCTCCCGGATGGCGGCTCCTTTCATGAGCGCTTCAATATCCGAGTCCCCGTTCCCTCCCGCCACATTCTCCATATCCAGAAGCGGCAACAGGTCAATGTCCCGCTCCGCATCGGGCAGGGACACGCTCATGGTCAGCTCGGTAAAATGGGCGTCCTCCCCCGTGGGGATGGTAATCTGATACGCCTTTCCCGCCTCCCAGTCCTCGGGCGTGTCGGCGTGCCAGCTCATGCCGCCCATACCCGCCGCCTCCTGCCGGCCCGCGATCTGGATGCTCAAGTCCTCCGCCGGGCAGCGCTCCGGGAGGGTGAAGGCAAGGGTGCCTCCGCTGTAGGAGAGGCTCTCCTCCAGCGCGTCCAGGGCCTGTTCGCCGGTGAGGGCCTTCCCGCCCCCCGCCTCGCAGGCCACCAGGCTCCCCGCGGCCAGGGCCAGTACCAACACCATACACACCAGCAGGATGCTGTTCTTCTTATGCTGGAAGAGGTTGGCCAGCCGCCCCTTGAGCTGTCCCTTCCCGCCCCCGAAGCGGGTGGAAAAGGCGGGGGCGGAGCCGCCGGCCGCGGTTTCCAGCAGGATTTCGCCGTAGCGGCGGCGGAACGCCCCGTCCTGATCCCGCACCACGTCGTCGTCGCAGCAGTACTCCAGGTTGCGCCCGGCCTCCCGGGCCATGAGCCACACCAGGGGGTTGAACCAGTGCACGGCGTTGCACAGCAGCATCAGGCCCTTGTAGGCCACGTCCCCCCGTCTCAGGTGGGCCAGCTCGTGGCGCAGCACCACCTCCAGCTCCCCGCCGGACATGGGCCGTTCCGGCAGCAGGATGACGGGGCGCAGCAGCCCCAGCATCATGGGCGTGCCGATCCGCCCGGTGCGGAACAGGCCCACCG
This sequence comes from Oscillospiraceae bacterium, assembly GCA_022846095.1. Lineage (NCBI taxonomy): Bacteria > Bacillati > Bacillota > Clostridia > Eubacteriales > Oscillospiraceae > Oscillospiraceae bacterium. Next base: position 1,832,756 of record AP025583.1, on the reverse strand, counting down.
CCCGGCGGATCCCGCTGCTGCGGCGCAGCGTCTCCAGGAGGGCCAGCTCCCCCTCCTCCGCCGGGCGGGCGGCCCGCAGCAGGGCCCGCCGGGCCGCGGCGTAGGACAGCAGCTGCCACAGCAGGAAGATACCCCCGACCGCCAGCCACACCGCCGCAGCTATCCCGGTCAGGGACACCGTGCGGTGGACGGGGGCGGCCGGCTCCACCCCGCCCGGGGCGGCCTGCCCCGGGAGGACGGCGGGCCCACCGGCCGTCCCCACCGTGTCTGTGGCGCCCGCCGCAGGGGCGGGCAGGCTGAGCGTGTAAACGGGGGCCTCCACCGTTACCTGGGCCCGGGGCAGCGAGAGCTGCACCGGGATCAGCAGGCGCAGGGCCAGCAGGAGCCACAGGAAGTAGCAGGTGCGGGCGGCGTAGCGGCTGCGCAGGCGGGGCGAGAGCAGCAGCAGGGGCAGCAGCACCGCCGAGCAGGTCAGGGACAGGACGGCGACACGCAAAAACACTACTTGCATCTGAACGCCCTCCCCTATTCCTGAATTTCGTTCAGCAGAGCCACGGCGCCGTCCTTGATAAAGATTTGGAAGGTACGGCCCTCATACAGGCCGGGCTGCGCCCGGAGCTCGTCATAGGTCAGCTCGGATTTCACGTCCTCCCCGTTGACGTACGCCGTCAGATTCCCAGCCGTGGGATAGCCCGCCCCGTCCTCCAAAACGATTTCATCCTCACCGGCCTGAATGATACCCCCGGTGCGAATCTCCGGAAATGCCGTCCCCGTGCGGGCGAAGGTGTCCAGAACCGCGTCGGTCTCCCCGCGCATCTTCCCGTAGATCTCCGTCTTTTCCGCATCTCCGGGGTCGTACTGTATATCCGAGGGGAAGCGGGCATAGAGCACCAGGCCGTCCTGCTCCGCCAGAAAACGCACCGAAAAGGGTGCGTCCTCCCCGTCCTGCCAGGCGCCGTGCCAGTCCTCCCCTGCGGCCCACTCGATGGTGAAGAGCATCCCGCCGAACTCCCCGTTGTCCGTGTTGCTCACCGTCAATTCGCTTACATACTCCTGGGCGGCATAGTGCCCCGCCCACCCCTCGGGCATATCCAGGGTATAGCCGAAGAGCCCGTTGGTGTAGCGCAGCGCCGGGGCGGTGGCCTGGGGCGTCTCGGGCGCTCCGGGCGTGGCCCGCCCCGCGCCGTCCGCCCCGCAGGCCGTCAGGATCAGCAGCAGCGCCAGCGCCCCGAGGGCGGCTAGCATCCTATTTTTAGTCATGCTGCACCGCCCCCCTCTCCAGCTCGTCCAAATAGGCCCGCAGCTCCTTCAGATCCGCGGGGGCCAGCTCCCCGCCGTCGTAGAGGGCGGCGGCGAAGCGCTTGAGGGAGTTGTCGTAGAGCTTCTGGAGCACCGTGCGCCCCTCCCGCTCCCGGTACTCCTCCCGGCTCACCAGGGGTGTATAGCAGTTTACCTTGCCGCTTTTGGCGCAGGACAGATAGCCCTTCTCCTCCAGGCGCTTGAGGTAGCTGTGCAGGGCGCTGGGGGTGATGGGCCGCTCCAGCCGCTCCAGGATATGGGGGGCGGTGGCGGGGCCCTCCGCCCCCCACACCGCCAGCATGATGTCCAGCTCCGATTCGGGCAGGCGGCTCTTTTCGCGCATCGTACTCACTCCTTCTGCAAATGCCGATCTTACAGGTATATTCTACATTTGCAGACGTCCGCTGTCAAGCCTTTCTTTGCATTTGCAGAAGAAAAGCGCCCCGGCGGAGCCGGGGCACCTCGCTCTATGCGGTTACGTCCAGGGTGACGATCTCCAGCCCCTGCCGCATCGCGTAGGAGATGGTGTACATGGTGCCGCCCAGCATGCCGTCGTACACGGCGATCAGCATGGCGGAGCGGTCCACCATGTAGCGGTTGCGGCGGAGCATACAGCCCCGGTCGTAGTGCCGCTGGACCATGGTCTCGAAGTCGCAGGCGGCCACCAGGGAGAAGTAGCGCTCCCGGTCCCGGTCCCGCCAGCGGGCGGCCTGCTCCTCACAGGGGATGGCGGCCTCCACCGTCACGCCGGGGCAGCGCGCGCGCAGCTCCAGCGCCGCCTCGCAGAAGTAGAAGTCCGCCCCCTGGGCCATGCCGCAGATAAAATGCCGCATCCCCCTGGTGTAGGCCCCCTCCAGCGCCTGGGACAGCCGGGACTTTAAATCCAGGCAGCGCAGGTCGCTCTCGTCCTCCCGCCAGGGCAGCTTCTCCGGCCGGTGGCCGGTAAAGCAGCAGGTATGCTCTCTGTCCATGGGCGCGCCCCTCCGTCTTTCCAGCAATCAGGTCTATTGTAGTATATCCCAGTCGGCAAGTCAATGTTTATCGAACATTTGTTTTTTAAAATGGGGCTTGCAATTTCCCCACCAAACCGCTATACTATGTACGGAACAACTGAATCAATGTCTTCAGGGCAGGGTGAAAATCCCGATCGGCGGTACAGTCCGCGAGCGGTGGCGACATCGCAGACCCGGTGCGACTCCGGGACCGACAGTGACGCGCAGGATACAGGGCGCGAAGTCTGGATGAAAGAAGATGTGTTAAACACGCACCTCCGTTTTTGTTTAGCACCTGAAAGGCATGACTTTTCAGGTGTTACCACAAAAAAGGAGTGTTTTTTATGTCTGAACGCACCAAGAAGCTGACCCTGCTGGCCATGTTCACCGCCATCGCCGTGGTCCTCATCACCTTCGTCCACTTCCCCCTCTTCCCCGCCGCGCCCTTCCTGCAGTACGACCCGGCCGACGTGCCCATCCTCATCGGCGCCTTCGCCTTCGGCCCGGTGGCCGGGCTGACGGTGACCGTGCTGGCCTCCTTCATCCAGGCGTTCCTGATCAGCGGCGACGGCCCTTACGGCTTCCTTATGCACGTCATCGCCACCGGTACCCTGGCCCTGATCTCCAGCCTTATCTACCGCCGGAGGCACACCCAGGCCGGCGCGGTGCTGGGACTGGTGTGCGGCACCCTGGCGATGGGGCTCGTGATGGTGGTGGCCAACCACTACATCACCCCCTTCTACACCGGTATGCCCACCGAGGCGGTGGACGAGCTGCTGCTGCCCTTCATCCTCCCCTTCAACCTGCTCAAGGCGGGGATTAACTCCGTGGTCACCTTCCTGCTCTACAAGGTGGTCTCCCGCTACCTGGTCCACGGGGAGCCCATGGTCAAGGGCGCGGGCCGGAAGGCCGGGAGCGAAATCTAGACACAAAAAAGGGCGTGCCCCGCGGGGTACGCCCTTTTTTTGTATTTACGGCAGGTCGATTACCCAGTCCAAGTTATCGTAGATCACCTCAGGATGCTCCCAGTGGTCAGTTACCCGGACGCCGTCCTCCATAGAAATCTTTGGCTCCTCCTGCCACTCGGCATAGATGATGTTGACATTGCGGATTTCCACCGAGGTAATTTTACCCTCCGGCTCCTGTGTCAGCGCAACTTCGGACATAAACGCCGCTCCCGCGCCGCTGCGCAGATTGCGGTATCCGCCCTGATAGCTGTTGCCAAACTCATCTTTAAACGTCACTTCACTCACGAGCACTTGGTTCAGGTAGGTGTCTTCCGCCAGAGGTGCGGAATCAAAGGCGAAGGTCACGCGGGTTCCGTCACTGCTCACCAGCGCCGTCACGGTTCCCTCGTCCAGCTCCAGCGTGTCTGTCACGGCAGAGATGGCGGACGGCTCCACCAGGCGCAGCGGGATCTCCATGACCATGTCGCTGTCAATGATCTCCTCAACCCGGAGCGTATACCCCTCCTCCGGCTGCTGCGCTGCCTCAAAGGCATCGTCCCGGTAGGCCATAGTGGCGTAGCCCGCCTCGAAGTACCGGCTCTCATCCAGCATACCGCCGCCCGACAAGGGATAAAAACAGGCACTGCCGCCGCCGCTCTGGTCCTCATGGCGCTCCCAGCCGTTGCGCATGTCGTAAAAGCCGTAGGTCAGCGGGGTATCCCCGGCCAGGATTTCTACCTTATAGTACTGAACCCGGGGGTCTCCGAAGCGGTCCACCTCCGACTGTTTTGACAGCACGTCCAGCTCCACCATGATATAGCCGTTTCGCTGATTGGCCCGCACGACATACGTTCTCCCGTCGTACGTCCACTCAATGGGTTCCTCCTGTACCAGAATCAGGCTCTCCTCGGGCACCGCGCCCACCCCGGCCACGTAGCGGAACAGCCGCTCCACGCCCGCGGCGATGGCCCCGAAATTGGCAAGGCACACCACCAGCGCCAGGCAGGCCGCCACGGCCGCCGCCCGCCGCCATCCCCGCCGGGCGGGCCGGGCCGGGCGGGCCATGGCCTCCTCCGTCAGGGTGAGGAGATCCCCCTCCTCCAACAGATCGTTTACTTCATACCGACGCATACCTTACTCCTTTCCGTCCACGGTAATCCCCTGGAGGGCCAGCAGCTTTTTCAGCTTCCCCCGCAGGCGGGACACCCGCTTGTCCACCGCCGCCCGGCTCAGGTGCAGCGACCTGCCGATCTCCGCCGGGGGCCACTCGTACAGGAACCGCAGGGTAAACAGCCGCCGCTCCTCCGCGCTGAGCCCCGCCAGCGCCCTGTGCAGCCCGTCCTGGACCGCCGCGCGCTCCGCGCCGTCCTGGGCGCACAAAACCAGCTCATAGTCCTCCAGCGGCTCCTCCCGGACGCCGCCCCGCCGGGCGCGCAGGGTGCGGGCCCGGCTGCGTGCCAGTACGCACAGGTAGGTTTTTTCACTGCCCCGGGCGGGGTCGAACTTCCCGGGGGCGCGCAGGAACTCCCATATGACGTCCTGTACACACGCCTCCCAGTCCTCCGCGCCGTCCCCCAGTATGCCGCGCACCACCGTGGAGAGCAGCGTATGGTATTGGCCGTAAATCCGTTCGGCCTCCGCCTCCATCCCGCGGTCCACCGCCATGTCCACCAAGCCTCCCCCCCTTTCACTCTACAGTACGCCGCCGCACGTTTATTTCTGACCCTATTCTACCAGAAATATTATCGAACACCCGTTTGACATTTAAAGTATCCCCTACTATAATAGAGGCAGAGAGGGGGCGCTTCGCCGTGGACAGGACCATACTGCACTGTGACCTCAACAGCTTCTACGCCTCGGTGGAGCTGCTGGAGCACCCGGAGCTGAAGGACGCGGCGGTGGCGGTGTGCGGCGATCCGGCCAGCCGCCACGGCATTATCCTTGCGAAAAACGAGCGCGCCAAAAAGTACGGCGTCAAGACCGCCGAGACGGTGTGGCAGGCCCGGCGCAAATGCCCCGATCTGGTGCTCCTGGGCGCCCACCACGAGAAATACCACGACTTCTCCAAGCGCATCAACGCCCTCTACGAGCGCTACACCGACCTGGTGGAGCCCTTCTCCATCGACGAGAGCTGGCTGGACATCACCGGCTCCATGCACCTCTTCGGTGGGGATGGGCGGGCGGTGGCCGACGAAATCCGCCGTGCCGTCCGGGACGAGCTGCACCTCACCATCTCGGTGGGAGTGTCCTTCAACAAAATTTTCGCCAAGATGGGCAGCGACTACAAAAAACCGGACGCCACCACCGTGATCACCCGGGACAACTACCGGACCCTGCTGTGGCCCCTGCCGGTGACCGACCTCATTTTCGTGGGCCGGGCGGCGGAGCGCACGCTGGAGGGCTACGGGGTGCGCACCATCGGGGATCTGGCCCGCTTCCCCAGGGACGCCCTGGTGGAGATCCTGGGCAAGCAGGGGGCTACCCTGCATGACTACGCCACCGGGGCGGAGCACGCCCCGGTCATCCCCGCCCGGGATATGCCGCCCCCCAAGTCGGTGGGAAACGGCCTGACCTTCCGCCGCAACCTGCTGGGTTGGGAGGAGATCCGGGCCGGGGTGGTGCTCCTCTCCGACGGGGTGGCCATGCGCCTGCGGATGGACGGCCTCAAGTGCACCACCGTCCAGGTCACCATCCGGGATCCCAACTTCAAGGACATCTGCCGCCAGAAGCGGCTGGAGGCCCCCTCCTACCTGACGCGGGAGATCGCCGGGGCCGCCCTGGAGCTTATCCAGGCCTCCTGGGCCGCCCGCGCCCCCGTCCGCGCCCTAACCGTCACGGGCCAAAACCTGGTGCCGGAGGACCAGGCCGCCGAGCAGCTTGACCTCTTCGCCGCCGGGGCCGCCCCCCGGCGGGACAAGCTGGAGAAGCTGGAGCACACCGTGGACGGCATCCGGGGCAAGTTCGGCAAGGGCAGCATCTCCTTCGCGGCCTCCGTGGGCGGCCCCCTGCGGGAGGAGGAGAAGAAGGAGGAGCCCTTAAATTAAACGATCTGCGAATTATTTTTGCTGTTTCTATTGACATTATCCAGACGCGGTAGTTTAATTAAGATAGTTTCTAGTAATAGTTACTATTTTACAAAGGAGGGTTCCACTATGGCAACAGATTCATTGGACAGACTCACCAACGAGGTCGGCGCGCCGGTCGCCGAGAACGAGCACTCCCTCACAGCAGGACCGCGGGGCCCGGTGGCCCTCCAGGACGTCTGGCTCCTGGAAAAGCTGGCCCATTTCGACCGCGAGGTCATCCCCGAGCGGCGCATGCACGCCAAGGGCTGGGGCGCCTACGGCACCTTCACCTGCACCCACGACATCAGCAGGTGGACCCGGGCCAAGGTGCTCCAGCAGGGGGCCAAGACCGACGTCTTTGTCCGCTTCTCCACGGTGGCCGGAGAGCGCGGCGCGGCGGACGCGGAGCGGGACATCCGCGGGTTTGCCTGCAAATTCTACACTGAGGAGGGCAATTGGGACCTGGTGGGCAACAACACCCCCACCTTCTTCCTGCGGGACGTACATAATTTCCCCGACCTGAACCGGGCGGTGAAGCGCGACCCGCGCACCGGGATGCGCTCGGCCCAGAACAACTGGGATTTCTGGACCCTGCTGCCCGAGACCTTCCACCAGACCACCATCGTCATGTCCGACCGGGGCATCCCCGCCAGCTTCCGTCACATGCACGTCTACGGCGAGCACACCTTCAGCTTCTACAACGAGAAAAATGAGCGCGTGTGGTGCAAGTTCCATTTCCGCACCCAGCAGGGCATCAAAAACCTGACGGACGCCGAGGCCGAGGCCCTGGTCGCCCGGGACCGGGAGAGCCACGGCCGCGACCTGTATGAGGCGATTGAGCGGGGCGACTACCCGCGCTGGACCCTGTACGTCCAGATTATGACCCAGGAGCAGGCCAAGCAGCACTATGAAAACCCCTTCGACATCACCAAAATCTGGCGCCACGCCGAGTTCCCCCTCCACGAGGTGGGCGTGCTGGAGCTCAACCGCAACCCGGAGAACTACTTTGCCGAGGTGGAGCAGGCCGCCTTTACCCCCGCCCACGTGGTGCCCGGCATCGGCTTTTCGCCGGACAAGTTCCTCCAGGGCCGCCTGTTCGTCTACGGCGACGCCCAGCGCTACCGCCTTGGGGTTAACCATAATTTAATTCCCGTCAACCGCCCCAAGTGCCCGGTGGCCGACTACCACAGGGATGGGGCCATGCGCACCGACGCCAACTACGGCGGCGCCCCCGCCTACTCCCCCAACAGCGCCGGGGTGTGGTCCGCCCAGCCCGGCGTCATGGAGCCCCCGCTGGATCTGGAGGGCGCACTCTACGCCTACGACCCGGCGGACGACCCCACCGACGACTGCTTCCGGGCCGGCGGGGAGCTGTGGCGGCTGATGGACGAGGAGAAAAAGGCGCTGCTGATTGAAAACACTGCCCGCAACATCGCCCCGGTCACCGACAACGTGAAATACCGCCACGCCGTGCACTGCTACTGGGCCGACCGGGAGTACGGCGAGCGGATCACCGCCGCCATGGGCCTGGAGCTTGCGAAGGTTCAGGCGCTAGCCGAGGGCGACCACGCGGCCCTGATCCGGGCCACGCTGCAGCCCTGATACGAACGATGGCTGGCAGGCGATTCGTGAATCGCCCCTACGGGCCAGGAGCAGCGGGCCGATGAGGGCATCGGCCCCTATGGTACGAGGATGGGACGGATTGCCGCGTCGGCCACGCGGGGCCTCCTCGCAATGACAGGGTGCGCCTTATCCACCTAATTTTCAGCAGCACATACAAAAAGCGCGCGGCCTGCGGCCGCGCGCTTTTTACTGGCTTTTTTACTTGTTCTCCCCCATCAGCAGGTACAGAACCGCCTTCTGGGCGTGGAGGCGGTTCTCCGCCTCCTCAAAAATCTCGTCGGCGTGCTTTTCAAAAGTCTCGGCGGAGATCTCCTCCCCCTTGTGGGCGGGCAGGCAGTGCTGCACCATGGCGCCGGGGTGGGCCAGGGCCATCAGCGCCTCGTTGACCTGGTAGCCCGCGAATGCCTTCTCCCGCTTCTCCTTCTCGCCCTCCTGGCCCATGGAGGCCCACACGTCGGTGATCACCACATCGGCGTCCACGGCGGCCTCCTCGGGCCTGCGGCACAGCTCAAACTTGCAGCCGGTCACGGTCTTGGCGAAGTCCAGCACCTTCTGGTCGGGATCGTAGCCCTCGGGGCAGGCCACGGACACGTCCATGCCGCACTTCAGGCCGCCCACAATGAGGGAGTTGGCCATGTTGTTGCCGTCGCCGATGAAGCAGAGCTTCAGGCCCTCCAGGCGGCTCATCTTCTCCCGGACGGTCATCAGGTCGGCCAGCACCTGGCAGGGGTGGGCGAAGTCGGTCAGGCCGTTGATGACGGGGATGGAGGCGTACTTGGCCAGCTGCTCCACCTCCGCCTGGCCGTAGGTGCGGATCATGATACCGTCGCAGTACCGCGCCAGGACCCGGGCGGTGTCCTCGATGGGCTCGCCCCGGCCGATCTGGCTCTCCTTGCCGGAGAGGAAGAGGGCGTGGCCGCCCAGCTGGTACATGCCGTTTTCAAAGGAGACGCGGGTGCGGGTGGAGTTCTTCTCAAAAATCATGGCCAGGGTCTTGCCCTGGAGGTAGTTGTGGGTCAGGCCGTGCTTCTGGTTGTACTTCATCTGGTCGCCCTCGTTGAGGATCCTGGTGATGTCCTCCCGGGACAGGTCGAGCAGCTTGAGCAGGTCTTTTTTCATCTTACGCTTCCTCCTTCAGTGTGTCTTGCAGGATGGTCAATCCCCTGTCGATCTCCTCCATGGTGATGGTCAGCGGCGGCAGCAGCCGCAGGGCCGGCCCCGCCGTCAGCACCAGCAGGCCGCTGTGGATCAGCAGATCCGCCAGCTCCTTATTGCTGCGCCGCCCCTTCACCTCAATCCCGATCATCAGCCCCAGGCCCCGGGTGGCCCCCAGGCAGGGCAGGCGCATCTCCTCAATCCGCCGGCGGATGTAGGTCCCCTTCTCCTTAACGGAGGCCAGGGTGTCCTCGTCCAGCTGATCCAGCACCGCGCAGGCGGCGGCGGAGCAGATGGGGTTGCCGCCGAAGGTGGTGGCGTGGGTGCCGGGGCCCAGCACCGCGCGGCAGCGGTCCCCCGCCAGGAAGCCGCCCATGGGCAGGCCCCCCGCGATGCCCTTGGCGAAGGACACCGCGTCGGGCAGGATGCCGTACTGCTGGAAGGCGAAGAGGGTGCCCGTCCGGCCCACGCCGGTCTGCACCTCGTCCACCAGCAGCAGCCAGTCCCGCTCCGCGCACAGCACCGCCAGGTTATGGACGAACGCCCGGTCCATGGGGAGCACGCCCCCCTCCCCCTGCACCAGCTCCAGCAGCACGGCGCACACGTCGTGCCCGGCGGCGGCGTTCACGCTGTCGATGCTGCCCGCCTCGGCGTAGCGGAAGCCGTCCGGGAAGGGGAAAAAGTAGTTGTGGAACACGTCCTGCCCCGTGGCGGTCAGGGTGGCCAGGGTGCGGCCGTGGAAGGAGTTTTTCAGGGTGAGCACGGTGCCCCGCCCCTTGCCGTACTTGTCAAAGCTGTACTTGCGGGCCAGCTTGATAATCCCCTCGTTGCTCTCCGCGCCGGAGTTGGCGAAGAAGGCGCAGGCCATGCCCGAGCGCTCGCACAGCTTCTGGGCCAGCTCGGCGCAGGGCTGGGAGTAGAAGAGGTTGGAGATGTGCCCCAGCTTGGCCGCCTGGGCCGTAATAGCCTCCAGCCACTTGGGGTTGGCGTAGCCCACCGAGCACACGCCGATGCCGGAGGTAAAGTCGATGTACTCATTGCCCGCCAGGTCGTAGAGCGTGGCCCCGCTGCCGTGGTCGATGTCCACGTCGAATCGGCCGTAGGTCTGCATCACGCAGGACTGGTCCAGCTGCTTGAGCTGCTTGTGATCCATTGCTTGCGCCTCCTGTTCGCTTAGCATATTAGGGTGCCGATGCCCTCGTCGCTCAAAAGCTCGATGAGGATGGAGTGGGGGATCCGCCCGTCCAGGATGACCGCGCTCTTTAATCCAGAGCGCACCGCCTCCACGCAGCAGTCCACCTTGGGGATCATGCCCCCCTTGATCACCCCGTCCTTGATCAGCCCCGGCACCTGGGAGAGCTCAGCCACCGGGATAAGGGTGTCCTCGTCCCTCGGGTCCCGCAGCAGGCCCCGCACGTCGGTGAGCAGGATGAGCTTCTCCGCGTGCAGGGCGGTGGCCAGCTTGGCGGCGGCGGTGTCGGCGTTGACGTTGTAGGCCGTGTCCGCGTCCACGCCCTGGGCCACCGTGGAGACGACGGGGATGTACCCGTCCTCCAGGCAGTCCACCACCAGGGCGGGGTCCACCCCGGTGATCTCCCCCACCAGGCCGTATTTGGGGTCCAGCTCCTTTGCCTGGAAGAGCCCCGCGTCCATGCCGCACAGGCCGATGGCCTTGCCCCCCATGCGGTTGAGGGTGGCCACCAGGTTCTTGTTCACCTTGCCGCAGAGGATCTGCTGCACGATGTCCATGGTCTCCCCGTCGGTGTAGCGCAGGCCGTCCACAAACCGGGACTCCTTGCCGATCCTGCCCAGCATCTCGGTGATCTCCGGCCCGCCGCCGTGGACCACCACCACCCGCAGGCCCACCAGGTGGAGCAGGATGATGTCCGAGATGACGGCCCGGCGCAACTCCTCCGAGATCATGGCGTTGCCGCCGTACTTCACCACCACGGTCTTGCCGCTGTATTTTTGGATATAGGGCAGGGCCTCAGCCAGGACGTTGGCCCGCTCCACGTGGGAATAGGACATGGTCGCTCCTCCAATTAAGAATTGATACTTGAGACTTGAGAATCAGCCCAGGTGCGGGAGCCTCCGGCAGCGCCCCTCATTCTCAATTATCAATTATCCATTATCAATTATCAATTAAGTCCTGTAGTCGCCGTTGATCTTCACATAGTCGTAGGTCAGATCGCAGCCCCAGCAGGAGGCCTCGTGCTCCCCCTCGTGTAGGCACACGTCGATGACCACCTCGTCTCGGGTCAGAATGCTCTTGGCCGCCTCCTCGTCGAAGTCCAGCCCCGCCCCCTGCTCACACACCAGCACCTCGCCGGCGGCGGAGCAGAACTTTACGTCCACGTACTCGGGGCGGAAGGGGGCTTTGGAGTACCCCATGGCGCACAGCACCCTGCCCCAGTTGGCGTCGGCCCCGAACATGGCGGCCTTCACCAGGGGGGAGCCCACCACCGCCTTGGCCAGGCGCTCGGCACTCTCCTCGCTCCTGGCCTGGCTGACGCGGCAGGTCACCAGGCGGGTGGCCCCCTCGCCGTCCCCGGCGATCTTCCGGGCCAGGCTCTCGCACAGGGCGCGCAGGGCCTTGACAAAGACGGTGTAGTTGTCGTCCTTCCACTCCACCAGCGGGTTTTCCGCCATGCCGTTGCAGAGCGCCGCGCACATGTCGTTGGTGGAGGTGTCGCCGTCCACCGTCACCCGGTTGAAGGTGCGGGGCACCACCTCGTGGAGGGCCTCGGTGAGCATCTCGTGGGTAATGGCGCAGTCGCTGGTGATAAAGCAGAGCATGGTGCCCATGTTGGGGTGGATCATACCCGAGCCCTTGGCGATGGCCCCGATGGTCACGGTCTTGCCCCCCAGGGTGAAGGACACCGCGGCCTCCTTCTTCTCGGTGTCGGTGGTCATGATGGCGCGGGCCGCCGCGTCGGAGCCGTCCTTGGACAGGGCCTTGGCGCACGCCGGAAGTCCCTGCTCGATGGCGGAGATGTTGATGGTCTGGCCGATGACGCCGGTGGAGGCCACCACGAAGTCCCCCGCCCTGCGGCCCGTGGCCGCGGCGGCGTACCGGCACATGGCCTGGGCGTTCTCGTGGCTCTGGGGGGCGCAGGCGTTGGCGTTGCCGGAGTTGGCCACCACGCCCCAGGCCGCGCCGTCCTCCAGGTGCTCCATGGTCACGTAGATGGGGGCCGCCTTCACCCGGTTCATGGTGTAGGTGGCGGCGGCGGCGCACTCCCGCTCCGACAGGATGAGGGCCAGATCGTTCTTGTCCGGGCTGGAGCCCTTCTTCACCCCGCAGTGGACGCCCGCGGCGGTGAAGCCCTTGGGGGCGGTCACGCCGCCCTGTATCTCTTTCATGTCCGTTCCTCCCCTTACAGCGCCAGGCCCTCGGTCATGCCGAAGCCCAGCATCAGGTTCATATTCTGTACCGCCGCGCCGGAGGCGCCCTTGCCCAGGTTGTCAAACCGTGCGGTGATGATGCTCTGGTCCTCGTGGCCGCAGACGGTGATCTCCAGCCGGTCGGTCCCCGCCAGGGTGTTGGCCGCCAGCATGGGGGCCTGCTCCCCGTAGGACACCGCCACCAGGGGCTGTCCCGCGTACCACGCCCCCAGCATCAAACTCAGCTCCCACGCGGTGGGCTGGCCCAGCAGGTAGCGGTTGTGGAGCATCACCGTGGTGGCCATACCCTTGTAGTAGTCGTCCACCACCGGGCAGAACACCGGGGGCCGGTCCAGCCCGGCGATCTTCTGCATCTCGGGCAGGTGCTTGTGCTTCAGGCCGGTGCCGTAGAGCCGCGGGCTGTAAAGTTCTTTTCCTTTATCCTCGCTCTCGTACTCCGCGATCATCTTCTTCCCGCCCCCGGAGTAGCCGGTGAGGGAAAAGACGGTGAGAGGGTAGTCCTTCGGCAGGATGTTCAGGGACACCAGCGGCGCGGCGCAGGCCAGAAAGCCGGTGGCGTGGCAGCCCGGATTTGCCACAAACCGCGCCGTCCCAATGGTTTCCCCGGGCTTTTTGTAGAGCTCCGGGAAGCCGTACACCCAGCCCGGCGCGGTGCGGTGGGCGGTGGAGGCGTCGATGACCCGGGTGTGATCGTTCTCTATCAGCCCCACCGCCTCCACCGCGGCTTCGTCCGGCAGGCACAGAAAGACCAGGTCCGCGGCGTTGAGCAGGCGCTTCCGCTCCGACAAGTCTTTTCGCTTGTCAGGGTCGATGTGCAGCAGCTCGATGTCCTCCCGCCGCCCCAGCCGCTCATAGATCTGCAGGCCGGTGGTGCCCTCCTGCCCGTCGATATAAATGATAGGCTTTCCCACTATGTCCGTGCCTCCACAAACGCCTCGATATTGGCGATCTGCCGCTCGACCGCCTCCTTGGCCGGCCCGCCGCAGCCTCCCCACGGGGCAGGCCCCGCGGGAGCCCCTTTCCATCTCATCTGCGCGGGCGAACTCAGTTCGCCCGGCATCAAGGTTTTGCTGTGCAAAACGCTTGTTACGCGCCACCCGGCGCGGGGTCTGCCGCGGCCCGTCATACCGGTACCCTCTCCTCTACAAACTGCTCAATGCTGGCGATCTGCCGCTCCACGGCCTCCTTGGCCGGCCCGCCGTAGACCTTGCGGCCGTTGACGCAGGTCTTGAGCTCCAGGGCCTGGTACACGTCCGCGTCAAAGGCGGAGGAGACCGCGCGGAAGTCCTTCAGCGGCAGGGTGTCCAGCGTCTCCCCCGCCCTGATGCACATGTTGACCAGCCGGCCCACGATCATGTAGGCCTCCCGGAAGGGCATGCCCTTCTTCACCAGGTAGTCGGCGCAGTCGGTGGCGTTGATGAACCCGCCGGAGGCCGCCCGGTGCATGTTCTTCTCCTTAACGGTGAGGGTGTCCAGCATGGCGGTAAAGACGGGGATGCACATCTCCACGGTGTCGATGGCGTCGAAGACGGGCTCCTTGTCCTCCTGCATGTCCTTGTTATACGCCAGGGGCAGGCCCTTCATGACGGTGAGCAGGGTAATAAGGGAGCCGTACACCCGTCCGGTCTTGCCCCGCACCAGCTCGGCCACGTCGGGGTTCTTCTTCTGGGGCATGATGGAGGAGCCGGTGGAGTAGGCGTCGTCCAGCTCCACGAATTTGAACTCCCAGGAGCACCACAGGATAATCTCCTCCGAGAAGCGGGACAGGTGCATCATGAGGATGGAGCACGCGGAGAGGAACTCAATGGCGAAGTCCCGGTCGGAGACCGAGTCCATGGAGTTGTCGGTGGGCTTGCGGAAGCCCAGGGCCTGGGCGGTCTGGAAGCGGTCCACGCCGTAGGTGGAGGTGGCCAGGGCGCCCGCCCCCAGGGGGCACTCGTCCATGCGCTCCATGCAGTCCTCCAGGCGGGTGATGTCCCGGCGCAACATGTTGGCGTAGGCCATCATGTAGTGGGCGAAGGTGGTGGGCTGGGCCCGCTGGAGGTGGGTATAGCCGGGCATGACGGTCTCCAGGTTGGCCCTGGCCTTCTTAATGAGCACCCGCTCCAGGGCCAGAAGCTGGCCGGTGATCACGGGGATCTCCTTCTTGACGAAGAGGCGGAAGTCCACCGCCACCTGGTCGTTGCGGCTGCGGGCGGTGTGCAGGCGCTTGCCCGTGTCGCCGATGCGCTGGGTGAGGATGGTCTCCACGTTCATGTGGATGTCCTCGTTCTCCAGCGAGAACTCCACCTGTCCGGCCTCCACGTCGGCCAGTATGGCCTGGAGGCCCTCGATGATTTTCTCGGCCTCGTGGGGCTCGATAATGCCCTGCCTGCCCAGCATGGCCGCGTGGGCGATGGAGCCCGCGATGTCCTCCCGGTACAGCCGCGCGTCGAAGGAGATGGAGGAGTTAAAGTCGTTTACCAGGGTGTCGGTTTCCTTCTGAAACCGTCCGGCCCATAATTTCATGTACGGTTCACCTCATTGTTCTGCAACAGGGGCGGCCGGCGGCCGCCCCTGTCTGGGATGGTTTGAGTTACAGCTTCCCCTGCTCCCGCAGGGCCTGGACGGTGTCGGGCAGGCCCCAGAGGTTGATGAAGCCGGTAGCCTGGCCCTGGTCGTAGTCGCTCTCGTCAAAGGTCACCAGGTTCTCGGAGTACAGGGTCTCGGGGGAGGTGACCCCGGCGGTAATGATGTTGCCCTTGTAGAGCTTGAGCTTCACCGTGCCGGTGACGTGCTCCTGGGTCTTGGTGGTGAAAGCGGTCAGCGCCTCCCGCAGGGGGGTGAACCACTTGCCGTTGTAGACTAGGTCGGCGAAGTCGATGGCCAGCTTCTCCTTCATGTGCAGGGTGTCCTTGTCCACAGTGAGCATCTCCAGCACCTCGTGGGCCCGGTAGAGGATGGCGCCGCCGGGGGTCTCGTACACACCGCGGTCCTTCATGCCCACCAGCCGGTTTTCCACGATGTCCAGCAGGCCGATGCCGTTGCCCCCGCCCAGGGCGTTGAGCTTGCGCACCACGTCGCTGGCCTTGAGCTTCACGCCGTCCACCGCCACGGGCACGCCCTTCTCAAAATCAATGGTCACGTAGGTGGGCGCGTCGGGGGCCTGCACGGGGGAGACGCTCATCTCCAGGAAGCCCGGCTTCTCGTACAGGGGCTCGTTGGCGGGGTCCTCCAGGTCCAGGCCCTCGTGGGACAGGTGCCACAGGTTCTTGTCCTTGGAGTAGTTGGTCTCGCGGTTGATTTTCAGAGGCACGTTGTGGGCCTCGGCGTAGTCGATCTCCTCGTCCCGGCCCTTGATGTCCCACTCGCGCCAAGGGGCGATGATCTTCATCTCGGGGGCGAAGCGCTTGATGGCCAGCTCGAAGCGCACCTGGTCGTTGCCCTTGCCGGTGCAGCCGTGGCACACCGCGTCGGCCCCCTCCAGCTTGGCGATCTCCACCAGGCGCTTGCCGATGATGGGCCGGGCGAAGGCGGTGCCCAGCAGATAGCCCTCGTACTTGGCCCCGATCTGCATGGAGGGGATGATGACGTCGTCCACCATCTCGTCGGTCAGATCCTCGATGTACAGCTTGGAGGCGCCGGTCTTGATGGCCTTCTCCTCCAGGCCGTCCAGCTCGTCGCCCTGGCCCACGTCGGCGGACACGGCGATGATCTCGGGGTTGTTGTAGTGCTCCTTGAGCCAGGGGATGATGATGGACGTATCCAGACCGCCGGAGTAAGCGAGTACGACCTTTTTAATATCAGACATGATGTAAAACCTCCGTTGCTTTTATGTTGGTCACAGTTTACCACGGCGAGGGAAAAATTGCAAGGGGCAATTCGCATAAATATGCGAATTGTCCCCGATTTTTATGGATATATTCCACAAGTATATGCATACTATTCAGTCAAGACTGGATATACCGTGCCGTCCACCACCACGGCGGACACCTGGGCGGGATCCACCAGGCGGTTGAAGCAGAGCATGAGCTCCGCCCGCGCCCTGCGCACCAAATCCATCCTCTCATATCCTTCCTACCACTAGACGCGCGGGGGCCTCTCTGGGGTTCAAAAAAAGCGCGTACAGATTGAGTTCTGCACGCGCTTTTTGAACCGTTTTCAATCCTCACATATGGAACCTGCGCCGTACCTCCTCCCGCAGGGAGGGCACCCGGCGCACGATGACCAGGGGGATGACCATGGCGACGCAGACGGTGAGCACCACCAGGGACCAGCCCGGCTCCCAGGCCCCCTCCAGGTAGCGGTCCACGAAGAACTCCACGCCCGCCATAAAGGCCCCCACGCTGCCGATGATCAGGGTGACGCTGGTGAGGATGGACCGGCGGCCCCCCTGCATCATCAGCCCCAGGAAGAGCACGATGGCGCCCCCCAGCAGCACGATGGGCAGGGCCAGGTGGAGGAACCACCCGATGCCGTCCAAATCCACCGCGATCAGCAGCACGTAGATCCCCACGGCCAGCACGTCCAGCACCAGCCGCAGGCACAGCCCCATCCCCCGCATGAGCAGCGGGGGCACAAACCAGATCCACAGCATGACCGCCGCGCCGATGACGTACAGCGACCAGGTGCGCTCGGCGGGCAGGAAGATGTTCAGCAGCGCGCAGCACACCGCCACCGAGGCCATCATGGCGCTGAGCAGCAGCGCCAGCTCCCACTTGGACACCGGGGCCACCTCCCCCCGCTGGGTGGGGAAGGGGCTGGGGGAGGCGCCGTCCACCGGCTGGTTGGGATTGACCACCGGCGTATGGCACAGGGGGCAGAAGGACGCGGTGGCGTCCAGCTCCACCCCGCAGTTGACACAGTAGGACATCGAATCACCTCAACTCGTTCGGTTGCTGCGCACCTTCACCGGGATGCCCTCCCGCACCAGGAAGCGGAAGAACTCCCGCTCGGTGTCGGTCTCCACCAGCGTGCCCGCGAAGGTGATCTCCATCAGGTTGCCGTAGCTGATGGACGCGCAGTGGACCCGGGGCGCGGTGGCCTGGCCCAGGATGACCTCCATATGCCCGATATGGGGGCGCATGGCCTCGGGCACCCGGAAGGGGCCGGGGTTGGTGTAGGTGGAGGTGTAGGGCCGCACCCCCACCAGCTGGTAGCTCAGGGCCATCACCGGGTTTTTCAGAAAGACGGGGATCACCTGGAGCAGCTTATTGGTGGTGAAATGCACGTTCCCCGTAAAGGTGGCCCGCATCTCCTGCCGGTTGATTTTCAGGCGCATAAAATTGTGCACGTAAGAGACGATCTCCGCAAAGGAATACTCCCCCAGGCCGGGGTCGATGCACGGCCGGATGGTGAGGATGAAGTTGCGCAGGGTGTCCGTGGGAAACCAGGGCCGCAGGTTGATGGGGATGGCCAGGGCCACCGGCTTCTCCCGCCGGGGGTTCTCCCCGTGCTGCTTGTCCAGCAGGGTTTTCAGCAGCACGGCCGTCAGGTACTCCGTAATCGTCGCGCCGCCATAGGTTTTGGCGCGCTCCTTGAGCTTGTCCACCGGGACGAAGCCCATGGTCACGTTAAAGGTGTAGAAGGGCTCCGCCGTGCCCGTGTTGGGGTAGGCGCTCTTCTCCCAGCCGCCCCGCAGCACCCGCTTGCCCGCGTACTTGGCGTAGGCGTCCTCCAGCTCCTCCTTCCGGGGGGGCTCGTCCACGTCCAGCACGCCCTCCCCGTTCGGCACTTCGATCCCCCGCTCCCGCAGGTAGACCGCCAGCAGGGTGCGGAAAAAGGTGATCGCCCCGCCCCCGTCCGAGATGGCGTGGAAGGCCTCGAAGGAGATGCGGCGCTCGTAGTAGAAAAAGCGCACCAGCCAGCCGTTGTCCTCCTTGAAGCGGATGGGCTGGCAGGGGTTGGCGATGTCCTCCTTGACGAAGGGGCCGGGGGCCCGGTTGGGCTCAAAGTAGTACCAGAAGGCCCCCTTCTTGATGCGCACGGAAAAGCCGGGGAAGCGGGGCATGGTCCTGTCCACCGCCCGCTGGAGGGCGGCGGGGTCCACCCGCTCGGCCATCACGGCGGAGAAGCGGTAGATGGCCGAGTACTCCTCCTTCTGGAGGGCGGAGTAGAGCACGCCCGCGTTGTCCAGCTTGTACCAGTCCGGCTTGGGGCCCTTTTCCCGTTTTGCCACCGTCATCCCCCCTTTCATTCTGACTTCTGAAAAAAGCATACCACTCCCCCGGCCAAACTACAAGGGGAATGGCGGCGGATGGGGTCTATCTTTTTTTGCCCCCCTGTGATATAATCCATGCACTGAAAAAAGGAGGCGTCCCATGGAGCAAAGGAAGCAGAACCTGCATATGACGCTGAAGCGCCGCAGCGAGGAGGAGCGCAAGGCCGCCGAAACCCGCCGCCTGGACCCGGTGATGCGGGCGCTGAAGGCCATCCACTCCTCCACCTCCCCCGAGTCCATGGACCCGGAGGACCTGGAGCGCCAGCGCAAGGGCCAGGAGCTGCTGGGCCGCCTGGTGGCCCCCATGGTGGGCATGAGCTGGGAGCCCTTCGAGCTGGCGGGCATGGCCGCCGCCTGGGTCCGGCCCGACCGGGGCCACGACCGCAAGCACGCCATCCTCTACTGCCACGGGGGCGGCTACACCAGCGGCAACCTGGGCTACTCCCGCATCCTGGCCTCCAAGCTGGCCAACGTCACGGGGTACGAGGTGCTCTCCTTCGACTACCGCCTGGCCCCCGAGCACCCCTACCCCGCCGCCGTCAACGACGCCATGAAGGCCTGGGACTATCTGATGTACCTGGGCTACGGCGCCCGGGACGTGATCGTGGCCGGGGACTCCGCCGGGGGCAACCTGGCCCTGGTGCTCTGCCACCAGCTCCGCTCCGCCGGACGGCGGCTGCCCGCGGCCCTCATTCTCATGTCCCCCTGGACCGACATGACGGCCAGCGGCAAGTCCTACACCGAGCGCTCGGAGCTGGACCCCATGATCACCATGGACTACATCCACGCCGTCCGGGGGGCCTACGCCCGGGACATGGACCTGTCCGACCCCAACCTCTCCCCCCTCTTCGGGGAGTTTGCGGGCTTCCCGCCCGTGCTTATCCAGGCGGGCACCCACGAGATCCTCCTCTCCGACTCGGTGCGCCTGCGGGACCGGCTGGTGCTGGCCGGCGTCCCCTGCCGCCTGGAGGTGTGGAACGACATGTGGCACGTGTTCCAGATGTTCCCCATGAAAAAGGCCGGGGAGGCCATGGAGAGCATCGGCCGGTTTTTACTGGAGCAGTTTTGATGAAAGCCCGGGGCGTTTCAAACGCCCCGGGCTTTTTTCCATCTATCGCAGCAGGAAGTCCCTGATCCGCGCCTGCTCCGCCTCCGTCATCGCGTGGATGTGCCCCCGGCCCCGGAGCAGATAGGTCTCTGCCTGTTTCCAGGCCTGCCCGGCCCGGGCAAGCACCTGCTCCCCGGGGAACAGGCAGTCCCGCTCCGCCGCCATCACCAGGACGGGGTTTTTGTACCGCTCCAGCCGTTCCAGCGGCTCGTCCGCGGGCATCCCGGTCTTGATTTTGGCGTTGTCGATGCTGCACCGGGCCGTGGCCAGGATGTCGGGAGAAATGGCCGACTCCTCGATCGCCATGGGCAGGATGCAGCGGATAAACCACTTCTCCCGGCGGGTCGCCCAGTAGAGCAGCATGGGCAGAAGCATATTCATGCTGCGGTAGGCGGGGGCGTTCCGGATGGCGGAGGGCACCGTCAGGGCGCTGCGCTCCACCTTTTCAGGCGCCACGCACATGGTCTTGACCAGCACCCCCGCCCCAAAGGAGCCGCCGAAGCAGGCCATTTTGTCATAGCCCAGCGCCGTTATGACCTCGCTGCCCCAGCGCCCGTAGTCCTCCCCCCGGGGGGAGAGGCAGACCTCCGCGCTCTTCCCCGGATGGCCGATGGTGTCCACCGCGTAGACGTGGAAGCCCTCCAGCAGGAAACCGCAGTACTTTAGATTGTAGGCCGTGGTGGCGTTTCCGCCGTGGAACAGCAGCAGCGGCCGGGCGGAGGGGTCCCCCGTCTCGATCAGGTGGGTCCTTCCGAAGCAGGTGTCCACCCAAAGGTTCTGGTACGGGCGCCCCAGCTCCGCCATCTGGGCGTCGTACAGCTCCAGCACCGCCCGCCTGGCGGCCTCGCTCCGGTAAATACTCTTCATTATTTTCTCCCCCTAATCGGTTTATGGAAAGTCCGCTTGACATCAGGACCCGGATATGCTATCGTAGAACACGGAAAGCAAACTTTCCATCCCGGGAAATTATCACGCTGTAAGGAGGCGTTCCCATGAAAAAGGCAAAGTACTATCTGATCGCTGTTGCCGGAGCCGCCCTGTTTGCCCTGGGCCTGTTCCTCGTCAAGGCCTATCCGGAGTCCGGAGGGCTCCTGCTCACCCTTCCCTATCTGTGCATCGGCGTGGGCTGCGGCGCGTTCGGCCACGGCCTGGGGGAGATCCTGAGCAAAAAGGCGCTGGAGAAGGACCCCGAGATGGCCCGGCGGCTGGACATCGAGGCGAAGGACGAGCGCAACGTCAAGCACGCCAACGCCGCCAAGGCCAAGGGCTTCGATATGATGACCTACGTCTTTGCCGCCCTGCTCCTGGCCTTCGCGCTGATGAACGCCGGGTTCGCGGTGATTATCCCCTCCGTCGTGGCCTACCTCTTCATCCAGTTCTACGCCCTGTACCACCGCTTCAAGCTGGACCGGGAGCAGTAGCTACCCGGTCCGCCCGAGCCTGTCCAGCGCCAGCCCCGCGCCCACGCCCAGGGCCGCGGGTATCACCCAGCCCAGCCCCATACCGGCCAGGGGGATGCGCTCCAGCACGGCCAGGGGCGCCCCCGCGCCCACCAGGGCGTAGAGCACGCTGAACACCCCGGTGACGCCCACGGCGGTGGGGTAGACCAGCCGCGTCCCCGCCAGCGGCGGGAACAGGGAGAGCAGGATCAGCACGATGGCCACCGGGTAGATGGCGTTGAGCACGGGCACCGACACCTTCAAAATGGCGTCCAGCCCGGCGTTGGACACCACCATGCTGAACAGCGCGAAGACCACCGCCCACCCCCGGTAGGACAGCCGGGGCGCGAGGCCGTGGAAATACGTGCTGCAGCAGCTGATGAGGCCCACGCAGGTATTGAGGCAGGCGATGACGAAGATGGCGGCCAGTATGACGCTGCCCCACGGCCCGAAGAGGGCGGCGACCAGCCGGGTCAGTGTCTGCGCCCCGTTGCCCGCGCCGGGGAAGGCCGCGCCGGACAGCGCGCCGATATGGGCCAGCATGGCGTACACGGCCAGCAGCACCGCCCCGGCCACCCAGCCCGCCCGGATGGTGCCCCGCACCACGGCCCCCTCCTCCTCCACCCCCTTGGCCCGGATGTTGAGGGCGATCACAATGCCGAAGTTGAGGGCGGCGATGGTGTCCATGGTCTGGTAGCCGTCCAGGAAGCCCCGGACGGCGGGGTTGGCGGCGTAGACCTCCCCCACCCCGCCGTAGCCCCCCACTGGGTGGATGACGCACCCCGCAAAGACGGCCGCAATCAGCAGCAGCAGGCAGGGGCAGAGGATCTTGCCCAGCCGGTCGGTGAGCTTCTCAGGCTTCAGGGCCAGCAGCAGCGCCGCGCCGAAGAAGGCCGCGGAGTAGCCCAGCCGGAGGGCCCCCGCCGGCCCGCCGGGGTTCAGGAACGGGGTGACCGCCATCTCGAAGGAGGTGCTGGCCGTCCTGGGGATGGCCAGGCAGGGGCCGATGGACAGGTAGATGAGCAGGGTGAACACCGCCGCAAAGCGGGGGTGCACCCGGCCCGCCAGGCTGCCCAGCCCGCCGGAGCGGGCCACCGCCACCACCCCCAGGATGGGGAAGCCGATGGCGGACAGGGCGAAGCCCGCGAAGGCGAACCAGGTGTTCGTCCCCGCCTGCGCGCCCAAAAAGGGCGGAAAAATCAGGTTTCCCGCCCCAAAAAACATAGAAAACAGAGTGAAGCCGATAAAAAGAAGGTTCCTGCCTCTGAGCTGCCGCATGGTATCCCGCCGTTTCCACAAGGTATTGTTCCAGTATACCCGCATACGCCGCGTTTTGCAAATAACGCCGCGCAGACAGACGAAAAAACAGAGGCGCCGCATCAGCGGCGCCTCTGTTTTTTACGCTATGTACGCCATTAGCCCTGGGAGATAGCTCCGGTGGGGCAGGTGTCGGCGCAGGAGCCGCAGTCGATGCAGGTACCCGCGTCGATCTCGTAATGCTCGTCCCCCTCCTTGATGGCGGAAACGGGGCAAGCGCCGGCGCAAGCGCCGCAGCTGACGCAATCGCTGCTAATCACATATGCCAATGGAAACACCTCCAATATCAAAAACTAAGTGTATTGTAACACAAGTTTTTAAAATTGCAATGCTAAAATGCCATACCGCTGGGTATATTTCAATGCGCGGGGAAAACTAAGGAAACAAAACTGCGTTTACCTGGAAACCGTAACCAGAGCGAGGGAGGCGGAAGCGATGTACCGTCCAAGCGACAAATTCCGTATGGAGGCCGCCGGGAGCCTGACCCCGGAGCTGGAGGGCGCGCCCAGAAGCGCGGCCCACCCGCGCATTACGAAAGAAAAGGGGCATGGCGAGGGATATGATGAGGCCCGTCAAAAAAAAGCGGAAATTCTTTTTTTGGAAAAAAACAAGAGGTGACGGCATGAGCGAGACCAGTTTTACCGAGCGGGCCCAGGCCGCGCTGCGGCTGGCCCAGGAGAGCTCCGCCGAGCTGGGGCACGGCTACGTGGGCAGCGAGCACCTGCTGCTGGGCCTGGCCCGGGAGGGCCGGGGCGTGGCCGCCCGGGTGCTGGCCGGGCAGGGGCTGGACGGCGAGACCCTCAAGTCCTCCATCGCCCGCATGGTGGGGGTGGGGGCGCCGGGCGGACGGCCCTCCCAGGGCCTGACCCCCCGGTGCAAGCGGGTCATCGAGCTCTCCCTCAGCGAGGCCGCCCGCATGGGCTCGAGCTACGTGGGCACCGAGCACCTGCTGATGGGCATCCTCCGGGAGGGGGACGGGGTGGCGGTGCGGGTCATCGCCGCCAACGGGCTGGAGCCGCGCCGCCTCTACGGCGACGTGGTCTCCGCCATGGGGGGCGAGCTCCCGCCCCCCTTCCGCAGCGGAGGCCGGGCCAAGGGGGAGCGGGACTACGCCGCCTCCGGCGACAGCAAGCTGCTGGACCAGTTCTCCCGGGATCTGACCCGGATGGCGGCGGGCGGCCTGCTGGACCCGGTCATCGGCCGGGACGAGGAGATCCGCCGGGTCATCCAGATCCTCTCCCGGCGGCAGAAGAACAACCCCGCGCTGATCGGCGAGCCCGGCGTGGGCAAGACCGCCGTGGCCGAGGGGCTGGCCCGGCGCATCGTGGCCGGGGAGGTCCCCGACGATCTGCGCAACAAGCGGCTGCTGTCCCTGGACCTGTCCTCCATGATCGCGGGCACCAAGTACCGGGGCGAATTTGAGGAGCGGGTCAAGAACATCCTCAGCGAGATCCGCCGCGTGGGCGACATCATTGTCTTTATCGACGAGCTGCACACCATTGTGGGCGCAGGCTCGGCGGAGGGGGCCATCGACGCGGCCAACATCATCAAGCCCGCCCTGGGCCGGGGGGAGCTCCAGGTCATCGGGGCCACCACCACCGACGAGTACCGCCGCTATATCGAGAAGGACGCCGCCCTGGAGCGGCGCTTCCAGCCCGTGGTGGTGGCTGAGCCCGACAAGGAGACCGCCGTGGCCATCCTCCGGGGCGTGCGGGACCGCTACGAGGCCCACCACAAGCTGCGCATCACCGACGAGGCCATCGGGGCCGCCGTGGACCTCTCCGCCCGGTATATCGCCGACCGCCGCCTGCCCGACAAGGCCATCGACCTCATCGACGAGGCGGCCTCCCGGGTGCGGATGGAGCGGCTGTCCACGCCGCCGGACCTGCGGGTGCTGGAGGACAAGGTGGAGAACGCCCGCCGGGAGAAGGAGGACGCCATCCGCAGCCAGGACTTCGAGAAGGCCGCCATGCTGCGGGACGCGGAGGAGGACTTCCGGCGGGAGCTGGAGCGGGAAAAGACCCTCTGGCGCTCCGGGCAGAACGCCGGGGCGGTGGGGCCGGAGGACGTGGCCGCCGTGGTCTCCGGCTGGACGGGGGTGCCCGTCACCACCCTGACCCAGGCCGAGAGCCGCCGCCTGCTGAACCTGGAGCAGGAGCTCCACCGCCGGGTGGTGGGCCAGGAGGAGGCGGTCAAGGCCGTCGCCAAGGCCGTCCGCCGGGGCCGGGTGGGCCTGAAGGAGCCGGGTCGGCCCACGGGGGCCTTCCTCTTCCTGGGCCCCACCGGCGTGGGCAAGACCGAGCTGTGCAAGGCCCTGGCCGCCGCCCTCTTCGGCAGCGAGGAGGCCCTGCTGCGCTTCGATATGTCGGAGTATATGGAGCGGCACACCATCTCCCGCCTGCTGGGCTCCCCCCCGGGCTACGTGGGCCACGAGGAGGGCGGCCAGCTCACCGAGAAGGTCCGCCGCCGCCCCTACTCGGTGGTGCTCTTCGACGAGATTGAGAAGGCCCACGAGGACGTGTGGGGCATCCTGCTCCAGATCATGGAGGACGGCATCGCCACCGACGCCCAGGGCCGCAAGACCGACTTCCGCAACACGGTCATCGTCATGACCTCCAACGTGGGGGCCAAGCGGATCACCGCCAAGGGCGGACGGCTGGGCTTCGCCCCCGCCGCCGACGCCCCCCGGGAGACCCGCCCCCAGGCCGAGCTGCGCGCCGCCGTGCTGGAGGATCTGAAAAAAGTGTTCCGGCCCGAATTTTTAAACCGCCTGGACGAGATCATCGTCTTTCAGCAGCTGGACCGGGTGCAGATCCAGTCCATCGCCCGGCGGATGCTGGAGGGCGTGGGGCAGCGGCTGGAGAAGCTGGGGGTGCCCCTGCGCTTCACCGACAAGGCGGTGGAGGCGCTGGCGGACAAGGGCTTCGACCCCGACTACGGGGCCCGGCCCCTGCGCCGGGCCATCCGCGCCCAGGTGGAGGACGCGGCCGCCGAGCAGCTGCTCTCCGGCGCGCTGGGCGAGGGCAGCGCCGCCCTGGTGGACGTGGGTGAGGATGGCCTCACCGTGCGGGGTGAAAAAATTTCCGGGAACCTTTTGCCGGGAACGCCGTCAAAGGAACTGTCTGCGGACAACCAAACCACCGAATAGGAGAATACCAATGAAACGAATTTTGACCCTGTCCCTGGCCGCCGTACTGCTGGTGGCCGCCATCGCCGGCTGTTCCGGCAAGGGAGGCGGCAACGCGGGCGAGAGCGATAAGCAGCTCACCCCCGAGGAGCGCACCGAGCTGTACAAGACCTCCATCGAGAACGCCCGGGACGCCGAGACCAACGAGTATATGAGCATACTCACCTCCGCCGACGACGACGGCGCCTCCATGATCCTGGAGCTGCTGGGCCTCAAGACCGAGGACATGACCGCCTTCGCCGTCTCCGCCTCCATGATGAACGTGCAGGCCTACGGCATCGCCGCCGTGATGCCCGCCGCCGGCAAGGAGGACGCGGTGCTGGAGGGCCTCAACGGCTTCATCGACCTGCAGAAGCAGAACTTCCAGCAGTACCTGATAGACCAGTACGACATCGCCAACAACGCCAAGCTGGAGACACTGGAGGACGGCACCATCCTGCTCGTCATGAGCGAGGGGCAGGACGCCATCTTCGACTCCATCAAGGACGCCGTCGAGGCGGGCAAGTAAAAAGCGCATCAAAGAGCGGGGCTGAACCATTTTGGTTCAGCCCCGCTCTTTTACATACTGTATGACATGCCCTAGAACCCGGCGGCGTAGGCCCCGCCGTCGATGTGGATGTAGGTGCCGGTGATAAAACTGGCCAGGTCGGAGGCCAGGAAGAGGGCCGCGCCCACCACCTCCTCCGCCTTGCCCAGGCGGGCCATGGGGGTGCGGATCTGCACCAGGCGCATCCACTGCTCGTTGGCCATGGCGGGCCCGATGAGCTCGGTCTCCACGTAGCCGGGGCAGATGCAGTTGACCTGGATGTTGGCCTTGGCCCACTCGGTGGCCAGGGAGCGGGTCAGGTTGAGCAGGCCGCCCTTGCTGGCGCTGTAGGCCGCGCCGCAGGGAATGCCGGTCCAGCCGCCCATGGAGTCGGTGTTGACGATCTTGCCGCCGCCCTGGGGCAGGAAGAAGCGCTTTGCCACCTCCACAGACAGGCGGAAGGGCACGTCCAGGTTGGTGTGCAGCACGGTGCGCCACTGCTCGTCGGTGACCTCGGTGGAGGGGATGATGTGGCCCACCCCGGCGTTATTCACCAGAATGTCCAGCCGGCCGTACTGGGCGGCCACCTCGTCCAGCATACGCTTGAGGTCCTCGTCCTTGGACAGGTCCGCCTGCACCACGCCGCAGCGGCCGCCGGCGGCCTCGATAGCGCCCTTGGTCTCGGCCAGCTTCTCCGCGTTGCGGGCACACAGCACCACCCTGCCGCCCTGGGCGGCGAAGCCCTCGGCGATGGCGCGGCCCAGGCCCCGGCTGCCGCCGGTGACCAGAACGACCTTATCCTTAAAATTCAACTCATAGTTCATTTTAGAAACTCTCCTTTTCAGTTTTTTGGATGGGTTCATTTTAAACTACATCTGTCCAAAAATCAACAATCGTTTGTTTTTTCACAAAGTATTTTTGATGGAACCTTGACAGTGCTCCGACCGGGGCAATATAATAATTCGGCTAACAATTGCTCCTCTATCTTTATTATGAACGGAGGCCCTCTATGATGAAGCGCGAAAGCGGCATCCTCCTCCCCGTCTCCGCCCTGCCGGGGCCCTACGGCGTCGGCACCCTGGGACGCGAGGCGCTGCGCTTTGTGGATTTTCTGGCCGCGGCGGGGCAGAGCTACTGGCAGCTGCTCCCCCTGGTTCCCCCCGGCGACGGCAACTCGCCCTACATGTCCCCCTCCTCCTTCGCGGGCAACCCCCTCTTCCTGGACCTGGACGCCCTGGCGGCGGACGGGCTGCTGACGGAGCAGGAGCTCACGGACGCCCGGTGCCAGAACCCCGACCGGGTGGATTACCCCGCCGTGCGCGCCTCCCGCGCCGCTCTGCTGCGCCGGGCCTGGGCGCGGGGCCGGGATAAATACGCCGCTGAGCTGGCGAAGTTCCTGGACGAGGAGGCCGACTGGCTGCCCGACTACGCCTTTTTCATGGCCCTGCACGAGCACTGGGACGGCCTGCCCCTGAGCGCCTGGCCCGCCGGCGTGCGCTCCCGGGACCCCCAGGCCCTGTCCCAGCTCCGGGAGGAGCTGGCCCAGGAGGCGGAGTACCACGCCTTCCTCCAGTTGCTTTTCTTCCGGCAGTGGAAGCGGGTGAAGGACTACGCCAACGGCCGCGGCGTCTCCATCATCGGGGATCTGCCCATCTACGTCTCCCCCGACTCCGCCGAGGTGTGGGCCCACCCGGAGCTCTTCCTCCTGGACGGCGACTTTGTGCCCACGGCGGTGGCCGGGGTGCCGCCCGACGCCTTCTCCGCCACCGGCCAGCACTGGGGCAATCCCCTCTACGACTGGAAGGCCCACGCCGCCGACGGCTTCGCCTGGTGGCGGCGGCGGGGGGAGCACATGGCGAAGCTGTGCGACGTGGTGCGCATCGACCACTTCCGCGCGTTCCACACCTACTGGTCCATCCCCGCCGACGCGGAGACCGCCATGGAGGGCCACTGGGAGCCAGGCCCCGGCATGGCCCTGGTGGACGTGCTCCGCTCCGTCCCCGGCCTGTCCCTCATCGCCGAGGACCTGGGGGATCTGGACGACGAGGTGCGCGCCTTTTTAAAGGAGAGCGGCCTGCCCGGCATGAAGGTGCTGGTCTACGCCTTCGACCCCGTGGGCGAGAGCGCCTACCTGCCCCACAACTGCCCGGTGAACTCCATCATGTACACCGGCACCCACGACACCCCCACCTTCGTGCAGTGGCTCTTTGACGAGGCCGGCGGAGCGGAGCGGGACTACGCCTCCGACTACCTGCGCCTGCGCGCCGACGAGGGCTTCGGCTGGGGCGCGGTGTGCGGGGCCTGGGCCTCCCCCTCCCGGCTGGCGGTGGCCCCCCTCCAGGATCTGCTGGGCCTGGGGAAGGACGCGCGGATCAACCACCCCGGCACCACTGGGGATCACAACTGGAGCTGGCGGGTGCGCGAGGACGCCCTGAACAGCGACGTGTCCGGCCGCCTGGGCCGGATCACCCGCACCTACCGCAGGGAGCGGCGGTGATGTCCCCCGCCCCCCAGTCCTGGCGCAGGCGCCCGGTGCTGCTGGGCGTGCTGCTGCTGATGCTGGCCTCCCAGATCTCAATTACCCTCTTCACCGGCGAATTCAAAATCTCGGTGGCCATCGTCCTGCTGCCCGTGCTGCTCTTCCTCCTGCCCGACTTCCCCGTGCTGCCCACCGCCCTGCTGGCGGGGCCGGGGGTCTTTCTGCTGCGTTCCCTCCTCCAGTGGGCCTCCGCCGGCACGCTGGAGGGCTGCTGGCAGGCCCACGGGCCGGAGATCTTCTTCTACCTGGCCTACGGCCTGCAATTCTATTTCTACCAGCGGCGCGTCTCCTTCCACCCCTTCCGCTGGGTCAAGTGCCTGCCCCTGATGGGCTTCGATTTCATCGCCAACCTCATTGAACTGCTGGTACGCCTGGGCGCGGGGGCCTTCTCCCCGCCCCTGCTGCTCCAGCTCCTGGCGGTGGGGGCGGGGCGGGCGCTGCTGTCCTGGGCCGCTATCCGGGCCCTGGACTACTACGGCTACCAGATGCTGCGCCGGGAGGACACCGAGCGCTACCAGCGCCTGCTGCTGATGACCGCCGCCCTCAAGGGCGAGGTGGTGTGGATGGAGAAGGGGGCCTGCCTGGTGGAGGACACCATGAACGCCGCCTACCAGCTCTACAGCCAGCTGCGCAGCGGCGGGGGCGGCCCCGCCACCGCCGAGACCGCCCTGGCCATCGCCAAGGACATCCACGAGGTGAAGAAGGAGTATTTCCTCATTATGCGGGGCATCTCCGAGGCGCTGGACACCGACACGGCCACCCAGGGCATGGATCTGGAGGAGATCGTCCGCGTTCTGGGCCGGAGCGTGGAGCAGGGTGCCCGGGACGCGGGGAAGCAGGTGGTCTTCACGGGCCGGTGCGCCGCGCCCTTCCACACCGCGCGGCACCACTACCTGATGTCCATCTTCCGCAACCTGCTCAACAACGCGGTGGAGGCCGCGCCCGGCGGGAGCACGGCCCACGTCTCGCTCACCGAGTACGCCCAGGGGGAGGAATATGTGTTTGAGGTGGGGGACGACTGCGGCGGCGTCCCCCCCGAGCGGCTGGAGCGGATATTCCTCCCCGGCTTCTCCAGCAAAATCAACTACAGCACCGGAGCGGTCAACCGGGGCCTGGGCCTGACCATCGTCAGGGATCTGATCGAGGGCAAGCTGAAGGGCACCGTGGCCGCCGCCAACCGGGACGGGGGCTGCGTCTTTACCGTGCGCATCCCAAAACAGGAACTGGAGGGAGAGGCCCATGCGGTTTTACCTGATTGACGACGACCCGGCCATCCTCGAAACGCTGCGCATGATCCTGGAGGACGGCGGCCGGGGCAATGTCACCGGCTGCGCCCCCAGCGCCCTGGACGCGCTGGAGGACCTGCACTACCAGCAGCCCGACATCGTGCTGGTGGACCTGCTGATGCCCGGCATGGACGGCATCGAGTTCGTCCGCCGGGCGAAGGAGCGCTGCCCCTCCACCCGCTACATCATGCTCTCCCAGGTGACCTCCAAGGAGATGGTGGCCGAGGCCTACGCCGCCGGGGTGGACTTCTTTATCGCCAAGCCCATCAACTGCGTGGAGGTGCTCAGCGTGGTGGGCCAGGTGGAAAAGCTGCTGAGCATGGACCGCACGCTGGACCAGATGCGCAGCCTGCTGGGCGGGGGCGCACAGGCCCCGGCGACCGCGCCGGGGGACCCCGCCCCCAGGGAGCCGGGCCCGGGCGCGCAGAGTGCGCTGGCCTGCGTGCTCCACCGGCTGGGCATCAGCGGCGACCCCGCCTGCCGGGACATCACCCAGGCGGTGGAGTTTCTCATCGACTGCGGCGGGCGCTGCGCGCCCCTGACAGTCTCCCAGCTCTGCGCCAAATTCAGCGACTCTCCCAAGGCCATGGAGCAGCGCATCCGCCGGGCGGCCACGGCGGGCATGGTGAACCTGGCCAACCTGGGCATCGAGGACTACGCCAACGACACCTTCACCGAGTACGCCGGCACCCTCTACCAGTTCGAGCAGGTCCGGCGGGAGATGGACTGCATCCGCGGGAAAAGCCCCAACCACGGGCGCGTATCCGTCAAGAAATTCCTGTACACCCTGGCCGCGCTGTGCGGCGAGCACTGAGAAACGGAGATATTTCTCCGTCGTTTTCCATAAATTGAACCGGTGATTTATATTGCACCTTTTACAAAATTACAATTGCCGTCGGTTTTTATAGATTTCTTTCTGTTACTTCCTGTAGTTTTATGAAACCTGTCTATTAAGCTAAGCCCAGCTTGATAGAAATTTCACAATATTACGGAGGTGCGGGAAAGATGACGATTCTTATGGGTGTGGGGCTGCTCCTGCTGACGCTGGCGGGCTTTTCCCTGTTCAGCATGAAGGCGCCCAAGGGCTTGCTGGCCATGTCGGGGCTTGCCAACGCGGCGGTGGCCACCTTTCTGGTAGAGGCGGTACACAAGTACATCTCCGGCGATCTGCTGGGAATCATCTTCCTGGCCGAGACCGGCTCCATGGCCGGAAGCCTGGGCGGCGTGGCCGCCGCCGTGCTGGTGCCCATCAGCATGGGGGCCAACCCCGTCTTTGCGGTGGTGGCGGGCGTGGCCGTGGGCGGCTACGGCATCCTGCCCGGCTTCCTGGCCGGCTACCTCATCGGCTTTTTGGCCCCCATTGTGGAAAAGCACCTGCCCAACGGGCTGGACACCATCCTGGGCGCCCTCCTGCTGGCCCCGGCCGCCCGGCTGCTGGCCTTCGCCGTGGACCCCGCCGTGAACGCGGCCATGGGCTTCATCGGGGACGCCATCTCCGCCGCCACCCTCCAGTCCCCCATCGTCATGGGCTTCCTGCTGGGCGGCATCATCAAGATGATCTGCACCTCGCCTCTGAGCTCCATGGCCCTGACGGCCATGCTGGGCCTCACCGGCCTGCCCATGGGCATCGCCGCCATCGCCTGCTTCGGCGGCTCCTTCACCAACGGCATCATCTTCGCCCGGCTCCGCCTGGGCGAGCGCAGCAATATCATGGCCGTCATGCTGGAGCCCCTGACCCAGGCCCACATCATCACCCGCAACCCCATCCCCATCTACGGCTCCAACTTCTTCGGCGGCGGGCTGGCGGGGGTCGCCGCGGCAATGCTGGGCATCGTGAACAACGCCCCGGGCACCGCCTCCCCCATCCCGGGCCTGCTGGCCCCCTTCGCCTTCAATCCCCCTGCCACCGTACTGCTGGCGCTGGTGCTGGCCGCCCTGGGCGGCGCCGCCGCCGGGCTGGTGGGCAGCGTGGTCTTCAAGCGCTTCAAGCACGACCCCGCCGGGGCGCCCGCACCCAAGGCCCCCGCGGCCGTCACCGCGTAACGTGTCAAAAGGACGCCCTGCCTGGCTCCAGGCAGGGCGTCCTTTTTGGTTTTATTCCCCCAGGAAGGCGGCGATCTCGTCCAGGCGGCCCGCCGCCTGGTCGTATCCGTCCTGCCAGAGGGCCTTGATTTTCTCCACGTCCCGCTCCGTGCGGGAGAAGCCCCGGGTGTTCTTTGGCGCGAGCACCATCACCCGGCCCTCCCGCTCCAGCGCGAAGAGCCGCTCACGGGCGGCGTTGTAGGTGTCCGCCCGGCGGCGCATGGTGTCGCAGAACTTTGGGTATTTGCGGTACCAGCGGTCGATGAGGGGCTGGAGCTGCTCGGGCTTGCGGACATAGTCCCGCTCCCGGGTCAGGATGACCAGCACCCGGCCGCACCCCTTCTCGAACGCCCTCTCATAGGGGATGGCGTCGGCCGCGCCGCCGTCCATGCAGGGCTTGCCGCCGATGTGGTAGATGGGGAACAGGAAGGGCAGCGCGCAGGTGGCCTGGAGCACCGTGAACTTGTCGTCCCGCCGGGGCACCGGCAGGTACTCCGCCCCGCCGGTCTCCAGGTTGGTGACCACCGCCTCGATCTCGCCGGGGTAGGCGGCGAAGGTATCGTAGTCAAAGGGCACCAGGCGGTTGGGGATGTCGTCGTAGGTGAACTTCAGGCCGAAGTAGGAGCGGTTGCCCGCCTTGAGCAGGTTCCGCTTGCCCATATAGCGCTTGTCGTTGACGTATTTTGTCAGAATCTCCAGGTTGCGCCCGCTCTGCCCGGAGAGATAGCTCACCCCGTAGGCGATGCCCGCGGACACGCCGATGGTATAGTCAAAGGCCAGATCCCTGCGGATCAGCAGGCCGTCGCAGGCCCCGCTGGAGAAGATGGTGCGGATGGCGCCACCCTCCAGGACCAGTCCCGTTTTCATGCTAACCACTCCTTACGCCGTCCATTATAACACAAACGGGCGTAAATGTTCCCCTTGACTTTTCCTTTTTTCGCGCTATAATAGTTCATTATTGAACCGTATATTTTTGAACGATTGGAGAGCTGCCGATGGCGAACCCCACCTCCCTGCTCCTCCTGGGCCAGCAGCTCAAGCACCGCTACGGCGCGCTGTGCCGGGACGTGGAGGCGGCCTACGGCCTGACGCGCAACGAGATCGACGTGCTCCTCTTCCTGGCCAACAACCCCGGCTACGACACGGCCCGGGACGTGGTGGAGCTGCGCGGGCTGTCCAAGTCCCACGTTTGCAAGTCGGTGGACGCCCTCACCCGGCGGGGCTGGCTGGAGGGGACGCAGGACCCCCGGGACCGGCGCTGTATCCACCTGCGCCTGCTCCCCGCGGCCGGCGAGGCCGTGGAGGCCGCCCGGCAGGTGCAGGCGCAGTTCCTGGCCCGGCTCTACGACGGCGTGACCGACGAGGAGCGGGCCATGCTGGGCGGGATTCTGGCAAAAATAGCGGACAATTTACGGAGGTAACGGTATGGCGCTCAAGCTCATTGTGTATATCATCGCCGGCCTGGGGGCCGGCATCGGCACCGGGCTGGCGGGCCTGTCCGCGGCGGCGGTCATCTCCCCCATGCTCATCACCTTTCTGGGCTTCCCGGCCTACCAGGCGGTGGGGGTCTCCCTGGCCTCCGACGTGCTGGCCTCCGGCGTGTCGGCCTACACCTACGGGAAAAACAAGAATCTGGACATTAAAAACGGGCTGATCATGCTCTTTACCGTGCTGGTCTTTACCCTGGTGGGCAGCTACGTGGCCTCCCTGCTGCCCAACGCCACCATGGGCGGCTTCTCGGTGGTGATGACCTTCCTGCTGGGCGTCAAATTCATTGTCCGCCCCGTGCTGGCCACAAAGTCCAGCCAGGAGGACAAGAGCATGGCGAAAAAAGCGGTCCAGTCCGTGCTCTGCGGCATCGTGGTGGGCTTTATCTGCGGGTTCATCGGCGCGGGCGGCGGCATGATGATGCTCCTGCTGCTCACCAGCGTGCTGGGGTACGAGCTAAAGACCGCCGTGGGCACCAGCGTGTTCATCATGACCTTCACCGCCTTTACCGGCGCGGCCTCCCATATGGCAATCGGCGGCTTCCCCGACCCGCTGGCCCTGGCGGTGTGCGTCATCTCCACACTGGTGGGCGCCAGGGTGGCCGCGGTATTCGCCAACAAGGCCGACCCCGTGCTCCTCAACCGCATCACGGGCGTGGTCCTGGCGGTGCTGGGCCTGGCCATGATTTTGGTCAAATACGTCTTTTAGGCAAAAAACACCCCCGCTTTTTGAAAAAGCGGGGGTGTTTTTCGTTATACGGACAGCAGGTGCTTGCCCGTCCAGGCGCGGCTGTGCCAGCGCCAGAGGAAGAGCACCGCCCGGATGCACTCGTCGGCGGCCATGGCGGCCCAGAGCCCGGCCAGCCCCCAGCCGCACACCACGCCCAGCAGGTAGCCCCCGCCCACCGCCACCAGCCACGCGTCGATGACGCAGATGACGATGGGGAAGCGGATGTCGCCGCAGGCCTGGAGGGCCCGGCACATGACCATGTTCACCGCCCGGCCCAGCTCCAGCGGGATTTCGATGAGCATGATGAGCCTGGCCAGCGCGATGACCTCGGGATCTTTGGTGAACAGGCCATACACCGGCGCGGCCGCGATACACAGCAGGATGGACACGGGCAGCGAGGCCAGCACCGAGGCGCGCAGGGTGTATTTGACGGTGCGGTCGGTGCCGCCGATGTCCCCGGCCCCCATCAGCCGGGCCACCACCACCTGCCCGGCCTGGGAGAGTGCGGAGCCCAGCATATAGGTCACGTTGGCGAACATGTTGGCGTACACGCGGGTGTTGACCACGTAGGCCGCGAAAAGGTTGCAGATCGTCTGGATGGAGATCTGGGACATGTTGTAGGACAGGGACTCCCCGCCGGTGGGCACACCGATGCGCATCAGGCGCTTGAGCTGCCCCCAGGGGAAGGGGCGCAGATACTTTGCCGCGACGACCTTTCCGAAGCGCTTGAAAAACAGCGTGCTGATGATGGCGACGCCAATCACGCGGGACACCCCGCTGGACACCGCCGCCCCCGCCACGCCCAGGGCGGGCAGGCCGAAGGCCCCGTTGATGAGCACGGCGTTGCCGCCGATGTTCAACACGTTCATGACCACCGAGATAATCATGGTCTCCTTCATCATCTGGCTGCTGCGGAAAAAGGCCGTGAACGTGAGGTAAACGGCCTGAAAAACCATGCCGCAGCCGATAATACGCATGTAGAGGCAGGTTTTTTCAAAAATATCCGCGTGCACCCCCATCAGGCGGAAGATGGGCCCGCAGCCGAATATGAGCACCACGGAGACGGCGAGGCCGAAGATCAGGTTCATCACCAGGGACACGGTGTACGTCTCGTTCACCCGCCTCGTGTCCTCCGCCCCCAGGTATTGGGAGATAAGGATCATGGAGGCGGTGCACACCACCGAAAAGACCAGCAGCAGCAGATTGGTGATCTGGTTGGCGTTGCCGATGGCCCCCACGCCGTTGGGGTCGCGCCAGCCCACCATGATCTGGTCGGCGTTGCCCACCAGCATCTGGAGCAGCAGCTCGATAAAGATGGGCCAGGTCAGGGACAGGATGTTGTTCTGCCCGCGGGGCTTCAACCGGGCGCGGGCGGCGGGTAGGGCGGCTGCTCTTGGCATAGGGGCACCTTGCTTTCACTTGCAGAATGAATTCAATTCATTATAGAGCAGCCGCGGCAAAATTCAATTGTGAGAACTTACGTGTTTTGCAGGACGCGGGGGCGCGCGGTTCATCAAGGTAACAAAGGAAATGCCGGAGGACGGCCTCCTCCGTCCCCCGGCATTGTCCCGTCTGTTCACTTGTTGCCGTCCTCCCCCCTTTTTTGTTTTTCAAGCCGTCCCCGGTGGAAGCGCAGGGACTGGTTCCGGCTTTTATCTAAATAACGTTTTGGGAGACCAAATTGTGACACGATTCAGAAAAATTTTTTATGTGCCGGGCCGCGCTTCGACAAATTTCGCATTTCATCTTAAAGGGAGGGCCGGGGCGGCGGTGCCCCGGCCTCTGTGCAAATATATTACTCTTATGCGTTCGTTAACAAATATCGTCTTCGGGTGTTGAGTCAGTGCGCACAACGGATCTCTGTTACTTCCCGAGTGAATGATGTTCCAGTGTGGCAACGAACACACTCTGTCACATAGGTAATCGTATTGGTATACTTGAATCCAGCCAGACCATGAGAACAAATGGCCGGACTACCTTTTATATAACCGGTTTCACTGATTTTTCGCGTTTCCAATCTCCCACCACAAGCACAAACTTCATACCTCGGTTCACGCTCATCTGTGTTGGGAGTTCCGGCCATTTCTTCTGCGATCTCATACTTTTCCGGCTCATAATCACTCTTGCATTCCGGGGCTGGACTCATTGCGGAGGCAAAGCACACTACAAAGAGGAAACAAGCAACTACAGCGGTGGCTGCGCGTACCATCGTTTTCATTTGCCTAAACTCCTTTCGATCGAAGGCGGGTACTTCCTTTTTCAACGGCCCATTGGCACCTCCCCCTCTTGAAAGACGAAGGGACAGAAGAATCGTCCCCTTGTCTGCCGCATTTTCTTTTGAACAGGGGGCCGAGGCGGCGGTGCCCCGGCCCCCTGTTCAGCTCTAATTTTGATTTGCAATCAGCGCGTCCACGAGCCGTGTGCTCTGGGAAATCGCGTTACCGAGCAGCCGCATACCGTCCCCGCCCTTTGTGGCGCTGACAAAGCTATCCCGGTGCTCCTGCCATGTGGCATCTATGAAATCAGGTCTCAGACCTGTCTCGGGGTTCAGGTAGGGGGCAATATCGTCATCCAGAATACGGCCACAGTTGTGACGCACGGCGTTGCAATCAAACTCCAGAACGGGCACGCCGGGCCAGGACAAATTCCGCAGCTCCAGCACCTGCGCTTTGAGATCCTCCAGCCGTCCCCGGAACGTCTCCTCCGTCAAGTCCTGCGCCACGGTCAGCTCGTTAAGCGCCTGCTGAATCCCGGCGTATTTCTCCGCGCACTGGGCGAAATAGTCTGCCGCCGCCGTTTGCTGCTCCGGGGTCATGGGGCTGTAGACATAGATTCGGTTAGACAGGGTCTCCCCCGGCGCGTCGCCGGATTCCCTAAACCATAACACCTCTTTGCCACACAACTCCCCCACATTCCGTACGGGCAGATAGACACACTCCCGGATCACCAGGGGGTATACCGGCTCCCCCCGCGCGTTGGTCAAGTTTTGCTCCACTCCGTCCAGTACAATCCTGATGTCGGGCCGAAGCTCGGCCTCCGCGCCCCCCTGGGCCTCCCGGAGGAACACCGCGTCCTCCTCCTCCGTCATGGGCGGCTGGCCCTCCGGGGTAAACATGTCCAGATAGGACGGTTCCCCGCCGCTGGTCAGTGTAACCGTCTGGTTCGCCTGATCCCAGGCCACCTCGGCCCCCATCCACTCCCCCGCCGTCCGCAGTGGGATGTAGACTGACCCTTCATAGACCATGGGCAGGCGCTGCCGTCCCTGGCCGTCCAGGAACGCGGCCCAAGAGACATTTTCCACGGAAATGAGGATACCCCACTTATCATAGTCGCGCGCAGAATCCACGTGGATGGTGGTGTGCGCTGTCTCTCCCGCCAGCGCCCCCGCCGGGACGGCGCAGGCGCAGAGAAGAGCCGCCGCCAGAAACGCAGTTATCATTTTTTTCATATGGGTTCACCTCTCCTTTCCCGGAAAGCCGTCCCGGACGGGTACGCCGGGTGGGGCCTCTACCTCTATAACGCCTCAACAATCAGAAAGATGACAGCAGTTCGACAAGTTTCGCATTTTATTTTGAAAGAAGGGCCGGGGCGGCGGTGCCCCGGCCTCCCTTTCTAAAAGGACCGTTTTTACGTGTTACTTAACTCAACTCAAAGTCATAAAGGCAGGATGCACCACGCGTAGGAACATTCTTGGAGCTGACCTTAACGTAATAACTTGTATTCCCGATCAGGTTCTCATAGAGCACACCTGCATTAAAGGAGCTTTGACGCTCTGTGCCAACTTTCGAGTCAGGAATCCCAGCGCCATTTACTCGCCAGATCTGCCAATAGTAGACATCGTCAACTTCCCTTTTATCCCAGTCGATTTCCCACTTAATCGTAGTGTCATTGGCACCAGTTGTAAATGAAAACGCTACTTCACCCGTTGTCCCAGATCCATTATTGTAGGGCATATTGCACTCTTTATCAGGATCCAGTGCATTGGTTGCGCGCATAACTTCTGCCGGAATTATACCGCCAAAGCGCTCCGGCTGATAATTGGGATCCAGACGATATGTAGGGGCCGACAGCGTAGCCGCTGAGGCGCCGCTACACATAACAGCTACTAACATAACCACTGCCAAAATCGCAGATAAAGATCTTTTGACTTTCATGATGTTCTCCTTTCAGTCGAAGGCGGATACTTCCCTTTTCAACGGCCCATCGGTATCTCTTCCTTTCTCTTGACAAACGCAGTATACTCTTGTATTCTATATTTATCAATGAAAAAATTCTTTTTAAAAATAATCCTTGTCTTTTATAAGAAGTGGGTGTATAATGACGTTAAAGAAATCGTTAAGGGGTTTCCACGTGGAAGAAGAAGTGCGCAGCGGGACCGGGACGCCGGCCGGTAAAAATGGAAGAAGCGGCTCTGCCGCCGGTATGGAAGAGAACCTGAAAAAGGCCCTCTTCGAGATGCTGGTGCTGCGTCTGCTGAGTGAAAGAGACTGCCCCGTAAGCGAGATTACGGAGGCAATTTCAGTGCGCAGCGGCGGGGCGCTCAATATCGTTTTCCCGTATGCCCTTCTCTACCGTCTGACCGGTTACGGCTATATCTACGAATCGGGCAAAAACATTGCGCCTGACGGGCGCAAGCGGCAGTATTTCCGCATCACGGACGCGGGGCGGCAGTACCTGGACGAGCTGCTGTGCGTGTACCGCCGGTGCATCGGCGGTGTGGAGCGGTTTCTGGCGCCGGAGGAGGGAGAACGCGGTGAGGAATGAAGCGGCCAAAGCCTACCTGCGCGCGGTGAGGCGCCGCCTTGTCTGCGGCAGGGACAGCCGCGCGCGGCTGATTCGGCGGCTGGAGCAGATGACGGACGATCTGCTGGAGGAGGCCCCGGACGCCGACCTGTCCGCGGCGTTCGGCCCGCCGGAGGCGCTGGCGGCGGATATGCTGGGCACGTGCCCGGAGGCGGAGCTGTACCGCGCCCGCACACGCCGAACCTGGATGCGGCGCGGCCTGGCGGCGGCGCTGGTGCTGGTGGCTGTGGCCTCGTGCGTCTTTGGCGTGTATATGAAAAAGACCAAGGGCGGGCGGGTTGAAATCGTGACCACAATCTATAAGGATGGCCCAAGGCCATCTACAACACCCGATCCTGATGCAATTTTTCACGAGGAATGGGGGATTGATGTCAATGAAGAAGCGACTGACAGCGATACTGACACTTCTGTTCTGCCTTAGTATGTGCCTTCCCACCCTGGCGGCGGAAGTATCTACAACAAAAGCCACCCAAATAATTTGGTTTGAAGATGGCTCTCACGCCGAAATTGTTACGCTTGTATCCCTTGCACGTTCGACAAAAAGCGGCAGTAAAAGCTATACCTATTGGAACTCAAGTAATATTAAGGCGTTTACCTACACCTTAAATGGAGAGTTTTTCTATGACACAAAAACCAGCCGTGCGACTTCTGCCTCTGCTTCTTACTCAATTTATTTGAGTGGTTGGTCTCTCTCCAGCCACGACGAAACCGCTTCCGGTTCAACAGTCTACGGCGACGCCACCTTCAAAGGCCCCGGCGGCGCGTCCGAGGACGTGAGCCTCACCCTCACCTGCGACAAAAACGGCAACATCACCTGATAAAAGACGACTAAGCCCGCCGGGTCTCCCCGGCGGGCTTCTTTCCGCTGCTGCTAGTTATTGCTCCCGAACTCGGAGAAAAAGCGGTCGTGGATGGCCTGCACGGCAATATCCGCGTCCGCCAGATCCACCAGCACGGAGACCTTGATCTCGCTGGTGGAGATCATATGGATGTTGACCGCCGCGTTGTAGAGGGCCTCGAACATGAGGGAGGCCACGCCGGGGTTGTTGATCATGCCCGCGCCCACCACGGAGACCTTGGCGATCTGGTCGTTGACGTCCACATGGTCGAAGCCGATGGCATCCTTGCGCTCCTCCAGCGCCTGCTTGGCGCGGTCCATCTCCTTCTTGCTGACGGTAAAGCTGATGTCCTTGGTGCCGTTGCGGCCGATGGACTGGAGGATGATGTCCACGTTGATCCTGGCCTTGGCCAGGGTGGAGAAAATCTTGAACGCGGTGCCCGGCTCGTCGGGCAGGCCGACCACGGCCAGGCGGGCTATATCCTTGTCCTTGGCTACGCCGCTGACATAGGTCTTTTCCATATTTTTGACAGCCTCCTTGACTTGAGTCCCCGGCTTCCCCGAGAAGCTGGAGAGTACTTCCAGATTGACATGGTAGCGCTTCGCCATTTCCACCGAGCGGTTATGCAGCACCTGGGCGCCCAGCGTCGCCAGCTCCAGCATCTCGTCGTAGGTAATCTCGTCCAGCTTTTTCGCGCCCTTGACCACCCGGGGGTCGGCGGTATACACGCCGTCCACGTCGGTGTAGATCTGGCACAGGTCGGCGTGGAGCACGGCGGCCAGCGCCACCGCCGAGGTGTCCGACCCGCCCCGGCCCAGCGTGGTCACGTCGTCGTACTTGTTCACGCCCTGGAAGCCGGTGACGATGACGATGCACTTCTTGTCCAGCTCCGCCAGCACCCGCTCCGGCTCCACCCGCTTGATGCGGGCGTTGCCGTAGGCGGAGTTGGTGCGGAACCCCGCCTGCCAGCCCGTGAGGGACACCACCGGGTAGCCCATGTTCTCAATCGCCATGGAGCACAGGGCGCAGGAGATCTGCTCGCCGGTGGAGAGCAGCATATCCATCTCCCGTTGGGAGGCGTTGGGGTTGATCTCCCGGGCCTTGGCGATCAGGTCGTCCGTGGTGTCGCCCTGGGCCGACAGGACCACCACCACGCTGTGGCCCCGCCGGTAGGTCTCCGTGATTACGCGGGCCACGTTCCGGATGCGGTCCGAGTCCGCAACCGACGACCCGCCGAACTTCTGCACAATGAGTCCCATATGTATGATCTCTCCCTAATAAGGATTAATGTATCCAACAAACGGCCCCCCGGCCAATGGGGGGCCGTTTCATTCTATGCCGCGGGCGGGCGGGCGGTCAATCCAGCACCCGCAGGACGGACCGGGCCTCCAGCCCGGCCAGCTTCCCGTCCAGGGCGGCGCGGGTCATGGCCCCGGTGAGGAAGGCCAGCTCCCCCGCCGGCGCGCCGGAGCGGGCCAGGAACACGGCCTCCGGGAAGGCCGCCTTCACCGCCTCCGGGGCGGCCTGGGCGCGGACGTACCAGGCGCTGGCCAGCGCGTCCGGCGGCACCGCCACGTCCTCCCCGCCGGGGCCCCAGTTCAGATACTTCTTGGTTTTCATGTGCTTGGCCGCGTCAATCACGTCGGCCACCACGGCGGAGGCGGTGGGCAGCTTGCCCGCCCCGCGGCCGTAGAACATCACGTCCCCGATGGCGTCCCCCTTGACCGTGATGGCGTTGAACACGTCCTCCACCCCGGCCAGCGGGTTTTCCACGTCCACCAGGTGGGGGGCCACGTAGGCACACACCCGGCCGTCCTCTTGGCGGATGGCGCGGCCCAGCAGCTTGATCTTGCGGTTTGCCGACTCGGCGTAGGCCACGTCGGCCAGGGTCACGCCGGTGATGCCCTCGGTGGGCACCTGCCTGGGGTACACGTGGCGGCCGAAGGCCAGGGACGAGAGGATGCAGATCTTCCGGCAGGCGTCGTGGCCCTCGATGTCGGCGGTGGGGTCCTGCTCGGCGTAGCCGTTGGCCTGGGCCTCCTTCAGCGCCGCGTCGAAGGACAGCCCCGCCCGGATCATGCGGGTGAGGATATAGTTGGTGGT
The DNA here is from genome assembly GCA_022846095.1 of Oscillospiraceae bacterium. Taxonomy (NCBI): domain Bacteria; kingdom Bacillati; phylum Bacillota; class Clostridia; order Eubacteriales; family Oscillospiraceae; species Oscillospiraceae bacterium. The sequence continues at coordinate 1,790,625 of AP025583.1, read as the reverse complement.
GCCGTTGAGTATGCCCACAATCTCCTCGATCTCGTTGGCGGCCAGGCACTGGTTCAGGGGGCGGATGATGGGGATGCCGCCGCCCACGCTGGCCTCAAAGAGGTAGCTCACGCCGTGCTCCTCGGCCAGCTGGAGCAGGTCGTAGCCGTGCTCGGCCACCAGCTCCTTGTTGGAGGTGACCACGCTCTTGCCCGCCTTCAGCGCCCGCTGGGTGAACTCCTTCGCAATCCGCGCCCCGCCGATGGTCTCCACCACGATGTCCACCTCGGGGTCCTGCTCGATGATGGAGAAGTCGCTGACGAATTTGTCCGCGAAGGGGCTGTCCGGGAACTGCTTCACGTCCAGGATATACTTCAAACGGATCAGGTTATCCACCTTTTTATCGATATGGCCGGCGTTCTTGGCCAAAACCTCCGCCACACCGGAGCCCACCACGCCGTAGCCCATGATTGCCACGTTTACCATCGTTCTCTCTCCCCTTTGAAACAGATAGTCGGGTGTTACCCCGCCATGATCTCGCACCGGAGCACGCCCTCCACGGACAGCACCTTGGCCAGCAGATCCTCCATGGACACCACCAGGCCCGAGGTCTCGGCCCCGATGGTCACCCCCGCGCAGCCGTTGGACGGGATGTTCTGGTTGATGGTCAGAATATTCGCGCCCGACTGGGCAAAGCTATTGAGGACCGCGGAGAGGACGCCCGGCTCATCCTTCAGCAGAATCTGGAAGGTGACGATGCGCCCGTGCAGCATGTCGTTGAAGGGCCGCACGGCGTCCTTATACTTATAAAACGCGCTGCGGCTGATGCCCACCCGGCGGGTGGCCAGGTTCACCGTGTCCACCTCGCCGGTCTCCAGCATCCGCTTGGCCTCCGCCACCTTGAGAAAAATCTCGGGCAGCGCCCCGGCCTCCACGATAAAGTAGTTCGGCGTCTTTGCCATCATATGCACCCTTTCCCGCAAGCGTCCTTGACGCATGGTCATTTGTTCTTGATATGTGGTCTATTGTAGCACAGGAACCACACCCGCGCAAGCCCTTGTGGTTCACTGGAGGACACAATTTCCCACCGGCGCGGGGCGCATTTCCCGTCACATTGTACAACACCCCTGAGAGGAGGCCCACCGGATTGCCTGAAAACAAGCACCTGCGCTTCCTGCTGAACCTGCTCCTGGGCGCCCTGGGGGCCTGGATCCTGCTGCGCGTGCTGCTGCCCTGGCTGCTCCCCTTCCTGCTGGCGCTGGCGCTGAGTGCCCTGCTGGAGCGGCCGGTCGCCTTCCTCATGGACAGGGCCGGGCTGCCCCGCTGGGGGGCCGCCATGGTCTGCACCCTGGCCCTGGTCCTGCTGCTGGGGGGCGGCCTGGGGCTGCTGCTGTGGCGGGCGGGGTATGAGATCGCCCTCCTGCTGGGCCGCCTGCCCACCCTGCTCTCCGGCCTGCCCACTCTGGGCCATCGGCTGGAGGATCTGGCCTACCGCTTCATCGTCGCCGCGCCGGTGCAGTACCAGGATTTCTTCCGCCAGGCGCTGGACAGCCTGCTGGAGCAGGGTCTCGCCCTGCCCACCCGCTTCTACGACGCGCTGGCCGCCTTCGTGGCCGGGGCGGCCACGGCCCTGCCGGGGGCGGGGCTCTTCCTGTTCACCACCGCGCTGGCCACCTACTTCTCCAGCGCCGGGCGGCCGGGTCTGCTGGCCTTCCTGCGGCGGCAGGTGCCCCGCGCCTGGCGGCCCTGGTGCCGGGCGAGCAAGCGGCAGCTGCTGGGGGCCTTCGCGGGCTGGCTGCGGGCCCAGGCCACCCTGATGCTCATCACCTTCGGGGAGCTGGCCGTGGGCTTTTTGCTGCTGCGGGTGGATCTGGCCCTGCTGCTGGCGGCCCTGGTGGCCCTGGTGGACGCCCTGCCCGTGTTCGGCACGGGCACGGTGCTGCTGCCCTGGGCCGTGCTGGCCCTGCTGGGCGGGGATGCCGGGCTGGCCCTGGGGCTGCTGGCCCTCTACGCCGCCGTCTCCTTTGTGCGCAGCCTGCTGGAACCAAAGCTGGTGGGCGACAAGGTGGGCCTGCCCCCCCTTGCCGCCCTGCTGGCCATGTACGTGGGCTTCCGCGCCTTCGGGGTGGCGGGGATGATCCTCTCCCCCCTGGCGGCCATCCTGATCAAGCAGCTCCACGACTGCGGCCTTATCCGCCTGTGGCGGGATTAAGGCGAAGCGCCCGGCCCCAAGGGGAATATACCCATGTCACTTCCGGGTCGCTTCCATCATATACCGCATGAATCTCAACGTGTCGTTGGAATCTGAAAAACTGAGCTTAAGGCCATCCCGCTTTGGGTTTGTCAGCTTCAGGATTTGCTGGGCGACCGGATTTTCTTTCAGATTGCACATCGTATTGTCGGGGAGGTGGAGGATTACCGCCCCGCAGCAGCTCTGTATATGTTTAAGAAATTTTTCCTCATCGGCTATAAGGTAAATCGTGAGTGTCATTGCGGGACCTCCTGACTTGTTTTAACAGCGTTTCGTGCATTGCAATCATGAGGGCCAAAAAGAGAGACAGGTAGACGGGAAACAGGGCAGGGCTGATATGGCCGGCCACCAACCCAAACAGCGGCGGCATAAGACAGGTTCCCGCATAGGCGCTTGCCATCTGAACGCCGATAATCGCCTGGGAGTTTCCGGCTCCGAAATGGCCGGGGGTGGCGTGAATCAGGCTGGGGTAGACCGGGGCGCACCCCAGGCCTATCAGCACCAGCCCCACCGGGGCGGCATTTGCGTCCAGGGGCAGGAACAGGACGAAAACGCCCAATGCGATGATACCTTGTCCCAGCCGCACCATCTGAGCGTCGCTGAGCTTGATCGAGATAAAGCCGCTGAGCGCCCGGCCAATCGTGATACCGACAAAGAACATACCGGCAAAGCCGGCTGCTGTTTCTGCCGGCAGGCCTTTTTGAAGCACCAGATAGCTGGCCGCCCAGAGGCCGGCAGTCTGTTCCACGGCGCAATAGCAAAAGAACGTGACCATGACTGCCTTGACACCGGGAATTTTTACAAGCTCCGGGAGTGTCAGGGCTCTTTTATCCTCTTCCCCGCCGCTGTCCTCCGTCTGCCTGTTCCAAAGGGGCAAGCTGAAAATCAAAACAGCGGTCAAAATAACCTGTAGAATGGCGATGTACCGATAGCCTGTATTCCAGCCCTGTCCCCCGGTCAGCGCGTAACCCATCACATAGGGCCCCAGGGACGCCCCTATGCCCCACATGCAGTGAAGCCAGCTCATGTGGCGGCTGGCATAGTGCAGCGCCACGTAGTTATTGAGAGAAGCGTCCACGCTCCCGGCCCCCAGGCCGTATGGAACCGCCCAGAGGCAGAGCTGCCAGAAAGAGCCGCTGGCTGAGAAGCCAAGGAGCGCCGCGGCGGTCATGGCCACACTGATCGCCGTCACCTTGCCTGTCCCCAGCTTTTTTGTCAAGCGTCCGCTCTGCAAGCTGGAAATAATTGTGCCAACGGCGATAATCATGGAGATCCCCCCGGCATAAGACACGGGCACTCCAAGCTGACCGAACATGGAGGGCCATGCCGCTCCCAGCAGAGAATCAGGTAAGCCCAAGCTGATAAACGAAAGATAGATTACAGCCAATAACAAATGCGCCATATTGCGTTCCTCCTTTGTCCATGATAGAATTATAGCGTCTGATTTTCCGGAGTGATAGAAGTTAAACGCCAAGTTTATAGGACAAAATCGCCAAAGGAGGCGCCCCGTGATTTTACATAACTGCAATGCCGCGACAAACCAGAAAAGGCAGGAGATGACCCGGCACGGCACGGCGCTTTTACCTGCCGCCTGCTATGAGGATGATTTAGCCCTGCACCCTGTCCCGTGGCATTGGCATGACGAATTGGAGGTGGCTGTTGTCCGGGAGGGGTCTGCCCTTGTCTCCGCGGGAGCAAAACAGCTGACCTTTTCCGCGGGGGACGGCTTCTTTATCAACGCCGGGGTTCTTCACAGCGCTTGTCCTGCGGGTGAAGATGGATGTAAACTCCATGCCGTGGTCTTTCATCCCAGATTGGTCGGCGGGAGCATGGACAGTGTCTTTTGGCAGCGGTATCTTGTTCCGTTGATGGAAAACAAGTCGTTGGATTTATTCCCCCTGCACCGCGCAAGCGGTGAGGGCATGAACGCGGTCAAGCGTATTGAAGGCGCATGGAGCGCCGGAGAAAATGAGAGTATTGGCTACGAATTTGCAATGCGCTCAGCGCTCTCCGCGCTCCTTCTCGACGTATTTACCCATTGCCCGGCCCAGAGCTCCGTTTTGCCGGAAAAAGACCTGCGGGATAATGAACGCATGAAACTGATGCTGAAGTACATTCAAGACAACTTCTCTGATGAAATGACGATAGACGAAATTGCCAAAAGCGCGTCCATCAGCAAAAGCGAGTGTCTGCGCTGTTTCAAGAGTATTATAAAGACGACGCCTATTCAGTATGTGAAGAACTACCGGCTGCAAAGGGCGGCGGAGCTATTGGCCTGCACGGATTTGAAAATATCGGGTATCGGCGCGGCCTGTGGATTCCAGGAAATGAGTTATTTTTCAAGGGCCTTTCGAGACGTGTGGGGATGCTTGCCCTCCGAATATCGAGCGTGTAAAAGGGCAAAAGAAAAAGGGCTGTGACGACAGCCCTTTTTTCTTTGGAATAGATCGGAGCAATCCATAAGAAACGGCGTGATATGCCTAAGCATATCACGCCGTCCCTTTAGCTTTAAACCATCTATACCGGCACAACCACTCGGGGCCGGCCTCTCTTCGCTAAGCGCCCTCCGCCTCGGGGGGCAGGATTACGTCTCCGCCGCCCGGCGTGGGGGTGGGCTCCGGCGTGGGCGTGGGCTCCGGGGCCGCCGTGGGCGGCACGGAGGGCGTGGGCTCCGGCGTGGGATACGGCGTGGGCTCCGCCGACGGCGGCAGGGTGGGATCGGTGGGGATGTTGGGGTCGGTGGGCTCCGGCGAAGGCGTGGGCGTCACCACCGGCCAGGTGTCCGGGTTATAGGGGTCAAAGAGGGGGTTGTACTCCACGGGCGGCCAGGTGGAGGGGTCCTCGATGCGGAAGGTGGAGGGGTCGTACTCCGCGGGCGGGACCTCCACGGGCGAGGTGTGCACGTCGCAAACGCCCTGGGCCTCCCAGAAGGAGAGCAGGTAGTTGCTGTCGGCGGCGGGCTTGGAGCCGCTGACCCCCTCCCGGTCGATGTCCAGCAGGGCGATCTCCTGTACGGTGGACACGATGTCGGTGCCCTCGATGGCCTCCCGCGGGCAGAACTCGCCCACCTGGTGGAACAGGCCGGGGATGGCCGCGCCGTCGGCGTTGAGGATGGGGCTGGCGGTGCAGACCTCAACCTTCTTGTGCACGTCGCAGTACCCGGCGGGGATGTCCTCGGAGAAATAGTACCCGGTGGCCACCCGGCTGCCCCGGGGATCCAAAGCGCAGTCCTCAGAAGCCCGCAGGCCGCTGTCCATGCAGTACTGGAACTGGATGACGCCTTCCGGCTTGGGGAATTCCTTTTTCTCCAGGCCCTCGTGCACCCGGCTCATGACCTTGTTCCACAGCACGGCGGACGGGTTGCTGTTGCCGGCGTTGATGCGCTCGGGCGTGTCGTAGCCGCACCAGACGGCGGCGGTGTAGTAGGGCGTGTAGCCCACGAACCAGCGGTCGTTGTTGGAGTTGGTGGAGCCCGTCTTGCCGGCGATGGTCATGCCGTCGAACCGGGCCTCACGGCCGGTGGAGCCGGAGCCGCCGTTGACCACCGACTGGAGCATATAGTTCATATACCAGACGGTGGACTCCTTCAGCACGAACTCGGGCTTCTGCTCGGTGGTGTCCAGCAGCACCTTGCCGTTGGAATCCCGCACCTGGGTGTAGGTCCGGGAGGCGACGTACTTGCCGTTGCGGGGGAAAACCGAGTAGGCGGTGGCCATGTCGCGGGGGCTCACGCCGTCGGTCAGGCCGCCCAGGGCCAGCTGGGCGGGGCCCAGGTCGGAGCTGCCGTCCCGGCTCTCCACCAGTCCGATGTGGAAGTGGTCCTCCATGAACTGGAAGGAGCCCTCCGCCCCGATGGTCTGGAACACCCGCACGGCCACGGCGTTGGAGGACATGCGCACGGCGTCGTACACGTTCATGCGGCCCTTGTAGCTCAGATAGGAGTTCCTGGGCCAGGCGCTGCCGTTCAGCTCCTGGACGGGAGTGTCGTCAAAGACGCTGTTGGGGGTCACAAGGCCCATCTCCAGCGCAGGGGCGTAGACCGACAGGGGCTTGATGGAGGAGCCCGGCTGCCGCTGGCTGCGGCTGGCGTAGTTCCAGACGCGGTTGCGCTCCTTCTCCCCCAGCGCGCCCGCCAGGGCCACGATGTTGCCGTCGGGGTCCACGATGACAATGGCGGACTGGAGGTTCTGCCCGCTCTTGGAGGGCAGGATCATGTTCTCCTGGTTGGAGTAGATCTCCTCCACGATGGCCTGGATGGCCGGGTCCATGCAGGAGTCGATCTCCAGGCCGCCCGAGTAGACCAGGATGGTGGCCGCCGTGGTGGACATGCCCTTCTGGGCCACCAGGTCGTTGATGACGTCGGTGATGACCTGCTCGTCGTACCAGGAGAAGACCTGGGTGGGGGCCTCCTCGTCCACGCTGCGCACGGTGTTCAGGGGCTCGGCCACGGCCTTGTCGTACTCCTCCTGGGTGATATAGCCCTGGTCCTTCATCTCGGAGAGCACCAGGTTGCGCCGCTCCAGGTTGTTTTCCGGGTTGCGGTGGGGGTTGTACATGGAGGGGTTGTTGGTGATGCTGATGAGGCTGGCGCACTCGGCCAGGGTGAGCTGGTCCAGATCCTTGCCGAAGTAGTTGCGCGCGGCGGTGCTCACGCCGTTGCAGCCCTCGCCCAGGTAGATATAGTTGAGGTACCACTCCATCGTCGTGTCCTTGGAGTAGTTGCTGTCGAAGTCCAGGGCGGTGAAGATCTCCAGGATTTTGCGCTTGACGGTCACGTCGTCGTACTCCGTCAGGTTCTTGATGAGCTGCTGGGTGATGGTGGACCCGCCCTGGATCTTCTTGCCCGTGAACATGACGAACACGCCGTAGGCCGTGCGCTTCCAGTCCACGCCGTTGTGCTCCCGGAAGCGCTTGTCCTCGATGGCGATGGTGGCGTTCACCAGGTTCTCCGGGATCTGGTCATAGGGCACCCACACCCGGTTCTCCTCCCCGTGGAGGGTCTGGGACTCCACCCGCCGCCCGGTGCTCTTGTCCGTGTAATAGATGGTGCTGGTCAGGTTCATATTCATGCTGTAGTCCGTGATCTCCATATGGGTCTGGGGCATAATCACGTTTTTGATGTAGACGGCGGCAAAGCTGGCCATGATCATGCCGGTGACGATGCCCACCAGCACCAGCGTGCCGATGACCTTGAAGAAGATTGCCGCCACGTGCCCCGCCGTGCTGCCCCTGCGGCGCCGTCCGCCGCCGGTATTTGCTGTATTCGCCAAATTGACACCTCCGTAATCCGTGGGAGAGGAATTTCGTGCTCTATCATTCCGAATGCAGTAGAAAAGGGCGCAATAGCCCCTTTTCCACGGTATGCATTATTATAACACGATCTGGCGGCTTGTCCACCCTAAAAATACCCATTTTTTGGACTTTCAGGGCTTCGACAAAAAATTGGCACGTCCCACCCTTGCATTTTCGCGTACTACGGGGTACAATAAAGCCGAGAAAAGATACAGTAACGACGGAAAGCGCGGTGCAGCTATGAGCGAAGAGTTTGGCGCGGATTTTATCACCATTACCGACGAGGACGGCAATGAGTTCGAGCTGGAGCATCTGGACACCATCGAGTACAACGGCCAGGTCTACATGGCCTTCTTCCCCGCGGTAGAGGGCGGCGAGGACGGTCAGACCGAGGAAGTGGACCTGGACGAGGAGTACGGCCTTATCATCCTCAAGGTGGTGGACGTGGACGGCGAGGAGCAGCTCTCCACCCTGGACAGCGAGGAGGAGCTGGAGCTCGTTTACCAGCAGTTCATGGAGACGCTGTTTGAGGACGAGGAAGAAACTTAGACAGAGCGCCGGCATCTTCCTGCTCGGTGCGTGACGGATTCTTTTAAACCCACATCTCTAAAACGGGACGCCCCACTCATGCCGTGGATTGCAGGCCTCCCGGCCGAAAGGCCGGAAGTTGGAAGCAAGGAAGCGGCATGGAGGCAACCCACCTGCCATTACGTGCAGGTTTTAAACGGGTCCGCACGGCCAGAGCGGGGGATTTCCCCACGAGACTTCGGTTTCGTGGGGTTTTTTTATTTTATCTCATCAAAAGCGGGGCGGAGCAAATGCTCCGCCCCGCCCTTTCTGCGCTGTGTAATCAGCAGCAGCCGCTGTTGTTGCAGCCGCAGCCGTTGTTGCAGCCGCAGTTGTTGTTGCAGCCGCAGCCGCACCCGCAGCTATTGCCGCCCCAGCCGCCGCCGCAGCAGCAGCAGATGACGATGATGATGATCAGAATCCAGAGGCAGCCGCCGCCGCCCCAACCGCCGCCGAACCCGCAGCCGTTATTGCACCCCATAATGAAGTACCTCCTGAACTAAGATAGAAACCCGGCGGCGGCGCGTTCGGCCGCCCGGCCCGGTCTCAGTTCATACTATGCCGCCGCGCTCCGGAGGTGCGCGCAGGCACAAAAAATGGGCCCCCGTCCGGGGGCCCATTTACCATAGAAAAGTTTTCTCAGATGCGGGCCACGGGCACACTCCCCATGACCGCGCGCACCGCAGCGCCGTCCAGCGCGCCCAGGGCGGACAGGTGGTCCAGCAGGGTGCCGCCGCCGTCCTTCATGGAGGCGGTGAGGGTGAAGAAGGACAGGTAGGCCACCTGGGCCCGGGTAAAGGTCTTGCCGGAGAACAGGGTCCCCTCCCCCGCCGTCAGCACGCCCAGCTGTCCGGCGCGGGCCAGGGCGGTGTCCCAGGCGAAGTCGGGGCTCTCGCCGCTGTCGGCGTAGCCCAGCGCCCGGAGGATAAAGGTGACGTACTCCCCCGCGCCGATGGTCCGGCTCGTGCCGAAGCAGGGCTGGCCCTTGTCGTTGGGGCCCACCCCCTTGGTATAGCCCTTGTCGTATGCGTAGGCCACATAGCGCCTGCACCAGTCGGGCACGTCCACGAAGGCGGTGGAGCCGGTATAGGCCAGGGCGGCCTGCTCCTCCCCCACCATGCGCAGGAACATAATCAGACCCTCGATGCGGGTGGGGACCTTCTCCAGGTCGTAGCCCGAGCCGTAGCCCGTGTCGGTGCCCTTGAACATACCCATGGCCTTCAGCGCGTCGGCCAGGGCGTTGTAGTCGGTCTCGGCGCTGGGGTTCACCACGGGGGCGCCCTCCAGGGAGATCACCGCCGTGTCCGAGGTAATGGTAATCACGGCCGTTGTCTGCTCGGCCGCCAGGCAGCGCCGGTTGACTGCCATGGCGCTGCCGGAGGCGAGCACCTGGCCGGCGGTCACGTCCACCACCGCGCCGCCGGAGTAGCTCACCAGGGCGCTGCCGGCCAGCAGCACCGCCCCGGAGCCGGTGGTGAGGGTGATCGCATCCCCCCGCTTCACCCGCCTGTCCAGCAGGGCGGAGGCCGTGTCCCCCCCGCCGCTGCCGCCCAGGTAGGCGTTCTGCTTGGCGTCCAGCGTGTTCAGCGCGGTCTGGTAGGTCTGGGCGGTCTTGGCGTCCACCCGCTCCCCCGCCTGCTTCACCGCGTCGGGTATATAGGTATTGTTGAGGTAGCTCAGGGTGATCAGCGTCTCCGATCCCGCTCCGCCGGCGGCGTAGACCGCCCCGCAGCTCACCAGAATCAGGGCCGCCATCAGTACGACTGCGATTTTTTTCATGCGTCCTCCGAGATCATGTAGCTCAGGGTAAGCAGGCTGTCTGCAAAATGCACGTCCTCCACCATCACGCCCGGGTGGGTGATGTTGAGCTCGATATTGGTAAAATTCCAGATGCCCCGCACGCCCGCGGCCACCAGCCGGTCGGCGATGGACTCGGCCGCCGCCCGGGGCACGGTGAGCACCCCCACGTTGGCCGGGTGGCCGGCCAGGTACTCCTCCAGCCTGTCCGCGTGGTAGACCGGCACGCCTGACAGCTCCCGGCCCACGACGGCGGGGTCCACGTCGAAGGCGGCGATGAGGCGGAAGCCGCTGTGCTCGAAGCGGAAATTCTCCATCAGGGCCCGGCCCAGGTTGCCCGCCCCCATAATGACGGCGGCGTGGTTCCGGTTCATGCCCAGGATGTCCGCCACCTCATCCCGCAGCTTCTCCACGTTATAGCCGTACCCCTGCTGCCCGAACTCCCCAAAGCAGGACAGGTCCTGCCGAATCTGGGAGGCGGTGAGGCCCATGGACTTGCCCAGGGCGCTGGAGGAGATACGCACCACCCCCGCCTGCTCCAGATCCCACAGGTGGCGGTAGTACCTGGGCAGGCGTCGGATCACGGCGGAGGAGACCTTTTGTTTTTTCATAGCTGTCACACCTGATTTCAAAAAAGCTCCGTAGACTTACTGGTTCAGTCTAACGCAAATATGCCCTTCTGTCAACTTTTTAACGGGGTTTCGGGCCGCTTTCCTCCCCTTCCCGGAACCGCCCCCGCCGGGTATGCATACACTGAAGCGTAAAGGAGGAGTGCAATTTGGCTTCATTTGGCACCATCACCGCCCGCGTCTACACCTCGCGGGCCATTATCCCGGTGGAGGGGGCCACGGTGGCCGTCACCCGCAAGAGCGGCAGCGGCAAGCACGTGCTGATCGCCGTGCGCGTCACCGACGAAAACGGCAAGACCGCCCCCATCTCCATCGCAACCCCCGACCCGTCTCAGAGCGCCTCCCCCGGCGCCCCCGACCCCTTCACCCTGTGCGACGTGTGGGCGGTGGCCGAGGGCTACGAGATGATCCAGGTGGAGGACGTGCAGATCTTCCCCGGCACCGAGACGGTTCAGAATCTGGAGCTTATCCCCCTGCCCGAGCTCGCCAACCCGTCGGGCCGGACGGAGGTGGTCCAGATCACGCCGCAAAACCTGTGAGAGAGGAGGAAGCGCCATGGCGACCAATCCCGTAAGCCCCTATGTACCCCAGTTTATCACCGTCCATATGGGCCCCCCCTCCTCCTACGCGGAAAACGTGACCGTCTCCTTCCCCGACTATGTCAAAAACGTGGCCTCCAGCGAGATCTACCCCACCTGGGAGCCCGCCGCCGTCCGGGCCAACATTCTGGCCATCATCTCCTTTGCCCTCAACCGGGTGTACACCGAGTACTACCCCAGCCGGGGCTACGACTTCAACATCACCTCCAGCACCGCCTACGATCAGAAATTCATCAAGGGCCGCAACATCTTCGAGAACATCAGCCAGGTGGTGGATGAGCTCTTCAACACCTACATACGGCGCATCGGCTTTGTGGAGCCCCTGTCCGCCAAGTTCTGCAACGGCACCACCTCCACCTGCGACGGCCTGTCCCAGTGGGGCAGCCAGGCCCTGGCCGAGCAGGGGCAGAACTCCGTGGACATCCTGCGCTACTACTACGGCGACAACATCGAGCTGGTGACCAACGCCCCCGTCATGGGCATCCAGGCCTCCTACCCCGGCTCCCCCATCCGCCGGGGGGACAGCGGGCAGCTGGTGGTACGCATCCAGGTCATGCTCAACCGCATCTCCCGCAACTACCCCGCCATACCCAAAATCACTCCGGTGGACGGCGTGTTCGGCGAGGGGACGGAGCGGGCGGTCATCAAGTTCCAGCAGATCTTCAACCTGACCCCCGACGGCGTGGTGGGCAACGCCACCTGGTACAAGATGATTTTCCTCTACGTGGGCATACTGGACCTCTCGGAGCTGGTCAGCCAGGGCCAGACCCTGTACGACAGCCAGATCACCGCGCAGCCCCCCGCGGTCCTCCAGGAGGGGGACACCGGCGAGGGCGTGAAGGTCATCCAGTACATGCTCTCGGTGGTGGCCCAGTTCTACAACAACATCCCCTGGGTGGCCATCGACGGGGTGTACGGCCCCGCCACCGCCCGCTCCGTGCGGGCCGTGCAGGCCATGGCGGGCCTGCCCCAGGACGGGGTGGTGGGCCTCCAGACCTGGGAGGCCCTCTACCGCATCTACGTCGGCATCACCGACACCGTGGCGCAGTACACCAACGTCATCCCCCCCGCCTACCGGCCCGAGCTGGACGACGAGGTGCCCGCCTGGCTCACCCAGTTCCCCGGCCAGCCCCTCTCCCTGGGCGACGCCGACACTAGAGGAGGTAATAGCTGATGCGCTCCCCGCTTTTTATCAATACCCCCGTCCTCAGCCTGCAGACCATGCTGCGGGAGATCTCCTTCCAGTACCCCTCCATTCCACGGGTGACCCCGGACGGCGTGTTCGGCGAGCGCACGCTGGAGGCCGTCATGGTCTTTCAGCGGGAGTTCTTCCCCCCGGTCACCGGCATGGTGAACAACGACACCTGGGACGCCATCGCCGTGGTGTTCCAGCGGGTGCGCAACAATCTGGCCCCGCCCCTGCCCTGCACCGGCTTCCCCAGCCGCTGCTACACCATCCACCCGGGGGAGGCCTGCGTACACCTCTACCTTATCCAGGCCATGTACCGCTCCCTGGCCCAGATACTTGAGAATATCGAGGACTGCCCGGTGGACGGCGTGTGCCACGGCGAATCCCACCGCAACACCCTCACCATCCAGCAGGCGGCGGATCTGCCCACCGACGGCGTGGTGAACAAGGACACCTGGGACGCCCTCTCCCGGCTCTACACGGTCTTCGTCACCTACGCCCAGACCCCCTGGCAGACCCGGGAGGAGTCCCTGAACAAGCCGCCCGCCCTCTAGCGCCGCGGGGCGGACAACCTGAAACCGGGCCGGGCTTATCAAAAGCCCGGCCCGGTTTCCTCCTGTCGAAAAATTATACCATAAGGATTTTGGGCACAAGCCCGGAAAAGGACGCTTGCATAAGGTATGCGCCTACGGCGGATAAAGCGGCGTGTCATTGCGAGGGCCGCAGGCCCGTGGCAATCCGTCTCTTTTTCGGAGGCCCGGCCTCCGGCGGCGGGATTCTTTGGTTGCAAAGAACCCCGGGAAGAAACAACCAGGGCTTCGGCCCTAGACCCAGGGGCCCCGCGGCGGTGCGGTTCAGGTAACCTGTAAAACCTGAAAGCGCTCAGGGCTCGGTTCGGCCTGGCACTTGAGGCGAATAGGGCTGCCGCCCCTGCGGCACATGACCCGCCCAAACTTGGGAGTAGTTGCTATTCAAGGACTGCCTAAAAAGCCGCTCGTACTGCCATGCCCCATACAGCGCTTGGCACCCGTAGGGGCGATTCATGAATCGCCCGTCCACCATCGCCCGCCTTATCCGCCTAAGCTGCAGCAACGGTGATTGCATCTTGCGTGCCGAATTCCGTTTATCTAGTTTTTCAGCTTTCCCTGTCGGTCTGGTGCATCTGCTTGAGGTTGCCGATCTTGGCGCTGCGGCGCTCCAGCTCCTCCAGCACCGCGTCCAGGGGGATATTCTGCTGCGCCATCATCACCAGCAGATGGTAGATAAGGTCGGAGATCTCCCCCACCGTGTCCCCCTGCACGCCGTTTTTGGCGGCGATAATGGTCTCGCTGCACTCCTCGCCCACCTTCTTGAGGATCTTATCCAGCCCCTTGTCGAAGAGGTAGCAGGTGTAGGAGCCCTCCTGGGGGTTGGCCCGCCGGTCCAGGATCACCTGGTAGAGGCCCTTGAGTACCTTGTCGTCCATCTAAGCTTCCTCCATAATGACTTTGAAAAAGCAGCTTTGGGCCCCGGTGTGGCAGGTGGGGCCGTCGGGGATGCAGAAGTAGAGCAGGGTGTCGGTGTCGCAGTCGGTGACCACCCGCTTCACGTGCAGGAAATGGCCGGAACTCTCCCCCTTGTTCCACAGCTTCTGCCTGCTGCGGCTCCAGAACCAGGCGGTTTTCGTGCTGAGGGTCAGCTCCGCCGCCTCCCGGTTGGTAAAGCCCAGCATCAGCACCTCCCCCGTCCCGGCGTGCTGGATAATCACGGGGATCAGCTCCGATTTTTGAAAGAGCAAATTCAAATCAAATTCCATACTTACCTCACCGGGATGCCCTGATCCCGCAGATACGCCTTTACCCGGCCCACGCTCAGCTCCCCGAAGTGGAAGAGGGAGGCCGCCAGGGCCGCGTCGGCGTCCGCCTCCCGGAAGACCTGGGCGAAGTGCTCCAGGCCGCCGCAGCCGCCGGAGGCGATGACCGGGACGCCCACGGCTCCCGTCACCGCCCGCGTCATGGCCAAGTCGAAGCCCGCCTTGGTGCCGTCGGCGTCCATGGAGGTGAGCAGGATCTCCCCCGCCCCCCGGCGCTCGCCCTCCCGCACCCAGTCCAGCAGGTCCAGCCCCGTGGGCTTGCGGCCCCCGTGGACCACCACCTCCCAGCCCCCGTCCCCCCGGGCGCGGGCGTCCACCGCCAGCACCACGCACTGGCTGCCGAAGCGTGCGGCGGCACGGGAGATAAGGGTGGGGTCGGCCACGGCGGCCGAGTTTACCGAGATCTTGTCCGCACCCGCCCGCAGGAGCTGCTGAAAATCCTCCAGTGTGCGGATGCCGCCCCCCACGGTGAGGGGCACAAAGACCTGCTCCGCCGTGCGCTCCACCACGTCGGCCACGGTGGCGCGGCCGTCGCTGGTGGCGGTGATGTCCAAAAAGACGATCTCGTCCGCCCCGGCGTCGGAGTAAAATTTCGCCAGCTCCACCGGGTCGCCCGCGTCACGGATATGGACAAAGTTGACCCCCTTGACCACCCGGCCGTCCCGCACGTCCAGGCAGGGGATGATGCGTTTGGCTAACACGGCCCACCCGCCTCCCTTACCGCCTGCGCCAGATCCAGCGTCCCGGCGTAGTATGCCTTGCCCACGATGGCCCCGTACAGGCCCATGTCCCGCAGGCGCTTCACGTCGTCCAGGTCTGTCACGCCCCCGGAGGCCACGATGCCGCAGGAAACCGCCCCTTGGAGCGCCGCCAGGCGCTCATAGGACGGCCCGGTCAGCGTGCCGTCGGTGGCAATATCCGTAAAGATAATAACCTTTACACCGAGTTCCTCCATCTCACGGGCAAACGCCAGGTAGTCCAGGCCGGAGGATCGGGTCCACCCGGCAGTCTTTACGATGCCGTCCAGGGTGTCGATGCCCACGGCGATCCTTGCGCCGTACCTGGCCACGGCGGCGCGCACAAAATCCCGGTCGGTAACCGCGGCGGAGCCGATGACCATCCGCTCCACCCCGGCGGCGTCGGCCCACGCCAGGTCGGCCATGGAGCGCATACCGCCCCCCAGCTCCACCTTGAGCCCGGACGCGGCGGCGAGCTCGGCCACCACGGCCCCGTTCTTCCGCACCCCGCTCCTGGCCCCGTCCAGGTCCACCGTGTGGAGCCAGCGGGCTCCGGCGGCCCGGAAGGCGGCGGCGGTGGCCTTTGAATCGTCGGCCACCTGGTGCACCGTGTCAAAGTCGCCTTTGTAAAGGCGTACAACCTTACAGTCTTTCAGATCGATGGCCGGCAGCAGGATCATCGGTTCAGCCCTCCGAAGTTCTTCAAAATCTGAAGCCCCACCTCGCCGCTCTTCTCCGGGTGGAACTGGCAGCCGTACACGTTGCCCCGCCCCACCGCGGCCACCACGGGCACGCCGTAGTCCGTTACGGCAATCACGTCCTGCTCCCGGTCCGCCACGGCGCAGAAGGAGTGGACGAAGTAGACGCAGCACCCCTCCTCCAGCCCCGCGAAGAGGGGCGAGGGGTTGGGAAAGCGCAGGCTGTTCCAGCCGATGTGGGGCAGCTTGCGCCCGGTGGCGATTTTCCGCACGCTGCCGGGGACAAGCCCTAAGCCTTTACAGGGCCGCACCTCCTCCCCCGTGTCAAAAAGGAGCTGCATGCCCAGGCAGATGCCCAGGATGGGCTTCTTTTCCGCCTGCTCCGCCAGCAGCTTGTCCAGGCCGGGGGCCCGCAGCCGCTCCGCCGCGTCGGGGAAGGCCCCCACGCCGGGCAGGATGATGGCGTCGGCGCGCTCCAGCTCCTCCGCACGGCCCGTGATGCGGGTCTCCAGACCCAGGTGCTTCATGGCGTTGGTGACGCTTTTCAGGTTTCCCACGCCGTAATCCACGATTGCAGTGTAACCCACGCTACAACACCCCTTTGGTGGAGGTCACGCCCTCCCCCTCCTGCCGCACCGCGTCCTTGAGGGCGATGCCCAGGGACTTGAACAGGCCCTCGGTGATATGGTGGGCGTTTTTGCCGTACAGGCAGCGCTGGTGCAGGGTGAGCCCCGCGTTCATGGCCAGCGCGCGCATAAACTCCTCCGTGAGGCAGGAATCGTACCCCCCGATTACGCTCTGGGGCATCTGAGCGTCAAAGACCAGGAAGGCCCGGCCCGAGCAGTCCAGGGCGGTGAAGCAAAGCGCCTCGTCCATAGGCACGCAGGCCGAGGCGAAGCGGCGGATGCCCCGCTTGTCCCCCAGGGCCTCCCGCAGGGCCTGGCCCAGCACGATGCCCACATCCTCCACTGTGTGGTGGCCGTCCACGTGCAGATCCCCCTGGGCCCGCACCTCCAGCCCGAAGCCCGCGTAAAAGGCCAGGGCGGTGAGCATGTGATCGAAGAAGCCGATGCCGGTGCCGACCTGAACCGAGCCGCCCTCCAGGGTGAGGGAAACATAGATCTTGGTCTCCTTGGTTTCCCGGGAAATATTGGAACTTCGTGCCATACTCAGTCCTCCCCAAAGCGTACGCGGATGGAGTTGGCGTGGGCGGTGAGCCGCTCGGCCTCCGCCATGGCGACCACCTGTCCGTGGATGGGCTCCAGGTCGTCCCGTCCGTACTCCACCACGCTCATGGTTTTCAGGAAGCTGTCCACCGACAGGGGCGAGAAGAAGCGGGCGGTGCCCGAGGTGGGCAGCACATGGTTGGGCCCCGCCAGGTAGTCCCCCAGGGGCTCGGGCGACCACTCGCCCAGGAACACCGCCCCCGCATTTTTGATCCGCGGCAGCAGGGCCCGGGGGTCCCCGGTGACGATCTCCAGGTGCTCCGGGGCGATCTCGTTGGCCAGTTCCGCCGCCCCGTCCAGGGTATCGCACACGATGGCGCAGCCGAAGTCCCGGAGGGAGCACTCCATAATCTCGCTGCGGCTGAGGTAGCCCGTCTGGCGGACGATCTCCCCGTCCACCGCCTTGGCCAGCTCCATGCTGGTGGTGAGCAGTACGGAGGAGGCCAGCTTGTCGTGCTCGGCCTGGCTGAGCAGGTCGGCGGCCACAAATTTGGGGTTGGCGGAGCCGTCGGCGATGACCAGCACCTCGGAGGGCCCGGCCACCATGTCGATGTCCAGCGCGCCGTAGGCCATACGCTTGGCCGCCGCCACGTAGGCGTTGCCCGGCCCCACCAGCTTATCCACCCGGGGGATGAAGCCCGCGCCGTAGGTCAGCGCGGCCACCGCCTGGGCGCCGCCCACGGCGATCACCCGGTCCACCCCGGCGATTTTGGCTGCGGCCAGCACCGCATCGTTCAGGTGCTCCGTGGGGGGTGTGACCATGACGATCTCCTCCACCCCGGCCACCTTGGCGGGCACCGCGTTCATCAGTACCGAGGAGGGGTAGGCCGCCGTGCCGCCGGGCACGTAGATGCCCACCCGGGTCAGGCCCCGGACGATGCGGCCCACCCGGCCCCCGTCGGGGGAGGTCCACTCCATGCTCTTCGCCAGCAGGCGCTCATTGTAGTCCCGGATGTTGGCCGCCGAGCGCTCCATGGCCGCGATCAGCGGCCGGGGACAGGCGGCATAGGCCGCCTCCAGCTTTTCGGGGCCGATCTCATAGGGCATCTTGCCGTCGAAGCGGCGGGAGTAGTCCTCCACCGCTGCAAGGCCTTTTTCCTTTACATTCTGCATCACGGCGGAGACGGCCAGCTCAATTTCCGTGTTGGCGCTGGCCGCACGGGCGCGCATGGCGGCGATGACCGCCCGCTCCTGTACGCCGTCCGCTTTTACAATCTGAATCATGCCCGCGCCTCCAATTCCGCCTCACACCGGGCGATAAAGTCCTCGATCTCCGCCTTGTGCAGCTTCATGGCGGCGGTATTCACGATGAGGCGGGCGCTCACCTGCGCCACGTCCTCGATGGGCACCAGGCCGTTTTCCCGCAGGGTGGCCCCGGTCTCCACGATGTCCACGATGGCGTCGGCCAGGTCCAGGATGGGGGCCAGCTCCACCGAGCCCTCAATTTTGATGATGTCCACGTCCATGCCCTTGCCCGCGAAGAAGCCCCGGGCCACGTTGGGGTATTTGGTGGCGATGCGCCGGGTGCGGTAGGTGCCGTAGAAGTCGGCCCCCTGCTTCACCGCCAGGGCGAAGCGGCACTTGCCGAAGCCCAGATCCAGCACCTCGTAAAAGGACTTGCCCTGCTCCATGATGGTGTCCTTGCCCACGATGCCCAGGTCACACACCCCGTGCTCCACGTAGGTGATCACGTCCGGGGCCTTGGCCAGCACCGCGTCCAGCGGGTAGTTGGGCAGGCTGTGGATCAGGCGGCGGCCCGGCTCCCGGATGGGGGCGCAGTCCAGGCCCATGGCCTCGAAGAGCTCCACGCTCCGGTCCTGCAGGCGCCCCTTGGTCAGGGCGATACGCATTCGGTTTGTGTTCACCGTCATACACTTACCATCCTCTCCCCGTCCTCCTCCAGCACCAGCACGGAGCAGGCCCCCTTCTCCCGCGCCAGGGCCAGGGTGGCCTCCAGCGTGGCGCAGGGGGAGATCTCGCAGGAGCCGGCCACCCGCCCGTCCACGGCCCTGAGGGCCCGGGCCAGCCCGCCGGGGCCGAAGTGGATCAGGGTGCCCACGCACTGGGGCTCCTCCGTGGGCAGGCAGCCCGCCACCGCGTCCACGTCCACGGCGAAGCCGGTGGCGGGGGCGGGGCGGCCGAAGGCCTCGCACAGCTTGTCGTACCGCCCGCCGGAGAGCACAGGGGCCCCCGCCCCCTCCACGTAGCCCCGGAATACCACGCCGGTGTAGTAGTCGATCTGGTGGACCATGCCCAGGTCGAAGCGGACCGCCCCGCCGTAGCCGGCGGCGGACAGCTCGCCGTACAGGGCGCGCAGGTAAGCGACCGCCTCGTTCTCCCCGGCCAGGGCCTCGGCCTCGTCCAGCACCTCCACCCCGCCGAAGAGGCGGGAGAGCCGCTTGAGGGCCGCGCAGGCGGGCCGCCCCGCGTAGGGCTCCAGCAGGTCGTTCAGGGCCGCGAAGTTCTTGCCCTCGATGAGCAGGCGCATACGCTCGTTAACCTCGCCGTCCAGGTCCATCCGGACGGCCAGATCCCGGAAGAAGCCCGCGTGGCCCAGCTCCACATGGAAGCCCTCCACGCCGCTCTCCCGCAGGGTGTCCACCGCCATGGCCACCATCTCCAGGTCGGCCTTGGCCCCGGCGGCGCCCAGCAGCTCCACGCCGCACTGGGCGATCTCGCTGCTGCCCCCCCGGTGCTCCGCGCCGGAGCGGAAGACGGTCTGCTGGTAGTACAGCCGCTGGGGCAGCGTCATGGCGCGCAGCTTGGTGGCCGCCACCCGGGCGATGGGGGTGGTGCAGTCGGGCCGCATGACCATAATCTTGCCGCTGCGGTCGATGATCTTGAGCATGGCCTCCTGGGGCATGGGGTTGCCCGACTGGAGGAAGATGTCGTAGAACTCCACCTCGGGGGTGGAGACCTCGGCGTAGCCCCGGCGGCGGAAGAGGCCGGTCAGCGCGGCCTGCACCCGCCTGCGGTCCCGGCACTCGGCGAAGAGGAGATCCCGGGTGCCCTCGGGCGTGTTGATGGCGTATTTCATTGGCTTCCCTCATTTACTTTAACGCTTTACCACGCTAATATACTACATCAAAAACCGTTTGTCAAGGGGAAGCGGGCCGGGCTGCCCGAACAGCGCCCCCCTATAAAACGGCGGACGGGACGGCACAGGGCCGCGCCGTCCGCGTTTTTCCTTACAGCACCAGCGAGGGCGCGGTGTACACCCGCGCGGCCAGCTCGGCGTCCAGCATATAAAGGCCCTTGGCGTCGCCGCCGAAGAGGGCCATCTTCTTGATGAGGTCCTCGGCGTTTTTCTCCTCCTCGCCCTGCTCCTTCACGAACCAGTCCAGGAACTGCATGGTGCGGAAGTCCTTCACCGTGTAGGCCGCGTCGTAGATGGCGTGGATCAGGGCGGTGACGTACTGCTCGTGCTTCAGCCCCTCGTCCAGCACCGCCGCGGCGCTGCCCGGCTTCACGGCGGGGGCGTCCACCGCCTCCAGAGTCACTTTTCCGCCGCTGTTCTGCAGGTATTTCAGGAAGAGCATGGCGTGATCCCGCTCCTCCTGGGCCTGGACGTTGTACCAGTTGGCAAAGCCGCTCAGGCCCAGCTCCTCGTAGTAGACGGAAAAGTCCAGGTACAGGTAGGCGGAGTAGAGCTCCTTGTTGATCTGCCCATTGATAAGCTGCGCGACCTTTTGATCCAACATAATAATTCCTCCTAAAATAAAGTAATCTGGCTGGTATCCGGCATGCCGTCCAGCGCCCCGGCGGCCTTGAGCTGCTCGATATGGGTTTTGGACACCTTGGGGCAGGCGGCGGAGAACTCCTCGATGGAGATGAAATGCTTGCCCTCCCGCTGCTCCATGATGGACCAGGCCGCCGTCTCCCCCAGGCCTGGTATGGCGGAGAAGGGCGGCATGAGGGTCCCCGCCTCCTCGTCCATCTGGAACAGGGTGGCGTGGGACTGGTAGAGATCCACCGGCCGGAAGGTGAAGCCCCGCAGGTAGAACTCGTAGCACACCTCCAGGGTGACCAGCATGTCCTGCTCCACGGCGGTGGCCGCCTTGTCCTTGGCCCTAATCTCCTTCATCTTCTTCTGCACGGTCTCCATACCCCGGCACATGCAGGTCTCGTCGAAGGCCTTGGCCCGGATGGAGAAATAGGCGGCGTAGAAGGCCAGGGGCCGGTGCACCTTGAACCAGGCGATGCGGAAGGCCATCATCACGTAGGCCACGGCGTGGGCCTTGGGGAAGAGGTATTTGATCTTTTTGCAGGAGCCGATATACCAGCCGGGCACCCCGGCGGCCACCATCTCCTCCTCCGCCCCCTCGGGCAGGCCCCTGCCCTTCCGCACGGCCTCCATGATCTTGAACGCCCGCTTCTCCGGCATACCGCAGGAGATGAGGAAGAGCATAATGTCGTCGCGGCAGCCGATGGCCTGCCCGACGGGGATACCCTGGTCGACGATGAGATCCTTGGCGTTGCCCAGCCACACGTCGGTGCCGTGGGAGAAGCCGGACAGCCGCACCAGAATATCGAACTCGTGGGGCTGGGTATCCACCAGCATACCCCGGACAAAGGAGGTGCCGAACTCCGGGATGGCCACCGCGCCGGTGGGCCCCAGGATCTTGTCGTCCACGAAGCCCATCTTCTCCGAGGTGGTGAACAGGCTCATGGTGTCCGGGTCGTCCAGCGGGATCTCCCGGGCGTTCACGCCGGTCAGATCCTCCAGCATGCGGATCATGGTGGGATCGTCGTGCCCCAGCATATCCAGCTTCAGGAGGTTGGACTCCATGGAGTGGTATTCGAAATGGGTCGTCACAATGTCCGTGCCCGTGTCGTCGGCGGGGTGCTGCACCGGGCAGAAGTCGTAGATCTCCCGGTTCTGGGGGATGACCACCATGCCGCCGGGGTGCTGGCCTGTGGTGCGCTTGACCCCCGTGCAGCCCTGGGCCAGGCGGTTTTCCTCCGCCCGGCTGACCTTCATGGCCCGCTCATCCAGGTACTTTTTCACGTAGCCGAAGGCGGTCTTTTCCGCCACGGTGCCGATGGTGCCCGCCCGGAATACGTGGCTCTCCCCGAAGAGCTCGAAGGTATAGCGGTGGGACTTGGCCTGGTACTCGCCCGAGAAGTTCAAATCGATGTCGGGCACCTTGTCGCCGCCGAAGCCCAGGAAGGTCTCGAAGGGGATGTTGAAGCCGTCCTTGGCGTACTGCGCCCCGCACACGGGGCACACCGCGTCCGGCATGTCCGCGCCGCAGCCAAAGGGGTGGGCCGGGTCCTGGGCGTAGTCGAAGTCGGTGTGCTTGCACGCGGGGCAGCGGTAGTGGGGCGGCAGGGAGTTGACCTCCGTGATGCCCGACATGAAGGCCACCAGAGAGGAGCCCACAGAGCCCCGGGAGCCCACCAGGTAGCCGTGCTCCAGGGAGTCCTGCACCAGCTTCTGGGCCGACATGTAGATTACGTCGTATTTGCATTTGATGATGTCGTTCAGCTCCGCGTTGATGCGGTCCACCACGATCTGGGGCGGCTCCTCGCCGTAAAGGGCCTTCGCTTTCCCCCACACCAGGCGCTTGAGCTCCCCGTCCGAGTCCTCCAGCTTGGGGGCGAAGAGGCCCTTCGGCAGGGGCTCCACCTGCTCGCACCAGTCCGCCACCAGGTTGGTGTTGCGCACCACCACGTTGTAGCAGTCCTCCCTGCCCAGGTAGGAGAACTCCTGCAGCATCTCCGTAGTGGTCTTGAAGTAGATGGGCAGCTCGGAGTCCGCGTCGTCAAAGCCCTTGGTGGCCAGCAGGATGTGGCGGTAAATCTCGTCCTCCGGGTCCAGGAAGTGCACGTCGCCGGTGGCGCACACTGGCTTGTCCAGCTCCTTGCCCAGCGCCACGATGGTGCGGTTGAAGTCCCGCAGCTCCTCCTGGGACTGGACGATGCCCTTACGCAGCATAAAGGCGTTGTTGCACAGGGGCTGGATCTCCAAAAAGTCGTACCAGGAGGCGATGCGCTTGAGCTCATTCCAGTCCTTACGCTTGCTCACCGCCTCAAAGAGCTCCCCCGCCTCGCAGGCGGAGCCCAGGATCAGCCCCTCCCGGTGCTGGTTGATGACGCTCTTGGGCATGATGGGGTAGCGCTTGAAGTGGTCCAGGTGGGCGTAGGAGATGAGCTTGTAGAGGTTGCGCAGGCCCAGCTGGTTTTTGGCCAGCACAATGAGGTGCTTGGGCTGCCGCCGGGCCTTGCCGCCGCCACGGACCTTGGTCATGGCCGGGTTGATGGCCTGGAGGCTGTGCACCCCCAGGTCCTCCAGCATTTTGAAGAAGGGCACCAGCATGTAGGCCACGGTGGCCGCGTCGTCGCTGGCCCGGTGATGGTTGAAGGCGGGCAGGTTGAGCCGCTCGGCCACGATGTCCAGCTTGTATTTGCCCAGATCGGGCAGCAGGTTCTGGGCCAGGATCAGGCTGTCCAGGCTGGTGCTGTCGAAGGGTCGGCCCATGCGGCGGCATCCCTCGGCGATAAAGCCCATGTCGAACTCCGCGTTGTGGGCGGCCAGGGGGCGGCCCGCGGCGAAGTCCAGAAAAGCGGCGATGGCCTCGGCCTGGGAGGGGGCACCCCGGAGCATCTCGTCGGTGATGCCGGTCAGCTCGATAATCTCCCGGCTCAGGGGGCGGACCGGGTCGGCAAAGGTGTTGAAGGTCTCGGCCACCTCCCCGTCCCGCAGCACCACCGCGCCAATCTCTGTGATCACGTCCCGCCGCCGGTCCAGGCCGGTGGTCTCGATGTCGAAGCAGACGATCTCGCCGTGGAAGTCCTGCTCCGCCTCCCCGTGGACCACCACCCGGTCGTCCACGTCGTTGATGTAGTAGGCCTCCACGCCGTAGAGGATCTTGATGTTCTTGGCCGAGTGCCACGCGTCCGGGAAGGACTGGGCCACGCCGTGGTCGGTGATGGCGATGGCCCGGTGGCCCCAGGCCTCCGCACGCCTGACCACGTTCTTGTCCGGCCCCAGCTTGGGGCTGACCTGGGTCAGCGCGTCCATGGCGGACATGGTGGTGTGCAGGTGCAGCTCCACCCGCTTCTCGGGCGCGTCGTCGGTCTTCTGGGGCTTGCTCCCCTCCATGATGGCGTAGGGCTCCAGCACCATGTCGCCGGTGAAGCGGTCGATGTTCAGCCGGCCCTGCACCAGCAGGTGCATGTTCTTCTTGACCCCCTCCACGATGGGCTTGGCCTCGTCGCCGGGGAAGAACTTGTTGATGCGCACCGAGCCGGTGTAGTCGGTCATGTCGAAGTTGACCACCCAGGCCCCCCGCTTTTTGAGCTCCTTGTGATCCATGGCGAACACGTCGCCCTCCACCACCACCGTGCCCAAATCCAGCTCCAGCGCGGACATGGGGATGGGCTCCTTGCGGATCTCGTGCTGGCCGAAGATCAGCTTCTTCCTGGGCCCGTCCTTCTTCTTCTCCTTGGGACGGGCCAGCTTGAGGTTTTTCAGGGCCTGGCGGCGGATCTCCTCCGTCCTTTTGAAGGCGTCGTCCATCTCCGGCTCCGCCGGCGGCGGGGCTGCGCCTGCCACGGGGATGGGCGGCGGAACGGGTGCAGGGGCCGCGGGGGCGTGCAGGTTCAGCTCCACGCGCTCCATCCGGTAGGCGGCGGCCAGGCTGCGCTCCAGCCGCGCGCGCAGCTCCGCCCCCGGCACGAGGGCGCACTCCACCTCCGCCCGCAGGGAGCGGGCGGCCTTGTCGATGACCGCGGCGGTCACCTGGCAGGCCCCCGCCACCGGCAGGAGGTCGGCCTCCGGCCGCCAGGCGGAGAACAGATTGAGGAAGGGTATCTTTTGCTCAGGCATATGTAAAACGCTCCTAAGTAGTTATAACGCCTCGATGAGCCGGAACAGCTCGTCCACCAGCGCGTCCTGGGGGACCTTCTTCACGATCTCCCCCCGGCGGAACAGCAGGCCCACGCCGTCCCCGCCCGCGATGCCCACGTCGGCGGCGGAGGCCTCGCCGGGGCCGTTGACCACGCACCCCATCACCGCCACGGTGATGGGCTTGGTGACCGCGGCCAGCCGGGCCTCCACCTCATTGGCCAGGGCGATGAGGTCGATGCGGGTGCGTCCGCAGGTGGGGCAGGAGATGAGCTCCGGTCCCTCCCGCCGCACGCCGGCGGCCTTGAGGATGTCCCGGGCGGCGTAGACCTCCTCCACCGGGTCGGCGGAGAGGGAGACCCGCACGGTGTCCCCCACGCCCATGGCCAGCAGGCCCCCGATGCCCACGGCGGACTTGAGCACCCCCATGCGGGGCGTGCCCGTCTCGGTCACCCCCAGGTGGAGGGGGTAATCGCTCTGCTCGCTCATGAGCCGGTAGGCCGCCATGGTGGTGGCCACGTTGGAGGACTTGAGCGACACGCAGATGTCGTCGAAGTCATATTTGTGCAGCAGCGCGATGTGCCCGAAGGCCGAGTCCACCATGGCCTGGGGGGTCACCCCGCCGTACCTGGCCAGAATGGGCTTCTCCAGCGATCCGCCGTTGACGCCGATGCGGATGGGGATGTTTTTGGCCCGGCAAGCCGCCGCCACCGCCTTCACCCGGCTCTCGTCCCCGATGTTGCCCGGGTTGATGCGCACCTTGTCGCACCCGGCGGCCACCGACTCCAGCGCCAGCCGGTAGTCGAAGTGGATGTCCACCACCAGGGGGATGTGGATGCGCTCCTTGATGGCCCCCACCGCGTGGGCGGCGGCCATGTCGGGCACCGCCACCCGGACGATTTGGCACCCGGCGGCCTCCAGCTTCAAGATCTGCTCCGCCGTGGCCGCCGCGTCGTCGGTGCGGGTGTTGGTCATGGACTGAATGGTGACCGGGGCGCCCCCGCCCACGGGGACGCCGCCCACCAGGATCTGTTTTGTCATGGCTACCTCACCAGCTTTATCACGTCGTTGAAGGCCACCACCACCATCAGAGCGATGAGGCAGAAGAAGCCCGCCATATTCACATAGGCCAGGTACTTGTCGTCAATGCGCTTGCGGGTGAAGAAGTGCCAGATCCCGTTGACGATCAGGAACAGGATCTGACCGCCGTCCAGCGCCGGAATGGGCAGCAGGTTCATCACCGCCAGGTTGATGGCGATAAAGGCCGTGAAGTAGAGGATGTTGGCCAGGGCACCCGCGGCGCCCGCGGCCTCGGCCCCCGCCTCGCCCATGTCCTTCATGGCCGCCACGATGCCCACCGGCCCCGACATGTCCTTCACGCCCACCGCGCCCGTGATAAGGTCGCCCAGGCTGATCCACACCAGGCGCACGAAGTCCACCGACTGGTAGAGGCCGTTGCGCAGGGAGGCCCCCAGGGTGGCGGGCTCCACGGTGAAGTTGATGCCGTAGCGCACCACGGTCTGCCCGTCGTCCGTGTACTCCCTGGGCGCCAGGGGCAGGTTCTCCAGGGTAAGCCGCCGCCCGTCCCGCTCAATCTCCAGGTCCATCCCGTCGCTGCCCGCGCGGGAGAAGAACATGGTCACGTCGTCGTACACCAGCACGCGGTGGCCGTCGATGCGCACAATCCGGTCGCCGGGCAGCAGCCCCTGCTCCCCCTGGAGGGGGAAGCCGTCGGCAAAGCTGCTGACCACCGGGGTGTAGATGGCCTCGTTTTGGGAGAAGAGCACCAGGATCAGCAGCACGCCCACGACGAAGTTCATGAACGCCCCGGCCACCAGGATGAGGAACTTCTTCCAGGCCGGCTTGTTGCTGAACGCCCTGGGGTCGCTGGACTTCTCCTCCTCCCCCTCCATGGCGCAGAAGCCGCCGATGGGGAAGGCCCGCAGGGAGTACACCGTCTCCCCCTTCTGCCGGGAGAAGAGCTGGGGGCCCATGCCGATGGCGAACTCGTTCACCCGCACGCCCAGGAGCTTGGCGACGATAAAGTGCCCAAACTCGTGGACGGCGATGAGCACGCCGAACATCAGGATCGCAATCAGGATGTAAACAATGGTCATTGAGGTTTCTCCTTTTTCGGCGGGGCGGCACAGCCGCCCCTTACAGGGATAGGACGGCCTCCCGTGCGGCGGCGTCGGCCGCCAGCACGGCGTCCAGATCGGGCCGCTGTACCGCGGGCAGGTTGGCTATGGCCCCCTCCACCCGCCGGGCAATCTCCGCAAAGGAGATCTTCCCCGTCAGGAAGAGGCCCACCGCCGCCTCGTTGGCCCCGTTGAGCGCCGCCGTGGCCGTGCCGCCCGCGCGGGCGGCCTCCAGCGCCAGGGAGAGGCAGCGGAAGGTTTCATAGTCGGGCCGGACGAAGGTCAGGGGCGGGCAGGACAGCAGATCCAGCGCCTCCGCCACGGCCTGCGTGCGGGCGGGCCAGGTCAGGGCGTACTGGATGGGCAGGCGCATATCGGGCACGCCCAGCTGCGCGAGTACGGCATGATCACAGTATTCCACCAGCGAGTGAACTATACTCTCCCGGTGGACCACGATGGAAATTTTCTCAGGGGGCAGGCGGTAGAGGCGCATGGCCTCGATGAACTCCAGCCCCTTGTTCATCAGGGTGGCCGAGTCCACGGTGATCTTGGCCCCCATGGACCAGTTGGGGTGCTTCAGGGCCTGTTCCAGGGTCACCCGCTCCAGCTGCCCGGCGGTGTACCCGTAGAAGGGCCCGCCCGAGGCGGTGAGGATCAGGCGCCTGACCTCCCCCCTGTCCCGGCAGCCCTGGAGGCACTGGAAGATGGCGGAGTGCTCCGAGTCCACGGGCACGATCTCCGCGCCGCAGGCGTCCGCCGCGTCCATCACCAGCTCCCCGGCGCACACCAGGGTCTCCTTGTTGGCCAGGGCGATGCGCTTGCCCGAGCGGATGGCGGCCAGGGTGGGCTTGAGGCCCACCATGCCCACCACGGCGGTGATCACCGTGTCGGCCCCCTCCAGCGTGGCGGCCTCCTCCAGGCCCTCCGGCCCGGAGGCCACCCGGACGTCCGTGTCCGAAAGGCGCACCTTCAAATCTGCGGCGGCCCGTTCGTCCATCATCACGGCCAGGGCGGGCCGGAAGGCCCGGCACTGCGCCTCCATGCGCGATACGTCCCGGTTGGCCGTCAGCGCGGCCACGGACATGCCGCAGGCGGCAATCACGTCCAATGATTGCCGCCCGATAGAGCCTGTGGATCCCAAAAGGGAGATCATATTACTCATATCAGCCTCCAATTCCGATGGCCGGCAGGAAGCGGATCAGCAGCTCGATCAGGGGGGCGCAGAAGATCACGCTGTCGAAGCGGTCCAGCACCCCGCCGTGGCCGGGGAAGATGTTGCCGAAATCCTTGATGCCGTACTCCCGCTTGATATAGGAGAAGGACAGGTCGCCCAACTGGGCCAGGACGCTGCCCAGCAGCCCGTAGAGGGCCAAAAGCGCGTAATTGACCTGCATCTGGAACCCGAACTGGAGGATGGCCCCGTAGATTAGCAGGAACGCCACCGCCCCAAAGAGGCCGCCCACCGCCCCCTCCACCGTCTTCTTGGGGGAGAGCTCGGGGGCCAGCTTGTGCCTGCCGAAGAGCATCCCGGCGAAGAGGGCGAAGGCGTCGCTGAGGAAGGCGGCGATGAAGGGCAGCAGAACCAGGTAGGGCCACAGCTCCATCAGCCGGATGCGCAGGAAGGAGGACAGGAAGAAGGGGATCATCACCGAGAGGAAGAACGCCCCGCCCATCTTCTCCAGGGTCACCTGCTTGTGGCTGGCGATGGCCTCGCAGAACAGCAGCATCACGTAGACGAACAGCCCGCACAGCGCGGGCAGGGGCCGCCCGTCGTAGTACACCCAGAAGGGGATCACGCCCGCCAGCAGGATGGAGTAGCCGGAGATCCGGGCGTGCTTGACGAAGCCCGTGGACCACAGCGCCTCGTGCACCGCGATCATGGACAGCACCGCCACCGCAATGGGCAGGCAGATGGGCGGACAGACATAGATGACAAGGAAAATCACGGGGACGAAAATCACCGCGACCAGTACACGTTTACCCATTGAAGCTCCCTTCGCCGCCGCTGTTGCGGGCGGCTTTGAGTAATCAAATGCGCGCGGCGCAGACCAGGCCCACCCCCGGCGGGTAGGTCTTTTCCCGGAAAAGGGGATCCACACCCCAGGCGGCGGCCTCCTCCGGCGACGGACAGCGCAGGGCCAGCCAGCAGCGCTTATAGCCGAAGGGCCGGGGCGCGTCCGCCGCAGCCGAGCGGGCGGCGCGGGGCGGCGGGGCCCAATGATCCGTGGAACCCTTCTCTCCGCCGAAGAGCCGTTTCAGCCATCCCATATGAATGGTCATCCCTTTCTGCCGCGCTTACAGGCACAAAACGGTCATGAAAGGAATGACCATTTTGCGCCTCATTTATAGTTTGAAAGTAATTTCAAACTATACCCCTCCAAACCGGCGGGAGCGGGCCTGATAGGCGGCCAGCGCCCTGTGCAGCTCGTCTTTTGAGAAGTCGGGCCACAGCGCGTCGGTGTAATAGAACTCGGAATAGGCGGACTGCCACAGCAGGAAGTTGGACAGCCGCAGCTCCCCGCTGGGGCGGATCACCAGATCCGGGTCGGGCACGCCCCCGGAGTACAGGTACTGCGAGAAGGCGGCCTCGGTCAGGTGGTTGGGGTCGGCCCGCCCCTCCGCGCAGTCCAGCGCAAAGGCCCTGGCCGCCCGGAGCAGCTCGTCCCGGCCGCCGTAGTTGAGGCAGATGTTCACCTGCACCCCGTCGTAGTGCTTTGAGATCTCCCGCGTCTGCTCGCACAGAAGCCGCAGCTCCTCCGGCAGCGGGGACAGGTCGCCGAAAAAGCACATCTTCACCCTGTCCCGCTCCATCCGGCCGATGGCCTCCAGCAGGTACTTCTTCAAAAGGCCCATGATGGCGGAGACCTCCTCCGCCGGGCGCTTCCAGTTCTCCGTGGAGAAGGCGTACACCGTCAGGTACTCCAGGCCGATCTCCTTGCAGTAGGTGGCGATGGTGCGGAAATTCTCCGCCCCCGCGGCGTGGCCCGCCGTGCGGGGCAGCCCGCGGCGCCTGGCCCAGCGGCCGTTGCCGTCCATGATGATGGCCACGTGCCGGGGCAGCTTGTTGAAGTCCACCAGCGCGGCGGTGTCCTGCTTGGGTTTAAACAGTGGCATCGGTTAACTCCCTTTGCTTCCTTCAGCGGTTTCCCAGAATAGGACGGTGCGGAGCGATTCGCTCCGCACCGCAATCGGTGTGCAGGGGTCAGCCTTACACCGCCATCAGTTCCTCTTCCTTCTTGGCGCACAGCTCGTCGATCTGCTTGCAGCGCTTTTCGGTCAGATCCTGGAGCTCCTTCTCGTACTCCTTGCGGTCGTCCTCGGTGATCTCTGACTTCTTCTCCAGGGCCTTGAACTTCTCCATGGCCTCCCGGCGCACGTTGCGGATGGCCACCTTGCCGCCCTCGGCGTACTTTTTCACCTGCTTGGTCAGGTCCTTGCGGCGCTCCTCGGTGAGCTGGGGGAAGGCCAAGCGGATGACCCTGCCATCGTTCTGGGGGTTGATGCCCAGATCGGAGGTCTGGATGGCCTTCTCGATGGCCCTGAGCAGGGAGGCGTCCCAGGGCTGGATCATCAGGCTGCGGGGGTCGGGGGAGGAGATGGCGGCCACCTGGTTGATGGGGGTGGGGCTGCCGTAGTAGTCCACGACGATCTTATCCAGGACGGCGGCGTTGGCCCGCCCGGCCCGCACGCTGGCGAAGTCGCTCACGACCACCTCGGTGGTCCGCTGCATCTTGTGGTCAAATTCCTTCAGGATCTCATTCATCTCTCTATGCCTCCTTGACGATCGTTCCTATTTTTTCACCCTTGACCACCCGCAGAATATTCTCCGGGTCCTTGAGGGCGAAGAGGATCACGGGGATCTTGTTGTCCATGGATAGGCTGGTGGCGGTGGAGTCCATCACCTGCAGATGCTGCGCGAGCACGTCGTCGTAGGTGATGGAGTCGTACTTCACCGCCGTGGGGTCCTTGAGGGGGTCGGCGCTGTACACGCCGTCTATATTCTTGGCAAGCAGAATCACGTCCGCGTCGATCTCCGCGGCCCGCAGCACGGCGGCGGTGTCGGTGGAGAAGAACGGGTTGCCGGTGCCGCAGCCGAAGACGACCACCCTCCCCTTCTCCAGGTGCCGGATGGCGCGGGAGCGGATATAGGGCTCGGCGATGGCGCGCATCTCGATGGCGGTCTGGACCCGCACCTCCACGCCCTTCTGCTCCAGCACGTCGGCCAGGGCCAGGCAGTTGAGGGTGGTGGCCATCATGCCCATGTGGTCGGCCCGGGTGCGCTCCATCTTGCCCCCGCCGTCCTTCACGCCGCGCCAGAAGTTGCCGCCGCCCACGACGATGCCCACCTGTACGCCCAGCTCGCTGCACTGCTTGATGACATCGCAGACCTGGCCGATAACGCCGAAGTCCAGGCCCCGGGACAGCTCGCCCGCCAGGGCCTCGCCGCTGATTTTCAGCAGCACCCGCTTATACTGCGGTTCGGTCATATCTTCAACCCCTTTATTCGGTTTTTGTCCTCCCTATTCTAATATAGTTTTCCACTTTTGCATAGAGGTTAGGCTAAAGTTTTTACAATTTGTTCTCACGATCCATTCTCCCCCGTTCAGGCGATTGACAAACGCCCCCGCTCTGGCTAAAATGGAGAATCACAGGATACTTCGCCTGGAAAGGAGCGCCCTATGGCCATCAAAATCACCTCCGACAGCACCTGCGATCTGCCCCGCGCCCTGCTGGAGGAGCACGACGTTACCATTTTCCCCCTGTCCGTCATCAAGGACGGCAAGCCCTACCGGGACGGGCTGGAGATCACCCCGGCGGATATTTTCCGCCACGTGGACGCGGGGGGCGAGATTACCACCACCGCCGCCGTCAGCGTGGGCGAGTACCAGGAGGCCTTCCGGCGCCTCTCCGCCCGGTACGAGGCGGTCATCCACATCGACATCAGCGCCGAATTCTCCAGCTGCTACCAGAACGCCTGCATCGCCGCGGAGGAGTTCGGCAACGTCTACGTGGTGGACTCCCGCAACCTCTCCAGCGGCCACGGCCACGTGGTGGTGGAGGCCGCCCTGGCCGCCGAGGCCGGCATGGAGGCCCGGGACATCGTCTCCTACCTGGAGGGCCTCATCCCCCGCGTGGAGGCCAGCTTCATCATCGACCGGCTGGACTACATGGTCAAGGGGGGCCGCTGCTCCGCCGTGGCCATGCTGGGGGCCAACCTGCTCAAGCTCAAGCCCTGCATCGAGGTGGCCGGCGGCAGGATGGGCGTGGTGAAAAAGTACCGCGGCTGCTTTGAAAAGTGCCTGAACGAGTACGTAAAGGACCGGCTCCAGGGCCGGGACGACCTGGATCTGGGCCGGATTTTTATCACCTACTCCAGCGCCCCCTCCCAGGCCGTGGAGGCCGTGCGGCGGGCCATCGCCAAGTACGCAGATTTTGAGCAGATTATAGAGACCCGCGCGGGGTGCACCGTCTCCTCCCACTGCGGGCCCAACACCCTGGGCATCCTCTTCATCCGCAGCCGGTAGCGCGGCGCGAAAGGGGCCCGGATGCCGTACGGCATCCGGGCCCCTTCCCTGTCAGCATGGCTCCAGCTTCGCCCGGAAGGAGATCCTGCGCGGCGTGTCCAGCGCGTCAAACTGGACCACGTGGGCGGCTCTGTCCCCGTCCACGCCGATCACCGTGCCGGGGCCGAACATCGCGTGCCTCACCCGCTGCCCCGCCTGATAGGTAAACGCAGCCTCGTCCCCGGGCAGATAGCGCAGGCTGTCCTCTATGTAGCCCCGGGCCTCCCTGACCAGGCCCTCCGGCGGCTCCCGGGTGTAGGTCAGCAGGCCCGGGCCGATGTCCAGCAGGAACCGGGAGGGGTAGCGGGGCGAGCCGTCAAAATTCCGTCCGTCGGCCTCCGAGAGGAAGAGCCCCCGCTCCGCCCGGGTCACCGCCACAAAGGCCAGCCGCCGCTCCTCCTCCATGCCCTGGAGGGTGCGCACCTTCCGGGAGGGGAATATCCCCTCGTTCATGCCGCAGAGGAACACGTAGGGGAACTCCAGGCCCTTGGCCGAGTGGACGGTCATCAGCTTCACCCTGTCCCGGCCGTCCTCCGCGTCGGTGTTGGTGAACAGGGCCACGTGGGCCAGGTAGTGCTCCAGGGTGTTTTCCTCGCCGCAGGTGGTCTCGTACTCGTACACCGACTGCTTCAGCTCCGCCAGATTGTCCAGCCGCTCCTGGCCGCCCTCGGTGCGCAGCATCTCCTCATAGCCGCTGGCGTTTAATATGCCCGAGAGCACCTCGGAGACGGGCCGCCCCGCGCTTTCGGCGGAAAAGGCCTCAATCAGGGCCAGAAACTGCCGCGCTTTCGTGCCCTTGAAAAGCGGATCCTCCAGGTTCATGGCCAGCGCCCGGTACAGGGAGCACCCGTGCTGCGCGGCGTAGTCCTGCAAAAAGGCCATGCGCCGCTTGCCCAGGTTCCGCTTCGGCCGGTTGGCAATGCGCAAAAAGGACAGGTCGTCCTGGTAGGCCAGCATACGCAGGTAGGACAGCGCGTCCTTGATCTCCATGCGGCTGAAAAACTGGACGCCGCTGTAGATGGTGTAGGGCAGCTTCTCCCCCAAAAACACCTCCTCCACCGTCCGGGTCACGTAGTGGGCCCGGTACAGCACGGCCATGTCCCGGTAGGGGATCCCCTGCCCGTAAAGGGCCTGCACCTGCTCCGCGATCCACCGCGCCTCCGCCTCCTGCGTCTCCGCGAAGTGGCACAGCACCGGCGCCCCAGGCTCCAGCGTGGGGAGCAGCTCCTTTTCCATGCGGTACCGGTTCTTCCCGATCAGGGCGTTTGCCGCCGCCAGGATCTGCGGCGTGGAGCGGTAGTTGTGTATCATCAGGATGGTCCTCGTGCCGGGGAAGGCCTTGTCAAACTCCAGCAGATACTTCACGTTGGCCCCCCGCCAGGTGTAAATGGTCTGATCCGGGTCGCCGACGATGAACAGGTTTCCGTGGTAGCCGCACAGCACCTCCATCAACTGATATTGCAGCTCGTCGATGTCCTGGAACTCGTCAATCATGATGTACTCCAGGCGCTGCTGCCATTTGAGCCTGATGTCCCCGTTCTCCCGGAAGATGTACAGGGAGAATTTAATCAGGTCGTTGTAGTCCAGGCCGAAGCATTTTTTCTCCTGGTACAGGTAGCCGTAAAAGATGATGTCCGCCGCCTGCCCGGCGTCCAGGTACTTCTGCTTCAGGGTGTCCAGGGACATGGTGATCATATCCCTGTAGTAGTCCGGCTCCTTTTGCAGCTTGCGGATCTCAATCATATCCCGCGCCTTGGCGAAGGTCATGTCCCGCAGGGTGAGCCCCCGCTCCTCGTAGATGATCTGCAGCATGGCGTCGATGTCGGAGTTGTCCAGCACCAGAAAGCTCTTGGGGTACTGCACGGCGGCGCTGTCCTCCTGTAAGATGGACACGCAGAAGCCGTGGAAGGTATTGATATAGCCGGTGTCGTTGTCCCCGGTCAGGCTGTGGATGCGCTGGCGCATCTCGTTGGCCGACTTGTTGGTAAAGGTCACGCACAGGATGTTCCCGGGCAGTATCCCCAGCTCGTTCACCAGGAAGGCAAACCTGTGGGAGAGGGCGCGGGTCTTGCCGGAGCCCGCCCCGGCTATCACGCGGACAAAGCCCTCGGTCGCGGTGACCGCCTCCCGCTGGGCGCCGTTCAGCCCCTGTAATAAATCCGCCATCGTCCCGCCCTCCTCGATCATATGTATGTATGCTATTATAGCAGGGAACCGGAACAACCTCAATACGTCCGATGTGACTACGGCGGATAAGGCGCACAATGGACGGCGGGGGCAAGCCACCGCCCTACGTCATTGCGAGGGCCGCAGGCCCGCGGCAATCCGTCCCGTCCACGTACCGTAGGGGCGATTCACGAATCGCCCCTCCTCCATCGACCGCCTTATCTGCCGCTGTCGTCTGCACACAAATAATGTGAATGTGGTCTTTTGACAAGTTAAGGGGCCCGGGGCAACCTTCGTTACCCCGGGCCCCTATTCAAACAAATTGCTTACTTGCCCAGCTGCTTGGCGATCTCCTCGGCGAAGTTCTCCTGCTTCTTCTCGATGCCCTCGCCCTTCTCAAAGCGCACGGCGTCCTTCAGGGTGATGGTGCCACCCAGGGACTTGGCCACGGAGGCCACGTACTGCTCCACGCTCATGGAGTTGTCCTTTACGAACTCCTGCTGCAGCAGGCAGTTCTCCTTGTAGAACTTGCCCAGCTTGCCGGCCACGATGCCCTCCTTCACCTTCTCGGGCTTGGAGGCCATCTTGGGGTCGTTCTCCATCTGGACCAGCAGGATCTTCTTCTCCTCGTCCAGGGTGTCCTGGCCGACCTGGCTCTTGTCCAGGAAGCGGGGGTTCAGGGCGGCGATCTGCATCGCCAGGTCCTTGCCCACCTCGGTCACCTTGTCCTCCAGGCCCGCGGAGACCTCCAGATTCACCAGCACGCCGATCTTGCCGCCGGCGTGGATATAGGGCACGGAAACGCCGTCGGTGTAGAAGGCGAAGCGGCGGACCTTGATGTTCTCGCCGATGACCAGCACCATCTCCTGCTGCTGCTCGGTGACGGTCACGTCGGTGCCGGCGTACTTGCAGGCCATGAGGGCGTCCAGGTCGGCGGGCTTGCCGGCGGCCACGGTGGCGGCCACGCCCTTCACGAACTCCACAAACTTCTCGTTCTTGGCCACGAAGTCGGTCTCGGCGTTGACCTCGACCACCACGCCCACGCCGTCCACGACGGCGGAGTAGGCCATACCCTCGGCGGCGATGCGGCCGGCCTTCTTCTGGGAGGCGGCGAGACCCTTTTCACGCAGGATCTCAACGGCCTTGTCCATATTGCCCTCGGCCTCGGTCAGGGCCTTCTTGCAGTCCATCATACCGACGCCGGTCATCTCGCGCAGGGCCTGTACGTCTTTTGCAGTAATTGCCATATTCACGTTACCTCCATAATAATCATAAAATTAACTTGATAAAGTTTAAAAAAGCAGCGCCCGCCCCGCGCGGGCGGGCGCTGCATCAATTCGGGATTGCTTACTGGGCGGCCTTCTCGGCGGCCTCGGTCTCGGGGGCGTCCTGGCCCTGCTTGCCCTCCTGGATGGCGTTGGCCATCACGCCGGAGAGGAGCTTAATGGCGCGGATCGCGTCGTCGTTGCCGGGGATGACGTAGTCGATCTCGTCGGGGTCGCAGTTGGTATCGACGATGGCCACGATGGGGATGTGCAGCTTGCGGGCCTCGTTGATGGCGTTGCGCTCCTTGCGGGGATCGACCACGAATAGGGCGCCGGGCAGCTTGCGCATCTCGGTGACGCCGCCCAGGTACTTCTCCAGCTTGGCGATCTCGCCCAGGTGCTTCATGACTTCCTTCTTGGGCAGCATGTCGAAGGTGCCGTCCTCCTGCATCTTCTTGAGCTGGTTCAGACGGTCCACGCGCCCGCGCATGGTCTTGAAGTTGGTGAGCATGCCGCCCAGCCAGCGGGCGTTGACGTAGTAGCCGCCGCAGCGGGTGGCCTCTTCCTTGATGGCCTCCTGGGCCTGCTTCTTGGTGCCCACGAAGAGCAGGGTCTGGCCGCTCTCGCCCAGGGAGCGGACAAAGTTGTAGGCCTCCTCCAGCTTCTTCACCGTCTTCTGCAGATCGATGATGTAGATGCCGTTGCGCTCGGTGTAGATATAGGTGGCCATTTTGGGGTTCCAGCGGCGGGTCTGGTGACCAAAGTGCACGCCCGCCTCGAGAAGCTGCTTCATAGATACGACTGCCATAGATAAGTTCCTCCTTTATTTGTTGATTCCTCCACCCGGTTCATCCGAAGCCAGCCCGTCCTGTTCGGACACATGGCGCCCCGTCCCGCAGGTGTGTGTAATCACATGCTCTGGTATTTTAGCACAGCCCTCCCCTGAATGCAACTATTTTTTCCGCTTTTTCAGGTAAAATTCCCCCCTTTTCCAGCCGTGGGCGGGAATGTGGAAATTTTATCGGTTTTTCCTATCAAAAGGCTTGCATTTATCGCCCGGCCATGTTATACTGCAACTATAAAATTTACAGTAACAATTTCAGTTTCAATTAGAAAGGCGTGACACCATGTACACAGATAAGGATACCGGCCTTCTGGCCTCCCTGAAGGCATTTTTCTCCCGCCTGTTTTCCGAGCGCCCCGCGGCGGAGCCCAGGCCCGAGCCCCGTCCCCCCTGCGGCGGGTGAGGCTTCCGCTGGTAATACCCGGTCCGGGTATCCGAATTGCGCATTGCGCTGAGAAAGGTTGTGTCCAGGATGAGGAACAAGCGCGTCCCCGCACTTCTGCTGACGGTCTTGCTGCTTTTGCTCCTGCTGGCCGGGTGCAGAACCGGCCTGGAGCCGGTCGCCACCCCCGAGCCCACCCCTGTCGCGACTGCCGCCCCCTCCTCCGACCCCACGGCCGAGCCGGCCGACGAACCCTCCGCGGCCCCCTGCCCCACCATGACGCCGGAGCAGCGTGCCGAGCTGGAGGCACACAAGGCGACCCTGGGAGGCTCCTACTGAGGGGCCTAGCCTCTGATGCCTGGTTCAGGCATGCGTTGGAAAGCGCCGCGCGGCAGTTTGCCGTGCGGCGCTTCTGTCTGCCCTTGCGCGCCCCCCGTTTTTGCCTTACTATATATAAGGTAAGCGAGGGGGGGATAAAAGATGACCTATGCACAGCGGATGCAGGCATACGCCCGCCGGGCGCGGGAGCTGGCCCGGGCCGACAGCACCCAAGCACTGGCCCGGGCCGCGGAGCTGATCCGCCGCGCCGACCGGGTGATCGTGGGCGGGGCCGCCGGGCTCTCCGCCGCCGGGGGGCTGGACTACCATAGCGCCGAGGTGCTCCGGCGGGACTTCCCGGCGCTTTCGGCCATGGGGTACGAGACCCTCTGGCAGGCCCTCTGGGATCCAGGGCGCACCCGGCTCCAGCGCCGGGCCATGACCGCCGCCGAGGCCCTCTGGGCCCGGTTCGACTTCCCGGTAATCCCGGCCTACCGGGACCTGCTCTCCCTGCTGGAGGGCAAGGACTACTTCGTCCTCACCAGCAACATCGACGACCAGTTCTATAAAGCCGGCTTCGATCCGGCCCGGATCTTCGCCCCCCAGAACAGCGTGGCCGACCTCCAGTGCTCCGTCCCCTGCTGCCGGGACATTTGGGACGGGGAGGCCGCCTACCGTGTTATCGCCGCCCACACCGACCCAGCAGGCTTCACCTGCCGGGAGGAGGACCTCCCCCGCTGCCCCCGCTGCGGCGCCCCCGCCGTGTGGAACATGCGGGGCCGGGACTGCTTCATCCCCGACAAGGTCATGGCCACCCGGGGCGCCTTCGAGGCATTCTGGGGCCGGGCCGGCGCGGGCCGCACCGTTCTGCTGGAGCTGGGGGTGGGCTTCAATTCCCCGGGGCTCATCCGCCACCCCTTCCAGCGCGCCGCCCTGCTCTGGCCGGAGGCCGCGCTGATCCGCATGAACCGGGACTACCCCTCGGTGCCCGAGAAGATCCGGGCGCGCTCGGTGGAGCTGGGCGGGGACATCGGGGAGAACCTGGCCGCGCTGCGGGCAATCTCCCGGGGGCTGTAGGGCCGCGAAGGTCCTACCCCCGCTTGCGCCGGAGCATGTCCCCAAAGATCAGCCGCTCCTGCTCCGCGCCGGAGACCGAGGTGTCCCGGAAGCGGTAGAGCGCCGCGCCCGCAGCCAGCAGTGCCAGAGACACCCCGTACTCCAGGCCGCTGAGGGCGCCGGGGCTCATGGGCAGCAGGATGTTCCCCACCAGGAACAGGGACGCGGCGCTGCCCAGCACAACCGTGAGCCTCCCCCCCGGCATGCGGACGGGGCGCTCCAGGCCGGGGTAGGTGCGGCGCAGACGCAGCACGGCCGCAAAGGTCATCACCCACATGACGATGGTGGCCAGGGCGGCGATGTTGATGAGGGGGATAAAGAAGAGCTTGCCCGTGAAGGGGGCCAGCACCACGAACACGGCGGCGAACCACACGCAGCGGGTGGGGGTGCCGTACCTGGGGTGAAGCCGGGAGAACTTTTTGGAGACCAGGGCGAACTGGCTCAGGCCGTAGAGCATCCGGGCGGAGGAGTAGAGCGTGGAGTTCATTACCCCCACCGCGCCCACGAAGGCGGTGACCAGGAAGAGGATCCGCACCGCGGGAAAGCCCGTGATGCCCACCAGCACGTCTGCGAAGGCGGCGGTGTGGCCCATGGTCTCCCGCCAGGGCATGTTGCCCGCCACGGCGGTGGATACCAGGCACAGGATGCCGGTGACCAGGAACAGGCAGGTGATGAGGGCCCACCCCGCCTTGCGGGCGGCGCTGCCGGTGGCGTCAGCCGCCGCCTTGGACACGGTCTCCCACCCCGCCACCGAGAACACCAGCAGGGACAGCAGAGAGGCCGAGCCGCTGAAGTTGAAGTCCAGCCCTCCGCCGGAGGCGTAAACGGCCGGGTCGAAGTGGGCGAAGCAAACCACCAGCCCGATGAGGCACATGCTCAGCAGCGTGACGGTGGCGATCTTCGCCAGGGAGGCGCACACGTTGGCCCCCCGGAGCTGAATCCACACCACGGCCCCCGCCAGGGCCAGCTGGACGGCGATGTTGGGCAGGGTGATGGGGAAG
Source organism: Oscillospiraceae bacterium (assembly GCA_022846095.1). Taxonomy (NCBI): domain Bacteria; kingdom Bacillati; phylum Bacillota; class Clostridia; order Eubacteriales; family Oscillospiraceae; species Oscillospiraceae bacterium. Next base: position 1,751,166 of record AP025583.1, on the reverse strand, counting down.
CCGTCCACCGCGTAGAGCACCCCCGTCCGGGTCAGGACGGGGAAGAGCTCGTCCAGCAGGGAGATGGCCGCCAGATCCACCCAGCAGAACACGATGGAGTTCATGAGGATGCCCGCCCAGCCCACGGCGAAGCCCCCCCTGCTGCCGAAGGCGGCGTAGGAGTAGACCACCTCGCCCCCCTGGAGGGGGAGCATGGGGATGGCCTCCATGTAGGCGAAGGCGAAGGGCAGCTCGATGACGATGCACAGGAGGAAGGCCACGGCCAGGTTGAGGGGCCCCCCCGCCACCTCCAGCCAAGTGCCCGTGAGCAGCAGCCAGCTCGTACCCAGCATACAGCCGATGCCCATGGCCACCAGGCCGAAGAAGCTGATGGATTTTCCGGATGCGTTCCCCATTGGAATCATTCTCCCGTCTGCGTCAAAAAGTCGCCGGACACAACGCGCCCCGGAGCGGCGCTCCGGGGCGGCTTTGGGTTAGTCCTGGCCGTTCTGGTTCTGGGCGCTCATGGCCTGGTCGAAGTGCTCGTTGATCTGCTTGGTGAACTCCAGCGCGGCGTTGTAGCCCATCTTTTTGTGGCGGTTGTTCATGGCCGCCACCTCGATGATCACCGCCAGGTTCCGCCCTGGCTTCACGGGCACGGTGAGGGAGGGCACCTGCACGTCCAGGATGGTGGTGTACAGGTTCTCCAGGCCCAGCCGGTCGTACATGGCCCCGTCCTTCCACTGCTCCAGGTTCACCACCATGTCGATGCCGCTGGCCTCCTTGATGGCGCTCATGCCGAAGATCCGGCGCACGTCCACCACACCGATGCCCCGCAGCTCGATATAGTGCCGGATAAGCTCGGGCGCGGTGCCGGTGAGCTTGTTGCGGGTCACCCGCTTGATCTCCACCGCGTCGTCCGCGATCAGGCGGTGGCCGCGCTTGACCAGCTCGATGGCGGTCTCGCTCTTGCCCACGCCGGACTCGCCCAGCAGCAGCACGCCCTCGCCGTAGACCTCCACCAGCACGCCGTGGCGGGTGATGCGGGGGGCCAGGTAGGAGCGCAGCGCCACCACCAGCGCGCCCATGAGGGCGGAGGTGGTCTCCTTGCCCCGGAGGATGGTGCGGTCGTACTTCTCCGCCATCTCCATGCACTCGGGGAAGGGGTCGATGCCCCGGGAGATGATGAGGGCGGGGATGTCCTGGCTCAAAAGCTGTTCAAAGCTCACCAGCCGCTGCTCGGGGCTCAGCCCCTCCAGGTAGGTGGTCTCCACGCGGCCGATGATCTGCAGGCGCTTGGGGTCGAAATAGTCGAAAAAGCCGGTGAGCTGGAGGCCGGGCCGGTTCACGTCCTCGGTGCGGATCAGCAGATCCTCGTACCCGGCGCCGCCCCGCAGCACCTCCAGGCGGAATTCCTCCACCAGCTTCCCCAGCTTGACGCTGTACAGGCTCTCCATGAGACGCTTCACTTCCTTATTTCCCTGATGTGTCTTTTAGTATACCATCCCCCGCGGCGGCTTTGCAAGGCTTGCGGAAAAAAGCGGAACAATGCAAAAAAAGATCTTGCTTTTCTGAGTAAAGTTTGCTATTATATTGGTCGATGCTTTGATAAAGCGTGATACTGACGAGCGAGGAGGTTCAAGCGAATGGCCAAATGTGAATTTTGCGATAAGGGCGTTGTGTTCGGGATTCAGGTCTCCCACTCCCACCGCCGCTCCAATCGGCCCTGGAAGCCCAACGTAAAGCGTGTCAAGGCGATCGTCGACGGTACGCCCAAGCACGTCTACGTGTGCACCAGATGCCTCCGTTCGGGTAAGGTCACCCGCGCTGTGTAAACTGATATAAGACACAGACAAATCCCTAGAACCGCAATGGTTCTAGGGATTTATTGTCGTTTGCGATAAAACGGCCCTGTTTTATCGGCGTAAACAGGGATCTCCACCTGTCATCCCGATTAATTTTGTGCATTTTTGACCATTATCCGCGGCCCCTGCGGCGCCGGAAATATAATTGTTGCACCATGTAGAAAAGGAGCTATTGGTGTGACAAAGATAGAGGAAATTCTGGAGCAGCTCAACGTCACCAGGCGGTATACCGGCCGCCCCTACGCCGCCACCGGGATCGAGTTGGTCATCGAGGACGAGGGCCTCCTGCGGGACGTCACCAAGCGGCTGTACCCGCAGCTGGGCGAGCAGTACCATGACACATGGCGAAACATACAGCGCAATCTCCGCACCGTCGTGGACGTGGCCTACCGCACGAACCGGACCTATCTGGAGTATCTGGCCCACAGGACCCTGGACACCTGCCCCACGCCCGCCGACTTTATCGACATCATCGCCAGCCACCTGATGCGCAAAAAGGACCCGGCGGGCAGCACGCGGTAGGCGCGGCGCCCCGCCCCCCACCCTGCGGTGCGGAGGCGGGGCGCTTTTCCCCTATACCTTGCCCAGATCGGCGTTCTTGCTCCACGCGGCCTGCACCGCGCCGATGGCGGCGGCGCGGAAGCCGTGCCGCTCCAGCTCCGCCACTCCGGCGATGGTGGAGCCGCCGGGGGAGCAGACCGCGTCCTTCAGCGCGCCGGGGTGCTCTCCCGTCTCCAGCACCATGGCGGCCGCCCCCAGCAGGGTCTGGGCCGCGTAGGTCTGGGCCTGCTTCCGGGGCAGGCCCGCCATCACGCCGCCGTCGGCCAGGGCCTCGATAAACTGGTAGACGAAGGCCGGGCCGCAGCCCGCCACCGCCGAGAAGGCGTCCATCTGCCCCTCGGGCAGGCGCTCTATCCGCCCGGCGGCGGACAGGATGCGCTCCACCGCCGCGAAGTGGGCCTCCTCCACGCCCTGCGCTCCGCACAGGGCGATCATCCCCCTGCCGATGGCGGCGGGGGTGTTGGGCATGATGCGCAGGATGGGCGCCTCAACCCCCGCCAGCTCCGCCAGCGTGGCGGTGGTCAGGCCCGCCGCCATGGAGACCAGCACCTTTCCCGCCAGGGCGGGCGCCAGCGCCTCCAGCACCCCGGCGCACATCTGGGGCTTGACCCCCAGGAACACGTACCGGGCCTGGGCGGCCGCCTCGGCGTTGCTCCCCGCCACGGCGCAGCCGGTCTCGGCGGCCAGGGCCGCCGACTTCTCCGCCGAGCGGTTGGCGATGACCACCTGCTCCGCCCCCACGGAGCGGCAGGCCGCCCGCACCAGGGCCCCGCCCATGTTGCCCGTACCGATAAACGCAGCCAGCTTCATATAAATACCCGCTTTCTCAAAATAGGCTGTCTACATTTTAGCATGGCGGCGCACGGATGGCAACCGCGGGGCATAGGATGGCCCGGAAGATTGGAGGCGCTGCATGATGCAATACGACTACCCCTGCCGCCTGCCCCGTGTGCTCACCGACGGCCAGCCCGCCGCCCGCGCCCTTCTGCGGGGCGGCGGCGCCACCCCGGATCTGCGGGGCGAGGTGCTCTTCTACCCCTTCCAGGAGGGCTCCCTCCTGCTCGTCCGGGTCCTGGGCCTGCCCGGGGACGGCTTTTTCGCCCTGCACGTCCACAGCCTCGGGGACTGCTGCGAGGGGGGCGATCTGCCCTTCTACTGCGCCGGGGACCACTTTAATCCCACCGGGGCCGCCCACCCCGGCCACGCCGGGGATCTGCCCGTGCTGCTGTCCAGCGGCGGGCGGGCCTTTGCGGTGGAGTACACAGGCCGCTTCCGCCCCGAAGAGGTGCTGGGCCGCTCGGTGATCATCCACGAGGGCCCGGACGACTACCGCAGCCAGCCCGGCGGCGGGGCGGGCGGGCGCATCGCCTGCGGGATCATCACCCCCATGGCATAACCACAAACGCCGGGAAGCGACGCTTCCCGGCGTTATTTTTCTGTCCGCCGCATATACGCCTCTATGCGGTGCTCCAGCTGCTCCCGCGTCCGGCGGACGTACTCCGGGAAATGCGCGCCCAGATAGGCCTTGAACTCCTCGGGCGGCGGAAGGAAGCGGGCCAGCTCCCCGCACACATCCAGGTTCACCAGCTCGTGGACCGCCGGGGCGCACGCCTGCGCGGGCCAGAAACGCAGCGGGTAGGGCCCCTCCCCCTCCCGGCCCAGCCCGGCCGCATCGTTGCCCAGCATGGAGTGGTAGGGGTAGACCACGGCGAGGTACCAGCCCCGCTCCACCCGCACAAACCACACGCCCGGCTGCACCGTCCTGACCTGCTCCACCGCGCCCCAGGGGGTGGCGGAGGGCGGGACCCAGGCCCCGAAATACTCCGGGCAGCGCTCCGCCCCAAAGGTCTTTTCATAGAGCATGTTATCCCGCAGGCAGTCCAGCTTCCAGCCCCCGGCGCGCCCGGCCTGCGCCGCGAGCAGCTCGTAGCGCACGGCGCGGCCCCCAGCCTCATCTTCAAAATAGCACACGCCCTTATGCGGGGTTCCGGTGGCAAAGACCCGCGCGGACAGGACCCCGCCGCGGTACGGCAGCGGGATCGCATAGTACGCAAGCTCCTCGATCCACGCCCTCCAGCGGTACGCCCGGATAAAGTAGACGCCGGGGCTCTCCTCCTGCCAGGAGTAGGGCATCCCCCAGGCCTCTTGGTCGAGCGCCACCGGGGGCGGCTCGACCTCGGCCAGCCTGCGCCTCAGCGCGGGCCAGTTTTCAGGCAGCAGGATTTCCAGCTTGTTCACAATCTGGCACCTCTTTTCTTGTCCTCTATAGTACATCTAAATATCAGTATTATCAACAATCTTTATTGTATTATTTTTTGTTGTGTTATCCATCATAATAGTAGATACTAAAAGGTGGTGATGGCGTGGACCTGTCCGCTCGCTTTCGGGCGCTTAGAGAATCAAAAGGCATGAGTGTGTATCGGCTGTCTAAACTCTCCGATGTGTCGGAAAACTATATCCACACCATCGAAAAGGGCGGCAACCAACCCTCAGTTGCAATTTTGGAAAAATTGTTGATTCCTTTAGGAATAAACCTGTCGGAATTCTTCAATGAGAGCGACAATCTGCTGTATCCCACCGATTTTGAGTTGGAATTGATTAAGCATGTCCGCGTTTTGGACAAGGAAAAGGCGGATGCCGTTTTTCTTATGGCTAAATTATTATCGACATAGAGAGTGGAGGCGCTTTGATGGATAATCAGGAAATGCTGGACGCAATGCGGCAGCTCATTCGTGAGGAGACCAGGGATGCCATTCGCGAGGAGACCAGGAACGTCATTCGCGAGGAGACCAGGGACGTCATTCGTGAAGAGACCACAAAGATTGTCCGCGAGGAGACCACGAAGATCATTGACGATAAACTGGAGCCAGTCAAAGAGGAAATAGGCGGTATCCGCGCGGAACTATCACAGATGATCGACGAGAAGCTGGAGCCCATCAGAGAGGAAATCGGCGGTATCCGCGCGGAACTATCACAGATGATTGACGAGAAGCTGGAGCCCATCAGGGACGAGATCAGCGGCATCAAGGTCATCATCGACACCGAAATCCGCCGTGACATCAACCTCCTGGCCGAGGGGCAGGCGGCGATTCTGGCCCGCCTCCCGGACCCCGCGGAGATGGAGGACGTGCAGGAGCGGCTCTCCGCCGCCGAGACCGTGCTCAAGGTACACAGCCAGGAGATCCGCAAGCTGAAGCTGGCGCAGTAACAATATTCAAAACGCCGGGAAGCGATGCTTCCCGGCGTTTTTTGATCCTATTCGGTAAATACCACGCGGACCACCGCGTCCTCCCCCAGCGTGCCGCTGTAGTACACGGTGAAGGAATCCGCGAAGCCCTTGGCCTGCTCCAGGGCCGTCCAGGCCCCGGTGGCGGCGTTATAGACCTGCACGCCGCTGCTGACGGGGGTGCGCATCCCGTCCACCACCACGGCGTCGGTGCCGTCGAAGGCGGCGCGGGCCACGCCGCCCACCTTGGTCAGGCGCACGGTGGCGGCCACCTTGCCCGCCGCCGTGTGGGCCAGGCCGCCCACGGTCTTGTCCCCGAAAGAGACCGCGCCGGTGACATAGCTCTGAGAGGTGCCGCCCGCGTTCTCCACGGCCACGGTGGTATTGGTATAGGTCAGCTCCCCGCTGCCGCCGCTCTCGGTGCCCAGGTGCAGGACGCCGTAGTCGTAGGCGTTGCCGGTCACGTCGTCCAGGAGGATTACGCTGACCTGACCGGCGCTGTTGGTGCCCACGTAGGCGATTTTAGCCGCGGGCACCGTGCCAAGGTGCACGTCGTCCTGCGTAATCTTCACGGCGCAGGCGTTCTTCACCCGGTCGTAGAGCACCACATCGTCGGCCAGGGTCAGGCCGCCCAGGGTGCCCGCGCTCAGGTTGAGGGTCCCGCCGCCGGTGTACTGCGCCGGGGCGGACACCGACAGCTTGCCGCTGCCCCCCGCGCTCACCCGCACCAGGCTGCCCACCAGGGCCTCGGCGCTGGAGGAGCTGATTTCGCCCGAGGCCGTGAGGCCGCAGGACAGGAGCACGGTGCCCTTGCCGCCCGTGAGGCTCTGGAGGATGCCCACCTGGTCGGCGGAGATCTCCGAGGTCTTGTGGGCGGAGACCACCTCTCCGCTGCCGTTCAGGACCACGCTCATGCGGTCCCCCACCGAGAATTGGGATAGGCCGGCGGCGGCGTCCGCCACCTCCAGGGTGATGCCCAGAAGCGTGATGCTGGATGGGTTCTTGTCGTTGGGCGAGGCGTTTTCATACACGCCGGTGAGCACCTGCCCCGCGTACCGCTCCGCCTCCGGCGCCACGACGAGATCAACCGTCCCGGAGGCGGAGTAGTACAGCGAGACGGAAGTGCAGCGTTCCAGGTCGTACCAGCAGCTCTCGAAGGTGGTCTTGCCCTCCCCCAGGATCACTGTGGTGCCGCCGGAGACAGAGTAGGTCTTTCCGTCGGAGGCGGTAATGCCCCCGGCGGTGACGGAATCGGGCGTAAGGGTTTTCCAGGTGTTTTCCCCCGGCAGGAAGCCGGAGATCTTGCCGCTCTTGTTCAGCAGCAGCGTGCCCCGGCGCAGCACCAGGCCCTCGGGGAGGTCCTGGGCGCGCTCATAGTAGGAGACGCCGCCGTTGGCGGCGTAGATCATGGCGGTGCCGTCGTCGGTCTCGGCCTCCAGCAGCACCGCGTCCTCCACGGTGCCCGCGGCAAGTTGGTTGACATAAGGCTGTCCCTGCGCGCTGTCCTGCCGCAGCAGGGCATACAGCAGCAGCGCCGCGTCCCCCCGGGTCAGAGTCTGGCCGGAGGCGGCGTTCACCTCGTCCAGCAGGCCCAGATCGGCGGCCAGGGCCATATAGTCCTCGGGCCAGAAGGGGCCCACGTCCGCGTCGCTGTAGCCCAGCAGGCGCAGAACGATGGTGACCGCCTGGGCGGCGGTCACCCCCTCGTCGGGGCCGAAGGTGCCGTTGCCGTAGCCGCTGACCAGGCCCTCCTCGTAGGCGAGGTTGACATAAGCCGAGGCCCAGTGGGAGGCGGGCACATCGGAAAAGAGGGTGCGGTAGGCGCTGGACTTGACCTTGTCCCCGTGGCCCTCGGCCAGCACGGCCAGCTTGCAGAACTGGGCCCGGGTCAGGGCCTCGCCGGGGTGGTAGCCCCCGTCGGAGTAGCCGGACACGATGCCCATGCCGGAGAGCACGGCCACCGCCTCGGCGGTGGCCGGGTCGGCCACATCGCTATAGCCGCTGGCCTGGGCCGCCAGCCCCGCCGCCCCGATGATGCCCAGGCAGAGCGCGGCGGCCAGCAGCAGCGCCAGAATACGGTTCTTCATTGTAGTATTCTCCTCCATTGAATTTCAAGTGCGCCTTTGGCGGATAAAGCGGCCAACGGCGGGCGATTCGTGAATCGCCCCTACGGGCCTGGAGCGGCGGGCCGATGTGGGCATCGGCCCCTACGAGTGCCAAGCGCTGTATGGGGCATGGCAGTACGAACGGCTTTTCAGACACTTAATTGAACTGCAACTATTACCAAGTCTGGGCGGGTCATTGCCGCAGGGGCGGCAGCCCTACTACCAGAGGGCAAAGGCCGAACCGAGCCCTGAGCGCTATCAAGTTTTGCAAGCTACCTAAATCGCACCGCCGCCGGGCCCCGGGGTTTGGGGCCGAGGCCCCAATTGTTTCTTCTGCGGTTCTTTGCAACCAAAGAATCGCGCCGCCGGAGGCCGGGCCTCAAAAAAGGGAAACGGATTGCCGCGTCGGCCCCGCCGGGCCTCCTCGCAATGACAGGGTGCGCCTTATCCGCCAAAGGCTCATCGTCAGTCGGCCCGCAGGGCGTCCACGGGCTGCAGGTTGGACGCTTTGGCCGCCGGGTAGATGCCGAACACGATGCCGATGACCACCGAGAACACGAAGGCCCCCACGGTCACCAGGGCGTTGGGCAGCAGAATCAGATCGTACATGGCCTTGCCCAGCACCAGGGAGAGGGCGAAGCCCAGCCCGATGCCGATAAGCCCCCCCAGGGCGCTGAGGATGGCGGCCTCCACCAGGAACTGCACCACGATTTCCCGCCGGGGCGCGCCGATGGATTTTTTGATGCCGATCTCCCGGGTGCGCTCGGTGACGGTGACCAGCATGATGTTCATGATGCCGATGCCGCCCACCAGCAGGGCGATGCCCGCGATGCCGCCCAGCACCACGCTCATGGAGGTGGCCTCCTCGGTGCTCTCGCTCATGGCCGAGTTGCCGTTTTCCAGCTTGTAGGTGCCCACGCCGCTGTCCACGATCCCATCCAGCAGCGCCTCCAGCTTGCTGATGACGGCGCTCATGTTGTCCGACTTGTTCACCTTCACGGTGAGGGAGGACACGCTGCCCGTGCCCAGCAGCACCCGGTCAAGGCTGTAGGGCACGGCCACCGCGTCGTCCATTGAGTCCTCCTCCCCGCCGTCCTTCTGGTAGTAGGTGCCCACCACCGTGAAGGGCTCGCCCCCCAGGTAGATAATCTGGCCCACCGGGTCGGCGTACTGGAAGAGGCTCTGGGCCACGTAGGCCCCCAACACGCAGACCCGGCTGCGGTTGTCGATGTCGTAGGTGCTCAGGTCCCGCCCGTCCTCCAGCACGTAGTTATTGCAGGCGGCGAACTGGTCGCTGCCCAGATAGACGGTGCTGGAGTCCAGGGTGGTGGTGCGGTACTTCACCGGCTTGGCGGTGGTCATGGACGGGCTCACCCCCTCCACCATGTCCGAAAGCGTGCCGTTGCCGTATGCGTAGACCTGGGCGTACACGTCAGGGGCGCGGGTGGAGTCGTACCACGTGAGGGTCAGGTTGACCTTGTTCACCCCCAGCTTCTCGTAGTAGGCGGTGATGTCCGCGTTGTAGCCCGACACCAGCGCCACCAGCACCAGCACGGCGCACACGCCGATGATGATGCCCAGCATAGTCAGAAAGGACCGGCCCCGCTTCTCCATGATGGAGTCCAGGGCCATACGCAGGGCGTTCATGCGGAGACCCCGTCCCTCCCCGCCACCGCCAGGCCGGGCACCAGTACGCCGTCCCACAGGCTGTCGTGGACGATCTTTCCGTCCATCACCCGCACGGTGCGGTCCGCCTGGGCGGCGATGCCGTTGTCGTGGGTGATGAGGATCACGGTGGTGCCCTGGGCGTTGAGCTGCCGCATAAGCGAGAGCACCTGGGCCCCCGTCTTGGAGTCCAGCGCGCCGGTGGGCTCGTCGGCCATGAGCACCGGGGAGCCGGTGGCCATGGCCCGCGCGATGGCCACCCGCTGCTGCTGCCCGCCGGAGAGCTGGGAGGGGCGGCTCTCCGCCTTGGCGGCGATCTCCACCTTCTCAAGGGCCTCCAGAGCCCGCGCCCGGCGCTCCTCCAGGCGCACCCCCTGGTAGGTCAGGGGGAGGGCCACGTTCTGCCACACGTTGAGGGAGGGGATCAGGTTATACCCCTGGAAGATGAACGCGATGCGCCGGGAGCGCAGGTCGCTCAGCTCCTTCTGGCTGCGCTGGCGGACCGGGACCCCGTCCAGGTAGTACTCCCCCCGGGTAGGCACGTCTAGGCACCCCAATATGTTCATCATGGTGGATTTGCCCGAGCCGGAGGTGCCGATGATGGCCACAAACTCCCCCGCCTCGATCTCCATGGTCACGCCGTCCAGGGCGTTGACCTGGTTCTCCTGCCCCTCGCCATAAATCTTGTATACGTCGTCCAATCTGATTAAGCTCATTATGTACCTCCTAGTTGTCGTGGCGATCCGGATTGCTGCGCCTTTAGCCCATGGGCCCCATGCCGCCCGGCATGCCGCCTCCGCCGCCGGAGAAGTCGGGCCGCATACCGCCGCCCATGTCCCCGCCGGGGAAGCCGCCCTGCTGGCTCTCGCTCTCCGTGCCCTGGCTGGTGGTGCTCCCGCCCGAGGGCGCGGCCTGCTGGTAGCGGGTAAAGACCTCCACGTCCTCCTCCACGCCGGAGAGGATGCGGGCGTACTGGCTGTTCATCACGCCCACCTCCACCGGCACGGCGCAGAAGCCGTCGGGCACCACGCCGTCGTCCAGCTCAATGGTGGTTTCGGGCTTCGTGTCCGCCTTGACGAAGAGGCAGGTGCCCTCGCTGGTGTTTTTCAGGGCGGAGATAGGGGCCAGCACGCCCTCGGACTCGTCGCCCACGGTGATGTAGTAGGACACGTTGACCCCGGCGGAGAGGGCCCCCTCCGAGGGGATCTCAATGGTGATGGGGAAGTAGGCCACGCCGTTGGTGTTGGTGGCCTCGTAGCTCACCTCAGTCACGGTGCCCGTGTAGGTCTCGTCCGCCTCCGCGCCGGAGCGGGTGATCTTCACGCTCATGCCCTTTTCAATGTTGTCAATGTCCAGCTCGTCAATGTTGGCGGAGATGGTCATGGTGTCCAGGTTGTAGACCGATACCGCCGTTTGGCCCGCCTGCCGGGGCTTCTCCCCCTCCTTGACCGCCACCATGATCACCTTGCCGCTGATCTCCGAGGTGACGGTGTACTCGCTGCGCTTCTCCTCGGTCTCGGCGATCTTGTCCTGATAGGAGACGATGCGCTCCTCCGTCTGGGTGATCTTCTTCTCCGCGGAGGCGAGCTGGGTCTCGTAGTCGCTGCCGTCGATGACGAAGAGGGTCTGCCCCGCCGCCACCTTCTCATAGTCGGTCACCTTCACGGCGGTCAGCTCCCCCGCGGCCCCGGCGGTGAGGGTCTCGCTGCTCTGATAGGCCAGCTCCCCCTCCACGGCGGGGTACAGCTTCTCCCCGCTGTCCGCCACCAGGTAGCCCGCCCCGGTCATCCCCTCGGTGAGGGCGCCCGGATTGTCCATGGTGATGGTCACGGCGAAGCACCGCGTACCCTCGGCGGTGATCCGCTCCACCTTTTCAATCTCCGTGACGGTGCCGGTACAGTTGAGCATCAGGCTGGCGATGGACACTCCCGCCTCCATGCCCACGTAAACCTGGTCCTCGCAGGCGTAGCTGAAGTACTGCTTGAGGGTCATCTTGCTGTCGTCCACCAGGACGGCCAGCTTGCCGCCCTTCATGGCCTCGTCCCCCTCCTCGGCGTCCACCTCGATAATCCGGCCCGCAAAGGGGGCGGTCACCGTCAGCTCGGACAGGGTCTCCTGGAGCTGTGTGCGCTGCTCGTAGGCGCTGTCCAGCTCATCCTCCAGGTCGGCGATCTCGTCCCGGTACTCCTCTATCTGGTCGTCCAGCTCCGAGTCGTCCTGGGTGTAGAGCAGATCCCCCACCTCCACCGTGTCTCCCGCCGAGACGTATACCCCGGTGATCGCCGACGTGGAGGCGGTGGTCACGGTGACGCTGTCCGCCGGCAGGGTCGTGGCGGTGCCCTCGATGGTGGTGGACAGGCTCCCATAGGTGGTGCGCTCGGTCAGGGCGGTCTGCGTATCCCCGCTGAAGAAGAGGGCCTTCGCCCCAACGGCCCCTCCCGTTATCACCAGCACGGCCAACCCGGCCAGAATGATGTGCTTCTTTTTCAATCGTGGCAAGTGCATATCGCTTCCTCCCGTTCTTTGTCAAGGGCAGTATAAGGCCGGAAGCTGAAATTAGCCTGAAATAATAGTCAAGACCACCCCTGAAAGGGGTTTCTCTTGCTCTTGGATATACTTCCTCAGAGCCTTCTCCTGTAAGCCTACTGTGCTGACGTAGTACCCGGTTGCCCTGAAATGCCGGTTGCCGTACTTGTACTTTAAATTTGCGTGACGCTCGAATATCATCATCGCGCTTTTCCCCTCAAGATACCCCATGATGCTGGATACGCCAAAGTTGACAAAGGGCGAAAGGCAGACCGGAACGGGCTGCTAACAACAAACGGCGCTATGCGCCCCGATAGGGGCTGCATGGCGCCGTTTGTTGTGGGGGGGAATCCAAAGGGGGCGAAGAGATGCAGTTGAAGTACCACATGGTAACGATAGAGGATCCGGTGCCTGAAGATCATCTTCTTCGGAAGCTGGAGCGGTCACTGGACATGTCTTTTGTGCATGAGGAAACATCCCATCTGTACAGCCGGAAGTATGGGCGTCCTCCCATCGACCCGGTGGTGATGGTAAAATATCTGCTGGTGGGCTTTCTGTACGGCATCCCGTCGGAGCGGCAGATCGAGGAGCGGTGCAGAGACAGCAACGCGTTGCGTTGGTATCTTGGCATTGATCTGGATGAGCGTGTGCCGGACCACAGTACGATCAGCCAGCTTCGGCGGCGGAAGCCTGGATTTCGGAAGATATTCCGGCGGCTGTTTGAGGAGGTGGTACGGCAGTGCGTTGAGCAGGGCTTGGTGAGCGGGGGCCTGGCGGTGACGGACTCCACCCATGTGAGGGCCAACGCGGCCCGAGCCTCGGAGTATGAGGTGGATGTACAGGCGGAAGCGGGGAATTACTGGAAGCGTCTGGATGCCTATGAGGAGGAAGGGCTGGAGGAGCTGAGACAGCGGACGGGCAAGCGGCGGGCAAAGCGAACAAAGCAGATTAAAAAGGATAAACGCCGTCCCCGCAAGAAGGTGAGCCACACGGATCCGGAGGCGGGCTACATGGCGCGGCCCGGCAAGCCCAACGGGTTTTACTACCTGTCCCACCAGACCACCGACCCGGACTGGGGCATCATCTGCCCTAACGGGAAAGAACTGCGGCCCAAGCGGCTGTACTGCAGCGACAGCGGGCTATTCTGGGAGTACTGGGCAGACAGACGGGACTGTGCCTGCTGTCCGCTGCGTGACAAGTGCCTGAGTGAGACGGACAAGGCGGGGGCGCGGAAGCTGCAGGACAGCTATTTCAAGCACTCCATTCAGCGGTATTTCTCCAGGCGATGGAAGCCGGAGTACCGGGAGGTGCCGAGGGGCGTCTTTTTTGTTGCCCTTACCAATGATTCACCACTTTATCAACAGCCCCAAATCGGATTACATTATTTTACAACAAGCGATAAATGCGACTAAGGGCGATAAGGCGAACGATGGAGGACGGGCGATTCGTGAATCGCCCCAACGGGCCTGGAGCAGTGGGCCGATGTGGGCATCGGCCCCTACAGTACTGGGATGGGACGGATTGCCACGGGCCTGCGGCCCTCGCAATGACGTAGGGCGGGAGGTCAGGGTGTCCGGGGGACACCCTGATAAAATTCCCTTCTTCCTTACCCCGTTTGCCCCCGCCGGCCATCGTCCGCCCTATCCGCCTGAGCCATTCCTCTACTTCGCGGCCGCCGCCGGTTTGGGGGCGGCCTTTTTGCGCCCGCGCCGCAGCAGCAGGGCCGCCAGCAGCACAAGCGCCGCGCCGCCGCCGCACAGCCCCAGCACCAGGGGGGTGGAGGGGCGGGTCTTGCGGACCACCGCGAAGGCGCCCTGCGTGCCGGTGGTAAAGACCAGATAGCTGCCGTCCCGCGCCGCCTCCACGGGGGTCAGCGCCCCGTCCCGCAGCAGGGTCAGGCGGGAGCCCTGCCCCATGTCCTGCACCCGCAGGGTGATCTGGTCGGGCAGTGGCTCGCCGTCGGTTACGGCGTAAGTATAGGCGCACAGCGCCTCGTACCCGGCGGGCAGGGCCTGCCCGGCGTCCCGCCAGTCCTCCAGGGTCAGGACGGCGGCGGGGGAGAAGTTGCCCTCGGCCAGGGCGGCGGGGTGCTCGCCCCCGGAGGAGATGGTGGTGATCCACCCGCTGTACACGGCGTGCACCGTCACGCTGCGGGTAATTGTATGGTAATCGAAGTCCTCCCACTGGCCGTACACCCCGTCCCGCTCCGGCACCCGGGGGAAGGCTGCGGGGTCCAGCGCGCCCCCGTAGGGCGCGTCCAGAGTTCCAACCACCGCGCCGTCGGCCTGGAAGGTGACGCGGAAGGTGGTGAAGGCCTCGGGCAGGCCCTCCAGAACGGAGAAGGCCCCGTAGTCCAGGGGGGAGGCCATACCGGCGTAGTCGATGCCGTCCACGGCCCCCAGGCCCTCGTCCAGGTAGCAGTTGCCGGACAGCTCACCGTCGGCGGAGCCGGCGATGGCCCCCAGCTTCTCGCCGCCGTCCCCCACAATCCGGGCCATGGCCCGGCAGTCCGCGATGTCCCGGCCCTCGCCGGCGATGCCGCCCAGGCCGTCGCGGCCGGTCAGGTCGCTCAGGGACTGGCAGCCGCGGATGAGCGAGCGGGAGAGCCCCGCGATGCCGCCGCACCGGCCGCCGGTGGTGGTCTCCACCCCGGAGGTGTTGACGCAGGAGATCACCGCGCCCACCTCGGCCCGGCCCGCGATGCCCCCGGCGCAGTCGTTTTTGGCGCACACGGCGCCCGTGTTGGTGCACGCGCGCAGGGTGGCCCGGATGACGGCGGTGGTGTCCACCAGCAGCTTGTTCTCCGACAGGTCCAGATCCCGCTCCGGGTCCAGGGAGATCTCGGGGGCCACGATGCCGGCCACGCCGCCCACGTTGGAGTCCCCGGCCACGGCGCCGCCGTTGGCGCAGGAGATCACCAGGCCCGGGCCCTGGTCCAGTTCCTCGCCGCTCTGGTCGTCCACCGTGCGCTCGGGCTCCTGCCCCAGGGCGGTGATGGCGTCCCGCACCGCGTCGAACTGGCGGATGACGGCGGTGGTGGTGCCGTGGAGCTCTTCATTGGCCTGCCGGGCCCCGTCGGTAAACTGGTCCAGCCGCTCGCCGATGATCTCCAGCTGGGCGTTCACCTGGTCGGCGGTGTCCTGGGTCTTGCCGCCCAGGGTGTCGCCGTAGTCCTTGAGCGCGTCCTCAATGGCGTCCATCCCCTGGTTGACGGTCCGCAGATTCCCGGTGAGCGCGTCGGAGAATGCCTTCGCGTCGCCGTTCAGGGCGTCCGCCGCCCGCTCCAGGGCCTTGGCGGCCCGGTCCGCGTCGTTGAGGCTGTCCTCCAGGTCGTCGGAGGCGTCCCCCAAAATGAGCTTGAGGTCGCGGCTCAAATTCCGCACGGCGCCGTTGATGCGCCCCACGGCGCCGTTGATGGCCCCGATGTGGCCCTGGAAGTCGATGCCCTCCAGCAGGCCGGCCGCCGCCCGGAGATCCTCCAGCATCTGGTCCGGGTCCGCGCCGGAGCGCACAATTTCGGACACCTGGCGCACGAACTCCACCAGATTGCCCAGATCGTCCCCAATGGCCTGGATGCTGGGGCGGATCACGTCCTCCACCTGGGTCTGGATGATGGAGACGTTCAGGTCGATCTCGTCGGCCACGTTGTAGGCCGCCCAGTCCAGGGTGTTCAGCGCCTGGCCCACCCCGTCCCGGAATTTGCCCAGCTGGGCGGTGATCTCGTCCAAATCGGCGTTGGCCACAGCGGAGAAGGTGTCCAGGTCGCCCAGCAGAGCGTCCAGCGCGCCGTTCACGTCCTGGGCGGAGGCGTACACCGCGTCGACGGCGGCGCCTGCGTCCTCCCGGCCCTCGGTGACGGCGCCGTGGGCGGTGTCCCGGATGGCGGACAGGGCGCCGTTCACCGCCGCCAGATCGTCGGCCGCGTCCCCCGCGCTTTGACTGACCTGGTCGGTGAGGGTGCCCAGCAGGGAGGAGAGGGTGCCCAGGGCCTCGTCCAGCCGCTGCATGGGGTCCTCGCCGTAGAAAAGCTCGGTGTAGGGCTCGAACTGGCCCACGATGCCGCCCACGTCCTTCCGGCCCTGGATGCTCCCGTAATTCCCGCAGTCCAAGACGCTGCCGCTCTGCCGCCCGGCGATGCCCCCGGCGTTGTAGCCGGTGTGGGGGTAGCCGACCTCGCCGTGGTTCTCACAGCCCTGGATCTCCCCAGTGGAGCGTCCGGCGATGCCGCCGGTGTCGGTGAAGGCCTCGTCCAGCTGGCTGGCCGCGCCCTCCAGCAGGGTGGACGAGGCGTCCTCCTCCTGGGGCGCGGGGGCGGTGGGCTGGGTGTTCACGGCGCCCCCGTTGACGCAGCCGCGGATGGCGCCCTCGTTGCGCCCGGCGATGCCGCCGGTGTGGGTGCTGCCCGTCACGGCGCACAGGTTTTTGCAGCCGGAGATCACGCCGCCCTCCAGGTTGACCCCCGCCACGCCGCCCACGTCGGCCTCCCCGGCCACGGTGCCGGAGACGGTGCAGCGGGAGATGGTCCCCCCATTCTGCCCGCAGAGCAGGCCCAGGGCGGAGCGGGAGCCGCCGGGGGCGACCCTGCCCTCCACATTCAGGTCCTCCACCACCGCGCCGGGGCGCAGGTAGCGGAACAGCCCCTGGTCGCTTCCCCGCCCGGAAAAGGAAAAGCCGCTGATGGTGTGCCCGTTGCCCCGGAAGGTGCCCCGGAACACCGGGATGGGGGTGAAGCCGGTGCCCAGCAGGTCGACGTCCGCGGTGAGCTCCACGATAAGCCCCTCCGACCAGCCGTCCATGCGGCAGTGCTCCGCCAGGGCCATCAGCTCCCTGGCGTCGGAGACGGCGACGGTGCGCGCCTCGGCGGAGGCGGCGGGCAGGAGGCCGGCGCAGACGGCCAGCGCCAGCAGCAGCGCCCCGGCGCGGATGCTATACTTTTTCATGGGTTTCCACCTCCGTGGGTTCCTCCAGCTCCAGTTCCTGGTAGTGGCTCTCGATGAGGGCGTCCACGCTGCCCCGGATGACCCCCTTGATCTCCCCGTCCACAAAGCCGGAGACGTGGCCGCGGATGTGGCCGTCCAGGCGCATGACGCCGTTGTCGAAGCGCTGCTTGCGGTCGTGATTGAGGGTGATGGCGGTGCGCTCGATGAGCGCGTCGCCCAGCAGCAGGAGCTGGGGCAGCACCGTCATGACCAGGATGATGGAGGTCAGGGTGCCCCGGCCCAGGGTGGCGCCGATGGAGCTGATAATGGAGTCGGTGGACAGCTTGCCTATCAGAAAGCCGGCCACCGTCATGATGGTGCCGGAGGTAAACACGGTGGGGAAGCTCTGGTTCAGGGCCTCCACGGCGGCCTGCCTGCGGTCCATGCGGGTTTTCAGGTCCATGTAGCGGTTGGTGATGACGATGGCGTAGTCGATGGTGGCGCCCATCTGGATGGCGCTGACGATGAGGTAGCTGAGGAAGAACAGGTTGGTCCCCGTCAGGTAGGGGAAGGAGAAGTTGATCCAGATGGAGCCCTGGATGGTGAGCACCAGCAGCACCGGCAGGCCCGCCGACTTGAAGGTGAAGAGCAGGATCACCATGACGAAGAGCACGGTGAGGATGCTGATCTTGGCGTTGTCCCCGGAGAAGGAGTCGGACAGGTCCCGGGCGTTGGTGGAGTTGCCCACGATGATGACGTTATCGCCGTAGTAGCCCGCGGCGATGGCGCGGATCTGGTCCAGCAGGGCGTAGGTCTCCGCGCTCTCCTCGGGCAGGTCCGCGGTAAAGACCAGCCGCGTCCAGTGCTCGCCCCGCAGCTGCCTGAGCCCCGCGTCCAGCGTCTCCTGGAGATCGTCCACCTTCTCCGCCTGGTCGCCGGTGAGCTTCACAACCCCCTTGTCCTTCTGCTCCAGCAGGAATTCAAACACGTCCAGCAGGGGGGCGGCGTAGTCGTCGGGGTTTTGGAACACCGCGCCGTACTCCTCCACGTTCAGGCCGTAGGCCTGGTACAGCAGCCGGGCCAGCTCGATGTCCACCCCCGCCAGCTCGGCGAACTGCCGGGGGGTGGTCTTGTCGGTGAGCATGCGCCCCTCCTCCACCTCGATGCCCGCAAGGCCGGTGGCAGACGTGATGTTGGGCAGCCGCTCCACCCGGCGCAGGATGCCGCCCTCGCTGTCGTAGTCCCCCCGGGGGACCAGCACGGCGATGGTGTTGCTGTACCCGAAGGTCTCGTCTATCTTGTCCATGGCGACGCGGACCTCCGGCTTGTTGCCGGAGTTGGTGGAGTTGGTGGAGAAGACGTAGTCGCACCGCCCGGAGCAGAAAATTGCGCCCGCCACCACCAGCACGAAGAGCACGGGCAGCACATAGCGGGCCTTGACCACCGCCCTGCCCCAGAGTGCGATGCTGGGCACGAAGTTCTTATGCCGGGTCTTTTCGATGCCCCGGTTGAAGAGCATCAGAAGCCCCGGCATGAGCAGGAACACCGTGAGCATGGAGCACACGATGCCCTTGCTGAGCACGATGCCCATGTCGAAGCCGATGCGCAGCTGCATCAGCATCAGGGCCACCAGGCCCGAGATGGTGGTGAGGCTGGAGGAGGAGATCTCCACGATGGCCTTGCTCAGGGCCGCGATGTTGGCCTCCCGGGCGTCCAGGCCGTGGTCGCGCTCCTCCATGTAGCGGTGGCAGAAGATGATGGCGTAGTCGATGGCCAGGGCCAGCTGGAGCACCACGGCGATGGCGTTGGTGATAAACGAGATGGAGCCGAAAATAAAGTTGGTGCCCATGTTCAGCACGGCGGACACCACGAATACGATTAAAAAGACCAGCACCTCCATGTAGCTCTTGGAGGTGAAGAGCAGCACCGCCACGATGACCGCCGCCGCGATGAGCAGGATGACGCTCATCTCCTTCATCAGGCTGGCGGAGTCGTACTGGTCGCCGCTGGGGAAAATGTAGCTGTCGTACCCCGCCACCGCCTCCCGCACGGCCTGGAGGGCGGCGGCGGCCTCCTGGGAGCCCTCCTCGCCCGTAAAGCTGATGTTGAAGAGGGCGGAGGCGGAGCGGTAGTGGTCCGCGCTGTCGTCAAAGGCCACCGCGTCCACCCCGTCGATGGCCTCCAGGCGGGTGCACAGGAGCTCGGCGGCGCGGTAGGTCACGTTGGAGACCATCACCTTGGCGCTGGCGTAGGTGGTGAACTCCTCGTCCATCAGGGTCAGGCCCCGCCGGGTCTCGGTGCCCGCGGGGAGGTAGGAGGTGATGTCGTTGTTGATCTGCACCTTGTTGATGGAGGCCCCGGCGAAGATCACCGCGGCCAGAAAGACCAGATAGAAGGCCTTCCGCTTATCCACAATGAAGCGGGCCAGCTTCGTCATAAAGCCCTCGGTTTTTTGTTCGTCCCGCATGGTTCAGCCCTCCCCTCCGGGCACGTCCGGGATAAAATGCTCCAGGTGGCCCAGCAGCACCTCGTCGGAGACCGGCATGTCGTGCTCCAGCCACCAGCGGATCAGGGCGAGCACCGCTCCGGCGTAGAAATGGGCGGCGATTTCCGGGTGGAAGCCGTCCAGCTGGGGCAGGAAGCCGGGCTGGGAGAGCCGCTGCTTGAGCTGCTGCGCCACCGCGTCCTCCAGGATGTGCAGCTCCATGCCGTCGCAGCCGGACACCCCGGCCTCGTAGAGCTTCTTGTGCTGCCGCATAAAGGCCAGCACGTCGCGGGCCACGGCGATAAAGTACGCCCGGGGGCTGCTGAAGCTCCGCCCGGCCAGGCTCTGGTCCTCCAGATCCGCCTGGAGCTGGAGGACGGTGTAGCGCAGCAGGGCCTGCTTGTCGTCAAAATGGGCGTAAAAGGTGGTGCGGTGGACCATGGCGCGCTCGCAGATGTCCACCACCGAGATCTCGCTGAACGGCCGCTCCTCCAGCAGCTCCAGCAGCGCGTTGACCAGGAATTTGCGCGTGCGCTTCTGGCGCAGATCCTCCCGGGTGCTCTCCCGGCGTTCCCGCTTCATAGCGGCGCCCCCTTTCTTTTTGCGCACTCAGGATAGCACCATGCGCTACGATTGTCAAGATAATATACAGGTGTATGTTATTTCTCAGTTTCGCACAGTTTGTCCGCTTAACTGTTTGCGGAGCCCGCCTGGGAAAAATTTGCGTGGAAATTGAAAAATACTGTTGACAAACGTAGCGGGCTTTGCTAAAATAGTATTCGTTCTGTACGGCAGAACACAGCCGTGTGGGGGTATAGCTCAGCTGGGAGAGCGCCTGAATGGCATTCAGGAGGTCAGCGGTTCGATCCCGCTTATCTCCACCACAAAAAACGAGAGCCCGTTTCGATGGAATCGAAACGGGTTCTCGTTTTATCTTGCCATAAAAGCCTAATTTTAACGCAAGATGCAAGCATTGTTGTTGCAGCTTAGACGAAGAAGGCGCGCAGGGGATGGCGGGGGCAAGCCCCCGCCCTACGTCATTGCGAGGGCCGCAGGAGCGCGGCAATTCGTCCCATCGCCACACCGTAGGGGCGATTCACGAATTGCCCGTCCACCATCGTCCGCCTTATCCGCCAAAGCCACGACTCTTTTATGACAGAATACCCCCGGAGGGCGGGCCGTTTGGCCCGCCCTCCGGGGGTATTCTGTCATTACTTCCCCACCGCCGCGCTGGCGGCGTGCATGGGATAGACGTGGTACTCGATTTGGACGTCGATCTGCCCCTCCGCCTCCTCCTGGAAGCGGGCGCACACCCGCTGGCCGATATGGACCGCGTTCTCCTCCGAGGCCCCCAGCACCATCAGCAGGTACTGGCAGCTGCTGTAGCGGGTGAACACGTCGCCGCTGCGCAGGGAGGTCTGCACCAGCTCCTGGAGCCGGTTGAGCAGCTGTGTGCGGCTGACCAGGGGCACAAAATCCCCCTGTCCGTCGCTCAGGGTGAGCAGGATGGTATAGGCGCTGCTGCCGCTGCGGCGCAGGCCCCGCTCCACGAAGCGGTAAATCCGCTTGAACGTCTCGTAATCCTGGCAGTAGGCGCCGGGCAGCACCGTCTCCTCCCGCAGCTCCCGCTGAATGAGGGACATATCGGTGCAGATCCCGCGGCTCACCGCCTCCGCCCGCGCCGTCCTGCGGCGCTTCTTGGCCCCCAGCAGGGCCCGGTCCGCCCGGGTGAAGAGGCTCTCGTAGCCGTCCTCCTCCTTGCGGTAGGCCACACCCACGGACACGGAGATGCCGTCCTCAATCCCACGGCGCAGGCCCGCCTCTTCCAGCAGGGCCCGCACCCGGGCCACCTTGCCCTCGATGCACTGGGCGGTGCAGTCCGCCGTGACGTAGACGGCGAACTCGTCGCCCCCCACGCGGCCCACGATGTCGCGCTGGAAAAAGAGGCACTCCAGGGTCCGGGCCACGTCCCGCAGGATCTCGTCCCCCATCAGGTGGCCGTACTGGTCGTTGACCTGCTTGAACCAGTCGATGTCCAGCACCAGCATGGCGCCGCCCTTCCAGCTCTGCATGGCCTGTCCGACCCGCTGCTCCGTGCTGCCCCGGTTGTACAGCCCCGTCAGCCAGTCCCGCTCCGCCAGCTCCCGCAGGCGCGCGTTCTCCGCCCGCAGGCCGTCCACGTCCTTCTCCGTCACCCCGACCCCTCCTCTCTCTTAAGATGATCCCATTATAACCAACACCCGTCTATTATTTCAACCCCCCATTCTATTAAATAAATCTTTTATAAATCAATTGCCTGTGGATTTTTCTTCTTTTCCGTCCGGACCGTACTTTTTCCGCTTCGCGGTGATGTTTTCCATATGCAGTGCCCACACCCCTGTGCGGCGCAGGCTGGCCCCTGCCTCGGCCTCAAAGCCGCCCATCCCGTCGGGGCAGTGGCGCAGGCAGAGCAGGCGCAGAGCCTCCAGCTTGGCGGCGGGGCCTGTGAGCTCCTCCACCCGCCCGCGGACCACCGCGCTCTCGTACTCGGTGGTGAACTTCTCCTGCACGATCCGGGTGTCCCCCACGGCGGTCAGGCACACCCGGGGCCGGTCGCGCAGGCACTGCGCCTTCTCCCCCGACAGCGCGCCGTGGAAATAGAGCGTCTCCCCGTCCCGCACGATGGTGACGGGCAGGCAGTAGGGCAGCCCCGCCCCGTCCACCATGGCCAGCACCGCCCATTCGCATTTGTCCAGCACCGCCAGCGCGGTCTCCCGGCCCATTTCGCGATCCTTTCTTCTCATGCGTATCCCCCCTTTTTCTTCAGTATATAACAGCCCGGCGGCTTTTTCAAAAAAAGTTCACGCGCCCTATTGACTTTTCCGGCCCGGCGCGTATAATCATATATGAACAATAGCTCATATGTTAGAGAGAGGGGCACGCCATGGGTACTGAAAACGAAGTCGAGCGCTGCGAGTTCATACACGTCCACGAGGACATCGTCAGCCAGGTCAACCGGAACATGCCGGACGAGGAGATCCTCTACGATCTGGCCGAGCTGTTCAAGATTTTTGGCGATTCCACCCGCATTAAGATCCTCTACGTCCTCTTTGAATCGGAGATGTGCGTGTGCGACATCGCCCAGCTGCTGGGCATGACCCAGTCCGCCATCTCCCACCAGCTGCGCTCCCTCAAGCAGAGCAAGCTGGTCAAGTACCGCCGGGAGGGCAAGACCGTGTTCTACTCCCTGTCCGACTCCCACGTGCGCACCATCCTGGACCAGGGCATGGAGCACGTGGCGGAGTAACATCTCTATTATTTTAGGAGGCATTTTTTATGAAAAAGCGCTTCAAGCTGATCGATCTGGACTGTGCCAACTGCGCCGCCAAGATGGAGGACGCCATCAAGAAGCTGCCCGGCGTGAACGACGCCAGCGTCAGCTTCCTGTCCCAGAAGCTCACCCTGGACGCGGAGGACGCCCGCTTCGACGAGGTCCTGGCCGAGGTCGTGCGCGTGTGCAGGAAGGTGGAGCCCGACTGCACCGTGGTCGTGTAGGCTTCGCCGTGGCGCGCACCTTCTGGGACCGCTGGGCGGGCCTCTACGATCTGGCGCAGCGCGCCAACTCCAAGGTCAACCGGGAGATGGTGCGCGCGGCGGCGGCGCGGATTCCCGCCGGCGCGGACGTGCTGGACTGCGCGGCGGGCACGGGGGCCTTCTCCATGGCCGCCGCCCCCCGCGCCGCCCGCGTGCTGTGCACCGACCTCTCCTTGCCCATGCTGGACCGGGCCCGGAGCAAGGCGGAGCAGCTGGGGCTGGGCAACATCTCCTTCGCCCCCCGGGATCTGCTGAATCTGGAGGACCCGGACGGGACCTACGGCGCGGTCGTCGCCGCCAACGTGCTGCACCTGCTGCCGGAGCCCCGGGACGCGGTGCGGGAGTTGTGGCGGGTGGTCCGCCCCGGCGGCGTGCTGCTGCTGCCCACCTACCTGCTGGGGGACCTGCGGCCCGCCTTCCGGCTTCTGCTGCGCCTCTACCGCGCCATCGGCTTCCACCCCGCGCACCGCTTCACCCTAAACAGCTACCGCGCCATGCTGGAAAGCTGCGTGGACCAGCGGGCGGAGTACGTCCTCATTCCGGGACGGATACCCGTGGGGCTGGCCGTTTTCCGCAAACCACTGTAACGGGAGGGACATCCTATGTCCAAGAAACAAAAGCAGACCCTGGCCCGCATCCTCGCCAGCGCGGCGCTGCTCATCGCCTGCGTCCTGCTGCCCCTGGAGGGCTGGCCCCGGCTTATCCTCTTTTTAATCCCCTACGGGGTCATCGGCTGGGACGTGCTGTGGCGCGCGGTGCGCAACATCGCCCACGGGCAGGTCTTTGACGAGAACTTCCTCATGTCCCTGGCCACCGTGGGGGCCTTCTTTACCGGGGAGTACCCCGAGGCCGTGTTTGTCATGCTCTTCTACCAGGTGGGCGAGCTCTTCCAGAGCTACGCCGTGGGCAAGTCCAGAAAATCCATCTCCTCCCTCATGGACATCCGCCCCGACTACGCCAACGTGGAAAAAGACGGCGCGCTGGAGCAGGTGGACCCGGAGGACGTGGAGGTGGGCGGCGTCATCGTGGTGAAGCCCGGCGAGCGCATCCCCCTGGACGGCGTGGTGCTGGAGGGCTCCTCCACCGTGAACACCTCCGCCCTCACCGGCGAGTCCCTGCCCCGCCAGGTGCAGGCCGACGACGACGTGATCAGCGGCTGCGTCAACCTGACCGGCCTGCTGCGGGTGCGGGTGACCAAGCCCTTCGAGGAGTCCACCGTATCCAAGATCCTGGATCTGGTGGAGAACGCCTCCAGCAAAAAGGCCAAGGCCGAGAACTTTATCACCAAGTTCGCCCGGTACTACACCCCCGTGGTGGTGATCGGCGCGGCCCTGCTGGCCCTGCTGCTGCCCCTGTTCACCGGGCTGGCCTGGTCGGAGAGCATCCACCGCGCCCTCATCTTCCTGGTTATCTCCTGCCCCTGCGCCCTGGTCATCTCGGTGCCCCTGTCCTTCTTCGGCGGTATCGGCGGGGCCTCCCGGGCGGGCATTCTGGTCAAGGGCGGCAACTACCTGGAGGTGCTGGCCGAGGCCGAGATCGTGGTTTTCGATAAGACAGGCACCCTGACCCAGGGCGTGTTCAACGTCACCGCCATCCACCCCGACCAGTGCCCGCAGGCCAAGCTGCTGGAGCTGGCCGCGCTGGCGGAGTCCTACTCCGACCACCCCATCTCCCGCTCCCTCAAGGACGCCTATAACGCCCCGCTGGACACCGGCCGGGTGGGCAATGTGGAGGAGCTGTCCGGCCGGGGCGTGCGCGCCGTGGTGGACGGTGCGGTGGTGTGCGCGGGCAACGGCAAGCTGATGGACGAGATCGGCGTGTCCTGGCACCCCTGCCACCGGGTAGGCACCACCGTCCACGTGGCGGCGGACGGGGTCTACCTGGGCCACATCGTCATCTCCGACGAGGTGAAGTCCGACGCCGCCCAGGCCATCACCGACCTCAAGGCCCAGGGCGTGCGCAAGACCGTCATGCTCACCGGCGACGCCAAGGCCGTGGGCGAGGCGGTGGCCGCAGAACTGGGGCTGGACGAGGTGCACACCCAGCTCCTCCCCGCCGATAAGGTGGACCGGGTGGAGGCCCTTTTGAAGGAAAAGACCGGCAAGGGCAAGCTGGCCTTCGTGGGCGACGGCATCAACGACGCGCCCGTCCTCTCCCGGGCCGACCTGGGCATCGCCATGGGCGGCCTGGGCTCGGACGCCGCCATCGAGGCCGCCGACATCGTGCTCATGGACGACCGCCCCTCCCAGATCGCCGTGGCCATGGGCATCGCCAGAAAAACCCTGCGTATCGTGCGGCAGAACATCATTTTCGCCCTGGGGGTCAAGCTGCTGGTGCTGGCGCTGGGCGCGCTGGGTATGGCCAACATGTGGGAGGCCGTCTTTGCCGACGTGGGCGTGTCGGTCATCGCCATCCTCAACGCCATGCGGGCTCTGAAGGCCGCCGAAAAGCCCTGAACCTGCTTTTTCCAGACAAAACGCCGCCGCGGGCTTAATGCCCGCGGCGGCGTTCTTGGTCAGGCCTTCGCCCTGTGGTAGAGCTCATGGAAATACTGGCGCTTCTCCATCAGTTCGTTGAACGTACCGTGCTCCACAATCCGCCCGTCCTGAAACACGGCGATGTCGTCAAAGGACTGGATGGAGTCGAGCCTGTGGGCGATGGAGATGACCGTCCGCCCCGACAGCAGCTCCATGACGTTTTTCATCACGGCCTCCTCCGTCAGGTTATCCATTGCCGACGTCGCCTCGTCAAGCACGATAATCCGGGCCTTTGAGAACCAGAGCCGGGCAAGCGCGAGCTGCTGCCGCTCGCCTCCCGAGAGACTGGCCCCCCGCTCCCCCAGCGGCGTGTCCAGTCCCTGCTCCAGCTTTGCGTACAGGCCCCCGAGCCCCGCCTTCCCAAGCGCCTCAAGGAGAAAGCCGTCCTCAACCGCGCCGTCGAATACCAGGTTTTCCCGCAGCGTCCCGTCAAATACCGGCGCCTCCTGGGGGAGATAGGCGAGGCACTCGTAGTAGCTGTCCAGCCGAATCTTCTCTAACTCCACGCCGTCTATCAGAATACGCCCGCCCTCCGGGTGCAGCAGGCCGGCGAGCAGCTTGGCCGCCGTCGATTTTCCTGCGCCGCTCTCGCCCACAAAGGCCACCGTCTTCCCCGGAGCAATCCGGTAGTCCAGGCCCTGAAAAATGACGCGGCCATGGTAGCTGAACCGCAGGCCGGAGAACTGGATGGCGCCCCGTACCCCGGCGGCTGGCAGTCCCCGCGTAATATGCCCGTCCTCCTCCGCGTCCAGAAATTCCATGTACCTCGCGAACGCCACCTTGTCCAGCTTGTACTGCACATAGAGCACGTTGCATATGGCAATGGGCGTATAGGCGTTGTCCACCAAAGCGATCAGGGCGACTATCCCGCCCACGGTCAGCTCCCCCGCCGTCCAGCCGTAGAGGATGATGCCGATCTTTACAAATACAATCAGGACGGCGAACACGGTAAAAAATGCCTCGTGGATCAGGGTCATCTTCACCCTTGATGCCACAATTTCCTCTGAAGCCGCCTCCGCCTTACAGAGCTCATGGGCAAAGCGGAGGTTTACCCGGAAGACCACCATCTCCATAAAACCGCGGACAAGCAGGCCGTTGAGCTTCTCCTCGTTGGTTAAAATGGCGGCTTTTACCTGGTACAGCGCCTTAAGCAGCAGGTTTGTAAAGAGGAACACGGCGATGTACCCTACTAGGATAGCCGCCATGACCGTAGGGCTGATCAGCGCGATGAAGGCCATACTGAAAAGCATCTCCGGGATAATACCGCCGGCCAGCCGCAGGTAAAAGCCAAACAGAATATTGCTGCCCGCCGCCGCACCATTCTCAATCCGCTGTACCAGCGTGCCCGTCCCTATATTTACGTAAGCGAGGTAGTCGATGACGGCCGTCTTACGCAGGGCCTCAGTCTTCAGGCTCAACATAATACCGTGTTCCAGCCTGCGCCCCGGGTACTCATCCAGATAGCTGAGGAGATACAACGCGACCATGGCCGCCCCGTAGGCGGCGATATACCCCGCCGACAGGGTATTGTCCGTAAAATGGTCAATGACCTTTTGAAAGCAGCGTGAGCCGAAACCCTGCAAAAACGCCTGTGCCAGTCCCAGCGACAGGTAGACCAGTATGAGCGCTCTGTACTTGTGCGCAAGTTTTTTCAAACATCTCATAACCGTACTCCTTTTTCATTTAGAGTTGACCTGAAAAAGTACGGTTGAGCCCGGCCGCATGAAAGTCCGGTCGCTCAGCATGGCCTGCGGCAGGTTCTCAACCATACTGAGCAGTTAACTCGTTTATCCCGCCTCACGCCCTCGCCTCCTCCCCGCGCCTATCCCAGGCGCAGCTGTAAAAAGTATACCACGCCCACGGGCGCTCCCGCAATCAAGTTCGGCCCGGGCGCTTGGCGTATAAGCCGCCGCGCCGGAGGGAAGGTTAAGCGTACACCCCTATCTGAGTTTGGAGGAGATTATGACAGATTTTCAAAAGGTGGCCGTCATCGGGTGCGGCTTCGTGGGCTCCACCACCGCCTTCGGCCTGATGCAGAGCGGCTTTTTCTCCCAGATGGTGCTGATCGACGCCAACGTGCCCAAGGCGGAGGGCGAGGCCATGGACCTCTCCCACGGCCTGCCCTTCGCCCGGCCCATGCGGATTTACGCCGGGGATTACGACGATCTGGCCGACTGCGGCCTCATCGTGGTCACGGCGGGGGCAAACCAGCGCCCCGACGAGACGCGCCTCGACCTGGTGCACCGCAACGTGGCTATCTTCCGCAGCATCATCCCCGAGATCGCCCGGCGCACCCGGGACGCCGTGCTGCTCATCGTCTCCAACCCCGTGGACGTGCTGACCTACGCCGCCCTCAAGCTCTCCGGCTACCCGCCCAACCGGGTGTTCGGCTCGGGCACCGTGCTGGACACCGCCCGCCTCAAGTACCTGCTGGGGGAGCACCTGGATGTGGACAGCCGCAGCGTCCACGCCTTCATCATCGGCGAGCACGGGGACAGCGAGCTGGCCGTCTGGAGCGGGGCCAACGTGTCCGGCGTACCCCTGGACCACTTCTGCGAGCTGCGGGGCCACTTCGACCACCCCGCCGCCAACGACCGGCTCTACCGCCAGGTGCGGGACTCGGCCTACGAGATCATCGCCCGGAAGGGCTCCACCTACTACGGCGTGGCTATGGCGGTCACCCGGATCGCCCTGGCCGTGGTGCGGGACGAGCACTCCATCCTGCCCGTCTCCAGCCTGATGAGCGGCCTCTACGGGCTGGACGACCTGTGCCTCAGCCTGCCCGCCGTGGTGGGCCGCACTGGGGTGGAGACCGTGCTGGATCTGGCCCTGAGCCCCCTGGAGCAGTCCGACCTGCTGCGCTCGGCCCACACCCTGCGCCAGGTACTGGACACCCTGGATCTGTAGCCCCCCGGCGCGCGGGACGGCAAGCGGCCCCCGGACAGGTTGGTCCGGGGGCCGCTTGTCTCTTGCGCACAAGTATGATAAACTATCCGGGTATAAAAAGGGGGCATGAGGCATGATCGCGCTGGTCACAGGGGGCAGCGGCAGCGGCAAATCCGCCTGGGCGGAGGGGCTTTGCGCCGCACTCCAGCCTGGGGAAAAGACCTACATCGCCACCATGGACCCCCGCGGGGGCGTGGCCGGGGCGCGCATCGCCCGCCACCGCGCCATGCGCGAAGGGAAGGGCTTCCGCACCGAGGAGCGCCCCCGCTCGCTCTCCGGCCTGGCCCTGGGCGGGGCGGACACCGCCCTGCTGGAGTGCATGTCCAACCTGACCGCCAACGTGATGTTCTCCCCCGCGCCCCCCGCCGACTGCGCGGGGCGGATCTGGGGGGAGCTGGAGCCCCTGATGGACCGCTGCGGCAATCTGGTGGTGGTCAGCAACGAGATCTTCTCCGACGGGGTCGCCTACGACCCGGACACCGCAGCCTACCTCGCGGTTTTGGGGGATCTGAACCGTCGCATCGCCGCACGGGCCGATCTGGTGGCCGAAATTGTATGCGGCCTGCCGGTCTTCTGGAAGGGAGAGGACGTATATGCCGGAGTTCTGCGATCTGCTGGACGGGGACAGGGGTAAAACCGGCGCAATCCACCCCCGCGGCCTCCCCCTGCCCGCCGGGTATTACCACGCGGTGGTCCACGTGTGGCTGCGGGGGCCGGACGGACGCTTCCTGATCTCCCTGCGGCACCCCGCCAAGCGCCACGGCGGCCTGTGGGAGACCACCGGGGGCGCGGTGGTGGCCGGGGAGGACAGCCGCGCCGCGGCGGTGCGGGAGGTGGGCGAGGAGCTGGGGATTACGCTCACCCCGGCGGACGGCCTGCTGCTGCGCACCCTGCGCCGGGAGGAGTTCCACGACTTCTGCGACGTGTGGTACTTCGCCGTACCCGCCCTCGATCCCGGCGGGCTGACCCTCCAGCCGGAGGAGGTCGCGGACGCCCGCTGGGCCGGGCTGGAGGAGATCCGCGCCCTGGACCGGGCGGGGCTGTGGGTGTCCACCCTGCGCTACTACGAAGCTCTCTTTCAGGAGGATATTCCATGCTGAACAGTCTGGTCATCGCCTTTTCCACCTACTCCAAGCTGCCCATGCCCCAGGTGGATTGGGACGGCAAAAACATGAAATACGCGATTTGCTTCTTCCCCCTGGTGGGGGCGGTGGTGGGGGCGCTGCTGCTGGCCTGGGTGTGGCTGTGCGGCGCCCTGGCGCTCACCCCCCTCCTGCGCGCGGCGGGGTGCGCCGTGCTCCCCCTGCTGGTCACCGGGGGCATCCACATGGACGGCTTCTGCGACACGGCGGACGCCCTGGCCTCCCACCAGAGCCGGGAGCGCAAGCTTGAAATCCTGAAGGACTCCCACACCGGGGCCTTTGCGGTGATCTTCTGCGGGGCCTACCTGCTGCTGAGCTTCGGGGCCCTGACCCAGCCCGAGGGCTGGCGGGCCTGGGGCATCGTGGCGCTGGGCTTCGTCCTCTCCCGCGCCCTCAGCGGGCTGGCCCTGGCCAACCTGAAGGGGGCCCGGCCCTCCGGGATGCTCCAGGCCTTCGCCGACGCCTCCCACCGGGGGGCGGTCACCGCCGCCATGGCGGTCTACATCGTCCTCGCCGCCGCCGGGATGCTGCTGCTCTCCCCCATCGCCGGGGGCGCGGCCCTGCTGTGCGCCGCACTCTGCCTGCTCTACTACCGCCGCATGGCCTACCGCCAGTTCGGCGGCATCACCGGCGACCTGGCCGGGTTCTTCCTCCAGCTCTGCGAGCTGGGGACGGCCCTGGCCGTGGCGCTGGCCTGGAGGTTTGTTTAAATGATGCTTTTCGTCGGGGGCTGCCACCAGGGCAAGTCGGATTATGTAAACCGCATCACCGGGCGCGCGCCCGTCCGCTGCACCCCAGAGCAGGCCCTCTCCGCCCCGGCCATCGACTGCTTCCACCTGATCTGCCGGGAAATCCTGGAGGGGGGCGGCGACGTGGCCGCCTACACCCGGACGCTGCTGGCGCGCAACCCGGACGCGGTGGTGGTCAGCGATGAGATCGGCTTGGGCGTCGTGCCCCTGGACCCCTTCGAGCGGCTGTGGCGGGAGGAGACCGGCCGGGCCCTGTGCGTCCTGGCGGAGCGGGCGCAGCGGGTGGAGCGGATCTGCTGCGGCCTGGGCATGAGGCTGAAATAGATGAAGGAGTTCATTTTGCTCCGCCACGGGGCCACCCAGGGCAACCGGGAGGGCCGCTACGTGGGTGCCACCGACGAGCCCCTCTCCCCCGAGGGCCGCGCCGCCCTGGCGGGCTGCGCCCCGCCCCCGGCGGACCGGCTGTACGTCAGCCCCCTGCGCCGCTGCCGGGAAAGTGCGGCGCTCCTCTACCCCGATCTGGAGCCCATCCCAGTGGAGGGCTTCCGGGAGTGCCGCTTCGGGGAGTTTGAGTACAAGAACCACCAAGAACTCTCCGCCGACCCCCGCTACCAGGCCTGGATCGACAGCGGCGGCCTGCTCCCCTTCCCCGGCGGCGAGGACAGGGACGCCTTCTGCGCCCGCTGCCGGGCGGCCTTTCAGGCCCTGCTGGACGGGCCGTGGGAGGGCCGCGCCGCCCTGGTGGTCCACGGCGGCACCATCATGGCCATCCTCTCCGGCTTCGCCCACCCCCGGCGGGACTATTTCGACTACCAGGTGAAGAACGGACGCGGGTATTTTTGCCGCCAGGCGGGCGGAGGGCTGGTTCTTATCAACGAGCTATAAACGCATACAGGAAGGGCCCCGGTATTGACCGGGGCCCTTCCTCATTCTATATCATAGATGTTCTACGATATTAGATACCTGTTACATTTTGTTATCAAAAGAAGCTTAAAATCGCTTGACATCAGCTATTTTGGTCTCCATAATGCAACCAGATCCGGGTACGAAAAATAGCACAAAAGAGGAGAAGGAGTATGAGATTACGCAAACGACTGCTGAGCTGGCTGCTCTGCCTGTCCCTGATTGTGGGGCTGTTCGCCCTGCCCGTCGCCGCCATGGGGGAGGCGCACATCGACATCCCCGACGCCAGGCTGCTGGCCCTGCTCAACCGCACCCTGGGGAAAGGCCGGGCGGACGACGACCCCGTGACCAGGGCGGAGCTGGAGTCCCTGACCGAGCTGAACAACGACAGTCTGCTGGAGTTCCTGCCCATGGACGAGGTTGGCATCCAGGATCGCGGCATCCGCTCCCTGGAGGGGCTGCAGTACGCCGTGAACCTGACCAGCCTGGATTTGAGCGAGAACCGCATTGAGGATCTCACACCGCTGGCCGGGCTGACAAACCTGACCTCCCTGGAGCTGGACCGCAACATGATTTACGATCTGCGCCCGCTGGTGGGCCTGACCGGGCTGGACAATCTGAACATCTACAACAATGAGATTTATGACATCCGCCCGCTGGCCTCCCTGACCAATCTAACCTCTTTAGATTTGCATTTTGCAAACCGTGGTAAACGCACGGTTTGCATAGAGCCGCTGGCGGCTCTCGAAAAATTGGAGTATATCAGCATTGAGAGCAACGATATTTCGGATATTTCCGCCCTGGAGGGGCTGCAAAACCTGACCTATATCAAGCTCAACGCCAACCACATTACGGATCTGTCCCCCATCGCTTCCTATCTGGAGGCCATCGCATATGGTGAGACCGAATGCATTGTGGAGGCAAACAACCAGTCCCTGCCGGATTGGAAAACCCCTCTTATCCAGTCCGGGATAGACGGTGGTGAGCTGACTCTAGCTCTGCCAGTTTTGTATGGGCTGGAGCCCCTCCAAGAGAGCTGGCTATTCACGTACGGGCTGAAGCTAAACAGAACGGAAAGCGAGACTGTCAACGTAGATTTTCTTTATGACCCGGACACCGAAGAAACCGACCTTACTACAGCGGCCCTTGTGTTTGAAGCGCGCACCTATGGCGGTAAGCTGGATCAGATGGACAGGCTGGATGTGGGCTACAATATACCCAACTTTTCCGGTGGCTTACAGTTCAGCTATACGCTAGGTCTCCCTGTCCGTCTGGTACAGGATTCCCTTTTCCAGACCACCTTCTCCGCCGAGGCGCAAAAAGGGGAATTCGTGACCCTGGACAACACGCAGGAGACGGCGAAGACCTGCCTCCTGACCGGAACGCTATCCACAGGGGACGGCGCCCCCATCCCCTTTGACCGCATCGAAGAGATTTTGTTTTACGGTGCCAACAGGGGGGAACTGCTGAACGGATTGTCGGCTATAGACATCTCCGTTTCCGGGAACCAGTTTACCTTCCGTTTAGAGATAACCGGGGACATCGCGGGCCCCTGGTATGTCACCCCAGAGATACGTTATGTCCGGGAGGGCTCCCAGGCGGTGGAAACCATTCCTCAGAAGGTACTGACCTTTTATATTTCTGTGGGCGATCCTGCCGCACTGCAAGTGGATAACGTCGTCCGTTTTGATTTGACGACACTGGATGGCGAGGGCAATATTACCTCCGCGCCTGTCTCGGCCAGCATGCCCGGCGAAACTATGTCTTAGGTGGATCTGGAGGACATACGCAGGAATACCCTGTGTTCCGGCGTTAAGGGAGATGGCGAAAGCTTTACCTTTACCTTGAACGCGGCGGATATGGACAGGGTCGACCATCTGTACCTGTACCCGACAACCACCGCCCTCTTCCCCAAGGTCACCGTCCAGCCCGCCAGCTCCGACCCGGCGCTGGCAGGCCGCTTCTCGGTGGCCGGGCTCACCCGGGGCGACAGCGAGGCCCCCGTGGTGCGCTTTGACGGCGCGGTGTTCGCCCAGGGCGCGGATCTGGAGATGACCTCCTCCGACACCAGCATCCTGGATGTGCGGGACGGCAGGCTGGTGGGCGTGCGCGCCGGAACCGCCGATCTGACCCTGGAGCACCTGCGCTTCCCCATGGCGGACTGGGGCAGCGTGGAGTACCTCAACCCGGTGACGGTGTCGGTCACCGTCTCCCCCCGCAGCTCCTCCGGCGGCGGGAGCACCACAAAGCCCGACACCAAGCCTGAAGTCAAGCCCGAGGAGGAGAAGCCCGCGCCCGCCGCGCCCGATACGGGCGCGGTGACGGAGCGCTACAGCGACCTCCCGGAGGGCTACTGGGCCAACGACGGCATCGCCGTGGTGGTGGAGCGGGGCCTCTTTGTGGGCACGGGCGACGGGAGCAGCTTCAGCCCCGAGCAGACCATGGACCGGGGTATGCTGGTCACCGTCCTGGGCCGCCTGGCCGGGGTCAGCGGCTCCGCCGCCGGGGCCTTCTCCGACGTGGCGCCCGGCGCCTACTACGCCCCCTTCGCCGCCTGGGCCAAGGAGCAGGGGATCGTCTCCGGCGTCGGCGGGAACCGCTTCGGCGCGGAGCAGCCCATCACCCGCGAGCAGCTTTGCGTGATGCTGGTGCGCTTCGCCCAGGCCCAGGGCCTGGTTCTGGAGGCGGCCGGCGGCGCCCAGGCGTTCACCGACTCCGGCGACGTGGCCGGCTGGGCGCGGGACGCCGTGGAGCTGGCCCACAGCGCCGGGCTCGTTACCGGCAAGGAGGGCGGCCGCTTCGACCCCCAGGGCACCGCCACCCGGGCCGAGGTGGCGGTCATTCTGGCCCGTTTCCTCGCCCTCTTCCCCGAGGTATAAAAACAGTGCCGGGGACCGCACGCGGTCCCCGGCACTTCCCTGTTTACCCGTTCTCCCGGTCCCAGCGGATCAGGTTCTTCACGCCCTCGATGCCCACCTCGATGGCGGCGTGGAGGTCGTGGCTCTCGGTCTGGTCCAGCCCGGCGGCCTCCCGCTCCTGGTTCCAGATCACGTGGAAGCAGGAGCCGCAGCGCACCCCCAGGGCGGCCGCGCAGCAGAACAGGGCGGCGGACTCCATCTCGGAGGCCAGCACCCCCAGGCGCTTCCAGGCCTCCCACTTGTACAGCAGCTCCGGGGCCACCGGCATCCGGGCCGGGTCGTGCTGGCCGTAGAAGGAGTCCTTACACTGCACCACGCCCGCGTGCCAGGGCTTGCCCAGGGTCTTGGCGGCCTGCACCAGGGCCTCCTGCACCGTGTAGTCGGACACGGCGGGGAACTCGATGGGGGCGTACTCCCGGGAGGCCCCCTCGTGCCGGATGGCGCCTGTGGCCACCACCACGTCGTCGCTGCGCACCTTCAATGCGATGCCGCCGCAGGTGCCCACGCGGATAAAGGTATCCGCGCCGACGGCGTGCAGCTCCTCCATGGCGATGACGGCGGAGGGCCCGCCGATGCCGGTGGAGCAGACGCTCACCTTCTCCCCCAGCAGGGTGCCCGTCCAGGTGGTATACTCCCGGTTAGACTGCACCTTGGCCGGATTGTCGAAGTAAACGGCGATTTTTTCGCAGCGGCCGGGGTCTCCGGGCAGCAGGCAGTACCGGCCCACGTCCCCTTTGCCGCATTTAATATGGAACTGTAATTCGTGCTCATGCATAGAATCATTCACCTCAATTCAGATTTGAACCGCGTTCCAATTATACCTCTTTTTCAGCCCGCAGGCAAGGTTTTCCGCAAGATGCACAACCGCGTCCCGGTTTTTGTAACCATTTGTTGTTGCTTTTTAAGGATGGGTCTATTAGAATAAGATGTCCGAGCCGTACGGCCGAAGGAGATGACCCTATGAAGAAGACCGTCTTGCTCTGTATCCTGACCCTGGTCGCCGGTTTTATCATCGGCCTGATATGCAACTACACCTTCATCCTGGCGGGCAAGGCCCCCGCGCGCACCACCATGAGCGCGGCGGCGGCCTCCGCAACCCCCACGCCCCCGCCGCTGAACAACCTAATGCCCGCGGCCACCGCCGCCGCCCCCACGGCGTCCCCCTTCGACCGGGAGGACAACACTGTACTGCTGGGCCGCGCCGGGGAGGCCCTGGAGGCCATGAAGGCCCGGGACTGGGCCGCGCTGGGCGCGCTGGTGCACCCCACCCGCGGGGTCACCTTCACCCCCTACTCCACCGTGGACCCCGCCACCGACCTCTGCTTCACCGCCAGGCAGGTGGTGGAACTGGGCACCGACGCCAAGACCTACATCTGGGGCATCACCGACGGCAAGGGCGACCCCATCGAGCTGACCATGGCCGACTACCTCGCCCAGTACGTCTTTAACGCCGACTACACCCAGGCCCCCGCCATCGGGGTGGATATGGTCATCCAGTCGGGCAACGCCCTGGAGAACGCCGCCGACGTGTTCCCCGACGGCCGCTTCGTGGAGTACCACTTCCCGGGCCTGGACCCCAAAAACGAGGGCTTCGACTGGTGCTCCCTCAAGCTGGTGTTCGAGGAATACAGCGGGGACTGGTATCTGGTGGGCCTGATCCACAGCCAGTGGACCACC
Source organism: Oscillospiraceae bacterium (assembly GCA_022846095.1). Taxonomy (NCBI): domain Bacteria; kingdom Bacillati; phylum Bacillota; class Clostridia; order Eubacteriales; family Oscillospiraceae; species Oscillospiraceae bacterium. The sequence goes on along the minus strand of AP025583.1, from coordinate 1,715,390 downwards.
TAAAAGGAACCTAAAAACCTCCGCCCGGAGCTATCCGGGCGGAGGTTTTTTCCGTCCGTGTTAAGATCCCGTTAAGATTGTGTTGGGGCCTATTGCATCCCCGTAAAGATTGCGTTAAGATAGGTACCGTATTATGGGGTGTTCTGCCCCCGAACTGTGTGCAATTGCTCCGGCCGGAGAGAGAGGGCCGGGGGAAAGGATGAACAGGAATTGAAAATCATCATCGTGGGCGACGGCAAGGTCGGTTTTACCCTGGCGGAGCATCTCAGCCAGGAGGAGCACGACGTCACCATCATCGACACCAGCGACGATGCGCTGCGCCGCGCCTCGGAGGCCCTGGACGTCATGTGCGTCAAGGGCAACGGCGCCTCCATCTCGGCCCTGCGGGAGTCCGGCGTGGACACCGCCGACATCATCATCGCCGCCACCAGCATGGACGAGATCAACATGGTCTGCTGCCTGACCGCCAAGCGGCTGGGCGCCAAGTTCGCCATCGCCCGGGTGCGCAACATCGAGTATGCCGCCGAGCTCTCCTCCCTGAAAAAGCAGCTTGGCCTGGATCTGGTCATCAACCCGGAGAACTCCACCGCCGTGGAGATCGCCCGGCTGCTGCGCTTCCCCACCGCCGCCAACATCGAGACCTTCTACCGCGGGCGGGTGGAGCTCATCGGCTTCCGCCTGCGGGAGGGGGACTTCCTCTGCGGCAGCCCCCTGTCCCAGCTGGACCCCCGGGTCAAGTCCCTGCCCATGCTCATCTGCGCGGTGGAGCGGGGGGAGCAGGTGATTATCCCCGACGGCTCCTTCGTCCCCCTGCCCGAGGACAAGCTCTACCTCATCGGCCAGCCCGTAGGGATCAGCCAGTTCTTCAAGCTGCTGGGCCGTTACACCCCCAAGATCAAAAAGGCCTTCATCGTGGGCGGCGGGCGCATCTCCCACTACCTGACCGCCATCCTGGAGAACATGGGGCTGAAGGTCAAAATTGTGGAGAAAAGCATGGACCGCTGCCGCCACCTGTCCGAGGTACTCCCCCGCACCACGGTCATCTGCGGCGACGGCACCGACCAGGACCTGCTGGAGGCCGAGGACGCCGCCGGCACCGACGCCTTCGTGGCCCTCACCGACCGGGACGAGGACAACCTCATCATCTCCCTGTACGCCATGCAGCAGGGCATCCCCAAGGTGGTGGCCAAGTGCAACCGCCAGAACTACGCGGGCATCGCCCGGGCGGTGGGGCTGGACAGCGTCATCTCCCCCAAGCTCATCACCGCCAACCACATCCTCCAGGTGGTGCGCGGCATGGAGAACTCCAAGGGCAGCGTGATGAACGCCCTGTACAAGATCGCCGGGGGCCACGCCGAGGCCATGGAGTTCGTGGTCAACGACACCACCCGCAACCTGGGGGTGCCCCTGAAGGACCTGCGGCTGAAAAAGGGCATTCTGATCGCCGTGCTGGTCCACCAGAACCGCATCGTCATCCCCGAGGGCTCCTCCTGCATCAGCCAGGGGGACACGGTGATCGTGGTCTCCCGGGATAACGGCATCCTGGACGTGAACGACATCTACGAGGACTCCCTGCTGGACAACATGGGGGCCGTGTAATGAATTTTAAGCTGGTTTTCAAGCTCACGGGCAAGACGCTGCTGGTGGAGGCCGCGGCCATGCTGCTGCCCCTGCTGGTGACCCTGGCCTACGGCGAGGATCTGCGCCCCTTCCTCCTCACCGTGCCCTTCATCGCCGCCCTGGGGCTGGCCCTCTCCCTGCTGCGCGCCAGCGACCACTTCTTCCCCAGGGAGGGCTTCTTCGCCGTGGCCCTGATCTGGCTGCTGGTGGGGGCGCTGGGCGCCCTGCCCTTCTTCCTCTTTGGCCGCCTGCATCCGGAGCTGGGCAGCTTCCTGAACTACGCAGACTGCTTCTTCGAGTCAGTCTCCGGCTTCACCACCACCGGCGCGTCCATCCTCACCGCCATCGAGCCGCTGCCCAAGGGGCTGCTGTTCTGGCGCTCCTTCACCCACTGGCTGGGCGGCATGGGGGTGCTGGTGCTGGCCATCGCGCTGCTGCCCTCCCTGGGGGCCCGCACCGTGCACATTATGAAGGCGGAGAGCCCCGGCCCCGTGGTGTCCAAGCTGGTGCCCAAGACCAGCCAGTCCTCCAAGATCCTCTACGGGATCTACTGCGCGCTCACGGTTTTGCAGATCTTTTGCCTGAAAATCGCGGGCATGCCGTGGTACGACAGCATCGTCCACGCCTTCGCCACCGCGGGCACCGGCGGCTTCTCCACCCGCAACCTGTCGGTGGCCGCCTACGCAAGCCCCGCCATTGAGATCATCATCACCGTGTTCATGCTGCTCTTCTCGGTCAACTTCGCCCTCTATTTCCTCATTTTGTGCGGCAAGGCGAAGCAGGCCCTCAAGAGCGACGAGCTGCGCTTCTTCCTGCTGCTGGTGGGGGCCAGCATCGCGCTCATCACCATCAACATCTGGAGCTTCTACCCCACCTCCGGGGAGTCCCTGCGCCACGCGGCGTTCCAGGTGGGCTCCATTATCTCCACCACGGGCTTCGCCAGCACCGACTTCAACCTCTGGCCCGAGTTCTCCCGGGTGCTGCTGGTGCTGCTCATGTTCTGCGGGGCCTGCGCCGGGTCCACCGGCGGCGGCATCAAGTGCTCCCGCGTGCTGCTGCTCTTCAAGTGCATCCACCGGGAGATTTTGCAGATCGTCCACCCCCGCTCCGTCAACGTGGTCAAGCTGGACGGCCGGGTGGTGGAGGAGAACGCCCTGCGCTCGGTGCTCATCTTCTTCGGCGGCTATATGCTCATCACCCTGGGCGCCACCCTGCTCATCGCCATCGACAATTTCTCCTTCGGCACCACCTTTACCGCCGTGGTGGCCTGCATCGGCAACATCGGCCCCGGCCTGGAGCTGGTGGGGCCCATGGGGAATTACGCCGCGTTTTCGCACCTGTCTAAAATAATCCTCTCCTTATGCATGATCGTCGGGCGTTTAGAAGTCCTGCCCGTGCTGGTGCTTTTTAGTGGAAGTGCATGGAAACGCTCCTAAATTTTCATACAATTTGTTCAAATCGTAAAATTGCCCCGGCGGGTCTGTTTTTCGGCTTCCGACACTTGCCAAACGATACTCTTTTGCGCTAAACTTAGGTTGTCTGTGAAATAGGGAAGCTCCGGCTTAAGTCCGGCTCCCAAGTTGCAAAGGAGTTGTAAAAGTTGGAAGTTCAGAATTTGTTCTGGCTGGGCCTTGTGGGCGCGGCGATCGCGCTGCTGTTCGCCGTCATCCAGAGCAGGAAGGTGCTCGCCTTCTCCGAGGGGACCGACCTCATGAAGAAGATCGCCTCCTCCATCCGCGAGGGCGCCAACGCCTACCTCAAGCGCCAGTACACCACGGTGGCCAAGGTCTTTGTAGTGGTCTTTGTACTGCTGCTGATCATCGCCTTCGCCTCCAACGGAGAGATGCTCTCCAAGTTCACCCCCTTCGCCTTCGTCACCGGGGGTATCTGGTCCATGCTGGCCGGCTTCATCGGCATGAAGATCGCCACCCAGTCCAACGCCCGCACCGCCCAGGCCGCCTCCGAGAGCCTCAACCGGGGCCTGCGGGTGGCCTTCTCCTCCGGTTCGGTCATGGGCTTCACCGTGGTGGGCCTGGGTATGCTGGACATCTCGATCTGGTACATCCTGCTGCATAACGTATTCGGGATCACCGACGCCACCGCCCTGGCCAACATCATGGTCATGAACGGCATGGGCGCCTCCTTCATGGCCCTCTTCGCCCGTGTGGGCGGCGGTATCTACACCAAGGCCGCCGACGTGGGCGCCGACCTGGTGGGCAAGGTTGAGGCCGGCATCCCCGAGGACGACCCCCGCAACCCCGCCACCATCGCCGACAACGTGGGCGACAACGTGGGCGACGTGGCCGGCATGGGCGCCGACCTGTACGAGAGCTACGTGGGCTCCATCCTGGCCACCTTCGCCCTGTCCGCCGTGGCGGGCTACGGCTTCGCCGGTATGCTCCTGCCCATGCTGATCGCCGTGGCCGGCATCATCTGCTCCATCATCGGCTCCTTCTTCGTCAAGACCAAGGAGGACGCGGACCAGAAGTCCCTGCTCAAGAGCCTGCGCACCGGCACCTACCTGGCCGCCGTGCTCTCCGCCGTGGCCGCCGCCCCCCTGACCTACTACACCGTGGGCAACTGGGGCGTGTACGTGGCCATCCTCACCGGCCTGGTGGGCGGCTGCGCCATCGGCTACTTCACCGAGTACTACACCTCCGACACCTATAAGCCCACCCAGAAGCTGGCCGCCGCCTCCGAGACCGGCTCGGCCACCGTCATCATCGGCGGCATCGCCCTGGGCCTGAAGTCCACCGTGGCCTCCATCCTCATCGTGGCCGCCGCCGTGCTCATCAGCTACTTCGCCTCCGGCGGCTCCACCGTGGTCGTGGACGCAAGCGGGCTGTTCACCGAGGCCTTCAACCACGGCCTCTACGGCATCGGCATCGCCGGCGTGGGCATGCTCTCCACCCTGGGCATCACCCTGGCCACCGACGCCTACGGCCCCGTGGCCGACAACGCCGGCGGCATCGCCGAAATGAGCGGCCTGCCCGAGCAGGTGCGTGAGCGCACCGACGCCCTGGACTCCCTGGGCAACACCACCGCCGCCACCGGCAAGGGCTTCGCCATCGGCTCCGCCTCCCTCACCGCCCTGGCCCTGCTGGTGTCCTACGTGGACATCGTGCAGACCAAGACCACCGAGGTGCTCAACTTCACCCTCACCAGCCCCACCGTACTGGTCGGCATGTTCATCGGCGCCATGCTCACCTTCGTCTTCTCCGCCTTCACCATGAGCGCGGTGCAGACCGCCGCCGAGTCCATCGTGCTGGAGGTCCGCCGCCAGTTCCGCGAGATCGCCGGCATCATGGAGGGCAAGACCGACCCCGACTACGCGGCCTGCGTCTCCCTGTGCACCAAGGGCGCCCTGCATGAGATGGTCGTCCCCGCCCTGCTGGCCATCTCCGTGCCCATCCTCACCGGCCTGGTCATGGGCCCCACCGGCGTGGTGGGCCTGCTGGGCGGCGTGTCCGTCACCGGCTTCGCCATGGCCGTGTTCATGTCCAACGCCGGCGGCGCCTGGGACAACGCCAAGAAGTATATCGAGGGCGGCAAGCACGGCGGCAAGGGCTCCGAGTGCCACAAGGCCGCCGTGGTGGGCGACACCGTGGGCGACCCCTTCAAGGACACCTCCGGCCCCTCCCTCAACATTCTCATCAAGCTCTGCTCCACCGTGTCCATCGTCTTCTCCGGCCTGGTGGTGGCCTTCCACCTGATCAAGTAATAACCGCTGAAAAAATCCCCGGCGTTCTTTCAGAACGCCGGGGATTTTTTACATCCGCCGCTTGCGAAACAGGAAGGTAACCGCGAAGAACGCCGCCAGATACAGCGTGATGGACGCGCCCGCCGAGGCGCCGATGTAGTAGGAGGTCAGCAGCCCCGCGATGCCGGCCAGCACCGCCCCCAGCAGGGAGAACAGGTGGTACTGGCGCAGGTTGCGGGCCAGGTTGCGGGCCCCCGCCGCCGGCAGCACCAGCAGGGAGTTGATCACCAGCAGCCCCACCCAGGTCATGGACACCGTCACCACCACGGCGATGGCGGCGGAGAAGACCGCCTCCTGCCAAAATACCTTCACCCCCCGGCTGTCGGCCAGGGCGGGGTGGATGGCGGAGAGCATCAGCTCGTTGAAGGAGCACACCCACAGCACCAGCACCACCAGCAGGATGGCGGCCAGCAGGGCGATTTTCCCGCTCTCCACGCTGAGGATGTCGCCGATGAGCAGGCTGTTGAACTTGGTGAAGCTGCCGCCCCCCAGGGTGGCGATAAAGATGCCCAGGGCCACCGCCGTGGAGGAGAACACGCCGATCACCGTGTCGCTGGCCATGTTGGAGCGGCGGCGCACATAGGTGAAGAGCAGCGCAAAGGCCACCGCGAAGATCACCGCGCACCACATGGGCTCCGCCAGGCCGCACAGCACGCCGATGGCGATGCCGGTAAAGGCCGAGTGGCCCAGCGCGTCGGAGAAGAAGGACATGCGACTCTGCACCACCATGGTGGACAGGATGCCGAACAGGGGCGAGATGACCAGCACCGCCAGCAGGGCGTTTTTCATAAATCCGGGCTGCGCCCACTCGAAGGGCAGCAGATCCACCAGGGTATACCAGAAGCTCATTGCCGCCCCGCCCCCCTTCCCACGTCCAGGTGGAACACCGCGCGGAACTCCTCCGAGGAGAGCACCTCGCCCGGCGCGCCCACCTTCAGGACGCTGTTTTTCAGCAGGATCACCTTGTCGGCGTACCCCTCCAGGGTGGCGAAATCGTGGGTGGACAGGAGGATGGACAGGTCGTAGCTGGTGCGGATTTCGTCCAGCATGTCCAGAAGCTGCCGCTCCCCGTCGATGTCCACGCCGGAGAGGGGCTCGTCCAGAATGAGGGTGTGGGGCAGGGGCTCCAGGGCCAGGGCCAGCAGCACCCGCTGCAGCTCGCCCCCGGAGAGGGCCCCCATGCGCTTGTCGATGAGCCCCTCCCCGTGGACCCGCTCCAGGCAGCCCGCCACCCGCGCCCGCAGGCGCTTGGGGGTGGGCAGAAACACCGGGTAGTCCGAGATTGCGGCGGAGAAGAAGTCGAACACGCTCACCGGGTCCCCCCGGTCGAAGCTGGGGCTCTGGGGCACGTAGCCGATGAGGGGCCGGGCCTTGCCGCCCCCCGCCCGCTGGAACTCGATGGAGCCGCGGTAGGGCAGCTGGCCCAGCACGGCCCGGAACAGGGAGCTCTTCCCCGCCCCGTTGGGGCCGATCAGGGCCACAATCTCCCCGCAGTGGAGGTGGAAGGAGACGCCGTTGAGAATTTCAGCCCCGCCGATGTCCACCGACAGGTCGCTGACCTTCAGACAGCAGGCCCCGCAGCTGTTGCCCGCGTCCTGATGCTTTTTTATCATCCCAGGGCCTCCAAAATGGTGTCGTAATTGGCGTTCATGGCGTCGATATAGGGCTGGATGCCGCTGCCCGCGCCGCTCATGATCATGTCGAGCTTCCGGACCTCGACGCCGGTCTCCCGCGCGATGGCCTGGGCCGTGGCGTCCGAGCCGTTGACCTCGGTGAAGATGGCCGGGACGCCGTAGTCACGGATCAGCGAGACGATCTCGTTGATGTCCTTGGCGCTGGCCTCGCTGCCCTCCTCCTCCTCGATGGACTTGAGCAGGGTCAGTCCGTTGTCCCGGGCGAAATACTGGAAGCCGTCGTGGAAGGTGATGAGGTAGGGGTGGGCCAGCGCCTCCCCCGCCAGCGGATCGCCCGGCAGCAGCGCCACGGCCGCTTCACAGTTCTCCGTATAGGCGTCCCGGTGGGCCTCGTCCAGGGCGCTGATTCCGCCCAGGATATTGTTCATCATCGCCGCCGCCCCCGCCTCCGTCATCCAGATGTGGGGGTCGGTATCGCCGTCGGGCAGGGTTTGCAGCTCGATGTCCTGCGAGCAGTCGATGACCGCCGCGTCCGAGGCGGCCAGGGCGGCGGACATAAAGTCCTCCAGCCCCGCGCCGTTCATCACCACCACGTCGGCCCCCTCGATGGCCTTCATGTCGGTGACGGTGAGCGTGTAGTCGTGCAGGCAGGAGGTCTGCTGGTTCACCAGCAGGTCCACCCGCACCCCCTCCACCCCCTCGGTCACCGCGGTGGTGAAGAGGTAGACGGGGTAGGTGGTGGCCAGGATGCGGAGCGTATCCTCCCCCTCCGGCGCGGGCCGCGCGGCGGAGGGGCCGCAGGCCGTGAGGGTCAGGAGGCAGGCCAGCAGGCCTGCAAAGAGCGTTTTTTTCACGGGAACACCTCAATATGCAGAATTATAGTCATTATACCCCCTTTGGCCCAATTTGTAAAATCTCTTTCACGGCGGCTGAGGCTGCGGTCAGTCTCCGTTATAGCTCATGAAGCAGAGCGTGGCCTCCTCAAACGCGCGCGCCCAGGCCTCCGTGCAGAAAAAAACGACGCAGCCCTGGTCGGCATGGATGCTGTAAAACCGCTTTTGAACGCCCAGTGTTTCCAGCGCTTGATTGACGGCCTTTTGGATCCTTACGTCCAGCCAGTCGCCTTCAAAGTCCACGGCAAACGCAAAGTCCGCCCCATTCAGGCGCAGGCGGATGGCGACGGTGCCGCCGGGCGTCTCCCAGTCCACCCCGCCGTTATCCTGCACTACATCAGAAAAGCTCAGCTCGCCCCTGGAGATCGATTGCAGGCCGTCAAAATAGTGCAGATACATCCGTTCAACATCAAACGCCTCCGCATCAAAGGAGAAGAACTGGGAGGAGGAGGGCGTCCAGGTTTCGGCGTCGTAATCCCACGCGCCCCCGCCCGCTACGTTCAACGCGTACTCATAGCACCAGAGCTCGCCCAGTTCCGGCATCGGCACAACCTCCAGCCCCAATCCCCGCAGTATGCGCAGCCCCTCCTCCTGCGGGACGGGCGGCGCGTCCATTCTGCGTTCAAAGATCTGCATGGAATCTGTGTCCCTCATTTGTAGCACCCCTTTCATTTCGTCGCTCTGAATCTACAGCGTACGCAGCAGAGCGTCCAGCGGGTCCAGGGTCAGAATACCCAGGGCGCAGCTGGCCGCGTTGGCGCACAGGGCGTAGGCCACCCGCCGCCGGGGCGTGCCGCCCTTGAGGCGCAGGCTGAAAATCCCGGCCTCCACGGCAAAGACCGCCAGCTCCGCCAGCGCCAGGGCCGGATAGTACAAAAACTGCCTTCCCCCCTGGATCAGCATGGCCCCCATGGTGGCCGTCAGGCCAATTTGGGTAAAAGCATTCACCAGGAGGAAAACCCTCCAGTTCTCCCGCAGCTTAAAGCCGAAGAGCAGCAGCACGACTGCCTCGACGACCAGCGTGGGCAGGCAGGTGGAGGCGAACTGGAGCAGGTAGGCCAGCCACGCTGGGGTGGCGGCCACCACCCGGTTGGCGGCGTAGTCGTAGGTCAGGTTCATATGGAAGGTATCCCGGTGGAACACCTCCTCCGTGGCCCTGGCCCCCGACGGATCGGAGACAGCGATGCGGAATGCCGCCGGCGGGGCGTAGCCGAAGGTGTGCACCCCGTCCTTCCCCGCCAGGGAACCATAGAGGGGGATCCCGGTCCCCCAGGCCAGGGCGGGGTACCACCCCTCCCCCGTCCAGCTCATCAGGCCCCGGATCAGCGCGGCATCCTCTCCCCCACCCGGCCCGTCCGGCTGTTCACGGTACCCCTGGTCCACCAGCAGGTCCAGGTAGTATTCCTCCGGGGCGTTGACGACCGTGATGACAATCTGGGGCTTGGGCCCCATGTCGGCGGAAGCGCCCGCCGGCAGCACGGCCAGGCAAACAAGCAGCGCGGCGGCGAAGGGTAAAATCCGTCGTTTCACGCGTTTCCCTCCCTGAAAAAAGGCGGGCGGGCCCCAGGGCCCGCCCGCCTCGTCTTATTTTGCGTAGTAGTTGATCAGGCAGCCGGCCAGGACGATGTCCCGCTCCTCCGCCGTCATGCCGGGCAGGCGCAGGGTGACCGGGGTCTCCTTCTCCCCCTGGATCAGGGTGGCGGGGAGCTCCTCCGCGCCGCCGCGCAGCGCCGCGCGCACGCCGGGAATCCACAGCCGGTCGCCGGGCCGGACGTTCCAGTCCGCCAGCGCGTCCCCGGTGAAGGGCAGCATCCCCCAGTTGACCACGTTGGAGCGGTAGCGCTTGGTGGCGTACTCCCCGGCCAGATTGGCGCAGCCCCCCAGCACCCGCTGGCAGGAGGCCGCCTGCTCCCGGGCGGAGCCGTCGCCGGGCTTCAGTGCCATGATAAAGGTGCCCAGGCCGGTGGTCCGCCCGTCGCGGCTCATCAGGGCCTCCCGCACCTCCGGGCGCTCCGGGTCCTCCCGGCGCAGGCGCTCCAGCGACAGCACCTGCTTGGCCCGCGGCACGTACTGCGGGTCCTTGCGGGACAGGGCGAATTCCGCCAGCCGCAGGGGGTTGGAGCGGTAGGAGGAGGTCTCCCCCGAGGGGATCAGCTCGTCGGTGGTGGTCACCGGGTCGTAGATGGCCGCAGCGGCGGTGAGCAGCAGATTCTCGGGCAAGGCCACCTGCTCCGGCCAGTCGGCGATGTTGGGCCCAAAGACCAGCTCGGCCGCGGGATCCGGCTTACCCACGCCATAGTACACTCGGGCGCGGTAGGAGGAGTCGTCGTAGCGGTAGGGCACGTCGGGGCCGTCCATGGGCACGGTGGGCAGCTCGTCGGCGGCGGTGAGCAGGCCGCCGTTCAGGGCGGTGGCCGCGATGGAGCGGGCGTCCATCAGGGCCACGTAGCTCACCTGCCCGTCGCCGGGCTTGCTCCCCTCCCGGTTGGGGAAGTTGCGGGTGGAGTGGCGGATGGAGAAGGCCCCGTTGGCGGGCACGTCCCCCGCGCCGAAGCAGGGCCCGCAGAAGCAGGAGCGGACGGAGGCCCCCGCCGCCATCAGGGCGGAGATGACCCCGTTGCGAGTGAGCTCCTGCATGACGGGCATGGAGCCGGGGTAGCAGGACAGCCAGAAGGAGTCGGAGCCGATGGGGCGGCCCTCCAAAATCTCGGCGGCGCGCAGCAGGTTCTGGTAGGTGCCGCCGGAGCACCCGGCGATGACCCCCTGATCCACGCGGAACCCGCCGTTTACCATCTTATTGCGCAGGGGGGCGGCGTTCTTCACGCCCAGCTGCTCGGCCGTGTCCAGGTCGATCTGGTGGAGCAGATCCTCCATGTTCTCCTTGAACACCCGGATGGGGTAGGCGTTGGAGGGGTGGAAGGGCAGGGCGATCATGGGCTCGATCTCCGAGAGATCCACCTCGATCAGCGCGTCGTAGCACGCGCCCTCCTCCGGGGCCTGCTGCGCGAACTGCTCCCCCCGGCCCAGGACCTCCAGGTGGCGGGCCACCTGGGCGTCGGTCTGCCACACCGAGGACAGGCAGGCGGTCTCGGTGGTCATCACGTCGATGCCGCTGCGGTAGTCCATGGCCAGGCTGGCCACGCCGGGGCCGAAGAACTCCATCACGGCGTTCTTCACCACGCCCTCCTTAAAGGTGGCCCCGATGAGGGCCAGGGCCACGTCCTGGGGGCCCACGCCGGGCCGGGGCGCGCCGGTTAGGTGGATTGCCACCACCCTGGGGTAGGCGATGTCGTAGGTCTTGCACAGCAGCTGGCGGGCCAGCTCGGGCCCGCCCTCGCCGATGGCCATGGCGCCGTAGGCGCCGTAGCGGGTATGGGAGTCGGAGCCCAGGATCATCCGCCCCGGCGCGGCGTAGCGCTCGCGCATGTAGGAGTGGATGACCGCCTGGTGGGCGGGGACGAACTCGCCGCCGTACTTCTTGGCCGCCGACAGGCCGAAGACGTGGTCGTCCTCGTTGATGGTGCCGCCCACGGCGCACAGGGAGTTGTGGCAGTTGGTGAGCACGTAGGGCAGCGGGAAGGCCTCCAGGCCGGAGGCCCGGGCGGTCTGGATGATGCCCACGTAGGTGATGTCGTGGGAGGCCATGGCGTCGAAGCGGACCGCCAGCCGCTCCATGCTGCCGCTGGTGTTGTGGGCGCTGAGGATCTTGTAGGCCATTGTGCCGCCGCGGCCTTGGCTCAGCGCCGGGCCGTCGGCGGGCGTAAAGGCGCCGTTTTGGTAGCGGACGCCGGTGCGGGTAATATGTATCATGGGGATACGCCTCCATATGCTTCATTTTATGGTATCATCATAACAAAATTTTTGTTCGGGTACAAGTGGCGGATTCCACATAGTTGCCCCTGTCAAAATTTATGTCAACCATTTTATCCCCGATCCATTGACGCAGGCCGTCGGATACGGTAGAATTGTACCAATTGATGTTGACATAAGGAGTCCGCCCGCCATGAAAAAAGCCCTCTCTCTTTTTCTCCTGCTCGCCCTGCTGATCTGCCTGCTGCCCGCGCAGGCGGCGGGCCCGGCCGGAACCCTCAAGGTCCAGTTCTACAGCGAGACAAACAAGCGCTACCCCGCCGCCGTGGAGACCGACCTGGTCCGCCTCACCCTCAACGGCGCCCCCCTGTCCGCCCAGGACGGCGTGCCCGCCCTGGTGCAGTACGTGAACGGACAGGGCCGCACCCTGGTGCCCGTGCGCCTGGTGGCGGAGGCCCTGGGGGCCGAGGTGCTCTGGGTGGGCGAGACCCGGCAGGTCATCCTCATGCGCGACCCGGACACCATCGTGCTCACCCTGGGCTCCGCCAAGGCGGCGGTCAACGGCCAGGTGGTGGATCTGCCCGGCGGCGTGCCCGCCGGGGCGGTGAAGCAGATGGTGGGCGGCAAGGAGGTGGAGAGCACCATGGTGCCCCTGCGCTTCGTCTCCGAGCAGCTGGGGGCCCAGGTGGGCTGGGACAACGACACCTTTACCGCGGCCATCGCCGCCTCCGCCCCCACGCCCTCACCCGCGCCGTCTCCCTCCCCCACGCCGTCCCCCGCGCCCTCCGAGGGGCCCATCCTGCCGCCTGAGGCGGAAAACCCCGGCCAGTCGGTGCCGACCCCCTCCCCCTCCCCCACGCCCGGCGAGCCCGCCAAGGAGGACCGGGGTCAGGTGCTCCGGCTGGAGAGCGACGCCAACGCCCAGAGCATCTTCATCGCCACCGACCACGTGCCCGACGTGCGGGTGACCGACCTGGGCAACCGGGTGGCCGTGGACGTGGTAGGGGCCAAGCTGGGCTTCTCGGGCACCGACGGGGCCTTCGCGGCGGAGAACGAGTGCATCACCCGGGTGCGCTTCTCCCTGCACGGGGACGACCTGGGGTACGGCTACCAGCACACCGTCCGTGTGGTGCTGGATCTAAAGTCCAACGTCACCTACAGCCGCAATATCAAGGTGGAGCAGCAGGTGGGCGGCGTGCTCATCACCGCCGCCCTGGAGGACGACCAGCACGGCGGCGTGGATTTCATCCCCTCCACCCCCATCGACCCCAACAAGCTCACCGTGGTGCTGGACGCGGGCCACGGCGGCTCGGCCTGGGGGGCCACCTATGAGGATATTAAGGAGAAGGACCTCACCCTGCCCATGACGAAGAAGCTCCAGGCCATTCTGCTGGAGAAGGGGTACAACGTGGTGCTCACCCGGGAGGAGGACGTCTACATGGACCTCTACGACCGGGCGGACATCGCCAACGCGGTGGAGGCCGACATCTTCGTCAGCATCCACTGCAACGCCTCGGCCACCAACGCCGACTTCCAGGGCGTTTTTACCTACTACCACCCCAGCAGCAACCGGGGCAAGCGGCTGGCCCAGGCCATCCAGGACCCGGTGTGCGACGCCACGGGGGCCATCAACCGGGGCATCGCCAACAACGACTACGTGGTCCTGCGGGAGACCGACATGGCCGCCGTGCTGGTGGAGACCGGCTTCATGTCCTGCCACGAGGAGCTGATGCGCCTGGTGGACGACTCCTACCAGGACAAGATCGTCAAAGGCATCGCCGAGGGCATCGTGCGGTACTTAAACAGCGTGCAGAATTGACCGGAAAAGAAAGGGCGGACGGCCTCCATCAGGAGGCCGTCCGCCCTTTCTTTTTCCAGATTTTTTTATGCGCGGCAGCCGCCGTTTCCTGCGCAGGCATTTTTGCGTGTGTATATCCCTTTATTGTGGCGGGCCGTATCTATCGGCCCGCCTCCTTTTTTTGCAATTTACCGGCGCCTAATCCTGCCCGTCGGCCAGGCCCTGGAGATAGGCCGCCGCCAGCTCCCGGCGGTGGTGGGACAGGGTGCGGAAGTACCCCAGCAGGCGGGCCTCCTCCTCGGTCAGGACCGGCGCCCGGCTGTCCGGCACGTCGGAACGCCCCATCAGGTAGTCGATGCTCACGCCGAAGAGCTCGGAGAGCTTGACCAGGGTCTTGTAGCTGGGGTAGTGCTTGCCGCTCTCGTAGGCGCTGACGGTCTCCTGGGTCACCTCCAGCTCGATGCTCAGCCGAATCTGCGTCATACGACGCGCCTCCCGCAATTCGCGGATACGGTTTTCCATATGCTCACCTCTTAAAGAAGGATACAGGTTGTACTTGTATTCTTAAGAGGTTTGTCCTATAATATTACCACAGGTAGAACCTATATTAACAGAACAGGAGGAAATTTACATGAAAAAGCGGCTCAAATCCAGCCTCGCGCTCCTGGCAACCCTGGCACTGGCGGTATCCCTGTTCCTGATTCCCTCGGGGGCGGAGACCGCCGTCACCGACGAGGCGTCCCTGCGCAGCGCCGTGGCGGAGGGCGGCGCAATCACGATGTCCAACGACATCACGCTGACCTCCGCGCTGAGCATCAGCAAGGCCGTCACAATCGACGGCGGCACCCACACCCTGACCTACGGCGTGGCAAACAGCGCGGCGATCACGGTGAGCACAAATGACCCGATCGAGTTAAGCAATGTGACCATCTCGGCTACTGCTTCCGGCGGGAAGGCAATCGACCTCATGAGCAGCGCCCCAGATCTCTCCATTTATGACAGCACGCTTCTTGTCCATACGCGCGGCATCAGCTTTATGCAGGACGGAAATGCAACCGGGGCTTCTCTCTACCTGGACAACAGCCACATCCTGAATTCCCAGATTGCCGCCGGCAATTACCTCAACAGTACGACCATCGGGGCTACACGCGGCATCTCCCTATTCGATACCATCGCATCCGAAATCACACTTGTCGGCAGTTCTATTAAGGGCTTTGGCTACTGCTTCAACCTCTCCGGCACCAAAGACCCCAACGGTGTGTCGGACTTTGGAGGTACTATTGTCGAAGTCACAGATTCTGAGATCTATGGCTGGACGGCCTTTAACGTCTGGTCCGCCAACACACTTTTCAATATCAACAATTCCCATCTGCGCGGCATCAACCCCAGCAACGGCCCCTCCGACTCTTTCGCCACCATCGTGGTCAACGACGACATTTACGGCTATTTTGAGGGGCACCACGCCGCCGCATGCCGGTTTAATATCAGCGGCGGCATTATTGACAATTATGTGACCGGCACCTGTGACGAGTACCTCTTCCGCATCGACGACTACGGCGTGACGCGCGCTACCCTTACGGGCAACGTGCAGTTTACGGACAATACTAACGAACTTCCCTGCGCGTTCAAAGCGGGCAACCAGCTCCCCACCCTGGAGTTCTACAACTACATCTACAACCACGACGGCAGTAACCGTATTCAAGGGGCCGAAACCGGGTGCACGGCGTCCCGCGCCGACGGCAGCACCCTGCCCCTGGCCGTCCTGCCTGGCGCATAATTAAGGAGATGGTATTTCACATGTCTAGAAAAAAGGCCCGCGTCCTGCTCTCCGTCCTGCTCTCCGTGGCGCTGCTCTGCTCGCTCCTGATCCTCCCCGCAGCGGCGGATACCGCGGACTGGAGCACACAGGCGGATACGAGCTGGTTTGATAAGAACCAGAGCGAGTTCACCCTTACCACGCCGGCCCAGTTGGCCGGGCTTGCGGAATTGGCCAGCACTACGAGGACCGCGCAGCAGCTGCGCAATAAGACCTTCAAGCTGGGGGCCGACATTGTATTAAACGATGTCTCCACCCCCAACTGGATCGGGAGCGCGGCAAAATGGACCCCTATTTTCAAGGGTAATTCCGGTAAAGCGATTGTCTTTGACGGCCAGAACCATACAATCACAGGCTTATACTTGGATATGAGTGGTACAGAGGATAGGGCCGGACTATTTGGTACAATCGCATCTGGCGCAACGGTTAAAAACGTTACGCTGGCAAGCAGCTATATCGTCGGCTCCATCTACTGCGGCGGTATTGCCGGAGAGAATAACGGCACGATCGAAAACTGCACCGTGGATAGAAGCTCTCAGATCATCGGCGCCGACTACGGGAATCCCCTCAGCGGCGCTTACTATATCGGCGGCATCGCGGGCAACAACATCGGGACGATTACAAACTGCACGAACTACGCCGCGGTGTCCGCGCGGAGCGCCGCGCAGCAGAGGCCCGGCAACGGCATCGGCGGCATCGCCGGAATGTGCCACGAGGCCCAGAAGACCATCAGCGGCTGCGTCAACTACGGCGAGATCAGCGCCCCGGACTACAGCCAGGTGGGCGGCATCGTGGGGCGCATCAACCCCAAGATTACCCTTGAGAACTGTAGCAACGAGGCCCCCGTCACGGGTGGGGCACGGACCGGCGGCATCGCCGGCGCTATCTCCGCGGGGAGCACCGTGTCCGGCTGCACCAATGCCGGCAACGTGTCCGGCACCGAAGATGTCGGCGGCATCGTCGGTTATACGGATACCTTGGCTCAGCAAGATGAAAATGGCAGTTCCACCGTCCAAAACTGTGTCAACCTGGGCCCCGTCAGCGGCGAGGCCAACGCCGGCGGCGTGGTCGGCACGCATAACAGCAATACCACCACCGACACCAACCAGGCCGCGCACGCCATCGTCAAGGACTGCTACTCCTTTGGCGGCGTCAGCGCTCCTGTAGGCGCGGGCGTCCTGGTGGGCAGGAACGACACCCGCAGCAGCGACGGCCCCGGCGCCATCGAGGGCTGTCTCTGGGCCGCCAGCCCCGGCGCGAAGGCCGTCGGCGTGGGTACGGACAATACAGCCAACTGCATCTCCGTCAATGAGCTGGGCGCGCTGTCCGCTCCCCTGAACGGGAAAAATACGCTTCTGGACTTGGTAAGCGCAGATTTGCTTGATGTCCCCACCTACAAAGTTACCTACACCACCGACCACGGCGCGGCCCCCGCCCCCATCACCCAGGTGGTTGGCTTCTCCGTGGAGCTGCCCGACGTGGCGCAGCACGTGGTGGACAAGTACACCTTCTCCGGCTGGAAGTCCGGCGAGGACATGTACCGGCCCGGCAGCCTCTTCAACGCGGCGGCGGACGCCACCGTCACCGCCGTGTGGGCGCCCCCCTCCGGCGCCCCGGAGACCCAGATCACCGGCATGCCCAACCCCGTGGTGCTGCCCCATGGGGACATCACCCTGTCCGCCCCTGAAAAGCCTACCTACAGCTACAAGTGGCAGTTCAGCACCGACGCGGGCGGTACCTGGGCCGACGTGGGCGCCAACAGTACCTACGTCATCCGCGGCACCGACATCACCATCAACAGCAACGGCTGGCTCTACCGCTGTGAGATCGGCAACCAGGAGCCGGGCCGTGAGCCGGTCTACAAGCTCAGCGATACGGTGGCCCTGAACGTGCAGAAGGGCGCCCAGGCCGCCCCCGACAGCAAGCTGGTCTACGGCGGCACCGAGCGGATCAACGGCATAACCTCCGCCATGGAGTACCAGGCCAAGGGCGCGGCGGTTTGGACCGCCTGCCCCGACGGCAGCATGACCGGCCTGAGCGCCGGCGCCTACCTTGTCCGCTATGCGGAGACGGAGTTCCTCAGCGCTTCCGCTCCGATTGAGGTCACCGTCTCCGCGTACACTGGCGGCGGCGGTGGGGGCGGGGGTACCACTCCCACGCCTCCCCCCACCGTCGAGACCAACCCGGACGGCTCCACGACAAAGACCGAGACGGCCAAGGACGGCACCGTAACCGAGACCACCGAGCACAAGGACGGCACGGTGCAGGTGGTGGAGACCAAGCCGGACGGCACCGTGACCGAGAGCGTCAAGACACCGGACGGCCTGGAGGCCAAGGCGGTCACCAGCCCCGAGGGCAAGGTGGAGGCCGAGGTGACCATCCCTGCCGCGAAGGCGGAGGCGGGCACCGTGGCGCTGCCCATCAGCGAACTGCCCGTGACCAGGGACGCCGACAAGGCCCCCGTGGTGACGGTGAAGAGCGACAAGCCCGTGACCGTGGCGGTGCCGGTGGCGGAAGCCGCCCCCGGCATGGTGGCCGTCATCGTAAACGCGGACGGCACCGAGGAGATCGTGACCAAGTCCGTCCTGGTGGACGGGGCGCTGGTGGTGCCCCTGGAGGCCGGAGCCACGGTGAAGCTGGTGGACAAGAGCGTGGACTTTGCCGACGCGGCGCAGGCCGCGTGGGCTGGGGACGCCATCGCGTTCGTCAGCTCCCACGAGCTGTTCCAGGGCACGGGGGAGGGGAGCTTCTCCCCCAACCAGCCCATGAACCGGGCCATGCTGGTGACGGTGCTGCACCGCCTGGAGAGCAAGCCCCAGGCCGGGGTGGCGGCGCAGTTCGCCGACGTGGACAGCGGCGCGTACTACACCGATGCGGTGGCGTGGGCCAGCGAGAGCGGCATCGTGACGGGGACGGGCGCCGGGTTCGACCCGGACGCGCCCATCAGCCGGGAGCAGCTGGCGACCATCCTGTACCGCTACATGGCCAAACAGGGCGTGCAGGCGGAGCAGGGCAGTCTGAGCGCCTTCACGGACGGCGGAGCCGTGTCCCCCTGGGCGCAGGAGGCCATGGGCTACGCGGTGGGCGCGGGCCTGATGACCGGCAAGGACGGCGGCGCGCTGGATCCCCAGGGCACCGCCACCCGGGCCGAGGTGGCCGTGGTGCTCCAGCGCCTGGTGGAGGCCATGGCACAGTAGCACACACAACATAAACGACGGGCGGGCCCATATGGGCCCGCCCGTCGTTTTGTCCGTTCAGCGCTCCGCCGCCCGCTCATGTGCGCGGGCGCGCTTCTTCTTCGGCCTGTAGATCACCTCGTTGACGGTGTACACCGTGACAAAGGCGTCCTTATCCGTCTTCATGACAAAGTCCATCAGCTTGCGGTACTCGTTTTTGTCCACGATCGTGACGATCTCCCGCCGGGGCTGCTTCTCATAGGCGCCGGTGGCCTCGTAGATGGTGGCCCCGCTCTGGAGACTGCCCAGGATAAAGGCCTCCAGCTCGGCCTCCTTCTGCGAGAGGATGCACACGCGCTTCTTCTCGTTGGCGCCGAAGATGAAGCGGTCCAGCACAAGGCCGTTCAGATAGGTCCCCAGGACGCTGAGCACCACCAGGCGCTTGTCGTAGACCAGGGCCGAGGAGAGCGCCACGCACATCCCCACCAGGGACATGGCCTTGCCCAGCTCCATGCGCAAATACTTGTTCAGGATCTTTGCGACGATGTCCAGCCCCCCGGAGGAGGCGTTGCGGTTAAAGAGGATGGCCAGCCCCAGGCTCACCACGAAGATGTAGCACAGCATATCCAGGAACTCGTCCTGGGTGACGGAGCGGTTGCCGGGGAAGAGCACCTCCAGCGCCGCCAGCATGCCGGGGAGCAGGATGGAGGTGTAGATGGTCTTGGCGCCGAACTCCCGCCCGATCAGCAAAAACCCCAGCAGGAGGAGCACGACGTTGAGGATCAGCGTAATCGCCGACATCCTGAGCGGGAGCAGCTGCTCCAGAATGACGGCCAGGCCCACGATGCTGCCCACCGACGTGTGGCTGGGCAGCAGGAAGAAATAGACCGCCAGAGCCACCACGCCCGTAGCCAGGGTGATGACGGAAAAATCCTTGACCGTTTTCATCCCGGCGGCGTCCTAGAACAGCCCGGAGATGACCCCGTTCTCGTCCACGTCGATCTGCTCCGCCGCGGGCGCCTTGGGCAGGCCGGGCATGGTCATGATGTCGCCGGTGAGCACCACCACGAAGCCCGCGCCGGCGGAGACCTTGGCCTTCTGCACCTTGATGCGGAAGCCCTTGGGTGCCCCCAGCTTCTTGGCGTCGTCGGACAGGGAGTACTGGGTCTTGGCCATGCAGACGGGCAGGCCGCCGTAGCCCAGCTCGGTGAGCCGGGCGAGCTCCTTTTCGGCGGCGGGGGAATAGTCCACCCCGTCTGCCCCGTAGACCTTGGCCGCCACGGCGGCGATCTTCTCCTTGAGGGGCAGCTCGTCGGGATAGGCGAAGGTGAAGCGGTTCTCCCCCTCGTCGATGATGCGCAGCACCTCCCGGGCCAGCTCCACGCCGCCCTGGCCGCCCTTGCCCCACACCTCGCTCAGGGCCACGCGCACGCCGTACTCCCCGCAGGCGCGGCGGATAAGCTCCACCTCGGCGTCGGTGTCGCTCTCGAACTTGTTGATGGCCACCACCGCGGGCAGGCCGAAGGAGCGGGTGATGTTCTCCACGTGGCGCACCAGGTTGGGCAGGCCCCGCTCCAGGGCCTCCAGGTTCTCCTTCCCCAGCTCGGCCTTGGCGCAGCCGCCGTGGTGCTTCAGGGCCCGCACCGTGGCCACGATGACCACCGCGTCGGGGTGGAAGCCGGCGTAGCGGCACTTGATGTCCAAAAACTTCTCCGCGCCCAGGTCGGCGCCGAAGCCCGCCTCGGTGACCACGTAGTCCCCCAGCCGCAGGGCGGCGTCGGTGGCCGAGATGGAGTTGCAGCCGTGGGCGATGTTGGCGAAGGGCCCGCCGTGGATCAGGGCGGGGGTGTGCTCCAGGGTCTGGACCAGGTTGGGCTTGATGGCGTCCTTCAGCAGGGCGGTCATGGCCCCCTCGGCGTGCAGGTCGTGGGCGGTGACGGGCTTGTCGTCCCGGGTGTAGGCCACCACCATGCGGGCCAGCCGGGCCTTGAGGTCCATGAGACCGGTGGCCAGGCACAGCACCGCCATAATCTCGCTGGCCACGGTGATGTCGTACCCGTCCTCACGGGGCACGCCGTTGGCCTTGCCGCCCAGGCCGCAGATGATATTGCGCAGCTGCCGGTCATTCATATCCACGCAGCGCCGCCAGGTGATTTTACGCACGTCGATGTCCAGGGCGTTGCCCTGCTGAATGTGGTTGTCCAGCATGGCGGCCAGCAGGTTGTTGGCCGCGCCGATGGCGTGGAAGTCGCCGGTGAAGTGGAGGTTGATGTCCTCCATGGGCACCACCTGGGCGTACCCGCCGCCGGCGGCCCCGCCCTTCACCCCGAACACGGGGCCGAGGCTGGGCTCCCGAAGGGCCAGCACCACCTTTTTCTCCAGCAGGTTGAGCGCGTCGGCCAGGCCCACGCTGGTGGTGGTCTTGCCCTCCCCCGCCGGGGTGGGGTTGATGGCGGTCACCAGCACCAGCTTGCCCTTACGGGGCTTCTCCCGCAGGGGAGCCAGGTCCAGCTTGGCCTTGCTGCGGCCATAGGGCTCCAGGGCCTCCTCGCCGATCCCCAGCTTGGCCGCGATTTCGGTGATGGGCAGCAGCTTCGCGCTCTGCGCAATCTCAATGTCGGTTTTCATGTTGAAAAACAGCCTCCTTATTTCTGATCGGGCGCACCCTCTTTTCAGAAAATGAAAAAAGGGCGCACCGATACTCAGTGCGCCCAGACGGTCGGCTTGTTCACGCTATACTCCATGTGGTCAATCCACTCCCGTCAGTCATATAGCTCTCGTATTAAGTTAACACGCCCGCGGGGCTTCTGTCAAGACGGCGTCCTCTTTTTCCAGGTCCGCCGGGGTGGTAAAAACGGCGGCCAGCACGGCGCAGGCGCCGCCGCACAGCTTGGAGAGGATATAGCACCACACCATGGCGGCGGGCTCCACGCTGGCCACGAAGGCCAGCTGGCCCCCCAGGGCGAAGGCCCCGCTCACCGTGAAGGCGGCGTTCATCACCTTGCCCCGCCTGTCCATGCTGGCGAAGAGGGGGAGCATGGACAGGCTGGTGAACACGCTGAGCAGCAGCCCCACCACGGCGAAGTCGTTGACCTTCATCAGCCTCGCCAGGGCGCTGATGGGCTTTTTGCAGCGGGCCATGACGATCTGGGAAAAGACCAGGGCCCCGCAGACCACGGCGGTGATTTTGACCACCACCAGGAAAGCCTCGCTGACCAGGGCCGTGTCCACAAACTGCCACGCCGGCACGAAGAGCCCCGCCACCACGGCTGCGAAGAGCAGGCACCCGGCGGTGCGGATCACCTGCCCCAGCACCAGCAGCGCCCTGGTGGTGGCCTGGGTGGCCTTTAAAAGCGCCAGGCACAGCACGGCGCAGATGACCAGGATGGGCGCGCTGTTGACCAGCAGATCCCCCACCGGCATCCCCACCAGCAGCCCCCCGGAGACCAGGGAGGCGGGGATGGTGACGATGCCCAGCAGGAAGCCCTTCATCATGGGGGCGGTGTCGTCCGGCTGGATGGAGGACATGGCGATGGGCAGGGCGAAGGAGATGGTGGTGCCCAGGGTGGAGGCGGCGATCAGGCCCGAGAAGAGGCCGATCTCCCGGGTGGCCGCCATCTGCCCGGCGATGGAGTAGCCGCCCATGTCGGTGGCCAGCAGGCAGCCCACGATGAGGGAGGGGTCGAAGGGCAGCCGCTCCGACAGGGCCGCCAGCCCCTCCGCGTGGGCCCCCACCACGGTGATGCCCGCGCAGTAGATGCCCACCATGGACATGGCCAGTCCCCCCATGGAGGACAGTCCCCGCTCAAAGCCCGCGTTGAGGCCCAGCTTGCCCCCGCAGAGCTTGTCCGCCAGGCCCGCCGCCGCGAAGAGGAGCATAATCGCGATAAAGACGTTCATAGGCCCTCGTTCCCCTCTGTATGAATCAGATTTGATTCCAGGAAAAAGGGGAAAGCGCCGGGATCCGGCGCTTTCCCCTAATGGGATCTTAGCAGAGCGTGTCCGCCCTGTCAAGACATTTTGTAACCTTGATTACAGCACACAGGAGATGGGCCCGTGGAAGGCCAGCGCCTCGAACTGTTCCACCGGGACGGGGCGGGAAAAGACGTAGCCCTGCACCATATCGCACCGGGCCCGGCGCAGGAACTCCACCTGCTCCGGCTTCTCCACCCCCTCGGAGACGGTCTCCATGTCCAGCTTGCGGGCCAGCTCGATGACGCTCTCCACCACCCGCTCGCTGCGCCGGTCGGCCGCGCTCTCGTCGAAGAAGGCCTTATCCAGCTTGAGCACGTCGGCGGGGATCTCCCGCAGGGCGTTGAGGGAGGAGTAGCCCGAGCCGAAGTCGTCCAGGGCGCAGCGGCAGCCCAGGGCGTGGATCTGCCCGATGACCTGGACCACCCGCTCCACGTCCTCCAGCACCAGGGTCTCGGTCAGCTCCATTTCAATGAGGGCGGGGGGCACCGCGTACTTCTCCAGCACTGCCTGGTAGTCGGCCAGGAAGCCGGGGTTGTCCAGGTGCACCCGGGACAGGTTCACCGAGACGGGGATGGGCGCGCGCCCCTCGCCAATCCAGCGGCGCAGCAGGGCGCACACCTGCTCGAATACGTACAGATCCAGCCGGGTGATGAAGCCGTTCTGCTCCAGCACGGGGATGAACTCGTCGGGCGGGACGAGGCCCTGCTCCGGGTCCTGCCAGCGCACCAGGGCCTCCGCCCCGGTGACCCGCCCGCTCTCCAGGGACACCTTGGGCTGCAGGTACACGATGAACTCGCCCCCCGCCAGGGCCGCGGCCATGCGGTTGTCGATCTCCTTCTCCCGCAGCAGGCGGCGGCGCTCCACGTCGGAGTAGAAGGTGCAGGCTGACAGGCGGGCGGCCCCCAGGCGGCGGTTCTTCTTCCGCGCCACGTTGGCCCGGTCCTGGATGGTGATGAAGTCCAGCGCCGGGTCGTTCACCAGGTATACCCCCGCGCTCAGGGGCATGTAGTATTTTTTCTCCAGGCCGTCGTTATAGGCGTTGACCCGCTCGGCGATCCGCTCCAGCCGCGCGGCGATCTCCTCCCGGGAGGTGTTGAACAGCAGCAGGTTAAAGGTGTCCGCCGACAGGCGGGCGGCCAGCTCCTGCCGCCGCAGGCAGAGCACCATGGTGTCGTGCACGTGCTTGAGGGCCCGGTTGCCGTCTGCGCTGCCGAAGGCGTCGTTGATGAGCTTAAATTTTTGTATGTCCACCGACACCAGCGCGTAGGTGCCCGGCGGGGACGCGGCCAGCAGCCGCCCCGCCTCCAGCTCAAATTTGGCCCGGCTCAGCCCGCCGGTGACGCCGTCCACGTAGGCCAGCCGCTCCAGCTGCCGCTGGCTGTGGCGGTAGAGCGTGAAGATCAGCAGGAATAAAAAGAGGAACAGGCCCACGATGACGGCGGTGAGCAGCAGGGTGCGCTCCACCAGGGGCTGGGTGCGCTCCTCCGTCACACTGGTGGGCACCACGCAGAGCAGGGTCCAGCCGGAGTACTCCAGCGGGGTGTAGCACACCGCCTTCTCCACCCCGTCCTCCAGGGTATAGTAGACCAGGCCGCCCCGGCCGGCGGCCATGTTCTCCCGCATCTCCTCCAGGCCGGCGGCCCCGCCGGCCGCCTCCACCAGGGTGAAAAAGTTCTCCGCGTCGGTCCGGGCGGCGGAACTGTCGCTGTGGATGATAAAATCCCCCCGGGCGTCCACGATGCCGGAGTACCCCCGGCCCGAAAAAATTTCCTCCTGGAGGAAAGCCCGGATGGTCCCGTGGGAGCAGGTGGCCGCCAGGGCCCCCGCGGGGCGGCCCTCCCGGCGCACGGGCACCAGATAAATCAGGTGCCGCACCTGCGCCCCGCCGGAGTCGGTGGTGGTCATGCAGCCCTCCCCGGCCATGGCCCGCTCCAGCGCCGGGTCCTGCCCGGCGTACCCGCTGCGCCCGTCGGTCGTCCTGGCCGTCCCGTCGGCCGAGACGGCCGTGATGCTCAAAAAGCCGTAGGCGTCTGACACCCGCTTGAGGTAGGCCATGCCCTGCTCCGGGTCGTCAAACTCCGCGTAGGCGTCCGCCGTAATCTGGAGGTCCTCCAGCCTGTCCGCCACCCGGCTGTCCACCATGGCGGCCACGTGGCTGCCGATCTCGGCGAGGTAGCGCTCGGTGTCCGCCCGGACGGTCCCGCTCATATTGCGCACATAGCTGAGGCACAGCAGCACGACCACGGCGCCGATCAGCGCCAGCCCGGCCGCCAGCACAAGCCCGTTTCTCCTTACTTTCGCCGCGCCGCTCATGCCCGAACCTCTTGATAGAACTCGTATCCGTCGCGCCCGCGGTGCTTCACCCGGTAGAGGGCCTCGTCCGCCCGGCGGTAGAGCGCCTCGTACTCCCGGCAGGTATCCGCCATGGCCGCGCCGATGCTCAGCGTCACCGACAGGCCGGACACCTTGCCGCCCCGCAGCTCGGCGCAGTCGCTCAGCAGCTGGGCGCATTTGTCCTCCACGACGCGCGCTTCGGTGACCCCCGCCATGTAAACGAGAAACTCGTCCCCGCCGGGGCGGCCCACCACGTCCTCCCGCCGGAAGCGGCCGGCCAGGGCCTCCGCCACCGCGATGAGCACCTGATCCCCGGTGTAGTGGCCGTGCTCGTCGTTGACCTGCTTGAAGTGGTCGATGTCCAGCAGCAGCAGCGCGCCGCCCTCCCCCTCCTCCAGCCGGCGCTTCACCAGCTGGCGGGAGGCGGCGGCGTTGTACACGCCGGTCAGGCTGTCCCGCTGGGCCCGCTCCTCCAGCCGCTGCAGCTCCTCCTTCTCGGCCTGGATGTCCACCAGCTTGCCCACGGCGTAGGCGGGCTTCCCCTGGGCGTCCAGGGTGATTTTGCTCACCGAGCGGAACCAGCGCGTGCCGCCGTCCGGCATGGCGATGGGCAGCTCCGTACTGCCGCCGCCGTCCCTGATGAGACGCCGGTAGAAGCCGTCCCCGCCGCCCTCGGGTGCGGCGAGGTAGTGCTCCCGCACGGCGGCGCGCCCCCCGAACACCTGGGCGCACTGCTCGCTGAGGGTCAGCCGGTCGGCCTGGAAGTCATACTCCCAGATGTACTCGCCGGACAGCTCGCAGAGCTGGAGGTAGCGCTCGTTCTCGGTGGCCAGGCGTCGGCTCAGCTTCCCCCGGCTGTGCAGGAACAGCAGCAGCAGCGCGATAATAACCGCCGCGGGCACTGCGATGAGGGTCAGCCCCAGGGCGGGGTTGGCCTGGATGTAGCTCACCAGCCCCAGCTCCGGCGTATAGACCGCGTTGCGGTAGATAATCGCCTGGAGCTCCTCCTCGGGCAGGCTGCGCACGGCCTTGTTCAGCAGGGTGAGCAGGGTCACGTCCACCGGGCGGGCGATCCCGACGGCCACCCGCTGGGTCAGCCCCGAGCCCGGGATCACCGTGAGGTTCCGGTAGCCGGGCTGGTTGGCGTAGTACTGCATGGTGTAGCCGTTGCCGTAGGTGTAGTCGGCCTCGCCGCTGTTGACCGCCCGGATGCAGTCCTCCACCGAGTTCAGCCACGCCATGTCCTCCGTGTCCGCCCCCTCGTAGCTCACGCCCAGGGGGAGCACGATCCGGCACCCCTCCAGGGAGCCTGCGTCCACCCCGCTGCGCACGGCCAGGGCCATCTGGCTCTCCAGATAGGGCCGGGTGAAGGACACGCCGTAAAGCTCCCCCGTCTCCTGATCCGTGGGGATGCCCGCCAGCAGATCCACCTGCCCCGCCTGGAGCAAATCGATCAGCTCCTGCTGGTCGCTGACGGGGATATAGGTAAAGCTCAGCCCCGTCTGGTCGGAGATATAGTCAAAGATCTCCCTGGACACGCCCCGGAACGCCCCCTCCCTGTCCTGGAACTGGACGGGGGCCTTGTCCGTGACGTAGGCCACCCGGATGGAGGAGGCGCGCGCCACGTAGGCCTGCTCCTCGTCCGAGAGGAAGAATGCCTCCTTGCCGCTTCCGAAGTACTTCTGGTACAGGGTGGTGGAAAAATAGGGGTCGCCCTCGTTGATCTTCATAATGGCGTTGTTGAGCTGGGCCATAATGGCGCCGTTGCCCTTGGTGGTGGCCAGGTAGAAGGGCTTGGGCGCGTACTTCGCCACCACGCGCAGCCCCTGCATGTAGTTCACGTCCTGCCAGGTGATGGCGTCCACCGCGCCGGACTCCAGCAGCTCCAGCTGCTGCTCCTGCGTGTCGCACTCCACCAGCACGGGCTGCATATCGTTGCCCCGGCAGAACGCCTCCAGCTCGGCGTTACGCCCGGCCGCCCGCTCCAGCACGCCGATGCGCAGCCCCTGCATCCGGTAAAAATTATTCTCGGTCACGCTGGTGCTGCCCTCCGGCACCACCAGGCAGGAGCTGACCACGCCGTAGCTGGAGCCCGGGTACTCGTAGATCTCGGCCAGGCTGTCGCTGTAGCTCATGGCACCCATCAGATCCAGCTCCCCGTCCCGGAGCATGACCAGCATCTCCCCTATGGTGTCGTTGATGTCCCCCTCCAGGGTGACGAACTCGTACTCCCAGCCGGTGTATTGGGCGATCTCCTGCAAATAGTCGTAGGTATAGCCGCTGAAATTGCCCTGCCCGTCCACCATGCTGAAGCCCTCCTGGATGGGAAAGCCCACCCGCAGGACCCGGTGCTCCTCCGCCGCCCCGGCCGGGAGCAGGGCGAACGTCCAAAGGACGGCGGCCGCCAGCGCGCAAAGGCGCCGGGCCTGCCGTCCCAACCTGTTGTGTACTTCCACACTGTGTCCTCCTCATCGGCGCGGACTGCATTTCTTTTTGTAATCTTACACCA
This sequence comes from Oscillospiraceae bacterium, assembly GCA_022846095.1. NCBI lineage: Bacteria > Bacillati > Bacillota > Clostridia > Eubacteriales > Oscillospiraceae > Oscillospiraceae bacterium. The sequence continues at coordinate 1,688,065 of AP025583.1, read as the reverse complement.
ATTTGAGCACAAAGACAAGAGAACGACCAAATATTACCGTTCGGGCAGCTGTTCCTCAAAATGCAGCTTGAGGCGCCGGAAGCTCTCCTCGCTGACGACGTGCTCCATCAGGCAGGCCTCCTGCTCCGCCGTCTCCGGGTCGATCCCCGCGGACATCAGGTGGCGGGTAAAGAACTGGTGGCGCTCGTAGATGTTCTCCGCGATTTCCCGTCCGGCCTGCGTCAGCCCCAGCAGGCCGCCCCCCTCCACGGTGAGGAAGCCGCCGCTGCGCAGCAGGTTGACGGCGTGGCTGACGCTGGCTCTGGAGAAGCCCAAGTGCCGGGCCAGATCCACGGAGCGCACGGCCCCCTTTTGTTTTTGAAGCATGAGGACGGCCTCCAGGTAGTCCTCGCCCGACGCATGAAGCTCCATCGCCGCGGCCCCCTTATATTAGTTATAACTAACTATAGCATCAAATGTCCCCCGTGTCCAGTGCGGTGGTGGGCGGCTTGATCCGGGTAAAGCCCGCCGCCTGCTCCGTCGGCAGCTTTTTGCACTGACAGCCGTGCCGCGGGCCGCAGAAATCCGCGCCGGCGGCCTGACAGCTTCACTCCAGCAGCGTGACGATGCTGGCCCCCACCAGCCGCTCCACCTGCCCGGCCACCTCTTCGGGCGTCTCCCGGCAGCCGCCGTCGAACCAATGCTGGAGCAGCCCCACGCAGCCGGAGGAGACGAACACGTAGTATTTCTCAATCCGCCCGCGCCCCGCGCCGGGGTAGAGCTTCATCCACTCCGTCACGCATTTCTCGCTCCCCAGGGCAAAGAGCTTGGCCACAAACGCCTTATCCCCGTTTTCCCCCAGCAGGACGGCGCACAGGTCCGCGTGCCGTGCCAGGAGGGTGAAAATGGCGGTGTAGTAGGTGGAGAACACGCCCTCCCGGGGCCCGAAGGGCATCTCCCGCAGCACGGCGGCCAGCTCGGCGCTGACCTGCCCCTCCATATCCTCCATCAGATCGTAGATGTCGTAGTAGTGAAAATAGAAGGTGCTCCGGTTCACCTCCGCCCGGCGGCAGAGCTCCTTCACCGTAATGTCCTTTAAGGGCTTCTCCCCCATCAGCCCCACCAGGGCGCTCTGGAGGAGCCGCCGGGTCATACGGGTGCGCTGATCGTCCTTGCTGCTCTTCATTCCATCACCTTTCTCCAAATCTGATTTCTGTCGGACACATTGTCTTATTATGCCCAAGATCCCACAGGATTGAAAAAGCTGTCGGTTGTGCCGGCTCCCCTTTTCAGTATAATGGAATCAGGGAGAACCTCAATACCTATCCTGTAAATGATTTGTGAAGGAGGCCAATTTATGAGGCGGATTTACATCGTCACCGGCGGCGCGGGCCACCTTGGAAGCACCATTGTGCGCAAGCTCTCCGCCACGGGGGCCAGGGTGCGGGCGCTGCTGCTGCCCGGCGAGTCCGCGGCCCCCCTTGCCGGGTGCCCCTCGGTGGAGATCGTCCGGGGCGACGTGTGCGACCCCGCGGCGCTGGAGCCCCTCTTCGCCCGGGCGCGGGGGGAGCGCCTAGTGGTGATCCACACCGCCGCCCTCGTCTCCATCGGGCGCAAGCTCACCCCCCGCCTGCGGGCCGTGAACGTGGGCGGCGTGGAGCACATCGTGGCGCTGTGCCTGTCCCACCCCCATACCCGGCTGATCCACGTGGGCTCGGTCCACGCCCTGCCGGAGCAGCCGGGCAGGGGCCAGATCGGGGAGTGCGAGCAGTTCCGCGCCGCCTGGGTCAAGGGCGGCTATGCCAAGACGAAGGCGGAGGCGGTCCAGAAGGTGCTGGACGCGGCCCGCCTGCGGGGGCTGGACGCCACCGTGCTGCTGCCCTCGGGCATCCTGGGGCCGGAGGACTACGGGCACAACAACCTCAACCGCACCATCCGCAGCTGCGTCACGGGCAGGCTGCACACCCTGGTCAAGGGCGGCTACGATCTGGTGGACGTGCGCGACGTGGCCGACGCCTGCATCGCCGCGGTGGACAAGGGCAGGCCGGGCGAGTGCTACATCCTCTCGGGCCGCCACTACGACTGGCAGGAGCTGGCCCCCATCCTGGAGGCGGGCACCGGCGCGCGGGTGCGCCGCTACCTCTCCCCCGCCGCCCTCAGGCCGGTGGCCCCGCTGCTGGAGCTGTGGGCCAGGCTGCGGCGGCGGGAGCCCCTTTTCACCGGGTACGCCCTCTACTGCATGTGCGCCAACGACAATTTCTCCAGCCGCAAGGCCCGCACGGAGCTGGGCTTCCGCACCCGGCCCATCGAGCAGACTCTGAACGACACCTCCGCCTGGGAGCTGGCCCGCAGCCCGCAGCCCGGTTAGGCGCAAAAAACGGCCACACCTTCCGATGTGGCCGTTTTGGTTGGGTTTACGCCGGGCCGCAGGTCTCCAGCAGGCGCATGAGCAGGGCGGCCAGCTCGGCGCGGGTGGCGGTGCCCCGGGGGTCGAGGCGGCCGCCGTCCTTGCCGGACATAAGGCCCGCGCCGCAGGCCCACTGCAGGGCTGGGACGGCCCATTCGGACACGTCGAAGGCGTCAGCAAAGCTCAAAATATTGCTGTTCTCCCCGGCGCTCACGTCCCAGCCCTTATACTTGGCGTAGCGGTAGAGCATGGCGGCAAGCTGCTCCCGGGTCACCGGGTCGCCGGGGCCGAAGCGCCCGTCGCCGTAGCCGCCCGCCAGCCCGGCCCCGCTGCACCAGGCCACCGCCTGCGTGTACCACTGCCCGGCGGGCACGTCGGTGAAGATCCCGCCCCCACCGGGGCTGGAGGGCGCGCCCTCCAGCCGGTAGAGGACGGCGGCGGCGGTGGCCCTTGTGACGACGCCGCCGGGCTGGAACTCCGCTTCGCTTACGCCGGTCATCAGCCCACGCCCGTAGGCGTAGAGGGCGGCGTCATAGAACCAGTCCCCCTGCGCCACGTCGGCATAGGGGCTCTGGGGGGCGAACCGGGCCTCGATGGTGTGGGCCCTGTCCACCCGCTCAAAGGTGTAGGAGGCCACGGCCCCCACGCTCTCCCCGTCCACCAGCACGTCGGAAACGGCGTAGCCCGCCTCGGGGAGGACGGTAAACGTCCGCGTCCCGCCCGCGGGGACGGAGGTCCTGCCCGCCGGGTCGATGGCGCCGCCCGCGCCCGCCGTGGCGGTGATGGTGTAGGAGGAGCTCCCGCCGCCCCCGCCGGAGGGGGCGGGGGTGGGCGCGGCCTTGTAAACCGCCTCCACGGCGGCGTGGCCCGCCCCCATGGTGAAGGAGGCGTTCACGCCGTCCGCGCCGCTGAGGGCGCCGGGCGCGCCTTCGGCGAGCGCCCAGTGGGAGAAGACCCGGCCCGCGCCGTCCCCGGCGGGGCAGGAGAGGGCCGCGGTCTCGCCCAGGGAATAGATCCCCGCGCCGGAGCCGCCGTGGACGGTGAGCACGTAATAACCCGCCGGGAGCGTGTCATAGGCGAGGGTCAGCGCCCCGTCCGTGGGGGCCGCGGCCACGGCGGTCTCCTCCTCCGCGCCGGGGAAGGCCCCGCCCGAGACGCCGCCGCCCGCCCCGTCCGTCAGGGTGAGATAGCGCCCTGCCCAGGGCAGGGCGGCGGTGAGGGTACCCTCACCGATCACCGCTGCGCCCAGGGTGTTGGACAGAAGCAGGCTGTCCGGCCCGTATGTCCTGTCGTTCCGGCCCGCGCGGCTGCGGTCCAGCACGGTCACGTCCGCGCCCGTCAGGGCGGGCCCCGCGCGCTCCACGGTGTTCGCGCCCTGGAGGGCCAGCTCCACGGCCCCGGACGGCAGGGCGATCCCGCCGGTTAGCGCCGCGCCGCCCAGGGTCAGCCTGGACGCCTCCGGCTCCCAGAGGGCCGCGCCGCCGCCCACGTCGGTGTACAGGGTGGCGCTCGAAGCCCCGCGCAGATCCAGCCCGCCCGCGTGGGGGGCCCCGTCCACGGCGGGCAGATCGGTGAGGGTGGTGCCGTCCACCGCCAGGAAGGCGGCGCTGCCGTTCACGACGCCGCCGGAGGCGGAAATGCCGCCGCCGAGCCCCGCCGCCAGGCCCCGGACCCCGGGGGTTATGTCGATGCCGGCGGCGCTGATGACGCCCTCATAACCCAGGCAGATCGTCTTCCCGCCGCCGGACAGGGCCACGCCGCCGCCGGCGTTGACGATGCCGTAGCCGTACCATTCCCCGGCCCGCCTGCCGCCCAGGAAGACGGCCGTGCCCTCGTTGCGGACGGTGACGCCGTGCGTCTCGCCGGGCACAAAGGCTTTGCTCAGGCCGCTGCCGCTGCCGTAGCCCTCGCTGTCCCCGCCCCGGGCGGTGAGGCTGCCGCCCGCCGCCACGGTCAGGACGGCGTCGCCGTCGGCCTCTATCTCTATTCCCGGGCCGCCAAAATCGCCCCGGCCGCCCGCGGCGGTGAGGGACGCGCCCGCCTCCACCGCCAGCTCCAGCGCGCCGGACGCACACACGCCGCTCCGGCCCACGATATTGCCTGCGGTTCTGTCCCCGCCCTCCACGGTGCAGACGCCCCGCACAATGATTTTTGTGTCCGCGGGCACGGATACGCCGGAAACCCCCGCCGGGGCCGCGATGACGGCGTTGTTCAGGATGAGCAGGTTGGGGTCGTCCGCCGACGGGTCCGCGCCGGACACCCACAGGGCCGAGCCGCCGCCCACGTCGGTGTAGAGGGCGGTGACACCACCGGGAGGGGCATCCCCGGTCAAATCCAGCCCGGCCGCCCCCGCCTCGTAAGAAGATACGTACAGATATTCATTCGCGCGCCCCTCCCACGTCAGGAAGGACTTGCTTTGGTTGTCCAGGCCCCCGGCGGTGACGCCCGTCCCGGTTCCACGCGCCATGCCCCGGACTTCCGGGGCCACGGAAAAACCGCCGTTTGCATAGACGCCGTGGGCGCCCGTGAGCACTGCGGCTCCCGGGCCGGACAGGGTCACGCCGCCTTCGGCGCGCAGACCGTCGCCCCCCGGCGCTCCGCCGGTGGCGAAGAGCATGCCCTGCTCCGCCGCCGCGTCCCACTCCACGGCCAGCTCCAGCGCGCCTCGGGCGCGGATGCCGTGGCCGCCCGCGCCGCCAGTCACAATGCAGAAGCCCCTGGCCGTGATTTTCGTGTCCGCGGGCACCGTGACGGCGTCCCCGCCCGCCGGGGCAATGATGGACACGCTGTCCAGGGTGAGCAGGCCGGGGGAATCCGCGTCCCCGGGCACCCACAGGGCCGTGCCGGTGACGCCCACGTTGGAGTAGCAGACGGCCCCGGAGGCGGCGGTCACGTCCAGGCCGTTGGTCTTGGACGTGTTGTCCAGCGGGGCCGTCACGAAGCCGCCGCCGCTGTGGTTGGTGAGCGTGCCGTCGCCGACATAGACGCCCCCCTTGGCGCCCGCCGCCACGCCCCGGGCCCCCGCCTCAACGGTGACGGTTTTGTCAGGTGCATTGATGCCGTAGCCGCGGTAGCCGAGGCAGCGCGTCACGCCGTCCCCGGCGAGGGTCACGCCGCCGTCTGCAAAAATGCCTGCGGCGCCGGAAAACTCCGCCGTGCCGTCGTTCTCCACGCGCAGAGCGCCATACACACGCAGGCCGCATCCGGTGCCATACGCCTCCGCCGCCAGAGAGGCCCCCGCCTCCACTGCCAGCGTCCCGTCCCCCCAGAATTGGATGGCGCCTAGACTCACCCCGTCCCCGTCTGTGCCCCCGCCCCTGACCGCGCAGGCGCCCTTCACCACGATCCTGGTGTTGCCCGGCACACAGACGCCGGGCACACCCTCGCCGTCCGCGCTCTTTTGGGTGTCGATTTCCACGCCGTCCAGGACGAGCACGTTGGGGTTGTCCGCCGTGGCGTCCGCCACGCAGCGCCACTGCGCCGTACCCCCGCCGCAGGCGAAGTCCGCGTCCCAGGTGACGCCCCGCAGGTCCAGTCCCCGGGAGCCGTCCGGGGCCGGGCCCACGATCACGGCGGGCCCTTCGGCGGCAAACACGCCGTCGTGGAGTCTGCCCGTGACCAGGATCTCGTCCCCGGGCTGGGCGCTTGTCAGAACCGTGTCGTCCCGAGCGGGCTTTACGGAGATGTGGTCCGTGCCGCCGGGGTCGGTCAGCTCGGCATAGTTTTGTTCCGCGCTGTAGGCGGCGGAGACCGTGCCGCGCAGGTAGTAGGTTGAATTGTCCCCCGCCGCCAGCCGCTCCAGCGCCTGGGCCACCGTGATTGTGGGGGCCTCCGCCGCCAGGGCAGCCGCGGGCAGCAGCGTCAGGCAGATTGCCGCGCACAGCAGCCACGCCAGCCGGCGTTTCCATCGTTTTCTCATAAGCGCCTCCCTACGTGTGGAGCGCGGTCCAGCGCTCGTAAACGCCGCCGTCCCTGCGCTCGAACTCATGCCCGTTGGCGGCCTCCTGGAGGTCCAGGTAGTACCACGCCGCGCTGTCCCGGTTGTCCGGGAAGGTCCTCATGCCGGGCAGCAGGTCGTCCGCGGTCTCCGGGGCCCGCTCCAGCACCCGGTTGATCAGCGCCGCCGCCTCGGCCCGGGTGATGGGGTCGTCGGGCCGGAACAGGCCGTCGGAGCCGCCGCGCACCCAGCCCTTGCGCCCCGCGCGGTTGATCTCCCCCGCCGCCCAGTGGCCCGCGATGTCCGGGAACAGGTCTGCGCCGCCGTACTCCTCCGAGTCGAACCGGGCGGCGATGGCGGCGAACTCCGCCCGCGTGACGGGCCGCTCCGGGGCGAAGCTCCCGTCGGGCCGGCCCTTCAAAATCCCGGCGCTGGCCATGGCGGCGATTGCCCCGGCGCTCCAGCGCCCGTCCGCCACGTCGGGGAACGGGGAGGCCGCGCCCTGGTACCGCGCCCGGCTGTCCGGGGTCAGCAGGCGGTAGAAGATGGCCGCCGTCTGCTCCCGGGTGAGCAGGTCCTCCGGCCCGATGCGCCCGTCCGGGTAGCCCTCCAGGTACGCGATGTGCTCCGCCCGGTTGAGGGCGGGCGCCGCCGCCCACACGGCGTACAGGGCCACCGGCCCGGCGGGCATTTTGAAGGTGTCCCCGGGGGCGTACTTCACGGGGCCGTCCGCCGCCTCCGCCCAGCCGGAAAAGGCCATGCCCTCCGGCGCGGCGAAGGTGTCCGCCCCCTTGACGGTGACGGTGGCGCCCCGGCTGTACCCGGCGTCCCGCACGTCGGCGGGGCCCTTATCATAGTTGGCCTTGTAGGTGACGGCGTAGGTGCTCACGCCCCCGCCGCCGCCGCTGGGGGTGGGCGCGGGCTCGTCCAGCGCGCCCGCCGCGATGGCGGCCACCACAAGGTTTTCGTCCCCGCCGTAGGAGATGGCGCGGTTGGAGGGGGACACCAGGGCCGTGCCGTCATACCGCCTGATCTCCGCGTGGGCGTCCCCCGCGCCGGCGGGGTCCACCGTCACGCCCCGGGGCACGGCGGGGAGCATCCCGTCCGGGCCCTCGCCGCCCTGGAACGCCACCTCGCCCAGGCCCCCCTCCAGGCGCACGGGCACGTCGGCCACGCCGTAGACCTGGAAGTCGCCGCCGGTGAAGGCAACGGTGCCGCCGGGGGCGGAGATGGCCGGATCGCCGTAGAGGCTGGGCCGCCAGTCTTCCCCCGGGGTCCCGCCCAGGCAGCCGGTGTGGAGGGTAAGCGTGCAGCCGGGGGCGGAAACGGCGGGGCCTTCCCCGTTTTCAATGGCGGAGTTGGCCGACATGGACACGTCCACCGCCGTGTGCTCCGGGAAGACCACGCCCCCCGCCAGGTAGAGGCCGTTCCCCGTCCGGTTCGCACTGACCAGGCTGAACCGGGCGGGCGCGTCCCCGGCGGCGGGAGTCCAGGCCGCCGCGCCCAGCAGAGCGCCGTCCTGCTCCCGATAGAGATAGGTCTTCCCGCCGGTCTCGTTGGAGAGGTCCAGCGGGACGGACGGGTCTCCGGCAGCAGGGGCCTCCGGCACGACGATGAGCCCGCCGCCCACCGGGCCGTAGCTCAAGCCGGCCTGGTCCTGCCGGTAGACGCCGCCGAAAATCAGGCCGGTGACGTGTTCGCCCACCGTCACGGGCGCCGCGGGCGCGGTTTGTGCGTAGACAAGTCCGCCAAGGCCAAATTTACTTTCTCCGCCGCTGACCACGAGGGAGAGGCTCCCGCCGAGCTCCAGGGAGACTAAAAAGATGCCCATATGGGAGCCGCCGCACACCAGGGAGCCGGAACCGTCCAACACGGCGGGGAAGGTGCCGATGTTGATGCCGGTGGCCGTTGACGCCACACGCAGACTCCCGTCGATGCGCATTCTGTTCTCTCCGCCGCCGGTCACCTCGGACAGTTCCATCTGGATTCCGCAGCCATTGTCATCCAGGGAGAGGGAGGCGCCCTCCTCCACGACCAGCTCCGAAATGCGAAACAGACCGCACTGTCCACCCTTCACGGTGCAGCCCCCCCGCACGGTCAGACTGCCGTCCGGGCAGATAATGCCCATCCCGCGTTCACCCCCCAGGGAGAGGTGCAGGTCCTCGACGGTCAGCTCCACGCCGGGCGCTACGGCCTCGATCCAGCCGTCCATCTCGGCCCCGTCGCCCCGGATGGTCAGACGGGTGATCTCCGGGGGGATCACCAGGTGTCCCCCGTCCGTCCACAGGTAGACCCCGCCGTTCTCCACGCCCCGCAGCGGGTTTGGCGTCACCGACAGGGCGGAGGCCCGGCATAGTTTGGCCTGCGGAGGAATAAAGGAGCCGGGGACACCGGAGTCGCCTGCGCTCCCACCCCACCGCTCCAGCCCGCCCTGGATTACGACGTGGTCTCCGGGCCGGGCGGCCTTCAAGTCGGCGGCGTCCGCCCGGGGCTCTACCGGGAGCGTCATGCGGCCCATGTCTCCCTTGCTTATGGAGTCGGCATAACCGCCCAGATAGAGCAGGCCGCTGTCCTCGTCATAGGCGGCGTAGACGGTGGCCTCCAGTTGGTAGACGTCTTCCGGGGGGACCGGCTTTACAGAGCTATAGATTTGTTCCAGCGTGATGAGCTGGGCCCCGGCCCCCTCCGCCAGGGCCGCCGCGGGCAGCAGGGTCAGGCACAGCGCCGCGCAGAGCAGCCACGCCGTACAGCGGTTCCAGTTGCGTTTTGTCTTCATTTCAATTCCTCCTTCTCAGTGTGAGCGGCGTCCGGGGGCGCGTCCGGCCCCGGCAGGCGGCGGTCCAGCTCCAGCAGCAGCTCCAGCGCGCTCCGGAACGGGAGGCGCCCGCCGTCCGGTAAGGTCAGGGCCCCCTGCCAGGTGGCGTTTTCCCGCGAGCTAACGGTGATTTTAAACGATTGCTCCATACGCTCCTCCTTCCGCTTCCCGGGGGATATTCAGCAGCACGGAGGCGCGGTAGAGCTGCCCCTCCTGCACAAACTGGGCCGTCCCGCCGTACTGCTCCGCCACGGCGGCCACCGAGGCCTGGCCCACGCCCCGCTTCGGCCCCCGGGGGGCGCGGGGGGGCGCGGGGTCGGTGGTGTTGTCCACGGTGAGCACGATATGGCCGTTCTCCACCATGCACCGGGCGGTGAGCAGCCGCGGCCCCGCCCCCTGCCGCGCCACCGCCAGGGCCGCGTTTTCAAACACGTTGCCGAACACGATGCACAGGTCGGAGTCCGGCACCCCCACGTTGGGGGGCAGCTCCAGCTTCACGTCCAGCGCCGCCCCCGCCTCCCGCGCCAGGGCGAGGTAGTGCCGGGTCACCACGTCCACCGCGTAGTTGCCGCACACCGGGGTCTCCCCGCCGTCCCCCAGGCTCTTTTCGTAGTCCTCCAGGTAGGCCCGCAGGCCCTCCTTGTCGTCGCGCTCCACGTAGGCCGCCATGGCCGCCAGGTGGTGCCTGAGGTCGTGCCGCGCCGCCCGCGCCGCCTCGATGCTGCGGGTGAGCTGCTCGTAGCTCCGGGCCTGTAGGGCGAGCTGCCGCTCCATGCCCTTCACGTCCGCCTCCAGCTTGGCCCGCCGGGCGGCGTCCATGGCGGTGGTCAGGGTGACCAGGTAGGTCACCAGGCCCGTGACCAGGATCAGCAGGAAGATAAGAAAGCTGCGCAGGCCCAGCTCCGGCGTCTCGGAATACATCTTTTGGTAGACGAGGCCGGTGTAGAGCTGGTTGATGCCGAAAAAGAGCACCGGGGTGACGCAGAGCTGCCAGAAGCTCCGGGCGGGGAGCTGCTCGAAGGCCCGCCGCAGCCGCCCGCTGAAAAAGCGGTACAAAAAGGGGTAGGTGGCCGCCATCAGCCCCAGGACGATCAGGGAGTAGGAGGTGGCGGCGATGGTGTTGATGTGCCGGGGGAAAAGGCGCACGTCGATGAACTTGCCCGCCGTGTTGAGCACGGTGGAGTACGCCTGGGCCACCAGGAAGATGTACAGCAGCTTGGGCAGCGCCACGTCGAAGTACAGCCTGTACTGGATGAAGTAGAGGACGTAAAAGCCCAGGATCACCAGCATCTGAAAGGGCGCCAGGCCGGGCAGGACGGTCTCCCGCAGGGCGTAGTACACCGCCATGCCCACCCCGGTCAGGGCTATCATGCCCACCAGCAGCGCCCGGCGCACCCGGAGCATGGGCAGGAACGGGACGCAGCACAGCAGGTAGTAGGGGGTGTTGAGCAGGAACGTGAGCACGCCGACGCGCAGGGCCTCCATCCTTACCGCCTCCTTCGGGCTTTCTCAAACAGGTACTGTTCAAACCGGGCCTTCATGGCGGCCCGGCCCTCCCGGCTCACCGGCACCCGCGCCCCGTCCGTCAGCAGGAAGTCGTTCCCCCGCAGCTCGGCCACAAAGTCCAGGTTCACCAGGAAGCTGCGCTGGCAGCGCAGGAAGCGCGGGTCGTCCAGCAGGCGGGAGAGCTCCTCCAGGGTCAGATAGGCCGTCAGCTTCTCCGCTGTGAGGAAGAGGGTGCAGGCGTTGTTGCGCACCTCCGCGTACCGCAGGGCGGACAGCAGCACCCGCCGCGGCTCCCGCTCCACCGTCACCTCGACGAAGCGCTCCGCCTCCCCCGCCAGGTAGAGGCAGCGCTCCAGCGCGGTTTCCACCGCCTCGCGGGTGAAGGGTTTTACCAGATAGTGCACCGCGCCCACCTCGAAGCCGTCCGCCATGTAGTCCGGGCTGGTGGTGGTGAACACGATGGCGGTGGGCAGCTTCCGCCGCCGGATGTGCCGGGCGGCCGCCACGCCGCTGATGCCCTCCATAAAGATGTCCAGAAAGCAGATGGAAAAGGCGTCCCGGTCCAGCGCCGCCAGCAGCGCCTCGCCGCTGGCGTACTCCCGCAGCTCCGCCGCCAGGCGCCGCTCCTCCAGAATGGCCCGCAGCATCCCCGCCAGCCGGGCGCGGTCCCCCGGCTGGTCGTCGCACACGGCGATCAGCATGGCGTGTCCCCCGCCCGCACTGTGTATTTCTCCATCGTCAGGGCCCCCTAAGTCCGGTTTTCTTCCGCCCGTCCTGCTCCCATTCTGGTAAAAAAACGCGCCCAGCGCAAGAGACATGGGGCAGAACGTAGCTGAACCATTGCAGAACGTCAGTTTTTCGCGGAACTTTCCGCTTGACAAGCCCGCCTGAATATGCAAAAGCACCGGCGCCCGCGGACGGCGGGCAGCCGGTGTTTTTTGTTCCTGCTCCTATTTTACCATGGAAAAAACGCAAAACCGAAATGTCTACAAAATTTTATGTTTCGGGCCCGGCCCGGCCTCTTGACAGCCGTCCGGGACTGTGCTGACCAGCCGGTAGCCCCGGCCCCGGGCGTGCTCCACCTCCAGCGCGTTTCCCGTCCCGGCCCGGAGCTTCAGCCGCAGAAAGGACAGGTGCATGGCCACGGTGCGGGTGTCGCAGGCCGCCATGCCCCACACCGCCGTGTACAGCTCGGCGGCGGAGCGCCAGCGGTTGCGGCTGCGGGCCAGCAGGGCCAGGAGCTGGAACTCCTTGGGCCGCAGATTCATATCCCTGCCCTCCCAGCGGGCCCGCTGGCGGATCAGGTCCAGCGTCAGGCCCCGGATCTCCGGCGCGTCCCCGGCCTGCCGCAGCAGGGCCGCGCGGCGCAGCTGGGCCTCCACGCGGGCCACCAGCTCCCCGGTGTGGTAGGGCTTGGTCAGGTAGTCGTCCCCCCCGGCGCGCAGGCCCGCCACGATCTGCTCCTGCTCCCCGAGGCTGGTGAGGAAAATGACGGGCACGCCCGTGTCCGCCCGCAGGTCCCGGCAGAAGTCCAGCCCGGAGCCGTCGGGCATCAAAATGTCCAGCACCACCAGATCGGGCGGGTCTGACCGGACGGCCCAACCCGCCTCCTGGAGCGTGGCGGCGGCCGTCACCCGGTAGCCCTCGGCCTCCAGGTGCCGGGCGTTGAAGGTGAGGAACTCCGGCTCGTCCTCCACCAACAGGACGTGGTAGGGCTTCATACGCTTACCTCCTCGGGGTGCAGGGTGACGGTGACGCAGCAGCAGTCCGGCCCCCTGTCCAGTTCCACGCCGCCGCCGTACGCCCCCGCGAGGCGCCGCAGCAGGGGCAGGCCGAAGCCGTGGGCCAGCTTGTCGGGCTTGCCGGTGGGTCCGTCCTCCGGGGGCGGGGCGGCATTGAGACAGGTAAGGCACAGGCCGCCGTCCTCCTGTTCCACGCGCAGGAGGACCCAGCGGTCGGCCCCCTCCGGGAGCCGGGCGTTGGCCTCCAGGGCGTTGTCCAGCAGGTTCAGCAGAAGGCTGGTCAGGTCCGCGTCCCCGTAGGGCAGCTCGGGCGGCAGGGGCGGCGCGTCCAGCTCCACCGCCGTGCCCTCCCGCTCCGCTCTGGCCAGGGCGTCCGTCAGGGCGGCGTCCACCAGGGGGTTGCCGGTGTACTGGTGAGAGGCCCCGCCCGCAGGCCGGAGCAGCCCGTCCAAGTAGGCGCGCAGCTTGCCCTGCTCCCCCTGGTCCAAGTAGTGGGAGATGAGGGCCAGGCGGGAACGGCTCTCGTGCAGGTGCTCCCGGGTGGCGCGGACATAGTCCTGCTGGAGCCGGGCGTGCTCGGAGCGCACGGCCAGCTCGGTGCGCAGAGCGGCGTCCTCCCGGTAGAGGGCCACGGTGTCTTTCAGGGCAGCGCCGCCGATCACGAACAGCAGCGCCCAGCCCGCCAGCTCCACGAACCAGCCGCCGTAAATCGGCTCGTAAATAGGAAGCAATCGGTCCATGAGCAGGGCCCCGGCGAAGATCGCCCCGCCTGTGAGCAGGGCGGCGGAGCCGCGGCGGCCCTTTTTCATCGCCCAGGCGCTGACGCATAGCAGGAAAAGGGCGGTCAGAAGCTTATAGCACCCCAGCGCCGCCGAGAAGGCGAACAGGGCCCCGGCGCGGGCCACAGGGATCAGGGGCTGGAGGAGCACCGCGGCGCAAACCGCGATCCCCACCCCCGCCGCGCAGCGCCGGACGCGCTTGGGCAGTCCGCACACCCGGCCCACGGTCCAGAGGAGGGCCAGGAAGATGCCGTAGTAGCAGGCCCGCTGGCCGGGGGAGCCGGTCCAGCCCAGGCCAAACGCCTGAAATACCGGCCCCGCCGTGGCCCCCGCCAGACACAGGCACAGCAGGGAGAGCGCCCGGTAGGGGCGGGCAAAGCGCAGCAGGCTCCCCGCCAGCAGGCAGACGAGGGCCAGGGCAAGCGCCAGCGCGGCGGCGGCCCCGTGGAGCAGGAGCCGGGCGGAGAGGACCCGCCCCACCGCCTGGGGACTGCCCAGGGCGGGCGGGTAAATTAGGCCCGAGTAGTAGCCGTCATCGTCCGCCACGGCCACCACAATTTCGATGCGGTCGGCGGCTGCAAAGGTCACCATGGTTTGGGCCGGAGCGGGGGCATTTTCGTCCCCCACGCCCACGCTGCGCATCAGCTCCCCGTTGATCCACAGCCGCCAGCGGGAGGAGATGGGCGTCAGCTCCAGGGCGTACTGCCGGGGCACGCCGTCCAGCAGTACCACCGCCCGGTAGGTGCCCCGGCCGTGGGGGTTGGCATTTGGGTCTCCCAGATCGAAGCCGCCGTAGCGGCCAATATAGAAGTAGGCGTCCGGGGAGTGGCCGGGCAGCTCCTCCGGGGTGAGCAGCTTACCTTGGTAGAAGGACCAGCCGTCCGCCAGGTACAAGAGGGGGTGTCCGTCGTACCAGTCCATGTCCAGCCGGGTGACCCCCATGTTGGCCTGGGGCCGTGGGGCGGTGTACTTGTTGTCGTATCGGTAGCAGAGCCAGCAGGCCAGACAGCTCGCGCACAGGGCCAGGGTCAGGAGCAGGGGCAGCCATTTCTTCTTTCTGTTCATCGGCCGCCCCTCCGTTTCAGCAGGAGGACTCCCGCCACCGCCAAAACCAAGGCCCCGCACAGGGTCAGGGGCAGGACCGAAGCCCGCGGCTCCCTCCGCTCCGGCGCGGGGGATGCCGGCTCAGCCGTTGGGGCGGGCGTTGGCGCGTGCGTGGGAACCGGCTCCGGCGGCGCGGCGGAGAGGGTATAGAGGCCGGTGGCGGTGAGGGTAAACTCCGCCCGGCCCTCCTCGGCGGAGGATGCCGGAATCGCAGTGCCGTCCGGGGCCGTGCAGGAGAGAGACCCGCCCTCCGGGAGCGCCGCCGGGACGGTGGCGGTAAAGACCCCGTGCTCAAAGCCCGCGATCTCTTTGCCGTCCGCCCAGAGGCGAATCTCAAATTGGCCGGGCGCGGGCTGGTCCAGCCGGGCGGCGAAGCCCTCCGCTGTCTGCTCCAGCAGGGCGGCGGGCAGGAACACCTTGAAACCGCCGCCGATCAGCGTCACCCCGGCGGGATTGGCCTGGAGCTGGTCCCGCAGCTCCGCCGCCGTCAGGGTCAGTGTGGCCTCCTCCGGGAGCTGCGGCGCGGGGGCTGGCGTGAGGCTGGGCGTTGGTGCGGGCGGGGCGTTCTGCGCGGGGGGTGTCTCCATTGGGGGCTGCGTGGGCTCCGGCTCCTGAGGAGGAGTTGGCTCCATGGGAGACGGATTGTCCGCTTCCGTCTGCTCCGGTTCGGTCTCCACCCATACGATCACCGGGGGCGGCTCAGGCTTGGGTGTGGGCGCTGGCTTCGGATCAGGGGCGGGAGACGGATTTCCAATCTGTCCAGGCCACTCACTGTCTTCCTCTGCCGTATCCTCTGTGGCGGGCGTGTCCTCCGGATCAATGGCCGGGGGCGGGATTACCTCGTTTGCGGGCGGCAGCTCCCCCTGGTCGCCCCGATCTCCGCCGTCCCAGTCCCCGCCCCCGTTCCAGTGGCGGCCGTCATAGTAGGAAAAGACCAGGACGTTGGAGCGCCCGGCCATGTCCCCGTCCAAGACCTCCAGTTGGAAGAGGTAGGTTCTGTTCATTTCGGGCAGCGCCTCAAACAGCGCGCCCCCGGCGGTGAGCTCCGCGCCGGGCAGTACGGCGGCGTCCCGCCAGCACTCCCCGCCGTCCATGGAGTACCACAGCGTCCAGTCCCCAGCACCCTCGACGGCCCGGAAATAGCGCAGGTAGACGCTCTCCTCAAACCGCTCGGCGTCCATGAGCCACGGGGTATTGGAGTCCACCACATGGACGGGCGCCCGGCGCTCCGGCAGCGTGACTTCGCCCAACTGCGCCTCCTCGGGTACGCCGGTGAACCAGTAGGTTCCGGGTCGCGTCAGGTCCACGGCCTCCCCGGACCAGGCGCCGGGGGCCGTATAGAACACCGCGTCCGCCTCCCCTGCGCGGTCGTACAGGGCGTATCCGATGCTGTCCCCCAGCCGGTCCGCCAGCAGTGCGTCCAGCTCCTCCGCGGTCGCATCCACCGGGAGGCACAGGCCGTTTTCCGAGAGGTTATCTCCCGGCCCCGCCACCCGCTGGATCACCTTGGCATCCGCCGGCATCGGATTTGCCGACGAGGCGTCCAGGGTCAGCTCCGGGGCCTCTGCCGCTCCATCCACCGTGCCATACAGGAGGCGCACCGGCACGTCGGAGCAGACGGTGGCCGCCTGCTCACCACTGGCGCGCAGCTCCACGCGGTAAAGCTCCAGCGTATCTCCGCCGGTGGCGTGGACGGCGCAGGCTTGGGTTCCTTCCGCGCTGACCGTGGTCTCCTCCATAGTCCAGTCTCCGGTCCAGCCGCCGTTCCACGTCCGGAGGAGCTCCACCGCCACGGCGCCGTCTCCCACCGCCGTCAGCTCCACGCCCCGCCGGGTGGTCAGGCTGCCCTCCACCCGCAGGAGCGGATTGGGCGCGCCCCGGCCCGTCAGGCGGATGGGGCCCTCCAGGGTCAGGGAGGTCCCTTGGGGGACCGTGATACCGTGGCCTCCCAGGTCGATGGTGACGGGGCGCACGGCCGTCATATAAAGGTCGTCGCCCTCGTTCAGGGTCAGGTCGTTTATAACGTTTACCGTGCCGCCCTCATCCAGCGCCACCAGCGCCGCCAGTTCCTCCATGGTATTGCAGCCCTCCGCCGGCTCCGGGGAGGCGGGGGCCTCCTCCGGGGGCGGTCCGCCGGGCTCCTCCCGGGAGGGCTGCGGCGTCTCCTCCACCGGGGACGGTTCCGGCGCCTGCTCCCCGGCGATCCCGCCGTCCGGGGTGGGCGGCGGCTCCGCCGCCAGCGCCGCCGGCCGGAGAAGGCCGGCGCACAGCAGCAGCGCCAGCAGCGCCGCGTATCCTCTCTTGTTCATCGTGGCTTCCTCTCTATTGCCCCGCTATCGCCCGCTTGCGCGCGTCGGCGGGCTTCTCCGCGTCCCTGGGGATCAGCCAATCCCGGCCCACCCGCTCCACGCCGGGGATACGGCCCTCCGAGCACAGCTTCTGCACCCTCCGCAGGGAGATCCCCCACCGCTCCGCCGCCTGTTTCGCCGCTATGTAGTCCATGCCGCGCCTCCACCCCATATTAATAATGACAGTATATACGTTGAGACGAATAAAAGCAAGTCATGGTACCGCCGGGCCTCTGTATACAAAAAAAGCTGTGAAATCAATGATTTCACAGCTTTTTTGGAGCTACTGGGGGGACTCGAACCCCCGACCTGCTGATTACGAATCAGCTGCTCTACCAACTGAGCCACAGTAGCACGGATAAAATTGTGGGCTCCAACAGTAAAAAATCATACCATACTTTTGGCCCGCCGTCAATGTCCCGCCGGTATTTTTCCCGTATACGCTGGGTATAGGCGGCGGAAAAGCTGCACGCCTTTTTTGACAATCGGGGCGCGTACAGGTAAATGTTGGACTTGGGCGGAGAATTTCGCCCGGGCCCACATTCCGAATTTCGGGTAGAACGCCGGGATCCGCGCACTTCAAAGCGCGATTTCCCGCAAGGCTTTTGACCCTTCAAGTAGACATAATTTCAATGCATAACCGCCTTTACAAGTAGTTATGCACATTCTCCACCGGGTTGTCCACCGCCCTCTCCCCCCTTTCCCCCAAGGACTTGTCCACTTTTCCACAGTTTTTTCCACAACCCGCAACCGCAGCCTCCGCCCCGCGCCCACCGCCAAGTTTAGTATACATAACGCATTTTTCCTCCCCGCCGCCGCGTCCGCCTGCACCCACGCCTGCATCCCCCTGCAAAAAAAGGAGGGGCTGAACTCAGCCCCTCCCGATGTCCCGGTTGGCGTAGGCGTTCAGGTCCATGCCCGCCCGTTTTCCCGCCAGATATTCGTAGTAGCCCTGGCAGCCGATCATGGCCGCGTTGTCCCCGCACAGGGACAGCGGGGGCAGATAGAGCCTGTCCCCCGAGGCGCGGCAGGCCGCCTCCAGGTCGCCCCGGATGCGGGTGTTGGCCGCCACGCCCCCCGCCACCGCCAGCCTGCCGTAGCCACGCGCACGGGCGGCCTGCATGGCCCTGGGCACCAGGGTATCGCTGACCGCGGCGGCGAAGGAGGCCGCCAGCCCCGGCAGGTCCAGCGCCTCCCCCTTCTGGGCGGCGTTGTGGGCCAGGTTGAGCACCGCCGTCTTGAGCCCGGAGAAGGACATATCCAGCGGCGCGCCCTCCACGTGGGCGCGGGGCAGGGCGTAGCGCGCGTCGTCCCCGCCCTGGGCCAGCTTGTCCATGGGGGCCCCGCCGGGGTAGCCGATGCCCAGCACCCGGGCCACCTTGTCGAAGCACTCCCCCGCCGCGTCGTCCCGGGTGGCGCCCATGATCTCCATATCGGTGTAGTCCCGCACGTCCACGATCAGGGTGTTCCCCCCGGACACGCACAGGCAGACGAAGGGGGGCTCCAGGTCGGGATGGGCGATGTAGTTGGCGGCGATGTGGCCGCGCACGTGGTGCACCGGCACCAGGGGCGCCCCCAGGGCGTAGGCGGCGGACTTGGCGAAGTTGACCCCCACCAGCACCGCGCCGATCAGGCCCGGGGCGTAGGTGACGGCCACCGCGTCAATCTCCTGTTTCCCCACGCCCGCCCGGCGCAGGGCCTCGTCCGCCAGGGGCACAATGGCCTCCACGTGCTTGCGGGAGGCGATCTCGGGCACCACGCCGCCGTACAGGGCGTGCATGTCCGCCTGGGAGGCGATGGCGTCGGAGAGCACGGTGCGGCCGTCCCGCACCACCGCCACGGCGGTCTCGTCGCAGGAGGACTCCACGGCCAGAATATTCATAGGCTCACTCCTCTAAAGCGCGAAATGGGGCGGGGTCGTCGGAGCGGCCCACCAGGTAGTCCAGGGAGACGTTGAAGAAATCCGCCAGGAAAAGCCAGCCGGCCAATTTGGGCTCCTGCTCCCCGCGCTCGTACCTCTGATATTGGCGCAAGGTCAGTTTAAGCATAATCGCCATATCTGTCTGCGTCAAGCCCTTCCCATTTCTCAGTTCTTTTAGCCGAATCGGTTGAGGAAACAATATGATGCCCCCTTGACATGTCTAATTTAGTCGTATATAATATGTCTAGTTTAGTCTTACTAGGAGGTGTCTGGAATGGAATCTATTTTGGAGCAGCTCTATGATACCATGGTGCTGGGCAGCCGGGAAGTCCTGCGGGATGACCCGGAGTACCGGCAGGCCCTGGCCTGGTGGGAGAGCAAGAAGGACGGCTCCCCCATCGACCAGGAGGACGGGGCCAACCTGCGGGAAAGCGCCTGGGGCCTGCTGGCCTTCTCCGCCGGGCTGTCCATGGGCCTGCGCCTGGGCCTGGAGCTCTCGGCACTTACGGCGGCGGGCGATTCATGAATCGCCCCTACGCAAATTGCAGGGTCATGAGGATGGCGTCCTCCTTCGGGTCCTGGTAGTAGTCTCTGCGGCGACCCACCTCCTCAAAGCCGTGCTTGCGGTACAGGGCCACGGCCTTGTCGTTGGAGGCGCGCACCTCCAGGGTCAGGAAGGCCAGGTGCTCCCGGCCGAAGCGGAGGAAGGCCTCCAGCAGGGCGTCGGCCACCCCCTGGCGGCGGTGGATCCCCTTGACGGCGATGTTGGTGATATACCCCTCGTCCAGCACCACCTGGAGCCCGGCGTAGCCCAGCACGGCCCCGCCGCCGTCCACGGCCAGGATGTACGAGGCGCTGTCGTTGTACAGCTCCTCCATGAGCATGTCCTCCGACCAGGGCGCGGAGAAGCACTCCCGCTCGATGGCGGCCACGTCGGGGACGTTGTTTCGGTCCATGGGGACCAGCTTCAAATTCATCTGTTTTCCTCCATCCAATAGGAAGGCCTGGGCACCCCGTCCGGCCCCAGGGGCACCACCACGTCGGTGCGCGCCGGGCCGTAAATGGCCTTGTGGGCGCGCATCAGCGCGTCCATATCCCCGATCTCCCCCAGCGCCAAGGCCCGGAACCGGGCCCCGCAGGAGGCGATGTCGTAGACCTGGACGAAGCCGCAGCGCTCGTAAAAGGCGATGCGGCGCGCCCGCATGGGGTTGCCCGAAGCGTCGCCGGGCACGGGGGACTCGGCCTCCGTAATCAGCAGGGCGCGCCCGGCGAAGCGTTCCCGCAGCGCCCCCAGGATCTCCGCGCCCAGGCCCCCGCAGCGGCGCTGCGCGCACACGCCCAGGTAGTCCAGCACCAGATAGCCCGGGCAGTCCGGGTGGCTCCACAGGGAGGCGAAGCCCAGCAGGGCCTCCCCCTCGAAGAGGCCCTGCACCTCATAGCGCCCGGCGTCCGCCAGGTTCAGCACGTCGGCCAGGGGCTTGCGCTCGTTGGGGGGAAACATCCCGCCCAGCATTTCATACCAGCCGGGGTACTCCTCCCGGCGCAGGGGGCGCAGGATTCGGTTCACCGCGGGCCTCCTTTCTGTCGTGGGGCAGCGGGGGCAAGCCCCCGCCCTACTCCTTCGCGTCGGCCCAGGACCTGCCCGCGGCGGAGTCCGCCCGCAGGGGCACGGCCAGCTTCATGACCGACTGCATCTCCTCGCTCAGAAGGCCCTTGACCCGCTCCGCCTCCGCCTCCGGGCACTCCACGATCAGCTCGTCGTGGACCTGGAGCACCAGCCGGGCCTCCGGAGCGTCGGCGCGCAGCCGCTCGTCCACGTGGATCATCGCCAGCTTGATCACGTCCGCGGCGGTGCCCTGGATGGGCATGTTGAGGGCCACCCGCTCCCCGAAGGAGCGCAGGTTGAAATTGGAGGACTTGAGCTCCGGCAGCCAGCGGCGGCGGCCCAGCAGGGTGCAGACGTAGCCGTCCCGCTTGGCCTTCTCCACCACGTCCGCCATATAGGCGTGCACGCCGCTGAAGCGCTCGAAGTACTTTTCCATATACTCCTTGGCCTCCCACCGGGCCACGCCGATGTCCTGGGACAGGGAGAAGTCGGAGATGCCGTAGACGATGCCGAAATTCACCGCCTTGGCCCGGCGGCGCATCTCGTGGGTGACATCTTCGGGGGGCACCCCGAAGACCTGGGAGGCGGTGACGGTGTGGATGTCCTCCCCCGAGTTGAAGGCGGCGATCATGTGCTCGTCCCCGGCGATGTGGGCCAGCAGGCGCAGCTCGATCTGGGAGTAGTCCGCGTCCACCAGCACGCAGCCCTCCGCGGGCACGAACATCTTGCGCAGCTCGGCCCCCAGCTCGGTGCGCACCGGGATGTTCTGGAGGTTGGGCTCGGTGGACGAGAGCCGCCCGGTGGCGGTGACGGTGTTCTGGAAGGAGGTGTGGATGCGCCCGTCGGCGGCGATGACCTTGCTCAGGCCGTCCACGTAGGTGCTCTTGAGCTTGGTGTACTGGCGGTACTCCAGGATCACGTCCACGATCTCGTGCTGGCCCTTGAGCTTCTCCAGCACCTCGGCGTTGGTGGAGTAGCCGGTCTTGGTCTTTTTCACCGGGGGCAGGCCCAGCTTGTCGAACAGGATATGGCCCAGCTGCTGGGTGGAGTTGATGTTGAAGGTCTCCCCCGCCAGGGCGTAGATGGCGGCCACGTCGGCCTCGATGCGCTTGTCCAGCATCTCCCCGAACGCGGCCAGGGCCTTGCGGTCCACCAGGAACCCGGCCCGCTCCATCCTGGCCAGCACCGGGCAGAGGGGGAGGTCCACCCCGTAGTAGACCTCGTGCAGGCCCAGCTCCTCCAGCCGGGGGGAAAACAGGGCGTAGAGCCCGTCCACCGCCTGGGCCCAGGCGCTCCAGGCCGCCAGGGCGGGGGCCGGGTCGGCCAGGGGGCCGAAGGCGTCGGGGGCGGTGAAGTCCTTCGCGGGGGGCAGCTCGGTATTGAAGTAGGTGATGGACAGCTTGTCCAGGGCGTAGCTGCCGTCGGTGGGCGCCAGGAGGTAGGCGGCCAGGGCGGTGTCGAAGGCGAAGCCCTCCACCCCCAGCCCCTCGCCCAAAAGCCGGTTCATCAGGTCTTTCACGTCGTGGGAGACCTTTTTAATGTTTCCGGAGAAAAACCCCTTCAAAAAGCGGTCGTAGCCCTCGGCCCCCAGCCTGCTCTGGAGCAGGATTTCGGTGCGCTCCCCCCACACGGCGCACACGCCGTCCAGAGAGGGCAGGGGCAGGAAGGACACGTGATCCGCGCTTTCCCAGGATGCCAGCAGACCGTCCAGCGCCCCGGCGTCCTCCGCCACATGGGCGGGGGCGCGGGGGGCGGGGGAATCCTCCGCCGGGGCGGCGCCCTGGGCTGCCTTGAGGCCCAGCTTGTCGATGAGCTTGGCAAACTCCAGGTGCAGCATCAGGTCGTAGAGCGCCGGGGCGTCGGCCTCCCGGCGCGCCGCGTCCTCGGGCTTGAAGTCCAGGGGCGCGTCGCAGCGGATGGTGGCCAGGTCGTAGGACATGCGGGCCTGCTCCCTGCCCTCCTCCAGCTTCTTCACCACGTTGGGCTTGGCCGGGGTCTCCGGGGCGGTGACGATCTCGGGCATATGGTCGTAGAGGTGGTCGATGGAGCCGTACATCTGCACCAGGCCCATGGCGGTCTTTTCCCCGATGCCCTTTACGCCGGGGATATTGTCGGAGGTGTCCCCCATCAGGGCCTTGAGGTCGATGATGTGGATGGGGTCGAAGCCGTACTCCTCCCGGAAGCTCTCCGGGGTCATCTCCCTGGTGGTGGTCTGCCCCATGCGGGTGGAGACCAGCTTGACCCGGGTGTGCTCCGTGATGAGCTGGAGGCTGTCCTTGTCCCCCGTCACCACCACCGTGTCCCACCCGGCGGCGGTGTCCCTGGCCGCGATGGTGCCGATGAGGTCGTCGGCCTCCCACCCCTCCAGCTCGTAGCGGGGGATATTCATGGCGTCCAGCACCTGCTTTAATACCGGCATCTGGGCGGCCAGCTCCTCCGGCATCCCCTTGCGCTGGGCCTTGTAGCCCTCGTACTGGAGGTGGCGGAAGGTGGGGGCCTTGAGATCAAAGGTGCAGCACAGCGCGTCGGGCTTCTCCTCGTCCAGCAGCTTTAACAGGATGTTGATAAAGCCGTAAATTGCGTTGGTGGGCTGCCCGTCCCGGGTGGTGAGCATGCGGATGCCGTAAAAGGCGCGGTTGATCAGGGAGTTGCCATCGATGACCATGAGCTTCATTTGGATTCCTCGACTTTCTCGTTTGCATCAGTATAACCGTTTTCTCCCTGCGTGACAACCATATGTCCCAGCGGGCGGTAGACCACGGCGTACATTGTAATCAGGCAGGCCAGCCCGCCCACCACGTTGGAGATGGGCTCGGCCAGGAACACCCCGTCCACCCCCAGGCCCAGGGCGGGCAGGAGCAGCGTCAGGGGGGCCACGATGAAGGCCTTGCGCAGCAGGGAGAAAAAGACGGCGTTTTTGGACCGGCCCAGGGAGACGAAGACCGACTGCCCCAGGTTTTGAAAGGACATGCAGAAAAACATGGCGTAGTAGATGCGAAAGGCCGGGATGCCCGCGGCGACGAGGGCCGGCTCGCTGTTGAAGATACGGATCAACGCGCCGGGGAAGGCCAGAATCAGCAGCCACATCACGGTGGAGTACCCCACGCACAGCAGCGCCGTGAAGCGGATGCCCCGCCGCACCCGGCCGTACTCACCCGCGCCGTAGTTGTACCCCAGCACGGGCTGGCAGGCGTTGGTGACCCCGCTCACCGGCATGAACGCCACCTCCCGGATGGAGTTGATGACCGTCATCACCCCCACGTAGAGGTCGCCGCCGTAGGCCTGGAGGGAGGCGTTGCACAGCACCTGCACCAGGGAGTTGGTCAGCTGCATGATGAACCCGGACACGCCCAGGCTGAGGATCTTCTTCACCCGCCCCCACCGCAGCCGCAGCGCGGCGGGGCTCAGGCGCAGCAGGGTCTTTTTCCCGGTGAGGAAGCGCAGCACCCACACGGCCGAGCACCCCTGGGCGATCACCGTGGCCAGGGCCGCTCCCCGCACGCCCATGTCCAGCAGGAAGATGAAGATGGGGTCCAGCACGATGTTCACCGCCGCGCCCAGCAGCACGGTGAGCATCCCCACGCGCCCGAAGCCCTGGGCGTTAATGAAGGGGTTCATGCCCAGCCCCACCATGACGAAGAGGGTGCCCAGCAGGTAAATTGTCAAGTAGTCGTCCGCGTAGGGGAAGGTGGCGTCGCTGGCCCCGAAGAGGTACAGGATGGGCCGCTTGAACAGCAGGCAAATTGCGGTGAGGGACGCGCCGAAGAGGAGCAGCAGGGTGAAGGAGTTGCCCATGATATGCTCGGCCTCCCCCTCCTCCCCCCTGCCCCGGCAGATGGAGCACAGGGGCGCGCCCCCCATGCCGCACAGATTGGCGAAGCCCAGCAGGATGGAGATGATGGGCAGGCACAGGCCCAGCCCCGTCAGGGCCAGCCGCCCGGAGCCGGGGATGCGGCCCAGGAACATGCGGTCCACCACGTTGTAGAGGATATTGATGAGCTGGGCCGCCGTCATGGGCAGGGCCAGGCTCAGAATATTGCGGGAGACGCTCCCCTTTGAAAAATCGTTCTGCGCGCTCGACGTGGAAGTCCTCCCCTTTCCGGCGGTTTCGTGCTAAAATATAAATACCATTTTACCATGGAAAGAGGAGATTGTCTAATGTCCATCCTGACCGAGGCCCAGGCGCTCTACCCCGAGCTGAAGGCCCTTAAGGACGATCTGCACCGCCATCCGGAGCTGAGCTTTCAGGAGAGGCGCACCACGGCGGTGCTGCGGGAGCGGCTCGCCCCCCTGGGGCTGGAGCTCATCGACCTGGGCATGGAGACCGGCGTGGCGGCCCTGCTGCGGGGGGCCAGTCCCGGCAGGACCGCCGCCCTGCGGGCAGACATCGACGCCATCGCTCAGCAGGAGCCGGCGGATCTGGGCGTTGTGTCGGAGCACCCCGGAATGATGCACGCCTGCGGCCACGACTTCCACACCGCCTGCCTCTACGGCGCGGCCCGGCTGCTCTGCGCCCGGCGGGAGGCGCTGGCGGGGGACGTGGTGTTCCTCTTCCAGCCCGCCGAGGAGGTGACCCGGGGGGCGCAGGCCATGATCGACCACGGCCTCTGGGAGAAGCTGCCCCGCAGGCCCGACTGCCTCTTCGGCCTGCACAACCGGCCCGAGCTCCCCCGGGGCCAGGTGGCGGTGCTGCCAGGGCCCATCATGGCGGGCAAGCGCCACTTTACCGTTACCCTGCGCGGGGTGGCGGGCCACGGCGGCTCCCCCCACAAGTGCGTGGACGTGATCGTGCCCGCCGCCGCCATCGTCCAGGGGGTGCAGGCCATACTCAGCCGCAGCACCGACCCTATGGAGAGCCTGGTGTGCGCCGTGCTCTCCATCCACGCGGGCACGCCGGAGAACTTCGTGCCCGACACGCTGGTGATGACGGGGAGCATCCGCGCCCACGCCCAACAGGTGCAGGACATGGCCTGTCGCCGCCTGGAGGAGATCTGCCGGGGTACGGCGGCGGCCTACGGCTGCACGGCGGAGCTGGCGTTTACCCCCGGCGTGCCCATCACCTTCAACGGGCCCCGCATGACGGCCCTGGCCCGGCGGGCGGCGGAGGCGGTGGCCGGGCCGGAGCAGGTGGTGCAGCCCCGGCCCGACCTGGGCAGCGAGGACTTCGCGGTCTTTGGGCAGGACGTGCCCTCCTTCTTCTACTGGCTGGGCTCCGGCCAGCCCGGTGTCGCCTCCGCCCCCTGGCACAGCGAGCGCTTCCGCACCGACGACGATGCCCTCCCCCTGGGCGCCGCCCTGCTGGCCCAGTCCGCGCTGGAGGGGCTGAAGGGGCTGTAACTGGACTGTAACCCCTTGTTCCTTGCTTCTTTCGGCAAAATCGGCTATGATAATGTCTGCTGAATCAGCCGCTTTGCGAGGGAGGGATTAAAATGACGGAAACCCAGGAAAAGCCCAGAAAGAAGCTCCATCTGCGGCGCAAGCTGTTTTTGGCGCTGGTGCTGGCGATTGTGCTGGCGGGCGCCTTTTTCGCGGGGGCCGTGCTGTCCCACCGGGAGAGCGTGCCCCAGATCACCGCCGACCTCATCGGCCAGCAGCTCTCCGACGTGCAGGATCTGGCCACGGTGGAGTACCGCTACACCAACATGGGCCGCTTTGAAAACCAGGTGGACTTCTACGGCTGGAAGGTCCCCCTGACCCGGAAGAGCTTCATCGTCTCCTACGACGGGGTAATCAAGGCCGGGGTGGACCTGTCGAAGCTCACGGTGCGCATCGATGGGGACACCATCACGGTCAAGCTGCCCCAGGCCGCGGTTTTGTCCCACGAGATCCCGGAGGACAGCATCGAGATCTTCGACGAGACCCACAATATTTTCAACCCCATCGAGATCTCGGACTACACCGGCTTCACCCGGGACCAGAAGGCGGAGGTGGAGGCCCGGGCGGTGGAGAGCGGGCTGCTGACCCAGGCCCAGGAGAAGGCCCGCTCGGCGGTGGAGCACCTGCTGGGCCTGATGCCCGGCATGGACCGCTACACCCTGCGGGTACAGTGACAAAAAAGCGTGCGTTTCCAAACAGGAAACGCACGCTTTTTTGTGCAGCTAATTTTATGTCGCCCCGCCCAGCAGGTCGCGGAGCACCCGGTAGAGGTACTCCACGTCCAGGGGCTTGGGGATAAAGCCGTTCATCCCGGCCTCCTCCGCGGCCCGCACGTCCTCCTGGAAGGAGTTGGCCGTCATGGCCACGATGGGCACCGCAGCCGCGTCCGGGCGCTCCAGCCCCCGGATGGCCCGGGCGGCCTCCAGCCCGTTCATCCGGGGCATCTGGATGTCCATCAGGATGAGCTGGATCTCGCCGGGGGCGCTCTTCTCAAAGCACTCCACCGCCTCCCTGCCGTCGGCGCACCGGCGCACCTGCGCGCCCTGGAGCTCCAGCAGCTTCGAGGCGATTTCGGCGTTGAGGTCGTTGTCCTCCGCCAGCAGCAGGCGCGCGCCGCGCAGCAAGCCGCCCGCCGCCGGGCGCCGGGCCTCCTCCGCCTCCTCCCGCAGGGCCAGGGGGACGGTAAAATAGAACTCGCTTCCATGGCCCGGCTCGCTGCGGATGCTCAGCTCGCCCCCCATCAGCCGCACGATGCTGCTGCTGATGGGCAGGCCCAGCCCGGTGCCCTGGCTCTTGGCGTAGTTGGCGCCCAGCTGCTCGAAGGACTCGAAGATACGCCGCTGGTCCTCCGGCTGGATGCCCACGCCGCTGTCGATCACCCGGAAGGTGAACTCGGAGCGTTCCCCGTCCACCGCCTGTTCCTCCGCCAGCAGGCGGACCGTGCCTCCCTCGGGCGTGAACTTGAAGGCGTTGGAGAGCAGGTTGGTGAGCACCTGCCGCAGGCGCACGGCGTCCCCGGTGAGTGCGCCGTGGGTGATCTGCCGCTCCAGCGTGAAGTGCACCCCCCGCCGCCGGGCCTCGCTGTCCATCATGCCCTGCAGATCGTCCAGCACCCGCTCCAGGGAGAAGGGCTCGTTTGCGATGGAGAGCATGCCGCTGTCGATGCGGCTCATGTCCAAAATGTCGTTGATCAGGCTGAGCAGGTAGTGGGAGGAGGAGCGCAGCTTGGACAGGTTCTCGTGCACCCCCTCCGGCACCCCCTCCATCATGTCGGTCAGGTCGGCCAGCCCCACCACCGCGTTCATGGGCGTGCGGATCTCATGGCTCATGCGGGAGAGGAATTCCCCCTTGGCCCGGCTCTCGGCCTGGGCCTTCTCCAGGTGGCTCTGCATGACCGCCGCACGCATCCGCGCCCGGGCCACCAGCAGCACCGACGCCGCCACCACCAGCAGGATGGCGGCCGCCGTGGCCACAAAGGCCACGGGGTTGGCGTAGATCAGCTCCTCCAGCGTCAGCTCGTCCACCCCGATGGACACCAAATTCCGGCTGAGGATCTCCTCCTTCTCCTCCGTGCTCAGGCTGTGGATGGCCTTGTTGAGCACGGTGAGCAGATCCACGTCCACGGGGCGGTCCAGGGCAAAGCAAATATCCTTTCGGTCGTTGACCAGGGCCACCGGCACCAGGTTGGAGAAGTGGTAGCGCTGCACCTCCTGCTCCAGCCGGGCGGAGAGGCCGTAGATAAAGTCCGCCTCCCCCCGGTTCACCGCCGAGAGGGCCTCCGTAACGCTCCGGTAGGTGCGCTCCCCGCCCACCTGGAGCCCCCGGGGCAGCCCCTGGCTGTCCACCTGGGCGGCAACCAGTCCCTCGTCCGGGTAATTGGAGCTCTTGTTGCGCACCACGATGCTGTTCATGCCGACGTAGGGCGCGGTGAGGGCCAGGCCCTGCCCGGACGCGTCCTCCTCCTCCCCCAGGAAAAAGCCCAGGATGTCCGCCCGCCCCTGCCGCACCAGCTCCACCGCCTCCCTGTAGGTCTGCGCATACACGTAGGCGAACTCCAGGCCGGTAAACGCGGTAATCTGCTCCAGGACGTCGGGGACGACCCCCTGGTGGAGATCCCCCTCCGTGTTCAGGCAGAACAGGGGGTGCCAGCTGTCCAGCACAGCCACCGTCACCGTGCCCTTCTCCCGCAAGTAGGCCCGCTCCTCCCCGCTCAGCTGTACGTCCACGGAAAGCTTATCCGAAAAATTGGCGGCGTAGCGCTCCTCCCCGAAATTGGGGTTGGAGTCCGCGATTTTTTCCAGGGCCATGTTCAGCCCGTCCAGCACCTCACGGTCCCCCACGTTGGTCACGATATAGTAGGGCTGGGAGTTGAAGGAGGCCACCACCCGGAACTTGCCGCCCAGCTCCCCCAGATTCCCCAGCAGCAGGTCCACATCGCCCCGCTCCAGATAGGGGTAGAGGTTGCCGTCCTCGTTCAAATCCTCAACCTCGTAGACGCGCAGGGCGCAGTCCAGACTGTTGCTGGACAAAAACTCCTTCAGCCGCCGGATATTCTCCGCCGCCCGGCCATACACGCCGATGGTCTTGCCGTTCAGGCTCTCCAGGCTGGAGCTCTTGATGCTCTCGTCGTCCCGCCGGGCCAGCAGGATCGACTTGCTGTACCCGGTGTTGTAATCAGGGTAGGCGAAATACTGTTCCGCGCCGGAAAAGTAGTAGTTCCCGCCCATGAGATCGTATTTTCCGTCGAGAAAATCATTGACCATCGTATCGTTGGAGGTGTCCACGTACTCGTACTCCCAGTCCGTGTATTTGGCAATCTCATTGAGATAGTCCACCACCAGCCCGTGCCGGGTGCCGTCCGCGTCGATCTCCGTCATGCCGTCCACCTGGGGGAAGGCCACCCGGAGCACACGGGAGCCGCCTTCCGCCGCCAGGGCGGGGGCGCACGGCGCCAGCAGCAGGGACGCCGCCACAAACCCGGCAAACCAGCGTCCCAGACGCTTCGACCATCGTTTCATACCTTCCCCATGCTCCTTTGAAACGGCGGGAGGCGTATGCACTCGCCTCCCGCGCAGAATCGCTTCCATTATGCGTTCTATTCTACCATAATATTTCCCGGTGGGCAATCCAAACCCTCATTTCCAGACGGCATTCGCCCCCGTCGGGCGCCGCAGAAATCTGACCTTATCAAATATTTGTATTCTGGCAATTTCAACCCATCCAGTTCCGCACTATAATGGGGTCATCCCGAGAGGGGAAAGGAGAATGTGTTATGACGCAGTCCACCTGCCTGCGCAGGCAGAACCCCACCAAATGGCTCACCGCGGCGGCCATGCTTATGGCCCTGAACATCGCCCTGAGCTCCTTCAGCGTGCCGGTGCCCGGCGGGCACCTCTACCTCAACGACATCGCCATCTGCACCGCCGCCATCCTGCTGGACCCGCTGGGGGCCTTCCTGGTGGGCGGCGTGGGGGCCTTTTTGGGGGACTTCTTCTTCTACCCCGCCCCCATGTTCGTCTCCCTGGCCACCCACGGGCTCCAGGCGGTGGTCATCTCCCTGTGCGTGCGCCGGGCCGCGCCGGAGCGCCGCTTCCACGCCGCCGTGCTTGGCGTCTCGCTGGGCGCGGTGATTATGGTCACGGGCTACACCCTGGGCCGGGCCTTCGTCTACGGCACGGTGGAGTACGCCGTGCTCAAGCTGCCCTTCCAGATCCTCCAGGCGGTGGTGGGGGCCGTGGTGGCCCTGCTGCTGTGCTTCCGTGGCCGCCTGCTGGCTTTCTGGGACAAATTCGCCGCAAAGTGACTGCGGCGCAAAAACAGGCGCACGGCCCTTAGGCGTGCCCTCACAAGGACAACTACGAATTTTAAGGATAGGCAGGTGTTGCGAAGGCAGCACCTGCCAGTTCCTTTATGCACTTTTCGTGGTACTCATGTTCCCAACCACGCCAATGTCCGTGTAGTGGATCTCCACAGTCTGCCTCGCATGTTTGGACCACTTCACATCCTTCTCATGCACCACGATTTTCTCAATGAACAGCCGCAGCAGTTCCGGCGTCAGTTCCTGGATGTCGGTGTAGCGCCTGGCTTTTGAAATGAAGTTGTCAGCGCCGGACACCGTGGCCTTCCGTTTGGCGACCTCCCGCTCCCTTTGCGGGATGGCGGTTTTCAACTGCTCCTGCTCCGCCACATAACTGGTGGAGAGTGTCTGGAACTGCTCTGTGGTGATGCGGCCCAGTACCGAGTCCTCATACAGCCGTTTGAAAATGGCCTCCAGTTCCGCCTCGCGCTTTTTCATGCCTGAAAGTTCCAACTCCTGCCTGCGGATCTCCCGCCGAAGTTCAGCGGACTGCCGGTCACAGATGTAGGCGGCGAACTCCTGCGTGTGCTCCCGCGCCATCGCCGTGACCCTGCGGATGTCCTCCAGCACGATCTCGTCGAGGACACACTCCCGGATGTAGTGGGCTGTACAGACCTCGGCGCCCTCCTTTTTGTAGGTGCGACAGGTGAAATTAGTCTGCGTTGGTTTCATGGTATGCGCCCGATGAAGAACCATTGTGGAACCGCAATCGGCGCAGATGACAAGGCCGGAATACTTGTTGAGTTCCTCCATCTTTGTGGGGCGCTTTCGGTTTTGCCGTACCCGCTGAACGATATCCCACGTTTCCCGGTCAATGATGGCCTCATGGCTGCCCTCAATGACGATACATTCCTCCCGCGGATGCTCTATTTTACGTTTGTCCTTGTAAGATTTACTGCTGAATCGCATATTGATCGTGTTGCCAATATACAACTCATTCTCCAGCATATGCGCGACGGTGCTTTTTTCCCAGTTGTAGGGCTTACCCAGCGAGAGTCCCATGTGCTTAGTACCAAAACGCTCATAGGCATACATAGTCGGACACAGTACCTGCTCACTTTTCAGGAGGCGGGCAATCTGGCTGGGGCCGTTGCCGGCAGCGCAGAGGGCGAAGATGCGGCGCACCACTGCGGCAGCCTCCTCGTCCACAATGAGCTTGCCCTTGGCATTCTCATCCTTTTTGTAGCCGTAGGGTGCCCGTGTCCCCAGGCGCTCCCCGCGCTGAGCCTTGGCCCGCTGTACCGCCCGGATCTTCCGGCTGGTGTCCCGCACGAACCACTCGTTGAACAGGTTTTTGAAGGGCATCAGGTCGTTGCTCTCGGCGTTTTCCGTGTCCACATTGTCGTTGATGGCGATGTAGCGGACGCCGAACTGCGGGAACCGCTCCTCGATGTACAGCCCTGTGTGCAACTGGTTTCGCCCCAGACGGCTGAGATCCTTGGTGATGATGATCCCGATTTTCCCGTCCTCCATGTCCGCCATCATGCGCTGGAAATCCGGCCGGTTGAAACTGGCCCCGGAGTATCCGTCATCCACATAGAATTGGATGTTGGGAAAGCGGTGCTCACGGGCATATGTTTCGAGGATACGCCTTTGGTTT
Source organism: Oscillospiraceae bacterium (assembly GCA_022846095.1). NCBI lineage: Bacteria > Bacillati > Bacillota > Clostridia > Eubacteriales > Oscillospiraceae > Oscillospiraceae bacterium. Next base: position 1,656,588 of record AP025583.1, on the reverse strand, counting down.
TGGATGCTGTTGGACTCTCCGTCCAGACCGTCGTCCTGGCTCAGACGGCAGTATAGGGCGGTGATTTTCATTTGGTTTGACTGACTCATTCGGTCCTCCTTTTCTCCAGTCAAACCGTCCAGAGTTTGTGTGATGTTACCTCTGCCGGGGCGGTTTGTCCACCCCTTTCCGAAACTGTGCGGGAATTTTTCAAGTCCATGTCAATGAGCGTTTTGAGTTTGTCCTCCGGCGAACAGGCGCCGTCCGCAGGGAACACGGAAACCACATGGATCAGCCGTCCGTGACTCATCTGGTCGCGCTCGGCCACAACTTTTCCTGCCCGGCCGGGCATGGGAATGATTTTGGGCATTGCGTCCCTCCTCTACAGAATGTGAGGGGCCAGGAAACGGCGGATCGGGTCCGGCAGCGTTGCCAAATCCGGTCCCGGCTTACGTTCATGCCCGAAAAGAAAACTCCCCTTCATCTTCTTACCCGAAAAAAGGCCAAGTGAATACCCATATTAAGAAAAAGCGCGAGGTGTCCCATAAAAGGAGCACCTCGCGTTTGGCCTCTTGCGGCATGAGATGGAGGCGTGTATACTAAGCATAGCCGTTCTCGAAAAAGAGAACAGATAGGAGGCACACCGCAATGGAGCAGACATTCGGCAGTTATGTGCGGGAGAAACGAATGGCCCGCGGGCTGTCCCTGCGCGCTCTGGCAGCAAAGCTGGAGGTGTCTCCGGTCTATATGAGCAACATCGAAAATGACCGGAGGCCGGCGCCAACCATGGAGAAACTGAACCACCTCATTGAGATCCTGGGACTCTGTCAGACAGACGCCGAGTTGCTGTTGGATCTGGCCGCCAAATCCAGAACACAGCGGGTGTCCGCAGACCTGCCGGAGTACATCATGGAACGGGATATCGTCCGGGCCGCCCTGCGGACAGCCAAGGAAGTGGACGCCACAGACGAGGAATGGCAGGAATTTATAGACCGCATCACCCAGCGGGGAAAGCGGGGCGAGTGAGAAGGGAGGCAAGCGCATGCGGAAGTATTATACTGAGCAGACGATGGAGAGCATCGCCCGGCGTGTGCTGGATGCCTACGATGAGCGCCTCTACCGTGGGCAGCCCCGCGCCATCCCCATCGAGGACCTCATCGAGCGCCACGGCCTGACACTGGAATTCCAGTACCTCCGCAAGAATGGCCGGATCCTGGGGAAAACTGTGTTTGACACCGGCCTGGAGGCCGTGTACGACATGGAACTGGGCGAGTATACCCTGTTCCCGGTGAAAGCCGGAACCATCCTCATAGACGCCTCGCTGTGTGAAGAAGAAACCAGCACCGGCCGCCTGCGGTTTACCGAGGCCCACGAACTGTCCCACTGGATCCTGCATAAGGGGCTGTATGTGGGTACCGGGGAGAGCGCGGCGCTGCAGCCTGCCGTCAAGGAAACCAGTATGGAGATCCAGGCGAATATGCTTGGGTCCGCCCTGCTCATGCCCATGCCAATGGTGAAACGGTGTTTTTATCAAATGCGGTCCGGCCGGGACAGTCAGGCCATTGTCCAAGCCATGTCGGAGGTGTTCCAGGTGTCCCGCCAGGCTATGCGGATCCGTCTCACCAACCACCACCTGCTGTAAAATTTTTTACCGTAGTGTTCTCAAAATAGAGAACACTTTGCAAGGAGGAACGCCATGCAACAGATAAAAAGGACCCGTGCGGTGCGCTGCCCTGTGTGCGGCCGCGGGCGTGTGATTGACGCCGCGGCCGACGTGGATCCGGGGCGCCTGCGCCTCTACGGCCCGGAGCATGCGGACAAGGCGGAGTTGTTCTCCAAATGCCCCAAGTGTGGGCTGCAGATCGGCATCTCCTTTGAAAAGACCGGATATTCCTAAAAGCAAATAAAATATAGAGTATCGACCTCGTCAAGCGCACCAACCGCCCGCATCAGCAGCGGGATCCACCGTGTTCGGAGCCTTACAGGCAGCAGTTCTGCTGTGCTGTAAGGCTCTTTTTTTGCGCTTTTCCGCGGCAGAACAGCGGAAAGGCACGATATGCGGAACGCCTGGCAGCCCTACATAGCGAAATACCCGTGATCGCCAACTCAGAAGTTTTTCCTAAAAAATCTGAGATTGGAGATCACAACCATGAAAAAATGGCAGGAAAACCGGAATTACAGGAAGATCCGTGACGACAGCGGCGAAGTCGTCGCCCATATCATCACCGTGGATGGTAGGGATGTGGCGGTCACAGAGGACGTATTCGCGGCGTATGCCCAGATGGACCGGCGGGAGCGGTATCTCAGCGAGGATCTGCCCACTGGCAAGGTCCTCTCCCTGGAACAGATGGCAGAGGACGGCGTTTTACCGGACTATGTGGGTGCGGAAACGGCGCCCAGCGCCGAGGACTGCGTCCTTGCACGGGAGTCGGAACGGGAGCGGGAAGAACTGACCAGCCTGCTGCTGGCGGCGCTTATCTCCTTGGAGGACCGGGACAGGCAGCTCATCACCGCGCTGTTCTACGACCACCTCTCCACCAGAGAATACGCCCGGCGAATCGGCGTGACCCAGCGGGCCGTCATCAAGCGCAGGGACCGGATCCTGAAGGACCTGAAAAAATATTTTGAAAAATCTGCGGCGTGAGGGTATTCACTCAGCCCCTTTTTGGGGAGGACAGCGGAAGGGGGAAATACCTCCCCCTTCGCTGCTCCTTGAAAAGTGCATACCAGCAATGCGGGTAACACGCAGCCGTACCCACCCCACAGCGCGCCAGGACCCGGCCCCAGCGGCCGGCGAGCGATTCCGCCTGCGGCCGGCCCTGGCAGGCCGGGCAAGAGATGGGACGGCTCATACAATGACACACCAAGCACGGCCTGCGCGTAAGACAGGCGGCGCTGCTCCGGGATTGAAAGCAGTAGAGATCCCGGAAATATGCCCGTGAGGCCCTGGCCAGGGGCCTGCCCGCATTGTTCCCGAAACCCATCGGGGGGGCGAGTGCGAATACGATGGGAACACGAAAAAAGATAAAAGGACGGAATGATCCATGAAAAAATACACCCATGAAAAGGCCCATGAAGAAGTTGACCGTATTTTCAAAGTCCTGCTGCCCCAAAGGAGTATGGCGGAACGGCCGGAACAGATCCGGCTGTGCCACAGCATCCTGGATGCCATGCTGGACGGCGGCATCGCCCTGTGCGACGCAGGAACCGGCATCGGCAAGACCTTCGCCTACCTGACCGCCGGCATCCTGCATGGCAAGTGCCGGGCGGCAGAGGGCAGGCCGCAGCGCCCTATCCTGATCTCCACCTCCAGCATCGCGCTGCAGAACGCCATCCAGAAGGAGTACCTGCCCCTGCTGTCCGGCGTGCTGCTGTCCGAGGGGCTGGTCTCCGCACCCATTGAGGCGGTCATCCGCAAGGGCAAGGCCCACTACGTCTGCGATGCCCGTCTGGAACGGCGGATCCGGCAGGTGGGGGGCAGCCATAAGAACCCCGCCGCCCGCCAAGCCCTGCACGCCGCCCGGCATGTGCTGGATCTGGACCAGCTGTCCGGGATGAGCAGTTACGACCGGGAGCGGATCTGCGTCCCCAAGCGGTGTAATTGCCGACGGAAGGACTGCCGGTACCGCTGTTTTCTGGACGCCTGCCAGAGCGGGCAGTACACGGTCCAGATCTGCAACCACAACCTCCTGCTGGCGGACCTCATCCACCGCGGCCAAAAGAAAAAGCCCATCCTGCCGGACAACGCGGCCATCATCATAGACGAGGCACACAAGCTGCCGGAAACCGCCCGGCAGATGTTCGGCGTGACGCTGAACGCCCAGGACTTTTCGGAGCTGATCCGCAGCCTGCATGTGGAACGGTATGTCCTCGCGGCGGAACTGCTCTCCGAGGCCGTGGCGCCGCTGACGGAAAGACTGTCGGTCCCGGTGGAGGAAGGAGCTGGATTTGAAACCTACCAGATGTTCCTGGAGCGGCCGCATCAGATCCTGACGGTAATCTGCCGTCAACTGGAGGGCCTGCTGACCAGGGAAACCTGGCGCCTGCTGTCCGCTGTCGCCTCTACTGTGTCCCTCTTTTATCTGGGGAATCCTGAGATGATCTTCTACGCGGCAGACGACGACCACGGCGGGGCCATGCTGTGCGGCACGGTGTCGGAATTGGCCGCGCAGCTCAAAGCCACGCTCTGGCGGCAGGACCAGCCCATCATCCTGACCTCCGGCACCCTTGCCGTTGGGAAGGACTTCAGCCGGTTCCGCACCGCCACCGGCCTGACAGGGGAGCGGCCCGTGACGGAAACTGTGTGTCCGTCCCCCTTTGACTATCAGCACAACTGCCTCCTCTATCTCCCCCCGGACCCGATCCCGCTGGACGCGGCGGACTACTATGACCGGCTGGCCGCGCAGATCCGGCAGCTGGCGGCGGCGTCCCACGGCCACGCCCTGGTGCTGTTCACTTCTTACCTCGCCATGTCGGCGGTCAAGGAACGGCTGCAGGCCGCGGCGCTGCCCTTTCCCGTATTTACGATGGGCCGACGCCCAGCCCGCACCCTGGCGGCGTTTCGGGCCGCCCCCGGCAGTATCCTGCTGGCCACCGGCGCGGCATGGGAGGGGCTGGACTTCGCCGGCGACGGCGTGTCCCTGCTCATCATCCCGCGCCTGCCCTTCGCCTACCCGGACGCTGTCAAAGAAAAAGAGCGGGAGGACTACCCGAACCTGCGGGAGTTCCTGCGCTCCGTTGTCATCCCGGAAATGCAGATCAAACTGCGGCAGGGCTTTGGCCGGGCCATCCGCACGGAAACAGACACCTGTGCCGTCGCCGTGCTGGATCCCCGCGCCGCCCGCGGCCGGAGATATTTCCAGAGCATGGCGGAGGCCCTGCCGGAGATGCCGGTGACGGGCAGCCTGCGGGCAGTGGAACAGTTCTACCGTGACCACAAGGACGCCGGTTATTTCCATCTCCCCAACGCAGGATGAAATTGTTGCATTTGCTGCGTCTGTTCGCCATTCCTTGGTGGTGTTGGTAATGGCTTTCGTGATGCTTTCCGGCTATACTTGCGTTGCAAATCAAGCAAAGGAGGCAATCAGACATGGAGCACACCAAGGGCCTCTCCTGCCAGATCCCGGAATCCCTGCATGCCAGGGTGACGGCGGAGCGCGTCGCGGCAAACCAGTCCCTCAGCGAGTACATCACGGAACTGCTCACCAACTACTATGAAAACAGAGGAAAAAACGACATGGCACAGACGAGAACAATGGCATTTCAAATCAGCGAGGACCTGTTCCAGCGGATCAAGGACTACCTGGCCCGCGAGAGTGAGCGCCAGGGACGGAAGGTGACCCAGCGGGAGTTCGTCCTGGGGCTGATCGAGGACGCCTTACGGCAGGCGGAGCAGGAGGCGGCGGAATCCGCCCCTGACGATATCCCCACCCCCGCTGAGAGCCAGGATGCAAATGCCGAAATGGAGTCTGAGGACGAGGGATCCGAGGAAGGAGGCGACGAGGATGTGGCAGAATGAGTTAGAGGCCATGATTGCCGCCGGCGGCGCACCCTGCAGGGCCTGCGGCCAGCGAATGCTGAAAGTAGACGGCTGCACCTGGACCCATGTGAAATGCGGCAGCCGTTACTACCGCCGCATCAAGTACGGTGAGGACGGCATGGCGTATGACGACGCCCGCTGCCACGACTGCGGCGCCAAGCCGGGCCATTACCACCATGTGGGATGTGATGCGGAGCGGTGCCCCGTATGCGGTGGGCAGCTCATCAGCTGCGACTGCGACGTTTCCGAGTATGTGGAGCGGCCGCCCAGAAAGAGAACAACCAAGTAAATCAGGATCCCAGAACCGCCCGGAGCGCCCGACAGGGACGCCCCGGGCGGTCTGTTTCACAAGAGGACTGGAGGTGAGAAAACGTCAGAACCGAGATCCAATCGTTTCACAGAACAGGAGATGGAGATCGCCCGCGGGACGGACCTGCCGGACCTGCTGACGTCTCTCGGCTACACCGTAACGCGGGTAGGCCACTACCACTCCACCAAGGAGATGGACAGCCTGCGGATCAAGAACCGCCGCACCTGGTACCGCTACTCTGAGCAGACGGGTGGGGATGCCATCACTTTCCTGCAGCATTTTTGCGGCAGGAGTTTCCCACAGGCGGTGGAGGATCTGCTGGCCTTCCACGGCCACGCCAGGGATGCCCCCGCGGAGCGGAGCAGGCAGACTGAGCAGGCGCCGGAACCGCCGAAACCGTTTGCATTGCCGCCGAGGCACACCGATGCCCGCCGGGTGTGCGCCTACCTGAAAAAACGCGGGATCGCACCTCGCGTCATCCGCAGCTTTCTCGACGCCGGACTGCTGTATGAGGACGCCGGGCACCACAACTGCGTGTTCGTCGGCTACGGTGGGGACGGCAAGGCTGCCTTCGCCAGCCTGCGGGGCACCTACGACCGGGACGGCAGCGGTTTCAAGGGCGACGCCGCCGGCAGCGACAAATCCGTTGGCTTCCGCCTGCCGTATGTCCCGGACAGCAGGACCGTGTATGTGTTCGAGGCTCCCATTGACCTTATGAGTTACTGCACCCTGCACCGGGGATTCCACAGCAATGCGCTGGCCCTGTGCTGCCTGGATGACCGTGCCCTGTCGGTGTTTCTCCGGGAGCACCCTGCGGTGCGGAAGGTCGTCCTGTGCCTGGATCACGACCGCCCCGGCCAGGAGGCCGCGGAGCGCATGGGCCGAAAATACGCGGCGGAGGGCTACGCCGTGCAGACACTGTCCCCTCCCTCCCGGAAGGACTGGAACGCCTATCTGACCTTTGTGCAGCAGTTCCGGGAAAGGGGGCGGTGACCAAGTAAACGCAAGTAAAGAGAGCTAAACCAGCAATTTCTACACAAAAAAGGAGGAAAAACCACTTGAAAAGCAAGACAACCAGGCATGGCCTGAAGCGCATGACGGCCCTGCTGCTGGCAGTCGTGCTCTGCGTCGGCATGGTGCCCAGCGCCTTTGCCGCCCAGGAGGACAACTATCACGACCCGGCGGAACACTGGATTGAGGCGCTCAACCGTACCAACGAATTGGATGCCAACTCCGTGGTGACCATCGAAACATTTACCTGCTGTGAGTGCGGGCAGGCCACCTCGTTCCAGGTATTCCGTGTGCCGGAGTACACCCGCAATGGAGAAACGGCCCTGACCCGCAACGTCAAGTATTCAGACGGCACCTGCCTGGACGGGGAGAGCAAGGGCGACCTGCTGGACGGCACCCCTGGTCAGGACGCCTACTACACTGGCTACCACTGGACGAAAGCGGTGTGCCAGACCTGTGGAACGTTCAATACCAACATGGGGGCCACCAGCTATGCCTGCGGCAAAAATGTGTATTGGCTCTATGACTGTGCGGCAGACTTCTTCGAGGAGCTGCCCGAGGAAGTCACCGTTGAGCAAGTAGACAGCGAGTATCACCGTGTCATCACCACCAGCGGGGAGTATTGCGCTTTCTGCTATGGCACCTTCAAGGAGGAAAACTCCACACTGGAGCGTCACGCAATGGAAAGCAGCATCCGCCCGGAGTTGGCTCACGATAGGTTCGTCGAGATGGACGCCTGCGCTGACTGCGGCTATGCCGAAACTGCCTACACCGTCGCCAAGGCCGTCATTGCGGATTACTTCGGCGTGGTGGACGGCCAGCCCCACACGGTCACGGTGTCGGACTTGTCCGAGGCTGGCGTGACCACCGCCATCCGCTACGGCCACAGCGCGGACGCCTGCACTCTGACTTCTGCCCCCAACTACACCGAGGCCGGGGACTATCCGGTTTACTATGAAATCACCTACACCTACCACGATACCGACATGGTGGAGGACGGTGTTGCCTTTGTCCACCTGCGGGACGAAACCACCGCCGAGGATGGTTCCTGCACCTGCGGCTGCGACAATCCCGACTGCGGCTGTCAAGACCCGGACTGTGACGGTTGCTGTTGTGACGACAAGGGCTGCGGTGAGAATCACAACTGGACGCTGCTGGATAGCACCCCGGCGACCTGCCTGACCCTCGGCTATGACCGCTACCTGTGCGTAGACTGCGGCATGATCGAAAAGCGGGACTATGAGGCCGCGCTGGGCCACGCCTACCAGAGTGTGGTGGTTCGGGACGCCACCTGTGAAGTCCCCGGCAAGACCATCGATATTTGTGAGCGGTGCGGCAATGTGAAAGAAACCAACCTGCCTCAGACCGAGCATGAGTTTTCCACCACCGTCATTCCCGCTACCTGCACCAGCCCCGGCTACACCCTGCGGGAGTGTACCGTCTGCGGGGAGCGCCACATCGAGGACATTACCTCTGCACTGCCCCACAACTACGTTTCCAAAGTGACCCCGGCCACCTGTGAGGGCGGCGGGCGTACCCTCCATATCTGCGAGGGCTGCGGCAGTTCGTTCATCACCGACTATACCGACCCGCTGGGCCACAGTTGGGACGAGGGCAAGGAGATCACCGACTCCACCTGCACCGGCGAGGGCATGACCGAGTACACCTGCATCCGCTGTGGAGCCACCCGTCTGGAGGGCGATGAGGCCGCAGGCCATATCCCCGGCGACCCGGCCACCTGCACCGATCCCCAGCTCTGCACCCGCTGTGGGGCCGTCATTGAGAACGCTTTGGGTCATGACTATGAAACCGTTGTGACCGAGCCGACCTGTACGGAGATGGGCTACACCACCTACACCTGCACCCGCTGCGGCGACGCCTACAAGGGCGACTACACCGAGGCGGCAGGCCACAAGCCCGGTGACTGGATCATCGACAAGGAGCCTACCACCGACAGCGAGGGCAGCAAGCACAAGGAGTGCGAGGTCTGCGGTGAAACGCTGGAAACCGAGGAAATCGAGAAAATCTACAATCAGGCCACCACGGACAGCAAGGGAGAGGCCGTTGTGGGCGGTTATCTGGTGATCGTCACGGATACCGACACCAAGGACCCCGTTGCCAATGCCACCGTGACCCTCCACGCGGACGATACCCTGTCCATCCGTCTGCCCAATTCCCGCCTGCTGGACTATGCCGACCAGACCACGATCACCGTCCAACTGGTGAAAGATAAGTCCCCCGTGGAAGATATGTTCATCGCCGTGACGGATAAGCACGACAACTACTGTGCCGGTAACACTGGCAGCAACGGGCAGCTCACTGTTCCCGGCACCACCGGCACGACCAATGAGGACGGCGACGCCACCGTAGGCTGGGAGGACGAGGACGGCGACCGCTGGACCCTGACTGTCACCGTGGAGGACTACGAAACCGGACGCCCCATCGAGGGCGCGGAGGTGTCCATCGGCAAGGGCGGCAACATCACCGTCACCCTGCCGGACGGGACCGATATGGACGAGGACAACCGCATCACCGTCACGGTCACAGACAATGAGCGCGACCCGCAGGAGGGCGTGACGGTGATTGTCAAGGGCGATCTGGGCCAGAGCGAGCGCGGCGAAACCGATGAGGGCGGCAAACTGACCGTTCCCGCTGTCACAGATACCGAGTACCACGGGGCCTATATTGTGGGCTACACAGACGGCACCTTCGGCCCGGAGCGCAGCATGAGCCGGAGCGAGGCGGCGGCCATCTTCGCCCGCCTGCTCTCTGACAAGCTGGACGAGCACATCCCCAGCGGGGCCAATGTGAAGTTTACAGACGTGGACCCGGAGGCGTGGTACGCCGGCTATGTGGAGTACCTGACCGGCTACGGCGTGGCCGTGGGCTACAATGACCGCACCTACCGTGGCGACCAGGCCATCACCCGCGCCGAGTTCACCGCTATGGCGGCGCGGTTCTTTGATGTGTACGGCGATGGCGACGAGGAAATCATGGAGCAGTACGAGGGCTTTGACGATGTGAGCGACGGCTATTGGGCTGCGGAGTATATCAAGGACGCCGCCATCCACGGCTGGGTGGAGGGCTACGGCGACGGCACCTTCCGGGCAGATGACCCCATCGACCGGGCGGAAGTCGTCACCATCGTCAACCGTCTGCTGGGCCGCGAGGCCGACGAGGACTACATCGCGGACAACCGCCGCCAGCTGGTGATGTTCCCCGACGTGTCCTCCCGTCACTGGGCCTACTACCAGGTGCTGGAGGCCGCCAACGCCCACACCGCCATCCTTACCGACCCCGAAACCTGGGACAAGTGATCCACCCGCTGTGCCGCGGCCCCGCTGTGGGCCGCGGCGCTTTTATCCCACAATTCACTCTACATTAAATAATAAAGAAGGAGAAATGCACCTATGCTGAAAATCGTAGCAATCGGAAACCTGACCAACGACGTGGAGCTGAAGATCCATGAGGCCACCGGAAAGCCCTATGCCATCCTGCGGATCGCCTCGGACCGCCGCTACCGGGACAAGGAGGGCAACCGCCTGACGGATTTCATCTCCATCAAGGTCCGCGGCCCGCTGGCGGAACGCTGCGCGGAGTTTGCCTGGAAGGGCTGCAAGCTGGCCGCCTCCGGCGACTTTGAAACCATCACTTTCGCGGACGAGCCGGAGCGTCAGCCCGGTTTCCTCATCAAAGCCACGGAGGTGGAGTTCCTGTCTCCCCGCCGGGTGGAGGAAAACGCCGCGTCCATGCCTGCGGACGGCATGGATGAGGCCGCAGCCTGAGCGCCATGCGGAATACAGGCATTGAATACACCAGTGCGGAACGCACCCCCACCATCCTGCCGGAACTGGCGGAGCTGCTCCCCCCTCTCAGCGGGGAGCAGCTTGCCGCGCTGGAGAAGGACATCCTGCAAAACGGCTGCTATGCGCCCATTATCGTCAATGAGGACCTGGTCATCGTAGACGGCCACAACCGCCAGCAGATCTGCACCCGGCACAGCCTGCCCTATAAGATGGCGGTGTTTGCCTTTGACGATCTGCTGGAGGCCAAGCAGTGGGCGCTGGACACCCAGAAGGGCCGCCGCAACCTGGACAAATGGGAGTTGGGCAAGATCGCCCTGAAACTGCGGCCGGAGATCGAGGCCAGGGCAAAGGCCAACCAGCAGGCGTACCACGGGAACCAGTATGAGAGTGGACCTTCGGCAACATTGCCGGAAGTCCACTCCGCCCCTGTGGACACCCGCAAAGAGTTGGCCGCCTCTGTCGGCCTTGGGGAGCGCACGATGGGCAAGGTGATGCAGATCGACGAACACGCCCCCGCCGCCGTGAAGGAAGCCCTGGACAAAAAAGAACTGTCCATCAACCAGGGGTATCAGATCACCCGGCAGATACAGGATCTGCCGGAGGACGAGCAGGGGCAGGCGGCATTGGAGCTGGTGGAGCTGGAAAAAGCGAAAAAGGAGATTCGGGAGAAGGACGCCGAAATCGACCGCCAGAGCAAGATCGCCGGCGTGTTCTGCAAGGCTTATGAAAAGGCCGTTCTGCTGACGCCCACAGAGGAAAATGTGCGGATCTGGGTCAAATGCACCCGCATGACCAGGGAGGAAATGGAGGACACCATCAGGGAGTCCCGTGAACTGGCCGGCGTGTTCACTGCCATTGCCGGCCTCGTGGAACGCCTCCTGCCGGAGAGGGGGACGCTATGAATGAGATGAGTGTGCGGGAGTGGCAGAAACGCTTCCGTGCAGGGGACTTCAGCAGCCGGGATCGTGCTGTGCAGTGCGAGGCCGGCTGGTATGACTGGTTTTGCCGGGACGACGCCCTGGCCGGACGCCTGAAAAAAATCTCCGGCGTTGTGCTGGGGATCACGGATCCCTTCATTCTGGACAACTACTATGTGTGGTTCAAGAACAACTGCCCGCTGGATGGGCCGCTCTATGACGACGTCCGGTTTGAGCCTCTCACCGGGGAGCGCGACGGGAAATACTTTGTCGTTTCTTTGGACAGCCCTCATGAGCGTATGAAGTGGGCGCTCGTTACAGAGCGGTATGGCTATGACGCGCCGGAATTTGAATGCGGCAATGTCCGTGACATGGTGAAATACATCAATGCCATCGCGCCGGAGCTGGCGCAGGGGATCCAGCCTCGCTTCGTGCTGGAGAAAGCGGCTGTGGGCGAATATGTCCGGCAGCACGAGGGGAAAAGCAGCTACAGCATCCGGCGGGCGGGGGAGCACCTGTTCGCCTACCAGTCCCCCCGTGACTGGAAGTACCGGACGGTTGCGGTTTCGGACTCTCCGGAGCATGTCCCCCAGGGCTTTCCTGCAGAACTTGCAGAACATCACTGCATGCTCTATGTTTTCCCAAGCGAGGCGCCCGCCCTGGACAGGGCCGACGTGGTGCAGCGCGCACAGCGCAGGAAGGAGCAGACGCGATGACCAGGAGATCCCACGGCCGCCCCGCGCTGCCACCCAAAGCCAAAACTGAGATCCTGGAGGTGCTGTTTGCCAACATGGAGATCAGCGGCGATGAGATCGCGGCCATTTTGAAAAAGCACCATGTCTCCTGCGACGCCGACGTCCTGCAGGACCGCTACCGCAGGCAGCTGGGCCAGCGCCTCATGGCCAGCCTCCGGGACGCCTCCGGTGAGCGCGAGGTCCTGTCCAACGGGCGGGGCCGGTATGTTGTGCTGGAGTGCTGCCGGGACCGCCAGCAGCTCGCGGCCATCCGTCGCCGCATCCAAAATCAGGCGCATGGCCTGAACGCCTCCGCCGGCAAGGTGAGATCCCGCATCGCCGTGCTGGACCGCCTGATCGCCCGGCTCAGAAAGGCGGCGTGACATGAAAGTCAGGGACCTGATCGCCGCGGTTCGGGACTACCCCGCTCTGCGGCAGGCGTTGGAGGAATCCAACGCCGAATTGGACCTCAGCCGAATGGAATGCGCGCAGCTCCAGAGCAAGATCAATGAACTGGAACCGCTCATTGATGAATACTACCAGGAGAGCTGCAGTAAGGAATATGCCGCTAATCAGGAGCGCCAGATAGTGGAAACGCTGAAGAAAGCCTTTGCGTCCTTTTATCCGGCCCTGGACAGTACGGAGCAGCTCCGGCGGTTCTACGACACCATTGCCCCGGATTTTGATGAGGGCGGTTTCCGCCTCTACGACGCCGCCCTGGCGATCTCCGGCTATCCCAACATTCCCGGCGAGTTCCCCTATGAGGACAACCGCGGTGTTTTTGACTATGCTGACGGACACCAGCTCCTGCAGTACTTGACCGCCCTGCGGTTCCACGCCGTCCGGTGGGAGGTCGTGCCCGGCACGACTTGTGAAAAGGCTGTCCTGCTGGATGTGGATACCGCTGCCCCGGAATACCGGGCCTTTGAAAAGCAGCTCTATACGCGGGTACTGCATGACCTGGGCTTTCAGGACCTTCTGCCCCAGAAGCAGGAGCGTCAGACGGGCAAACAAAAAGAAAAATGGAAGGAAGGTGCTGAGCGATAGAACAGAAACCTGACAATGGGATGAGCAAGGATACCTTCTGGGCGCTGATTCAGGAGGCGAAAACCGCCTGCGGTCAGGATATGGACGCCATAACGGAGCATCTGCGGGACGGCCTTTTGATAATGGGGACCGGGGCCGCGCGGCAATTTCACAATATATTTCAGGCTTACATGGACTTGGCAGAGCCGTTCGGCCTATGGGATGCGGCCAGTATCATCAAGGAAAACGGCTGCACGCTGGAGGGATTCATTGATTTCCGGGCTTGGCTGATCGCCCAGGGCAAAGCGGTATACCTGAACGCGCTGCGGGATCCGGACACGCTGGCGGATGTGGAACCATATGGAGATTGCAGCTTCGAGAGCATCGCCTATGTTGGCAACGACGTGTACCACAACTTGACCGGGCAAGATGCCTATGGCGATCTCGATACTGCCGGGTATCTGAAACTGCGAGATGAACTCCAAAGCGAGGTTGTATATCGGGACGGTATCCACGTCCCCAGCGGTCCGCGGGCCTTCCCCAAGATGATGCCAAGGCTTTGCGCCAAATACGGCGGCACAGAGCGATTCGATGTGGATCCCTGTGTCTGGAATTTTTCCCTGTACGGTTTCTGCCTTCCGCTGGAGTGGGCAAAGCATCAGCGGGAGAAACCGGAGAAAGGTGGTGACACCCGATAAAAGATTCCATCACCATCGGCGTGGACCACGGCTACGCGGCCATGAAAACTGTCCACGGTTCCTTCCCCTCGGGGCTGGTGGCCTATGAGCATGAGCCGTACACCCAGAAGAATGTGCTGGAATACGGCGGAACGTACTATGTGGTGGGCAGCGGCAGGCAGCCCCTGCAGAAAGACAAGACCCGGACGGAGGACTACTATCTGCTGACCCTGGCGGCCATCGCCAGGGAGATGGACTGCCGCAGCGCCGAGCGCACTTGCTCCGTTATTTTGGCCGCCGGCCTGCCCCTGACCAGTTTTGGCCGGGACAAGAAGAAGTTCCGCGCCTATCTGCTGCGGGACGGCAAGCCGGTGTCCTTTCGCTACGAGGGCCGGGACTATGCCGTCACCGTCCGGGATGTGAAACTGTTCCCCCAGGGCTATGCCGCCGTGCTGACACAGACGGAGCTGCTGGACGAGCCGTCCGTCATAGTGGCGGACATCGGCGGCTGGACGGTGGACCTGATGCGTCTGGACAACCGCCTCCCCAACGCCGCCACCTGCCGCAGCCTGGAATTAGGCATGATCCGCTGCATCGACGAGATCGGGGAACAGGTGCGGCGCGCCCTGGGCCTTTCCCTGACAGCGGCGCAGATCGAGTGTGTCCTGCGGGGCGACGTCAGCAGTCTCCCGGACGAGGCAAAAAGCATCATCCATGCCCAGGCGGACCTGTATGTGCAGAACCTGCTCTCCGCTATCACGGAGTGCGGCCTGGACACCCGCGCCATGCCCGCTATTTTTATGGGAGGCGGAGCGGCGCTCCTGAAACGCCGTGTTTCGGCCACAAACGGCCTGTGCCGGCCCGTGATCCTCGATGACGTATCCCTGAACGCCAAGGGCTATGAACGGCTTGTACGGCAGATGTCGGGGAGCGGCGCCCATGCCTGAGAAGCGACGGCTCAGCCTTTCCTTCTCCCTGGCCCAGCGGGAGCAGCGGGACGCATGGGAGCGCCTGTCCGCCGTTGCGCCTGGACAGCGTATGGAAGCCGTGTGCAGGATGATTAACGGCTACATGGAACAGCAGGAACTGCTGGAAGCCGTCCGCAGAACCATCCGGGAGGAACTGACAGGCGTTTCCTTTACAAAGACCACAACGCAGCCGGAGCAGGCTGGGGCCGTCGATGAGGACGTCCTCGGCTTTCTCCGTGCGCTGCAGGAGGGAGATGATACCATCTGATTCGATATTTTGATATGTTCGCCGGGATCGGCGGCTTTCGGGCGGGGCTGACCCGCGCCGGCGGCTTCCAGTGCGTTGGACACTGCGAGATAGACAAATATGCCGAGGCCAGTTACCGTGCGATCCACGACATCAGGAAGGAGGAACGATACTATCCAGACGCCCGGACCATTGACCCCAACGACCTGCCCGAATTTGACCTCTTATGCGGGGGATTCCCCTGCCAGGCATTTTCTCTCGCTGGCCGCAGAAAAGGATTTGACGATGCAAGAGGTACTCTCTTCTTTGAAATTGCCCGCCTGGCTGAAGCCAGACGGCCTTCGTATCTTCTGCTCGAAAATGTTCCAGGACTGCTTAACCATGACGGCGGCAGGACGTTTGCGGCCATCCTCTCCGCGCTTTCTGACCTGGGGTACCATGTCGAATGGTCTGTGCTTAACAGCAAACATTTTGGAGTCCCCCAGTCAAGGCGAAGGGTGTTCCTTATCTGCTATCTTGATCCCCGATTCGCCGGAAAAATATTACCTGTCTTCGGAAATGGTGCGAAGGCTCTTATACAACTCCTCGGCGGCGCCCAAGGGCACCGAGTCTATGACCCGGAAGGAGTAGCCTGCACCCAGACGGCGGGCGGTGGCGGCCTCGGTGTGAAAACCGGGCTGTACCTGCTTCCGCCGGATGCGCCCTTTGTAGATCTGTGCGCAGGGCATCCGAAACGGACACGGCAAGCCAGGTGCATCACCGCCCGCTATGGTCAGACAACTCTGTCCAACCACAAAGGGGAACGCTCTGGGGCGCTGCTGATCAAGGAAGCCACCCGAAAAGGTTATCAGGAAGCGGTGCCCGGCGACAGCGTGGACTTGGGCTATCCGGGCAGCTCCACACGTGCCGGACGGGTCGGGGCTGGAGTCGCCCATGATGCCGCCAGTGTACAGGGCATTGTAGAGCGCGGCGGACGCATCCGCCGCCTGATGCCCAGAGAGTGCCTGCGCCTGCAGGGCTTTGAAGATGAGCAGATCGACAAGATCCTCGCCATCAACTCAGATGCCCAAGCCTACAAGCAGGCAGGCAACAGCGTCACCGTCACAGTAATCGAGGCCATTGGCCGGCGCATCCGGGCCGTGGATGAAGAACTGCGGAAGGAGGCGGCAGCATGACTGGGATGAAGGACCAGTATTTCGGCGTCGAGGTAGAGATGACTGGCATCACCCGCGAGCAGGCCGCGCAGGCGCTGGCGGACTATTTTGGAACAGTGCCCCGGTATAAAGGTGGCGCCTATGATACATGGGTCGTTAAAGACACAGAAAACAAAGAATGGAAACTGATGAGCGATGGCAGTATCTACGGTGAGTGTAAGACGTTGGATGGCTATAAACATACAAACGACAGACGGTATAAAGTTGAAATGGTGTCGCCAAAGCTCACCTATGCAGAACTGCCCAAGTTTCAGGAGTGTGTGCGGCAGGTCCGGCATGCGGGGGCAAAGGTCAACAGCTCCTGCGGCCTCCATGTCCATGTGGACGCTGCCAACCACAACCGCCAGAGCCTGAAAAACCTCCTGAGCATCATGTACTCCAAAGAAGATATTCTATTTAAGGCATTGCAGGTGAACCCAAACAGGGTGCGGGAATATTGTCAAAAAGTGCGGGAACCCATGCTGCGGCAGGCCCGCACCCTCTCTGCCGAAGAAACCAAGGATCTGACGCAGTTGGAACGCATTTGGTATGAAGGGGATATCAGTTCCGGAGAGCATTACAACTGGACACGCTATTATGCCTTAAACCTGCACTCGGTGTTCTATCGCGGCACGGTGGAGTGGCGCTGTTTCAACTCCACCCTCCATGCAGGCCGGGCCGCGGCGTACATCAACCTGTGCCTCGCCATGTCCGCCCAGGCCATCGCCCAGCGCAGCACCGTCATGCGGAAAACCCACAGCGACAATGAGCTGTTCACCTTCCGTGTCTGGCTGGTGCGCCTGGGCCTCAATGGGCCGGAGTTTAAGAATACCCGCGACCATCTGCTGGCCAACCTGGACGGTGACCGCGCCTGGCGCTACGACAAGGACAGTTACGAAGTCAATAAAAAGAAGAAAAAGAACCGAGAGATGGAGAGGTGACGAGATGAAGATCCGCATGGAAGAAGATATCCTGTCCGGTACCGGGGCGGAGATCATGGACCAGCTGCGCGCCCGTGTGTTTGACCCCACGGAGTTTCCTGACACGGAGAGCTACATCTGGTTTCTGCGGAACAATGTGATGCGAACTACCGGCCTGGACTTCCCGCTGCCGGATGGGGATGTGGAGCAGCAGGCCCGCATGATGTTTGCCCAGTTGGCGAAAGTGGGCGCTCTCACGATTTTGGAGAACTGATATGACGGAACGGCTGTATTTTGCCTATGGCAGCAATATCAATTTGGAGCAGATGGCGATCCGCTGTCCTGCCGCTCAAGTGGTTGGACCTGCGGTGCTGGACGGCTATGAACTGCTGTTCCGCGGCAACCGGCGCGGGACCGGCGTCGCCACCATCGAGCCTCTGCCCGGCAGCCAGGTCCACGGCCTGCTGTGGAAACTGACGACGGAGTGTGAGCAATCCTTGGACGTCTATGAGGGATACCCGCGCCTGTACGAAAAAGAGGATATCACGGTCCGCACCGGTGACGGAAAAGACGTGACCGTCATGGCCTACATCATGACCGGGGAACTGTGGCGGGATCCCGCCATCCCTTCTCCCGCCTACTATGGCGGCATTCTGGAGGGATACCGCCAGAACGGCCTGCCGGTGCCGGAACTGGAGGCTGCGCTGAAAAATGTGCACGACGAGGTGCGGCAAGCCCGGCACTTCGAGCGCATGCAGGAAATGGATCTGTTTTCCGGCGAAAAGCCAGGCAGGAAGAAGGGCCACCATGAGCGATAAGAGAAAGAGAGGCGCGGTATGGCAAGAAAAACCATCTCTCTGACGGGAGAACTGCACATGAATTCCACAGGATTTTCCGTAACCGTAGATGCACTGGAAACATTGAAAATCGTTGGTATCGCGTATGGTGTTTATGACCATGCGGAAGATCTGCGGGATTGCCGTGTCACAATGGAGAATGGCGAGCGGCCGGCGCTGGTTGTACAGGAAGATGTCAGCTTACATGGGAGTCCCTTTTGGGAAACTGTGCGTACAATTACAGATGACCCGAAACGGATCCAGCAGTATATGGCATTTCGGGAAACGCTGAAAATGTTTCAACAAATAGAACGGGAGCGCGAAGTTGTGCAACGGGATACAGGCCGCAGCAGTCAACAGGGCGCTCCCGCCAAGAGGAAGGATTGCCATGAGCGATAACCATCTGACAATCCTCGTTGTAGAGCCGGGGAAACCGCCATATCCCCGGCAGATCCCAGACACCCTGCAGGCCATGCAGGAGATTGTCGGCGGGGACATCGACGCCACATACCCCTATGAGGATCCCGTGGCGCTTATATTTAACAGCAGCGGCAAGTTTGCCGGCCTGCAGCCAAACCGCCTCCTCCGGCTGGAAAACGGGGATCCGTATGATGTCGTGTGCGGCACCTTTTTCCTCGCCGGCCTCGGCGGGGAAACCTTTGTGTCTTTGACGCCGGAACAGCTTCGAAAATATGAATCCCTGTACAGCCGAGAGATGCTGTTCCCGCTCCCCAAAAAGAAAGAGAGAAGGAATGAGCATGAAAGATAAGACCATTCTGACAGCGGAGTCCGTCACGGCAGGCCACCCGGACAAACTGTGCGACACCATAGCGGACACGGTGCTGGACTGCTGCCTGGAACACGACCCCGACGCCCGCGTCGCCTGTGAAGTTCTGGCGACGGCGGGCAAATTCGTGGTGGCCGGCGAGATCACCGCGCTGACGATCCCGGATATCCCTTCCATCGTGCGCGACACGGTGCGACGGGCCGGCTACAACTGCAGGAACTTTGACGTGGAGGTCCTCATCCAGCCTCAAAGCCCAGACATCGCAGAGGCAGTACAACACGGGGAACAGACCGCAGCCGGTGATCAGGGGATCGTGTATGGCTACGCCTGCAGCGAAACGGAAAACCTCCTGCCCCTGCCAGTGGTGTTGGCCCACCGCCTGACCGCCCTGCTCGCCTGTGCGCGGACGATGGGCAGGATCAGCGGCCTGCGGCCGGACGGAAAGGCGCAGGTGTCCGTAGAGTACGCCTTCGGCGTTCCCCGGCGGATCTCCGCCATCGTCCTCTCCTGTCAGCATGCGGAGGATAAGGACCTGTCCCGGCTGCGGGAGGAACTGCTGGAGTTTGTCATTCAGCCCGCCCTCCGCATCTTCCCCGCGGATGAGGATACGGAGATCCTCATCAACCCCTCTGGCCGCTTTGTGCTGGGCGGGATCGAGGCAGACACCGGGCTGACCGGCCGCAAGCTGATGGTGGACACCTATGGAGGGCTGGCGCCCCACGGCGGTGGCGCGCTGTCCGGCAAGGACGGGACCAAAGTGGACCGCAGCGGCGCCTACATGGCCCGCTGCATCGCAAAGAACATTGTGGCCGCCGGCCTCGCGGAGAAATGCACGGTCGCCCTGGCCTATGCCATCGGACGGGCTGAGCCGGTGGCTGTGGATGTAGATACCCACCTCACCGGCACATACCCGGACGAACTGCTGGAACAGGCGGTCCGCTGTTTCTTTGACCTCACGCCCGCGGGTATGATCCGCGCCCTACAACTGGACCGGCCCATCTTCGCGGACGCCTGCAACTATGGCCACTTCACCAGGGCAAGCCTGCCGTGGGAGCTGACCGGGCAGGCTGGAAAGTTTGCGGAGTTGTGTGCAGAGCTGGAGTGCGGAGATGATGGCGGCTGAAACATATAGCATCCTGTTCCTTTGGAAAGGACAGCATCGCCACCATCCTGCTGGCGCTCCGTTACGGGGAACCGTTGGATGAGGCGGTGTACTGCGAAGTGATGTTTGACAGCCATATCTCCGGCGAGGTGCCGGAGCACCGGGACTTCATCTATGGCACGGCCATCCCCGCACTGGAGCGCATGGGCGTAAAGATCCGCGTCCTCCGTGGACCGCAGACCTATGTGGGGCTGTTCACCGGGCGGATCACCCGTGGGCCGAAAAAGGGCCTGCTCCGCTCTTTTCCCATCTGTGGGCGATGCGCCGTCCAGCGGGACTGCAAACTGAAACCGATTTTGCGGTACCAGAAAAGCCTCCCGCCGGACACGGTACAGTACATCGGCATCGCCAGGGATGAGCAGGAGCGGCTGCTCCGGCTGGGTGGGCGCCGTGTCTCCCTGCTGGACAAATACGGCTATACGGAACAGGACGCAAAGCAGCTCTGCCGGGAGGCGGGGCTGCTTTCGCCTGTCTATGACTTCACCGACAGGGGCGGCTGCTGGTTCTGCCCCAACGCCAGACAGCGGGAACTCCGCCATCTCTATGACCACCACCCGGATCTGTGGGCCAGGATGCTGGAACTGCAGGCCCTGCCGGGGAAGGTCAGCGAGAAGTTCAATCGGACTATGACATTTTCGGAAATTGACGCAGGTTTTCGGTGAGAGGATGAACAACTCAGCCTATGGAAAAACGCCGCATAGCGGCGAAAGGAGGTCATATGCCAAACCATATCGACAATACGCACCATGAGATCCACTGGAAAAGTGCTCCTGCGCAAAAGGATGGGCCGGAGCGATGACATTTTACGAACAGGAACTTCGGAAACTGTTTGCGGACGGCATGGTGATCGGCAGCCCCAAGTTTACAGGCCGGGCCTGTTTGGGAACGCTGGGAAAGGATCTCCGTGTCCGTGTGCAGTTTGTGACATCCGGCTATGCGGACCACTATGACGCCATCAGCGTTACGGTGCTGAACCGCACAGACGGCGTGGTAGATAAGCTCCGCCTCCGGCTGAAGGATATCCTCGGCATCAAGCAGGTGCCGGGCAACCCCAACTTCCGTAATGGCGTATCACCGCATATCTGGGAAGATGGCGGAAAGGCGGAGTGGTATGCCTTCCGCCCAACCGCGGCGGACTATTCCGCCATGCGGCAGGCTGTGAGCGAGTACCTGGACGTGTTTCGGGATCGTGTGACGGAGCGCCGGCAGGACGGCCCGAAACTCGTTTACATCTGCGCCCCGCTGCGTGGCGAGGTAGAGAAAAATATCGCCTTCGCCAGAGAAAAAGCGCGGGAGGTGTTCGCGGAGGGCAACGTGCCCGTCTGCCCGCACCTCTTATTTCCGCCTATTGCCGACACTGGTAATCCGGCACAGGATCAGGCGGCACGGGAGATGGGCCTGCGGCTGGTAGAGTTCTGCCAGCAGGTCAATGTCTACGGCCCCGTCTGGACGGAGGGCATGTGGGCGGAGATCAACCACGCCGAGAGGCTGGGGATCCCTGTCCTGACAGACCAGAAGGAGCTGGGAAAGCCCCCGCACCGGCGAACCAAGCAAGGGAAGGAGCGATGATGTGATGGTGGACAACATTCCGCCAGAAGAACCGGAGATCGAATTATCAGGCAGGCAGATCGAGCAGTTGGATGCCATCGACAATGCCGTTTACCAAACGATCCTCACCTTCCTCAACAAGACGGAAGATGAATTTCCCTGGGATATGCATTATATAGGCGAAGTAGCGGATGCCATCGAAGGAACACTGCTGGATCTCGGCCAGCGGGTCCACCGGCCTGCAATCATAACGGAAAAAGGCGGAACAGTGCATTTGGAAGAATATCAGGAACCTGTACTGCAAACACCCCAAAAGAATAAGAAGAAGGAGAAACCTGCCTATGAGCGATAACCCCCAGTGGGAAATCATCCAAGGCGACGCGCTGAAGGTGCTGTCCGGCTTTGCGCTTGGGACCTTCGACGCGGTGATCACAGACCCGCCCTACGCATCCGGCGGGCGCACCCAGGCGGAAAAGAACAAGTCCACGGCCAAGAAATACTCCAACATGGGCGACCATGCCCCGCCGCCCTTTGACGGCGACGCCAAGGATCAGCGGTCCTGGACGCGCTGGGCGGCGGAGTGGCTGTACGACGCCAGAAAAATCTGTAAGCCCGGCGCCCCGGTGTGTATGTTCATCGACTGGCGGCAGCTCCCCGCAGCTACGGACGCCCTCCAGTGGGCTGGTTGGATCTGGCGTGGCACCGCCGTCTGGGACAAGGGCAACAGCCGGCCCCAGAAAGGACGCTTCCGCCAGCAGGCGGAGTACATCGTCTGGGGATCCAACGGGGACATGCCCATTAGCCGTCCCGTGCCCTGCCTGCCCGGTGTATTCAAATACGGGAACCCGCAGGATCGCATCCACCTGACAGAAAAGCCCCTGCAGCTTATGCGGGACATCGTGAAGATCACCGAGCCGGGCGGACGGATCCTGGACCCCTTTGCCGGCAGCGGCACCACGGTGCTGGCCGCTGTGCTGGAGGGCTACTCCGCCACCGGCATCGAGGTGACAGACGCCTATGCCGCACTGGCCAGAGGCCGGATCCGTCAGGCGCTGGAACAGGGGCTGGAGGACGTCCAATGACACGCCCTTGCTTTCCCGTTTCAGATGATAAGGGCGTCCAATGATACACCCTTTTTTGAAGGGAGGTCTGCACCATAGCAAAAGAACAGTATGCACGATTTTTCAGAAAGCCGGTTTCTGTGTCTGCTCTGCAAGATACCACCCCAATCATCAAGGCCGCCCCCTTTACAGTGGTGCGGGAGATCATCCTGTCGGAATCCAAATACCGCCGCTTTCAAGCGGATCTGCTGGCCGAGACCCCTTTCATCGCCGCCAGGACCCACCTTACCGGGTACAGTGAGAAGTCCGGCCGCTTCCGCTGCCTGCTGGTCTCTACCCGCAAGCGGCAGGACGGCATCCTCGTTGACAGCGAAGGTTACGCCTACGCCCGCTATGCGGCGTATGTGCGGGACAAGCGCGAACTGGATCTGGCCGGCGTCCCGCGGGATAACCTGAACCTCAAGGCCCGTGAGCGGTGAGCATTTTTCTTTTCCGCAGGAGAGGGAATTGAAATCCACCTACCGCTTGAAAATGGCCGCGCCCTGCGCGGCGATGGCGCAAGCATAGCATTTGTATGACAAATGCGCTTGCAGGGGGAATCCCCCTGGCCCCAATGCCGCCTGCAGGCAGAAAAAGGAGGTGACGTGTGCAGGAAAAAAGCAAATTTCTCTCTGTGCGGCTGACCGCAGAGGAACGGGAACACCTGGACCGACTGGCCAGAGAGTCTGGCCTGTCTCTAAGTAACGTCATCCGCTCCTGCATCAACCGCACGGAGATCCGCCAGCGCCAGCCGGCGGAGATCAACGACTTATATCGGGAGATCAACCGAATCGGCGTAAATATCAATCAAATCGCCCGGAGCGTCAACGCCGGCATCGCCACCCGACAAGACGCAAAAGAGGCGCTGTTCCTGCTGCGGCAGGTGTACCTGCTCATGGAAAAGGTCGCGGATCTGTAATGGCGGTTACGAAGATCCTCGCCCGCAAGGGACGGCTGGACGTGGGGGTCCGGTATGTCCTCAATGGGGATAAAACAGAGGAACAGATCCTGACCGCCAGCCAGGGCTGCTCCACGGAGCACGCCGTCAGCCGTATGATGAAAACCAAGCGGCACTATCGTCAGACGGACGGCGTCCAGTATTATCACATCATCCAATCCTTCAAGCCCGGCGAGGCCACCCCAGAACTGGCGCTGGAGATCGCAAAGGAGTTCGCCGCAGAGCATCTGTCCGGCTACCAGGCGGTCATCGGCGTTCATGTGGACAAGGAGCATATCCACGCGCACACCATTTTCAACTCCGTAAATGCGGATACCGGCGAGAAATACCACAGCAATGCCCGCAGTTACTACAGCCAGATCCGTGCCATCTCAGACCGGCTGTGCCGGGAGCACGGCTTGTCCATCATCATGGAGGGCAAGGGAGAAAAGGCGGTCAGTTACATCGAGTGGCTGCGGCAAAGCAAGGGCCAGCCCACCTTCCGCGCCATGCTGGAGGCGGATCTCCGGGAGGCCATAGAGGACGCCAACGATATCGGCCACTTCTTCCTCATTATGGAGCATAAGGGATATGAGATCAAGCATGGGAATCGCCTCAGCTTCCGCCTCAAAGGACAGGAGCGGCTCATGATACCAGGCCGGAAGAATCCGCTTTTCACCGAGGATGGGATCCGCGCCGCCATCGAGGGGAACCTGGATGAGATCGCCGCCGGTGCTCGCCCATCCATCGTCTATCGGCCCCGGTATGAGCCGTACCGCAGGCGCCACCCGCAGAAGTACACCGGATTCATGGCCCTGTATGTCCACTACCTCTATCTGCTGGGCAAGGCCGGGCAGCGGCAGTACCCGCCGAAGATGACGCCCCATCTCAGGAGGGAGATCATGAAGTTTGAGAGCTACAAGGAGCAGTTCGCCTTCCTGCGGGCGCATGGCGTCTCCACGGCAGAGGGCCTGCAGGCCGTCCATACCCGCACAGAGGAAACGCTGGCCAGCCTGATGAAACAGCGCACCATCCTCAATGTGCGGAAGAAGAAACGGCGGGCGCTCTACGACGCCCTCTCCGACGCAGAGGCCCTCGCCCCGGCGAAGGACTGCTATGAGTCCGGCATGCCCGGCATGGAGGAACCCTTTACCCGCTACATGGACGCCGTCTCCACGCTGGAGCGGTGCGGGATCCCCAGGGAGCAGTTGCTGGCGGAAAAGGCTGAACTATACCGACAGTTGGCGGACGTCAACCGGGAGATCCGGCAGGCACGGAAAGAAATTTCCATGTGTGACACTATTGAACGAAACCGGCCCCAGATGGAACATGATATTCAGGTGGCCGAGGCCACGGCAAAGGAGGTGGAACGAGATGAATATCGGAGGCGGTGAGGCCGCGGACCAACTGGTCCGCATGCTGCTCTCCGGCGGAGAGGTGGCCGTCCGGCTGGGCGGTTCAGCAGCCAAGAACCTGCTGGCCATGTCGCTGGCGCTGGCGAAAAACCACAAGAAGATCAGCGGCAAGGTCCGCATGGGCAAAATGCTGCAGCAGACGCGGGATCTGCGGGTGTTTCCCATGACGCAGGAGGAATACCGGGAGTTCAGGCTCAAGGCGCGGGAACCGAAATTGCTCTATGCGGCCATCCAAAACTCCCGGGACTCCAATGGCCCGAACAGCATGGTAGATGTTGTCATGCCGGCCACAGAGGTGGAACGGGCCAATTTGGTGTTCCAGAAGATGATGTACCAGCAACCGGAGTTCCCCCGAAAGGAGCAGCCGGATCGGGAGCGGCAGCCGGAGATGGAACCAGGAACGCCAAAAAAAGATTCCCGGTCGGGACGCGCCTCACGCGATACCGGCACCAGCTCTCCTACGCGCGCCGGGAGCGCGGCGAGGACGACGAGTGAGGAGCGGCCCTCTGTTGAGGGCCGCCTGCAGGGCTATCGCGCTCGGTTGGAGGAACAGCGTCAGCGTGCCCCGGCCAGGCAGAAAACCAAGACGCGGACCAAGGCCAGATGATCGGGTGCTGTTCGGGGAAAGTGCTGGATATTCCGGGCCGGTTCGGGTATGGTTGAGTTGCAAAAAAGTGGAAGGAGGCCAAATCACATGAAAGCCGTTTACTACTACAGAGGACACACCGGCAGCGCAGGATTCCTGCTCCTGGAGGATATGGCACTGCTGAAAAGGCTGTTCGCGCACGGGAGCCTGCCGCCCAAGGCACAGTTGCGGGGAAAACGCTGCTGGCTGTATCTTCGGGTGGATACCGGCAACCCGATGGCAGACGAGATCGGCATCAGTGGGCAGGACACTTACCTGCGCCAATTCGCGGAAGAAAACGGCATGCAGATCGCCGGCGTATACAAGGATTATATGAGCGGGCGGGATCTCCGGAGGCCCGGCCTTCAGTTCCTGGAGCAGCAGGCTGCGGAAAAGAAAATGGATTATATCCTTTCCTGTAAACGGGATCGGATCTACCGGGGCCATGACCTGCGGGGCCTCCTGCGGTATGAGGACCGAATGCATACCCTCGGCGTGGACATCCTGTATCCCTTCGAACAGGACTGATCAAACGGGCATACATCCCATCAGCCTACGGGGCGCACTACTGCGGTGCGCCCCCTGTTTTTACATTTGGAGGTGAATGCCGCTGAATCAACCGGGCAGATCGGGAGGGCTTCTCCCGTATCTGTTTCTCTACATCCCCGTGGTCTGGGCCGCGCTCCTGATCGCCCAGTCCCTCGGGGACGGCCTGCCGGAACTGCTGACGAACCTGACCGCAGCCCTGCAGACCCCTTTGAAGATCCGCTGGACGGAACACAGCCTGATGAGCATTCTCGCCTGCACCGGCCTCTATGTCATGGGGATCTGCCTCTACCGCACCACCCAGGGCCGTACCCGCGACGGCGAGGAACACGGCTCCGCCCAGTGGGCGTCCCCCAAACAGGTCAACGCCATGTTCTGTCAAAAGCAGAATAAGCCCCTGACAAAGCATGTCCGCCTGGGGCTGGATACCCACAAGCACCGCCGGTCCCTCAACGTACTGGTCATCGGCGGCAGCGGCGCGGCCAAGACCCGCAGCTATGTGCTGCCCAACATTCTGGAGGCCAATACAAACTATGTAATCACCGACCCCAAAATGGAGGTGCTCACCGCCACCGGCGGCTACCTTAAAAGCCAGGGCTATGATGTGCGGGTGCTGAACCTCGTTAACCTGGAGCAGTCGGACGGATACAACCCCTTCCGCTATATCCGGGATGAGAAGGACGCCCTGCGGCTGGTCAACAACCTCATCCAGGCCACCACGCCCAAGAACAGCCATGAGTCGGACCCGTTCTGGACCAAGGCCGAAACGGCGCTGCTGCAGGCCATCATCCTCATGCTGTTTCAGGAGGCGCCGGAGTCCGAGCAGAACTTTTCCATGGTCATGCGGGTGCTGGAGTATGCGGAGGTAAAGGAGGACGACGAGGACCACGTCTCACCGCTGGATCTGCTGTTCAGCGCCATTGAACGGGAGAAGCCGGACAGCGTCGCCGTCCGGCAATATAAGGTCTTTAAGATGGCGGCGGGCAAGACTTCCAAGAGTATCCTTGTGTCCACCGCTGTGCGCTTGGCGCCCTTCAACCTGCCCCAGATCCGGGCCATCACGGACCACGACGATATGGATCTCTACACCCTGGGGGAGAAGAAGTGCGCCCTGTATGCCGTCATCCCG
Organism: Oscillospiraceae bacterium; assembly: GCA_022846095.1. NCBI lineage: Bacteria > Bacillati > Bacillota > Clostridia > Eubacteriales > Oscillospiraceae > Oscillospiraceae bacterium. The sequence continues at coordinate 1,629,176 of AP025583.1, read as the reverse complement.
GACAATGACACCACCTACAACTTTTTGGTGAGTCTGCTCTACTCCCAGGTGTTCCAGACCCTCTACTACTGCGCCGATCAGATCCACCACGGCCCGCTGCCCCGGCACGTCCACTTCATATTGGACGAGGCACCCTCGGTCAATCTGCCGGGGCTGCCCCGTGAACTGGCAACCATGAGGTCGAGAAACATCTCCTGCAGCACCATCATCCAGAACATGGCGCAGATCAAGGAGCAGTTCAAGGACTCCTGGGAAACCATCCCCGGCAACTCGGACACCTTGCTGTACCTCGGCGGCAACGAGTCCAGCACCCACAAGTACATCTCCGAGGCCCTCGGCAAATCCACCATCGACACCAAGACCCACGGGGAAACCAAGGGCAAGTCCGGCTCCTGGTCCACCAACATGCAGATCAACGGGCGGGAGCTGCTGACGCCGGACGAGGTACGCCGGCTGGACAACCGGTACGCCGTCCTGCTCATCCGCGGCGCGGGGCCGGTGATGGACCTGAAATACGATTTGATGAAACACCCCGCGGTCCGTCAGACTTCGCTGGCCGGCGGGCCACCCTATATCCACCACGGGCAAAACCAAGCATCGGTGATCTCTGGACATGAATTGTTTGCGGCATTTTCCACCGATGACGCCAATGAAGAAAAGGAGAATGCAGCATGAACCATCTATTTGAAAAGCGGGTCAAGCGCATTTACACAATGCTTTCCTGCTTTGTGCTGGTCGCCGTCATGACCGTCTGCCCCGCCTTCGCGGCGGACGACCCACTGGCGGTTGTGACGAATCTGAGCGACTTCATCTTTTCCCTCATCCGGGCCATCGGCCTCATCCTGCTGGGTTTCGGCGTCCTCCAGCTGGGCCTGTCCCTCAAGAGCCACGACCCCTCCCAGCGCGCCAACGGCATGCTCACCATCGCTGGCGGCATTGTGATCACATTTACCAAGGAGATCCTCACCCTCATCACCGGCTGAGTGGGCAAAGCGGGAGGGCGCACGTGGCGTCCTCCCGCACCCTTCCCACACGGAGGTGATGCACAATGGGAAGTGGAAACTGGATCGTTGACAATCTAAACTCAGCCCTTGCTACCTGGAACGACAAGCTCACCGAGATCTGGACGCTCATCTCCACGTCGCCGGAAGAATTCAAAGGCGGCGGGATCTGGGACGTCATTCTCAATATCCATGACGCGCTGAGAGCCATCGGCTACGCCCTGCTGGTGCTGTTTTTCGTGGCCGGCGTGGTCAAGACCTGCGGCAGCTTTACGGAACTCAAGCGCCCGGAGGTGGCGGTCAAGACCTTTGTGCGGTTCGCGCTGGCGCAGGGGGCCGTCACCTACGGTCTGGAACTGATGATGGCCCTGTTCAGCATCGCTCAGGGGGCGGTGTCCACCATCATGGATGCCTCCGGCCTCACGGCCATGTCCGACACGGCACTGCCGGATGAGATGGTGGCCATCATCGAGGACGTGGGCTTTCTGGAGAGTATCCCGCTGTGGGCGGTGACGCTCCTGGGATCCCTGTTTATCTGGGTCCTCTCGCTGGTGATGATCCTCACCGTGTATTCCCGCTTTTTCAAACTCTACATGGCGTCGGCCATCGCACCCATCCCGCTGGCCAGTTTCGCGGGACAGCCCTCCAGCAGCATCGGCGTGGCTTTTATCAAGAGCTACGCCGCCATCTGCCTGGAGGGCTGTATGATCGTTTTGGCCTGTATTATCTTTTCCCAGTTTGCCGCGGCGCCGCCAGCCATCGCGGATGACACAATGGCTGCCGCTACTATCGTTTGGAACTATATCGGGGAGTTGATTTTCAACATGCTGGTCCTGGTGGGCGCTATCAAGATGAGCGACCGTCTGGTGCGGGAGCTGATGGGCCTTGGTTAATCCTGCAGGTCATCGATATGGACGATACCGCCGCCGTTGCGGCCGGCCTCGCGCACCCGCTGGATCAAAATTTCCTCTTTTTCTTTCTCGCGCCGGCGCCGCTCCATGATGGCGGAGATTTTCCGCACCAGGGAGTACACCCAGGACAGAACCGTCACTGCCAGCAGGACGTACCATATTACATTGGCCAGCGTGTAGTGGGCGTAGTACCAGTCGCTCAGCAGCGTCGGTACCACCAGCGCGTACAGCAGCGGGATGGTCAGACGGAACACCGCGGCCAGGCGGAACAGGATGGACAGGATCAGGATCCCGGCTCCCAGGAAAATATATGCATATAACATGGGTACACCCCTCTCGCTATTTTTTCACTTTGATGTTAGCATACCCCGGCGGACATGGCAACTCCTGTCTGCCAAAAGTCCAGGAACGGAAACGGAGGTGAAATCCAATCGAGGTACGCATCAACAAAGAGGTCCGAAACTATCAGGAGAGCCTGTTTTTCGGGCTGTCGCTCCGCCAGCTCATCTTCGCGCTGCTGGCCGTCGCCGTTGCCGTAGGCGTGTATTTTGGCCTGCGCTCCGTGCTGGCGACCGCCGAGATCGGATGGGTCTGCGTCCTGTGCGCTTTCCCGTTCGCTCTCGGCGGTTTTTTCCAGTACAATGGCATGACGCTGGAGCGGTTTCTACTTGCTTATATCCGCACGGAATTTATATATCCTCACCGGCTCGTCTTCAAATCGGACAATCTGTACGCGAAACTCATGGAGCGTTCGAGTATGAAGGAGGCCCTGAAGATTGATTAAAACCCTGCAAAATACATTGAGGCAGGACAAGGAACAATTTACCGTACCAAGATCTGTACAGGACACCATCCCCATCCGCCGCATCTGGCCGGATGGGATTTTTCAGTTTGGGAGTAAGTTCTCCAAGTGCATCCGCTTTTCGGATATCAACTACGCCATCGCCTCCAAAGAGGACAAGACGGCCATGTTCCTGAATTATTCCGAATTGCTCAATGCGCTGGACACTGGCTCCACCACCAAGATCACCATCAACAACAAGCGGCTCAACCGCCAGAACTTTGAGGAAACCATCCTACTTCCGCCCCGTGGGGATTTTCTGGACGGATACCGGGCCGAATACAACACCATGCTCACGGACAAGGTCACCGACGCATCCAACAGCGTGGTGCAGGAGCGGTACATTACCGTCTCCACCCACAAGAAAAATGTGGATGAGGCCAAGACCTTCTTTGACCGTGTTACCAATGACATTACCAGCCGGCTCAACAAATTGGACTCCCGCAGCGAGGAACTGGACGCCATCGAACGTCTGCGGATCCTCCATGACTTCTACCGGGTAGGTGAGGAAACCGAATTTCACTTTGACCTCAAGGACGGCATGCGGAAGGGGGCCTCCTATAAGGACGCCATCTGCCCGGACAGCATGGAGTTCAAGAAGGACCACTTTGTCATGGGTGATAAGTTCGGACGGGTCCTGTTCCTCAAGGAGTACGCCTCCTACATCAAGGACTCCATGATCAATGAGTTGACGGAGCTGAACCGGACGCTCATGCTGTCCATCGACGTGATCCCCGTCCCCACGGACGAGGCGGTGCGGGAGATGCAGAACCGGCTGCTGGGCGTGGAAACCAATGTGACCAACTGGCAGCGCCGGCAGAACAGCAACAACAACTTCTCCGCCGTTGTCCCGTATGACCTTGAACAGCAGCGCAAGGAAACCCGCGAGATGCTGGACGATCTCACTACCCGCGACCAGCGCATGATGTTCGCCGTGGTGACGCTGGTGCATCTGGCAGACACCAAGGAGGAACTGGACAGCGACACGGAAACCCTCCAGTCCATTGCCCGCAAGCACCTGTGCCAGCTCTCCACCCTCAACTGGCAGCAGGCGGAGGGGCTGGTGACGGCGCTACCCTTGGGCCTGCGCCGCATCGATGCCCTCCGCACCCTTACCACCGAGGCGCTGGCTGTCCTCATGCCCTTCAAGGCCCAGGAGATCCGCCATCAGGGCGGCGTGTACTACGGGCAGAATGTCATCAGCAAGAACCTCATCCTCGCCAACCGCTGGGAACTGCTCAACGCCAACGGCTTTGTCCTCGGCGTGTCCGGCTCCGGCAAGTCCTTCACCGCCAAGCGCGAGATGGTGGGGCTGGCCCTGGCAGCGGAGAACGGCGCAGGCGGCCTGCCGGATGACATCATTGTCATCGACCCAGAATCCGAATACCGGCCGCTCATCGAGGGCTTAGGCGGCGAGGTCATCGAGGTGTCTGCCACCTCGCCCAACCACATCAACGCCATGGACATGGAGCAGGGCTACGGCGACGGGGAGAACCCGGTGGTGCTGAAGTCCGAGTTTCTGCTGTCTCTGTGTGAGCAACTTATGGGATCTGGGAAACTCTCCGCAAAAGAGAAGTCCATCATCGACCGCTGTGCCGCTCAGTGCTACCGGGACTACATCCGCAGTGATTATAAGGGCACTGTACCTACCCTGCAGGACTTCCACGCCGAACTGCTCCGCCAGCCGGAGCCGGAAGCGCGGGATGTGGCGCTGGCTATTGAACTGTTCACCGAGGGCAGCCTGAACACCTTCGCCAAACCCACCAATGTGGACACCAATTCCCGCATCCTCTGTTATGACATCCGGGATCTGGGCCGCCAGCTCCTGCCCGTGGGCATGCTGGTGGTGCTGGACAGCATCTTCAACCGCATCATCCGCAACCGCCAGCAGGGGCGGAATACCTGGATCTACATCGACGAAATTTACCTGCTGTTTCAGCACGAGTACAGCGCAAACTTCCTGTTCACCCTCTGGAAACGTGTCCGTAAGTATCGGGCCTGCTGCACCGGCATCACACAGAATGTGGACGACCTGCTCCAGTCCCACACCGCCCGGACCATGCTGGCCAACAGCGAGTTCCTCGTCATGCTCAACCAGGCGGCGACGGACCGGACGGAGCTGGCCAGGCTGCTGAACATCTCGGACAACCAGCTCTCCTACATCACCAATGTGGACTCCGGCCGCGGCCTCATCAAGTGCGGCAGTGCCATCGTGCCCTTTATGGACAACTTCCCCAAAAACCGGCTGTACCGCCTGATGACCACCAGGCCCTCCGACACGGACGGCAGCCATGCGCCGGGGCGGGCCGCGTAATGCGGCCCGCTTTCATGGGGAGGCGGCCGGATGGATAAGATCAAGGAAAAACCCCATACTGTGGCCTCCGTCCGGGAGAAGATAAAGGCCGCGCCGAAGGAACTGGTCCATCGCGGCCTGGAGGACGGATCGGACCGACTGCGGACGCAGCTCCGGGACGCCGCCCAGCAGGGGCGGCGGGATGACTACGGCGGCGACCAAATCGAGGACGCCGCCGCAGGCGGTATGCGCCGCATGGAGCGCGGCGCGGAAAAGCTCATCAAGGAGAAACGGAAAAAGCATGACTCCCGCGGCGGCAGCCCCGCAGATCCCGCAGCCGGGGATCCCGTGCCGGAGGTTCGTACACGGGGGCAGGAAAGCCGTGTCAACACCGCGGCGGCAGGCCGGCCGGCGGAACCAGCCGGTAACGCCGGGCAGCGGATCAAGACCAAGGACACATACCTGCGCGCCCAGCCGTTAACGCCGGCGTCTGGCCTGACCCCGGAGCGCACCCAGGGCCAGCATCCCTTCATCCGGGAGCGCGGACGGCAGGCGGCGCAGAAGTCCGCGCAAGCCAAAGCCGAGCAGATGCGGCACCCGGCAGGCGGTGGGCAGGAGTCTGCTCAGCCTGTGGGAGATTCCCGGCCCTCCGGCAGAACTGCGCTTGGGAATGGGGGCAGGCAGGACGGGACCGTATCGCCCATGCGGCCAAAGGCGGAGCCTGCCCAGGATACCGGCCCGCTGCCAAAAGGGAAACGCAGAACGCCTGCCATAAAGGAGGCTGGCCGGAACCGGGCGGTACGCCGCGCAAAGCCGGCTGCCGGCGCCCCCAGGCAGGCGGTAAAGACAGCGGACCATGCCGGGAGAACCGCCGCCCAGGCGGGGCGTGGGGCCGCTCGTGCCGCCCAGAGCGCCAAAGCAGCCCGTGCGGCACAGCAGACGGTTATGTCCCGCCAGGCGGCAAAGCAGGCCGGCAGTGCGGCGAAAAAGGCCGCCGCCAAAGCGGGGAACGCCCTGCGGGCCATCCTCGCGGCGGCAAGGGGCCTGATCGCCGCGGCGGCCGCCGGCGGTTCCGTTGTCCTCGCCCTGCTGGTGTTCATCTGCCTGATCGGCATGCTCATCGCCTCGCCCTTCGGTATCCTGTTCGCCAACGAACCTGCAGACAGCAGTTCCGTGGCGCTCAGTACAGCCATCGCCCAGGTCAATGTGGAATATGCCGACAAGCTGGAGGAACTGCAGGCCGGGGACTACGACCAGATCATCATAGACGGTGCCCCACCGGACTGGCGGGAGATCGTGGCGGTGTTTGCGGTGAAAACCGCGGGGACCAATGACGGCGTCGATGTGGTCACCCTGGACGCCGACCGGGTAGCACGGCTGAAGGAGGTGTTCTGGGCTATGACCGTCCTATCCTCCGAGGTGGAAACCATAGACCACCCGGACAGCGACCCGGATGACGGCGAGGACGACAGCTGGACGGAAACCATCCTGACGATCTCCGTCACGGGAAAGACCGTGGACGAGATGCGGGAGCACTACGCCTTTACCGATGAGCAGAACGACATGCTGGACGATCTGTTGGAGAATCTCGACCTTCTGGGCGGGGCCATTGGGAATCTGGCTGTGACGGAGGCCGACGCCAAGGAACTGCTTGCCTCGTTGCCGGCGGACCTGAGCGCCGAGCGCCGGGAGATCATAGAAACCGCCTGCCAGCTGGTGGGTAAGGTCAATTACTTCTGGGGCGGCAAAAGCCTTGTCCTCGGCTGGGACTCCCGCTGGGGGACCACCATGCAGGTCACGGCCCCCGGCAGCTCCAGTTCCGGCACCTACCGGCCCTACGGGATGGATTGCTCAGGGTACGTTGATTGGGTATTCTATAATGCCACAGGCGGCGAGTACATCATCGGCCACGGCGGCGGAGCGGCCGCACAGCACAGTTACTGCACCACCATCGCTTGGGACGAGGCGCTGCCCGGCGATCTGGTATTCTATCCAGAGGACTCCCATGTGGGCATTGTAGGCGGCAGGGACGAGAGCGGCAATCTGCTCATCATCCACTGCGCCAGCGGATACAACAATGTGGTGATCACCGGCATCGAGGGCTTTACATCCATTGGCAGGCCGGTATACTTTTCGGACTAAAATCGGGAAGGGCCTCTGCGGGGATACATCCCCCGCAGAGGTTCTCCTGCCTCATAAAGGTGAGAGGGATCTGCCCGGCCTTCCCTGGACAGATCCCTCTTGTTTTTATGTATGCAGCCATGCGGCCATGTCCCGCATCTTCTCCAGTACCTCCGCAGGCTCCTCGATGCGGATAGCGCCGCCGAAGGTGAACACCCAGGAAAAGAACGGCGGGGTGGGCGCCACATCCACGGTGGCCCGGAAGTGTTTGGCGTCCACCACCTCTGTGGCCACATCCTCCCCAAAGTGGTCTATGACGCTCCGCATGGTGCGGTTTTCACACAGCAGCGTCACCCGCCGGGGCGCGTCATGGTACATGCCAAAGACCTCCCGGAGATAGGATGCCGGATCGAAGGACGGGTCTGCTATGTAGGGGGCGTCCGACTCCTGAATGGCTGTCATGCGGTCCACACGGAACTGGGCCAGTTTCCTGTGCTTTTCCGACCAGCCCACGGCGTAGTAGAAATCCCGGTTCCAGATGAGGGCGTAGGGGCTGAAGCCATAGCGGTACCCCTTGTGTTTCAGGACCTTTTCTTTTTTCGGCGTATACTCGAAATACTGGAAGGAGATGGCCCGCTGTTCGTGGATCGCCGTCTGGATGGCGTCGATGGCGTAGTACACAGCCTCGTTGTCCGGCTTGGCTGTGCCCTCCATGTAGACAGGGCGGTTCAGGAGCGCGGCGTTGTACCGGCTGGTGAGATGGCCCAACTTCTCGATGAGGGCGGCACTCTTCTTCTCCGTGATGAGATGGGAGGACTCCACGGCGTCCACCAGCAGTTTCAGTTCCGGCAGCTCCAACAGCCGGGAGCCGATGAAGTAGCGGTTCTGCGTGCTTTTGATGCAGATGATGTCCACACCGGAATCCACGAGCAGTTGGATATCGCTGTAGACGTTTTTCCGGCTGGCATGGATGTCGTGGGCCTCCCAAAAGCGAAGGATGTCCGCACCGGTCACATAATGGCGTTCGTCCGTTTGCTCCAGAAGAAGGTGCAGCAAAGTAATTATTCTCCGTTGGCTTTCATTTTGCATCGTATCGTTCCTCTCTATCCACCCCTACTCCACCAGCCCGTACTTGACCTTGATGCGGTCCAGCTTCTCCAGCATGGGCTCGGCGGCAAACCACAAAAACAACCATGTGGCGGCGGCCTGGATGCAGTCAAAGGGGAAGCCGGTGACGTAGTAGGTAAGAATCACCTTCCAGTTGAGCTCGGGCGCCCACATCAGCGCCGACGCCGGGTTCATAATCCCACCGTAGATGAGGATGGCGGACAGCGCCCCAAAGACGCACAGCGCCCCCCGGCTGCGCCGCAGCCACCCCTTTCGGAACAGGACGCCGGCAAAAAATCCGATGATGCCCACAGCGAACATCTGCCAGGGCGTCCATGGTCCCTGGGAGAACATCACATTGGAGGCCAGCATGGTCATGGCACCCACCAAAAAGCCTGTCTCCCCGCCGAATGCCACGCCGGATATTATCGTCATGGCAATAACTGGCTTGAACTGTGGCAGCATAAAGAGTGCGGCCCGTCCGGCAATGGCGATGGCGCAGAGCACGGCGATGATCACAAGCTCCCTGGCCTTGGGCTTGCGCCCCTCGAAAATCAGGAAGAAGGGGGCCATACACTCCAAAAGCACCATCAGAGAGATAAAATAGTACTTTTTGTTATCCAGATAGAACACGCCCACATACAGGGTCAGGGGGATCAGCAGCAGAATCAGGGCCGTGGCAAAAAGGGTGCGGCGGGACAGCTTCCGCTTTTCACGCGGGGTCTGCACAAGATAATCCGGCCGGTGGGACCTGCGGGTGATGCAGGCGGCAAAGAGGAACAGCGCGGCGATAAAGAACGCGTACAGCGCCAGCTGGTCCGACGCCAGCTCGGTCATGCCCTCCATGCCCACCAGCGCCGTCAGGTCGGTGACGTTCATGAACTGCAAAAACAAGAGCAGAGCGACGCCGCCGGTGAGGACGGCCCCCAGCTTGCGCCACCAGGGCAGCGGTTTGGGCTTGTAGTCTGCGCTGGCTTCCTCCGGTTCCGGCAGCAGCGGAATATCTTCCGGCAAGGCCGGGGCGGGAGGCACCTGTCCGCCGCAGGCGGCGATCACATCCTCCACCGTCACCGCCCGGGGCAGCAGCTGTCGGGCCATGCGGTTTGCGGCGGTGGTGTAGAAGCTGTTGCCGGAGAAGAAGTTCCGCGGCGTCCCCTCGGTGACGATGCCACCGTCGAAGAAAAGGGCGCAGCGGTGGGCATACCGGGCGCAGAACTCAATGTCGTGGCTGACCATCAGCACTGCTGTGCCGCGGCGGAGCAGGATCTGCAGGATCTCCGCGAACACCTGCTTGAATTCCGCATCCAGCCCTTTGGTGGGCTCGTCCAGGAGCAAAATTTCCGGATTCAGCAACAGCACCTTGGCCAGGGCGGCCCGCTGCTGCTCCCCACCGGAGAGGTCGTAGGGGTGCCGGTCCAGCAGCTCCTCCAGCCGGCACAGGGCCGTCACATGGGCTACGCGCTGGTCCTGCCGCTCTTTGGAGAGTTTCCTGCCCTTGAGGATCTCATACAGGTCCTCCCGCACCGTCTTTTTGACGAACAGGGTCTGGGGGTTCTGGGGCAGCATCCCCACGGAGCCGGAGATTTCCAGCTCCCCCCGATAGGGCTTCCGCAGGCCGGAGAGCAGCTTGAGGCTGGTGGTCTTCCCGGTGCCGTTGCCCCCCAGCAAAGCGAGGAATTCCCCCTTCCGCAGGGACAGGGAGAGGCCCTTGACCACATCCGGCAGGTCCTTGTCATACTTGAACCACAGCTCGCGCCCCCGCAGCACCACATCGCCGCCCTTTGGAAGCTGTGGTTCCGGGCGCAGCGGTTCGATTTCCTTCCGGCCTGCGAAACTGGCCAGCCACTCCCGGCCCTCCCGGACGGTGACCGGGCAGGGGGCGCTGTCGTTCACGGCTGCCCAGATCCGCATGGGGGTGGGCATGGCCAGGAACATGGTATGTCCGCTCTGCCGTAGCTGCTCGCCCACCTCTTGGGGCGTCCCGGTACAGAGGAGCGCCCCCCGGTCCATCACCGCTACTGTGGTCGCCAGCGGGAACGCCTCCTCCAGCCGGTGCTCGGTGAGGAGGATGGTGGTGCCCAGCTCCCGGTTGATCTTCCCCAGCGTGGCCAGAAAGTCACTTGCGGCAATGGGGTCCAGCTGGCTGGTGGGTTCGTCCAGGATGAGGACGGAGGGCTGCATGGCCATAATGGAGGCCAGATTCAAAAGCTGCTTCTGTCCGCCGGAGAGCTCCGTGACGTTTTTATAAAACCAGGTCTGGATGCCGAAGAAGGAGGCCATCTCCGCCACCCGGCGGCGGATGGTGGGCGTGTCGTACCCCAAGCTCTCCAGCCCAAAGGCCAGCTCGTGCCACACCTTGTCGGTGACCACCTGGTTTTCCGGGCTCTGCTGGACAAAGCCGATGCGCTGGCTCTCCGTCCGCTGGTCCAGTTCCCCCAGCAGCTTGCCCTCAAAGAGGATGGTCCCGCCGCGCTTCCCGTGGGGCGCCAGGGCCCGCTTCAGCTGCCGCAGGAGGGTGCTCTTCCCGCAGCCCGATGGGCCGCAGAGCACCACAAATTCACCCTGCCGGATGGTCAGAGAGAAATCACGGAGGGCGGGGGATGGCTGTTCCGGGTAGGTAAAGGTCAGATGGTCCATGCACAGGCAGGGCGCTTTCCGGTTATTCAAGACGCTCGCCTCCTCTCTCAATCGTATCAAGCTGCTGACGGATCGCCCGCAGCTTTGCCTGCCGGTCCGGCGCCGCCAGCTCGTGGGTGAGATACGCCGGCTGGACCCGGTCAACAATCTCCCGCACCGCCGGATCCGTCCACGGCTCGTGCCGGTCTATGTTCTGGATATGGGCATAGCAGGCGCGGTACTGCCCCGGCAGATCCTTCGGGAAGTCTATCGGCAGCGCGCCGCAGTGCCGGCGGACATATGCGCCGCTGATGCTCTGGTGGAGGTGCATCCCCTGAATATACCGGCACAGCGGCCCGTGGCGGTCCAGCATTTCCAGGATAAACCGTACCCCGTCCCGCTGCGTGGCAATGGAGCGCTCCGCGTTCATCAGGTGGCCGGTATCCAGCAGAATGCCCTTGCGGGGATACCGGATGCCCTCCAGCAGGCAGGAGGTGTTCTCCGGCTCCGTCAGCGTAAATCCCGGCCACCACTGGTTTTCCACCAGAAAAGCAAAGGGCCACTCGGCGTCTCCCAGCAGGAGATTGATGAGCTCTGCCGCGGCGTCGATGATCTCCTCGTTGGTGTGGAGCCAGCGGTAGGTGTAATTCTCCTCCACGGATACATCGGTGACATGGAACACCACATAGGCGGCGTCCAGTGCGGCGGCCCGCCGGAGGTCCGCCCGGTACAGGTCCACAAGCGTTTCCGGCGTCCGCCCGCCGTAGTACCACGCCACGGCGTCCATGCTGCCGAACTTATATAGCAGCCGTTTTCGGTCCTCCCGGTAGAAGTCCAGCCAGTCCGGGAAGAAAGTCAGGTGATAGCCCGCCAGCAGGTCCTTCGGGAAATCCGCCGGGATGTCCCCGCCGCTCCAGATGCCTTCCACGCCGTCCAGCCCCAGAGCGGCGCAGGCCCGCCGCAGGCCGTCCCAGCCGCCGTACTCTTCTCTTGTCCGCTCGCACAGCGGCAGGTTCATGCTCTGGCGCACGTCTGTCCCTCCGCTTTCTCCAGCTTCCGCCAGGACCAGTCCGCCCAGCGGTCCACGAGGACCGGCGTCAGGCACAGGGCCAGATAGACCAGCTGGAAACTGATGGTCATGGGCGTGAGCGCCGCGCCCTTCATGGTGGGGTAATACCGATAGGAGAGTCCGCCGGCCATCCAGCCGCAGAGGATAAAGAAGCCGCAGAAAAGGAGCCAGGCCAGGGCCGCTTTGTCCCGGCTGTCGAAGCGGTAGATGGAGAAGGCGGTGCGGCCCGGCAGCCCGTAGCCCCGGCTCTTCATGCTGTCCGCCGTTTCAATGGCGTTCTCCAAGGCCCAGGTCACCATGATGGAGAGGATGGTGATGCCGTTTCGCAGCCGCTGGAGCACGCTGCCGTTGGACACGTCCCGCCCCACGCAGCGCTGGGCCTCGCTGACCACCTGGATCTGCGCCTTAAACTTGGGCACGAACCGCAGCGTCATGCTCAGCACCAGGCTGAGGGCCGGGATGACCCGGCCAAAGAGATAGACAAACTTGTCTGAGGTCATCACCGCCGTATAGCAGGAGAACCACAGGACCACGGCAGCCAGCATGGCGGCCGCTGCAAATCCGTAGGCGATGCTCTCCAGGGTCAGGGGGTTGCCGGAGGGCAGGTAGGCCAGCAGCGTCGCCCCCTCGTGGTTGAAGGCCGGGTTGATGAGGGCGGCCATCAGGGCCATGGGCAGCAGGAACAGCAGCTGGAACCGCAGGGCCTTCCGACCGTTCAGGTAGAGATGGTAGGCGATGGCGCCGGCGAGGGAGATGAGCAGGCTGACAGGGTGCATGAAGAACATACTGAACACCAGCACCAGCGCGAAATACATAAAATTGATGACAGGGTGATAGCTGGAAAAGGCGTCTCTGTTCGGCATAGGATACGGTTCCCTTCTTTCTTGACGGTGCTCCGCTCTCTTTCGATGGCCTCCGTCGGCAGACAGGGGCCATTGAAAAAGGGCGGGAACGCGGGGACGGCAGCAGCCGCCCCCGGCTATGGAATCTCTGGTTTTAACTTCCCGTGGAGTAGTAGCCGCCCACATCCACGCCCAGATCGCAGGTGTACTCCCACTCAATGACGTCCCCGGCCTGCAGCTGGTAGCGGGAGCAGCCGTAGTTGGGGAACCAGCCGTTCACCTGGTACATCCAGCCGGAGAGCTCCCCGCAGTCGAACTCATAGAGGTTGTGGATGCCCTCGATGTAGGCGCTGTTGTACATGGGGGTGTTCTCAAACTCCATGTGGATGCCCTGCTGCTTGCCGGTCCGCTGGAGCACGTTAAAAACACTCTCACCCTCGTAGAAGGTGACCTCCGTGGGCTCCAGGATCCAGCCGTCCTCCGGCACCAGCTCCACCTTCTCCGGGTCCAGCCAGTCCATGTGGTCCAGGATGGTGGCGCAGGAGATGGAAATGGTGCAGGTGTAGGCCGTGTCGGAGATCTCCACATCCTGGGGCTCCACCGGCAGGGGTTTCCCCTCCGGCACCGGGTCAGTGAGATACTGATCCTTGCCGGTATCCGGGTCAATGACCATGCCCTGGGACTCGGAGTACGCCTTGTCGCCGGCCTGCACGCCGGGGGAGGACCCGCCGGCGAGTTCCGCGGCGGCGTCCAGCTTTTCCTGCGCGGTCATGCCGCCCTCTGTCCCACCAGGGCGGCTCTCAATGCCCTCTGCCGGGGTTTCATCATCCGGGGAAATCAGATCCGTCTGCGTTTCCTGCGGGGGATCTTCCGTTTCAACGCCCTGTTCTGACAGGTCCGGCTGTTCCGTTTCCGGCGCTTCCTGCGTCCCGTCCTCCGCGCTGCCCGTTTCTTCGGGAACAGTTTCTCCGGAATGCCCGGTATCAGTTCCTGAGTCCTCCGGCGCAGCGTCCGGTTGGCCGGACAGCGTGGTATTATTGTCCGCCACATTCCAGCCCTGCAGGCCCGGCGCGCCGCCGCCGTACCAAAAGGCGGCGGCCAGCACGGCCACGATCAGGACCGGGACGATCACTTTCCACTTGTTCTTTTTCCACCACATAGGCGCTCTCCTTTACAGGAGCTTGGCGCTGCTGAGCAGGTTGTAAAGCATCTGGGCAATCTCGCAGCGCAGGATTTCTGTCTTCCCCTGAATCTCCATGGCGGAGTCGTCCAGAATCCCCTCCTGATAGCAGAAGGCCAGGCCCTCCCGGGCCCACTCCGGCGTGGTCACATAGTCGGTGAACTGGGCCAGCACATCCCGCACGGCGGCGGTGTCCAGCGCCGTGTCCATACCGCAGAGTTTTGCGGCCCGGGCCACCATGACGGCGGCCTCCTGTTTGGTAATGGTGCCGTCCGGGTTGAAGCGGCCTTCGCCCACGCCGTTGATGAGGCCGTAGGTGCTGGCGGTCCCCACATAGGGGGCATACCATGCGGTGGAGGGCACGTCTGTAAAGGCCTCGCTGGCGGCGGGCGTCAGGCCCAGGGCCCGCACCACGATGGCGGCGAACTGGGCGCGGGTCATGCTCGCCTCGGGATGGAACAGGCCGTCCCCCATGCCATCGATGATCCCCCGGGCGGCCAGCGCCTCGATGGCCGGCTGATTTTCATGGGCGTTGGCTCCGGTGATGTCGTCAAAGGTCTTGCCCATCTGGGTAATCGGCACGGCCTTTACGTCGGCGTGCTTGCCCTCCAGCCCGGCGCCGGACGGGGTTTCTTCACCCTCCGCCACGGTGATGGCGTCCCCCATGCGGTAGAGGCTGTTTTTGTTCTGCCGCGCCCGCTGCGCGGCAACCATGCCGTAGAACGCCTGCTCCGTCGCCATCTGGTTGGAGCCGGATCCGTTTTGGGTATGCAGGAACCCGTTTCCGGGTTGATAGAAGGTCATGAGGTTGTCCAGCATGGTGTTCCCGCCCTTCACAAACCGGGGATCGTCCAGGGAGATGCCCAGCTCGCACAGGGCCACGATCATCTGCACAACGCTCTCAGAGTTGGCGGTACCCCAGGAGGCGAAGCCGCCGTCCGTGCTCTGCTTTTTCGACATACAGGCCAGCGCCTCTTCTGTGGCTTCGGCCACGGCCGGCTGGTCCTGATACTTTGCCAGGGCTTGCAGCGCCATGCCGGTGATGTCCGGATCGGATACGCCGTCCCCGGAGCCGGCGGCCTCTGTTCCGCCGAACAGGCTCCAGCCGCCGTCCGGGAGCTGGCACTCCAGAATGCGGTCGATATACATCTGCCGGGTGGCCTGCGTCTTAGCCTCCGGATTTACCGGCATGGGATAATCCCGGGAATCCAGGGCAATGAGCGCCCAGATGGGGCCGTTGAGCCCCTGCCAGATGGTCTTGTCGTAGTCCCCCAGGGCCTTGGTCAGGTCATAGCCGGCCACGCTGCGGGCGTCTTTTCCAATAGCGCTGAGGGCCACAATGACGCGGCTGTATTCGGTGTATTTCTTGTCGTGGAGTTCGCCCTTGCAGGCTCTGACATACGATTCCACGGTGGCGTAGTAGTCCTGATAGTATTCCTCCGGTACGGTATAGCCGCTCCGGACCAGGCCCAGCACGGCCCATTCCCCGCCGATGGAGCCCACCTGCGGGCTTTTCACCGTCTCATAAATGTACTGCGCCGTGTCCTCGATGGCCGCCGTTAAGGTGTCATCCGACACCGCCGCAAAGGCGTTTCCCGACAGCCCCAGCACCATAATCAATGCCAGGAGCGCGGCCGCGCCGCGTTTTAAGCGTTCCTTCATCATGCTTCTCCTTCCGTTTTTGTTGTCAGGCCGGCCTCTTTTGCTGCCGCCTGCCCAGACAATTCCTGTGCCTTCCTGCGCCGGAGCGCTTCCTCATTCCTTCTTCGGTTGTCCGCTCGCCGCTGCTCGCGGGGCCTCTTCAATCCGGCGGCGGTCAGCGCCCGGGGCCAGTTGCCGAACCGCTGGATCAGGAAGACGCGGTAGACGCAGAACACCTCTTTCTTGCTGGGATTCCGCCCCAGCCGCGCCGCCGTTTCCCGCAGGACGGCCAGCAGCTCCTCGTCGGGAAACGCGCCGTACAGCGCCTTGCGCGTTTCTTTTCCCATATAGTTCTTCCACTGCTCCGGCTCCAGCCATGCGGTGCTTTCCCGGTCTCCGGCGGCGTTCGCCGCGTCCAAAGCAAGCGCCTGCTTCAGCCGGAGGACTTCGCTGGGCTCCACGTTCCTGCCTCCACCTCCTCGCTGTACGAAAAGATGCGGGACCCATCCAACGGATGGGTCCCGCATGATCTCTCGTTGGCCGCGCCCATCCCGCGCGGTCCGGTGTGTTGTCCCGGCTGTTACGGGAGGGGTAAGCCTGCGGCGGGTTTCACGCTCTTTATCTGGTATTCATTTTTGTCCGGGCGCCCGCAGTCACAATGGCAGGCTGCGGGCGCCCTTTTTAGGGGGATGCGCTTATTTCACCATGAGCGCGGTCATCCGCTGCAGGATCGTCGCGACCTCCGCGCGGGTGGCGTTGCCCTTGGGATCCAAAATTGTGGGGCTCTTCCCGGAGATGAGGCCGTTCCTGACCGCCCACTTCATGGCGTCGGATGCCCACGGGGACACCTGGCTGCCGTCGTGGAAGCGGCTCAGGCTGCCGGATGCGGCGGTATCCATGCCCAGGAAGTCCGCGTAGCGGTACATCATGGCCGCCAGCTGCTCCCGGGTAATGTTGGCGTCGGGATCGAAGTGTCCCTCCGCCACGCCGTTGACGATCCCGTTCTCGCTGGCCCAGATCACCGCATCGGTGTACCAGGTATCGTCCGGGATGTTCGCAAAGGCGTTCTCCGCCGCGGTTTCCGCTTCGTCCTCCATCCGGCGGAGCACCGTGACCAGCATGGCGCGGGTCATCTCCTCGTTGGGGGAGAAGGCCGTGGCGCTGGTGCCGTTGAACAGCTCGCGGCTGGAGGCGAAGTCGATGGCGTCCGCCGCCCAGTGCCCGCTGGTGTCCGTGAACGTCTTGGCGTTGTCCACCACCTTCACGGTGCAGGGGCCGTCCACCAGGCCGGCGACCTCTCCGTCCGCGGTGACGGATTTCCGGATGATGGTTTCCGTGCCGTCTTCCGCCACCAGCACCAGCACGCTGCCGGCGTCTGCGGCGGGGACGGTCACAGTCAGACCGCCGGGCACGGTATCCACGCTCTTGCCGTTCACCGCCACATCCAGCCGGATGGCGTCCGACTTGCTGCCGCCGGCGCCGGTCACAGTGACCGATTCCGCGGTGAACGACACGGTGCTGCCGCTCTGCTTCGCCAGCTCAGACAGGCCCTCGCTGGGGATGGTCATGCCGGCGATGGGAGTGGACACCGTCAGATCCAGGCTGTCGCCGGCGATGTCGCTGACCGATGACTTCGGCAGCTCCACCGTAACCTTGGAGGCGTCCCCGTCGATCTCGGGGGCCACCACGATGGTGGAGATGCTGCCGTCCTCAGCGGCCTGCTCCAGCACCTGTTCCACCGTTTCGGCGTCCACCTTGGCGGTGGCCTCGCCCTTGCTGTTCACAGAGGCTTCCGGTGTGATGGTGATGGAGCCGCCGCCGGTTTCCCCGACTTCCTCCGGCATCTCTTCGACGCCGGCGATGGTCCCGCCGCTGATGCTGCTGCCGTGTTCCTCCATCCACTCCACCGCGGCGTTGAATTTCTCCACATCGGCGATGGTGATATAGAGCTTCTGATCCTCATCCAGCGCATCGTAGGCATTCCGGGCGGCCTGCACCATCCCCCTGTCCGCAGTGGTCAGTTTGTTTACAGAGGGGATCTTGGACAGCAGATCCTTGACGTCGTCAATCTCGGTGTAGAATTGGATTGCTTCTTCCGCCGATGTCAGTTTGTTCAAATTGGTAACCTTGGTCTTGGCTTCCGCGTTGAGGGCATCATAGGCGTCCCGAGCCAGTTTCACCGCTTCTGCCTGCGTCTTATAGCCGGCGTAGGTGATGGTGGGGATGGCGTCGATAAGCTCAACGACGCTTTCCGCGCTGTTGCTGTCCATGACCTTGATGGTGTACCAGGTGCCGGTATACTTGATGGCTTCCGTTTCCTGGTTGTTCATGGACAACCATGTCGGCTCACCTACGCCGATGTAGATGATATCGCCGGCCTTGACCGGGATCGACTCGCCCCGGCGGTAGAAATCTACATTTCGTTCAACAACTTTTTCATTCAGGAAAGTTTTGACCTGATAGTTTTTGTTCGCAGCAGTGGGTGTTACAGATACGCGGCTGCCGTTGGCGACCAGGACGTATTCCAGGACATCTCCGTCAAAACTCGGGGACAATGTTCCGCCATCTACCTCAAGATCCGCCAGGCTGGTATCACTGCTCGACCAGGAGCCGCCCAAATCCGCGCCATAGCCCTCCAGCGTGAACATGACGCGGATTTCATCGCCGTCTACAATTCGGTAATCCCGTTGTTGGGCCGAAGCGCTGAAAGAGGCGAAGCCTTCATTGGTAAACCAGTCGTTGAGGACTCCCATCCAGCCGGATGTGTTCTTCCCGTCAAACTCTTCCAGCTTGTCGTCACCATAGGTAATTGCGGAGATGTAGGTGATGCCGGGATCATTCACGCCGCCCTGGCTTCCGCCCGTGCCTTCCCATCCGTAACCCTCGCGAGTTAGCGCGGCGGTAATGCAGCTCATCATGGTGCTGTCATGATTAAGCGCCACATAGGCATCTACAAATGTACCGCGCAGCGAGTCAGGCGCACCGGAATAGGTGGTGTTCTCAATGATTACATGGACGCTGCCCAGCTCTCCGACGGTTTCATCTACCAGGAACCCTTCTTCCACCGTCTTCATAGCGGCAATGGCTGCGTTCTTTGCCGATGCAATGCTTTCCTCGTCCTCAGCAGCATCAATAGCCGCCAGTCCATCGTTGTAAAATGCTGTCAGCTTGCTCCAGTTTTCAGCCGTGTAGGCTGTCTTGGAGTAGGCGTTGTAGGCTTCCGTCAGCTCGTTTTTCGCCGTCAGCTTACTGTAGGAGAGATCCCCCTCTGTGATGGCGTTTATCGTAATCGTGAAATCACAGCGTGGGTTAAGAAAAGAGTAAGTGTATGCCTCCCCTCCCGAAGAATCCCAAGGTCTTTCCCGGACTGAGTATGGCTGCGGACCACTGCTCTCCACACTCACCAGCTGCATATTGGCGCCGTCGGGAATGGCAAATTGGAATTCAATGATATTATCCTGGTTCTTTCCGCTGCCAAATGTGAATTCTGCCTGGTCGTCAGTTCCTACTGTTTCCAGCAGATCACGCCCTTCTGTAACGGTGATAAATTCAGTTCCGTTGTTTTCTTTGTCCCGGGCGTAAGCATTAACCTCACAAGCGGCGAACTTGCCGCCATGATCTGCCTCGATGGTAAGGGTAAAACCAGGGCCTTCCGGGAGGCCGCTCCCATCTGCCCCATAGGCGCTCAGGAGGGCGTTCCACTGTGCCATCTGCAAACCAGTAAGCTGCCCTTTCTGATACTCCGTCATGCCGTTATACAGCGACTTAGCCCATTCCATGCGCGCAGCATCTGATTGATAGAATTTTCCCTCCAGAACCTGCTCCGCAGACGGAAGATACTGCAGGTATCCAGTCATCAGGGCGTTGACCCGCTCATTTTCCTCCAGATTTGCGTCTTGCACCGCCTGGATGGCAGTGATGGCAGCCTGTTGGCTTTCATAGGCATCTGCCAGCAGATCCGAGCTAGCAATCGCTGCGGAAGCGGTTTCATAGGTCTTGGTAATTTCTTCCCACTGCGCCTCGGAGTAAAATGCCTGCTCATAGGCGTTGTAAACTGCATCCAGTTCTTTTTGCAGTGTTGCCACGGCGGAGGCTGGGTCGCTGGGCGTGACAATATGCAGCAGCACAGAATCGCCTGCAGCCAGGCCGGGGAATTCGCCTCCGGTATAGCTTGTCTGGTCTGTGGTTTCCGCCGGCGTCTGATCGCGGACATCTGCCACGAACAGCTTGTACCAGCCTTCCTTATACAGGCTGAGTGTGGCCGTACCATCAGAGCTGGTCACAACACCGGTGTTTTCATAGGCGGCAGCCGCCTTTGCTTCATCGGCAGTTTCTTTCGCCTCGCTGAGGAAGATGGTGGCATTGCCCGCCGACAGGGGGTTCCCCCAATTACCGCTCTCCGGCACAGCGC
Source organism: Oscillospiraceae bacterium (assembly GCA_022846095.1). Taxonomy (NCBI): domain Bacteria; kingdom Bacillati; phylum Bacillota; class Clostridia; order Eubacteriales; family Oscillospiraceae; species Oscillospiraceae bacterium. Next base: position 1,609,143 of record AP025583.1, on the reverse strand, counting down.
TGGTCTTGGTGACTTGCACAGAAAATTCCGCGCCGCCTTCCGCCTCCATGGTATCCCCGCCGCTGATTTCCAGCTGGGAAACGTAAGAGCGATATGTTTCGTAGGGCGCTGCTGGAATGGTACTGGTGTAATACTTATAATTTGGCGCCGGTACTCTTGCGAGGACAACCTCATCGCCGTCATGCAGTTCCACAGCAGCAACACCGGTTTCAATCCCATTCCCATTTATCAGCAATCCTGTCCAGCGTGAGAAAGAAGCATCCCGGTCTACAACCAACGTGCCGTTGACATAGGCCATAAGGCAGGGGGAAACAGTGGAGTTACCCGTTGATTCAGCCGGTGTGAAGTCAAATTTTATAGCATCCAGCAGGCTGCCGATGGTCTTGTCATCCGTCAGCGTGACCGTCCCATCAAAAGCGGCGGAGTCGGGGTCTTTCAGTGCATATTGCGGATATCTGGCGGCAAAACTATCCGCCACACGGACATGGACGGCGACAGATCCCCCTGCGTCCTCCAGCTGATAGTAGGCCGTGGAGGCCGCGGCCACAGCCTGGGTGTAGGCTGTATACGCAGATTGGGTGCTAATCGATGATGGATCAAGGGCGGAAAGCACCTGATAGGCTCCGTCGCCAATGCCGTTCTCGTCCTTGTCCTCCACATTGTACCATGCGCTCCAGCTGTCAGGGGTATAATCTGCCGCAGTGAGTTTTGCCTGCTGCTCCAGCAGCCAGTCTGCCGCGCTCTGCCATAAGGGCAGGATTTCCACATAATCCGTGAGAAAGAGGTCGCTCCTTGCAGCGTTTAACACTGCGGCAGCGTTTTCCAAATCACGTTGCCGCCCTGTTGTGTTTGCAGGTGTCGCATCGCCGGCTTCTTTCCCCTCCGGAATGGCATCACCTTCTTGGTAAAACAGGGAATCCAGCAGTTCCTTTGCATTCTCATAGTTCGTTGTGAAGTTCTCCCAGCTTGCATCAGTATAGGAACTGCCGGAAGGATTTGGATTGCCGCCCGTGTAAGCATCCTCATGCCGTTCAAGCGTTTCGTACAGCCCGGTGGCGTTGACCTGGGTGGTGGGGATACACTTGGCAAGAGCCTGCGACAGCGCGCTGCCCGGGTCGTTTTGGTTCAATTTGTCAGTTTGTTCATCAACTGCATTTTGATTTGCTTTGCCATTCAGGGCACTTGTATAAACTCTATTGGCTTCGTCCGCGATACTCTGAACTTCCGCCCAAAAGCTGCCTTGGCTGTTTGTAATAGTATCGGCATCCTTGCCATTGTAGCGGTCGTCTGAAGTATAGTAGCCGCTCACAGGGATGCTGTCAATTGCAGATTTCAAGGCGTCCGCATTAACCGGCTCTTCACTGGCAGATGCTTTATATATCAGAAAATTCGCCGTGAATATCTCCTGATCTTGTGTATATACATATACGATATAGAAATCAATGCCAGAAAAAACAAAATCGCTCTTTCCTGACAAATATCCTGCAACTGCTGCCGGGGTGGCCGTCTGGAGCCCATTCAATGAAAAAGCAACCGTGTTGCTTCCAGAAAAAGAATACTTTTTCACTTCAATTGTTTCATAGTCTTCATTTATTTGGCAAAGAGGGGCACTTGAAGTATCCAGAAAATTCTCATCTGTAAACTCTACTGATATTTCATCATCAGTAGCCTCAATGATGTACGTGTAACCGAGGGAATTTCCAGTATCATCAATGGAATTCATTAGGTTTCCGCCAGTAACTGTCACCCCGTCCGCCGCTGCCCAGGCCGCTGGCATAAGGCCAACCACAAAAGAAATTGTCAGCAATAGTGCGAGGGCGCGGTGGGCAATTTTGCCCACCATTTTCCTCCGGGACGGTTCTCTTGTCCCGGCCCTTCCCGTATCTGTCCCATCGGCGTGATATTCTTGCATCATAATAACTGAACCAACTCCTATCTTCTCTTCAAATTCAAGGTAGCGTTATGTCAGGACGTGCGAGGTGGGATCCGCCCGCGCCCTGTTCCAAAGAACGGCCGCCTTCCAACGCGCGCCGTCCACATTGTTTTTGAATACTTCCCGCCACATCCCCGGTACCGGTTCCTGCGCTCCCGCCCGCCGCGACGTAGACCGCGTGCTTCCGCCCTTGGCACGCTCCTGTCGTCGCGTGCTTCCCCGGAAACGGATATGCTCTCCCGATGTGGCTATTCAGTTGTCGGCCGCGGATCGGCCATACGGAAACGGGCAAAGGCCCTGCCGCAGCGCCGCATTGACGGCCGCGCGCAGGGGGTTATCCGGCCGGCAAGGGTTATCGGCGTCAGAGGGGTCCCCTCTGACGCCGAAGGGGCGCGCCCCTTCGGCGATGCCTCCCTGGAACGCAAAAAAGCGAACGCATCGTTTGGATGCATCCGCTCCTGTCCCTCTGGGGAGGCTGCCGGCGCGCTCTTCCCGCGCCGCGTCCTGGCATTCTTGTCAGAGCAGCCCCGAACCGTCGGGGGTGAGCTCTCAGTAGGTCTTCTGACTGATGTGTTCAGGCGGGGCCATCCCCGCCAGCGCATACCCGCAGCCTTCCCGGCTAAGCCATTACAGCCGCCAGTGACCTGCTTTCGCAGAAAACGGATATACTTCACAATCACAGCTATTGAATTGCACGTCGCCGCCGCTTTCGCTGCGGTTCCTGCTGCAAAACATATACAGGAATTTCACCTGATTCCCTTGTTCAGCCGAACAAGGATGCGTGTCCGCCCCGGGGTGCCGGAACGGGTCGCGCATTTGCCACAAAAGCCGGATATTCCCTATGCAGTTGTCTGGGTTTCCTATGACAGAGGGAAATCATGCGTGGGTGTAACCCACGCATGAAGGGCCATGGCTGTTTTCGGTAAAATGAAAATGTAGCAAATGGTACTCAAAAAGTGAGCACCCCAATGGCAAATAAAAAGAGCCATTGTCAGCACCTGAAATAAACGCTACCCTTTAGGTGGGATAACCATAAGGGGGTAGCAGAAAGGTGTTACGAATGGCTCAAATCAAGTATATCAAAGACCTCTACGAAAATGAAGAGGCAAGTTTGCGGGAAATATGCCGCATAACCGGCCACAGCTTTGAGACTGTCCGCAAGTACGCCTACCAGGAAAACTGGAGCGAGGACAATCTGCCGGATATTGAGCCACAGAGCTATCCGGTGCTGCAAGACTTCATCCCCATCATTGATAAATGGCTGGAGGAGGACCGAAAGGCCCCCAGGAAACAGCGCCATACAGTAATGCGGATTTACCACCGCCTGTGTGATGAGCATGGGTTTACTGGCTGCTATTCCACCGTGAAGAAGTATGTCCGCAAGAAAAAATATGTCATGAAAACTCTGAGTGCCGGTTATCTCCCTCTGGAGCACCCCAAAGGCTGGGGACAGGTGGACTTTGGCCTTGCGGAAGGCGAATGGGCCGCTACCGGAGAACGCTTTCCGTTCTATGCGCTGACGATCTCATTCCCCGGCTCTAACAACGGAGTAACGCAAGCGTTCCCGTCTCAAAACCAAGAGTGCCTGCTGGAAGGCATGAAGCGGATTTTTGAGCACATTGGCGGCGTCCCTCCCAGGCTGCGGTTTGACAACATGACCACGGCGGTTGCTCAGGTACTAAAAGATGGTGAGCGTGTCCTTACGGACGGCTTTACCCGCTTTATGCTCCACTACCGTTTCCAAGCTGATTTTTGCAATCCGGCTTCCGGCAACGAAAAAGGCAATGTAGAGAACAAGGTTGGTTACAGCCGCCGCAATGCGTTTGTCCCGGTCCCAGTCATTACCTCGTTTGAGGAATTTAATGAACAGCTCTTGGAGTGGTGCGAAAAGGACGCTGACCGGCTCCACTACAAGCACAAGGTTCCCATCCGGGAACTTTGGGAAGAGGACAAGGCGGCACTTTTAGAGCTGCCGCAGTATCCCTTCTCTGTGTTCCGCTACACGACGCTTACCGTGAGTAAAACAGGCTTCGCAACGATTGAGACGAATAAATACGGGCTATCTCCCATGCTGGCCGGCGAAAAAGTACAGGCCAAAATCTTCTATGACCATGTAGAGTTTTACCACGACCACAGACCGGTTGGACGCTTTCCCAGAAGCTACAAGACCAATGATGAGGTCTACGACTGGACGCAGTATATGTCCACCCTCTGCAAAAAGCCAGGAGCGATTGAGCATACCCGTTTCTTCCACCAAATGCCGCAACGGTGGCAGGATTATCTTGCTTCCACCAAGGGAAAAGAGCGGAAGAGCGCCCTGCAACTTCTCAGCGAAATCGTTGCTGACGGAAACTCTGAGTTCTGTGATGATGCTCTGGAAATGGCAGCCGCCAATGGCCGGGCCGATGTGGACAGCCTGCGGCAGTGTTATTACATGATTGCCAAGAAGGAGTACCGCCCAGATCCGCTTAAACTCTCCGGAGCCCCATTGCTGAACTACAATCCAAACCTCTCAGCCTATGATGGCCTGATGGGAGGTGAGGCTCATGGCTGAACAGATTGAACAGCTCATGCGGCAAGTGAAGCTGGGCGGCATGGCGAAAGGCTGGCGGAGCGTCCCCTACGAAAATACCGAGCAATATGTGACCGACCTCTTGACGCTGGAATTACAGGAACGAGAGGCCAACCGGATTAACCGCATGGTAAAGACGGCTGGTTTCCGGGTGATGAAGACACTGGATGATTTTGTGTGGAACTCCGCCATTGAACTTCCTGGCGGCTTGACATAGGAATACATGACCGACCTCCAGTTCCTTGCCCCAAAAGAAAACCTGATTTTTATGGGGAGCGTTGGGACGGGAAAGACCCATCTGGCTACGGCTATTGCTTTGAAAGCCTGCCAGGAGGGGCGGCGTGTCCGCTTCTTTACTGCGGCGGAGTTGGCAAACATCCTGCTGGAGAAGAACACCAAGGGGACCTTGAACAACTACCTGGGTACGCTGAAAAAGGTAGAGCTTGTTGTGATTGACGAGATTGGTTTCGTCCCTCTGCACAAGGATGCCGCTGAACTGCTGTTCCAAGTGATTTCCGATTGCTACGAGCGCAAGAGCCTGATTATTACTTCAAACCTGGAGTTCTCTCAGTGGAACACTGTCTTTGGGGACAACCGCCTGACTGCGGCGCTCGTTGACCGGCTTATCCACCACAGCCATATTGTGATTTTCTCTGGGGAAAGCTACCGGCTTACCCAGTCCCTAAACCGCCAGAGAGCATACACTTAGGGTACTCAAAATTAGTGCAAAAGGGCTTTGGGCACCGATGTGAGCACTTGGCCCCTATTGGCACCGATGCGAGCGTTTGGCCTCCGGGGGACCGATGTGAGCATTAGGCCCCCAGGGCACTCACTCTTGCAAAAGGCCCTCATCTTTCCGGGTACTCAAAAGGTGAGCATTTGGTACTTGGGAAAAACATTGCTCACGACATGAAATCTGGTGCTGAAGGTGCTCACTTTTTTGGGGCCCTTTTGCTCACATTTTCGTTTGACAAACACAGCCATGGCCCTTCATGATTCCTTTTTGTATGCGGCTCCTGCGTCAACACGCATGGGCTTGCTGCCCCATCCATGCCCCGCAGGACTGACTACATCTTTATTTTATCTCAAATTTTGCTAAAAACAAGTGTCCGTTCTTGCGAATTCAGCGATGTCAAGCCTCATCGGAAGCGTTATCGGTCTGCACCCATCCCATGAATAGCTTTTCGCATTTTCTGTCCGCCCTGCGTCACGGAGAGGAAAGGGCGGCCCATCCCTTGCGGGGATGGAACCGCCCGGTTCGCCCACCTGTCTGCTCTTTTGATAGATGCTTGCCGGCTATACGGCGGGGACAGGCCCGTGCTGAATTTCACAGACTTCGCATCGGTTATTTATTTGTTTGCCGCCGCGCTCTCCAGGAAGCGCATAAGGATGGTAGCGGCTTCCGCGCGGGTGGCTGTGCCGCTGGGGACGATGGTCGAAGCGGTGCGGCCGGTAATGAGGCCCTCCGCGTTGGCCCAAGCCATCGCCTCAAGCGCCCACTCCGAAATCGCTTCGTAGTCCGCGTATTCTTTCACTGACATACCCGCCACTGTTGTGTCGTACTTCTTATACTCCGCATACCGGTACAGCATCACAGCCATCTGTTCCCGGGTAATGTTGTCGGTGGGCCCGAACTTGCCTTCTCCGTAGCCGGTTACAATCCCGTTTTCGCTTGCCCAGATGACGGCGTCGGTGTACCAGGTATCAGCTGCCACATCGGCGTAGGTATTCCTACCCTTAACGGCAGGCTCACCCTCCAGGCGATAGAGGATCGTAGCCAGCATGGCGCGGTTGAGCGTGCTGTCGGGGCTGAACGCGGTATCGCTGACTCCATTCATCAGATCGTTGGTATAAGCATACTTGATTGCTTCCAGCGCCCAATGCTTCTGCACATCCATGAAAGGCAGGCTTCCAGTTAGTTTTGCAAACTCTTTCTCAGCCGCGGTCAGCTTGGAGTAATTGCCGACAAGTTTCTTTTGTGTCCCGGTCAACGCATCATAAGCCTTGCGGGCCGCCTCAATTTTCTTGCCGCTGTCCTTGGTGACGGTACCGATGGCGTCGATCAGCGCTGCGACTTTATCCGCCGCTTTCTTGTCATCTTCGCCGGTCGCACCGTCCGGCGCGCCGCTGCCGCCGCTTACAACAACCTCACAACGGGACGGAACAACAGTTGCGTCCGTGTAAGATGTCCCGGAAGATCCGCCATACGCTTCGCAGGTATAATCACAGGTTCCGCTGATTTCAACTGTGTAGGTGCCAGCAGAAGCGAACGTTAACACAAATTGACCGTTCTCGTCCGTCGTTGTAGCCATGGCCGAAACAACGCGGCCGTCTTCGTCATATACGGTAACAGCAGCATTGACCGGAGTTGCCGCGCTGTCCCGATTCTCGCTGCTGTTCATGACATTGATGCCATGAACCGTAAAGACTTTCTCAGTACCAACGGATGCATTATAACTGTCTTCTTCAAACCAAGTATAAAGATCGGAATACTGAACAAGATCCTTATATGCATAAACTGCAAGCTTATCGTTACCTTCAATTTCCGTCTTAGGTCCGTTAACCCAACTGTGATTCAGGACATAAGAAATGTTACCTGAACGATTACCCCAGAATTTATTGACCCAACCGCCGCCGTCAGTGTCTATTTCTTCATAACCTGATGCACCGCCAGAGTAATACATCTCATGCAGTGCGGCAAAAGCGTCTCCCATGGTATAGCGTCCGTCCTGATCTTTATCATAGACGGTAACAGGTGCATTGCATAGCACGGTACCATCCACGCCGGTGACAAATTCGCCTTTATCACTATAGGAGATGGTGACGGTAATGGAGTCGTAATCAGGATCCACCTCTCCGCCGGAGGATTCCGTAACAGTAATCCTCTGCGTCACAGGCTGCAAAGTGCTGTCTGCATCGCTGCCCGTGTATGTGATTGTTACAGCGGAGTCACCCACAGCCAATTTCCCGGAGGGCGTATAGTTGTAGTCGGTGGTAACGACTGTACTTCCATCGCTATAAGTTGCGGTAACCACCATGCCGTCCGGACTGAATCCTTCTCCAGCCTTATACGTAGTTTTGGCAGGCGGTGTAGTAATGGCAATTTGGGTCACCAAGCCGAGCTGCACATCCACAACCGCAGTCTTTCCGCCATAGGTGATGGTGACCGTTTTGTCGCCTGCGCTGAAGGTTTCAGGGCTGTAAGTGTACCCGGTGATTGCTTTGGTACTGCCGTCACTATAGGTGGCAGTAACTACCATGCCGGTAGGATCAAAAGCCGCTCCTACACTGTATGCAGTTTTATTAGGCGGAGTGGTAACCTCTATTTTCTCCAATGTGGCATTTTTAACTGTAACCTGGATGGAAGTCGTCTTTGTCACGCCTCCATGGGTGTAGCTGATGGTGATTGTTTTCGTGCCAGCCTCTGTAAACGCGACGGTATCGTAGGTGTAGCCATCGATTTCTTTGGTAAAGCTCCCTTCGCTTCCCTGATAGGTGGCCGTCACTTTCATACCGGCAGGGTCAAACACATCACCGATACAATACTCCGTCATCTCAGGCTGCGTTGTCACATTGATGCTGTCCAACTTTCCTCCAACCGGGATAGAGATGTCCGGCAGCTGCCCGAAATAAGAGAGCATATTGGCGGACATTCCACTGGTGCTTTGCCCCATTTTTGTGCGGTGTTCACCGAACTTATAGTGAGAAAAGCCGCCCACATTGAACGCGCCGTTGGAGAGCGTGAAGACATCCCCATCAAAATCTGCCGGAACAGTCAGTTCATCGCCCACATTGACCATGGAGTTGCCGTATCCCGAATCATCTTTCCCGGCCGAGACAAGATGCTCCACGACCTGATTGTATGGATTGGATGCAAAGAAGTAGTAACCATAGCCGCCGCGGCCATTGCCGGCACTTTTTCCCTCATAGCCGCTGACATTAAAATATACCGCTGCCGCACTGGTGTTATAGGCATACATCCGGTTGACCGGGTTATAGAGCGTGTCGAACTGAATGCTGACCTTCTCACCGGGGACAAGGACAGCATCTTCCAGCGGCTTTCCGTTGACGGTCACATCGACCTGCTTGGCTGTAATGACCTGATACTCCGATCCCTTGGCGCTGTCCACCTTCACAATATTGCGCCCTTCCGTCAACGGAACCGTATACCGGCCGTCCTGACCGGCGGTGAGAGCGGTAAATCCGGTAAAGCTCATCTTTCCATCACTGATTGTCGGATTGGCCACAGACACGGCGGTAACCCCTGCGCCCGGGGTAAAGGTATACTCGCCTTGCTCATCCATGAAGTAGATGACATCGTAGTCGGCGTCCAAAGCCACTCCGTCCAGCTTATCCGAAACCGTCTTATCTGTGTTGATTACCAAACCGGTGTCAATGCCGCTGGCGGCGGCATCCACAGAGACGACCAGCACACCGGTGTTCTCCGGCCAGATAGCGCCGAAGAAACCGTTGGGGTCATAGTTATCATAGGACACCTTGGCGCCGTCGTGGTAATTCACCGTCATAGCATCGTAGGTAATGAGAACAATGGCTGTGCCAGCGCCCACGGCGGAGATTTTCCCGTTTTCGTCTACGGTGATCACGCTGCTGTTCGGCTGACCATCCAATCCCACAACTGTATAGTGGAAATCGGGCTCCAGAATGTAATAATTTCCGCCCATTTCCCATGTAGCATTGCTGCCCCACCACTGACGCATGGGAGAGAGCTGGTAGGTCGCATTGGCATTCAGCTTCAGATATCCCTGAGTATTGTTATTCATCAGAATATCGCCCACATTGGCTCCGCCATTGGACTTAGTATCCCGGTCCAAAGTGGCTGCCGTTTTTCCTGCGGGCTTCAGCTGTGCTTCGGTGACCTCTATGGCCACCGTGTCGCTGTCTACCGGGGTAGTGCCAATATACGTGACATAATCTGTTCCGCTGACGCGATATTCATAGACGCCTTTTCCAATGAGGAAGCTATAGGTATCCTTCCCAGCCTCTGTCTTGGGCTGGCCAACAGCGGCAACAGGCACATGGGCTACACCCTGGTAACGAGAGGCAATGGCCAATTCAGCCTTCGCTCCGGAAGGCACGGTGAGCGTCAAAGCCGTCGCAGCAGGCAACGTCATGGATACGCTCTGGGTATCTGTGCCTTGCTCTATGCTCTGTGTAAGCGCCAAAACGCCCACATGATTGGACTGCATATAATCCTCGTTCGGCGTGGCCGTCACAGAGTACAACATTGTGCCGCCCTTGGCATACATCAAAGTAGAGAAGTTCAGCTGTCCAGACGCATTGGCACCGGCCGCTCCCAGCGTGACCGTTCCCAGCGTGTTTTTCACCGTCAGGGTAAGGTCGTCCGCCGTGATTTCGCTGTTGGTAACGGAGAACTCCACCTGACGCAGGTAGATGCTCACATCCCGCGTTCCGGCAGCGGTATCTGCCTCCGGAATGGCAAAGCAGCCGCCGCCCATGCTCTGGCCGCCGGAACTCGTGCCCCGGAAGGAGTAGGTCCCCGGTTCAAGAGACATGGTATAAACGGTGTAGTCTCCTTCAACAGCGGAAGCAGCGGCGATGGCGGACTCTTCCGCAAAAGTATCTCTGCCAGCGGTGTCAAAGCCGGTAGTGGGATAGAACGCGGCAGTCCCTGCCGCAGTTGGTACATAAACTTTCACAGTATAGGCAGCATCCGTCACGGTGACAACACAGGTGTCAGTGACGGTCTTTCCGCTGCCGTCGGTAGCTGTCGCAGTAATAACGGCCTCGCCTGCGCCGATTGCAGTGACCACGCCGGTATTAGCGTTTACCCGGGCCACATCCTCCTTCGAGCTGGAGTAGGTCACGGTAACAGCGGCAGTGGCCGGTGCGGTAACGGCAGAGAGCACCGTTGTGCCGCCCACATTGAGTTCTGCGGTTTTGGGAGTTACAGTAATACCCTCAACGGCGATGTCGCTGCTGGTGACGGTGACAGGGCACGTCCAAACGCCGCCGTTCGTCAGCGCGATGCTCAGTTCGGCCGTTCCTGCCTTCACGCCGGTAATGGTAACTTTATCAAGGACTACCTCCGGGAAAAACATCCCCGGCACTTCTTTTGTCGTAACCGCAGCAGTAAAAATGCTTTCGTCGGAAGATGTCACCTTAACCTGTGCTTCCTTGAGCTTGGGCAATGTGCTCTTGTAAGCGTATTCGTTTGTCTCGCCTGCAAGAACAGTTAGAGCCGTTTCACCCAATTTCACGACATCCTTGCCTCTTATAAAAGAAACAACAATCTTGCCAACACGTCCGTCCCCAGCATCGGCATAAAATGTCTTTGAATTATTGCTGTAAAACCGGGTAAAGGTCACCTTACCTGTATCTGCCTCAATCACGGCGGTGCCCGCCTGACCGGGTTGCCCCAGTTCGTCATTACCGCCCGACCATGTGATGACCGCATTGGGTTCACAAGTGGCGGAAAACTGCAAATACCCGTAGTCGGAGTCCTTCATGAACGTCTCCGCGACGCAGTCCACCTCAAGGCTTGTCTGCTCCATATCCAACGTGCCGCAGAGAGTCCTGCTCGCACCTACCGGTTCCCCGCCCAGCAACGTGGCAGTCACATAGATGGGAGTCGTATCCGAGCTGGGCCGCTTGGTCAAATCCACCTCAATCGTGCGCTTTGCGGAACCCCGATATACATCTACCTGCACAGTTTCCAACAGAGTTCCAGTGCTGTTGCTGCCCTCATAGACATTGACCGTAAACGGGGTGGTTTCCTGTAAGTTCGCGCTCATTTCCACATCCAGACGAACTGTCCAGTTGTCTCCCGAAGAGGGAAGGTAATAGCTGGCGAAGCTCATCTCCTCAATGGAAATGGGAACAAAGACCGCCCGATAGGAGGTATCGGCAGCCAGCGTAACCTGCATTTTTGCGGTGCTACTTTCAACGGGCGTCCATGTGCTGCCGTTGTCGGCAGACTGCTCCCAGCGGGCAAACAAGTAGTTTTTATCGGCTGCGGCAGTCAGCGTGTAAGTCTCGCTTTCCCCCTCGCGAATATAGGAAGCTGTACCGTGCTTCGCCCGTTCCAGCGTCAAGGTATGCTGAGGCGCTGCCTTCTCCGTGAACACTGGTGTGATGGAGAAGTCCTTGAGAATCTCGACCGATGTATTAAAACGCAGTGCATACGTATTTGGTGTACCTGTATAGATATAGCTCTGCACAACCAGATCAGAGGCACTCACATACGCTGCCCACGCCGTTTCGTCGGCAACCTTCAGCACCTCCAAATATTCTGTGCTGTCATGCATGGAAAGCAGTTTCTGCAGGCCGTCCTGCCCCTGCATCAGCCAGCCCGTGAAGTCATATTTGACCGTATCCCAGCTGTTGATCGATACATTGCTCACATTGCCGGTGCTGATGTTGGTTACTTCGTCGCCGCCCCAATAATTTTTCACTTCCGCATTGATATCCCCGGCAGCTTCGGTGGTATAATTCCCCTCCTCTCCAGCCAGCTTTGCTGCAGGTTGGAAGGTAAGCTTCGCCGGAATTGGCGCCGCTTCCTCTAAAACCACAATCTTTGTCACTGCGGAATATACCGTTGTGGGCGTCATGCCTTCTCCAAGGCCGTTATTGGTTACCTTTGCCCGGTAATACTTGGTCTCGCCCGGCTGGATATCCGGTTTGTAGCTGCTCGAGAGCAAGAAGTTGAACACACCATCTTTGGCATCCGAAAAGCTCCCTTCTTCTCCGCTATTAGAGCTCTGCCATTTTATCTCCAATGTGTCTTTCGTATAACTTGCTTCATCTTTTGTTATCTGAATTGATAGAGCGCGAATGGAACTGTCGCTGTAATACGTTACTTCCGGCTCTTTCAAATTCGTTTGAAAGACCGGCGCTGGCGCCGGTTCCCCTTCTGCTGCCATGGCGCTGACGGGCAGCATGCCGACCGCCATAACTAGCACAAGCAGCAGAGATAGGACTCTTTTTTTCATGTGTGATAATCCTCCTTTTTAGCTCATGTGTTTCAATTTATATAAACCGCACATGGTATGATATAGGTGCGGATTGCTTTTGTACCAAAGATGCAAAAACAACTGCCGGGAGTCCGGCAGTTGTCGCGCATGTCCCGGTGCAGGCAGGTACAAAGATACTGTCCGGCGTATCTGACTTATCCTCTCTCCGGAGGCATCACAGTGACCCGCTCGCGGGGCTTTTCACCCCATTCCGCCCTTCGGGAGTTTCCCGGCAGGATAGTACCATGATATTCTTTTTTTGATGATCGTCTTATTTATGGTTTCAGCTGCTGCGGCAGCCCGCAGAAAATACGAGTAACCGTGTTCGCTTTGGAAGCTAAAACAGTGAGAGTACGACCGGCTAAATCGCGCCATTTGCGTTCCAAATCTTCCATCGGGACGATGCCGCAAAAAATATCCTCACAGATCAACACCGTTTCCGCCGGATATTCCGTCTGCGGCAGGATGCTGCTTTGCGCACAAGCCCGCAGGTATTGTTCAAAGCCGTAAATACATCGCTTCGTCAAGTCGAGCACAGGACATTCGCTGCAGAAAAACACATCAGAATCAGTCAAGCTGAATTGCGCTTTTGCATAATCCAGCTTTCCCTGATAGACGCCGCCAATGATGATATCCATTATGTTTTTCCCTCCAACGCTGGCAGGCGGCCTTTATGAGCGACCGGACGCCCAAGACAGATTTCCACAACGCAGTCACAACGCTCTGCCAGGAACCGATCCAGGTATGCCAAGCCTCGCCTATATCGTTCGGTCACAGGATCGTAAGCAATTCCATCTCCGTACAGATAATCGCTGACCACGACGGCATGTTCCACGGCGCCGAGAAAAGTCCCCAGATCAGCCGCTATACGCTCTGTCGCGGTCTCATCAGGCTGTGCATTGGTGGGGAACATCTCATTGGCCAGCAGCGCCGTGACGCTGTCCAGCAAAAAAACACCGCTATGATCCGCCTGTTCCAAGCAAACAGGCAAGTTTCGTCCCTGTTCCAGGGTTACAAATCCCTTGCCCGCCCGTGCCGCTCTGTGGATGCGTATCCGCTCCAATTCATCGGCGTCACATGGGGGCTCCATGGTTGCTACATAATAACGCGGGCGTCTTTCTGACAGGCTCAGCGCACATTGCAAAGCGAAAGTGGATTTCCCATTTTTGCACCCACCTGTGATAAAGACTGTCATGCATCCACTCCTCACCGATAGATTCCGTATTTCAGCTTGATTCGCTCCAATTTCCTGATGATTTTATCCCCAAAGATAAAGTTGAAAATCGCCGCGGAACCGGCATGCGCTGCATCATAGGGCACGCCGGAGATGTAAAGCAGCTTCATCGTGTCCCAGCTGATCTCATTTCCTCCCGGGATACTGGCCGCGGTAACCATGGCGCAGATATTCATCAGCCCGCCGTAAATGATAAACGTTGTAAAAAACGTAAAAACAGTCAAGGTGATGTCGTCTACCGGAAGGCGTTTCCGCTGTACCAATACGCCCAGCAGTAAACCAATGGCGCCGAAAACATATAAGCGCCAGCCTAGAAAAGAGCCGTTGTCTACCGGTGGGAAAAGCAAGTAAAGAAGGTAGGCAGTCAGGACCGCAAATACCACACACAGCAGCGGTCCCATCACCACCTTAAAATCCCTGGACTTGAGTTTTTCCACCGTGGCCCGGTTAAAGGCCAGACCGGCCAGGAAGCCCAACAGTCCCCAGCAAAACATCTGCCAGGGCGTCCACGGTCCCTGCCCTTCATAAAAATTCAGTACAAACCTGGACAGGGCGCCGATCAGAAAACCCGCCTCCGGCCCCAGCGCAATTCCGCTGGCAATTATAATTGCTGTTCCTGCGCGGATTGCAATGGTCATACGGCACAGGAGCTGCACGCAGAGCGTTAGGGCACACATCATGGCAATCAGAACGATTTCACGCGCCTTTGGTTTCCGTTTTTCAAATACCATAAAAAACGGTGCAACAGTCATAGCCAAAATCATCCAGCTGACCAGGATATATTTTCGGTCGTTGAATAATGTGAACCCCAGAATAATCACCGCTGGAATCGCTATAAAAATAAGCAGCGATGAAACGGCAGTGCGCTTGCGGTGGGCGGTCTCTACCTGACTTATTTGATATCCCCGCCGCATCGAGCCGCTACCTCCTCCCATGTGATGGCATCTGGAAACCACTGTCCCGCCACTCGGTTGGCCGTGGTGGTGTAAAAACTATTTCCCGAAAAGAACTCTTTCGGAGTCCCACAGGAAACAATTTCACCGTCAAAGAACAGGGCGCACCGGTCTGCATACTCGGCACAGAACTCAATATCGTGCGTTACCATCAGTATTGTCATACCGCTCTGGCATAACCGCTTGAAGATATCGGCCAGCGTTCGCTTAAAAAAGGGATCCAATCCCTTGGTGGGCTCGTCCAGCAGCAGAATCGCAGGCTGGCGCAGCAGAATTTTTCCCAAAGCCAGCCGCTGCTGCTCGCCGCCGGAGAGGTCATAAGGATGCGTCTCCAACAGGGAGTCAAGTTCCATTTCTCTCGAAATCTCAGCCACGCGGGCTGCCTGCTCATCCTCCGGAAGTTTTTCATCGGACAATGCTTCGAGTAATTCCTCACGGACGGTGATCTCCGTGAACAGTGCCTGCGGGTTTTGCGGCAGCATTGCAAGTCCATGGTGGAACAGTTCCATATCCGAGAGTTTTTCCAGCCGCTTACCCCGGATCTCAATCGTGCCGCGGTATGGCTTGACCAGCCGGGTAAGCGCTTTCAAAGTCGTTGTTTTTCCCACACCGTTTCCACCCAAAATGGCAAACAGCTCACCCTCGCGTACTGCTAATTCGACGCCGCGCAGCGTGTCCAAAGAAGTCTTTCCGTAACGGAACCATACATCATGCATCGACACCACGCTTGGCATACTCGTACTCTGCGCTGATTTTACGGTATGAGGCCGCAGTCGCGGTCTCTTGTTTTTCTCCGGCGTCTCATGGCCCGGCTGTCCAAGGCATTCCTCCAGCCACAAGCGCCCCTCCCGCACGGTTAGGGGAAATCTGCCTTCTGGTTTTACCGCGGACGCAATCTTTACTACCGCCGGAAGTCCATAAAACATTTCCCTGCACACACCCGATGCAACCAGAGCCGCCGCCTCCCGGGGCCCGTCGTCAATGGCAAGCTGTCCGTGCTCCATAACCAATACACGATCCGCCATCGGAAGCAGCTCTTCCAATCGGTGCTCGGAAATCAGGATCGTTGTTCCTAACTCCGTATTGATTTTTTTCAGCGTAGCCAGGAAATCCGAAGCCGCAATGGGATCTAACTGCGAGGTGGGTTCATCCAATATCAGGAGTTTGGGCTGCATAACCATAATGGATGCCAAATTCAAAAGCTGTTTCTGCCCACCGGAAAGCTCGCTGACATTTTTGCGGAACCATGTCTGAATTCCAAAGAAGCTGGCCATTTCAGCGACGCGCTGCTTCATAATGCGGCTCTCCAGCCCCAGGCTTTCCAACCCGAACGCCAGCTCATGCCACACTTTGTCGGTAACAATCTGGTTGTCCGGATTTTGTTGAACAAAACCGATCTGAGAAGTGCTGACGCGGTCGTCCAGATTCTCCACTTCCTCACCGCAGTACAGAATGTGCCCCTCCAGTTTTCCGTATGGCATTAGATTCTTTTTCAGATGCCGCAGCAAGGTGCTCTTGCCGCACCCGGATTTGCCGCAAAGCACCACGAATTCTGAACGCCGGATGGAGAAACTCACATCCTTCAATACATCTTCTTCGCATCCTGGATAAGCGAAGTTCACATGGCTGCATGAGATAATTTCCATTCGTGTATTCCTCTCATATCCAGCACCATGGGAATGGACATCAATCCCAGATACGCTGCCAGACTGATCCACTGTAAAACCGTAAAGCGCGGCAGAAGAATGGCTGGATAATAGTAGATTGACATACTTCCTGCTGCACAGGCTGCCACAACCGCCCCGCCCAAAAGCAGGATGGCTGCCAGCAATACTTTCTCACCGCCGGCAAAGCGAAACAGATGAAAACTGCTGCGGCCACGGAGGCCGTATCCACGCGCCTCCATCGAATCAGCACTTTCAATGGATGCCTCCAGTGACCACGCAATCAAAATGGATACTTCTTTCCCAAACTGCCGGATGCGTTTAATCCAAGAGGAACCCTTGAGTCCCCTTCCCATGCATCGCTGCGCTGCGGCCACCTCTCGAAATCGGTGCTGCAGCAGCGGAATATAACGCATAATCATGGAGAGCGTCAACGCCAAAACCGGTGCAGCGCGGCCAAATAAATAAATAAATTTGTCTGCCGTGACTATGACACTGAAGCAGCTGAACCAAATTATGACACTGGTAAGCATGATTGCAGAAGCAAGACCATATATAATCGCTTCCAGCGTAATGCGGTTGTCATTGAGGTAAAACAGCACCGTCACACCGTTGTGAACGTTTAGCGTATTAAACAACGTCATCAGCAAGATTGCAGGAATTAAAACTAAGCAGTTAAATCGAATTGCCTTTATGCCCCTTAACAGGATAGAATAGCACCATGCCATAAAAAAAGACGACAATAGAAAAACCGGGTGCATGGCAAACATGGTAACGCCAATAACAATGGCAAAATAGGAGAAATTCAGCAGAGGATGGCTGCGGTAAAATGCCGCAGCCTCTCCCAGTCCCTCCCGTACAGAATACGCATCTGTCACCATGTGGAATTATCTCCCACATCGCGTCCAAGATCACAGGTGTACATCCAGACGATCTCATCGCCATCCTCTACAAAGTACTGGCTGCAACCATAGTTGGGAAACTGACCATTGACTTTGTACATCCAGCCGCTCAATGTTCCACCATCGAATTCATAGAGATAATTGATTCCCTCAATATACGCGCCGCTATAGAGCGGATCATCGCGGAACTCCATCTGAATACCCTGGTCGCGAGTCACACGTTTGAGAACCTCAAACACATTCTCGCCCGGTGTATACTCCACCTCTGTTGTGGCGAGAATTACCCCGTTTGCCGGTACATAGGGGATCACCGCCTCGTTCTCTAGCTTGGATGTATCCACCACTGTATCGCACCGAATCTCCAGTGTACAGGTATGAATCACTGATTCCTCCGGGGGTTCAGGAGGCAGCGCCGGAGATTCGGTCTCTGCTGGTTGTTCCGGCTGCTTCGGCTCCTCAACAACAGGTGCCTGTTCCGGCTGCTTTGGTTCTTCAATTACAGGCGGCTGTTCTATTTGTTCTGGCTGTTCAACCGGATCTGGTTCTTCAATCACAGCGGGCTGCTCCGCTTGTTCCGGCTGCTTAACCCCGGCAGACTGCTCAACCTTATCTGAGCTTTCAGCTTCAGCAGGCTGGTCTACGTCATCCGGCTGCTGCGCATCATCGAAGAGTTCCGGCTGCTTATCATCAGGTTTATCAGAAAGCGTTCCCGGCGATGTGGAAGGCACACTATTCTCGGCCGGTTCGATCTTTAGTTGTGCAATCCCAAGTCCCAAAAACACCAAAGCAATTGCGGCAATCGCAATGGCTCTGATTTGCTTTTTCTTCATAAAAATAATCAATCCTGTCCGTAAAGCACATGATATAGCCCCGCAATCATGGAAGCAGCCTGGGCGCGGGTGGCCTGAGCCTCAGGCGCAAAACGATAACTGCCGCCGTCGGAAATGCCATTGATGATGCCGGCCGTCTGCATTGCTGCCACCGCATCTTTCGCATAGACTGCGATGGACGATGCATCTGTAAACTCCAGTATCGCATTTTCCTGCGGCAGCTCTTCCTTGGCTACTTTCTCCACATACCGCTGGAGCATAACCGCCATATCCTGCCGTGTGATTGGTGCATTGGGCGAGAAAAGTCCGTTTCCGCTGCCTGTGGTAATCCCATGCTCAACAGCCCAAGCAACCGCCGGAGCATACCAGTCACCGGAACCGACATCAGCAAACTCATCAGTTGTATATGCAGAACAATCTTCGCCTGAGAATTTGGAAAGCATCTGCACAAACTGGGAACGGGTCACCTTCGTCTCCGGGGAGAAATAGCCGTCTCCCGTTCCATTGAGGATATCCTCGCCTGCCAGCAACGCAATCTGGTCCTTTGCCCAGTGGTTCTTTGTATCGCGAAATATGCCGGGCTCCATGTTTGCCGCGTTCTCATAGCAGTAAATCCGTCCTGCGTCGTTATACCAAATCAGGGAGCCGTCTTTCGCAACGATCACGCTCTGGGAGCAGTATTGCCTGCGGCCGATCCCATCCACAATTTCATATTCCGGTTTTGTCTGTCCCTGGCGGTCCGTCAAAATCCACATCTGAGATACTGTTTCATCCTTAGGCGCATAGGGGACCAGATACAGATAAATCATTTGGCCGTTCTCGTCTGTGGCATATGCCGTAGAAATGCCTGCGGATCCCTTAGTCAGAATGGGAACAGAATAGATCTCCTTCATGGTTTCCGCATCAATCACATGAAATGGCTCTGCGGAGCCCATGGTATACCCGCCGCCGCCGATGTAAAGCCGGCCATTATGCACGACCGGCGTGGACTGTGTGCCGCCGCCCTTTGTATGTGATACCCACTCCAACGCCGTCGTTGGATCGGGCATTCCAGCAGCAGTCAGCGCATAGGAGAATATGGATGCACCATCTGTGGGATGATTGGAAGCCACATACAATCTCTCGGTCTCAGCACTATATGTAATGGTGGATTTTATCGCATAACCTTCGCCGATATCAAAGGTACGTGTATCGCCGGTCTTATAGTCGACCACATAAAGCGTACTGCCACAGCCAAAATAGCAGTGCTTTCCCACAAACGCCGCGCCGTTGAAGCTGAAGCCGTATTTGCTGTCAGATTCCACAATCCATTCTGCTTTTTTCACCTCATCGCCGCGTGCGGTATCCTCATCTTTTGCTGTGAAGCAGGCGTAAACGCCGTTACGGCCATAGGTGCCAGTCACAAAATAACCATTATGGTACATAACTGGCGACTGCATCTGTCCGGTGGCTATGGACTCTGTAACATAAAGTTGTTCCAGCGTGTCGGCGTCAAACACACGGAAAAAGCAGCCGTTCACGCCGGTACCGTCGTCCAGATTGTTGACCTGACAGGGCACAAAAATCATACCGTCGCCGAAAGCGATATCAATAAAAAACTGGTTTACCGGCTCGCCATAAATCCTGGCAGTTTTCACTTCTTCCCCCGTGGCCAGATCCAGTTTTCTCAGATATTGAGAGCTGTAATAATAGACAAAATCTCCCATTACAATGGGAGTCCCTGGTACATCATCCCAGGTGTTTCCGGTATTCTTCTCCCATCGCAGCATCAGATCTGCGCCGCTGACCGCGCTGTGGCCGTCGGATACTCCCTGCGCCCCCGGATCTCCCAAAAACTGCGGCCAGTCGGCCGCAAGAGCTGGTATAAGCAGCACCGTCAGCGACAATACGAGCAACAGAACACTGCGAATGATTTTTTTCATAGCACTCGACCCTCTTTCCTTTAATCGCTACATTATTTAAAGCATATTGGTATGCTTTGATTGCATCAAAACACACCTGGCCACAGCCAGATCAATTCTCAAAAAAGTACTGGGCTACACAGCACAAAGCTGTTTCACCCGGTAATCCACAAAACATGCTCACAAAAAGTAGGATAAGTTTTGAACTTTCCCACAACCCGCTCTCTTTGTCTGCTTGTCCTTGTTATTCTGACTTGCGCATGCCCTCCGCCCCCTTAGGCTTCCTCAGTGGCCCGTTTTCACAGAAAACGGATATACTTCACAATCACAGCTATGGAATTGCACGTCGCCGCCGCTTTCGCTGCGGTTCCTGCTGCAAAACATGTACAGGAATTTCACCTGATTCCCTTGTTCAGCCGAACAAGGATGCGTGTCCGCTCCGGCACTCCGGAACGGGTCGCGCATTTGCCACAAAAGCCGGATCTTCTCTATGCAGTTGTCTGGGTTTCCTATGACAGAGGGAAATCATGCGTGGGTGTAACCCACGCATGAAGGGCCATGGCCCTTCATGATTCCTTTTTGTATGCGGCTCCTGCGTCAACACGCATGGGCTTGCTGCTCCGTATATGCCCCGCAGGACTGACTGCATCTTTATTTTATTTCAAATTTTGCTAAAAACAAGTGTCCGTTCTTGCGAATTCAGTGGTGCGCCGGGTGTCCGCATTTCGCCATCACCGGCGAATTGATACCGGCAGGCATTGCCGCAGGCTGGATTGCGCTTGACAAATCCTGCAAACGTGGTAAGATAAGGGACGCTGAACCACAACAGCTGAATAGCCCACGCAGTGCCGCCATTGGCGGGTAAAAGGGAATCGGGTGGGAATCCCGAACGATCCGGTCACTGTAAATGGGGAGCCGGCCGCATATGTCATTGCGATATTCGCGAGAAGACGCGGCCCGGCGACGATCCATAAGTCAGGAAACCTGCTGCCTGTGCTGAAAAGATGGGAGTCTTCCGCAGAAAGAGTCCATCTGTATGCCGCTGATGCGGAGGGAATATTTCTTATTCCGCCCAGCGGCCACAGTCCTGCTTTCTGCCGACGAAAGCAGGGCTTTTTTGCGGCAATTTTGACCCAAGAAGGAGGGGACACGCAGCCAAGATACGATTCCTCATACCATATATTTAGAGAAAACCATGTGAATAGAAGGAGATTCTTTGTCATGAAACGACTGACAGCCATGTTCCTGACGCTGCTGCTCCTGCTGAGCCTGTCCGCCTGCGGCACAGCATCCCAAAACCAGACGGACAACACAGACAGTGGCAATTCCCAAACGGAAGAACCCACTGTGACGGACGACGGTACAGAAACGGAGAGCGGCTTCCCCTTTACCCTGACCACCAAGGACGGCGCGGAGGTTACCTTTACCCATGTGCCGGAGCGGGTCATCGCGGCCAACGCCAATGCGGGCGACCAGCTGATGGCTTTGGGCCTTGGGGACAAAATCATCGCCACAGCCTATACCAACTCCGATATTAACCCCCAATGGGACGCCGAGTATAAGGCCATCCCTTCGGTAGCGGAAACCTATATCTCTCTGGAAACCATTTTGGATTTGGAGCCGGACTTCGTCTACGGCCGCTCCAGCTCTTTTACCGAAAAGTACAACACCGAGCATGACACCCTCTCCCAGTACGGCATCATGTCCCTGTCCTCCATCGAGGGCTATACCGTGGGTGCGGACGTGGATGTGGTGTATGAGGATTTCTACAATCTCGGCCGCATCTTCCAGGTGGAGGACAAGGCGGAGGAGATCGTCAGCGCCATGAAGGCCCAGATTGCCGCCGCAGAGGAGGCGGTTGCCGGCCAGGAGGCCACGAAGGTCTTCGTCTTTGATATGGCGCAGGAGGAAGGTGCCTACACCTGCGGCAACAACTTTACCTCCAAGCTCATTGAGCACGCCGGCGGCACCAACATCTTCAACGACCTGGACACTACCTGGGCCACCGTCAGTTGGGAGAGCGTTGTGGAGCGCGCCCCGGAAGTCATCGTCATCAACGACTACGGCGACACCTCTCTGGATGAGAAGATTGCCCAGCTGAAGGAAAACCCCGCTCTGGCTACGGTGCCCGCCATCCAGAACGACCGGATTATCTCCGTCAAGCTGTGCGAAGTATTTGCCAGCTCCATGACCGGCGACACCGTGGAGAAATTCGCGCAGGCGTTCCATCCCGACTGCTTTTGATTTGAAGCGATGAAGCGATTCTGCAACCTGGTGAAGCGGCATACGCTGGCATCCTGTTTGGTTCTGCTTGGCCTGCTCGTCGTTTCCGTCATTCTCGGCATCGGATTAGGGCCGGTTTCCATCCGCTTTTCCGACGTCTACCGGGTGATGTTCCACCGCCTGTCCGGGATTTTTACCGGTCAGACAGCGCCGCTGGAGAGCATCCGGGAGAGCACGCAGAACATCGTCTGGTTCCTTCGTGCGCCCCGGGTTCTGCTGGGCGCGCTGATCGGGGCGGCGCTGACGCTCTCCGGCGTCGGCATGCAGGCCTTCACCAAAAATCCGCTGGCAGAGCCGTATGTGCTGGGGATCTCCTCCGGTGCCTCCCTGGGTGCCGTGCTGGCGATGCTGCTGGGCGTGTCCGTTCCGGTGCTGGGAAAGCTGTCCGTATCCATGGGCGCCTTTGCCGGTGCGCTGGTTTCCATCCTGCTGGTCTATCTCCTGGCCAAAAGCCGCGGCTCTGTCACCCCCATCCGCCTGATTTTGGTGGGCGTCGCAGTTTCGGCCATGTTTCAGGCCTTCACCAACTACATCGTCTACACCGCACCGGATGACGCCGCCGTCCGGGAGGCGACCTTCTGGATGCTGGGCGGCCTTGGCAGCGCCGAATGGGAGGATCTGCCCCTGCTGCTCTGCCTGGTGCCCCCGGCCTTCCTCCTGATGCTGGCGCTGTCGAAGTCCCTCAACGCCATGATGATGGGGGATAGCTCCGCCATCACCCTGGGCGTCAACCTGAATGTCGTTCGCAATCTGCTGATTGTCATAACGGCCCTTTTGACCGCCTCTTCCGTGGCGGTCAGCGGCTGCATCGGCTTTGTGGGGCTGGTGATTCCCCACCTGGTCCGCTCCGTGGTGGGGCCGGACCACCGGAAGCTGATCCCGATCTCGATGCTCACCGGCGCGATCTTTCTCATCTGGGTGGATGTGGGCGCCCGCATGATCAAGCCGCCGGCGGAGCTTCCCATCGGCATTCTGACGGCCTTCCTGGGAGCGCCCCTGTTCCTGTGGATGATCCGCGTCCGGCGCTATGAGTTTTAGCTGGAGGGTACCGCTGTGATTACCGCAAACGAGATACATTACGCCGCCGGCAGCCGCGAGATCCTCCGCGGCGTGGATTTTCAGGTGACAGAGGGGGAATTTGTCGGCCTCATCGGACCCAACGGCAGCGGCAAGTCCACCTTCCTGAAGAACCTGTATAAAGTCCTGCGCCCCCAAAGGGGCGCCATCACCCTGTGCGGCGAGGACCTGCTGTCCATGAGCAACCGGGAGATGGCCCAGCGCATGGCCGTCATGGTGCAGGAGCAGGAGGCCGCCTTTGACTTTACGGTGGAAGAAGTTGTGATGATGGGCCGGCAGGCCCGCAAGCGCCTGCTGGAAACCGACAGCCGGGAGGACTGGGCGCTGGTGGGTGAGATCCTTGACCTCACCGGGCTGTCGCCTCTCCGGAAGCAGGGCTTCATCACGCTGTCCGGCGGGGAGAAGCAGCGGGTGCTCATCGCCCGCGCCCTGGCCCAACAGACCGCCGTGCTGGTGCTGGATGAGCCCACCAACCACCTGGATATCAAGTACCAGCTGCAGCTCATGGAGCTGGTGCGAAAAAGCGGCTGCACCGTGGTCGCGGCGATTCACGACCTGAATCTGGCCGCGGCCTACTGTGACCGGCTGTACGCCATGAAGGACGGCGTCATCGTAGGCCACGGCGCTCCGCGGGAGCTGCTGACGACGGATTTCCTGCGGGCCCTCTATGAAGTGGAGGCCGAGATCCTATCCGGCCGCGACGGCGCCATGCGGGTGTTTTTCTATTCCAAGTAAAAAGCGATGAATTCCCGAGAGAAACAAGAAATTATAGTACACGGAGAAGATTATCATGAAGCGCAGCGACAATATGGAGCAAATCCTTGCCTATATTGACGCCCACCCTGATAAAAATATCACGGTGGGCGAGCTGGCTGCGCTTTTGGATTACTCGTTCTATCATTTCTGCCATGCCTTTTCCAGCTATACCGGCGTTCCGGTGGCCGCATACCTGCGCAGGCGCAGAATGGCGGCTGCCGCGCGGGACCTGCTGTCCGGGAAATCATCCGTCAGCGTGGCGGCTGCCCGGGGCTTTCAAACGCTGTCCGGCTTTGCAAAAGCGTTTCGGAAGCATTATGGGCTGTCGCCATCTGAATATCAGAAGGAGCTGGCTGATGAACGGTTCCGCATAGAACCGGAATTCCGCTCGTTGGCCTCCTTTACCGCTGTGGGGTACCGGCTCTCACCGCCGCAGGGAGAGTCCGATGTGTTGAATGCCGGCGCTTACTGGATGGGAAGGGAGTTCGCCTTTGTCAGCCCGGAGGATTACCGGCGGCTTAGCGGACCGGAACCCACAGAGATCGGTGCGTGGATTCAGCCGGACCGTAACACAGGCGAACTATTTTATTTCTTCGGGCCGGTCGTGCAGAGTACCGATTTTATCCCGGACGGCCTGGAGCCGCTGGAGGTGGAGTCTGCGGACTATGCCGTGTTTCCTGTCCCGCCCGGTAACGGCAATATGACGCTGCTCAATGAAAACGTCCGGCGGATGTGGAAGTATATCTTCGGCGAGTGGCTGCCGCAAAACAAGAATTACCGCACCGCTGAGGGCAAGATTGACTTGGAAGTCTACCACAGTGGCAGGACCTCCCTCTACGTTCCGGTCAGCCGGTTATAGTTTCCGCCTTGAAAACGGAGCTGAACCTATGCTGGAATAGAATAGCATAATAAAATACAAGGGCACGGCTGCTATGATATAGCAGCCGTGCCCGTTTTACTCTGGACGGTTTCGGTGATACCCCTGTGGAGCCTCGCCCTTGGCCGTGCGCCTGTTTTGCAGTATCCGCTATTTCAGGATTTCGTCCGCGGGGCGCTGCTCCAGCTCTTCCATGCTGAACTCGTAGTCCTTGCCGGGCAGGACGGCGTTGAGGATGATGCCGAAGATGGCCGCGCAGGCCAGGCCGGACAGGTTCACGGGGCCCAGCTGCAGGCCGCCCATGCCGTTGATGCCCAGGCCGGAGACCAGGATGATGGCCGCGATCATCAGGTTGCGCTGCTTGGTCAGATCCACGGAGTTCTCCACCATGTTGCGCACGCCGATGGCGGAGATCATGCCGTAGAGGATGAAGGACGCGCCGCCGATGACGGCCGAGGGCATGGCGGAGATGACGCTCTCCACGACGGGGAAGAAGGACAGGATAACCGCCAGGCAGGCCGCGATCTCAATGACCAGGGGGTCGTACACCTTGGACAGGGCCAGCACGCCGGTGTTCTCGCCGTAGGTGGTGTTGGCGGGGCCGCCCACCAGGCCGGCGAGGGAGGTGGCCAGGCCGTCGCCCAGCAGGGTGCGGTTCAGGCCGGGGTTGGCGATGAAGTTCTTGTGGCAGGTGGCGCCGATGGCCGAGATGTCGCCCACGTGCTCCATCATGGTGGCCAGGGCGATGGGGGCCATGGTCAGGATGGCGGAGGCGTCAAATTTGGCGATGACAAAATTGGGCACGCCGAAGATGGCCGCCTGGGACAGGTGCACCTGCCCGGTGATGGCGCCGATGAGGTAGCCGCCCACCACGCCCAGCAGGATGGGGATGATGTTGATCATGCCCTTGCCGAACACGGCGCAGCCGATGATGATGGCCATGGTAATGACGCCCAGCCACCAGCAGGTCTGCACATTGCTCACCGCCGAGGGGGCCAGGATGAGGCCGATGAGGATGATGATGGGGCCGGTGACCACCGGCGGGAAGAGCTTCATGACGCGCTTGACGCCGAAGCCGGTGATAAGGCCGGACAGCACCAGGTAGATGAGGCCCGCGATGACCACGCCGCCGCAGGCGTAGGGCAGCATCTCCGTATTGGGGCTGCCGTCCGCCAGCTTGGGCGCCACGATGGCGAAGCCGCCGAGGAACGCGAAGGAGGAGCCCAGGAACGCGGGCACCTTACGCTTGGTGATGAAGTGGAACAGCAGCGTGCCGACGCCGGCACAGCACAGGGTAACCGAGATGCTGAGGCCTGTCAGGATAGGGACGAGTACCGTTGCGCCGAACATGGCGAACATATGCTGGAAACCGAGTACGAAGGTCCGGGGCCAGCCGAGCTGCTCCGGGGCATTGTATATGCCTTTGCTCACGTCGATTTTTCTAGCCACTTAAGAATACCTCCCTCCAACAATTGCCTACATATCCTCTTCTTTCTGCTATGATAGTCCGCCCCGCCCGGCCCTGCATCCCTCCCTCCGGAGGCGGGGGCGGAGAAACCCGGTTACCGCTGCTTCTCTTTTTTCTCCCTGAGGGCGCGCAGCACGTCGTCCGGCGTGATGGGCATGCGGGAGAAGCGCACGCCGATGGCGTTGTAGACCGCGTTGGCGATGGCGGGGGCGCCGGGCACCATGAGGGGCTCGCCCACGCCCCGGGCGCCGTAGGGCCCGGTGGGCTCGGGGTGCTCCACGTACTTCACCACGAGCTCGGGCGCGTCGTCTGCGGTGGGGATCTTGTAGTCCACGAAGCTCTTGTTGAGCACCTTGCCGTCCTTGAGCTTGAGCTCCTCAAAGAGCGCCGTGCCCAGGGACTGCACCATGGCGCCCTCCGACTGGCAGGTGAAGGTCAGGGGGTTGATCACCTTGCCCGCGTCGAAGCAGGAGACCATCTTGAGCACCCTGATGTGCCCCGTCTCGGTGTCCACCTCCACCTCGGCGCCGTTGCAGCCGATGGTCCAGAAGGCGGCCGGGTGGGGGCCCATGCCGGTGTCGTGGTCCACATTGAGGTTGTTCTCCAGGGTGAAGGTGCCCACGCCGATGGCGGGGCCGCCCACGCCGGAGCCGTCGGGGAAGGCCAGGCCCAGGGCGAATTCGCTCAGGGGCACCCGCCTGTCCCGGTAAATCTTGTGCACCACGCAGCCGTCCGCGATCTCCAGATCCCGCTTGTAGGCCCCCATCTTGATCTGGGCCAGATCCAGGATCTTGCCGCACAGGTCCTCGCAGGCCAGCTTGATGGCGTTGCCCGCGCAGTAGGTGGTGCGGCTGGCCACGGTCTGCCACTCGTAGGGGGTGTGGTCCGTGTCGCCGAAGCGCAGGGTGATGAGGCTGGGGTCCACGCCCATGGCCTCGGCGGCGATCTGGGTGAGCACCGTCTCCGAGCCCTGGCCGATCTCCTGGCCGCTGGTCATGAGGATGAAGGTGCCGTCCTCGTTCATGCGGATGATGGCCGAGCTGCCCGCGTTGGTGGGCTGGCTGGGGGACTTCCACCCCGCGGCCACGCCCTTGCCCCGCAGCCTGGTGGGGGACGGGTTTTCCGGCTTCTTGTCGTACTCGATGTCGGCCAATACCTGCTCCAGGCAGTCCTGGTAGCCCGAGTCGCCCATGATCTCGCCCATGCCGGTGGCGTCGCCCGCCCGCAGGCCGTTGATGCGCCGCACCTCGGCCGGGTCCATGCCGATCAGCTCCGCCACCTCGTCGATGTTCTGCTCGATGCCGAAGTGGATCTCGCACATGCCGAAGCCGCGGTAGGGGCCGCCCACCGGGTGGTTGGTGTACACGCAGTAGCTGTCTGTCCACACGTTGGGGATGTTGTAGGGGCCCGCGGAGGCCCAGCCGCCCGCCTTGGTGATGTTGACGCCGTACTCGGTGTACGCGCCGCCGTCCCACACGAACTCGTTCTTCACGGCCTGGATTTTGCCGTCCCGGTTGATGCCGGTCTTGATCTTGCAGTGCAGGCCCTGGCGGACGTAGGAGTTCTCGAACTCGTCCTCGCGGGTGTAGGCCAGCTTCACGGGCCGGCCGGGGTTGCGCCGGGCCAGGGGGATGATGATGCCCTCCAGGGTGGTGCCCGCCTTGGCGCCGAAGCCGCCGCCCACGTAGGGGGAGATCACCCGCAGCTTGTTCAGCGGGATGTCGAAGGCGCAGGAGAGCGCCTGGCGCACCGCGTAGGGGGACTGGATGCTGCCCCAGACCGTCACCTTGCCGTCCAGGTCGTACTGGGCTACGGCGCAGTGGGGCTCCAGGGGCACGTGCTGCACGTGGGGCACGTAGAAGGTGTTTTCACACACCACGTCGCACGTCTCGAAGGCCTTATCCACGTCGCCCTTGCGCAGCTTGTAGTGGTGGGAGATGTTGGTGTGGGGCTCGGGGTAGAAGATGGGGGCCACCTTGTAGGTGTGCAGGTCGGGATGGATCAGGGGCGCGTCCGGCTTCATGCCCTCCAGGGCGTTGGTGACGGCGGGCAGCTGCTCGTACTCCACCTCGATGAGCTCGCAGGCCTCGTCGGCGATCTCCGGGGTCTCGGCGGCCACGGCGGCCACGGCCTCGCCCCGGTACTTGGCGGTGCCCACGGCCAGGAAGTTCTTGTCCTCCAGGTAGAGCCCGCAGCGCTTGGTGTAGCACTCGCCGGTGATGACGCTGCGCACGCCGGGCAGGGCCTCGGCCTTTGAGGTGTCGATACGGAGGATCTTCGCGTGGGGGTAGGGGGAGCGCTTGACCTGGGCGTAGAGCATACGGGGCATGATGATGTCGCCCACGTACTGGGCCTGGCCGGTCACTTTTTTAATCGCGTCCACCCGCTGGAAGGGCGTTCCGACCGTCTTCACTGCTCCTCACCTCCCTCCCCGGCGTCGGCCACCCGCTGGATGGCCTCCACAATCCGGGCGTATCCGGTGCAGCGGCACAGGTTGCCGCTGATGGCGTCTATGATCTCCTCCCGGCTGGGGTGGGGATTCTCGTTGAGCAGCGCTGTGGACGACATGAGGAAGCCGGGGGTGCAGAAGCCGCACTGGAGGGCCGCCATGTCCACGAAGGACCGCTGCAGCGCCGAGAGCTCCCCGTCCTTGGCCAGCCCCTCCACGGTGGTGATGTGCTTGCCGTCCAGCTCGGGGGCCAGCACCAGGCAGGCGTTCATGGGCTTGCCGTCCACGATGACGGTGCACGCGCCGCACTCGCCCGCGCCGCAGCCCTCCTTGGTGCCGGTGAGGGCCAGCTCCTCCCGGAGCACCCGCAGCATGGTCTTGTTGGCGTCCACGTAGAGCTCCACAGGCTCGTCGTTGACGAAAAAGTTCACTTTGTATTTCATACGGATCTACCCCCTCACATCAGTGCCCGCAAGCTCCTTGCGAGCACGACGCCGACCACCTCCAGGCGGTATTCCTTGCTGGCGCGGACGTCGCCGATGGGCGACACCTCGCTGCGGGCAAGCTCCACCGCCTGGTCGATGACCTGTTCGGTGAGCGGCTGGGAATTGAGTAGCTGCTCCGTCTTTTTCAGGCGGATGGGGGTGGGGGCCACGGAGCCGTAAGCCACGCGCCACCCGTCCGGCGCCTTGAGCACCGTGGCGCAGATGGTGGACAGGTCCACCTCCCGCCGCCGTGCGATTTTGCTGAACTCGCCCACCGCGCCGGGCGCGGGGGGCACCTGGATATGGGTGACGATCTCGCCGGGCCTGAGGCTGGTCTTTTTTACGAATACGAAGAACTCCTCCAGGGGGATCTCCCGCTCGCCCCCGGCGCTGCGGGCCACAACCACCGCGTTGTGGACCATCAGGGGGGTGCCGGTGTCCGCCAGGGGGGACGCGTTGACGATGTTGCCGATGCAGGTGGCCCGGTTGCGCACCTGCTTGGAGCCTACGCTCAGCGCCGCCTTGGCCAGCGTGGGGTAGTGCTCCCGCACGGCGGGGTCCTCCCCCAGCGCGTTCATGGTGATGCACGCGCCGATGGTCAGGCCCTTTTCGCCGTCGTACTTCAGCTCCTTCATGCCCGGGATGTGCTTGATGTCGATAACCGCCTTGGGAGAAATGAGCTTATCCCGCAGCTGCACCACCACGTCGGTGCCGCCGTTGAGGATCTTGGCGTCCGGCCCGAACCGGTCCAGAAGCGCGAAGGCCTCCTCCAGCGTGGCGGGCGCGTAGTATTCAAACGGTTTCATCCAATCCCCTCCTTCCTCTGGGGCTGGAGCTGCTCCGCCTGTCCCGCCAGGGCCTCGCGCCCCCTGCCGCTCAGGCGCTGGGAGAGAAGCCGCACCAGGGTCTCACGGTCCCCGGTATAGCGCTCCAGATCCCGGCACTCCTCCTCGGTGAGGGGCAAATCCGGCCTTGCGCAGGCCTGCAGGAACAGCTTATGGAGTGTGAACAGGTTGTTCATGTAGTCGAAATAGCGGGTCTTGTCGTGGCCGCCGGTGCCGATGGCCCGGAACAGCGCCCGCAGGTGCTCCTCCAGGCGCTCGTCGTAGCGCGCCATCTCCTCCCCCCTGCCCCGGGCCAGGGCGGCGCGCACCGCCTCCGGCTGGGCCTCCTCCGCTAGAAGCCGGATCTCCCCGGCGGGGTTGATCTCGGTCAGGGGCACGGCCCCGCCGCGCCCCACCGCGAAGTCCCTGGCCTCCAGGAACAGCAGGCCGAAGCGGTCGCAGGCCTCCTGCACGGGCCGCCCCTTGCGGGCGTTGATCAGGCACATCACCGCGATGACAAGGGCCATCAGCCCATAGGCGATCCATTGCTCCATGCCGGCCTCCCTTCCCTGCGGCGTCTGGTGAAAGGGCGCTTGCGGGCAGCTCCGCCGGGAGCTGCCCGCAAGGCATGGCAATTACACGTCTTCGAACCCGTCGAAGGCCACGATGCGGCTGATGCAGCTCTCGCCGCCCACCAGCTTCCAGGGGAAGCAGCCGATGACGACGCGCTTGTTGGACAGCTTGTCGATGTCGCCGCCCAGGCACTCGGCGTGGATGGCCTCATAGGGCTTGCAGAACAGCTCGATGTGCATGGCCTGGTAGTGGTCGGGCCACGGATAGATGTCGTTGAGGGCCTTGCCGTACTTGTCGCGGAAGACCTTGTCGCACTTCTCGGCCTCCATGGGCTCCCACTCGCGGATCTTGGTGTTCATGGGGTGGTCGGCGGAGCCGCAGTCCACGCCGATCCATTTGATCTTCTTGTCGCGGACCCACTGGATGAAGTCCAGGGAGGGGCCGGGGTGGCGCAGCATGTAGCGGCGCTCGTCGGCGGTGGGGGAATCCCAGCCGTAGATATGGTAGCCGGTGTTGATGATGAGGATGTCGCCCTCGCGCACGTCGGCGCGCTTCTCAATGTCCTCGGGGGTGTAGATGCCCCAGTCCTCCTTCATGTCGGACAGGTCCACCACCACGCCGGGGGCGCAGAGCTTGGTCAGCTCCAGGGAGGCCATGTCGCGGCCCGCGGTGTCGAAGTGCAGGGGGCCGTCCAGGTGGGTGCCCACGTGGTTGGAGTGGGTCATCAGCTGGCCGTTGGCTCCGTTGGGGGCCAGGCGCTTGAAGAACTTCATCTGCAGCGGCTCATAGGTGGGCCAGGGGGGCGTGTTGACGCCGATCGGAATGGACAGCTCGTACATCGTGATGTCGGACCATTTACTCATGACAGTTACCTCCTTCAGATGTTGGCCTTATGTGTCGATCTGCTATCTGCTAGGTCCACGCCTGGGCGCAGGCCTCGATGGCCTTGCGGAAGCACTCCTCCGGGGGGTTGACCAGCCCCGCGCCCACCTGGCCCACGCCGTAGTCCTTGTGGGCGATGCCGGTGTTGATGATGGGCCGTATGCCGGTCTCGATGACCTTCAGAAGGTCGATGCCGGTGGCGCTGCCCCGGAAGTCCAGCGCCGGGATCTTGTAGGCCGTGCCCTCCCCCGCCGTAATCTCGTACATCTGGGTGGAGTAGTTGATGGCGTCCTGCACCTGGCCGCCCACGAACTGCACGATGGCCGGGGCCGCCGCCATACAGAAGCCGCCGATGCCGGTGGTCTCGGTGATGCAGCTGTCGCCCAGGTCGGGGTTGGCGTCCTCGTCGCCGAAGCCGGGGAAGTACAGGCCCTTGACCAGCTCCGCGGGGGCGGTAAACCACGCGTCCGGCCCCAGCCCCGCGATGCGGATGCCGAAGTCGGTGCCGTTGCGGCACATGGTGGCCAGCACGGTGCAGTACGGGATGCCGAAGATGGGATCCATGGTGCACTTGCAGGCCGGCATGGACAGGTTGAGGAAAGTGTGGTCGTTGTTGTTGATAAAGGCCAGGGCCGCCTCCTGCTGCTCCTTGGGGAAGTCGGTCTTGAGCACGTCGAGCATGATCTCCCGGATGAAGAGGGAGGTGGCCGCCTTGTTACGGTTGTGGGCCTCGTCGCCCATCTGCAGGCACTGGGCGATCATGACCTTCATGTCGATCTCGCCGTGGATCTCCAGGGCCTGCTTCAGCACGGGGTAGTACTCGTCGCGCATACGGTGCAGCCGGTCGAAGACCTCCTGGTCGCAGGCGCCGAAGCGCAGCACCTTGCCCAGGCCCTCGTTCATGGTGCAGTAGGCGTCGTTGCCGAAGGCCTTGTTGACCATGTGCCACACGGGCATGGAGTAGGTGACGATGCCGGCCATGGGGCCCACCGTGCTGTGGTGGTGGCAGGGGGCGAAGGTGATCTTGCCGCTGGCCGCCAGGGCCTCCGCCTCCTCCAGGTTCTTGGCCAGGCCCTCGTAGATGAGCCCGCCCATCACCGCGCCGCGCACCGGGCCGCACATGCGCTCCCAGGTCACCGGGGGTCCGGCGTGGAGGATGGTGGTGGGGGTCATGCCGGGGATGGCCTCGCCCGCGGTGGACATGCCCACCAGCACGGGCTGGGCCGCCAGGATGCGGGAGAGGGCCTCCTTGTTGGCCTCGGCGATCTTCTCGCCCAGCCCGTCCCCGCGCAGCCTGCGCAGGTAGCCCGCAATCTTCTTGTCGCCGCCGGCCACCGGCTTCCAGTCCACGTGGACGGCGCTCTTGTTCTGTTTCGTCAGGTCCTGGTAAAAGGACTCGATGCCGAAGTTCACCACCGAGAGCTTTTTCCCGAACAGCTCGTTAACCTTGCTCATAATCCATCCTCCCCCCTACAGACGGTCCAGGATAAGCTGCGTGAAGCGGGTGGCCTGCGCGTTGGAGGGCAGGACGATGGCGCCCGCGTTTGCCAGCTTGACCTGGGAGGCGGAAAGGCTCTGGGGGTCGCCCTCGGTGCCGCACACCGAGGCCACCACCGCCAAGTACCGGCCCTCCTTGACCGCCAGCTCCTTGGCGGTGCGGATGGCCTCGGACAAATCCTGGGCCGGGTCCTCGTGGGAGCCGTAGCCGATGACGCAGTCCACCATGATGACCGCCGCCTCGGGGTCGCCCGCCTCGGTGACCACCCGCTCGGCCCGCAGGGAGGGGTCGA
Source organism: Oscillospiraceae bacterium (assembly GCA_022846095.1). Lineage (NCBI taxonomy): Bacteria > Bacillati > Bacillota > Clostridia > Eubacteriales > Oscillospiraceae > Oscillospiraceae bacterium. The sequence goes on along the minus strand of AP025583.1, from coordinate 1,575,699 downwards.
TCATGGGGTGGGGCCGGCCCACGGTGAACTCGTCGTCGCCGAAGTCCAGGAAGGTGTGCTCCACGCTCCTGCCGTTGCGGGCGTCGGGCAGCTTATCCTCCTTGTTCAGGGGGATGTTGGAGTGGATGTGGCCCACCCTGCCGATCATCAGCTTCATGGCCTCGTCGCACAGGGTTCCGCCGGTGTAGAGGCCGCGGACATACTTCTGGCCCGCCGCCATCCTGCCCGCCTCGGCCGCCGCCAGCTCCTCGGCCTGCTTGGCGCCCATGGCGAAGCCGGTGAAGTCCTCGGGCTTCTGCCCCCGGGAGAGGGCCACGGCCTTGTGGGCCGCGTCCTCCAGGGAGACCGCCGCGCACAGGCCCCGCTTCTCGATCTCGGTGGGGTCGCCGCCGATGAAGCAGACCACCACCGGCTTGCCCGCCCCGGCCGCCTGATCCAGGATCTTTTTTGCGATCTCGGCCGCGGGGGGCTTGGAGACCAGGGTGATCACCCGGGTCTGGGGGTCGCTTATCAGCGCGTCCAGCCCCAGCTCCATCATGATGCCGCCGATCTCCAGCTTCAAATCCCGTCCGCCGGTGCCCAGCAGCTGGGAGATGCCGCCGCCCAGCTGGTCGATGATGCAGGAGACCTCCTGGGCGCCGGTGCCGGAGGCGCACACCATGCCGATGTCGCCGCTCTTGACCACGTTGGCGAAGGCCAGGGGGGTGTTGTTGACGATGGCGGTGCCGCAGTCGGGGCCCATCACCAGCAGCTCCTTGGACGCGGCGTACTCCTTGAGGGCCTTCTCCTCCTCGATGGTCACGTTGTCGCTGAAGAGCATCACGTTGATGTCGTGCTCCAGGCAGTTCTGGGCCACCTCGGCGGCGAACTTGCCGGGCACGGAGATCACCGCCATGTTGAGCTCGGGCTCCATCTTGAGCGCACCCTCCAGGGTGGGCGGGAAGTAGTCGGCCTTGCTCTTCTCGGCCTTCTTGTTGAGCAGCTCATCCACCTTGGCCACCACGGCGGTGAAGGCCTCCTCGCTCTCGCAGCTGGCCGCCACAAAAAAGTCGTTGGCGGTCACCGCGTCGAAGCCCTCGCCGTCCAGGCCGATATTGCCCGCGATCTCGCGGTTCAGGTCCGTCCCCATGCCCACCAGCGCCTCGGTGACGCCGGGCAGCTTCTTCACATCCTTGGATATGATCATCAGGGTGACGGAGTCGTAATACGCGTTCTTGCGTACCTCAAGTTTAATCAATGCGTATCCCTCCTATGGCAAGCGTCCAGGACGCCGAAATACACGCCCGTGAGGAAATCGTAGCCCGAGCTGCTGCCGAAGCTGGCCACCCGCAGCAGGGCGGCCGTCAGCTCGGCGCCCTCCGCCCCCCCGCGCAGGCAGGCCAGGAGGCAGAGCACGTCCTCGGAGAAGCAGCCCTCCCCCGCCCGGGTGAGCAGGGCGGCGCTGATGTCGTTGGTCCCCGCGGCCGCAGCCTCCGCGATTGCAGTGGCCATTGCCTCCCACGTGTCGTGGGCCGGCCGCAGGGAGATGTAACCGCAGATCAGATCGTCCGAAGAGGGGGTCAGGCCCGGCCCGCAGCCCGCCATGCGCCCGGCCGCCCGGGCCGCCGCCGCCGCGTCCCCCGCCCGCACCGCCCGGCGCAGGATCTCCAGCCGGGGGGCCAGCAGCTCGGCGTAGGGGCCGTCCGTCCTGCCCAGGGCCAGCCGGGAGAGGCCCTCGTCGGGGCCGCAGGCCAAAAACCGCCGCACGGCCTGGGCCATCTCCGGCCGGGGGGCCGGTCCGGGCGGCAGGTGGAGATCCACGGCGGGCGCGCCCGCAAAACTCACCGCAAGCGCGCCGTCCCTGGACAGCCCCCCGGGGCCGAGCGTCAGCGCGCCCGGCTCCAGGGAACTGAAATTCATATCCTCTTTCAGCCGCACCGCGTAGGGCTGCAGGCATTTACCCGGCGAGAGCAGGGTGAACAGGCCCAGCGGCGTGGACAGGTTGGCCGCACCCCGGAAGCGGGAGTGGAGCTTCACGGGGACTTCGCGCCCGTCCAGCGCCGCCAGGAACGCCCCGCAAATCCGTTCTCCCCGGACCGCGCCCGCGCCCGTCACGGCGTCAGGGTTTCTGGAAGATGAAGCCGTAGCAGTCCTTGCCCACGGCCTCCTTCACGATCCCCACGGTGGAGACCAGGTCCATGCCGATCTCCGGGGGCTCGTCGAAGCCGATCTGCCCCACGGCGGTCACGCCGTTGTCAAACTGCACGATGCCGAAGTTCAGCCACGCGCACATGTAGCCCTCCGGCAGGTTGAACACCCGCGTCCAGGTCAGCAGCTTGCAGTGGCCGTTCAGCGGCTCTTCCGTAAAGGAGCGGCCGTCACAGTCGGGGTTCTGGCAGACCGCGTAGCGGGGGTGGTGGAGCTTCCCGCATTTGTCGCACTTATAGGCGTACATCTCTTCCATTCCAGACCCCTCCTTACTTCGTCGTGATGATGGTGGCGACCACGTTGTTGCCGAAGCCGCCGAAGTTGACCGCAAGGCCGGTCTTGGCGCCCTCGACCTGGCGCCCCTCCGCCTCGCCGCGGACCTGGCGCACCAGCTCCACCACCTGGGACACGCCCGTGGCGCCCAGAGGGTGGCCCTTGGCCTTCAGGCCGCCGGATGTATTGATGGGCAGCTTGCCGCCGATGGCGGTGTCCCCCCGGCGGGCGGCCAGATGGCCCTCGCCCCGCGGGAAGAGCCCCGCCTCCTCGCTCTCCACAATCTCAAGGATGAGGAAGGCGTCGTGCAGCTCGGCGCAGTCAATGTCCTCCGGGCCCATCCCGGCCATCTTGTACGCCTTCTGGGCGGCCGTGCGCACGGCCAGCAGGTCGGTGGGCACCGCCCGGTCGGCCACGTAGTGGGTGTCGGTGGCGGAGGCGATACCGGCGATGCGGGCGAAGGTCTTGTGCCCGAAGCCCAGCTCCTCCTGCTTATCCTTGGCCACCAGCAGCACCGCCGCCGCGCCGTCGGACACGGGGCACATATCGAACTGCCGCAGGGGGTCGGCCACCATGGGGCTGGTGGCGTCCACGTACCGGGGGTCGCTGATGCGCTCCAGCTTCACGTGGCGCTGGATGTGGGCGCAGGGGTTGTGGCAGGCGTTCTCGTGGTTTTTCACCGAGATGATGGACAGATCCCGGCTCTCCACCCCGTACTTCTCCATGCAAAGGCGGGTGAACAGGCCCGCGAAGGAGGGCAGGGTCAGGCCGTAGGGGTACTCGCCCGTGGGGTGGAGCATGGTGGCCACGAAGTCGGTGGCCTCCCAGCCGGACACCACCCGCATCATCTCGCCGCCCACCACCAGCACGCAGTCGCACAGGCCGGAGGCGATGGCCATATAGCCCAGCTTGATGGCGGAGGCGCCCGAAGCCGGGCCGTTCTCCACGCACTCGGCCATGGCGGGGCGGATATTCAGGGTATCCACCAGGGCGGAGGCCGAGCCGCTGATGCGGTTGAGCATCCCGGCGCCCATGGAGGCCACGAACACCTGGTCGATGACGTTCTTATTGCCGGTGCCGGCTCCCGCGTCGTCCATCGCCTCCAGGGCGGCCTGGGTGAGCATATCCAGGAAGGAGACATCCGATTTTCCGAATTTGGTGTGGCCCACGCCGACGATTCCTACTTCTCGCATTAGGGCACCATCCTTTCTGCGCTCACGCGCCTAAACGCTGATCTTCGCGGGCTTATGCAGGATCTTGTTGGCCTCGATCACGTCCTCGAAGGCGGGACGGATGCCGGCGCACTTGTTGGCCTTGTGCTTCTCCCACAGCGCGCGGGTCAGCACGTAGGTGGGCACGCCGCCCAGCTCGTGGGGGCAGTCGGGGCGGGACTCCAGCTCGTACTCGATCATCCAGCGCTTGAAGCCGTTGGGGCTCTCGGCCACAATCCACACCTCGTCCTGGTTCATCACGTCCAGGTGGTACTCCATCTTCGCCGCGAACAGGTGCGCGCCAACGCGCGCGCCGCGCTTCAGGGTGATGGTGTGGTAGCTCATGCCCACCTTCTCGTTCACCAGCCGGCCGTTCACGATGCCGGCGATCTCGCCGTCCACCGCGCCGACGAACAGGTACTCGTCACGCACACGGTAGCGCAGCATACCCAGCAGCTCGGCATAGATGCGGGAGGCGACGATGTCATAGAAATCCTTGGGCTGCTTCATCAACGGCTCCATGCACTCCATCAGCAGGGGAATTTCCTCCCACCGCGCCTCGCGCACCAGCATATCCTCGCCGGTGGTCAGGGGGATGACCTTGGCCTCGTAGGGCTTCATTCCAATGGTGGGGGGACGCAGCTGAGCTTCCATTTTGTCGATAATCGCCATTCTAGATTTCCTCCTTTTATCCGTGTGATGTGTCCTATCTCGTACGGTTTCCGCGTTTTCCCTTGTCTACATTTCACATTATATATGTAAAAATACGCAGCTTCCATGTTGACTATCCACAAAGTTTCTCCTATACTGTTTGTTGATCTACTCTGCCATAAAATGCTAGGCTTATAATAGGTACAAAGGAGGTGGCGTAACTGATGGCCCGAAGCATCGATCTTTCCTTCCATCCCTCGCTCTCCGAGCTGTTGAGCCTGCCCGTTTTCCGGGGCAGCCGCGTGCTGGGCGGACGCGCCGGACTGGAGCGCCCGGTGACCGGAATCAACCTGAGCGACACGCCGGAGTACTACCGCTGGCTGTCCGCCGGGGAGCTGATGGTCACCAACTGCTACGCCATCCACGGGGACCCGGAGGCCCTGGACGGTTTTATCCCCGTGCTGGCGGGCAAGGGCCTGTCCGGCCTGTGCGTCAAGCCCCAGTACATCGCCATACCCCCGTCCATGGCCCGGCAGGCCGACGCGCTGGGCCTGCCCCTGGTGGAGCTGCCCATGGGGGTGCGCTTCTCCGACATCACCAAGGCCGTCTCGGACGAGCTGCTCAAGCGCCAGACCGCGCTGCTGCGCAGCACCATCACGGTCAACGAGATGCTCACCCGCACCATCGTGGAGGGGGCCGGGCTGGAGGAAATCGCCAGCATGGTGTCCGACCTGACCGGCGGCAGCGTGCTGATCCTGGACAGCATCAACGACCGCCGGGCGCTCAGCCTCACCGATTCGGACGCCGCCCGCTTCGCCGACCACTCCCCGGACGAAATCAACAGCGCCATCATCGCCGGGGCCCAGATGCACGTGCTGGAGGTGGGGGGCCACTCCTTCGGCTTCCTCTACATCTACGACGTGGACCGCCCCCTGGCCGAGCAGGACGAGGGCATCATGTCCCAGGTGCTCCAGACCATCCCGCTGGAGATCTCCCGGGAGCGCACCGTGCGGGAGAGCGGGGACCAGCACTTCAACGACTTCATCCTCCACCTGCTGTCCGACCACCTGGTGGACGAGGCCCGGGAGCGGGCCCGGGCGGAGAGCTTCGGCCTGGATCTGAGCCAGAACCACCTGATCGTCCGCGCCCACCTGACCGAGCGGCGGGACGCCGGGAACAAATACGCCGGGGTGTTCCAGCGCACCCTGTTGTCCAACGAGATCAAGTCCACGCTGACCAACCTGGGCCTGTCCACCCGCATCGTGCGCACGGCGGAGGAGTACCTGCTCATCCTCAGCAGCCCCCTGGACAACCACGGCTTCGCCGCCGTGGCGGGACATTTTCCCCGGCTGGCCGAAAAGCTCAACGGCGAGTACCCCGCCCTGCGCATCACCGCCGGGTGCGGCCGCCCCCACGCGGACATCCCCGGCCTGGTGCAGAGCGACCGGGAGGCCCGCACCGCCCTCAAGGCCGCCGCGGCCCGGGGCTGCGGGCTTTACTGCTTCGACGATCTGGGCCTGCTGCGCCTGGTCTACTCCAGCGACCCGGAGCGGGAGATCGACGCCTTCGTCCACGAGACCCTGGGCGCCCTGCTGGACCCCGGCCAGCCCCGCAGCGCCGAGCTTTTGAACACCCTGGAGAGCTATTTCCGCAATTTCGGCAACCTCAAGCGCATCAGCGAGGAGATGTTCGCCCACTACAACACGGTGGTCTACCGCATCAAGAGCATCCGGGAGGTCACCGGGTTGGATGTGCACGTGCCTGCCGAGCGCTTCCGGCTGGAACTGGCCCTCAACCTGTACCGCTTTTCCGGCCACGGCGGGGACGGGGCGTAGTCTCATTTCTATACCGGCAATTTTAGTTGCAGGAATTTTGGTAAAATTATCGGTTTCCCCCTTGACCGGTTAAAAATCTGGCATTATAATCAAATCTGTAAATAGAGGCGCGGGAGATCCGGTAGCGGGCCGATGGCAAGGGTGGGCGCACCCGAGGCGACCGTGAATAGTTTTCCCGCCGAAGAGAGCTGGGGGTGCCCCGCCGGCTGTCTGGGCCGCGGTCTTAGTGTCCGCGACCTGTCATGGTAAGCCATGAAGCGCTATTTATGCCCTGCGCGCCGGGGCATAAATGGCGCTTCTTTTTCCTGAAAGGGTCCTTCCTGGGGCCCGCAGTCATGAATTAAAGGAGTGGTTATCATGCAGAAGAAAGGCAACAAGTACGGCACCCACCGGGTCATCGAGCCCAAGGACGTGCTCACCCAGGCGGCCAAAAAGATCGACAACAGCATGGAGCTGTACGCCAACGAGATTTTGGTGGACGTGAGCGCCCTCAACGTGGACTCGGCCTCCTTCACCCAGATCTCCCGGGCCTGCGGCGGGGACGAGGAGAAGATCGGCGCCATGATCATGGACATCGTGGCCGAGCGCGGCAAGCTCCAGAACCCGGTCACCGGCTCGGGCGGCATGTTCATCGGCACCGTGCGCCGGATCGGCGACGACTTGAAGGATAAAATCGACCTGAAGGAGGGCGACAAGATCGCCTCCCTGGTCTCCCTCTCCCTCACCCCGCTGAAGATTGAAAAAATCCTGGCCGTGCACAAGGACATCGACCGGGTGGACATCGCGGGCCAGGCCATCCTGTTTGAGAGCGGCATCTACGCCAAGCTGCCCGCCGATCTCAGCGAAAAGCTCTCCCTGGCCGCGCTGGACGTGGCGGGCGCCCCCGCCCAGACCGCCAAGCTGGTGCAGTCCAACGACTCGGTGCTCATTCTGGGCGGCGCGGGCAAGAGCGGCATGCTGGTGTGCTACGAGGCCATGAAGCGCGTGGGCCCCATCGGCAACGTGGTGGCCGTGGTCCTCACCCAGGAGGACGCCGACCTGCTCACCTCCATGCACCTGTGCGACCACGCGGTGGTGGCCAGCGCCACCAAGCCCATGGAGGTGCTGGACATGGTCCTGGCCGTGAACCACGGCAGGGAGTTCGACGTGTCCATCTGCTGCGTCAACATCGAGAACTGCGAGATGAGCTGCATCCTCCCCGTGCGGGACGGCGGCACCGCCTACTTCTTCTCTATGGCCACCAGCTTTACCAAGGCCACCCTGGGGGCCGAGGGCTGCGGCAAGGATGTGGACATTATGATGGGCAATGGCTACACCCGGGGCCACGCGGAAATCGCCCTGGCCGAGCTGCGGGAGAACGAGGCCCTGCGGCACTACTTTGAGCAGAAATACCTGTAAACTACATGAGACTTAGGCGGATAAGGCGCACCCTGTCATTGCGAGGAGGCCCCGCGGGGCCGACGCGGCAATCCGTCTTTTTGGAGGCCCGGCCTCCGGCGGCGGGATTCTTTGCTTGCAAAGAACCCCGGGAAGAAACAACCAAGGCTTCGGCCCTGGACCCAGGGGCCCGGCGGCGGTGGGGTTCAGGTAACTTGCAAGACTTGAACGCGCTCAGGGCTCGGTTCGGCCTCTGCTTTCTGTAAATAGGGCTGCCGCCCCTGCGGCACATCACCTGCCCAAACTTGAATATAGTTGCGGTTCAACAGGTGCCTGAAAAGCCGCACGTACTCCCATGCCCCTTTCCCGTCATTGCGAGGGCCGCAGGCCCGTGGCAATCCGTTCCTACTTCCGTATGGGCCGATGCCCACATCGGCCCGCTGCTCCAGGCCCGTAGGGGCGATTCACGAATCGCCCGCCGTTCGTTCGCCTTCTCCGCCTAAGTTGCAACAACAATGATTGTATCTTACGCACCAAATTTCGTTAACCTGGCTTTTCGACGGACTGAGACGGCGCGGCCCTTTCGGGCCGCGCCGTCTCAGCACAGTTCAGGTAAAAAGGCGAAGGGACTGCGGGCCGATGCCCACATCGGCCCCCGCCCCACCTTTTGCTTGCCTTTCGCCCCGGAGCGTACTATGCTAAAGAAAACCCCACGAAAAGGAACGAGTGCCAATGGACAGTACCGTATATATCCTGCCCTGCCCCGACTACGCCGCCGCGCCGGAGAAGCTCTCGGAGCTGCTACGCCTCATGGGCGGCATGGAGCGCTTCGTCAAGCCCGGCGAGCGCGTCTTTTTAAAGGCCAACCTGCTCAACCCCTCCCCGCCGGAGTCGGCGGTGTGCACCCACCCGGCGGTGGCGGCGGGCGCCGCCGCGCTGGTGGAGGGGGCGGGGGCCTCCCCCCTGCTGGGGGACAGCCCCGGCGCGGGCTACCACTACGGCGAGGGCATCCTGCGCAGGCTCTACGCCGTCTCCGGCATGGAGGGCGCAGGGGTGGAGCTAAACTTCGACGCCTCCTGGCGGGAGGTGTCCAACCCGTCCGGCCGGGTGCTCAAGCGGATGGAGATCATCTCCCCCGCCCTGGACTGCGCGGGCATCATCGACCTGTGCAAGCTGAAAACCCACATGTTCATGGGCATGACCGGGGCGGTGAAGAACCTCTTCGGCCTTATCCCCGGACGGAGCAAGGTGGGCTTCCACGCCACTATGCCCGATCAGCGCGCCTTCGCCCACATGCTGCTGGATCTGGCGGGCTTCGCCGCCCCCCGCCTGTGCATTATGGACGCGGTGCTGGCCATGGAGGGCCAGGGCCCCGGCGCGTCGGGCACCCCCCGGCAGGTGGGGCTGCTGCTGGCCTCGGAAAACCCCCTGGCCCTGGATACCGCCGCCGGGTACCTCATCGGCCTGCCCCGGGAGCAAAACCCCCTGCTGCTCTCGGCGCAGGAGCGGGGCCTGGGCCCCACCCGAGCGGAGGATCTGACCGTGGTGGGCCCGCCGCTGGAATCCCTGCGCGTGCCGGGCTTCCGCCTGCCCTCCACCGTCCACCGGGAGCTCTTCGACGTTTTGGGCCCCATCAAGCGCCCGGCGGAGCGGCTGGTGCGGGCGGTCTTTTCCCCCGCGCCCAGGGTGGAGCGCACAGCCTGCGTGGGCTGCGGCATCTGCAAGGCCGCCTGCCCCGCCGGGGCCATCTCCCTGGACGGGGGCAAAGCCGCCGTGGACCCGGGGCGCTGCATCCGCTGCTTCTGCTGCCATGAGCTGTGCCCCCACCGGGCGGTGGCCCTGCGGCGGGGCGCGCTGGCCAAGCTGTCCAAACGGATTTGACCCGGCGTTCCGATTCGTGTATCATGGAGTTACACAAATCTGTAAAGGAGGCCGCGCCATGTCCACCACGCTCATTAAAAACGCCCGCTATATCGTCTCCTGCGACGACAGCGACACCCTCTGGGAGCGCTGCAACCTCTTCCTCCGGGACGACGCCGTGGAGTACATCGGCCCCGAGCAGCGGCAGGCCGACCAAGTCATCGACGCCTCCGCCATGGTGGTCTACCCCGGCCTCGTCAATACCCACCACCACCTGTACCAGATCTTCTCCCGCAACCTGCCCGAGGTGCAGCGCATGGAGCTCTTCCCCTGGCTGGTCACCCTGTACGAGGTGTGGAAGAACCTGGATGAGGAGGTGGTCTCCTGCGCCGCCCAGGTGGGGCTGGGGGAGCTGCTGAAAACCGGCTGCACCACCTGCTTTGACCACCACTACGTATTCCCCGCCCGGGCCGGAGACCTCATCGCCGCCCAGTTCCGGGCCGCGGAGACGGTGGGCATCCGCTTCCACGCCTCCCGGGGCTCCATGGACCTGTCCAAGAAGGACGGCGGCCTGCCCCCGGACAGCGTGGTGCAGACCATCGACGAGATCCTGGCCGACTCCGAGCGCCTGGTGCGGGTGTGGCACGACGAGAGCCGCTTCTCCATGCGCCAGGTGGCCCTGGCCCCCTGCTCCCCCTTCTCGGTGACCGGGGACCTGCTGCGGGAGAGCGCCGGGCTGGCCCGCTCCCTGGGGGTGCGGCTGCACACCCACGTGGCCGAGACGAAGGACGAGGAGCAGTTCACCCTGGAGAAATTCGGCCTGCGCCCCCTGGCCTACATGCAGTCCCTGGGCTGGACGGGGAGCGACGTGTGGTACGCCCACGGCATCCACTTCAACGACGGGGAGCTGCGCGTGCTGGCCGAGACGGGCACCGGCGTGGCCCACTGCCCCATCTCCAACATGAAGCTCTCCTCCGGCGTGTGCCGGGTGCCGGAGATGCTGCGGCTGGGGGTGCCGGTGGGGCTGGCGGTGGACGGCGCGGCCTCCAACGACGGCTCCAGCCTGCTGGAGGAGATGCGGGTGTGCTACCTGCTCCACCGCCTCCAGTCCGGCCGCGCCGCCCCCACGGGGTACGAGGTGCTGAAGATGGCCACCCGCGGCTCGGCCCGCCTGCTGGGGCGCACCGACATCGGCTACCTGGCCCCCGGCATGGCCGCCGACTTCTTTATGATCGACCTGAACCGCCTGAGCCTGGCCGGGGCCCAGTTCGACCCCATGAGCCTGCTGGGTACCGTTGGCTTCAAGGGGAACGTGGACTACACCTTTGTGGGCGGCGTGCCCGTGGTGCAGCAGGGGGAGCTGACCACGGCCGACGAGGGGGAGATCGTCCGCCGGGCGGGCGAGACGGTCAGCCGCTACCTGGGGCGGTTCTGAGGCGGAAAAGAACCGCGGGGCGTGGAATCATCCACGCCCCGCGGCTTTGCTTTAGCTGATGCGGACTTCCTTGGCCTTGTTGGGGTCGAAGTCGGTCTGCATGTCGTATAGGTTGTAGTGGTTGAACTCGGAGAGGGTGCGCCCCTTAAACTCGTAAGTACGCACGAACTTCCGCTCGTCCACCGCAGACCAGAACTCCACGTCCCAGGTCATGTAGCCGTCCGCGTCGCTGGTGGGCTCCTTCATCACGAAGTCCACCTGGCGGCCGTCCCGCATGAGCTGAATGAGGTCGTCCCGGGTGACCTCCAGCTCCACTTTGTTTACCGTGTCGAATGCTTTCATTCTAAATCGTCCTCCTGATGTTCCCTTTTAAACCCCTGGGTTCAGGATAGCCCATCTCCCCGAAAAATGCAAGCGGAATTTCACGCTTTCCCGTTTCTTGTGTAAAATGCTGCTTGTATTCTCCCACCGCTATGATAGAATATCAATTTGTCAATTTACTGAAAAAAAGGAGATGTGGTATGGAGCAGGAAACCTCCGTCCGGCCGCCGCTGTTTTCCCGGCAGGCCCTGATCCGGCTGGCCATCCCCCTGGTGATCGAGCAGCTGCTGCTGATGACGGTGGGCATGGCCGACACGGTGATGGTCACCACCGCGGGGGAGGCGGCGGTCTCCGGCGTGTCCCTGGTGGACAACATCAACCTCTTGCTGATCCAGGTTTTCGCCGCCCTGTCCACCGGCGGTGCGGTGGTGGTGTCCCAGTACCTGGGCCGCCAGGACCGGGAGGGGGCCCGCATCGCCGCCCGGCAGCTGATCTACGCGGTGGTGGCGGCCTCCACCGCCCTGATGGCGCTGGCCCTCATCTTCCGCCAGCACATCCTCGCCCTGCTCTTCGGGCATATCGACGCCCAGGTCATGGACAGCGCCCTGGTCTACTTCCTCATCACCGCCATGGCCTACCCCTTCATGTCCCTCTACAACGCGGGTGCCGCCCTCTTCCGCTCCATGGGCAACAGCAAGGTGTCCATGTTCAACTCCCTGCTGGTGAACGTCATCAACATCTCGGTCAACGCGGTGCTGATCTTCGGCTTCGGCATGGGGGCGGCGGGGGCCGCCATCGGCACCCTGGCCTCCCGCATCGTGGCCGCCGTGCTCATGCTGGTGCTGCTGCACCGGCCGGAGAACCCGGTGAACATACAGGGCCTGTCCCACTTCGAGTTCCGCTGGGACATGGTCCGCCGCATCCTCACCATCGGCATCCCCACCGGCCTGGAGAACGGCATGTTCCAGGTGGGCAAGCTGCTGGTGCTCAACCTCATCACCACCTTCGGCACCGCCGCCATCACGGCCAACGCTATCGCCAACAGCATCGCGGGGGTGGTGAACGTGCCCGGCCAGGCCCTGGGGCTGGCCCTGATCACCGTGGTGGGGCAGTCCATGGGGGCGCGGGAGCCGGGGCAGGCGGTGTCCTACACGAAGAAGCTGATCACCGTGTGCTACGTCGCCATGGGCTCCATGTGCCTCGTCCTCTTCTTCACCGCCGGGCCGGTGGTGGGGCTGTTCCACCTCAGCCCCCAGGCCGCGGAGATGGCCGCCGAGGTGCTGCGCTGGTGCGCCGCCTTCCAGATCTTCCTGTGGCCCCTGGCCTTTTGCCTGCCCAACGCCCTGCGGGCGGCGGGGGACGCGGTGTTCACCATGCTGGTGTCCCTGCTGTCCATGTTTATCTTCCGCATCGGCGCCAGCTACCTGCTGGCCTCCCCCTGGGGCCTGGGGCTGGCCCTGCTGGGGGTGTGGATCGCCATGATCATCGACTGGGGCGTCCGGGCGCTGGTGTTCACCATCCGCTTCGCCCGGGGCCGCTGGAAGCGCATTCAGCTCATATAGCCTTTTTTAAAGTGTGCGGCCCCCCGCCGGGGCCGCACACTTGACTTTTATCCCCCGGACGGGTTACCATGGTGCCGGAGAAGCCGGAAGGAGGCCCACATGGAACAAATTCAGGATCCCGCCGCCCTGGAGCGGTACTTTGCCCGCAGCGGCATGCACGCGCGCATGCCCTTTCTGCGCCGCTACCCCTGGGTGCTGCTGCGCTACGGGCGGGGGGAGTACATCTGCCGCTGCGGGGAGCCCGTCCCCCGCCTGTCCCTGCTGCTGGACGGCACGGTGCTGGTGTCCATCACCACCCCCCAGGCCCGCACCTACCTGCTCACCTTCTGCCACCCCGGCGATCTGATCTGCGGGGACGTGGAGGTGGCCCTGGGCAACACCCACGCCACCGCCGATCTGCGGGTGCACGGGGACGAGGCGTGGTGCGCCGAGCTGGACATCCCCCGCCACCGCGCCGCGCTGCTGGAGGACGCCGACTTCCTGCGCTACGCCCTGCGCCGCGTTTCCCGGGAAATGGTGAAGGACTCGGTCTACGCCACCAACAACCTCCTGTTCCGGCTGGAGGACCGCATGGCGGCCTATATTCTGGAGACCTCCCCCGGCGGGGTGTTCCGGGAGAACCTGACCCGCACGGCGGAGCTGCTGGGGGTCAGCTACCGGCAGCTCTCCCGGGTGATGAAGGGCTTCCGGGAGCGGGGCTGGCTGGAGAAAACCGGGGACGGCTGGCGCGTCGCCGACCCCGGCGGGCTCAGCCGCCTGGCGGTGGACATCGAGCCCCTGGAGCTGAAATAGGGCGCGGCAAAAGACCGGATAAGCAAAATCTCGTGTGCAGGATACAGCATCGTTGTTGTAGCTTAGGCGGAGAAGGCGAACAAGGGGCGGCGGGGGCAAGTCCCCTCCCTGCGTCATTGCGAGGGCCGCAGGCCCGCGGCAATCCGTCCCATCCCCGTACCGTAGGGGCGATTCACGAATCGCCCGTTTTATCCCCCTGAGCCGCATTCCTTATGTGAGCGCCCTGACTCGGACCTGCACAAAAAATCACAGACAAAAACACACGGCGCCCCGGATTGGGGGCGCCGTGTGTTTTTAACGCGCTAGGACATCTGTCCTACTTAACCCGCGCCGCTTTTTGCTATACTGGTCGCAGGAAGCTCAGCGCTGGCCCTTGTCGTAGGGGATACCCTCGGCCTTGGGCGCCCTGGACTTCTTGGAGGTGAAGATCAGGACGATCATGGTCACGATATAGGGCAGCATCTGGTAGATATACTGAGAGGACTTCACGCCCTCGAAGGAGGGCAGGAAGGGGATGCTGGCGGCATAGGAGCCCACCACCTTGAACAGCGCGAAGAAGAGGGAGGCGCCCAGGATGCGCACCGGCTTCCAGTTGCCGAAGATCATCACGGCCAGGGCCAGGAAGCCGTAGCCCGCCACGTCGGACTGGAACCCGGCGCCCGCGGCCACGATGAAGGCAAGCCCGCCGATGCCGCCCAGCATACCCGAGATGGTGACGCCCGCGTAGCGCATCTTGTACACGTTGATGCCCACGCTGTCGGCGGCCTGGGGGTGCTCGCCGCAGGCCATGAGGCGCAGGCCGAACTTGGTCCTGTAGAGCAGGATGATGGCCACGATCAGCAGAAGGATGGCCACCGGGGTGGTCAGGTACATGGACTTAAAGACCACCTGCTGGAGAAAGTTTGAGTCCGCGTTGGCCCCGCCGATGCGGATCCAGCTGGGCAGGAGGATGGTGGTCTGCCCGCGGCCCTGTACGGCCCAGGTGAGCACCACGGCGAAGGCGGGGGCGAAGGTGTTCAGCGCGGTGCCGCCGATGGTCTGGTCGGCCCGCAGGTTGATGGAGGCGAAGGCCAGCAGCAGCGAGAACACGGCGCCCGCCAGGGCGGCCACCAGGATAGCGCACAGCATGGCCAGCTGGGGGTGGCTGGGGCCGAAGCCCGACTTGTCGAAGGCGGCCAGGGCCAAACAGGAGAACAGGGCGCCGATGATCATGATGCCCTCAAGGGCGATGTTGATGATACCCGAGCGCTCGGAGAACATACCGCCCAGGGCGACCAGCAGCAGCGGGACGGCGAACAGGACGGTGGCGCTGATAATATTGGCAAGTACGCTCATTTCTGCTCCTCCTTCCCGTCGGCGGGGGCCTGCGCCGGGGCGGCGGCCTCCTGCTTTCTGCGGGTCATCGCCTTGGAGATAAGGTTCTTCATCAGCAGCGAGAAGGCGGCCAGATAGATGATAACGGCGATGATGATGTCGATGGTCTCGGTGGCGAACTTGGGCTGCATGGCCTCGCCGCCCACCTGGATGTAGGAGATGAACAGGGCGGAGAAGATGGTGCCGATGGGGTTGGAGGAGGCCAGCAGGGCCACGGGGATGCCGTTGAAGCCCATGGCGGGCAGCACCTTGTCCATGACGTACTGGGCGGTGCCGGCCAGGTAGTAGATGCCGCCGGCGATGCCGGACATGGCGCCCGCGATGACCATGGACAGCACGATGTTGCGCTTGGCGTTGATGCCCGCGTAGACGGCCGCGTTGCGGTTCTGCCCGCAGGCCTTAAGCTCGTAGCCGAAGGTGGTCTTGTTCAGCACGATGTAGATCACGATGGCGAAAAAGATCGTGATGAAGATGCTGATATTCATATAGGTGGAGCCCAGGGCCTGGTCCAGCCCGGCGGTGGGGATAATGGCCCCTGGGTTGGCCTTGGCCAGGGCGGCGGTGCGGTCGTACTGGGCGTCGCCCCAGAAGTTGGCCAGCATCTGGGGGATGTTGGAGAAGATCAGGTTGGTCAAAAACAGGCCGATCCAGTTGAACATGATGGAGGTGATGACCTCGTTGACGTTGAACAGGGCCTTGAACAGGCCGGGGAAGAGGCCCCAGACCGCCCCGCCGATCATGGCGGCGATCATGGAGGCCCACCAGGGCCAGCCGAAGGCCACGCCGGTGACCAGCGCGCAGCAGGAGCCCACCACGTACTGGCCCGAGGCGCCGATGTTGAACAGGCCGGTCTTGAAGGCGAAGCCCACGGACAGGCCGGTCATCACCAGGGGGGCCGCCTGGTAGAGCACCTTGGCGAAGCGGGCGGGGTTCTTAAAGCCGGTGGTCAGCAGCTTGACCATGCCGCCCAGGGCCTCGCCGGGGTTGAAGATCAGCAGCAGCAGGAAGCCGATCAGCAGGCCGATCAGGATGGCCAGCACGGAGGACAGGGCGCTGACCGTGCCCGGGGCGCGCAAAAAGCGCCCGAATTTGGATTCCTGTTTCATCTAGCTCAGGACCTCCTTCCGCTTGGCGCCGGCCATGTAGAGGCCCAGTTCCTCCACCGTGGTGGTCTTGGGGTCGAACTCGCCCACGATCTCGCCCTCGTACATGACGAGGATGCGGTCGGACACGTTCATCACCTCGTCCAGCTCCAGGGAGATCAGCAGCACGCCCTTCCCCTCGTCCCGCTGGGCGACGAGCTGCTTGTGGATGTACTCAATGGCGCCCACGTCCAGGCCGCGGGTGGGCTGGATGGCCACCAGCAGCTCCGGGTCCTTGTCGATCTCCCGGGCCACGATGGCCTTCTGCTGGTTGCCGCCCGACATGGAGCGGGCCGGGGTGTCCGGCCCCTGGCCGGAGCGGATGTCGTACTGCTCGATCAGGCGCTCGGCGTACTGCCGCACCGCGCCGAACTTGATGAAGCCGCGGCTCTGGAACTCCGGCTGCCAGTAGCGCTGGAGCACCAGGTTCTGGGCCAGGGTGTAGTCCAGCACCAGGCCGTGCTTGTGCCGGTCCTCGGGGATGTGGCTCATGCCCGACTTGGAGCGCTCCCGGATGGGGGCGTGGGTGATGTCTGCGCCCTTGAGGCGGAACGCGCCCGCCGAGGGCTTCTCCAGGCCGGTCAGGGCGTAGGCGAATTCGGTCTGGCCGTTGCCCTCGATGCCCGCCAGGCACACGATCTCGCCCGAGCGGACCTTGAAGGACACGTCCTTCACCGCGTTGTTCTTGTGGGCCTTGGAGGGCACGGTCACGTGCTCCACCTCCAGGATCACCTCGCCGGGGTCGCGCTCCTGCTTGTCCACCACAAGGCTGACCGGGCGGCCCACCATCATCCGGGACAGCTCCTCCTGGGTGGTGCCGGCCACGTCCACGGTGCCGATGCACTGGCCCTTGCGCAGCACGGTGCAGCGGTCGGCCACCGCCATGATCTCGGCCAGCTTGTGGGTGATGAAGAGGATGCTCTTCCCCTCTTTGGTGAAGCCGCGCATGATCTCCATCAGCTCGTCGATCTCCTGGGGGGTGAGCACGGCGGTGGGCTCGTCGAAAATGAGGATCTCGTTTTCGCGGTAGAGCATCTTGAGGATCTCCACCCGCTGCTGCATGCCCACGGAGATGTCCTCGATGAGGGCGTCCGGGTCTACCCGCAGCCCGTATTTTTCGGACAGTTCCACCACCTTTTTGCGGGCCTCCGCCTTCTGGAGGAATCCCGCCCGGTTGGGCTCCACGCCCAGGATGATGTTGTCCAGGACCGTAAAGATCTCCACCAGCTTGAAGTGCTGGTGGACCATGCCGATGCCCAGGTCGTTGGCGTCGTTGGGGTCCTTTATCTTGACTTCCTTGCCGTTTTTCTTGATGACGCCCGCCTCCGGCTGGTACAGGCCGAACAGGACGCTCATCAGGGTGGACTTCCCCGCGCCGTTTTCTCCCAGCAGCGCGTGCACCTCTCCCTTTTTGAGCTGCAGGGTGATATTGTCGTTGGCCTTAATGCCCGGGAACTCCTTTGTGATGTTGAGCATCTCAATCACATAGTCATCCATGTCACCACTCCTTCTTGCGGGGCTTCCCGCCTCCCCGCATAAGTCTTTTACCATTATACACGAATTTGTCCCGGCGTGAAAGGATTAAATGGTAGTTTTTCTGCAAAAGTCCACAAAAAAGGGCGGGCCCTTTTCGGACCCGCCCCTTAGCGCGTATGGTTTGCCGGACGGCTTAGCCCTGGTAGTCCACGGTCACGTTGGTGACGGCGGGCTCGGTATCGGTGGCGTCGGACACCACGATCTCACCGGAGACCAGCTTCTCGAACAGGGCGTTGTACTCGTCCACGGTGAAGGTGCCCAGCCTCCAGGAGTCGGCGGCGGTGGGCAGGCCCACGGAACCCTGGGCGGCGCCCAGAACGGTCTGCTTGCCGGCGTAGGCGGCGGGCCAGGTGCCGTTGTTCTCGTACAGGGCGGTGAGGGCCACGCCCACGGAGTTGGCCAGCTCCTTCATGGCGGAGGTGACGATGAGCGGGGACTCGGCGGACTGGTCCACGTCCACGCCGATGACCTTGCCGCCGGCGGCGTCGGCCGCGGCCACGGCGGACAGGTAGATGCCGCCGCCGCAGGCGAAGACGACCTCAGTGCCGTCGGAGTACCAGGAGTCCATCTTCACCTTCACGTCGTCGTTGGGGCCGAAGGTGTTGCCGTACCAATACTTCATATCGACGGTGATACCCATCTCCTTGGCGGCGGCGTCGGCGCCCTGCACGAAGCCGTAGCCGTAGCGGATGACGGCGGGGACGGCCATGCCGCCCAGGAAGCCCAGCTTGGTGTAGCCGTCCTTGACGGCGGCGTAGCCGGCCAGATAGCCGGCCTGCTCCTCCTGATAAGTAATCAGGGCCACGTTGGCGGAGGGGGTAGCCTCACCCAGATCGCCGCTGGCCACGTCCAGGGCCAGGAACATCACGTCGGGGAACTGGTCCTGCACGGTGGCAATGGCCTCGCCGAACATGAAGCCGGGCAGCACCACCACGGTGGCGCCGTTCTCCTCGATGGCGGTGGTGATGGTCTCCACGCGGGCGGCGGTGGAGTCCTCAGAGGGGCGGAAGTAGTCGTACTTGATGTTGTTGGCCTCGGCGAAGGCCACCATGCCCTCGTAAGCGCCCTGGTTGAAGGACTTGTCGTCGATGTTGCCCACGTCGGTGACGAGGGCCAGGTAGGCGTTCTCGGGGATGGTCAGGGTGCCGGCGGGAGCCTCGCCCTCCGGGGCGGGAGTCGCCTCGCCGGCGGGCTCGGTGGCCGGAGCCGGAGTCGCGGGCGCGGGGGTGGAGCTGTTGCCGCCGTTGGAGCAGGCAGCCAGACTGAACACCATCGCAAGAGACAGGATCAGTGCGACCAGCTTACTGGTTTTCTTCAATGTTATCTACCTTCCTTTCAAACAAATCGCCCAGTTCGGTGTGCATCGTCTGCGTTCCCTCCCTGAGCTTACGGTGATATTATAACGCAGGTTTCCCCAAAGGGCAACCGCTTTTTTACGTTGTGCACAAAAAGTTTACAAAATTGTTAAATACAGCGGGGCGGTTCCGGCAGATTGCCGGAACCGCCCCGTTTTCAAAACCTTTTATGCGTTTTAATACCCCTGGGGCACCTCGTTCTTCGCCAGCTTCACGATGGCGGAGGTGCCTAAGCGGTCCGCCCCCAGGGCGATGAAGTCCTCCGCGTCCTGCATGGTGCGGATGCCGCCGGCGGCCTTGATTTTTACGTCCGGGCCGACGTGCTTCCTGAACAGGGCCACGTCCTCCCGGGTGGCGCCGCCGGTGGAGAAGCCGGTGGAGGTCTTGATATACTCCGCCCCGGAGGCGGTGACGATCTCGCACAGCTTGATCTTCTCCGCCTCGGTGAGCAGGCAGGCCTCCACGATGACCTTGAGGATCCGCCCGCCGCAGCTGGCCTTGATCGCCTTGATCTCCTCCAGCAGTTCGTCCCAGCGGCCGTCCTTGGCCCAGCCGATGTTGATGACCATGTCGATTTCGTCTGCGCCGCTGCGGATGGCGTCCTCGGTCTCGAATACCTTGACCTCGGTGGTGGAGTAGCCGTTGGGGAAGCCGATGACGGTGCAGATCTTGATGCGGTTGCCCACGTAGTCGGCGCACTGCTTCACGTACCCGGCGGGGATGCACACCGAGGCGCACCCGAATTTCAGCCCGTCGTCGCAGACCTCTTTGATCTGTGCCCAGGTGGCCTCCTGCTTGAGCAGGGTGTGGTCGCAGCGGGCGAGAATGTCCTTTACGTCCATGTCGTCAGTCCTTTCTAAATTGCGGCGGTTCAGTTTACCGTGACCAGCTCGTAGGCCCGGGTGCCCAGGCCGATTTTCTCGGCGTGCTCCAAGCACGCCCGCCACTCGATCTCGGGGGTGGTGTTCTTAAAGTGGTCGTGGTGGTCGTGGAAGCCCGCCTCGTGCATCCGGTCGTCCAGCAGGGAGCCGGGGATGGGCTGCTGGGCCAGGCAGGCGTCGGCGCAGGCCTGATCCAGGGCCACCGGGTCGAAGGAGGCAAACATGCCCACGTCGGGCAGGATGGGGGCGTCGTTCTCCCCGTGGCAGTCGCAGTAAGGGGAGATGTCCATTACCAGGCTGATGTGGAAATGGGGCCGCCCGTCCAGCACCGCCATGGCGTACTCCGCCATCATGCAGCACAGGTCGGAATTGGCCGCGTCGTTGGGGGTGGCGATGGCGTCGAAGTTGCACGCGCCGACGCAGCGGCCGCAGCCCACGCATTTGCCGTGGTCGATGGTGGCCTTCCGGTCCTCCCCGTAGGAGATGGCGTCCTGGCCGCACTGGCGGGCGCACATCCTGCACCCCACGCAGTTCTCCCCGATCACCTGGGGCTTGCCCGCGTTGTGCTGCTCCATCTTGCCCGCCCGGCTGCCGCAGCCCATGCCGATGTTCTTCAGCGCGCCGCCGAAGCCGGTGAGCTCGTGGCCCTTGAAGTGGTTGAGGGAGATGACCACGTCCGCGTCCATCACCGCCCGGCCGATTTTTGCCGCCTTCACGTAGCTGCCCCCCCGCACGGGCACCTCCACGTCGTCGGTGCCCTTGAGCCCGTCGGCGATGATCATCTGGCAGCCGGTGGACAGCGGGGAGAAGCCGTTCTCCATGGCCGCGTCCAGGTGCTCCAGCGCGTTTTTGCGCCGGCCCACGTACAGGGTGTTGCAGTCGGTGAGGAAGGGCACGCCGCCCAGGCTCTTCACCAGATCGGCCACCACCTTGGCGTAGTTGGGCCGCAGGAAGGACAGGTTGCCCGGCTCCCCGAAGTGGATCTTGATGGCCGCGAACTTGCGCGCGAAGTCGATCTCCCCAATCCCGGCCGTGCGGGCCAGCCGCTCCAGCTTGACCAGCAGGTTGGTGCCGGGCAGCGCGCGGAAATCGGAAAAATACACCTTGGCTTTCTCCATTTGCCACTCACTCGCTTTCTCTAGTATCGTATGGATATTTTATACTGGCGGCTCTCATTTGACAAGCAGCTTTTCAGAAGTATTTTATGTTTCACTCCCCCGCCGGTCGGGCAGCAGATGATTGACCGCCACGGCCACCACGATGCCCGCCAGGGTCTCCCCCACCCTGATCAGCAGGTATAAATAGCGGTCGGCCCCGCTGTGGTTGAGCATGACCACGCACAGCACGATGCAGCCCAGGGAGCAGGCCGCCGGGCGGCGGACGGTGTTGCACAGCCAGATGATGGCCACACAGCCCAGTCCCAGCAGCAGGGCCATCACCAGCGCGTGCTGCCCGGTCACGTCGTAGAGCACCAGCACCAGCAGGCCCAGGGCCCCGCCCATCAGGGTGCCGATGACCCGGGACACCCCCTGCCGCACGCTCTGCTCCACCGAGCTCTGCATACAGATGACGGCGGTGATGCAGGCGTAGAAGGGCCCGATCTCCACGCCCCCCTCCCCCGCCGGGGAGGTCTGGCTCCAGAAGGGCAGGAAGAGCAGGAAGCAGATTACCACCGCCACGGCGGTTTTAATATTGCGCATACCCGGCCTGTGCCAGAACGGCTTCCACTCCATGTTCAGTCCTCCCCCTCCCGGTGCGCGCGCGCCTGTGCCCGGTACGCCTCCCGGGTCAGAGCGTACACGTCGTGGGGCATGTCCATATTGTAGTAGTGCTTGAGCAGATGCCCCACAACCCGCAGCCCGTTGCGCTCCGCCACCGCTTTGGACGGGGCGTTGTTCTCCCGGATGATGGAGTATACCACCTCCAGCCCCAGCACGTCAAAGGCGTAGGCCGCGCAGCCCGCCGCGGCTTCGGCGGCGTACCCCATGTGCCAGTACCGCCGCTTGAGCAGGTAGCCGATCTCGGGCACGCGCCGCCCGTCCCAGTCCTGCGCCGTCAGGCCCGCCTGGCCCACGAAGGCTCCGTCCTCCCTGCGGATTACGGCCCACAGGCCGTAGCCGTCCCGCTCGTAGCGCTCCAGCTGCCGGGAGAGCCAGTCGTCCACCTCGCGCTCAGAAAAGGCGTGCTCGTAGGCGTACATGGTCCCGGCGTCCTGTAAAATTTCACACAGGTCGGCCCGGTCGCCCGGCGTCAGCCGCCGCAGCCCCAGGCGCCCCGTCTCCAAAATCCACTCCACGCTGATCCCTCCGCACGAAACGGAGGGCGGGCCGGCGGCCCGCCCTCCTGTCCTGTCAAAACGGCAGGTTGAGCCCGCCGGTGAGCTGCTGCATGTTCGCCGCCGCGTCGCCCTCGGCGGCCCGGATGGCCTCGTTCACCGCGGCCACGATGGTGTCCTGGAGCATCTCCACGTCCTCCGGGTCCACCGCCTCCGGGTCGATGGCCAGGCGCAGCAGCTCCCGCTTGCCGTTCACGGTGGCCGAGACCACCCCGCCGCCCGCCGCCGCGGTGTACTCCTTGGTCTCCAGCTCGGCCTGCATCTTCTGCATGTCGGCCTGCATCTTCTGGGCCTGCTTGATCATGTTCATGTTGATGCCGCCGCCCATGCCGCCCATACCGGGGCGTCCGAATCCCTTCGCCATATTGTATACGCTCCTTTATTCGTTGATTTGTACGATGCCGTCCAGCTGCTGGCCGAAGGCCAGCAGGTCATCCAGGTTGTCGTGCTCCCGCTCCGGCCCGGGGGCCGCCGCCTGCGCCGCCGGGGCCTGAACCGCGGCCGAGGCCTGCGAGGCCTGCGAGGCCTGCGGGGCCTCGCCCACCTTGGCCGCGCAGCGGATCTCCCCGCCCAGCATGGCCGAGGCCGCCTTGGACAGCGCGTCCAGCACGCCGGGCGTGCCCACCATGTTCCTGGTGAACTCGCTGTCCGCCCACAGGGTCACCGTCCCGTGCTCCAGCCGACCCTGCACCATGGCGGGGTTGGACAGGAAGGGGTAGGCCGAGGGCACCTTGCCCCGCACCGCCGCCAGCAGGCCGGGCCAAAAATCCGGCTCCGCCGCCGCGGGGGCCTCTCTACGGCCCTCATCCCCGTCCGGAGACCGGAGGGGGGCCTCCGGGGGGAACTGGCGCTCCCCGGAAGGCGCATCGCCGGACGCAGTCCGGGGCGCTGTTTCCGCGGAGACAACACGCGCCTTCTCCTCCTCCCAGGGCGGGGTATCCGCCGGCGGAGGCGTGGGCGCGGGCCGCTCGGGCCGCGCTGCCCGCACCGTCTGCGCCGGGTCCGCCGCGGGCAGCGTGCCGGTGGCCGCCAGCTCCTCCAGCCGGGCCAGGCGGGCGCTCAGGCCCGCCGCGCTCTCGTCCAGCAGGGGGTCGCACAGGCGCAGCAGGCACAGCTCCGCGTCGGTGCGGCGGTTGCCGCTGCGGCTGAGATCCGCCACGGTGCCCTGCAAAAGCCCCAGCATCTGCACCAGGCGCTGGGGGTGGAATTGGTTTGAAAGGCGGCGCATCGTCGTCTCGTCGTACCCGCCGGTGAGCAGGGCCGCGCCCCCCTGGGGGGCGGTCCTGCGGATCAGCAGATCCCGCGTGAGGGAGGACAGCTCCCCCAGCAGGCTGCCCACGTCCTTGCCCGCGCCGTACAGCCGGGCCAGGGTCTCCAGCGCCCCGGCGCAGTCCCCTCCGCCGATTTGCTCCATGAGCTTGGCGGTCTCCAGGTTGCCCGCCAGCCCCAGCGCGTCCAGCACCTCCCGCTCCCCGATGGCGCCCGTGGGGGTCACGCACTGGTCCAGCAGGGACAGCGCGTCCCGCAGGCCGCCGTCGGCCAGCCGGGCCAGGAGGGCCGCCCCGTCTCCGGAGAGATCGATGCCCTCCTGCCGCGCCACGTACTCCAGCCGCCGGGCGATGTCGCCGGGCAGGATGCGCTTGAAGGAGAACTGCTGGCAACGGGACTTGATGGTGGCGGGCACCTTGTGCAGCTCGGTGGTGGCCAGGATGAACATCAGGTGGGCCGGGGGCTCCTCCAGGATTTTCAGCAGGGCGTTAAAGGCGGCGGTGGAGAGCATGTGCACCTCGTCCACGATGTACACGCGCTTGCGCACGGCGGCGGGGGTGTACACCGCCTCGTCCCGCAGGGCGCGGACCTGATCCACGCCGTTGTTGGAGGCGGCGTCCAGCTCCAGCACGTCCAGGATGGAGCCGTTTTCAATGCCCACGCAGGCGGGGCACTCGTTGCAGGGGTTGCCGTCCACCGGGTGCTCGCAGTTGACCGCCCGGGCCAGGATTTTGGCGCAGGTGGTCTTGCCGGTGCCCCGGGTGCCGGTGAAGAGGTAGGCGTGGCTGAGCCGCCCCGTGGCCACCTGGCGCTTGAGTGTGTCGGTAATATGGGACTGGCCCACCACGTCGTCGAAGGTACGGGGCCGCCATTTGCGGTATAGGGCCTGATACATTGCTCCACCTCTTCCGTCTTGAAAAAAGGAGCGGAGGATGCGGTGCGCCGCGCCCTGTCGCTCCTCTTCCCGTTCCGGTTTCTCCGTATGCCCGCGCCCGGCGCGTGGCAAGGCCGCACACCGGCCTTTGAAGCTCTTGCTATGTCCGTTACCCAGGCAGCCGGCTCAGGAGCGGGTACCCCGCGGCACAGGACGGATTCCGCTTAGTGCTGCTCGGTTCCCCGCCTGACACGGTTCACGGGCCGCCCTTGCGCGGGACCGATCCATCATCGCTGCTTACCTGGGTCTGACAACACAACAAAAGTCCGGGGGCCGGGATTCATCCCTGCTGCAGCGGGTTGCAGGTACAGGGCACCGCTAACTCCCCGACTAGTGCGGCCTTGCCATGGGCCGGGCGCGTGCGCGCCGCCCGCAGGCAGGCCGGAAAGCCCTGTCCGGCTTTCCGTGAGTGTTATCATACATCATTTTGACCCAATTATCAATATCGTTTTCACGATTTCAAAAAAAGGTCTTTACAACCGCGGCAAATCTGCTATAATATCTTAGTGTTCGCCGCACAATTCCAGAGGCATGGGCCTGTAGCGCAGCTGGGAGCGCGTTCGGTTCGCATCCGAGAGGTCGAGGGTTCGAATCCCTTCAGGTCCACCATCAAGCAGTCAGCAAACGTCATGGTTTGCTGACTGCTTTGTTTTTTCAAGCACGCCAGGGGGCGCCGGATCATCCGGCGCCCCCTGGCGTTTCGCATATGGATTACATTTTCCACGCGCCGCTCTGCCGCTGAAGCTCCAGCATATGGCGGTAAAGGCCCTCCTGCTTGGCGAGCTGTTCTGGCGGGCCGGACTGCACCACCTGTCCGCCGGAGAGCACCACGATCTTGTCCGCACCGGAGACGGTGCGCATCCGGTGGGCGATGATGAGGACGGTCTTGCGGGCAATCAGCCGGGAGAGGGCCTCCTGGATCAGCGTCTCGTTTTCTACGTCCAGGGAGGCGGTGGCCTCGTCCAGCAGGATGATGGGCGCGTCCTTCAAAAAGGCCCGGGCAATGGAGATGCGCTGGCGCTCGCCGCCGGAGAGCTGGGAGCCGTTTTCCCCGATGAAGGTGTCGTATCCCCGGGGCAGACGCCGGATAAACTCGTCGCAGTGGGCCAGCTTTGCCGCCGCGACGACCTCCTGGTCGGCGGCGTCCTTCCTGCCCACGCGGATATTTTCCATCACGGAGTTATTGAACAGAGTCACATCCTGGAACACGATGGAGTACAGCCCCATCAGCGCCTCCGGGTCGGTCTTGGAGACGTCCATGCCGCCCACCGTGATTGTTCCGCCGTCCAGGTCCCAGAAACGGGCGGCCAGCCGGGACACGGTGGTCTTACCCCCGCCGGAGGGGCCGATGAGGGCCGTCACCTCCCCCTGCCTCGCGGTGAAGGACACGTCCCGAAGGACCGGCTCGTCTTTGTTGTAGGCAAAGCTCACATGGTCAAAGACAATGTCACACCCCTGATTGGTGAGCCGCTCCGCCCCGGTCTGTACCGGGTGGGAGAGAATCTCGTCCATCCGCTGGCATTGGACGTTGGTGGAGAGGATGGCCGCCAGGTTTTGCAGCGCCAGCTGCATGGGGTCGTACAGCCGGGATACCAGCAGAAGGAACATAAAGAAGGTGAGCACGCTCAGCGTCCCGTCCACCAGCAGCAGTCCGCCCACCAGCGCCACCGTGGCGATGCCCAGCTTTAAAATCAGCTGGGCGGAGACCACGAACACCGCAGTACCCAGCTCGGATCGGATAGCCCGCTTCTCCACGGCCTTAATCTTCCTGTCCAGCCCATTCAGGTAAGCCTCCTCGGCGTTATTGGCCTTCAGGTCCCGGACGGATTCCAGGCACTCCTGGATGCCGTCGGCGCAGGCCATCATGGCCGCCGTCTGCTTTTTATTCAGAGCCAGCTGCACCCCGGAGGAGCCGGCGGTGATGGCGAAGGCCACCGGCAGCACCCATAATGCGGCCAGCGCCATGCGCCAGTCGAAGAAAAAGAGGTT
Organism: Oscillospiraceae bacterium; assembly: GCA_022846095.1. Lineage (NCBI taxonomy): Bacteria > Bacillati > Bacillota > Clostridia > Eubacteriales > Oscillospiraceae > Oscillospiraceae bacterium. Next base: position 1,549,380 of record AP025583.1, on the reverse strand, counting down.
CACGGCCACCAGCACGGTGGACAAAATGGCCCCCGCAAGCTCGGCGATCCAGTGGGAGGTCGCGGTCTCCAGCTTGGCGCAGTCGGCCATAATGGTGCTGGTGAGATCGGAGAGGTCCTTTTTGCCAAAGAAGGACAGGGGGAGCTTGCGCAGCCGCTCGGCCAGGGTGATCCGGCGCACGCCGCTCTCCACATAAGTGGAGAGGTAGGTGGCGTTATACTGGGCGTAGGTGGCAAGGCCGATGAGGAGCAGGCACACCAGACAGCCGCCTAAATACCACCCGCCCCTGCCCGCCGGTACGCCGCCGGAGAGAAGGTCGGAGACGAAAAAGTACAGCAGGCACACGGGGAGCATCAGGGAGAGGTCGTACAGCGTACACACGCCAAAGGCCCGTACCAGGTCCCGCGCGCCCCGCTCTGAGAGCGCGAAGCGATGACGCAGATAATCAAGCATGACTCGCACCCACCTTCCATGCGGCGCTCCGGTTGTATTCCGCCCAGAGCCGGGCGTACAGCCCGTCCCGCTCCAGCAGCTCCCCGTGCTTGCCGCACTCCTCGACGGCGCCGTCCTTGACCACAAAGATGCGGTCCGCGTCGGTGACGGTGGAGAGGCGGTGGGCGATCATGATGACCGTCTTTCCCTTGGAGAGGGCGGTAAAGGCCGCCTGCACCCGGGTCTCGTTGTCGGGGTCGGCAAAGGCGGTGGCCTCGTCCAGGATCAGGATGGGGGCGTTTTTCAGCATGACCCGGGCGATGGCGATGCGCTGCTGTTCCCCGCCGGAGAGATAGACCCCGTCCGCTCCCACCACGGTATCCATGCCCTGAGGGAGCTTTTCCAGAATATCGCCGCACTGGGCGGCGCGGAGCGCCTGTTCCACCTCCGCCCGGGAGGCGGAGGGTTTCGCCATGCGGACATTTTCATATATGCTGGTCTTGAGCAGCCGCGCGTCCTGAAATACGAAGGACACCGTATCCATCCGCGCCTGCTTGCCGATCTCCCGCACATCCACGCCGCCGATGGTGACGCTCCCCTCCGTCACGTCCCAGAACCGGGCTATGAGGGAGGCCAACGTGGTCTTGCCTCCACCGGAGGGGCCGACGAAGGCGACATGCTCGCCGGGCCGGATCGCCAGGCTCACGCCGCTGAGGGCGTGCTCCGCCGCGCCGGGATAGCGGAAGGAGACGTGATCCAGTACGACGGAATTGTCGCCGGGCCGCTTTGGATGGCCGGACTCGGGCAGGGGCTTCATGGCCATCACGCCCTCGATGCGCTCCAGCGCGTCGGCCACGACCATTTTGTTCTCGCTGGAGAACATGATCTTGGTCAGTGTAACGCTGATGATGGGGGTGATGATGATGTAAAAAAGCAGGTTGAGCAGCATCGTGTCCGTGACTCCGTCCGCCGTCAGCACAAGCCCCGCGGCGATGAGGACGGCGAACACCGCGTTGATGGCAACGGTATAGAACACCATGGGCAGGCGCAGGTCCTTGGTGTAGGAGATGACCCAGGTCTCATAGTTGTCGATGGCGGCCTTGAACCGCTTGAAGGAAAAGACCGACTGGCCGAAGGTCTTGACCACCGGGATGCCTCGGACATACTCCACCGCCTCGTTGGACATCTGCTCCAGAGCGTTCTGGTACTCCCCCATCTTCCTGCGCATCCCCTTCCCGGTCATGGAGGCCATGATGGCAAAGGCCGCCGCCACCGGGATGAGGGACAGCAGCCCCAGCCGCCAGTCAAAGACCAGCAGCAGGGCCAGCAGGCCCACGGGGGTCGTGTAGGCGCCGGACATATCCGGCAGCTGGTGGGCCAGATAGGTCTCCGTGGCGGCGCTGGACTCGTCCACGATCTTGCGCAGCTTGCCGCTGCCGATGGCGTCCATAAAGCCCAGGGGCAGGGTCACGATATGGTGCATGGCGGTGGAGCGGATGTTGGCCTGCACCCGGAAGGCCGCGATGTGGGAGCACATCAGCGCGGCGATATACACCAGCATGGACGCCGCCGCCAGGGCCACCGCCAGCCAGCCGTTGCGGGCCAGACCCACGGCGTTTTCAAACTGGGGCCGGACCGCCAGCACCTCGGCGATGATGCGCCAAATGCAGACAAAGGGGGCCAGGGCCAGCAGGGCGCTGAGGGCCGACAGCACCCGGGACGCCACGGTCAAGACCCGGAACGGGCCCGCGTAGGCCAGCAGCTTGGATAGATCGGATTGCTTTTTCAATGAGAACACACCTCCTGATGCGGATCGTTTTGAAGCTGGAAAAAGGTTTGAAACTTCCCGCTGTGCTCCGCCGTCAGCGGGTAAAACTCCGCCGCACGTCCCTGCTCCAGGCGGAGCACATGGGTACAGCAGCGGGCGATCAGCTCCGGGTCGTGGGTGATGACGAGGGTGGTCTTTTGCCCCCGCAAAGAGGAGAGCAGCGCCGCCGCCTGCTTCATGTGGCGAAAATCCAGGCCGCTGGTGGGCTCGTCAAAGAACAGGATATCCTTGCCCGCCAGCAGCGCCGAGGCGATGGCCACCCGCTGCTTCTGCCCGCCGGAGAGGGACATGGGATGGCGGTCGAGGACCATGGAGAGATCCAGGCCCTCCAACACGGCGGGCAGCTCCGGTGCGCGCTCAGCCTCCATGCCCAGCCGGGCCTCCTCCTCCACCGTCTCGCAGAAGAGCTGGTGGTTGACGTCCTGCATGACCATATAACAGGCCTTGAGAAGCTGCCGCCGGCCCAGCGTCCGGCCCCGTATGGCAACCGTGCCCCGGAAGCGCCGCTCCAGCCCGCACATGCAGCGGGCGAGGGTGGACTTTCCCGCGCCGTTGTGCCCGACGACCGCCACCACGGCCCCCACGGGCAGGGTGAGGGCGGGGATCTGCAAAGCCGCCCGCCCCTGGTACGAGAAGCAGAATCCCTGCAGTTCCATGACCTCCGGGAACCTCTCTTCCAGCGGAAATTCCGGCTCCGCCGCCGTCAGGCTCCGCAGGCCCAGCCGGGCCGTCTGCTCCCGGGGGAGGGCAAACAGGTCCTCGATGGGCATATCCAGCTCCACCTTACCCTGGCGCAGGTAGACGGCCCGGTCGCAGAGGTCCCGCAGCCAGGAGAGCCGGTGCTCCGCGATGACGATGGCCTTTCCCTGGGCCTTCCACAGGCGCAGGACCTGCCGCAGCGTCTGGATGGCGTCCATATCCAGGTTGGAGGTGGGTTCATCCAGCACAAAGACCTCCGGCTCCATGGCGGAGACGCCGGCGCAGGCCACCTTTTGCTTTTCGCCGCCGGAGAGCTCGAAGATGCTCCGCCCCAGCAGGTCCTCCATATGAAATTCCTCCGCCGCCCGGGCCATACGGCGCCGGATCTCCTGCTCCGGCATCCCCAGGTTCTCACAGCCAAAGGCCAGCTCACTGGTGGCGTCCACACAGAAGAACTGACTGCGGGGGTTTTGAAAGACGCTGCCTACTTGGCGGGCCGTCTCGTACAGCTCCGCCTGGGAGACCTCCATGCCGTTCACCAGCACCTGCCCGGTGAGGGCCCCCTCATAAAAATGGGGGATCAGGCCGTTGAGGAGCCGGGTGAGGGTGGTCTTCCCGCAGCCGGACTCTCCGCACAGCAGCACGCACTGACCGCGGGGGATGGTGAGGGACAGGTCATCCAGCGTCCCGGCCGCGCTGTTTTCATATTGAAAGCGGATGTGCTTCAGCTCGATCATGCCGCCACCTCACCAAACACCCGCGGCGCACAGCGCCAGCGCACCAAAGGGCAGGGCGCACAGCACCGCCGCCACGGCGTCCTGCCTGTGAAAGCCGATCTCACAGACGTTGGTGCGCCGCACCGTCCCGCCCAGGCCGCGGGTCAGCGCGGCGGCGGACAGCTCCTCACCAATCTTCACCGAGCAGGTCATCAGGGGGATCATCCGGTATTCCAGCATCTTCCCCGCGCGGCCTCCGCCGAGAGCGATCCCCCGCATCCGCATGGCGGCGTTGATGGAGGAGAATTCGTCGGCCACAGTGGGGAAAAAGCGGAACATCACCGACATGGGGATGATGATGGCCTCGCTCAGCCGCAGGCGCAGCATGGCGGCGGTAAACTCGCTCACCGTGGTGGTGGACACCACATAGGCCCCCATCATCAGGCTGGGAAGAAACCGGGTCAGGATGCCCCGCGTTCCCAGCAGGATGAAGTAGGCGGGCCCAGTGAGCAGAGGCCCCCCCAGGCGGAAGGCCCCCTCCGCCGCCAGATAGACCGCGGCATAAACCAGGGCCGGGCGGTACCGACGGGCCGAAAGCAGGAGGACCAGGGGCAGGGCGCTGAGCACATAGGGCAGAACGGCCAGCTCCGAGAATCCCGCTCCGCCCAGGACGAATACCGCCATGGTCACCAGCAGCAGCAGCTTCGTGCGGGGGTCCAGCACCAGGCCCCGCCGCGCCCCGCCGGCCGAAAGGATTCCCCGTGTCATCAGGCAATCCCCGCCTTGACGAAATGTTTTTTCAGCAGCGCCCTGCCCACCAGGCCGCCGATCAGGCCGCTGACAAAGGAGGCGACCAGCAGGGCCGGGCACATCCACATGGGCATCAGCGCGGTCAAGGCGTCAATGTACGCCTGGCCGAACTCCTGCCGGGTGGAGAAATACTGCTCGACGTTGGTAAAGAGGGGAATGTAGTTGCCCCAGACCCAGATGCTGAAGATGCCGCTGGTCAGAACGGCCTTGCCGCCGCTGCGGTAGCCGCCGCTTTTGTAGCACAGCTCCGCCAGCAGTCCGGACACCAGCCCCACCAGCAGGGCGTAATACCCCATGCCGGTCAGCAGCATCAAAAGTCCCATCAGCAGGCTCATGATCCAGATCATGCCGAACTTCTTCACCTTGGTCAGAAACAGCATGAACGGCACCCCACCGATGACCGGCACCAGCACACACAGCAGCGCCATGAAAATGGGGATGTACCCCAGCATCGCCACAGCAAACACGATCACAAAATAGATGGCTGTGAAGATACCCACGTTGATCAGGTCTTTCCCCTTGAGTTTTTCTTGTTTCATCTTGTACCTCCCAAATATTCACCGGACGTTTTGAAGTTAGACGGAGCTAACTGCAATTCAAAAAAGAAACGCCGCCCGGCGCTCAAATTCTTTCCCATGTTACCGCAAAAAGGGAGCCTTCTCCACTCCGTTTCGGTGGAGAAGGCTCCAAATGGGCGGCGGACACCAAAAAATCCGGCTTTTCACGTTTACCGCTCGGGCTCCCGCTTCCCGCGCCGGTATTCGTTGGGCGACACGCCCAGCACGTCCCGGAAAGCCTTGGCAAATTTGCTGCCGTTGTCATACCCGTGGCACATGGCGATCTCCAGCACCCGCAGCCCGGTTTCCCGGAGCATACGGGCGGCGGAGAGCATCTTTTGCGTGCGGGCGTAGGTGTAGATAGAGACGCCGTACACGCCGTGGAAGCTGGTTTTCAGTTGGGTCTCCGACACGCCGAACCGTTCGGACAGCTGGGAAATGGTGAGGTGGCGGTCCAGATGCCGGAGAAGGCAAGCGCTCACCTGCTTGGCCAACCGCACCTGGGACGCCGAGTAGCCCCGCCCGGTCTGAACGTCCGAGGGGGTAAACTCGCTTAGAAAGAGCAGCAGTTCCATCAGCTTGACCTTGAAGTATCCCGTCCGAATGCGCTCCGGCACGGTGTACAGCTCTGAAAAGATGTGCTCCAGAGAGGGCGAGCTTCGCAGCACATAAAAGCTGGGAGAGGTACAGAACTTTTCGATTAGCGCCTCGGGGCGCACATCCACCCCCTCCAAGATGCAGGAGAGACACCGGGGCGCCTGCTCCACATCCAGCAGTACCGTGATGCCGTGGTAATGGCTCAGGGGGAAAATTGTCTCCCGGTTCACGTCGTTCTTCCCATGGATGGCAATGTCGCCGGGGGCGAGGTACAGAAACCCGCCGTCGATCTCACACTCCACCCGCCCCTCCCGGCAGTGCTCGATCTCGATCACCTTGCCCAGCGGGAGGGATACGTCGGTGGCGCAACGGGGGGCGTGGACGTCGTTATAGATCAGCCGGATGCCGGGGAACACCGCATAGCTGGTCATGACCACATCGCCGCTTTCACCCGAAAGGCGGTACACGGTGCAGTCCTCCCCCCTCTTTACGATCTCCACCTGGCTGCCGTAGAGCAGCTGTTCTTCCCTTGTGGCGTACATGGCAGGCTCCTCTCTTTTTAATGCGTGGGTAAGATTTTCTCGGTTAGATACTGCTAACCTCCCTGGAAAAGAAGACCCGTCTTGCGGACGGGTCCTGTAAAAATTTGTTTTCTGCAAATGAATCGTAGCACTTTTTGGGGGTCGGCGCAAGAGGAGCGCGAATTAAAAATGCACAAATACTTCATCCATAAAACAGACTGAAATAATAGTTCAAAGGGTGCGGGTGGCCGAGGTGTACGTCCGCTCATACGGTGCGGTGATCCGCTGCCGGGTGGCGCGCCGGGTGGTCACAGCGACTTCACAGCTTCAAATCCCGCCTGTAATCCTCCAAGTCAATACCCCCCTGTTCGGCCCTCCTCCTCAGCTCCGCCGCATCCCTTGACCACTGCGCGAACTGGGCGGTGGTCATTTTCTTTTTCATGTACCGGGCGTAGTGGGCCTTGTAGGCCCGGTTGTAGGCCAGCCAGACCGGGTCGGTGCGGCACTTCTCGTCGTACTTTTTCCGGGAGCCGACGTCCCGGCAGGTCTTTGCTCCGTCCCCGGCCAGCGGCCTGTCGCAGTAGTCCGTATACGTTCCGCCCGCCAGCAGGAAAAAGCGCCCGCAGTTTTTACAGCGGTTGGGAAAGGCGCGGTGCGCGAGGCCGTGAAAGAAATCCTGGTAGAGGAACGCCCCCAGCGTGTCGAAACGGTAGGCCTCGCACAGAAGCGGACAGCCCGCGCCATCGGTCAGCACCTCATACGTCATCCGGGCGGCGCTGTTCCCAAACAGTGACCCAGCGGTCATGCCCCTGCCGTGGTCAGAGAGAAAATCCGCATAGGCCCTGGCGATCCCCTGGGCGCCCGGGAACCGCCGACCCCGGTTGATGTACTCCTCCACCAAAGGCCGGTAGACGCTCTCCACCAGCTGGAGGTTCCGGGCGAACGTGAGGCAGCTGCGGAACAGCGTATCCAAAGAGCGGTTCACCTCGGACAGGGAATCCAGCATTCCGGGATCGTCCACCTCATGGTCCAGGCTCGGCGTGAACACGGTCCGGCGCATCGCGCCGGGGAGCTCCTCCCCATCGCAATCGTCCTCCCGCCAGAGCCATTCGATTTGGTTGAGGCAGTCAAACAGTTTATCGGTATAGAGAAATTCTGCGTTCACTGACTTTTGGTAGAGGTCCAACTGTCCCGCAACTCCGTCCAGCCGGCGGATCAGCTGCTGGGCGCGGCTGGCTCTCCAGTCATATTCCTCAATATCGTCCTGCCGCATATCGCTTTCCAGACGCAGAGAATGTGCGAGCTGATTCAGCTCCCTGGCGAGGCCAGCCGCCCAGCCGAAGTCCATGTTCAGGAGCCGGGTCAAAAGCTCGTTGCTCCGCAGGCTCTGCCGCCTGTTGAGATACACGGTTCCGTCATAAAAGAAAACGTCCACGGCGTACATAAAATCTTTCTCCTGTTTATTGGAAAATCGAAGTTGGTATTTGCGAAATAGAGAATGATAATTTAATTCTACAACTTCTATTTACAAAGGGCAAGCATTCCGCTACACTCACGGCAGAAAAAAGGTTGCAGCGGGGTGTGGACGATGGGCAGGACAGCGCGAGGGAACTTTTTCATGGTGGACAACGGGATCTTTGACCGCGGGCTGACGCCGATCGCGTTCTGCGTGTACTGTTACCTGCTCCGCTGCGACAACAGGCAAAACGGGTGCTATCCCAGTCGCCGGACCATCTCCAAAGCGTGCGGGATTTCCGGCAGCTCCATGGGGCGGGCCGTCAAGGAACTGGAGGGCAAGGCGCTGATCCGGGTGAGCCACAACTTTGGAGACGGCCGCCAGCGCAACAACTTCTACGAGCTGCTCCCTCTGGAGCCTGACGCCCCTCCCCTTGTCACAGAGCGATAGGATAAAACAAGAAGAATAACGAAGAAGTTAATACAGAGAAGAAACAAACAGGACGGCGGAAGCACAGCCCCCGCGCTGCCGCCCGTGCGGCCCTGTGTGGGCTTTTCTGAGGCAGGCAGGGCGGGCCCCTCCGCAGCACAGACGGGCAACGCAGGGGCGTTGTGGTGGAGCGTTGGAAGGATGCCTGGTCAAAATGAACATGGACGCCATATTCCCGATCCATTTTTCCGAACGTGTGGTCCGTGTGGGCAAGATCAATTTTCAAGTGGCCAGCCACTACTGCGGCTGGGAGGGCATCGAGCGCAGGCTGGGCGCGCTGATGTTGGAGGACATTTTGGACGGCGAGGAGGAGGAAATCAATGCTGCGGGCCGCTGATTTTTTAGTAGCTATTGGCGGCGGAGTGTGGTATATGTGGTGTCGGACAGGTTGCTATTGCGAACCGGGCGGCGCCGCAGGCGCAGTCGACTCCGGGAAAGGAGCAACATGAACGCAGCAGTACACGCCGGCATCTACTGCCGGCTTTCCGTAGAAGACGCCGCCACCGCCACAGAGAGCGAGAGCATCCAGACCCAGAAGGCCATGCTCACCGACTACTGTAACCAGCGCAGCTACCACATTGTGGACTACTATATCGATGACGGACGCACCGGGACCAACTTCGAGCGCCCCGGCTTCCAGCACATAATCGAGGACATTGAGAGCGGCAGGATCAACACGGTGATCTGCAAGGACCTGAGCCGCTTCGGGCGCAACTACTACGAGGCCGGGATGTACCTGGACAAATACTTTGTACAGAAGGACGTCCGCTTCATCGCCCCCAGCGACAACGTGGACAGCGCCCAGGGGGCCTACAACCTCACGGTGCCGTTTTTGAACATGATGAACGACTACTACGCCCGGGGAATTTCCGTCAAGACGAAGGACGCCAGAGCCACCCGCGCCAGGCAGGGGATGTACCTGGGTTCCAAGGCCCCCTACGGCTATATCAAGGACCCGGCGGACAAGCACCACCTGCTCGTCGACGAGGAGGCCGCCGCCGTGGTCCGCCGCATCTTTGACATGGCGGAGGGCGGCGCGGGGTACAACAAAATCGCCCGGACGCTGCACAGCGAAGGTTTCCCAAACCCCTACTCTTACGCCGTGGAGCGAAATCCGGACTATTTGAAAGGCCGTGGATTAGAGAAGGATACCCGCTGGCACGTCACCTCCGTGCAGAAGATCTTACAGAATCCCGTCTACCTGGGGATGTGCGCCCAGGGCCGCGTGGGCAACAAGACCATGCACGGCAAGCCGGTGAAAAAGCCCCGGGAGGAGTGGATCATCGTGGAGGACACCCACGAGGCGCTGGTATCGCCGGAGCAGTGGGAGACTGTGCAGAAACAGATGGCCACCCGCAGGCGGGCGCGAAAGGACGGCGAGACACAGATGTTCGCGGGACTCCTCTACTGCTCAGACTGCGGCAGCGCCCTCTCCTTCTCCGCCGTCCACCGCAAGACCATGCCCGACGGCGGGCAGTACAAATGCTGGTACTATATGCGCCACGGCAAGGAATACTGCTCCAGCCACTACATCACCCTGGACCAGCTCACCGCCGTTGTCCTGGATGACATCCGGCATCAGGCGTACTTCGCTAAGCGGTACCACGACCGCTACATGGAGATGCTGGCGGCGGCGCAGCTGGAGCGTGATGCACGGGAGCAGAACGGACAGCGGGCGGAGGCGAATAAGGCGAAGAAGCGGCTGGAGAAGCTGGACGGGATCATCAAGAAGCTGTTGGAGCAGAATGCCGCCGGGGCCATCTCCGACGAGCGGTTCACCGCCCTCTCCGCCGGATACGAGCAGGAGTACCGGGCGCTGGAGCAGGTGGTGGCGGAGTACGAAACCGCCGCGGCAGAGATCAGCGACGCCAACCACCGGGCGGAGCGTTTTACCAGCCTGATCCGGGAATACACCGACATCGAAGCCCTCAACGCCCGTATCCTGAATAAGCTGATCGACCATATCGTGGTCTACCAGCGGGAAAAGCACGAGGACGGCAGTCAGACCCAGCGCATTGAAATCTACTACCAGTTTATCGGCAAGGTGGAGCTGGATAAAGAGCAGCTATTACACACCCAGGAAATTGCCTGAAAAACGAACCACCATCTGTGGGTTTAGAATCCCATCGGGTCCACCAAATCAGCCCGGCCTCAACAGAGGCCGGGCTTTTTTTGCGCCCGCAAAACGGGGCTCCAAATCTTTCGATTTGGAGCCCCGTTTGCTTTTTTAATAGCGGTTTAGGGGGACGGTGCCGTCGTCCGCCCCCCGCTCGATGGCCTTGACCACCGCGTAATACCCGTAGCGCTCGTTGACCTGGATGTGGACCCGGTCCCCCACCCGTTTTCCCAGCAGGGCCTTGCCCACGGGGGCCTCCTTGCTGATAAGGCCGTGCAGCGCGTCCTGACGCACGGTGGTGACGATCTGGTAGGTCTCGGTCTCGCCGTCCTCCTCCAGATAGACCGTCACCCGGTCGTAGAGGCCCACCGTCCCCTCCGCGGCGCCGTCCCGGATGACCCGCGCGGTTTTGATCATGTTCTCCAGAAAGCGGATGCGGCTCTCGTTGCGGTTTTTCTCCTGCTTGGCGGCCTTGTACTCAAAATTCTCGCTCAGATCGCCAAACCCCCTGGCCTCCTTGACCGCCTCCAGCAGCTTGGGCCGGAGGGTGATGCGGCGGTAGTCCAGCTCCTCCCGCATCATCTGGATGTCCTTCTGCGTCAGTTCGTTGTGCACTTATTGTCCCTCTCCTATCGTTTCGGCATCTCAAAGCCCTCCAGCGCCCGGTTCAGAAATGCGTTGAAGGGCGCCATGGCGGCGAAGGTCTCCACGGCGCCGGAGAAGAAGCCCTCCTCCAGCAGCGCTTCGTCGGCCACGGGGTACTCCAGGTACCAGCTCTTGTATTTCAGGTATTCCGCCTGGGGATGGCCCGGGTCGTACCCCCGGGGCACGTTTTTCAGCGCCTCACCCCCCAGCGTGAAGCGGGCCCGGAACGCGGGGTCGGCCAGCACGGCCTCCCACTCCGCCCCGTTTTGGGCGATGGCGTCCCGGATCCTGGTGGTTGCGTCCTTAAACATGTCCGCGAACAGCCCGCCCCCCAGGAAGGACCGGCCGCCCGGCTTAACCATGATATAGTACCCCACCGGGATGGGCAGCTTGCCCATGGGGCCGATGTGGGCCCGGAACGCGGGGTTGTAGGGCGATTTGTCGTGGCTGAACCGGGTGTCCCGGTTCAGCTTGAAGGTCAGGTCCTTCGGATCGGTCAAAGGAATGGACGCATCCCGCGCGCACAGCGCCGGGATCAGGCGGCCGAGGAAGGCCTCGAAGTCGCCGCAGGCCTGCCGGTACTCCTCCTTGTGGGCGTGGAACCAATCCCTGTCGTTGTTCCGCTCCAGCTGGGAGAGGTAGCGCAAAATCCTATCCATGCAGCACCTCCGAAAAGCTCCGGGAGGCCAGCAGCTGCCTGATCCACGCGGCGGCACGCTCCGGGGCGCGGTAGGCCGGGAGCGCCGCAAAGACCTGGGACTGCTCGTCCAGCTCCTCCATGGCGTCGGTAAAGGACAAAACCGCGCTGTACTCACATTCCCGCAGGGCCTGGTACTCCAGATGCTGCGGATCCAGGCGGTGGGTGGCTGCGGCGTAGTCCACCCGCCGCCCGCACGCGCACATGCCCGTGCCGCTCAGGCCACAGTACTCCCGCAGGAAGTCGGCCATCCTCCGCCGGACGCGGGAGAGGCGCTGGCGGTAGGCCTCGGGGGAGATCTCCAGAATCTCGGCCGCCACGCGGCTGTCCAGCCGGAACATGGTGCCCAGGACAAAGACGCAGCGGCTCTCCGCGTCCAGGCACTGGAGCATCACGTTGGTGCAGGAGAGCTTCAGCTCCCGCTCCAGCAGCGTGCGGTCCACGCCGCCGCTCAGGTCGGGCACGTCCCGCTCCCGCCCGGAGGCGATGTCCTCGCCGTAGTACTCGAAGCTCAGGGGCCGCTGGGCGAATATGCCCTTGCGGCAGGTCAGCAGGTAGTTGACCGCGATGCGGAACACCCAGGTCTCCAGGCTGCTCTCCTCCCGGAAGGAGGACAGGCGGGTCATCACCTTAATTAAAATCTCCTGGGTGGCGTCCTCCGCGTCGGGCACGGTGCCCAGCATCCGCAGGGACAGGTTGAACACCATGTCCTGTACACTGCACAGGACGGCTTCCAGCGCGTTCTTGTCGCCGGACAGGGCTTGTTCTATGGTCTGTTTCGATTCGTTCATCACAGCACCTCCTGTTTGATTAGACAGGCCCCGGCGCCCTGTTGTGACAAATCTTTTAAAAAACAATTCAATCCGGTCCGCCGCCGCGTCCGTTGCGCCTGCGCCACGCCCGGCACTGGGCCAGGGCGTCCCGCAGCCGCTCCACGGAGATGGGCTTGTTGAGGTGCCCGTCCATCCCCGCCAGGCGGGCCCGATTGGCGTCCTCCACGAACACGTCCGCCGTCATGGCCAGGATGGGCAGCTCGCCGATCCCCTCCATGGGCAGGGCCCGGATCGCCGCGGCGGCCCCGTAGCCGTCCATCACCGGCATCTGTATGTCCATAAACACGGCGTCGTAGTAAAACGGCGGATGGGTACGCACGGCCTCCACCGCCTGCCGCCCGTCCTCGGCCACCTCCACATCCGCCTCCAGCAGGCCCAGCATCTCGGTGGCGATCTGGCGGTTGAGCTCGTTGTCCTCCGCCAGCAGCACCCGCACGCCGGGGAACACCTCCCCGCCCTCCCGGGGCGCGCACGGCGGGAAGACGGCGGGGGCGTCCCGCTTGGCCAGGCACACGGCGACACGGAAGCGGGAGCCCTTCCCGTATTCGCTCTCCACCCGGATTTCGCCGTCCATCATGGACACCAGGTTCTGCACGATGGTCATACCCAGCCCGGTCCCGGCCACCTTGCTGATCCGGCTGTCGTCGGCCCGGCTGAAGGGCTCGAAGATGTGCTCCAGGTACTCCGGCTTCATCCCCACGCCGTTGTCCTCCACTGTGAAGCGGTAGGAGCCCACCGGCGCCTCCCGGTCCAGCTCCTCCAGCAGCAGGGAGATCCGGCCCCCCGCCCCGGTGTACTTGGAGGCGTTTTCCAGCAGGTTGACCAGCACCTGCCTCAGGCGCAACCCGTCCCCCAGCACCCGCGTGTGGACCGCGCCGTCCACGGTGACGTTCAGGGCCTGGCCCCTGCCCTCCACGGCCATCCGGACCAGCTCCACCGCCTCCTGCATCACGTCCCGCAGGTCGATCTCCGTCTCCTCCAGCCGGAAGGCGCCGCTCTCAATCCTGCTGACGTCCAGCACCTCGTTCATCAGCCCCAGCAGGTGGGCGCCGGAGCGCTCCACCTTCGCCAGGTAGTCGCGCAGCTTTTCCTCCTCCCCCAGGTGCTGCTGGGCCAGCTCGGTCATGCCCATAATGGCGTTCATGGGGGTGCGGATGTCGTGGCTCATGCGGGAGAGGAACTCGTTCTTGGCCCGGCTGGACTGCTCCGCCTTCTCCAGCGCCTCCTCCAGAAGCTGCTTGGCCCGGCGCTCCTTCTCCAGGGCCTCCTCCCGCAGGCGGCGCTCCCCGTCGATGTTGCGCGAGAGGGTGATCTCAATCAGATCGTCGGTGTCCGGGGTCTCCACCCGCACCACCTGGGTGAAATTCCAGTGGTATTGCCCGTCCTCCCCCAGGTGGGGCACCTCCATGGTTACGATGCGCGCGCCCCCGGCATAGGCCTCGGTCAGGGCGCGGCGGGAAAATTTTCCGATAAACTCCGCCTTGTAGTCCGGGTGTACCGTCTCCAGCTCGCCGGCGATCAGATCGTCGAAGCGGCCCGCGTCCCCCGGCTTCCGCACCGGGTAGCGCTCGTACTCCAGCATGTGGTAGGTGTTCTGGGTCAGGTTGACCGCAATGAGCATCTGGTACGCGATCCCGGCGGCGGTGGCAAGCTGGCCGATCTCGATGCTGCGCCGCTGCTCCAGCAGGTACTCCTCCTGCACGTCCCGGAACACCAGCACGCACCAGCAGTCCTCCTCCTGCGCCCCAATCCGCGCCGCGGTGAACTCCACCATATGGTAGCCGCCGTCCGCCGACAGCCGGCGCAGGCGCTTGGAGATCTGCTGTTTCCCCGCCCCGAAGCCCCGGAGCAGCGCGTCCCGGGAGAAGCTGTTGGTAAAGGCCTCAATATCCGCCGGATGCACCGTTTTTTCGGCGTATTTGAGGTTTTCCGCCCCAAAATTGCCCTGCTCCGGGATGTCGGTCCAAACCGCGTCCTTCTGGCAGTTTACATAATAGTCAGCCGTCAGATTGACGACGATACACTCGTCAAAGACGGTCACAAGGCTCTGTGCGTACATCCGCTCTATCTTCCGGCGGCCCTGCTCCTCCTCGAAATTCATGTGGTGGGGGGTGGCGGTCACCACCACCGCGGGGATGTGCCCGTCCCAGAGGATGCGGTTGGCCGTGACGTCCACGGTGGTCCCCAGCAGCGGGTCGAAGCGGAGCATACGGGCGGACTGCTTCCCCTCCAGCGCGGAGAGCGGGCAGTTTGCGCACACCTCGGGCCAGACCTCGTGGCATTTCGCCCCCAGCTCGGCCTTGCCCCGCCCCGTGTCCCGGCAGCGCCGGTTGAAGTACAGCAGCCGGCGGCTCCCCTCCTCGATTACGTACACGCTGGTCTCGGTCAGCGCGTCCAGCAGGACGGCCAGATTTTCAGTTGACAAGCTCCCCCACTCCTCACTCCCGCAGGGTACGGTATTTCCGAAGAAATTATAGCACAAACCCACAAGCCTGTCACTTATCTTCGCACCTGTACGCACAGAAAGGGGCGGGGGCCTCCGCCCCCGCCCTATGTCCGAGCGCCGGTCAGGAATCCGTCGGTAAACCGCTGGGTACCGTCCCGGAGCACCCACATGGCCTCGGTGCCCTCCATCGCGTCCACCAGGGCCTTTCCCTCCTCATAGGGCAGGTTGAAGAGGGCCGTGGACAGCGCGTCCGCCACCCCGGAGTCGGTGGAGCGCACCGTCACCGCCGTGAAGTAGTCCGCGGGCATGAGGGTGTCCGGGTCGATGATGTGGTGGTAGGTCTTTCCGTCCACGGTGTAGTAGCGCTGGTAGCTGCCGCTGGTGACCAGCGTCTCGTCCACCAGGCCCAGCACCTGAATGTACTGTCCGCTCTCCCGGTCCACCGGGTCCTGTACGCCCACCTTCCAGGGGGTCCCCCGCCCGTCCTGGCTGCCGATGGCGCAGACGTTGCCGCCCACGCTCACCAGCAGCGAGGTGATCCCCCGCTCTCTGGCGGCGGCGCACACCCGCTGGGTGGCGTAGCCCTTGGCGATGGCACCCACGTCCAGGCTCATTTCCGGGTCTGACAGGTAGACGGTGGAGGCCGCCTCGTCGATGATCACGCCGCCGATGCCGGTGTGGCGCGCCGCCTCCCGCAGCGCGTCCATGGGCGGCAGCCGCGCCCCGGCCGGGTCGTCGATGCCCGCCTCCCGGTATGCGTGCCAGATGGACAGCACGCTGCCAAAGGCCACGTTCACCTTGCCGCCGGTCCGGTCATACATCTCCCTGGCCTCCAGCAGCAGGTCGATGATCCGCCGGTCCACCACCACGGGGGCGGCGCCCGCCTGCTCGTTGATGGTCTTGATGTTGTTCACGCCGGGGTAGTCGTTGTAGATGTCGTAGAGCTGGTGGTAGACCTCCAGCTCGTCGTGGATGAACCGGGCCTGCTCCGCGAAGGCCTCCTTCTCCTGCGCGTAGCCCACGATGGTGGTCACCGTGTCGAAGAGGGTGAGGAAGGTGGCCTCATACCGGGTGCGCTCCGGCTCCGGCCCGGACGGCTGGGCCTGGGGCCCGCAGGCGGCAAGAGGCAAGAGGATCGCGGCGGCCAGGGCCGCCGCGATCCCGTGCTTTATCATATGGTATATCCGCATCAGGACGCGCTCTGGGCGGCCTTTTGGATAATCTCCTGGAAGTCGCCGATGGAGATCGTCACCGAGGCCGTCAGATCCGCCCCCGTGGCGTGGCCGCCCTCGTCCACCGCCACGCCGGACACCTCAGCGGCCGTCTTGCCGATGACGTACTGCGCGAAGTTGGCCGCCTGCTCATACCACTCCAGGCCGATCCCGGAGGCCCCCTTCATGCCGTAGCCGTCCTTCAGCTCGTTCTTGGTGGCGAAGCCCTCCGTCAGATTAGAGGTGATCTCCCCCTTGCCGTTGAAGGTCACCGTGGTCTGGCTCCCGTCCAGGATGCAGGCCGTGATCTTCCCGGCGGAATTGAAGGCCGTGGCCGTGTACATGCTGTACGCCTGGGCCTGCCCGTCGGCGTCCGCCGCCGCGTCCTTGGACTTCTCAATGTTGGTGCGGATGCCCAGGCCCAGCCTGTCGCCCGCCTGCGCCCCGGAGGGCCGGGCGTTGCTGACGGCCTTCTCGATCACGTCCAGATACTCCGCGATGGAGTAGGTGGCGAAGCTGGCCACCTCCGCGTCCGCGGCGTGGCCCCCCTCGTCCAGGGCGATGCCCTTGAGTTCCGCCACCGTCTTGCCCACGGCGTACGCCGCCAGGGCCGCGGCCTGCTCGTTCCACTCCTTGCCGATGGAGGAGGCCACGATCATGCCGTAGTCCTTCCCCAGCTCCATCTTGGTGGGCACCAGGGTGTCCAGCGGCGTGAGCACCTTGCCCGTGGCGTCAAAGCTGACCTTGGTCTGCACGCCGTCGATCTTGCAGTCCGTGATCACGCCGTTTTCGTCCACCAGCACCGCCACCACGGCGGAGTCCATCTGCGCCAGCCCGTCGGCCCCGTCCCCGGGCGCCTTGGAGCTGCCCGCCGACGACACCACCGCCAGGCCGATGTTCAAACCCCCGGCTGCGCCAAAGGGCCCCGCCTGTTCGGCGGCTTTGTTGATAATCTCCTGGAAGTCGCCGATGGAGATCGTCACCGAGGCCGTCAGATCCGCCCCCGTGGCGTGGCCGCCCTCGTCCACCGCCACGCCGGACACCTCAGCGGCCGTCTTGCCGATGACGTACTGCGCGAAGTTGGCCGCCTGCTCATACCACTCCAGGCCGATCCCGGAGGCCCCCTTCATGCCGTAGCCGTCCTTCAGCTCGTTCTTGGTGGCGAAGTCGTCCGCCAGATCGGAAGTGATCTCCCCCTTGCCGTTAAAGGTCACCGTGGTCTGGCTCCCGTCCAGGATGCAGGCCGTAATCCTGCCCGAGGCGTCGAAGGCCGTGGCCGTGTACATGCTGTACGCCTGGGCCTGCCCGCCGGCGTCCGCCGCCGCGTCCTTGGATTTCTCGATGTTGGTGCGGATGCCCAGGCCCAGCCTGTCGCCCGCCTGCGCCCCGGAGGGCTGGGCGTTGCTGACGGCCTTCTCGATCACGTCCAGGTACTCCGCGATGGAGTAGGTGGCGAAGCTGGCCACCTCCGCGTCCGCGGCGTGGCCCCCCTCGTCCAGGGCGATGCCCTTGAGTTCCGCCACCGTCTTGCCCACGGCGTACGCCGCCAGGGCCGCGGCCTGCTCGTTCCACTCCTTGCCGATGGAGGAGGCCACGATCATGCCGTAGTCCGTCCCCAGCTCCATCTTGGTGGGCACCAGGGTGTCCAGCGGCGTGAGCACCTTGCCCGTGGCGTCAAAGCTGACCTTGGTCTGCACGCCGTCGATCTTGCAGTCCGTGATCACGCCGTTTTCGTCCACCAGCACCGCCACCACGGCGGAGTCCATCTGCGCCAGCCCGTCGGCCCCGTCCCCGGGCGCCTTGGAGCTGCCCGCCGACGACACCACCGCCAGGCCGATGTTCAAACCCCCGGCTGCGCCAAAGGGCCCCGCCTGTTCGGCGGCTTTGTTGATAATCTCCTGGAAGTCGCCGATGGAGATCGTCACCGAGGCCGTCAGATCCGCCCCCGTGGCGTGGCCGCCCTCGTCCACCGCCACGCCGGACACCTCAGCGGCCGTCTTGCCGATGACGTACTGCGCGAAGTTGGCCGCCTGCTCATACCACTCCAGGCCGATCCCGGAGGCCCCCTTCATGCCGTAGCCGTCCTTCAGCTCGTTCTTGGTGGCGAAGTCGTCCGCCAGATCGGAAGTGATCTCCCCCTTGCCGTTAAAGGTCACCGTGGTCTGGCTCCCGTCCAGGATGCAGGCCGTAATCCTGCCCGAGGCGTCGAAGGCCGTGGCCGTGTACATGCTGTACGCCTGGGCCTGCCCGCCGGCGTCCGCCGCCGCGTCCTTGGATTTCTCGATGTTGGTGCGGATGCCCAGGCCCAGCCTGTCGCCCGCCTGCGCCCCGGAGGGCTGGGCGTTGCTGACGGCCTTCTCGATCACGTCCAGGTACTCCGCGATGGAGTAGGTGGCGAAGCTGGCCACCTCCGCGTCCGCGGCGTGGCCCCCCTCGTCCAGGGCGATGCCCTTGAGTTCCGCCACCGTCTTGCCCACGGCGTACGCCGCCAGGGCCGCGGCCTGCTCGTTCCACTCCTTGCCGATGGAGGAGGCCACGATCATGCCGTAGTCCGTCCCCAGCTCCATCTTGGTGGGCACCAGGGTGTCCAGCGGCGTGAGCACCTTGCCCGTGGCGTCAAAGCTGACCTTGGTCTGCACGCCGTCGATCTTGCAGTCCGTGATCACGCCGTTTTCGTCCACCAGCACCGCCACCACGGCGGAGTCCATCTGCGCCAGCCCGTCGGCCCCGTCCCCGGGCGCCTTGGAGCTGCCCGCCGACGACGCCACCGCCAGGCCGATATTCAGGCTGCCGCCCGCGGGCGCGGGGGCCTGGGTGGCCGGGGCCTGGCTCTCGGGGGCCGCGGTCTCCGGGGACTGGACCGGCCCGAAGGGGGTGTAGCCCCGGGGCAGGTTGGAGGTGCAGCCCGTGAGCAGCGCGGCCGCAAGCGCCAGGCAGAGGCCCAGCGAAAGCATTTTCTTCATATCAGTTCCCTCCTATGTCGCACTGGGAAGCGGGCCGGGGCCCGCAGTAAGACTTCTCCAAAATGGCCCGGAGCCGCTCGTGCTTCTCCGGCGCGGGGTTCAGCGCCTCCAGGAGCGCTTCGGCCTTGCCGTAGTACCGCCGGGCCAGCCAGCGGGTGTAGTCCAGCCCGCCGCTCCCGCGCACCCGCTCCCCCACCTCGTCCGGGTCCAGCTTCTCCCGCTCCACCCGCGCGCGCAGCTCCGGGTCGTGCGCCAGCGCGTGGATCAGGGGCAGGGTCACCACCCCCTGGGCGTAGTCGGACTGCACCGGCTTTTTCGCGGTGGCCGCGTCCAGGCTGTAGTCGATACAGTCGTCGGTGAGCTGGAAGATCATGCCGATGTACCGCCCCAGACGGGCGTAGCCGTCCCGCTGCGCCTTGTCGCCGGTGGCGAGCACCGTCCCGGCCAGGAAGGAGCACTCGAAAAGGGCGGCGGTCTTGCCCCGGATGATACGCAGGTAGCCGCCCACGCCCAGCCCAAAGTCGCCGTTGTGGATGTTCTGCCGCAGCTCGCCCATGCAGACCCGGCCCACGTAGTCGGGCAGCTCCAGCTGGACGAAGCGGTCCCGGTCGGGCACCGACGCCGCCAGCCGCAGGGCGGCGGAGAGCAGGTAGTCCCCGCAGATCACCGCCGTTTTCCGCCCGAAGCGCCGCTGGAGGGTGGGGATGCCCCGCCTGGTGTCCGCGTCGTCCATCACGTCGTCGTGGACCAGGGTGGCCAGGTGGAGCAGCTCGATCCCGGCGGCAAAGGCAGCCGCGTCCGGGTCGATCAGCCCGTCCTCCCCCTGGGCGCAGGCCAGCAGGGCGTGGGCCCGGATCATCTTCCCCTGCGCCCCCGCCAGGTGGGCGGTGTAGGCCCGGATGACCGGCGGCGCCTGGGTGAGGGCGCGCTCCAGCCGCTCCCGCACCGCCCGCAGGGCCGCGTCGAAGCTCAGCTTATCCTGTTTTTCTCTTACCGCGTCAGTCATTGTAGAGATACCATTTCCTCACAAAAGGTACGTTCTTCCAGTGCTTTTTCAGGAAGGGCATCAGGTAGTAGTCGATGCCGAGGGTGTGCCCGCCGCCGATGAGCACCGCCACGGCGGCGAAGATCATCCAGAAGGTGTTGAGGTAGAGCCCGGTGGTGCACACGAACATGAACTGGAGCACCAGCGTCCCGGCGGAGGACAGGAAGGTGAAGCAGCCGCCGATGAGGGCCAGGCCCAGCAGGATTTCCAGCACCACGATAAAGACCTGCATGAACATCTGCATCCCCTCGCTGGGGATGATCCAGTGGTTCACCAGCCAGGTGATGGGGGCCACGTCCAGCTTGAAGGCGTAGTCTGAGATGGTGGAGGTGGCGGGGGTGGCCGCGGTGACGAAGATGGCGTCGATAAAGCCCAGGATATGGTAGCTGAACATAGCCACGCCGCCGCCCACCGCGTCCCCCGCCGCCGCCGTGGCGGAGGTCACCGCGTCCACGGCCGCCCCGGCCGCGCCGCCCGCCGTGGCGATGAGGCGGGAGGAGCCCGCCGACTGGAGGATGCCGTTAAAGAAGCCGTTGGCCCCGCCGAAGAAGGCCGACAGGTGGGGGGTGGAGAGCCAGCCCTCGGCGATTTTCATCACGCCCTCAAACACCCATACCAGGCCCAGCCAGACCCGCAGCGGCACCAGCAGGAAGCTGGGGGTGCGGTTGG
Organism: Oscillospiraceae bacterium; assembly: GCA_022846095.1. Taxonomy (NCBI): domain Bacteria; kingdom Bacillati; phylum Bacillota; class Clostridia; order Eubacteriales; family Oscillospiraceae; species Oscillospiraceae bacterium. The sequence goes on along the minus strand of AP025583.1, from coordinate 1,528,650 downwards.
AGAAGTGCCCGCCCAGGAAGGAGCGGCGGTTGCGGATGGTGAAGAACTCGTGCTTCAGGTAGCCGAACACCTTGTTCCAGCCCAGCACCTGGATGAAGTAGACCACGTTGATGAAGTGTTTGCAGAACATGGCCAGGAAGGAGCACAGGTTTATCTGGTGCTTGTCGGTGCCCACCCGGGCCACGCCGTAGCGCCCGCCGATGCTGACCATGACGCCGTGGAACTTGGGCCTGTAGGGCTCAACCTCCCCCTGCCCCGTCACGTCCACCGCCAGGTTGTGGGCGATGAGGTCTGCGGACTGCTCGCAGTTCTCCACCATCTGGGGCACCGGGTTCTCCTCGCCGGGGGCGGTGTACATGATGTTGTCGCCCGCCACGTAGACCTCCGGGTGGTCCAGGGCCCGCAGGTACTCGTCCACCTTGATGCGGCCCCGGCGGGCGGTCTGGAGGGCCTTGGCGGCCTCGGACACGATGTCCGAGGACTCGATGCCTGCGGTCCAGATGACGGTGCCCGCCTGGTAGCGGGTGACCTTGCCGTCCTGCTTGAGCTCGATGTAGTCGTCGCCGATCCCGGCCACGCCGGTGTTCAGCAGCACCTGCACCCCCATTTTGGTCAGGCGGCGCTCCACCTTGGCCGAGAGCTTCTCGGGCAGGATGGGCACGGTGCGGCCCAGGGCGTCCACGTCGGTCATGGACACCTCGGCGGGGTCGATCTCAAACTTCTCGCACAGGATGGGCACCAGCTCGGCCAGCTCGCCCGCCATCTCCACGCCGGTGAAGCCCGCGCCCACCACGTAGAAGGTCAGCAGGCGGCGGCGCTCGGCGGGGTCTGTCTCCCGGGCGGCCCGGCGGAACACGTGCAGCAGGTGCTCCCGCAGCACCACCGCGTCGTCGTAGGACCAGAGCGTGTAGGAGATCTCCTCCGCTCCGGGCACGCCGAAGAAGGTGGGCTTGCTCCCGGTGGCCATAACCAGGTAGTCGTAGGGGTAGGACCCCACCTGGCCCTCCAGCACCTTGCCGTCGAAGTCGATGGAGGTCACCGTGTCCAGCACCACGTGGACCTCCCGCCCGGCGAAAACCTTGGCCAGACTTATTTTGATGCTGTCCTCGTCCACCCGGCGGGCGGCCACCTCGTGCAGCTCGGTGTACATGGTGTGGAAGGGGTTCTTGTCGATGATGGTGATGTGTACGTCGTCGCGCTTTTTCAGCCGTTTGGCCAGCTTTTTGGCCGTCAGGACGCCCGCGTAGCCCGCGCCGACAATCACGATGTTTTTCAATGCATTCATCTCCTGCTCGTTGGACTCCGCCCGGGGGGCGGGCTTGTTTAAGGGTTCTGTCCGCGATCCGCCGGGGCGCCCGCGTCGAAGGAAAAGATCTCCTGGACCGTCTCCATCAGCCGGGTTGCCCTGGCGTCCACAATGTGGTACACCATATTCTGCCCCTGTTTATCGCACTCCACGATGCGGTTGGCCCGCAGCAGCGACAGGTGCTGCGAGAGCGCCGACTGGCTGATGCCCCTGAGCCGCTTGTGCAGATCGCCCACGTTCATCGGCCCGCCGGCCAGATGATACAGGATCATCAGCCGGTTCTCGTTGGCCAGCAGCGCGCACAGGGCGGCCGCCTCCTTTGCCACATTCGGCATTCATTCCCTCCTCCCCACCGTGTAGAATCAGCATATAAGTAAGTTAGCATTTAAGCAATTCCTAATATACTTATCATTAACTAAACTGTCAAGATTAGAATGTATACTTTCCAACATTTTGTGTATTTTGCCGCTTTTTTGGCCCAGTTTTTGGATTGGCAGGCGGTGCCGGAAGAAAAAATCCCGGGCAGCTTCTGCAAGCTGTCCGGGATTCCCGTTTGCTCAGCGGTGGCAGCCGCCGTGGTGGCCGCCGCCGGAGCAGGAGGCGCCCGTGCAGAAGCCGCCTGCGTGGTCGTAGCCGCAGTAGGTCACGCCGCCGTGGTCGTGGCGGCCGCTCTCTGTGCAGCCCTCCACGGCGCAAACGGCGTAGCTTGCGGCCGCGCGGCCGTGGTGCCCGTGCCCGCCGCTGTGGGCGGACGCGGGCACGGCCAGGGCGGCCAGGAGCAGCGCGCAGGCGGCCCCCGCCGCCAGAGTCTTTTTCAGCCTCATATGAATATTCCCTCCAATTGTTTTTCCTATCAGGATACGCGCCTCCGCCGCGAAAACGTAGGGCCGCCGGGAAAAAAAGCGGCTTATTTTATGGGGATGAAGATCTCCACCTCGTTATCCGGGTCGTCGAAGGAGGTTACCGCGCGGCTGTAGCGCTCAAAATCCTCCCGCTCGTCCAGCTCCGCCCCCGCCGCCGGCAGCCACGTGCCGAAGATGTACTGGTAGGTCTGGAAGAGCTTGGCAAAGCTGCCCCGGTGGGTAAAGACGGCGTACCGCCCGGCGCGCAGCGTCTTTCCCACCAGCGGCGGCGGCAGGCCGTCCAGGTCCTCCACCGGGCCCCCCACCAGGACCGAAAAGGCCACGTCGCCGTCCGGCGTGTAGGCGGTCTGCTGCGTCTCGCAGACGCCGTACCCCGGCCCCTGCGCCGCGGAAAGCGCGCCGCGCAGGCGGAGGAACCGCTCCCACAGCGCGGGAAGCCGGTTGTCGGACAGGGAGGTGGTCCCCCGCAGGCCGGCCAGCCTCGTCTCCCCCAGCGTCAGGATCTCGGGCGTGTGGGAGACTTCCGAGGCGATGTGGCGCACGTCCGCGGGCTCCAGCGCGCGTTTGGCGCCCACCACGCGGTCCACCCCCGCCTTCCGGTACTCCGCCGGACTGCTGCCGAAGGCCGCTTTGAAGGCCCGGCTGAACGCCTCCGGGGAGGCGAAGCCGCTCTCCAGCGCAATGTCGATGATCCGCCGCTCGGAGCGGACCAGCTGCTGGGAGGCGGCGTACAGCCTGCGCCGGTGGATGTAACGCCCCACCGGCTCGCCCAGCGCGGCGGAGAACAGCCGCGTCATATGGTAGTAGGAGTAGCCGGTCTCCCGCGACACGTCGCGCAGGGTGATCGGCTCGTGCAAATGCGCCTCGATATATTCCACCGCCCGCTCCAGCGGGTACAACTGCTTCAAGCTGGCACCTCCCGCCCGGCGAGTAAATTCTTTGCAGTGCTAGGAATGACTGGGTGGACTGTGCTCCGGGCGCGCCGCCCGTTCGGGGCGCTCTACCAGGGATTCATCCGTTACAAGCAGTAAATGCCCTCCCTTTGAATCGTCACTGGCAAAGCGCAATGTGTAATAGGCGTAGGGCTTCAGGTCGTCCAATACAAACTCTATCGTCTTTGACTTTAAATCGGTATATGATTCACGGTATACAACGCCGCCGTCCTCATTTGCGGCAACGGTTATTTCCGCAGTTCCATCAACCGTTATCCTGCCGGAAAAGGCAGCCCTTGTGATGCCGTTTTCCGTGTAGACGGTCAGATCGCGGCTGAATCCATTTCCCGCCGGGTTGTCGATATTGAACGCAAGCCTCGTACCCTGCCCATGCACTCCAAACTCAAAAAAATGGCAGAGCAGGGCGCCTGCCGCCAACAGACAAACTGCCGCGACGATATAGGCCGCTCGTATCCTAATCTTTTTCTTCACCTTCTGATTTCCTCTCGTATTCCGTTTTTTCATGACTCCCGGCTCCCCCTTATGTTCGCCCTATTATAGCATGGGTGGGCCGGTTGCGGCTATCTAATGTGCTTTACATCCACGTCACACGGCGGTTGCAAAGGCGGTTGCGCCCTCCGCCGTCCCACGGCAGACAGATCTGCGCAAAAAGTATCATGCAGGGGGCGCTGCGCTCTGGTATGCTGGAGGGCACGGCAAACACAGCAGGAGGAGGAACCACATGGCGGACATTCTGATACAGGGGCTCACCCAAAACAACCTCAAGCACGTCACCTTCCGCATTCCAAAGGAGGCGATCACGGTATTCACCGGCGTGTCCGGCTCCGGCAAGTCCAGCATCGTATTCGACACCATCGCCGCCGAATCCCAGCGGCAGATGAACGCCACCTACCCGGCCTTCGTGCGCGCCCGGCTGCCCAAGTACCCCAAGCCGGCAGTGGAGCGCATCGACAATCTGACGGCCTGCGTGGTGGTGGACCAGTCCCCCCTGGGCGGGAACGCCCGCTCCACGGTGGGGACCATCAGCGGCCTGTACGCCAGCCTGCGGCTGCTCTTCTCCAGGATCGGGACGCCCTGCGTGGGCACGGCCTCCTACTTCTCCTTCAACGATCCCAACGGCATGTGCAAAACCTGCTCCGGCCTGGGGAAGGTCACAAAGGTGGATGTGGAGGCGATTCTGGATCTTGATAAATCCTGGAACGAGGGCTGCGTGCGGGACTCCCTGTACCGCCCCGGCTCCTGGTACTGGAAGCAGTACGCCCGCTCCGGCCTGTTCGACCTGGACAAGCCCATCAAGGACTACTCCGCCGGGGAGTATAACCTCCTGCTCTACGGCTCCCGGGACGGTGTGGGGGAGCCGGAAAACCCGAAGGTGACAGGACTGTCCCACAAATACACCAAAACGCTGCTCAACCGGGACATCAGCAGCAAGAGCAAACACACCCAGGAGAAGTCCCAGAGCCTGGTGGCCGAGCTGGAGTGCGCCGCCTGCCACGGCAAGCGGCTCAACGAAGCCGCCCTGAGCTGTAAAATAGACGGCTGGTCCATCGCGGATCTGTGCGCCATGGAGCTGACGCAGCTGCGGGAGACGCTCTCCCGGATCACGGATCCGAGGGTGGACGTGCTGGTGCAGACGCTGATCGAGGGGCTGGACAGAATGATCGAAATCGGCCTGCCCTACCTCCACCTGAACCGGGAGACGCCCTCCCTCTCCGGCGGCGAGGCCCAGCGGCTCAAGCTGGTGCGGTACATGGGCAGCAGCCTGACCGGGATGACCTATATCTTCGACGAGCCCAGCGCCGGGATGCACCCCAGGGACGTCTACCGTATGAACAAGCTGCTCCTGCAGCTGCGCGACAAGGGCAATACTGTGCTGGTGGTGGAGCACGACAGGGACGTGATCGCCATCGCGGACCACGTGATCGACGTGGGTCCGCTGGCGGGGCAGGACGGCGGGGAGATCGTGTTCCAGGGCAGCTTCCAGGCGCTGCTCCGCGCCGATACCCTGACGGGCAGGGCCATGCACCAGGTCCTGCCCCTCAAGCGGACGCCCCGCCGCCCGGCGGGCAGCCTGCCGGTCCGGGACGCCTGCCTGCACAACCTGAAGCACGTGGACGTGGACATCCCCCTGGGAATTATGACCGTCGTGACCGGGGTGGCCGGTTCGGGCAAGAGCACCCTGATCGCCCAGGTCTTTGCAAAGCAGTACGAGCGCGACGTGGTGATAATCGACCAGGGGCCCATCACGGCCACCAGCCGCTCCACCCCCGCCTCCTACCTGGGCTTTTTCGACGAGATCCGCAGGCTGCTGGCCCGGGAGAGCGGCCAGCCGGAGGGCCTGTTCAGCTTCAATTCGGCGGGGGCCTGCCCGGCGTGCGGCGGCAAGGGCGTCATCGTGACCGAGCTGGCCTTCATGGACCCCATCGTGACGCAGTGCGAGGCCTGCGGCGGCGCGCGGTACAGCCCGGAGGCCCTGTCCTGCGCCTATCAGGGGAAAAATATCGTGGAGCTGCTGGGGCTGACCGCCTCCCAGGCCATGGAGGTGTTCGGGGACGCCAAAATCAAAAAGCATTTGAAGGTGCTCCGGCAGGTGGGCCTGGGCTACCTGACCCTGGGCCAGCCTCTCAGCACGCTGTCCGGCGGTGAGCGCCAGCGGCTCAAGCTGGCCAAGCACCTGGGGAAAAAGGGGAGCGTCATCGTGATGGACGAGCCCACCACCGGGCTGCACCTGTCCGATATTCAGACCCTCCTGAAGCTGTTCGACCTGATCGTGTCCCGCGGCAACACCCTGGTGGTAATCGAGCACAACCTGGACGTGATGAAGCAGGCGGACTGGATCATCGACGTCGGCCCCGACGGGGGCAAAAACGGGGGCCGGGTGGTCTTTGCGGGCACGCCCGCCGACATGGTGCGCGGTGCGGACACCCTGACGGCGGACAGCCTGCGGGCCGCCTGCCCCCAAGGCGCGGAGCGTTTTTGATAGCTTGCACAGCAAGCTGTAAAAAAGGCACGCGGCCGTCTCGCCCGCTGCGGCGCGCACCCGGGCCTTCCCCGCGGCATAGACTGCCCTATGTGACGCGGAAAGGCGGGATAACATGCAAAAACGCGGAGAAAACACGGCAAATTCACTCAAGCGCTGCTTCGGCATCCGGGAGACCATCACCATCAACGTGGGCACCGTCATCGGCGTGGGCCTCTTCACCCTGGGGGCCAACGTGGTGGGTCTGCTGGGGCCCTGGGTGTTCGCGGCCACCCTGCTGGCGCTGGGGATCAGCATCTACCCCTCCCTGCTCTACGCCGAGATGGGCGGCGCGCTGCCCTACGCGGGCGGCACCTACCAGTACGCGTCCCTGGGCCTGGGGCGGCCCTTCGGCATTCTGGCCGGGTGGAACTTTATTATCTCCATGGTCTCGGTGGCCAGCGGGGAGGCCCTGGCCTTCGCCTTCTATCTGCGCACCCTGTTCGGGGCCCTGGGCCTCCCGCTGCCCCTGGGCGACAGGGGGGTGGCCTGCCTGGCCCTGGCGGGCTTCCTGCTCCTGGCCCTGCGGGGCGTGGAGTGGAGCGGCAGGCTGCAAAACGGCTTCCTGTTCTTTTTCTGGGGCGTGGCCCTGGTGTGGGTCTGCTCCATGGCCCCAAAGCTCCGGTTCTCCTATTTCAGCGGCGGACCCGGGGTGTCCCCGGGCGGCTTCCTGCCCTGCGTGGCCCTGGTGTGGTGGTGCTTCGCCGGGTTCGAGACCTGCTGCGCCATGGGGGAGGAGATCAAGTTCCCTCAAATCAACCTGCCCCGCGCCCTCTTCCTGGCCCCCTTCCTGGTCTTTGCGGTCAACGGGCTGTTCCAGTGGGTGCTGGTATGCATCGTCCCCCCCGGGGGCCTGGCCGCCCTGGCGGACGCCGCCGCCCCCTACGCCAGGGGCATGGAGCTGGCCGGGGTGGCCGGCTTCCCGCTGGTGCTGCTGTGCCTGGGCATCGCCTTCGGCGGGGACTTCTCCACCCTCAACGCCAGCGTGTCCGCCCCCGCCCGGTACCTGTTCACCATGGCGCGGGACGGCGTCCTGCCCGCCGCCTTTGCCAGGATCCACCCCAAATACCGCACCCCCTATCTCTCCATCCTGGCCCTGGGCGGGCTGATGCTCCTGCTGGTGGGAACCGGCTCCATCACCTACATCGCCTCCCTCTCCCTCTTCGCCACCCTCTTCTACTATATAATCGGCATGGCCGCCGCCCTGGGCCTGCGCCGCCGCAGGCCGGACCTGCCGCGCCCGTACCGGGCGCCCGGCATCCGCCTCGGCGCGCCGCTGAGCATCGCAATCTACCTGCTGATGATGACCCAGCTCGCCCCGGCGGGCGCCGCCGCCGGGGCCGCCTGGTGTGCGCTGGGACTGTTCGTCTGCCGCCTGGCGCGGCGCTCCGCCGCCCCCGCGCAGTCCGTCCCCCCGCCGCCCCCGCCCCCCTCGCCGGAGGAACGGGCGGGCATGGACCGGGAGTACCGCCGCTGGCGCCTGGCCGTGGGCGCCGCCGTCGCCGTGGTCCTGGCCCTCTACGCCGCCGCCTTCCTCCTCTCGCGGGGGTGATACCGCCCGCCCCGGACGCATATACTCCGACTGTATGAATGCGGACAAGGGGGGCTGTGTATTGGCACGTGTGGGCGCGCGTCTGACGGAGGGGAGCGTGTGGGGGACCATCCTGCGCTTTTCCCTCCCCTTTTTGCTGGCCAACCTGCTCCAGGCGCTCTACGGCGCGTCCGACCTGTTTATGGTGGGCCGTTTCGCGGACAGCGCGGGGGTGTCGGCGGTCTCCACCGGCGGGCAGGTGATGCAGACCATCACCGGGCTGTCGGTGGGCCTCACCGCCGGGGGCACGGTGCTGATCGGGCAGTATTACGGGGCCCGGCGGGGCCGGGATATGGCGGACGCCGTCAAGACCTGCCTGCTGCTCTTCGGCCTGCTGTCCGCGGCCATGGCGGCCGCCGCGCTCTGGTTCCTGGACCCCATCTGCGCGCTCATGCAGGTCCCCGCCGAGGCCCTCCCCCTCACCCGGGAGTACCTGCGCATCTGCGCCTGCGGCATCCCCTTCATCGTCGGCTACAACGCGCTCAGCAGCATCCTCAGGGGGCTGGGGGACTCCAGGACCCCCCTGCTCTTCATCACCATCGCCTGCGTCATCAACGTCTCCACCGATCTGCTCTTCGTGGGCGTGCTGCGCTGGGGCGCCCCCGGCGCGGCGGTGTCCACGGTGATCGCGCAGATCGCCAGCCTGGCCCTGGCCGGGTGCTGCCTCCTGGCCAGGGGCCACCTGGCGAAGTACCGCCGCAGCAGGCCCCGCTTCCGGGCCGTGGCGGCCCGCGGGATGCTCTCGGCGGGGCTGCCCCTCGCGCTCCAGGAGGGGCTGGTCAACGCCTCCTTCCTGGTCATCACGGCGGTCATCAACCACATGGGGCTGGTCGCGTCCGCCTCCGTGGGCGTGGTGGAGAAGCTCATCGTGTTCAGCATGCTCCCCACCACCGCCTTTGCCTCCGCCATCGCCGCCGTCACCGCACAGCACCGGGGCGCGGGCCTGATGGACCGCGCCCGGCGCTGCCTGCGCGTGGGCGTGCTCCTCTCCCTGCTCTTCGGGCTCGCCTGCTTCCTGGCCGCCCAGCTCGCCGCGCCCGGCCTGGTGGGGCTGTTCACCAGGGATCCGGCCGTGGTGGGGGCGGGGAGCTGGTACCTGCGCTCCTACAGCCTGGACTGCGTCGTGGTCTGCTTCGTCTTCTGCATGAACGCCTACTTCAGCGGCGGCGGGCACCCGGTCTTCCCCCTGGTCCACAGCCTGGCCTCCACCTGCCTTGTGCGGATCCCGCTCTCCTGGTACCTGAGCCACACGCCCCGCGCCGGCCTCTTCCACATCGGCTTCGCCGCCCCGTGCGCCAGCCTGCTCTCCCTCGCCCTGTGCTGCGCCTATTTCCGGGGCCCCGGGAGGCAAAAGAGTCCGGCCTCGGCCCCGCCGTAAGCGCGGCATAATAAAAGAAAGAACAGTCCGCGGACTGTTCTTTCTTTTTTGAGGCGACGCCCAAGCTCCAACCGGGGATGGAGCTTTTGCACCACTTTTTTCGCTTTGTGCAAATGTGCCGAGGTCATGCGCAGGTGACGACTGTACCGGTCTTGCCGTCCAGCGCGTCAATGGCCTTATCCAGACTTGTGATAATGGCTTTTTTGCCAGGATTGGCCTGGACAAACTGCACCGCGGCCTGGACCTTGGGCAGCATGGAGCCGGGGGCGAAATGCCCCTCGCCCATGTATCTGCGGGCCTCGTCGGGGGTGAGGGAGTCCAGCCACTGCTCGTCGGGCTTGCCGAAGTTGATTGCCACCTTCTCCACGGCGGTGAGGATGATGAGGCAGTCGGCGCCCAGCTGCTGGGCCAGCACGGCGGAGGCAAAGTCCTTGTCGATGACGGCGGCCGCCCCCTTCAGGCCGTAACCCCCGGTGGAGACCACAGGGATGCCGCCGCCGCCGCAGGCCACCACCACCAGCCCCGCGTCCACCATGGTGCGGATGGAGGAGATCTCCACGATGGACTGGGGCCTGGGGGAGGCCACCACGCGCCGGTAGCCCCGGCCCGCGTCCTCCACCACGGTGTAGCCCCGCTCGCAGGCCAGGGCCTCGGCCTCCTCTTTGTCCATAAACGCGCCGATGGGCTTGGTGGGCTTCTGGAAGGCGGGGTCGTCCGGGTCCACCTGCACCTGGGTGAGCACGGTGGCCACGCCCTTTTCGATGCCCCGGTTCAAAAGCTCCTCCCGCAGGGCGTTCTGCAGGTCGTAGCCGATATAGCCCTGGCTCATGGCCACGCAGACGGAGAGGGGGCAGGGGATGTACTTCCCGGGGTCGGAGCGGGTGAGCTCGGCCATGGCGTTTTGGATCATGCCCACCTGGGGACCGTTGCCGTGGGCGACCACCACCTGGTGGCCCTCCTGAATGAGGTCGGCGATGGCGCTGGCGGTCTGACGGACCGCGACGGCCTGCTCGGGCAGGTTGCTGCCCAGGGCGTTGCCGCCCAGGGCGATGACAATTTTTTCTGTTTTCATTTTCTGATCTGCTTACTTCAGGCGGGTATCCAGGAAGCTTCTCACCTTGCCCTCGTTGTAGCGGATGAGGGTCTCGTCAGCCTCCCGCATACGGGGATAGAGGTACCAGGCCAGCAGGCCGCGCTGGGTGTGCAGCCGGTTCTCGGCCTCCTGGAAGACCAGGGAGCGGGTGGGATGATCCAGAACCTCGCTGGTGATCTCCACCTCGCGGTTGGCGGGCAGGCAGTGCAGGGCCTTGCAGTGCCCGGGGGCGCGGCCCAGCATGTCCATGTTCAGCTGATACTTAGGCATGAAGGAGGCCATGCGGTCGGCCTCCTCCTCCTCATAGCCGTAGTAGGTCCACACGTCGGGCACGATGAAGTCGGCGTCGGCAACGGCGGCGTCCACGTCGTCAGTGACCACCAGGGTGCCGCCAGTCTCCTCCATCTTGGCGCGGATCTTGGCCTGCTCCTGCTCACTCATGGAGTATTTCTTGGGAGAGCAAACGGTGTAGCGCAGGCCCAGCGTGGCGCACATATGGCCGGTTTCCTTGCTCATGATGCCGGTATCCTCGCGGGAGTCGCCGACGAAGACGACGTGAATGTCCTCCAGCTTCTTGCCGGCAGGCAGATGCTCGCTCATGGTGAAGAAGTCGCAGATGCCCTGGGTGGGGTGGTTGTAATAGGTCATGGCGTTGAACACGGGCACGGTGGCGTATTCGCACAGGTTCAGCAGGATTTCATGCTCCTTGGTGCGCAGCATGATACCGTGGCACATGGAGGAGATCACACGGGCAGTGTCTTTGATAGCCTCGTGGGAGCCGAAGTGGATCTCGCCGGGCTTCAGGTACAGGGCGTGGCCGCCCAGGTCGGTCATAGCCGTCTCAAAAGAGACGCGGGTGCGGGTGGAGGGCTCCTCGAAGATCATGGCCAGGGATGCGCCCTTCAGGATCTTGGGAACGCCGCCCTGCATATCCATCTCCTTGAGCATACGGATGGTCTCAAAGATGTCCAGCATCTCCTGCCTGGAGAAATCAATGGTGTCGATGAAGTGCTTCACTTCGCCGTGGCTTCTGGTATGAGCGTACATGTTGTATACCTCCAAAGTTGAAAATAAGAAATTGGAATATTCTCCGGGAGCCTTGCCGTGATCCCGGCGGTCCTCGCTGCCATGCCATTAGTTTGCAGGTAAAAAACCGGTTTGTAAATAGATGGGGCCGCTTCTGTAACGCTTGAAAAACAAGTCGAATTTTGTTACAATTTCAGTAACAACGTTTTTTAGAAGTGGAGTTGAGGACGGTGGACTTTTTTGAACGGGTTAATTCCCACCTGCCGGAATTAAACGTCAACGAGCGCAAATTGTTTGATTACGTCGTTCATAATATACGCCAGATGGTGGATTGCAGCATCCGCCAGATGGCGCAGGATAACTATGTCTCCACCACGACCATCGTTCGATTTGTTAAAAAGCTGGGGTTTGAGGGCTACCGGGAGTTTTCCAACTCCATCCGGGTGGCCGTCCACAGTATGGACAAGACCGAAATCCCGCAGGTTTTCCGCGAAAAGCAATATAAGGAAGAGTATTTAAAAAACATTATGGAGAGCATGCGGGTGCTGCCCCTGGACACGGTGGAGAAATTCCGCGCGGCTCTGAACTGCGCCAAAAACATTTACTTTTATGGGGACGGGCTGGATCGGGACGCCGCGCATTATGCCTATCGGCTGTTTACATCCATGGGATATTGCACCTATTTTCCGGCGGACAATTATGAAGTGAGTTCAATGCTGGCCCACATTTCCGACGGAGATATTCTGTTTCTCTTCTCGTTGACCGGGGAGAGCGAAGGCGCGATTGAGATGGTGGAGAATTCCAAGCTGCGCTGCCGGCCGTTGGTCGCCTCGGTCACATGGTCGGGAAACAACACGCTGCAAAACTTAAGCGACTTGGATTTTTATATGTTTGCGGACAAATTGACCTATAACGGCTATAATCTGACCTCCCGGGTGTCCATGATCGCCATCGTGGAAATGCTTGCATATTATATCATCGCCACGGAAAAGTAACATCGTACACATAATTGTAACGAATTCGCAATTCGTTACACCATGATACACAAAGGCCACCTGATGTTTACAGGCGGCCTTTGTGTGTTTTATACTAAATCCAGGAGACGTGTGGATGCGCTTGCCAGCTTGCCGTTACTTGATTGAAGTAACCGGCGCCGCACGGAAACAGTTCCTCCGCTGCTGTTTCGTTAAAATGGAAAGGATACGCTGTAGGACGCGCGTATCGGACAATTTGGAGGTATCTCATCATGGCAAAGCGTATTGACAGCACGCCCCGCAGGGACGGCTACCGGATGCCGGGCGAGTTTGAACCCCAGAAGCAGATTTGGATGCTGTGGCCGGAGCGCCCCGACAACTGGAGATCCGGCGCCAAGCCCGCACAAAAGACCTTTCTCAACGTGGCGGCGGCAATTTCCGAGTTTGAACCTGTAACGGTGTGCGTTTCCAAGGAGCAGTATGCCAACGCCCGCAACCTGCTGCCCCGTGATATTCGTGTGGTGGAGATCGCCAGCAACGACGCCTGGATTCGCGACTGCGGCCCCACCTTCCTGGTAAACGACAAGGGCGGCGTCCGTGCCGTGGACTGGGACTTTAACGCCTGGGGCGGCCTGGTGGATGGATTGTATTTTCCCTGGGACATGGATGACATGGTGGCCCAGAAGGTCTGCGAGATCGAGGGCGTGGACACCTATCGGACCCCCGGCTTTGTGCTGGAGGGCGGTTCCTTCCACGTGGATGGCGAAGGCACGCTGATTACGACCGAAATGTGCCTTCTCTCCCAGGGCCGGAATCCTCATATGAGCAAGGAGGAGATCGAGGCCCAGCTGAAGGAGTATCTGAACCTGGAAAAGATTATTTGGGTGAAGGACGGCATCGATCCCGACGAAACCAACGGGCATATTGATGACGTGGCCTGCTACATCCGTCCCGGGGAGGTCGGCTGCATCTGGACCGATGATCCTGACAGCCGCTTCTACCAGGCTTCCCACGACGCTTATGAGACGCTGTGCAGCGCCACGGACGCCAAGGGCCGCAAGCTGAAGGTTCATAAGCTGTGCATGCCCAAGCACAACGTTACCATCAAGGGCGACTTTGAAATCGACTATGTGGAAGGCACCCTGCCCCGCGAGGAGGGCGAGGTCTCCATCGCTTCCTATATGAACTTCCTCATCGTCAACGGCGGCGTGATCGTGCCGCAGTATGGTGACGAGAACGATGCGCTGGCGCTGCAAACCATCCAGGCGTGGTTCCCCGACCGCAAGGCCGTGGGCGTCCGGACGGAGGAGGTCGCTTACGGCGGCGGCAACATCCACTGCATTACCCAGCAGCAGTGTAAGTGAGGGCTGCAAATTTGAAGTGAGGTGAGGGGAATGGCGGCTGAATTTGGGGTGTTGTCCCTGGTACCGATCCTGCTGGTTCTGGTAATTGCAATCGTGACCAGGCGTGCGCTTGAGCCGCTGGCGATCGGCGCGGCGACTGCATTCATCCTGCTGGATGGGTTCGGCTGCATCGGAGGGCTTGTTGACGGAACCTACGCGGTGTTCCGGGGGGATACCTTTGGAATGATAACGGCGGTCACGCTGTTGTTCGGCGTCTTTGTTCAGCTGCTGGAGAAATCAAGAGCGGCTGACGCATTTTCCAATGCGATCGGCCGGCATGTGAAGTCCGCAAGGGCAAGCCTCTTTGCCGCATGGATCGTCGGTATTATCCTGTTCATTGATGATTTTCTGAACGCCATCGTGGTGGGTACCACCATGCGCAAGACCACGGATCGCTATGGCGTCCCCCGTGAGATGCTGGCATATATCACGGACGTTACGGCGGGACCCATGGCGGTGCTGCTCCCGTTTTCCGCGTGGGCGATCTTTTTTATGTCCATGTTCCAGGAATTGGGCCTGACAAAGGCGACGGGGCTCTCCCCGTTTGATATGTACTGGAGAACGATCCCGTTTATTGCCTACGCCATGATCGCTATCCTGATGGTTCCCCTTGTAATCGTGGGGATCATTCCGCCGCTGGGGGCGATGAGGACGGCCTACGCGGCAAAACGCCCGGTGCGGGAGACGGCCGGTGCGGCGGAGGAAGGCGCCGGGAAAGCACGGGCCTATCATTTTATCATACCTATCCTGATCCTGGTGCTCGCCACCTTTATCCTGAAGGGCGACGTGGTGCAGGGGACGATCATGGCGCTGCTGGTAACGGTCGTGCTCTTTAAGATGCAGGGGCTCCTCTCCACCGAAAAGCTTCGGGCGTGCGTAAGCCAGGGCATCGTCAATATGATCCCGATCACAGGCATTATCTTTTTTGTCCTGCTGCTGGTGGAAGGGAATGTAAGGCTCGGAACAACGGAATACATCCTCGGCATCGTAATGCCCCACGTGTCCGCGCAGCTGCTTCCCGTTATGACGTTTTTCGTCGTGTGTTTACTGGCATTTGTCAGCGGCTCTTTCTTTGGGACGGCGGCTGTGGTACTGCCCATTATCGTTCCGATGGCTCTTGCCAGCGGATGCAACATTTATCTTGTCCTCGGCGCGACCATCTCGGGCGCGGTGTTCGGCAGCCACTGCTGTTTCTTTGGCGACGCCACCGTGTTGACCTCCAGCTCCTGTGAGATCGACCCGCTCCAGCACGCGATCACCCAACTTCCCTATGGACTTCTGTCCTGCCTGATCGCGGCGGTTTTCTATTTGATTTGTGGTTTTGTGATGTGACTTTGCACGGCGTCGCAAAAATCATCCTGATTTTGTGGAGGGAATATTATGGAACTTGGCTTTCTGGTTGTGGTTCCGACGCTGCTGGTTCTTGCTCTGGCCATTGTTACCAGACGCGAGATTGAGCCGCTGATCGTGGGCTGTCTCCTGGGATGCATCATGCTCAGCGGAACCGGCTTCCTGCAGGCCCTAATCGGCCATGGCTATGCGGCTATGACCGATCCCGGCTTTACCATGGTCGCTATTGCTTCCTTTGGCTTTTCCGGTCTGATCGGCCTGATGAACTATACCCATGGCGCGGAAAAGTTTTCGGAAAAGTCCGCGCTTCTGATCAAGGGCGAGCGCAGCGCGGGCCTTATGACCTGGCTGGTGTGTTGGGCGCTGTTTGTGGATGACTACATGCACGCTCTGGTGGCCAGCGCCACGATGAAAAACATCGCGGACCGTTTTCATATGCCCCGGAAGGTCTTGACCTATATGGCCAACAGCACCGCCGCGGCTATGGCGGTTCTGGTCCCCACCACCGTGTGGTCCAGCTTCTTCATGGGTATTTTTGAAAATGAGTATCTGGCCCCTCTTGGCTTGAACGGCTACGGACTTTACATCGGCTCCATCAAATTTTTCATCTATCCGATTGTGGCGATCGTTATGACCCTGCTGGTGGGTATTAAGGTACTCCCCGCCACAAAGGCCATGCGTGCGCAGACCGAAACTGCCGCCATGGCCGAGGACAACGTCGCGCGTTCATTTGAACCCAAGGCCAGCTATTTTGTCCTGCCGATGGCAGTCGTTATTGCGGCCACCATCCTGGGCGGCGGCGACATTATTTTCGGTATCTACGTCGGTATCATCGTTGCTTTTGCCATGTACGCCATTAAGCGCGTCGGCACCTGGCAGGCGCTTCGCACCGCGTTCCTGGACGGCGCCGGGACGATCCTGCCAACTGTCATCATGCTGTTCTTCACCTTTACGCTGGTGCAGGTTAACGCGGAGCTGGGCTTCACCGAGTATGTGGTGGAGCTGGCCAAGCCGCTCATGAGCGCGAATCTGCTGCCCGCCGTCATCTTCGTCATTTGCAGCCTTATCTGTTTCAGCAGCGGATCCTACTGGGGCACCGCCGCGCTGATTACCCCAATTGCCTGCGCACTGGCCATTTCCGGCGGTGCAAACGTGTTTCTAACGCTCGGCGCCATCGTCTCCGGCGCGGTATTCGGCAGCAGCGCCTGCCTCTTTGGCGACACCAACAACCTGGCGGCCTCCGGTGCGGGGGTAAACCCCAGCGAACACACCGTGGCGCAGCTGCCCCTGTGCTTCCTCGGCTGGGGAATTGCGCTTGCCCTATTTATTTTGCTCGGTTTTGTGGCCTGAGTCTTTCGCTCTGTGACTTTATAAAAACAAGAGAACACCGCATGGTGTTCTCTTGCTTTTTGTGTGAAAGACTGCATTCAGCAGTGCAATCGATTCGCATAGAAAAAGGGAGCACCTTTTCAGGTACTCCCTTTGGAGGCGACACCCAGACTCGAACTGGGGGTGGAGCTTTTGCAGAGCTCTGCCTTACCACTTGGCTATGTCGCCATATGGATAACAGGAGCAAATCTTGCTCCTGTTATCATTTGTTTGGAGCAGGTGACGAGGCTCGAACTCGCTACCTCCACCTTGGCAAGGTGGCGCTCTACCAGATGAGCTACACCTGCATACCGCAGGGCTCCGGATTTTCATTTGGGGGTCCCCCTGAGATACATTATGTATCTCAGGGGGATTTGGTGCCTCCGGTCGGAATCGAACCAACGACACGAGGATTTTCAGTCCTCTGCTCTACCAACTGAGCTACAGAGGCAAATGGCGACGCGGAAGGGACTTGAACCCTCGACCTCCGGCGTGACAGGCCGGCGTTCTAACCAACTGAACTACCACGCCATTTGTCTAAGGAAACCTCATTTCCCCGGCAAGCGCGCAGCGCTTGTTGGGGTGGTGGGAACAACAGGGCTCGAACCTGTGACATCATGCGTGTAAGGCATGCGCTCTACCAGCTGAGCTATGCTCCCCTGCCGCCGCACTCGGGTTGTGCAGCGAAGGTTATTATACTAAAAGGGTCCGCCGTTGTCAACACCAAAAATGAGATTCCTCAAAAATTTTCCGCTTTCTCCGCCCTACATCCCGGCCAGCAGCGCCGTGAGCTCCTCCCGGCCGTAGTCGTACACCTTGTCGCAGAACTGGCACGTCAGCTCGGCCCTGCCCTGCTCCTCGATGAGGCCGGCCAGCTCCTCCCGCCCCATGCTCACCAGGGCCGCCGTCACCCGGTCCCGGCTGCAGTAGCAGCGGTACTCCACCGGCTCCTCTGCCAGGATCTCCAGCTCAAAATCCTTCAGCACCTGCCGCAGCAGCTCCAGGGCGGTCATGCCGCCCCGCAGGGCCTCGGTCACCGGCCCCACCGCGGCCACGCCCCGCTCCACGGCGGAGATCACCGCGTCGTCGGCGCCGGGCAGCAGCTGGATCAGGTAGCCCCCGGCGCACAGCACGCTCTGGTCGGTGTCCACCAGCACCCCCAGGGCGCAGGCGGAGGGGATCTGCTCGCTCTCGGCCAGATAGGCCGTCACGTCCTCGGCGATCTCCCCCGAGACCAGGGGCACGGTGCCCACGTAGGGCTCCTTCATGCGCAGGTCCTTGATGATGGTCAGGGTGCCCTCCCGGCCCACGGCGGAGCCCACGTCCAGCTTGGCGGGGCCCCTGAGGGGGAGATCCACCTCCGGGTTCTGGACGTAGCCCCGCACGTTGCCGCCGCTGTCGGACACGGCGGTGACGGTGCCCAGCGGCCCGCCGCCCTTGATGCGCAGGGTGACGGAGCCCTCCGCCTCCTTGAGCTGGTTGCCCAGCAGGGAGCAGGCCATGAGGGAGCGGCCCAGGGCCGCGGTGGCCACGGGCAGGGTCTTGTGGATCTGCCGGGCGCGCTCCACCAGCACCTTTGCGGTGATGGCGCTGGCCTTTACCGGCGCGTCCTTTGCCAATACGCGTACAATCTGATCAGCCAAGTGTGTTTCGTCCCTTTCTCGCAGTGAAAAAAATGCGCTCCTCCCCCTCCACGGGGGCGCGGAGCTTCTTGTCACCATACCGTTTGATGTGTTCAAATCCGGCGCGGCGGAGCATGTCCTCCAGCTCGCCGGGCTCGTAGGCGTACTCCTCGTGCACCTCCTCCCCCCGGTCCCAAAGGCCGTCCGGGGTGAGGCGGAAGATGTCCATGCCGTAGGTGCAGACACGCCGCCGGGCGGAGTACTCCGCCCGCCAGACACAGTATGTGTCGTCCGTCTCGTCAATAAACATCTGCCCGCCCAGGCCCCGCAGCTTCTCCGGCGTGTTCACGTCGAAGAGAAAGGTGCCGCCGGGCATGAGGAAGAGGTGCACCCGCTGAAAGGCTTTCTCCAGCACCTTGGGGCGGGTGATATAGTTCACGCTGTCCAGGCAGCAGACGCAGGCGTCGATGGTGCCGTACAGGTCCAGCCTGTCCATGGATTGGCACAGAAACATGGGGGCCTCGCCGGGCACCGGCCGGGCCTTGTCCATGGCCTGGGCCAGCATCTCCCCGGACCGGTCCACCCCGATCATCTCGTACCCCCGCTCGGCCAGAAGCCAGGTCAGGCTGCCCGTGCCGCAGGCCAGATCCAGCACGGTATGCACCGGGATGGGGCTGCGGGCGAAGTGCTTTTCCAGGTAGTCGGCCCACCTGGCGTACCCCACGTCCACCGTCAGCTCGTCGTAGCAGCCCGCCAGGAACTCATAGCTCTCCATCTGCCCTCAGCTTCTCCTTCATGCGGGGCAGCACGGTCTGGTAGCCGTCCGCGCCGTACTGGAGGGAGCGGTTCACCCGGCTGATGGTGGCGCTGCTGGCGCCGGTGCGCTCCAGAATATCGTTGTAAATCATGCCGTCCGACAGCAGCAGGGCGACCTCGAAGCGCTGCTCCATGGCCCGCAGCTCCGCCACGGTGCACAGGTCGGAGAAGAACTTCTTGCACTCGTCGAGATCCTTCAGCGAGATGACGGCCTCGTACAGAATATCGCTGTGTTCTTTCAGTTTTTTGGTCATGGAACGGATGCCTCCCGTTTTTACTGGACGAACTCGTCCAAGTGGTATTTTACCAAAGTGAAGTATGAAAGTAAACAGCTTTTCGTCTTTTTTACGGAGTTTCCATAAAAGTCGCCCGGAATTTGCGCCCCCCGCACCCATTTTTGCCCCCGGCATAGACTGGATTATGGAATTAAGAAAAAAGGAGGCGCGCCATGAAAAAGAAGCAGCTTTTAGGCCCCGTCCCCGTGAAGCCCGTCGTGTGGAAGCGGGTGCTCAAATGGGAGGGGGAGCCCGTGCTCACGCTCTCCCTGCGCCGCCCCTCCCTCCCCGGGGAAACCGCGGGGGAGCGGCGGGTGGAGCGCTGCTATGCCCGCCTGGAGGAGCGCTGGCGGGAGCGCTGGGAGGGCGCGCTCTACCGGCAGGCCTGCGCCGCGGCGGCGGAGAGCCGGGCACAGTCCCGCCCCTTCCGGCCCTGGGAGGCGGCGCTGGACTACACGCTCACCCTCCAGACCGACACGCTGCTGAGCCTGTACCTGGACGCCTATGAGTACACCGGCGGGGCCCACGGCATGACCGCCCGCCACGCCGACACCTGGGAGCCCCACACGGGCACGGTGCGCACCCTGGGCTCCTTCTTCCCGCCCCGCAGGCGCTGGAGGCACCTGGTGCTGCTGGATATGCAGGCCCAGGCCCGCAAGCGCATCGCCTCCGGCGAGTCCCTCTTCTTTGACGACTGGCAGGAGCGCATGGCGCGGGAGTTCTGCGCGGAGCGCTTCTACCTGACCCAGGAGGGCATCGCGGTCTTTTACCCGCTCTACACCATCGCGCCCTACGCCGAGGGCATCCCGGTCTTTGTGCTGCCCATGCCCGGCCGGGATCCGCAGGAAAAAGCCTGAAAAAGGAAAACTTGCCCTTGCATCGCACCCCCAAGCGGTATATAATAATTTGTCTTTCCGGGGGAAGGATAATCAAAAATAATCGGAATGAGGAATTTACATGGTCAAGGCAATTGTTGGCGCAAACTGGGGCGACGAGGGCAAGGGCAAAATCACCGACCTGCTCGCCGAACAGTCCGACGTGGTCGTCCGCTTCCAGGGCGGGGCCAACGCGGGCCACACCATCATCTGCGACTACGGAAAATTCGCCCTGCACCAGCTTCCCTCCGGGGTATTTTACCCCCATATCACCAACGTCATCGGCAACGGGGTGGCCCTCAACGTGCCCTCCTTCCTCAAGGAGCTGGACACCCTGGCGCAGGGCGGCGTGCCCGCCCCCCGCATCATCGTGGACCGGCGCACCCAGCTGATGATGCCCTACCACGTGCTGCTGGACACCTACGAGGAGGACCGGCTGGCGGGCCGGGCCTTCGGCTCCACCAAGTCGGGCATCGCCCCCTTCTACTCCGACAAGTACGCCAAGCTGGGCGTGCAGGTGGCCGACCTGGAGGACGAGGGGCGGCTGCTGGCCCACTTGGAGGCGGTCTGCCAGCTCAAAAACGTGCTGATGGAGCACCTGTACCACAAGCCCCTGCTGGACGCCAGGGCCATCTTCGACGAGCTGATGGGCTACCGGGAGGCGCTGCGCCCCTACGTGGGGGACGCGGTCTCCTTCGTGCACCAGGCCCTGGAGCAGGGCAAGCAGGTGCTGCTGGAGGGCCAGCTGGGCTCCATGAAGGACCCCGACAT
Source organism: Oscillospiraceae bacterium (assembly GCA_022846095.1). Taxonomy (NCBI): domain Bacteria; kingdom Bacillati; phylum Bacillota; class Clostridia; order Eubacteriales; family Oscillospiraceae; species Oscillospiraceae bacterium. The sequence goes on along the minus strand of AP025583.1, from coordinate 1,507,967 downwards.
GGGCATCTACCCCTTCACCACCTCCTCCCACACCCTGGCCGCCTTCGGCGCGGTGGGCGGCGGCGTGCCGGTCACCGCCATCCGGGACATCGTGGCCGTGACCAAGGCCTACTCCAGCGCCGTGGGTGCGGGGGCCTTCGTCAGCGAGCTCTTCGGCGGGGAGGCCGACACCCTGCGCCTCCGGGGCGGCGACGCGGGCGAGTTCGGCGCCACCACCGGGCGTCCCCGCCGGGTGGGCTGGTTCGACGCGGTGGCCACCCGGTACGGCTGCATGGTCCAGGGGGCCACCGAGGCGGTGCTCACCGCCATCGACGTGCTGGGCTACCTGGACGAGATCAAGGTCTGCACCGGGTACGAGATCGACGGCGCGGTCACCGACCGCTTCCCCGCCTCCTCCCTGCTGGACCGGGCCAAGCCGGTCTACGAGACCCTGCCCGGCTGGAAGTGCGACGTGCGGGGTGAGACCGACTACGAAAAGCTGCCCCGCGCCGCCCGGGACTACGTGGACTTTATCGAGGCCCGCATCGGCGTGCCCATCAGGACGGTGTCCACCGGGCCCAAGCGCCACGAGATCGCCTACAGGAAGTAAGAGGGACATGGAACATATAAAACCGCCCGACGAGCTGGAGCAGATCTTCTCCCAGCTCAACAGCCGGGCCAACAAGCTGTACAAGTTCGTGATGCTCTACCACGACTATATCACCCAGCAGCGGGACTACGGCACCGGGCAGATGATCAACATGGTGGAGGTCCACACCCTCACCCTCATTGAGGAGAACCCCGGCGTCACCGTGACCCGGCTGGCCCTGCTGTGGAACCGCACCAAGGGCGCGGTGTCCCAGACCATCAAGAAGCTGGAGCAGAAGGGGTATATCTACCGCCAGAAGGAGCCGGACAACGCCAAGGAGGTCCACTTCTTCGCCACGCCGGAGGGGGTGGCCCTCTCCAACGCCCACAAGGCCTACGACACCCGGGACATCACCGAGACCATGGCCCTGCTGATGCGTCGCCACACCGCCGCGGAGCTGGACACCTTCTACAGCGTTATCGACACCTACACCGCCCTCATGGAGGAGGAGTAGCGCCTGCCTTTCAAGAGCTGCGTATTATTTAGTTGCTAAATAATACGCAGCTCTTTTTGTGCATATCGTATAAAATAATCTCAGTCACAAAATTATAGTTGACATTTAGGCGCATTGGTTTCATACTAAACCTGTCAATATTGATTAGATGCTAAACAATACTTCCGAAGGAGGAACAGCAGCTGATGACGCAGCAGTACGATTTCGACACGGTGCGCTCACGCCGCGGTATGGGGGCCGCCAAATGGAACTGGGCCCGCAACAGCGAAGGGGTGCTCCCCGAGGGGGTGGTCCCCCTTTCGGTGGCGGATATGGAGTTCCGGGCCGCGCCCGAGATCATCCGGGCCCTGCACGACACGGCCGAGCACGGCCTTTGGGGCTATACCGAGCCCGACGGCTCCTACCGGGAGGCCGTGGCCTCCTGGATGGAGCGCCACCACGGCTGGAAAATTGAAAAGGACTGGATTCTCCAGACCTCCGGCGTGGTGCAGATGCTCTACAGCGCGGTGCGCGCCTTTACGGAGCCGGGGGACAGCGTGATCATACAGACCCCGGTCTACTACCCCTTCTACAACGCCATCGCCAAGAACGGGCGCACCATCCTGGAAAACCCCCTCAAGCGGGACGGGATGGATTACGCCATGGACTTTGACGATCTGCGGGAGAAGGCCAAGCGCGCCAAAATGCTCATCCTCTGCTCCCCCCACAACCCGGTGGGCCGGGTGTGGACCCGGGAGGAGCTGACCGAGCTGGCGGACATCTGCCTGGAAAACAACCTGCTGGTGGTGGCGGACGAGATCCACGCCGACCTGGTCTACGCGCCCCACGTCCACACGCCCTACGGCACGCTGGATGGGAAGTATATGCAACGCTGCATCATCGGCACCGCCGCCAGTAAGACCTTCTCCCTGGCCGGCCTGTGCTGCGCCAACGCCATTATCCCCAACCCGGACATCCGCGCCAGGCTGGAGGCCCAGGTAAACCTGGACGGGTGCTACACCTACAGCATCTTCGGCATGGAGGCCCTGAAGGCCGCCTACACCCAATGTGACGGGTGGTACGCCGCACTGCTGGACTACCTGTGGGGCAATTACCGGTATTTCAAAACCTTTATGGCCGAGCACTTCCCCAAGGTGCCGGTGGCGGATCTCCAGGGCACCTACCTGGTGTGGTTCGACTGCTCCAGCTTCGGCCTGGAGCCCCAGGCCCTGGAGCGGTTCATGCAGGACGAGGCCGGCCTCTTCCTGGACGAGGGCTACATCTTCGGCCAGTGCGGGGCGTGCTTCGAGCGCATCAACCTGGCCTGCCCCCGCGCCGTGCTCGAGGCGGCGCTGGGGCGCCTGCTGGAGGCGGCCCAGCGCCGCGGTATCGTATAGGCTTCCCGATTGAAAAGAAGGGTGTGACTTTGCTGTGAAAAAGAACCTCCCCGTCGAGAATCCCAATGGCGTCCTGGGCAGGAAAGACGTGATGGGCATGGCCGTGGGCCAGATCATCGGCTCGGGCATCATGGCCCTCACCGGCCTGGCCATCGGCTACACGGGCAAGGGCCTGGTCTTCGCCTTCCTCCTGGCCGCCGTGCTCACCACCTGCTACAACATCCCCCTCATCCTCTTCGGCGGCACCGTGCCCCTGAAGGGCGGCTTCTACAGTCAGGCGGGCCACCTGCTGGGCAAGAAGTTCAGCGGCGCCTTCGCCATCGTGTGGATCTGCTCCAACGTGGTCATCGCCATGTACCCCCTGGCCTTCGCGGACTACTTCCTCTCCCTGGTGCCCGGCATCAACCGCAAGCTCATCGCCATGGTGGTGCTCACCGTGGTGTTCCTGCTCAACCTCTTCGGCGTGAAGGGCGCCGCCCTGGTACAGAACCTGATGGTGGTGTGCCTGGCCGCCGCGCTGGCCCTCTTCGTGGGCTTCGGCCTGGTCCAGGTGGACGTGCCCGCCTTCTTCACCAGCGGCGGCTTCGCCCCCAACGGCGTGATGGGCTTCCTCACCGCCGCCACCCTGCTCACCATGGCCACCGGCGGGGCCTCCAGCATGATCAACCTCACCGCCAAGTGCAAGAACCCCACCCGGGACATCCCCTTCGTGGCCGTGGTAGCCACCATCATCGTGGCTCTGGTCTACGCCGTGATGGGCATCGTGGCCTCCGGCGTGCTGCCCATCGACGTGGTGGCCAACCAGCCCCTGACCCTGGTGGCCGCCGAAATCCTGCCCAAGCCCCTGTTCGTCTTTTTCATCGTGGGCGGCGCCCTCTTCGCCATCGCCACCACCCTGAACTCCACGCTCAACTGGGTGCCCCTGCCCTTCATGCAGGCCTGCGAGGACGGCTGGTTCCCCAAGGCCTGCGCCAAGACCAACAAGTACGGCGCTCCCGTCTTTGTGTTCGCCGTGCTCTACGTGCTCAACGCCGCCGCCATCGTCACCGGCTTCGACATCAACGTCATCTCCAGCGTCTACCTGGTGCTGGGCAACGCCTTTTACATCTTCACCGCCTTCGCCATCTTCCGCCTGCCCAGGATCTTCCCCAACCGCTGGGCCGCCTCCCGCTTCCACCTGCCCAAGCCCGCGCTGTACGCGGCGGCCCTCATCGGCGGCTGTGCCGAGGCCCTTATCTGCCTGACCCAGATGGGCACCCTCAGCACCCCCCTCATCCTGGCCAACGTGGTCTTCTGCGCGCTGGCCTTCCTCTACGCCGCCTGGCGGGAGAAGCACGCCGACGTGCACCTGGAGTACATCGAGGACGTGCCCGACGGCGTTGTGAAGTAGCCCCTCTCCATATCCAGACAGTCAGAAACGCCGCCCGGCACTGCCGGGCGGCGTTTCCTTGTGGGAAAGTGTGGGAAGAAATAGGAGGACTATGGAAACCTAATTGTTACCGAACAGGGCCGAAAGGGCCTTCCAGGGGCTCCCCTTCCAAAATTCCTGCTTCATGCTGCTGGGGCAGCCGCCCATCAGGCCGATGTCGAACCCCTGATAGTAAACACCGAAATTCTCACGCATTAAAAACAGCTCCTTTCACGCATCTGCTTGACTTCCTTCTGTCTGTATTATACAATGCGGCCATACCATTACGCAAACAACTCTTTTTCATACTTAACATTACAATTCAGAATGGTTGTGAAAGTTGGCATGGACATTGGAAAGCTTGAGGTGCTGGTCAAGGCGGCGGAGCTGGGCAACCTGACCCGGGCGGCGGAGGCCCTGGGCTACACCCAGTCCGCGGTAAGCCGCATCATCGCGGATCTGGAGCAGGAGTGGGGGCTGCCGATGCTCATCCGGGGCCGCGGGGGGGTGTCCCCCACCGCGGCGGGGCGGGAGCTGCTCCCCGCCGTCCAGGCGGTGTGCAACGCCCGGCGCGCCCTGGAGCAGGAGGTGGCGGAGATCCACGGCCTCGCCCGGGGCACCATCCGCATCGGCGCCTTCACCAGCATCGCGGCCCAGTGGCTGCCCCCCATCATGAAGACCTTCCTGCGCAGCTACCCCGGCATCCGCTTTGAGATCCTCACCCACATCGAGTACCGGGAGATCGAGGAGTGGATCTCCGCCGGCACCGTGGACTGCGGCTTTGCCGCCCTGCCCACCACCCTGCCGCTGGACACCGTGTTCCTCCGGCGGGACGCGGAGCTGGCCGTCCTCCCCCCGGACCACCCCCTTGCGGGGGAAGAGCGCTACCCGGTGGAGCGCTTCGCGGAGGACCCCTACATTAAAATGGAGGACAACCGGGACCGGGAGGTGCTGCGCATCTTCGAGGCCCTGGGCGTGCGGCCCAACCTGTGCTACAACGTGAACGACGACTACTCGGTGATGTCCATGGTGGAAAACGGCCTTGGGGTGAGCGTGCTGCCCGATCTGATCCTGCGCCGCAACCCCTACGCCATCGTCACCAAGCCCCTGGACCCGCCCCAGTACCGGTACATCGGCCTGGCCGTCCGGCGGCTGGACAGCCTCTCCCCCCTGACCGCCCGCTTTGTGGCCCACGTGCAGGCGTGGGTGGCGGGCGACGCGATTTGAAATTTTTGTTTTACATCCATGGCGTTTTACGATATAATAAGACCGTTGTGGTAAAGTAACCGCAAAAATGAACAAATTAGGAGTGTTGCTGCATGAGCCGGATGGTCGGTACTGTATCGAGGGGTATCCGCGCTCCCATCATCCGCAGCGGAGACGACCTGGTCGAGCTCGTCACCGCCTCCGTGCTGGAGGCCGCGGCGGACGACGGCTTTTCCATCCGCGACCGGGATATTATCGCCATGACCGAGGCCATCGTGGCCCGCTCCCAGGGCAACTACGCCTCGGTGGACGACATCGCGGCGGACGTGCGCGCCAAGCTGGGCGGCGGCACCGTGGGCGTCCTTTTCCCCATCCTGAGCCGCAACCGGTTCGCCATCTGCCTGCGGGGCATCGCCAAGGGCTGCCAAAAGGTGGTGCTGGTGCTCTCCTACCCCTCCGACGAGGTGGGCAACCACCTGATCGACGAGGACTTGATGGACGAGAAGGGCGTGGACCCGTACAGGGACGTGCTCACCCTGGAGCGCTACCGCGCGCTCTTCGGCTACCGCAAGCACACCTTTACCGGCGTGGACTACGTGGAGTACTACGCCCAGCTGGTGCGGGAGAGCGGGGCGGAGGTGGAGATCCTCTTCGCCAACGACCCCCGGGCCGTGCTGGCGTATACCAAGGACGTGCTGGCCTGCGACATCCACACCCGCGCGCGCACCAAGCGCCTTTTGAAGGCCGCCGGGGCGCAGCGGGTCTGTGGGCTGGACGACATCATGACCGCCCCGGTGGACGGCAGCGGCTGCAACGAGAAATACGGCCTGCTGGGCTCCAACAAGTCCACCGAGGACATGGTCAAGCTCTTCCCCCGGGACTGCCAGGGGCTGGTGGAGGACATCCAGGCCCGGATGCTGGAGCAGACCGGGAAGCACGTGGAGGTCATGGTCTACGGCGACGGGGCCTTCAAGGACCCGGTGGGCAAGATCTGGGAGCTGGCCGACCCGGTGGTCTCCCCCGCCTACACCCCCGGCCTGGAGGGCACGCCCAACGAGCTCAAGCTCAAGTACCTGGCGGACAACGACTTCGCCGCCCTGTCCGGCGAGGCCCTGCGGGACGCCATCAAGGCCGAGATCCGCAGGAAGGACGGCAGCCTGGTGGGCAGCATGGCCGCCCAGGGCACCACGCCCCGGCGGCTGACCGACCTCATCGGCTCCCTGTGCGATCTGACCTCGGGCAGCGGCGACAAGGGCACCCCCATCGTGTACATCCAGGGGTACTTTGACAACTACACCACCGATTAGACGCGAAACGAAGAGCGCCGGACCGCAGCAGCGGTCCGGCGCTCTTTTTAACGGCTGAGTATGCTGAAAAACCGCTCCCGATCCAGGCCGGCCCCCCGGTTGAAGCGCCCCAAATCCAACAGCTCCTCCGGATCCCCGGTCAGGCGGTTCACCTTCTGGTCGGTGGTCAGCAGGATCTGGTAGCCCCGCTCCCGCAGCACGTCCCTGGCCTCGTCGCAGTAGAGGCCCGAGGGGTAGGCGAAGAGGATGGGCTTCACGCCCAGGTACGCCTCAAACCGCGCCTCCTCCAGCGCGCAGTCGCCGCCGAAGGCCGAGCGGTAGTCCTCCAGGGACTCCCCCGGGGAAATCGTGCAGCCCGCCCGCCCCGGGGCGTCGTGCATGGCGTAGGTGTGGGAGCCCAGCTCCACCGCCGGGGACGCCAGCAGCTCGGCCAGCGCGGGCCAGGAGAAGTAGCTGTGGGTCAGATCGTGGTCCTCATGCTCAGTGTAGGTGTCGGCGTAGCCGCCCACCATCGAGATTACCGCCGTCATTCCAAACTCCTCAAAGAGGGGGAGGGCGTAGGCCGCGAAGCTCTCGTACCCGTCGTCGAAGGTAATGAGGATGGGCTTGGATGGGAGAGTACCCTCCCCCCTGGTGTAGGCCGCCAGCATCTCCGGCGTGACGGTGGTGTAGCCGTGATCCCGAAGGTACTCCAGATCCCCCCGCAGGGTCTCCGGCGGGATGGTCCAGGCCCCCCAGGAGGCCGGGTCGGGGTTGATCTGGTGGTACATCACCACGGGCAGGGACACCGAGCGCGCCTTGAGGGCGGAGGACGCGTCGCTGCCCACCGACAGCAGGCAGGCCAGCAGGAGCACGCACAGCAGGCGAAGCAGCTTATTTCCCATGTGTTCCTCCTCCTTGCGCGGTAACGGTAATACGTCTTTGGGGGCCGGGTCGATATGGCAGGTACGGATTGCCACGGGCCTGCGGCCCTCGCAATGACGGGAATGGGGCATGGGAGTATAGGCGGCTTTTCAGGCACTTCTTGAATAGCAACTACTCCCAAGTCTGGGCGGGTCATGTGCCGCGTGGGCGGCAGCCCTACTACCAACGGGCACAGGCCGAACCGAGCCCTGAGCGCTTTCAGGGTTTGCAGGTTACCTGAACCGCACCGCCGCGGGGCCCCTGGGTTCCCAGGGTCAGGGTGTCCGGGGGACACCCTGATGCATTCGGGCGCAGCCTCCTTTAAAAAACGAAGCCCTGGTTGTTTCTTCCCGGGGTTCTTTGCAACCAAAGAATCCCGCCGCCGGAGGCCGGGCCCCCAAAAAGACGCGGATTGCCACGTCGGCCCTGTTTTTTAGTTCAAAAAGTCCTTGAGCTTCTTGCTCCGGCTGGGGTGGCGCAGCTTTTCCCAAGCAGACGGCTTCGCCGCCCGCTTGGGTCCCCTGTTCATTTTATCTGCCAGGGCGGAGTGAATCCGCCCGGCATCAAGGTTTTGGCCGCGGCCAAAACGCTTGGGCGCAAGCCGCGCCTGCGTTTGGCTTAGCTGCTGTCTCTGCCCTAGTTCAAAAAGTCCTTGAGCTTCTTGCTCCGGCTAGGGTGGCGCAGCTTGCGCAGGGCCTTGGCCTCGATCTGGCGGATGCGCTCACGGGTGACGTTGAATTCCTTGCCCACCTCCTCCAGGGTGCGGGTGCGGCCGTCCTCGATGCCAAAGCGCAGCTTGAGCACCTTCTCCTCCCTGGGCGTCAGGGTGCCCAGCACGTCCACGAGCTGCTCCTTCAGCAGGGTGAAGGACGCGGCCTCGGAGGGCTCGGAGGCGTCCTCGTCGGGGATGAAGTCCCCCAGGTGGGAGTCCTCCTCCTCGCCGATGGGGGTCTCCAGGCTGACGGGCTCCTGGGCGATTTTTAGAATCTCCCGCACCTTGTCCACGGGCATGGACATCTCCTCGGCGATCTCCTCGGGGGAGGGGTCGTGGCCCAGCTCCTGGAGGAGCTGGCGGGAGACGCGGATGACCTTGTTGATGGTCTCCACCATGTGCACGGGGATGCGGATGGTGCGGGCCTGGTCGGCGATGGCCCGGGTGATGGCCTGGCGGATCCACCAGGTGGCATAGGTGGAGAACTTATAGCCCTTGGTGTAGTCGAACTTCTCCACGGCCTTGATAAGCCCCAGGTTGCCCTCCTGGATGAGGTCCAGGAACAGCATCCCCCGGCCCACGTACCGCTTGGCGATGGAGACCACCAGGCGCAGGTTGGCCTCGGCCAGGCGCTGCTTGGCGGCCTCGCCCTTCCGGATGGCCCGCCTGAGCTCGGCCTCCTCCTCGGGGGTAAGGGCAGTCTCCTCCCCCTCCCGCCGGGCGCGCTCAATCTCCTCCATCTGCTCCCTGGCCGCGTCGCCGGTGCCCATGTCCTGGGCCAGCGTGACCTCCTCGTCGGGGGTGAGCAGGTTCACCTTGCCGATCTCCTTGAGGTACATGCGCACCGGGTCGTCGATGCCGAAGGAGTCCACCAGGGTGTTGGGGTCCACCAGCTCCTCCTCGGGGATCTCCTCGATCTCCTCGATGGGGGGCGCGTCGTCGGGCAGCTCGGGCAGGTAGTCCTCGCCCACGGTGTCGATGCCCAGGTTCTCCAGGGTATCGTAGATCTTGTCCATCTGCTCGCTCTCGAGATCCAGGTCCTCCAGCACATCCATCAGCTCGGTGGCGGACAGCTTGCCCTTCTTCTTGCCCCGCTCGATGAGGTCGGCCAGCTTCTCGGCGCCCTGGACGCCTTCGACGACCTTCATGACCTCGATCTTGCCGGCCTCCATCTTCTCCTCGGTGCTGCGCTCATTTTTGCCCGCCTTGGCGGTGGCTTTCTTTTCACTCATGCAGTTATCCTCCATAGCCTTTTTTCTCTCTGTATTTCTCCCGTGCCGCCAGCAGGGGGTCCACGCCGGCCTCCCCCTCGCGCTTGAGCGCCTCGGTCTCGATAATCTCTATGTAATCCTTCAGCGCCTGGCCGCTGTGGGCCAGGGACTCCGGCTGGTCCATGACGGAGACCAGGTGGCTCATTTCGCCCTGATCCAGCTCCCCCGTCAGGGCGGCCAGCTGGGTGCTGCACCCGGCGCGCCAGCGGTCCACCAGCAGGCCGAAGACCTTGCCCAGCACCGGCGCGGAGAACTTACCCCGCTCCAGGGCCTCCACCGCGGGAAAGAGGCCGGGCTCCAGCAGCAGCAGCCGGATAATCCCCTCCTCCGCCCGGGCGGAGCGCACATTCTGGTAGCGCAGCTCCCGCTCCCTGGGCTGGAGCTGCGCCGCAGGGGTCAGATCCCGCCGCTCCTGCTTTTTGCCCTCCTGCCGGATGCGGCGGGAGAGCTCCCGCTTGACCTCCTGGGCCATGGCCTCCGGGGAGATCCCCGCGGCCTCGGCCGCCCGGGCGCCATAGACCTCCCGCTCCACTGCGCTGGGCAGCCCGGCCAGCATGGCGGTGGCCTCCCGCAGGAACTCCACCTTCTGGGTGTCGTCCTCCAGGTGATATTTCTGGCGGATCTGGCGCAGGCGGTATTCGATGTGGTTTTCGCTCTGGTCCATCATCTTGGCAAAGGCCTCGCGGCCGAATTTTTTGATATACTCGTCCGGGTCCTTGGCCCCGGTGATCTGGAGCACCTTGACCTTCAGCCCGGTCTTTTCCAGGATGGGGATGGCCCGCTGGGCCGCCGCCACCCCCGCCCCGTCGCCGTCGTAGGCGATGACCGCCTCCTTGGCGTACCGGGAGAGGAGCTGGGCGTGCTCCTGGGTCAGGGCGGTGCCCAGGCTGGCCACCGCGCAGTCAAACCCCGCCTGGTGGAGGGAGATGGTGTCCATATACCCCTCGGTGAGGATGATCCGCCCCTGCTTGGATTTCTTCGCGATATTCAGGGCGAAGAGGTTGCGGCTTTTGTTGTAGATGGGGGTGTCCGGCGAGTTGAGGTATTTGGGGGTGCCGTCGTCCAGCACCCGGCCGCCGAAGCCGATCACGTCCCCCCGTATGTCGATGATGGGGAACATGACCCGGTTGCGGAAGCGGTCGTAGATCCGCCCCTTTTTGTTGTCCACCGCCAGGCCCGCGTCCAGCAGGTCCCGCTTGTCGTACCCCTTGGCCGCCATGGCGGTAATGAGGTTGTCCCACCCGTCCGGGGCCACGCCCAGCCCGAAGCGGGTGACGATGGCCCGGGACAGCCTGCGCTTCTGGAACAGGTACTCCGCCCCGGCCGCCCCCTCCGGCGCGGCGAGCTTGGCGTGGAAGAAGCGGGCGGCCTCCTTGTTCAGGGTGAGCAGTTTTTCCCGCCGCTTGCGGAAGCCCTCGCTCTGCCCGGTCATCTCGGGCATCTCCATACCCGCGCGCTGGGCCAGCAGGCGCACCGCGTCCACGAAGGGCAGGTTTTCAATCTCCATGATAAAGGAGATCACCCCGCCCCCCTTGCCGCAGCCGAAGCAGTGGTAGATCTGCTTCTCCCGGGAGACGGAGAAGGAGGGGGTCTTCTCGTTGTGGAAGGGGCACAGCCCCCACAGGTTGCCCCCCTTCTGGGTCAGGCGGACGTAGGAGGACACCACGTCGGAGATCTCGCTCCGGGCGATCAGCTCGTCGATAAATTGCTCGGGAATCGGCACCCGCGTCCCCCCTATCGTTTTAGTTTAGCCTCATTTTGACAGTAAGATACCTTTATTTTACGCGCCCCGTCCGGCCTACGCCGTGCGGCTATTTCACGCTCCAGGCCTTGGGGATGAACGCCTCACCGTACCGCTCCACGGCGTAGATGTCGGTCATGCCCGCGATATAGTCGCACACGGCCCGCTCCACGCCCTCCTCCATGCGGATCTCCTGGAACTCCGGGGGCAGCTTGTCCGGGTCCCCTACATAGTATTCAAACAGGCGGCGCAGCATGTCTTGGGCCTTGGACTCCTCCCCCTTGGCCACCGGGTTGCGGTAGACCGACTCGAACATGAACTCCCGCAGCTCGTGCATGGCGTCCCGGCACGCCGGGGACTGAATAATTTCGTCCCTCCCCCGGCTGGCCTGCATCACGTCCACAACCAGGGCGTTGATGCGCTCCGAGTGGGTGAAGCCCAGGGTCTGGGAGGCGGAGAGGGGGATGTCCATGGGGAAGATGATGCCGCCGCGGATGGCGTCGTCGATGTCGTGGTTGATGTAGGCGATCTTGTCCGCAAGGCGGAGGATCTGCCCCTCCAGGGTCTCGGCCCGGTCTGGCCCGGTGTGGCAGAGGATGCCCCGCCGCACCTCCCAGGTCAGGTTCAGGCCCTCCCCGTCCTTCTCCAGCCGGTCCACCACCCGCAGGGACTGGACGTTGTGCTGGAAGCCGCCGGGCATGATCTCATTGAGCACCCGCTCCCCGGCGTGGCCGAAGGGGGTGTGCCCCAGATCGTGGCCGAAGGCGGCCGCCTCGGTCAGATCCTCGTTGAGCCGCAGCCCCCGGGCGATGGTCCGGGCGATGCGGGAGACCTCCAGCGTGTGGGTCATGCGGGTGCGGTAGTGGTCCCCCTCGGGCTGGAGGAAGACCTGGGTCTTGTGCTTTAAGCGCCGGAAGGCCTTGGAGTGGACGATGCGGTCCAGATCCCGCTGGAAGCAGGTGCGCACCGGGCAGGGCTCCGCCGGGCGGGCCCGGCCCCTGGACTTGTCTGCGAAGCAGGCGTAGGGCGAGAGGAGCTGGTGCTCCAGCGCCTCGGTGGTCTCCCGCACGGTCAAGCCGATCCCCTCCTCTTCCGATTTTTATCTACATACTATATACACTTTAAAATCAGAAAATCCTTCTTCATTTCAAAAATGTTTTTCATTCGTTCACATTTCACTCCACCGGGGCGGCCCGCAGGGCCTCCCCCAGGCGCCGCACCCCGCTCCCGCCGGCGGTGAGCTCGGTGATCCGGGCGGAAAAGCCCTCCGCCGCCCCCTGGGGCAGCAGGGCCCGCACCAGCACGTCCGCGCCGTACTCGGCCTCCTCCAGCACGCCCCCGGCGGCCGCCACCTCCAGCTTCACCCGCTCGAACAGGGCGTAGGGGCAGGGCACGGCCACCCGGGTCCAGGGCCGCACCACGCACAGGCCAGCCGCGTCCAGCGCTTCCTTGGCCGATCGCGTGTAGGCGCGGAGGAGGCCCCCCGCGCCCAGCAGAATCCCGCCGAAATAGCGGGTCACCACGCAGCACACGTCGGACACGCCCTCCCGCTGAAAGACCTCCAGCATGGGCTGGCCCGCGGTGCCCTGGGGCTCCCCGTCGTCGGAGTAGCGCACCGCGCCGCTCTTGAGCAGGTAGCACCAGCAGTTGTGGCGTGCGTCGTGGTAGTTCTTCTTTGTTTCGTCGATCCGCGCGCGGGCCTCCTCCTCAGTCTGCACCGGGAACACGTGCCCGATAAACCGGGAGCGCTTTTCTGTGAACTCGGCCTCGGCGGCGCGGGCGGGGATTAGGTACTCCCTCACAGGCCCCATTCCCCCCTCGTCACGGCGTAGTAGTGGGACAACCTGCTCTCCCCCACCTGGTCCAGGTCGTCCATGCGGGAGAGGCGCCAGGTCATGCCGCACTTCTCCATCACCCGGCGGGACTTGCGGTTGCCGTCGTAGTAGCAGGCCCAAACCGCCGCGTAGCCCCGGCTGCGGAAGGCGTCGTCCAGGATGGCCCGCACCGCCTCGGGGATCAGCCCACGGCCCCAATAGGCGGGGCTCAGGCTGTAGCCGATCTCCTCGCTGGGCTGCCCCAGCTCCGGCTGGTGCCTGTCCACAAAGCCTGCGCAGCCCACCACACGGCCGGTCTCCCGCAGCACCACCGCCAGGGAGCGGGCGGGCTGGAAGATCTCCCGGATGACCCGCAGGCTGTCGGCCTCGTCCCGGTGGGGCGGCCACCCCGCCGGGGGGCCCACCCTGGGGTCGGAGCAGTAGGCGTACACGTCCGCGGCGTCCCCCTCCGCGAAGGGGCGCAGCAGGAGGCGGGGGGTCTCAATCACCCGTTCCACACGTACTCCTCCACGCGGCCCAGGGTCTTGGGGGTGCACACCACGGTGACCTCGATGGTCTCGCCGTAGTCCACGCCCTCCACCTTGGCCTCCTGATAGAGCATATCCAGCACCCCGCCCCTGTCGTAGGGCAGGTGGAGCACCACGCGGCGCTTGCCCGCGTCCAGCCGGGCGCCGATCTTCTCCCGCAGAGCGTCCAGGCCCCGGCCGGTCCTGGCGGAGATGGAGACGATGTCCTCCCCGTGGGGCAGGATGTCCCCGGTGTAGAGGTCGGACTTGTTGAACACGTCGATGCGGGGGGTCTCCTGGGCCCCCAGCTCGGCGATCAGCGCCTCCACCACCGCGGCCTGCTCCCGCCACTGGGGGTTGGACGCGTCGATGACGTGCAGCAGCAGATCCGCGAAGCTCAGCTCCTCCAGCGTGGCCTTGAAGGCCTCCACCAGGTGGTGGGGCAGCTTGCGGATGAAGCCCACCGTGTCGGACAGCAGCACGGTGCAGGTATCCGAGATCTCCAGCGTGCGGGTGGTGGTGTCCAGGGTGTCGAACAGGCGGTTGTTGGCCGGGATGTCCGATCCGGTGAGGGCGTTCAGGAGCGTGGACTTGCCCGCGTTGGTGTAGCCCACGATGGCCACCACCGGCACCTCGTTCTTGATGCGCCGCTCCCGCTGCACCCCGCGCACGCGGCGCACGGTGTCCAGCTCCTCCTTGAGCTTGGCGATTTTCCTGCGGATGTGGCGGCGGTCAGTCTCAAGCTGGGTCTCGCCAGGGCCGCGGGTGCCGATGGGGGACTTGCCGCCCGCGGCGGTCTGCCGCACCAGGTGGCCCCACATGCCGGTGAGCCGGGGCAGCAGATACTGGTACTGGGCCAGCTCCACCTGCAAACGCCCCTCCCGGGTCTGGGCCCGCTGGGCGAATATGTCCAGGATCAGGGCGGAGCGGTCCAGCACCGCCACCCCCAGATCCTCGGACAGCGCCCGCTGCTGGGAGGGGGACAGGGCGTTGTCGAAGACCGCCATGTCCGCCCCCTGGGCCTCTATCAGCTCCTTGACCTCGGCCACCTTGCCCTCGCCGATGAAGGTGCGGGGGTCGGGGGAGTCCTTCTGCTGGAGCACGATGCCCGCGCATTCGCCCCCCGCCGTCTCCAGCAGGGCGGCCAGCTCCTCCATGGACTCCTCGGTGGCGCACTCCTCCGCCTCCAGTACCCGGGAGGCCAGGCCCACCAGCACGGCGCGGTTGATTTTCTCTTCTGTCGTATTTTCCGGCATAATTCCTCCGTACACCGGGCGGACGCGCCGCCCTTACTTCTTATATGCTTCCACGATCTCACCGATATACATACGGTGGTAGTCCTTCTGGGGATAATGCTTCTCAATTTCAGGGTCCAGGAAGTGGCTGGGGTCCAGGTCCTGCCAGTACGCCTTTTTGCACACCAGCACCAAATCGGCCTCCTCGAAGTAGGGGGCGTCCCCCGCCCCGGCGGCCACGGTGAGGCCGCACGCCTTGATTTTGTCCACGTCCCGGCCGCTCTTGGCCCCGCAGAAGGCCAGGGCCTTGCGGTATTCCTCCCCGAAGAAGCTCAGGGTGAAGCGCTCCCCCGCCTCCATGAACTCAAAGGTGTAGCGCTGGGGGCGGATATAGCAGGTGGCCACCTGCTTTCCCCACAGCACGCCCAGCCCGCCCCAGCTGGCGGTCATGGTGTTGCAGCGCTCCGGGGCGCCGGCGGTGATGAGCATCCAGCGGTCCCCAATCAGGGAAAAGACGTTCTCGTCCAGGGTTTTCGGGTCAATTTTCTGAAGCATTGTGGTTCCTCCCGTCATTTCAGTATCTCCAGTATATGCGGCTTTACGGAAAAAAGAAACCCGTACCGAAACCGGTACGGGTTCTCTAAAACCAACTTACTTGTCCAGACCGAACTTCTTGTTGAAGCGGCTGACGCGTCCGCCAGTATCCACCATCTTCTGCTTGCCGGTGAAGAAGGGGTGACACTTGGAGCAAACTTCAACCTTAATGTCCTTTTTGGTAGATCCGGTTTCGATCACGTTACCGCAGGCACATTTAATGGTGGTCTGATCATAGTTGGGATGGATGCCTTCCTTCATGTGTGTTCACCTCTTTCTTCCTCTGGGAGTAAAATTGCATCTACAAACGCAACTGATATGATACCACAAGATATTCTGAAATGCAACTGTTTTTTCAACTTTTTATTTCCCCGGCCTCAGACCTCCACCACCGTGTCGGCGGCGAAGAACCACAGCGCCCGCCGGACCACCCGCTTGCCGGTGATCTCCTCCAGGGCCCGGGCGTAGGCCGCAAGCTGGGGGCGGTACGCCTCCGCCCGGGCGCGGGCGGAGGCGGGGCTCACCCGGTCGGTCTTGAAGTCCACCACCGTCAGGCCCTCCAGCGTCTCGAAGCAGCAGTCCACCACGCCCTGCAAAAGCGCGCGCTCCCCCGCCCCCGCGCCGGGGCAGTAGTCCCCGGCGGGTACCAGGATGGAGAACTTGAACTCCCGGCGCAGCGTGGTGGAGGCCATGAGCTCCCGGCCCAGCGGGGAGGCGAAAAAGGCGGCGATCTTCTCCGGCGGCACGGCGGCGGCCTGCCGGGGGGAGATGAACTGCTCCCGCTCCAGCCGGGCGATCTCCCCCGCCACCTCCGCCGCGCTCCCGGCGCGCTCGAAGTCCAGGTACTGCATCACCAGATGCAGGGCGGTGCCCTTCTGGGCCGGGGTGAGGCCGAACTCCTCCTCGGCGAACCGGGGCCGCCGGAACGCCCGGGGGCCGGCCGTTTTTTCCGGGCGCAGCGCCCCGTCGGCGCCCTCCGCCGCCTCCTGGTCCAGCGCCCGGCCCTTGAGCTGGGTGGCGGTGAGCTTGGAGGGGATTTCCACGTCCCCCAGGTGGGGGTAGGCCCACGCCAGCCGCGCGGCCAGCTCCGCAGCCTCCAATTCGGCGCCTGCCTCCCCTTCCGCGGGGGCGTACGCCTCCGCGTGGCACGGGGCCCGCTCCAGATCCGCCCCGTCCACGTAGCGGATGTCCCAGGCCGGGCCGAACTCGGCGGCGGGCACCGGCAGGCCCGCCCCGGCCGCCGCGCGCAGGGGCAGGCCCTCGGGCCGGGCCATGGCGGCGAGCAGCACCCACTGGCCCACGCTCTGGCACCCCAGCAGCACCTGGGGCTCCACGGGCAGCTCCGCGTCCCCCGCCAGCTTCTCCAGATCCTTCCCGCCCCCGGTGAGGGCACAGCAGAAAATCAGCTTCTCCCTGGCCCGGGTGGCCGCCACGTACAGAAGCCGCAGCTCCTCCGCCATCATCTCGTACTCCAGCTGCCGGGCCACCGCCAGCCGGGCCAGGGTGGGATACTCCAGCATCCGTTCGGTGTCCAGCCGCTTGGGCCCCACCCCCAGCTTGGGGTGGAACAGGATGGGCCGCTGCATGTCCTCCCGGTTGAGCCGCCGGGCCAGGCCGCACAGCAGCACCACCGGGAACTCCAGGCCCTTGGACTTGTGTATGCTCATGATGCGCACGCCGCCGCCCTCCCGGCCCCGGGCGGGCACGGCGATCTTGCCGCCGCTCTCCCGCAGGCGGGCCAGGTGGGACAGGAAGCCGAAGAGCCCCCGGTGCCCCGCCCCCTCGAACTTCCGGGCCAGCTCCGCCAGGGTGAGCAAGTTGCCCTGCCGCTCCTCCCCCTTCTCCATGGCCCCGAAAATCCCCAGCAGGTTGGTGCGGTCGTAGATGTGCCAGATCAGCTCGTGGCTGTCCCTGTCCCCCGCGCAGGCGCGCAGGTAGTCCAACTCCGCCAGGAAGGCGGCGCAGTCCGCGCCCCCCGCCGAAGCGCCCCGCTCCAGGGCTGTGTAGAAGTCCGCGTCCGGGCAGTCCGCGCGCAGCGCGGCCAGCCGGTCGGCGGTGAAGCCGTACACCGGGGAGCGCAGGGCGGAGATCAGGGGCACGTCCTGCCGGGGGTTGTCCACCACCTCCAGCAGGGACAGGGCCACCGAGATCTCGGTGGCGGCGAAGAAGTCCCCGCCCCCGTCGGCCTCCCACAGCAGGTCCCGTTCCCCCAGGGCACGGGCGTAGTGGTGCAGCACGGAGCCGGGTGAGCGCAGGAGGATCACCACGTCGGCGGAGCGCAGGGGCCGCGCGCCCCCCTCCCCGTCGGACACGGGGAAGCCCCCGTCCAGCAGCTCCCGGATGCGCCGGGCGGCGAAGCGGGCCTCCAGCAGATCCCGGGCGGTCTTTTCCGCGTCCTCCCCCCCGGCGGACAGGTCCAGCGCGTCCAGCTCCACGGCGTAAGGGTCTGACATTGCGAGGCCCGCAGGGCCGTGGCAATCCGTCCCCTGCGGGAAGTCCGCGCCGGGGTAGAGGGCCTCGTCGGCGGTGTAGTCCATCTCGCCGAACTCAGTTGACATAATGTTTCTAAATAAATAGTTGGCCCCCTCCAGCACCTGGGGGCGGGAGCGGAAATTCTTCGACAGGATAATCCGCCGGGGCTCCCCCTCCTCCGCCCGGTCATAGGGCCGGAAGGCGCGGTACTTGCCCAGGAAGATGGTGGGGTCGGCCAGGCGGAAGCGGTAGATGGACTGCTTCACGTCCCCCACCATAAAGAGGCCGCGGCCCTGCCGGGAGATCGCGTCGAAGATGGCGTTCTGCACCTCGTTGGTGTCCTGGTACTCGTCCACCATGATCTCCGCGTACCGCTCCGCCACCGCCTGCGCAGTATCCGTAGGGCGGGGGCTTGCCCCCGCCGCGTCCCGCAGCAGCCGCACCGTCAGATGCTCCAAATCGGAGAAGTCCAGCAGGCCCCGGCGCTCCTTCTCGGCGGCGTAGGCCGCCTCGAAGTCCTTTACCAGGGCGAAGAGGCCCCGCACGGCGGGGTATACCGCCCGCAGGTCGGCCAGCAGGTCCCCGCCCGCGTCCCGGAAGCGCTCCTCCAGCTTGGCCATCCGCTTTTTGCAGGCGTTGCGCCGGGCCTTGACCTGCTCGGCCTCCTCCTGGCAGTCCTGGAGCTTTTTGCGCCCCACCGTGGGGAAGGGCACGGGCAGGGCCGCCCGGGCCGCGTCCCACCCCCGGGCGCAGCCCTCCGCCAGGGCGCGCAGGCCGTCGATGGTGGCGGACAGGCTGGGGCCGTAGTTGGCGGAGAGGTTGGGCTCGCAGGCGGACAGCTCCAGGGCGCAGGCCATGCGGCCCAGCCAGTATTCCGCCTGGCGGCGGGTGTCTGCCAGCAGCAGCGCCCCCCAGGCCGTCTCCCCCGCCTCCTCCACCCCCTCCAGGGCGAAGGCCCGCTCCTGGTCGTCCAGCCAGGCGGCGGGGTCGGGGTGGCTCTGCACCCGGCCCCGGATGTCCAGCACAATTTGTACCAGGCGGCTGTCGTCCCGCCCGGCGGACATGGTGTCCACCAGCCGGGCGAAGTCGCCCTCCGCTTCCAGATCCCGGTAGCGCTCCTCCAGCACGGCGTCCAGGGCGCGCAGCATCAGCACTCCGGCCTCCCCCTCGTCGCACAGGCGGAAGTCGGGGTTTACGTCCAGCAGGTGGCCGAACTCCCGCAGCAGCTGGGCGCAGAAGGCGTGGACGGTGGAGATCTGGGCCTTGTAGACCAGAGTGGCCTGGCGGCGCAGGTGGCCGTCGGCGGGGTGGGCGGCAATGCGCTCGGACAGCTCCGCCACGATGCGCGCGCGCAGCTCGGCGGCGGCGGCCTTGGTGTAGGTGATGACCAGGAAGCGGTCGATGTCCTGCCCCTCCTCCACCCGGGCCAGCAGGCGTTCCACCAGTACGCGGGTCTTGCCCGACCCGGCGGCGGCGGACACCAGCAGGGCTCCGCCCCGGTTTTCCACCACGGCGCGCTGTTCGGTTGTCAGGGAAAAGGACATACACTCACCTCACGGTCGGGGCCGCGGGCGATTCGTGAATCGCCCCTACAGGCCTCTGATAACAGGATAATTTGCTGCTTGCGCCGCACCCCGTAGGGGCGATTCACGAATCGCCCGTCAATATCTACCGGTTCACCTCGCGCTTGTCGGTGCGGCCCACCAGATAGTCCAGGGACACGTCAAAATAATCGGCCAGCTTAAGCAATCCCTCGTAATCGGGCCTGTTTTTGCCCGTCTCATAATTATGGATTGACCACCGGCTGACGCCCAGCACCCCGCCTAAATCCTGTTGGGAGACCCCCGACGCGGTGCGAAGTGCAAGTAGTCTTTCTTCAAATTTTGCCATTTTGTCCTCCGTCTCTTGACAAGGTGAGTTTAACTCACCTTGGTTGGATTGGGGGCGGGGATACGGCGGGGCGATGTGGGCATCGCCCCGCCACGCCCGCTATCGGTTCACCTCGCGCTTGTCGGTGCGGCCCACCAGATAGTCCAGGGACACGTCGAAATAGTCGGCCAGAAAGAGAAGCCCCTTGAAATCAGGGTGGCGATCCCCGCCCTCATAGGCGCGGACACAGCGCTCGGTGACGTTGAGTATATCGCCAATCTGCTTTTGTGTCAGGTGCTTTTCGTTCCTAAGTTCTCTCATTCTTGCTGAAAACTCCATAATTTACCCTACTTTCACTTGACAGTCACTTTTTGTTCCTGTACAATAGAGGTACAATATGTGACGAATGAAGGTGCCGCAATGTTCGATCTGACCAATCTCATGGACTATCTGCCCACCGGCACAACCCCGGAATATGAGGCGCTTCGCGACCGCCTCAGCCCTTATTACGAAAAATTAGACGCCCTGTTTACCTTTGAGGAGCACGAGGACTTTTGGGACAGGCAGACTGCGCTGAACAGTCAGGACTGCAGGGAGTGCTTCCTCCACGGCCTGCGCCTGGGGGCGCAGATCACGGTTCAGCTTCTGTGCCCTCCACCGCCGTCCAGAAGTCCTCGCCCGTGACCGGGGGCAGGTAGCGCTTGCGGTCGCCCCCCCGGCTCTCCTCGAAGTGGCAGGCCTCGGCGTACTCGCACCACTGGCAGGCGTTGTGCTCCGGGCCGCGCCAGAAGGGGTCGGCGGCGATGTTCCCGGCGGCCAGCTCCCCGGCGATCTCCCGCAGGATGCGCCCGGTGTGCTTCTCCAGCCGCCCCAAGCGCTCGGCGCTCACCAGCGCCTGGCCCGAGACGGCCCCGGTTTTTGCGGACACCTTCACGGGCAGGAAGCGTATCCCCCCCTCGCCCGGGTGCTCCATGGCCTCCAACACCTCGGGGTCGTCCAGGATCAGCCCCTTGCGGCGCAGCTCCGCGTCCACCTTGCGCCGCCGCTCCTCCTCGCTCATGCCCCGGCTGCCCGCCACCACCGCGTCCCTTGCGGGCAGGTACAGCACCCCGGCGGGCACGATCTCCTTTTCAAACATGGCCCGCCCCTCCCCCTCCAGGGTAAAGAGGTAGAGCAGCATTTGCAGGCCCAGGCCGTTCCAGATGTCGGTGAGGTCGAAGGACTTGCGCCCGGTCTTGTAGTCCACTACCCGCAGGTAGAGCCTGCCGTCCTTCACCCAGCCGTCCACCCGGTCCACGAAGCCGGAGACGCTCACCGTCACCCCGTCCACCGTCAGGGACACGGGGGGCAGGTCCTTCCCCTCGCCGAAGCCCAGCTCGAAGGCAACGGGCTTGAAGTCGGAGGCGGACAGCTCCTCCGCCACGTTCTCCACCACCGCGTAGACCGACTTCAAAAGCCGCCGGAACAGGTACTGGAACCGGGGCGTCTCCTGCTCCAGGCCCCCCAGCTCCTCGGCGATATAGCGCTCGATGGCCGCCCTTGTCTCAGCGTGCAGCGCCTCCCGGTCCTCCAGCACGCCGGGCCGCTGGAGCACATGCTCCAGCACATAGTGGACGAAGGTGCCGTACTCGGGGGCCTGGAACCCGGCGCTGCGCCGGGGCTCGGCCCGTAGGCCGTACTGCATGAAGTAGGAGAAGTGGCAGGACTTGTACTTGTCCATGCGGGAGGCCGACATGGGCACCTGCCGCCCGTAGAGCGCGTCCACCGCGCCCCGGGACAGGCTTCCGCGCTTAAGCCCCGCCGCCTGCTCCATCCGCGCCACCAGGGGGGCGTACTCCGGCAGGGCCTTCAGCGCCGCCCCGGCGGCGGGGAAGCGGCCCGCCAGCTCCAGAGCCGGCCGGGGGGCCGCCAGACGGAAGGAGCCGTCCAGGGCCCCCTCCTGTAACACCTTTAACTCAGGAAACAGCCCCCGCAGCCGGGACACCAGATGGGCCGGGCGGCGCTCCTCCCCCTCCGGCCCGGCGGCGGCCCAGCTCACGAAGAGCCTGTGTGAGGGCAGGGCGCAGGTCTCGTACACGATGGTGTTCTCCCGGTAGAGCTTGTCCGTCAGGCAGGGAGCCAGCTCCATGCCGAAGGAGGACAGCAGGCTCCTGTCGTCGTCGTTCAAAAGCCCCGGCGAGGGGGCCGCCTGGGGGATGGACACGTCGTCCGCCCCCAGCAGGAACAGCGCCTTGCAGCGCTTGTGGGCCAGCCGGGGCATCTCCCCCGCCGTCAGACGGTCCAGGGACACGGGGATGGCCCCCACGTCGTACTGGGAGAGCACCAGGGAGAAGAGCTGGGCGAACTCGTCCTGCTCCATGGGGACCTCCCCCAAAATGCCCGCGCACTGCTCCAGGGCGGCGCAGAGGATGTCCCAGAGCTGGCCGTACTCGGCGGCCAGGGCGGGTTCTCCCCGCTCCAGCAGGGCGGCGTTGCGCTCGGTGAGGCGAGCCGGCAGACCGATGTCCTCCAGAAAGGCGTACAGGGCCACCGCCTGCCCCCGCCCGGTGCGCTCCCCGTGGCGGCGCAGCTTCTCCAGCGGCTCCACCACCCGGCGGCGGATACCGTCCAGGCGCTGCAAAAGGGCCGTGTCCCCCTCCCGCCAGGGCAGGCCGTACCCCCGGGGGTGCATGGTCCAGTCCCCCTTCTGGGTCCAGCGCCCCCCCTTCAGGTCCCACTTGAGGGCGTAGTTCTCCAGAAGGTCGCACTCCTCCGGGGAAAGGCCGGTCAGGCCGGTTTTCAGGTAGCGGAACAGGTCATCATAGCGGTAGTCCCCCGCCACCGTGTCCAGGGCGGCGGTGATGAGGGCCAGGATGGGCTTTTGCAGAATGTCGGCCATGCGGCTGAGGAACACGGGCACCCCGTAGCGGGCGAACACCGTCTCGATGATCTGGGCGTACCCCTCCATGCTCCGGGCCGCCACCGCGATGTCCCGGAAGCGGCAGCCCTCCTCCCGCACCAGGCGCAGGATCTCCGAGGCCGTCCACTCCACCTCGGAGTAGGGGGTGTTGGCGGCGAAGAGGCGGATGTCCGGACACGCCCCGCCTAGGGGCTCCGCCGCCTCCCCGGCCAGGGCGGCCTCCACCGCGGCGAGGGCGTCCGTTTTGCCCTCCCGGCGGGGCGGGAGCACCCGGATTTCCCGGGGAACCCCCGCGTCCCTCGCCAGCTCCAGCAGGCGGCGGGCGGTCTTGCGGGCTGGGGAGAACACCCCGCAGCCCCCCTCGTCCTCCTCGACGTGGTCGCAGGTCAGGCATGCCGTCACCGAGCGGCACTGGCGCAGCAGCTGGCGCAGCACCAGCCGCTCCTGGGGGGTGAAGTCGGTGAAGCCGTCCAGATACACGTCCGCCCCCCGGGCCCAGCCGCTCTTTTCCAGCGCCGCGGCCAGCCGGGTCAGGGTGTCCCTGGGATCGGCCCCCTGGCGGGCGGTCAGCGCGTCGTAGGCCCCCAGAATGAGGGACAGGTCGCTCAGCTTGTCCCCCTCCGGCCCGCCGCACGCCTCCCCCGCGGTCCACAGGGCCTCCGGGGTCACGCAGCAGCTTTTCAGCTCGTCCGCCGTGGCGATGAGGCCGGAGAGGAACGCGGGCTTGCGGGAGGGCCGCTGGTAGACCTTGAGCTGGGCGGCCACCCCCTTCACGGCGGCGTGCATCAGCAGCAGGCGGCCCCCCGCGTCCAGGGCGGGGGCGGCCAGCCCCCCGGTCACCGAAAAAACCCGGCTGGCCAGGCGGGTGAAGGAGAGCACCTCGGCGTACAGGGAGACCGAGTTGCCCGCCGCCTCGCAAAGGCGGCGCTCGGTGTCGTGGGAGTGCTGCTCGGGCACGATGAGGATCTGCCGCCGCGCGCCCCCGGAGGCGGCGATGGCCCCCAGCACGGCGGCGGTCTTTCCGCAGCCCGCCCGGCCCAGAAGCAGGTTCAGACCGGGCTGAATTCCGGTGCTTTCCACCGTCATGCCCCCTTTTGTTCAAATAAGCCCTATCATTATAGCAGAACCGGCCCGGGAAGGGAATACGGGATCGGGCGTTCCTGCGGAAACGCCCGGCACAGCCGGACTATCATTGTAGTCTTGACAGTTCAGAAAATACGGCGTATGATGTTCCTGTCGGACGACAGTAGTCGTCTAAGGGGTGGCTCAAATGGAACTTACAAAATCAGCGCTGCGTATCATGGATATTCTCTGGGATAACGGGGATACGAGCGCAAAGGACATGGTGGAGCGTTTAAACGCGGCCGCGCGGCCCTGGAACAAAAACACCACGTACACCGTCATCAACCGCTGCATCAAAAACGGCCTTGTGGAGCGGAAGGAACCTGGTTTTATCTGCCATGCCCTTGTGTCCAGGCAGGAGGCACAATCCTCCGAGCTTAAGAGCCTAGTGGACGGCATGTTTAAGGGCTCGCCGAAGCTCCTGTTTTCGGCGCTTGTAAACGGAGACGCACTCTCCGAGAAGGACAGGCAAGAACTTCGGCGCTTGATTGAAGAACTGAAGTAAGGTGGCTTAACGTGACGGTAACCTTTGCAGAAACCATCCTCACGGGCAGTATTTTTTCCTGTGCCGTGCTTTTCCTGCGCTTCATCCTGTAAAAGCACCTTCCCAACGCATTGTTTTATTGGCTGTGGAATGTGGCGGGCATTCTTCTTATCGTTCCGCTGCGTATCCCCTGCCCGGTAAGCCTCAGCTGCATATTGTCCGGCTTTCGCGGGCCGGACGGCGTTGTGACGGGCGCCCTGACGAACGGTGCGGCGGGCGGGGCGGCGCAGCTTCTCCAAGCGGGCGGCCGGGCCGCGGGGCCGCCGCCGGGCTTCACGGCCGTCTGCCTGCTGGGCAGCCTTCTAATCGCGTTTTTATTGGCGGCAGATTTTCTGGTCTGGAGGATGCGCTTTTGCGGCGCCGTGCCGGCTGGGCATGATGTCCGCTCCCAGCTGGCGGGTGTCTCCAAGCTTCCGGTGTATCTGACCGGCGCGGTCAACACCCCCTGCGTATGCGGCCTTTTCAAATCCAGCGTTTATTTTCCTGCCGGTTGGGATTTCTCAAGAATAGAAAACGCAAGGATGGCTTTCTACCATGAAGCGGTGCACGTGCTGCACCGGGATAATCTTCGCAAAGCGGTTTTCCTCCTGTCCATCTGCATACAGTGGTACAACCCTTTCGCCTGGCTCAACTATTTTTTCGCGTGCAGAGATATGGAGTTATACTGCGACGAGTGTGTTATCAGCCGGTTTGGATCAAACGCACGTGCTCCGTATGCGCTCATGCTCCTCTCGGAACCCGGTGCGGGCGCACCTGCTCCGGGCGTTTGCCTGTCGAAACGGGCCATTCAGGAAAGGATTGTATTTATTATGAAACCAAAACGGAATACTGCCTCCAGAAAGCTGTCCGCCGTCCTTGCCTTTGTAACCCTCATGCTTGTATTTGCAACCGGGGCGGCAGCAAGGGTCATGCCGCAGGATACCGCCAGCCCCTCGCTCGGAAACCGCGCCGCAGGCGGCCCTGCCAACGGCGCATTGTCCGTCGTGCGTTATGACGGTTCGCCTCTGCGGCTTGCCAACGGTGCGATCTTGGCACTGGGCGAGGCGGAGCATTTCGTTGGAAGAACGGCCGTCTTTTCCCTCGTGCCGGTGGAAGGCTACCTCAACGGCCAGACCGTTTCGTATGGATACCTCATAGACGGAACCTACCGCGCACTCGGTATGTTCAACATCTCCGACGCAACCGCCACCACGTTCCCGGAGGCGGACGGCACGGCCGGTACCATCTGTATTAGAAGTTCGTGCCCTGATACCATCTATATCGACAAAATTGAAACATACGGTTAAATGCAAACCACCGGCACGGCCGGTGGTTTGCATTTACAAGAAAAGCAGGCCCGCGCTGCAAAAGCGCGGGCCTGTCGTACAATTATTGCGGATTGAGGGTGTAGTTGGGGGCTTCCTTGGTGATATAGATGTCGTGGGGGTGGCTCTCGCGCAGGCCCGCGGCCGTGATCTGCATAAACTGGGCCTTGTCCTGGAGCTCCTCGATGGTGTGGCACCCGGTGTACCCCATGCCGGCCCGCAGGCCGCCCATGAGCTGGTAGATGGTGTCGCTGGTGGGCCCCTTGTAGGGCACGCGGCCCTCCACGCCCTCGGGCACCAGCTTCTTGTTGTTCTCCTGGAAGTAGCGGTCCTTGGAGCCCTTGTTCATGGCGCCCAGGCTGCCCATGCCGCGGTAGACCTTGAACTGGCGGCCCTGGTAGACCTCGGTGTCCCCGGGGCTCTCCTCGCAGCCGGCCAGCAGGCTGCCCAGCATAACCACGCTGGCGCCCGCGGCGATGGCCTTGGCGATGTCGCCGGAGTATTTCACGCCGCCGTCGGCGATGACGGGCACGCCATACTCGGCGGCCACGCAGGCCGCGTCGTACACGGCGGTGATCTGGGGCACGCCGATGCCGGCCACCACGCGGGTGGTGCAGATGGAGCCGGGGCCGATGCCGATCTTCACGCAGTCAGCCCCCGCCTCGATGAGGGCGCGGGTGCCCTCGGCGGTGGCCACGTTGCCCGCGATAAGCTGCACGTCGGGGTAGAGGGCCTTGATGCGGCGCACGCAGTCCAGGATATTGTGGGAGTGGCCGTGGGCGGAGTCCAGGGCCAGCACGTCGGCGCCGGCCTCCACCAGGGCGGCCACGCGGTCCAGCACGTCGCTGGTCACGCCGATGGCCGCGCCCACCAGCAGGCGGCCCTTGGCGTCGCGGGCGGAGTGGGGGTAGACCTGGGCCTTCTCGATGTCCTTGATGGTGATGAGGCCCTTGAGGTGGAAGTTCTCGTCCACGATGGGCAGCTTCTCAATCTTGTGGCGGCGCAGGATCTCCTTGGCCTCCTCCAGGGTGATGCCCTCCCGGGCGGTGACCAGGTTGTCCTTTGTCATCACGTTGTCGATGAGCTTGGTCATATCGACCTCGAACTTCATATCGCGGTTGGTGATGATGCCGATGAGCTTCCCGTTGTCGCAGATGGGCACGCCGGAGATGCGGTACTTGGCCATCAGCTCGTCCGCCTCGGCCAGGGTGTGGCCGGGGGCCAGCCAGAAGGGGTTGGTGATGACGCCGTTCTCACTGCGCTTGACCATGTCCACCTGCTCGGCCTGCTGGCCGATGGACATGTTCTTGTGGATGATGCCGATGCCGCCCTCGCGGGCGATGGCGATGGCCATGCGGGACTCCGTGACCGTGTCCATGGCGGCGCTCATCAGGGGGATGTTGAGCGTGATGGTCTTGGTGAGCCTGGTGCCCAGATCGATGTCCGCCGGGAGCACGTCGCTCTCCGCGGGGATGAGGAGCACGTCGTCGAAGGTGAGGCCGCGCTTGACGAACTTGCTGGACGCGTCGGTATTGACCATAGTGCATCTCCTTTATATAAACTTCGCAATTTCCTCCGCGGCGCCCCCTGCGGGGGCGCTGTCCGCGTAGAGCGGACTGAGGGGCCCGCCGGATAATTTGAACTATTTTACGCTATGGCGCAGGAGATGTCAAGCCCTATTCCCCGTCCGCCTGCCCCAGGGTCAGGCGGACGTCGAAGCGGCTCTTCCCCGCCCCGTCCGCGCCGTGGGCGTACCACCCGTCCTCCCCCGCGCCGGTGTAGATCTCCAGCGTCTCGCCGGGGCGGCACTCGGCCAGAAAGCCCACCTGGAGGGAGGAGACGAACCGGCCCGCGCCCAGCGTCTCCAGGTGCAGGGCGTCGCAGGCGAAATCGGCGTACTTGGCGTTGTTGACGTGGCCGTTGATGTCCGCGTCGCTGTAGTGCAGGGCGCGGCGCTCGGCCAGGGCCATGTCCCCGGGCAGGCGCACCTTGGTCAGCAGCTTGTCCTTGCACAGTTCCTCCCCCGTGGTGCCCTCGAACTCCATCACCTTGGAAAGGCGGAAGAGCCTGCGGGTGTCCAGGTCGGCCAGGACCCAGATGGAGACCGCCTCCCCCACCGGCTCCCCGTCCACAAGCAGGTCGAAATCCCGGTACATGGCCGCCCCCCTGCCGCCCCGGTGCCAGGTACGCACGGTGAGGCGCTCGCTCCAGCGCAGGGGCCGGTCCAGCCGGTACCAGATGCGGGAGAGCATCCAGAACACGTTGTAGCGCGCGAGCATCTCCTCCCGGGAGACGTGCAGCACCACGGCCGCCTCGGTGGCCGCCTCCTGGAGCAGGCCCAGCAGGGCCGAGGGGCGGCACTGGTTGAAGGGGTCCACGTCCCGGGAGTCAATCAGGTAGGTATCCTCGTAAAACACACTCAAGCGGCCTGCTCCCCTCTCACCGCGGCCACGGGCTCCTCCTCCCCGGCCTCGGCCATGCGGTCCAGGCGCAGGTTGCGCATGGACAGGCAGATGTCCACGGTGACGGAGCACAGGTTGATGACGTAGAAGATGAACACGTAGGTAATATGGCCGGTGACCAGCTTGCTGGTCACGCCGCACAGATAGCCCACCCACACCAGCACGCTGAACATGATGCTCTTGCCCTTGGCGGTGCGCGCCGTCCAGGACTTGCGGATGGTGATGGGCCAGGATAGTCCGAAGAGGAACACCATGAAAAACTCAAACAACTCGCTCACAAACAATAACCCCAATCCAAAATATATTACTCCTTGCCCCGTATGAGCAGGGCGTTCTTACAGCAGATGTCGTCGATGTCGCTGGCGGTGGCGGCGGGTATACGCATGGCGGCGCCGCAGTCGGCGCAGAACAGGTCCACCGAGCTGTAGTTGACCTGGAGCTTCCACCGCCGGGAGCCGCAGGCGCAGGAGATCCCGCCCCGCTGGGCGATCTCCTTGATCTCGGAGAGCACCTCGTGCATCACCAGCTCGTCCAGGAACGCGCCCTTTTCCCCGGCCTCGGCCTCCAGCTTGTCGACGGCCTCTTCCAGGCGGCGCAGAGCCGCGAAGACCGGCCCCTCCTCCCCCACGTAGCAGCAGTCCAGCCCGGACGCGCCGCAGGAGAAGGCCACCGCCTTCTCGTGGAGGAAGGCCCTGGCCGAGCAGCGCACCGTGTGGGGGTGGTCGCAGAAAAGGCAGGGCACGGTCAGCTTCACCTGGTCCCCCATCATCTCCACGTCCAGCTCCGACTTCCCGCATGGGCAGGGGATTTTGACGCTCCCCGCCGCCAGCTGGAACACGCTGCGCTCCACCGCCACGCTCTGGCGGCAGGACGGGCAGAGATAGGCGATGGTGCGTTTGGCCTCGTCCACCATGGCGCGGCCTCCTCTCCTTAATTAAAGTGATCTAGTTTATTCTACCACAAAATTTAGTTTTATCCATCGGACGCAAAGCCGAAAAACCCACTGATATTTTCCCTCTTTTTGTTCAAACTAAGCCTGATCCAACTGTAACAGAAAGGGCGAATCGTATGACCACCAAAAAACTGGGCAAGCAGACCGTGGCGTTTGCCGCGCCGCCCTCCATCGCAGGCCACGCCAACGTGGTGGGTAAAAAGGAGGGCGAGGGCCCGCTGGCCAAGAGCTTCGACCTCATCAACCAGGACGACACCTTTGGCGAAAAGAGCTGGGAGAAGGCGGAGAGCGCCATGCAGAAGCTGGCCCTTTCCGCCGCGCTGGACAAGGCCAAGCAGCCCGCCTCCGTCCTGGACTATATCTTCGCCGGGGACCTGTTGAACCAATGCATCGGCTCCGGCTTCGCCATCCGGGGGCAGGAGATCCCCTTCTACGGGCTCTACGGGGCCTGCTCCACCATGGCGGAATCTCTCTCCCTGGCCGCCATGCTGCTGGACGGCGGCTTCGGCGAGTGGGCGGCGGCCATGACCTCCTCCCACTTCTGCTCCGCCGAGCGGCAGTACCGCACTCCGCTGGAGTACGGCGGCCAGCGCACCCCTACCGCCCAGTGGACGGTGACCGGCTCGGGCGCGGTGATCCTGGCCCGGGACGGCGACGGGCCCTACGTGACCCACGCCACCACCGGGAAGATCGTGGACAAGGGCATCAAGGACGCCAACAATATGGGCGGCGCCATGGCCCCCGCTGCTTATGACACCATAAAGACCCACCTGGAGGATACCGGGCGCAAGCCCTCCTACTACGACCTCATCGTCACCGGGGATCTGGGCAAGCTGGGCAAGGAGATCGTGCTGGATTTCTTCCACAGGGACGGCATGGACCTGACCAATTTCGACGACTGCGGCACGATGATCTTCGATCTGGAGCAGCAGGACGTGCACTGCGGCGGCTCGGGCTGCGGCTGCTCCGCCGTGGTGCTCACCGGCTACCTGCTCAACGGCATGCGGGAGGGCCGGTGGAAAAACGTCCTCTTCTGCGGCACCGGGGCGCTGCTGTCCCCCACCTCCACCCAGCAGGGGGAGAGCATCCCCTGCATCTGCCACGCGGTAGCAATATCCACGACGAAATGAGGCGATAATATGGACATCTTTTGGGAATACGCCCGCGCCTTCCTCTGCGGCGGGGTGCTCTGCCTCATCGGGCAGATTTTAATCGACAAGACCCCCCTCACCCCCGCCAAGATCCTGGTGACCTACGTGGTCTCCGGGGTCGTCCTGGGCGGGCTGGGCATCTACAAATACCTGGTGGAGTGGGGCGGCGCGGGGGCCACCGTGCCCCTGACCGGCTTCGGCTACCTGCTGGCCAAGGGGGCCGCCAAGGCGGTGGACGAGATGGGCTTCCTGGGCGCCTTCACCGGCGGCATTACCGCCGCCGCGGGGGGCATTGCGGCCGCCATCTTCTTCGGCTACCTGGCAGCCCTCATCTTTAAGCCCAAGGCGAAATCCTGATGAAACGGCCGCCCGCCGCGCCCAAATGGGCGCGGCGGGCGGCCTTTTTGCCTACTTCCGTGCCGACACCAGCAGCATCATGGGCCGGCGCAGCTCGTCCGCCATGCCGGGCACGTCCATGAGCGCGGGGTCGGGCCGGGGCTCCACCAGGGCCTCCAGGTGGAAGCCCGCCCGGAGCACCGTGTTTACATAACTCGTCAGCGTGCGGTGGTACTTCACCACGTCGCAGCCCAGGAAGTGGGCGGTGCGCTCCCCCTCCATGAAGTAGCGGTCCACCGGCCAGTGCAGGGGCTTGCCGTCCGCCCCGTTGTACCAGTCCTGGCTGCCCTCGGCGGTAAATACCGGGTGCTCGCAGGAGAAGACGAAGCTGCCCCCCTCGGCCAGACAGCCGTAAATCTTGGCGCACACCCCGGAGAAATCCTCCACGTAGTGGAAGGCCAGGGAGCTGATCACCACGTCGAAGGAGCCCGGGGCGAAGTCTATGTCCTCCATGGCCATGCGCCGGTACTCGATTTGCGCGCCGCCGTTGCGCTGCCGCGCCCCCTCCAGCATCTTTTCCGAGATGTCGGTGCCCAGCACGTAGGACGCCCCGTGCTGCGCGGCGTAGCCGCAGTGCCAACCGAAGCCGCAGCCCAGGTCCAGCACCCGCCTGCCCCGGAAATCGGGGAGCAGCCGCTCCAGCTCGTGCCACTCCCCCGCCGCGCGCAGGCCCTCCACGGAGCGCGGGAAGCGGCTGTACTGGTCGAAAAACACCTGGTCGTCGTATCTGTTCTCTTTCATATCAAAAATCTCCTTTTATACTCAGATTTGATCATACCGCGCCCGGCCGCCCCCTGTCAAGGGCCGCAGGCCCGTGGCAATCCTACAGAACCTCGCAATCCTACAGAACCTTGCTTTTGCCTCTTGACAAGCGCGCGCGGTTCTGATAAACTAATCCAGCACAATAAAGCAGGAACGGTACCCCCGTCCTCACCTCCAGCCTACGGCGCAGAGGTTAACATCGTCAGCACGGGCCGGGAACCGGCCTTGTGTCCACGTGTGTCGCGGGTACCGGAAGGTAGCCGCGTTTTGTTATGCTCTGCAACTTGCAGCTTTGTGTGATAAGTGAATTGGAGGTGCTTTCGTATCAGCAACAAGGGTCATCAGATCAACGAAGAAATCCGCGACAGAGAGGTCCGTCTGGTCTCTGCCGACGGCGAGCAGCTCGGCATCATGTCCGCCCGCGAGGCGCTGGAAAAGGCCATGGATCAGGATCTGGACCTGGTCAAAATCTCGCCCACCGCAACCCCCCCCGTCTGCAAGCTCATGGACTACGGTAAGTTCAAGTTCGAGCAGACCAAGCGGGACAAGGAGGCGAAGAAAAACCAGCATGTCGTCGAGATTAAGGAAGTGCGCATGTCGCCGGGGATCGACGTCAACGACTTCAACGTCAAGCTCCGCAACGCCCAGAAGTTCCTGGCCGAGGGCAACCGTGTCAAGGTCACCGTCCGCTTCCGCGGCCGCGAGATGGCCCACACCGACATCGGCCGCGGGCTGCTGCTGAAATTCGCGGAGGACTGCACCGAGGTCGCCACGCTGGATAAGGACCCCAAGCTGGACGGACGCCACATGTCCATCTTCCTCTCCCCCAGGATCGTCAAGGAAGTTAAAAAGTAACTATAGTAAGGAGATTTCTGTCATGCCTAAACTGAAAACTCACAGCGGCGCGAAGAAGCGGTTCAACCTCACCAAGTCCGGCAAGGTCAAGCGCGCCCAGACCAAGAAGCGCCACCTGCTCAACGGTCACGGCAAGACCACCAAGCTCAAGCGCGCGCTGCGCGGCGCCACCTACGCCGACAAGACCAACGAGCCCGCCATCAAGCGCATGATTCCTTATAAATAAAAATAAGAGAGTCTTTTGTCTACTCATAACATAGGAGGCTATTACAATGGCTAGAGTTAAAGGCGCGATGATGACGCGCAAGAGAAGAAATAAAGTCCTCAAGCTCGCCAAGGGCTACTGGGGCGCCAAGAGCAAGCACTTTAAGATGGCCAACGAGCAGGTCATGAAGTCCCTGTCCTACGCTTACACCGGCCGCCGCCTGAAGAAGCGTGATTTCCGCTCCCTGTGGATCACCCGCATCAGCGCCGCCTGCAAGCTCAACGGCATGAACTACTCCACCTTCATGAACGGCCTGAAGAAGGCCGGCGTGGAGATCAACCGCAAGATGCTGGCCGAGCTGGCCGTCAACGACAAGGCCGCCTTCACCGCCCTCACCGAGATGGCGAAGGCCCAGCTGGCCTAACCCCGCTCAAACAGTAAAAGCGCCCGCGCGGACCCCATGGGTCTGCGCGGGCGCTTTTTCAGTCTGTTGAAAAATATAGCAGAGGTATATCTTGCACATGAGGCGCAGCTTAGGGGGAAAAGGCGGCCCAAAGCCTCCCCTATGAGGGGGCGGAGTGTCCGGGGGACACTCCGATGAAACGAACCCTTCCTTAACCCATGTGCCCACGAAGTGGGCGGAGGGGTCGGACCCCCAGCCGCTGTGGCGGCAGCCCCCCTCATAGTGGGGCCAGAGTGGGGACGGATTGCCACGGGCCTGCGGCCCTACGTCGTTGCGCCTCACAAGACTTTCACGGCCAGCCCCCTTCCCAAAGGGCTGACCGTGAAAGTCTTGTGAGGCGCCTATTTTTTTCATGCGGGCGGGGGAACCAGTCCCGCCCGCCCAGGCTGCTAAATCAGGATGTACTTGAGAACGAAGAGGATGGCCAGGATATACATGACCACGGAAATGGTCCTGCGGTGCTCCTTGCCGGAGACCAGGTTGATGACGACGTAGGAGATGACGCCCAGGGCGATACCCTCGGAGATGGAGTACATGAAGGGCATGGCGATCATGCAGATGAAGGCGGGGACGGCCTCGGTGGCCTTGTCGAAGTTCACCTTCAGGATGGAGCTGATCATCAGGAAGCCCACCACGATGAGGGCGGGGGCGGTGGCGAAGGACGGGATGGCCAGGAAGATGGGGGAGAGGAACAGGGCCACGGCGAAGAGGGCCGCGGAGACCAGGCCGGTCAGGCCGGTGCGCCCGCCCTCGGAGACGCCGGCGGCGCTCTCCACGAAGGTGGTGGTGGTGCTGGTGCCCAGCAGGGCGCCGGCGGAGGTGCCGATGGCGTCGGCCATCAGGGCGCCGCGGATTTTGGGCAGCTTGCCGTCCTTATCCAGCATACCCGCCTTGGAGGACACGCCGATGAGGGTGCCCAGGGTGTCGAACATATCCACGAAGAGGAAGGCGAAGATGACCACGATGAAGTCCAGGGAGAACATGCTGGAGAAGTCCAGCTTGAAGAGGGTGGGCATCAGGCTGGGCACGGCCAGGCCGTTGGAGAAGTTGGGCAGCAGGCTGAAGAAGCCCGCCTCAGGGTTGGGCACGTACAGGCCGGTGAACTGGCAGAGGATGCCCAGAATCCAGGTGGCCAGGATGCCCCAGAGGATATTGCCCTTGACCTTCTTGACGATGAGGATGGCGGTGATCAGCACGCCCAGCATGGCCAGCAGCACGGTGATGCCCTCGCTGCGGAAGCCGCCGGCCTCGATGGAGCCCTTAAAGGAGAACACGCCCACCAGGGTGGCGTCGTTCTTGACCACCATGTGGCAGTTCTGCAGGCCGATGAAGGCGATAAACAGGCCGATGCCGGCGGACACCGCGTGCTTGAGCGGGGTGGGGATGGCGTTGAAGATGGCCTCGCGCACGTTGGTCAGGGAGAGCAGTACGAAGATGAGGCCCTCCACAAAGACGGCGGCCAGGGCCATTTCCCAGGTGTAGCCCATGTTCAGGACCACGGTGTAGGCGAAGTAGGCGTTCAGGCCCATGCCCGGGGCCAGGACGAAGGGGTAGTTGGAGAAGAGCGCCATCAGTACCGTGCCGATGATGGCGGCCAGGCAGGTGGCGGTGAACACCGCGCCGGTATCCATGCCGGAAACCCCCAGGGTGCTGGGGTTGACGGCCAGGATGTAGGCCATGGTCATAAAGGTGGTAATACCCGCGATGACCTCGGTCTTTACGTCGGTGTGGTTCTCGCTGAGATGGAATACCTTGTCTAGTTTACTCATGCTGGACCCTCCCTTTTGTTTCTAAGGTTTTGAGCTTCGGGGCCGCGCCCCTTACCAAGGATGAGTGCTTGCCGTCAGGTTACCAGAGTGCCGTTCCGTCCACGAATTTCTTGACCACGTCCCGGTCCTCGGCCAGGTACACGGCCCGCTCCAGCCGCTGCGCAGCCGTGAGGGGGCGCGGCCCGGCCAGCCGGGCGTCGTCCAGGACCACCGCGTCCAGCGCGTAGCCGGGGGCGAAGGAGCCCACCTTGCCGAAGAAGGAGCCGCCGCCCACGGTGCCCAGCCAGAAGGCCTCGGGCACCGTGAGGGGCTTGAGGCCCTCGTCCTGGAGCCGCCAGCGCAGCTTGGAGACCTGGACCGCGTCCGCCATGGCGCGCAGGATGGACAATTGGCTGCCCCCCGCCACGTCGCTGCCCAGGCCCACGTTCAGGCCCCGGTCCAGGTAGCGCCGCACCGGGGCCACGCCGGAGGACAGGTTGGTGTTGGACTGGGGGCAGTGCGCCACCCACACCCCCCGCTCCTTCATGAGGGCGGTCTCCTCCTCGCCGGAGAGGACGCAGTGCGCCATAATGGTCTTTGTATCACCTCCAAATAATCCAAAGGAATCATAAGCGTCTGCATAGAAACGCGAAGACGGGCAGAGCTCCTGCACCCATTCCACCTCGCCCCGGTTCTCCGAGAGGTGGGACTGGACGGGCAGCGCGTAGGTTTTTTTGATCTCCCCCAGCCGGGCCATCAGCTCGTCGGAGCAGGAGGGGATAAAGCGGGGGGTGAGGATGGGGCGTACCCGGCGGTACTTCCCCGCCGCGGCCTCCAGCCACGCCACGGTGGCTTGGGCGGAGGCTGCGGCGTTTTCCTCCCGCAGGGAATCCGGGCAGTTGCGGTCCATGTTGACCTTGCCCACGCAGGCCGAGAGCCCCGAGGCCTCCAGCAGGTCCATCAGCAGCGCCGTGGCCGGGCCGTGGACGGTGGCGAATACAACCCCCCGGGTATTGGGGCTTCTTTTAAAGTCCTCCACAAAGCGCCCGTAGGCCGCCGCCGCGTAGTCCAAATCCCGGTAGCGGCTCTCCTCCGGGAAGACGTGGGCCTCCAGCCAGTCCAGCAGCTCCAGGTCCATGCCCAGGCCCCGGAAGGCGTACTGGGGGGCGTGGACGTGCAGGTCGGTGAGGCCGGGGATGACCAGCTTGCCCGCGCAGTCCACCAGGGGTAAGTTCTCATAGCGCTCCGGCAAAACGGAGTATACCCCGGCGGACACGCCGTCCACACAGACCAGAAAGCCGTTTTCCACCGTCTCCAGGCTGTCCCGGTCCCGGCTCCAGCAAAGATCGCCCTTGAGCACAAAGGAGTTGTCGTTCAGCATAGGTTCGCTTCCTCTCTCCGGATGGGCGGGCAAAAAAGCGCGCAAAAAAACCGCCGGTACGCCCGCCACAAATTTCCCGTATCATTCTGCTGTCGGGAAACTTATAGGGCGGCTGTTTACGGCAGCCGGTAGAGACGCCCGTCCACATTACGGGCCTATATAAGTTCCTGTCTGATCGTATTCAATTCGCTTTTTGCGCGCAAAAATGCCGCCGCAGGACACGCCCATAAAATCCCAAAACGCCCCGCGCTCCGGAACTTATAGGGCGGCTGTTTACGGCAGCCGGTAGAGACGCCCAACCAATTATGGGCCTATATAAGCTCTTCCAATATTCACTTGCGGATCCATGCGCTGTCAACCTTTTGTCTGACCTCAGTATAAACACTAAAAATCGGTTTGTCAAGCATAATTTTTATGAGCATTCCGACGGAGGCAAAACAAGGGGGAGCGGCCGCGGCCGCCTCCCCCCTGTTTTTGTTCAGATGCCGTCGATATAGTCCTTCACATAGTACAGCGCGGCCCCGATGCTGCTGGACCTGCTGTGGAAGCGGCACAGGTGGACATAGTTCCCCTCCTCGCCAAACACATCCACCACGGCCAGGCGGGCCTTTAGCTCGTTCAGGTATGCCTCCAGGTATTGGGAGACCACGCCGCCGATGACCACGTCGCAGTCCAGGGCCGCGTGTATGTTCAGTACCCCAGTGGCCAAATTGTCCAGGTAATCGCTCCAAATGGCGCCACATTTGGGGTTGCCCTGCATCAGGTTGGTGAAAAACTCGTCCAGAGAGACTCCCGCCGGCTCGAACAGGCAGCTAGCGGAGCAGTATGCCTCCAGGCAGCCCCGCTTGCCGCAGTTGCACACCCGCCCGCCGGGGTGGATGCACATGTGCCCGAACTCAGCGGAGCGCCGGTGGGTGCCCAGATAGGGCCTGCCGTCCACCAGGATGGCCCCGCCCACGCCCCGGCCCAGGGAGAGGTAGGCCATGTTGGCCCGCTCGGCCCCGGCGTGGGTCCACCACTCCGCGAAGCCGCCGCAGGTGGCGTCGTTCTCCAAAAACACGGGGTAGGGGATAAAGCGGGTGAGCTGGTTGACGCTCATTTTCCGCACGTTTACGGTGGGGGCGTACTCGATGATGCTCTGGGCCTCGTTGACGATGCCGGGCAGGGTCAGGCCCACCCCCAGCAGCTTGCGCCGGTCCAGGCCGTTTTCGTCCAGAAAGACCTCCAGCTCGTCGGCCAGGGCCTTGGCGTAGTCGGCGTTGTTGCCGAAGGGGCGGGCGATTACCTTGTGGCCCAGCTGGCGGATCTCCAGGTCGATGGCGGTCAGGCGGATCTGGCTGTTGGTCAGCTCGCCGCCCACGGCGAACCGGGCGCCCGACACCACCGCGAAGAGCCTGGGCTTGCGCCCGCCGGTGGACTCGGTGGTCTCCGAGTCGTCCACCAGCCCCCGGGAGAGCAGCTCCTTCAGGTTCTGGGTCAGGGTGGGCAGACTCATGGACAGGGTCCGGGCCAAGTCCTGCTTGGTCACCGGGCCCCCGGCCGTGTAGAGGGCCCGGTAGACCCGGTTGCGGTTCAGGCGCCTCAATTCGGTTGTGGAACGCAGCTCGTCCCCGCTCATCCTACCGCCCCCTCGACTTTTGCAAAAGTATCTTGTATATCTCACTTTAGCACAGGGCGTCCGGAATTGCAAGCACTACATCAGCCTGGTATTCTCCAGCCGGGCCTCGAAAAAGGCGTTCATGCGGATCAGGGGCTTGCGCAGCACCAGCCCCAGGAACAGGGCCGCCGGGAGAAAGGCCCCCAGCTTGAGCAGATCGGCCCAGTAGGCCAGGCCGTACTGCCCGGCGATGGTCTCCCGCATGGCGTTGATGCCGTGGGTGAAGGGCAGGAAGGGGTACACGTTCTGGAAGAACCGGGGTGTCACCTCGATGGGGAAGGTGCCCCCCGACCCGGCGATCTGGATCACCAGCAGGATGACCGCCAGGGCCTTGCCCACGTCCCCGAAGGAGACGGTCAGCGTGTAGATAATCAGGGTGAACACCAGACTGCACGCCCACCCGGAGAGCAGGAAGAGGGGCTTGGAGGTGCACTGGATGCCCAGCACGTACAGATCCCCCAGGCAGATGATGGTGGACTGGATAAGGCCGAAGAGCAGGAAGAGCAGATACCGGCCCAGGTAGGCCTGCCAGGGCTTGAGATTCCGGATGGCGCCGTCCTCGTCCACCTTCACCTTGAGGATGGCCACCAGCACCACGCCCCCCACCCAGATGGCCAGGGTGGAGTAGAAGGCCGCCATGGCCGAGCCGTAGTTGCGGATGGGGTAGAGCGAGTGGGTGTTGACCTCCACCGGGGCGGCCATAAAGCTGCCCATGTCGGAGGAGCTGTTCTGCAAAAAGTCGGTGAGGGCCTGTACGCGCCCGTCCTCCCCCGCCGACTCCAGCTGCCCCAGCAGCTCCCACAGATCCCCCCGGGTGTCGGCCACCAGGGCTTTGGTGGCGCGCAGGGCGTCGGAGGCCGAGGCCACGGCCCCGTCCATGTGGTCCAGCACCCGGCCCATCTGGGGCAGGGTGCCCGAAAAGAGGTCCAGCAGGCCGGACAGGCTGTCCAGGGTGCCGTAGGCCTGGTCCACCGCCGTGTCCAGGGCGGGCTGCACCTGCCGGGCGGCGGCGCGGGCGGCGTCCGCGTCCGCGTTCACCGTGTCCATCAGGGCGGACACCCGCGCCGCCATGCCGTCGGGCAGGGGCTGCGCCTGATCCAGCAGGTCCCCCGCCTCCCCCACCAGGTCTCCCACCGCGCCCAGGGCCCCGTCCAGGTGCCCCAGGCTGTCCAGCAGCAGCCCGGTATCCCCCGGAATCCGGCGCAGCAGCTCCTCCATCCGCCCCAGATCCGCCCGGGCGGCGGTGATCTCCCCGCTCAGCTCCCTGAGCCGGGCCTGGAGCCCCCCGTCGCCGGAGGCGATTTTGTCCAGGTTTTCCGCGCGCAGCGTCTCCCCCGCCAGATCCGCCCCCGCTTTGGCCGCGGCCAGGGCGGCCGCCTTCTCCACCCGCAGGCGGTCCGCCCGGGTGTAGTCCGCGGGGTCGGCCGGGGGCGGGTTGGCCGCCAAATCGGCCTCGGCCTCCTCCAGCATAGGAGCCAGGGTGTCCCGGGACAGGGCGCGGGCCTGCTCCCCCGCGTCCAGCAGCTTCTGCCGCAGGGGGCTCCCCTCCCCCAGCAGCCCGGCCAGATCCCCCGCCCCGGCCGCCGCCTCGTCCACCAGGCCCTTCAGCGTGGCCAGGGCGGAGCGCGCGTCCTCCAGGGCGGCGATCCCCCGGTCCGCGTCCCCGCCGTACTCCAGCTCCTCCAGCCGCTCCAGCACCCCGTCCAGGCTGTCCACCCCGTCCCCCAGCTCCCGCTGGAGCCGGGCCAGGGAGGCCCCCAGGGCGGCGGTGCCGGGCTCCATGCCCTCCGCCCGGCGCAGCAGCTCCACCGCCTCGTCCCCGGCGGCGTTGGCGCCGTCCAGCGCCGCGTCAATCATCTCCCCCACTGAGCCCGCGGCCTCCCCGGCCGCCTGTCGGGAGACCTCCAGCAGGCTGCGCAGGCCGCCCACGGTCTCCCCCGCCCCGTCCAAAGCCCCCTGGGAGGAGGGGAGCAGCGCCTTGGAGCCCGCCGTCAGTTCGTCCACCGCGCCGGCGGCGGCGCAAAATACGTCGATGGACCGCTCCACCCGCTCCAGGGAGGCGTCCGCCTGCCGCAGCCGGTCCATCAGGGTGTCCATCACCCCGGAGCCCCGCTCCTCCAGGCCCCCCGCCGCCCCCTCCAGGGCGGAGACCACCGCCTCGGTGGCGATGGAGGTGAAGGTGGAGTTCACCTGCTGCTGCACGGCGCTCACCCCCTTGTCGGTGATCTTGGGGGCGATGGCGTTCTTTTTCTCGTTGATGTAGTAGTCGATCTCCGGCTTGCGGATGTCGTCGGACAGGATGCTGACCATCTTCCCGCTGAAATCGGCGGGGATGACGATGCAGGCGTAGTAGTCCCCCCGCTCCACGCCCGCCACGGCCTGTTCCCGGTCCGTAAAGCGCCAGCCGATCTGGTCGTTGGCCTTGAGGTTGGTGATAATTTTGTCCCCGATGTTGACCCGGACCCCCTCCAGCTCGGCGCCGGCGTCCTCGCTGGCCACCGCCACCTGGATGCCGGAGGTGCTGCCGTAGGGGTCCCAGTTGGCGGCGATGTTGAACCAGGCGTAGAGGGCGGGCAGCACGGCGATGCCCGCCGCCACGATGAGGGCCATGGCGTTTTTGCAGATGCGGCCCAGGTCCCGGCGGAAAATCAAGCCTATCATCTTCATTTCTTCTCCCCCTCGTCCCCGTAGAGCAGCTTTTGGTACCGGTAGTCGATGTACTCCACTGTAATCACGTAGGCCACCATGGCGATGACGGCCACCGTCCACGCCGCCAGGGCCTCCGCCCTGCCGTTCACGTCCCGGAACAGGCGGGCCGCCAGGGGCGGCAGCACCACCAGCCCGGCCACGCCCAGGCGGATCATCCAGGGGTAGCGCCGCCGGAATTTGGCGTAGGACAGGCGGATCCGGGCGTGGAGCACCTCCAGCCGGGCCCCCTCCTCCGCGCCGTAGTCCACCAGGGCCCGCAGCTCCGCCTCCTCCATGCCCATATCCCGGGCCCGGTAGGCCTCGTAGGAGGCCTTCATCTTCTCCATGGCCGCGGCCCGGGCCATCCTGGCCTCCTCCCCGCCGCCGTACTGTCTAAAGTGCTCCTCGATAAAGCGCGCGATCCGCTCCACGGCGCAGCCCCTCTCTTTTATGGAATCGGATTGTATTCTACCGCGCTTTGCCCCCCGGCTCAATATACAGATGGGGCGCAGTGTCCGGATCGGGTCAACTCCCTTATCCGGGCGCAGCAAAACGGACCGTGGGCAAGCGCCCACGGTCCGTCTCATTTGTATCTTCCGCTAGTCCGCCAAATACCGCTTGACCAGCTCCTGCACTTTGTCTACCTAAGTTACAGCGGCAGACCTAATGTCGTATATGTAACTGGTTTTGCGTTATAGCTGATTGACAGTTGCAGATCTTTGGGGGCGGCCAGCAGTACGTAGCGGCCCGCCGATGTTCCGATGTCGTAGATCCCAATACTCACATTGCCATGGTCCAGGTCGGGCCTCCATGCGTAGTTATGCGGAACGCCGTCGTAATAGATATACTGGTACTCGTCTCCCACAATGACATACCATTTTCCGGCAGCGCACGTGTTAATCGCGTCTAAAACGCCGCCGGGTACATCCTCCTTTGCCAAACGGCTTATGTCTTGCAGGGGCTCATACACGTTAGCGCCGTCCAGCTCACCGAGCAGCTCGTCGGCCTCCTCCTGTGTAAGGTAGTCCACCCTTACAATACTGCCGCCCTCGTCCCTCGTCAGCCGTATATCCACGCTGCCCTGCTCGTCATGGCTGAAGTTTTCAAAGGACTGATTGGCTCTCATATCCATGAAAATCCGCACACGTTGATTCTGATAATAATACGCGCCATCCACCAGCTTGATTTCCCACGCCTTGTACTCCTCGGCGTGGGATGCCTCCGTTTTATCCGCTTCCGCCGATGTAATCGTGATCATACCCTCCACATTTGTCAAATCACCCTCGGTGGCGTGAATAAACAATTTGTACTGCCCCGGCTGTACGAAATCTAAGAAAGTAAACCCGCCGTTGGTATTGAGAATGCCGTCCAGCTCTCTGTTGGAGATGCTGAAATAGGTCCGGTTGTGTGGGTCCTCGCCAAGCGCTGCAAATCCCGTCTGCATCCCCTTCCCCGTTTGCGCGGATACTTCGTAACGTATTTCGTCGCCATACGTCAGGGCGTACTCACCCAGCCATACATATTCGCCGCCGCCAATTGCCCCAATATTAACGGGAATGGAGATGGTTTTCGGCGCGGCGGAAGCCTCGGCCGTGCCCGGTGCAATCCGCACCCCTTCGTAGTCCGCGATCCATCGCTCATATTCCGGGTTATTCCAGACCGTTCCGTCCTCAAAGGAGACCTGCTTCGCACAGGACAGGAAAAAACTGACCTTGTGTATATGATCGGGCTGATCCCACCAGCCGTCAAACAGGTGCAGTCCGTCCGCCTCACCCGTTTTACCGGGGGCGATGCTTTCATAGCAGCCCGAGGTAAGCCACTGGTAGGATTTTGGGGAGTATGGTTTAATCCCAGTCACGATACCATAGTCCGTACCGTCTGAGCTAAAACCGATGCTGCCCACCTCACCGTTTTCCGCAACGTTCCGGGCGTCCCAGTACAGCTCCAGCGGCTGTCCGTTTTTGTCATAGGCCAGCAGCGCGATTTCACAGCTTTCGATGGTCTTATCCGAGTGGTTCGTCACACGCAGCTGCACAAACGGCCATCTGTAACTTGTGTTTTCATACTGGATACTGCATGAATCGATGGTGAGACAGGCGTTATTTGCATTGGGCGCCGCCGGGGCGGTACCCAATGTACTAAGCGGCGCCTCACCGGCGGAACCCCCGTCCGGTGAGGCGGTGGGTACGCTGTATGCTCCGGCATAGGCGGCACAGCAGCATATCATCAGAGTAATTGCCAGCGTCACGCCGGCAACCGCCCCCGACAGCTTCTTATAATTCATGATTGCGTCCAGCCTCTCTTTCATAAGCTCTCCGCTCTCGTTCAGCGTCACGGAGGCAAGCGAATCCCGGTAGCCGCCCCCGGTACCCAGCGCGTTGAGCAGGGTATCTCCATAGGCCCGCCGTCCCGCCGGGTCAAGGGCCTTGATGATGGCCTCGTCGCAGGAGAGCTCACAGGCCCGGCCCACCTCCCGGCCCATCCAATGGACCAGCGGATTGAACCAATGCACGCAAATTGCGAGCTGCACCAGCCATTTATAGAGCATATCCCGCCGCTTATCGTGGGTCAGCTCGTGGAGCACCGTGTACCGGAAATCGGAATCCGACAGCGCGGCGGAGGGGATTACGATACAGGGCCGGAAAAATCCAATCAGCATCGGGGAGTAGACCATGCTGTTTGTGTACAGCTCCACCGGCCTCGTAACTCCGGCCTGTTCCGTGATCCGCGCCAGCTGGTCCAGCAGCGCCGTATCCGAAACCTCACCGCACCCGGCCCTGACATACCGCACAAAGCCCTGATAAGCAGTGAACTTCCGCACCAGCAGAATCAGCGCTCCCGCCAGCCAGATCAGCCACAAATTTTGCCGGACCACCGCAAGCACGCCATGCCCCGGGTCCTGTTTGGGGGCTGCCGACGCCGCCTGTCCTGTGCTCAGCTGGTCCTGAGCGCCTTGCACTGGGCCGTCCCGGGATGTACCCGCCACCGGCAGATAGGGGCTGCCCTGGCCGGAGGGCGGAGCAGGCTCCAGCTGCTCCAACCCTCCGTTAAAGCCCTGATAGAGCGCCCCCATCAGGTTCGCCTCCGGCGTGAAGGGCAGCAGCAGGCGGGCAACCACCACCAGCCAGATATAATACTGCCACCGCCTGCTCATCCGCTTTCTGAGCAGCTGCTTGCTGAGCAGCAGAACGAGAATCAGCAGCGAGCCGGACAGGGAGAGCGACAAAACGGTTTTCAGCAGCTCGTTCATCTGTCCCCACTGCCACCTTCCCAAAAGGCCTTCAATTCCTCATAGTCCTTCGACGTGAGCAGCTCCCGCTGGATCAGCGTGGTTACCAGCCCCTTTGCGTCCCCCTCGTAGAGTTTATCCAGAAAGCTCTTTGTCTGCGCCGCCTGGTAATCCGTCTCGGCCACGACGGCAGTATACTCGTTGCGTCGGCCGATTTTATTTGTCTTTAACAGCCCCTTTTCCACCAGCCGGGACAGCAGCGTAATGACCGTGTTTTTCTGCCAGTGGTTACCCGCCGCCTCCAGTTCGTCCATAATCCGGGCATAGAGCGCACTGCCGCCCTGCGCCCAGATAATCTTCATCAGCTCCAGTTCGGAGTCCGATACCTGCTGAATCATCCCTGTCTCGCTCCTCTTATCCCAACGCTCTGTAGGCCTAATTTATCATAACGCGTTGTAGGCCATTTGTCAATACACAGGCTTAAAACAAAACGGACCGCCGGCTTTAGCCGACGGTCCGTTTATTCCATATAGCTTAGTCCGCCAAATACCGCTTGACCAGCTCCTGCAGCAGCTCGTCCCGGTCCAGCTTGCGGATCAGGGCCCGGGCGTTGTTGTAGTTGGTGATATAGGTGGGATCCTCGGAGAGGATGTAGCCGACGATCTGGTTAATGGGGTTGTAGCCCTTCTCCTGGAGGGAATTGTAGACGGAGGTCAGGATCTCCTTGATCTCGTCGCCCTTCTCGTCGCCCAGGCTGAACTTGCGCGTATAATCCATCTGCATAGCCGGCACACCTCCCGAATCTTGTTGTCCCCATTGTAACCGAAATGCTTCGGAGTGTAAAGGGGAGAAACTGAAATTTTATGAAGTTTTAAGGTTTCCCGCCCGGGCCTCAGGCCCAGGTCAGGCGGATCCGCCCCTCCGGGCAGCGCTCGGCGCACAGGCCGCAGCCCCGGCATTTGGCGGCGTCCACCTCGTACCCGCCCTCCTGCCGGGAAATGGCCCCGTAGACGCACCCCGCCTCGCACAATCCGCACTGCGCGGCGCAGGGGGCGGACATGCGGGCGGCCAGGGGCTGGGGCTCGATGTCCTCAAAGGGGAAGAGGGAGGGCAGCGCCGCCCCCCGTACCTCGGCCACCGAGCCGTAGCCGTGCCGCTCCAGCCAGGCCCCCAGGTCGGAGACGATGCGGGAGATGACCCCGCAGCCCTCCAGCTGGACGGCGGTGCCGATCTGCACCGCCTGGGCGCCCAGCATGAGGAACTCCAGCGCGTGCTCGCAGGTGGAGATCCCCCCCACTGCGCAGATTTGGAGGGTGGTGTACTGCTTGAGGGTGGCGGTGGCGGCCAGGGCCACGGGCCGGATGCTGCCGCCGCTGTACCCGCCGTAGGTGGGC
This sequence comes from Oscillospiraceae bacterium, assembly GCA_022846095.1. Classification (NCBI taxonomy): domain Bacteria; kingdom Bacillati; phylum Bacillota; class Clostridia; order Eubacteriales; family Oscillospiraceae; species Oscillospiraceae bacterium. The sequence continues at coordinate 1,463,238 of AP025583.1, read as the reverse complement.
ATACGGGTGCGGCGGGCCTCCAGGTCCACCCCCTGGATGCCCTTGAGGGCGTCGATGGCGCTCACCGCCGCGGCCCCCGCCTCCTCCACCGAGCGGGTGAAGTCGTTGGACACGGCGGCCTCGTAGGACAGCTTGACCATCACCGGGATGTCCACCGCCGCCCTGACCGCCCGGATGTACTCCTGGATGTGGTCCGGGTGGCTGTTGATGCTCTGGCTGCGGGTACCGATGGGGGCGGAGATGCTGAACTCCACCGCGTGGGCCCCCATGCGCTCCACCCGGGAGGCCAGGTAGGCCAGCTCCGAGGGGGAGGAGGCCCAGATGCTGGCGATGAGCTTGCAGTCCCCCAGCGCCACCCCCTCCAGCTCGGCCTCCCACTGCTCCAGGTGCAGATCGGAGTAGAGCTTGGTGTTGAACAGCCGCCCCTCGCCGTAGTAGAGCCGGGGGCAGAGCACGGTGTTGGCCTCCAGGGTGATGGTCTCGGTGGTGACCGCCGCCGCCCCCGCGTCCACGCAGCGCTGGATGGACGCGCCGTCCCGCGCCCAGGGGCCCGCGGCCACCACCACGGGGTTTTTCAGGTTCAGGCCCATGAGCTCCACGTCCAACGGCATGGCCCCCGCCTCCTTATCCTTAGTCATAGAGTTCCGAGATATGCGCCCGGTTGCCGCAGGAGCGGCGGATCTTCAGCTTGGGCTGGAGGATGATCTCCTGGGGCACCGCCTCGGAGAGCTCCTCGTTTTCAATCAGGTCGAAGAGCATGCGCGCCGCCACCATGCCCAGCCGGGCCGCGGGCAGCTCCAGGGCGGTGAGGGCGGGGGTGAGGATGGAGCACAGCGGCGAGTCGGTGAGGCAGGCCAGGCCCAGGTCCTCCGGGATGGAGAGCCCCCGCTCCCGGGCCGCCTTGAGCACCCCGAAGGCCATCGCGTCGCTGTCGCAGAGCAGCGCGTCGGGCAGGCCGCCCAGCTGGAAGAGCTTCCGGGCGGCCACCAGCCCGCCCTGCACGCTCTCCTCGGCGGGCAGCACCCGGCCGTCCGCCCCGTCCCCGTGCGCCAGCACGGCCCGGCGGAACCCGGCGGAGATCCCCCGGGCGTCCTCCGGCTCGGCCCGGTCCAGCAGCAGCCCCAGGCGGCGGTGGCCCAGGCCCAGCAGGTGTCCGGCCATCCGGAAGGCCCCCTCCTCCCAGTTGATATAGCAGCAGCTCTCCCCGCCCCCCGCGTCCAGCCGCCCCACGCCCACGTAGGGGATGCCCGCCCCCCCCAGCGAGGAGAGCAGCCGCCGGTCGGACAGGGGCGCGGAAATCAGCACCCCGTCCACCCGCCGGTCCAGCACCATGCGCAGGCAGTCGGCCTCCACCTCCCGCTCCTGCCGGGTGTTGCACAGGAAGGTGGCATACCCCTTTTTCAGCGCCACCGTCTCCACGCCGGAGAAGATGTGCTGGTAGGTGTCCCGCTCGATGTTGGGCACCAGCAGGGCGATGGTACGGGTCTTGCCCAGGTTCAGGCCCCGGGCGAACCAGTTGGGGGTGTAGTTGAGCTGCTCCATGACCGAGAGCACCCGCCCCCTGGTCTCGGGCTGCACCAGCTCCGGGTGGTTGAGCACGCGGGAGACCGTGGCCACCGACACGCCCGCCTGCCGGGCCACCTCCTTGATGTTCACGCGCACACCCCCCTTTTGTCGGTTCCAGTATAGCACAGGGCGGTGCGTTTGAAAAGAAATAAAATGAAAGCAGTTTCATGCGAAATTGCATCCTTTGTGCCAAAATCAGTTTCATAATCTTGAACAGTTAAAAAATGAATGGAGAAAGTCATAGACAGCCGCCCTATGCTGTGATATAGTGATGCCGTAAGGGATGTAACTGGTTTCATAAAGCGACATGAGGAGGTTGTGTCATGGAGCAGGAAAAGAAACAGCACGTAGACCTTGACTACTCGCTGGAGGCGGTGCCAAAGACCGCGCGGAAGGGCTTCTGGACCATGTTCGTGGTCATGCTGGGCTTCACCTTTTTCTCCGCCAGCATGAGCGTGGGCGCCAAGATGGGCAACGGCCTGGACTTTTCGGGCTTCGTATGGGCGGTGATCATCGGAGGCCTGATCCTGGGGGCCTACACCGGCGGCCTGGGCTACATCGCCAGCGACACGGGGCTGTCCCTGGATCTGCTGGCCCAGCGCTCCTTCGGCACCGTGGGCTCCAAGCTCCCCTCCGCCCTCATCGCCCTGACCCAGATTGGCTGGTTCGGCGTGGGCGCCGCCATGTTCGCCATCCCCGCCGCCCAGCTGCTCAACATCAGCCCCATCATCCTGGTGGTCGCCGCCGGCGTGTGCATGACGAGCTCCGCCTATTTCGGCATGAAGGGCCTGACCATCGTCAGCGCCATCTCGGTGCCCCTGATCGCCATCCTGGGCACCTACTCCATGATCACCGCCACCGCCTCGGGCGGCGGCCTGGTGTCCATCTTCGCCAAATCCTCCGGCTCCCTCTCCCTCTTCGCCGCCGTGGGCATGGTCATCGGCTCCTTTATCTCCGGCGGCACCGCCACCCCCAATTTTGTCCGCTTCGCCAAAAACAACGGCATCGCCGTAATCACCACCGTGGTGGCCTTTTTCCTGGGCAACACCCTCATGTTCGCCTTCGGCGCGGTGGGGGGCGCCTTCACCGGCAAGGACGACATCTTCTACGTCATGATCGCCCAGGGCCTGGCCGTGCCCGCCCTCATTGTGCTGGGCGCCAACATCTGGACCACCAACGACAACGCCCTGTACACCGGCGGGCTGGGCCTGTCCAACATCACCGGCCTGCGCAAGCGGCCCATGGTGCTGGTGAGCGGCTTTATCGGCACCGTCACGGCCATCTGGCTATACAACAACTTCGTGGGCTGGCTGAACTTCCTCAACGCCACCCTGCCCCCCGTGGGCGCCATCGTCATGCTCAACTACATCCTCCACCGCACGGACTACCGCGCGGGCGCGGCCCCGGAGCGGGCGGTGAACTGGGGCTCCATCGCCGGCGTGGTGCTGGGCGCGCTGGCGGGCAACTTCCTCCCCTTCGGCATCGCGTCCGTCAACGCCATGATCGTGGCGGCCCTCTGCCACCTGATTGCGGAAAAGCTCGTGTACAACAAAAAGTAGGAAAGGCGGCGGCATTACCGTGCTGATCAAAAACGTATTTATCGAAAACGCGTCGCAGGCCTCCGACATCCGGGTGGAGGACGGCAAATTCGCGGCCATCGGCCCCGGCCTCGCCACCCTGCCGGGGGAGGAGGTGCGGGACTGCACCGGCTGCTTGGCGCTGCCCCCCTTCATCGAGTCCCACGTCCACCTGGACACCTGCCTGACGGCGGGGGAGCCGGAGTGGAACCAGAGCGGCACCCTCTTTGAGGGCATCCGCTGCTGGAGCCTGCGCAAGCAGTCCCTCAGCCGGGAGGACGTGCGCAGGCGGGTCTGCCGGGCGGTGCGGATGCAGGCGGCCAACGGCGTGCAGTTCGTGCGCACCCACGTGGACGTGACCGACCCCAAGCTCACCGCCATGGAGGCCATGATCGAGCTGCGGGAAGAGCTGCGGGGCACCATGGACATCCAGATCGTGGCCTTCCCCCAGGAGGGCATCTGCTCCTTCCCCAACGGCAAGCGGCTTATGGAGGACGCGGTGCGCATGGGGGCGGACGCGGTGGGGTGCATCCCCCACTTTGAGTTCACCCGGGAGTACGCCGTGGAGTCGGTGAACTTCGCGGTGGAGCTGGCGGCCAAGTACGGCAAGCTGGTGGACGCCCACTGCGACGAGATCGACGACGAGCAGAGCCGCGGGCTGGAGGTGCTGGCGGCCCGGGCCTACGAGTCCGGCCTCAGGGACCGGGTGACGGCCAGCCACACCACCGCCATGCACTCCTACAACAACGCCTACGTCGCCAAGCTGATGCGCCTGCTCAAGCTGTCGGAGATCAACTTCGTGTCCAACCCCCTGGTGAACACCCACCTCCAGGGCCGGATGGACACCTACCCCAAGCGCCGGGGCGTGACCCGGGTCAAGGAGCTGCTGGCCGAGGGCTGCAACGTCTCCTTCGGGCACGACGACATCTTCGACCCCTGGTACCCCCTGGGCACCGGGAACATGCGGGACGTGGTCTTTATGGGCCTGCACGTGTGCCAGATGATGGGCTACCAGGAGATCATGGACTCCTACAAGCTGGTGTCCGTCAACGCCGCCAAGACCCTGCACCTGGGGGATTCCTACGGCATTAAGGTGGGCAACCCCGCCAGCTTCATCGTGCTGGACGCCGACAATTTCTACAACGCGCTCAACAACAAGAGCGAGGTGCTCTGCTCCTACAAGGCCGGCCGCCTGATCGCAAAGGCCACGCCGGGCACCAGCGAGGTTTTCTTCTAGGTACGATACGGAAAACGCCCTGTGGAGCGGCCGCTCCACAGGGCGTTTTGTGCCGGGTTTCCGGCGGGGGAGGCTTTGATTACCGGTCACAGCCGCGCCAGAAACGCCGCCACGTCCCCGGACTGCCGGAGCACGGCGGTCTTGTCCGGAAAGCGGCGCGCCAGCCCGGCCAGCCGCGCCCGGCGCTCCGGCGTGCGGCCCCTCCAGAGCACCCACAGCACGAATTCCAGGTCCACCTTTTCGATACAGCCCTCCGCCATATCCGCCCGGGTCCGCCCGCGGTTGCGCAGCCAGCGCAGCAGCACCCGGGGCAGGCAGATCCGGCGGGGAAAGTCCAGCACCACAATGCGGTCGGCCTCCTCCATGCGCCGGGCGTAGGCAAAGCCGGCGTAGTTGCCGTCAATCACCCAGCTCTCCTGCTCCATAAAGGCCTCCACCAGCGCCAGGGCCTCCGCCCGGTCCCGCTCCACCCAGCCGGGGGTGAACTGCACCGTGTCCAAATGGAGCACCGGGCACCCCAGGCGCTCCCCCAGCGTCCGGGCCAGGGTGGACTTGCCCGCGCCGCTGTAGCCGGTGACGGCGATCTTCATGGCCCGTCCTCCAGGCCGTAATCGGTGAGCGCGGGGGCGATATAGCGCTCCCCGTACAGGATGTCGTAGACGATGGAGCGGTAGGTGGACACCGTGCGCAGCGCGTCCCCGGCCACGGCGTAGGACGGCGTGCCGTCCGCCGCCACGAAGAGGCGGGCGCGGTAGAGCAGCATGTCCTCCATGGCCTCGTCCACCCACGTAAAGTAGAGGGGCTTGCGCAGGCCCGCCCAGCCGAGGATCTTGGAGGCAAGGCCGGTGCAGCTCACCGTGTCCGGCGCCTCCAGCTGCGCGCCGAAGTTGTTCCACACCAGAAAGTCGGTGCCGTGCATCCGCATGAGCTCCTCCGGGTCCCACGCCTCGGTGTCCGCCGTGTCGGCGTAGCCCAATTTGGAGTAGATCGTGTCCTCCCCGTCCAGGTAGAGCCCCGGCAGGTGGTCCCCCACAAAGACCAGCAGCACCGGCTCGCCGCAACCGGCAAAGTAGTCCACCAGCCTGCCCAGGGCGGCGTCCGCGTCGTGCAGGCCGTGGATCAGGGCGTCCAGCACGCCCAGCTCGTCCCCCTCCAGCGCATCGGCCGAATAGCCGACGCCGGAGGGCGTGTCGAACTTATCCGTGTAGTAGGGCTGGTGGTTCTCCATGGTCAGCCCATAGAGGAACATCGGGCCCTCCCTGGCCTCAAATTGGGCGATGAGCTCGTCCACCAGCGCGTCGTCCGACAGGTAGCCCCCCGCCCGGGCGGCGGAGGCGGGGAAGTCCTCCTCGTACACCGTCCTGTCGAAGCCCAGGGCGGGCATGGTGATCTGCCGGTTGTAGAGGCCGTCGTTGTAGGAGTGGACCATCACCGTCTCGTAGCCCTGGCCTGCCAAGGCCTTGACCAGGGAGGGCGCGCGCGCGTAGGCGCTCTTGTCCGTCAGGCTGGTCAGATCCTCCCCCGCGCCGGGGAAGGCAGAGGGGATGGAGGTGAAGATCTCCATCTCCACGTTGCCAGTGCCCCCGGCGTAGGTGTTGGACAGGAAGGTGCCCGCGGGGTACGCCTCCGCCAGGGCGTGGAAGTTGGGGATGGGATCCGCCCGGAATTCCAGGCCCGGCAGCCGCGTCACGTCAAAAAAGCTCTCGGAGAGGATGAAGACGATGTTGGGCCGCTCCCCGCCCACGCCGCCCTCCTCCGCCTGCCTGCGGCGGCGCAGCTCCCCCAGGATGCGGTTCATGTTGTTCTCGCTGTAGGCGTCCGGCTCCTCCATGGCGCTCTCCCGCAGGGCGCTGTAGATCCCCGCCACCAGGCCGAGGCGGCCGTTGCGCCCGGCCTGGGTCTCGCCCTCCTCCCCGTCCAGCAGGGCGGCCGAGGCGGGGGCCAGTACGCAGGCCGCCGCCAGCGCCGCCCCCAGCACCGCCCCCGCCAGCCGCCGGGGCCAGCGGCCCGGGGTCCCGGGCCGGGAGAACCAGAACGCGGCCAGCAGCAGAACCAGGGCCAGCCCCAGAGCCTGCCAGGTGCCCGTCCCCAGGGCCATGCCGGGGCGCAGGAAGCCCGCGATCTCCCCCGCCCGGCCCAGCATGGACAGGTCGCTGGCCAGGATGGGAGTTCCGTTCACGCTCTCCTTCAGGTGGTTGGCGATTGCGAAGGTAATCACGGGCAGGCAGGTGGCCAAAACGGCCCAGAACAGGCGGCCGGTGAGGCCCAGCAGCACCAGCTGCGCCCCCAGGAAGAGCAGGTAGGTAAAAAAGACCGCCTGGGTGTGCCCGTCGATCCAGGCCAGGGCGGCGGCCGGACTCTGGAGGGCCACGGTCTGGCACAGGAAGAGCAGGAAGAGGGGCGCGAAGAAAATCAAGGGGATGCGCACCCAGGGCAGATCCCGGTACTTTGTCCTCCAGTTCGCCACGTTCACCCCTCCTTTTACAAAAAGCTCATTTATTTTATGATTTTTTTCGACGTGCGTCAATGAAAAAATACGGCCCGGAGCGAAAGCTCCGGGCCGCAGGCGCTATTGCGGGTCGTATTTCCTAATAAAGGCGGGCACGTCCTTCAGCTCCTCCAGCCGCTGGAAGAGGGTCTCGTCGTCCCAGTCCCACCAGCGGATGCGCTCCAGCGCGGCGATGGTCTCCGGGTCGAAGCGGAAGCGCAGGGGCCGGGCGGGCACCCCCGCCACGATCTGATAGGGCGCCACGTCGCGGGTCACCACGGCGTTGGAGCCCACCACCGCGCCGTTGCCGATGGTGATGCCCCCCATGACCACCGCCCCGTGGCCGATCCACACGTCGTGTCCCACGGTGAGGGGGCGCTCCCGGCGGCGGGCGGTGAAGGCCGCGTCGTCCTCCCCCCTGCCGTACATGCTGCGGGAGAAGTAGGTGAAGTTGTGGGTGGACACCCGCTCGGACAAGGGGTGCTGCTCCGCGTTGAGGCGGGCGTTCTTGGCCACCGAACAGAAGCTGCCCATGGTGGTAAAAACGATCCGGTTGTCCCCGAAGATGAAGTTGAACCGCCCCAGCCTGGCTTCCACCAGGTCGCAGAAGGGGCCCACGTAGGTGTGCTCCCCCATCGTGCTCTTCGCGTCCACCTTGGCCGCGGGATCCACCACCGCCGCCCCGGACAGGTCGATGCCTCCGATAATGCCCATACGCCTTGCCGCCCCTCTCTTGTTTTACCGCATTATAGCAGAGGGAGGTGGGGCATTTCTAGCCACCAAACGGTAAGTATGGGCTCAGCGGCCGAAGGAGATGCTGATGTCGCCCATGCTGTTGGAGGCCGTGATATAGTAGTCGCCGCCCCCCTTGGAGGCGTCCTCGTCGAAGTCCTCGCCGTCCACCGTGACGGTGGCCATGCTGGTGTTCAGGTCGTACCCGAAGCTGCGCTTCTCCACGTCGGTGCGCAGCTCAATGGCGCCCATGGAGTTTTCCAGGGTAATGTCCCCCCGCAGATTTCCGCTGAGGAGGATGTCGGCCATGCTGTTGGAGGCGTAGATGGAATCGCTCACGTTGCAGCTCTGGGCGTTCAGCTCCCCCATGGAGTTCTCCAGATCCATCGTGTCCGCCCGCAGGCCGGACAGCTCCACCGCGCCCATGGAATTGCTCACATTCAGGCTGTCCATGCTGTAGCCGGCCATGGTAACGTCGCTCATGCTGTTGGAGATCGTCACGTCGCCCAGCTGCGCGTCCTCGGGCAGGTAGACGATTACCTTTCCCTCCCTGTAGCTGCCGGTCACGTTGAAATTCCCCTTCCGGGGCATCCAGACCGTGAGCCTGCCGCCGCTGAGCTCGTACATGATCTCCGCCTGGCTGTAGTGCCACTCCAGGGACACGCCGTAGTCGTCGGCGTGCCGGAACTCCACGTCGGTGAGGGCCACGTCGATGTCGATGCCGGTAAATGCCTCCAGGTTCCGCGCCCCGTCCGACATGCCGTTGCCGGGCAGCGGGCTGGATTCCGCGCCGGAGATTATCGCGCCATGGTGGCCCACGTAGAACTCATGGCCGTTCAAGTTAAAGCACTGGTCGGTCTCGGCCCCCATGGCCCAGCCCGCGATGGCCAGCAGCCCGCCGGACATGATCAAAAAGGCCGCCACGCCTGCCAGTATTTTTGTAATATGTCTCATGAGCACATCTCCTCACGTCTGTTTCTGCGCATGGCCCGGCCCAGCATACGGGCGATGCCCGTAAAGCACACCCGCGCCAGGGCCACGGCCCCCGCCAGCATCGCCACGCCGATGCCCGACGAGAGCAGGCCCAGGCCCACGAAATACATGGTGGTGGCCAGGCCGCTGGAAAAGACCACCGTCAGCCCCGCCCAGGCGGAAAGGATGCCCGCCGCGACGCAGGCCACGCCGCCCGCGCCGATGCCAAGCACCAGGGCCAGCACGGCCACGACCAGGCCCAGGGCCACGGCCACCAGGCCCAGGATCAGCGGCACGGCGATGGGGGCCGCGCAGATGGCCAGCACCACGGTCCACACCGCGCCCAGCCCGCTCCGGCGGCTTTTTTCCCCGCTGCCGCGGGGCTGCTCCAGCTCCCGGATCACCTGGTCGCCCAGGATCTGGTGGGACAGGTGCTCCGGCGAGCCCAGCTCCTCCATCACCTGGTCCTCCCGGCCCTCCCCCGCCTCGTCGAAGTACTCGCCGTAGTAGGCCAGCACGTTCTCCAGCTCCTGCGGCGTCATCCGGTTGGACAGCCGCGCCCGCAGCTGCCGCAGGTATTCCTCTCTCTTCACACTCATGCGCCCTGCGCCTCCCCTTGCTCCAATAATAGTTGCTCTACCCTGCCGCGGTAGGCCGACCACTCCCGGCGCAGCTCCTTCAGCAGCTCCCTGCCCTGCCCGGTGAGGGCGTAGTAGCGGCGGTTGCGGCCCTGATAGGGGCTGTCGTATACCGTGAGGCAGCCCTCCTTCTGCAGCCTGCGCAGCACGGGGTAGAGGGTGGACTCCGATATATCAATAACCGCCTTCATCTCCTGGGTCAAGCTGTAGCCGTACGCGTCCCCCCGGGAGAGCACCGCGAGGACGCAGCCGTCCAGGAGCGGTGCGCCGATTGAAAAGGTCATAGCCTGCCTCCTTTTTTGTGTTCTGGCGATATTATACACCATATCATATTAAGCCGTCTTATATGGATTCTTAAAATTAGATGAAAAAGGGGAAAAGATTCGCGTCACAGTATCGTACCACATCCTGTCATGCTTCTCAACAGGCCGCCTTTTTTTAGTAACCTTTCCCTTTTCTCTTGCATTTCCGACCACACCTGATATACTACATATTGGAAGCGCAGATCTGCCCCGCGCAAGGAAGAGCGGCGCTTTGTCATGGTGTGGACCACCTGCGGTGCGGCGTCGTATCCAGGTATATTAGGTTCCCCGCCATGGCGGGGAACCTGTTTTTTCCGGAAAAAACGAAAATGGGAGTGATGAAATGAAGCGTAAACTCTTATCCCTGGTCCTCACCCTGGCCATGCTGGCCTCCCTGCTGACCCCGGCATTCGCCGCCCAGGGCGCGTCCTTCACCGATACGGACGGCCACTGGGCCCAGACCTCCGTCGACCGCTGGGCCGGCGCCGGCGTCATGAACGGCACCGGCAGCGGCTTCCAGCCCGACAAGACCATGACCCGCGCCGAGTTCGCGCAGATGCTGGTCAACCTGCTGGGCTACACCGAGAAGGCTCAGAACACCTTCAAGGACGTACCCAATGACGCCTGGTTCGCCGACGCCGTGCTCAAGCTGGCCGCCGCGGGCGTCATGCGGGGCGACGGCGTCAACGCCAACCCCAACGCGGAGATCAGCCGGGCCGAGATGGCCGTGCTCCTCTGCCGCGCACTCAACATCCAGCCCAAGGCCGCCTCCGGCCTCAGCTTCGCCGACGCCGCCTCCGTCCCCTCCTGGGCGGAAGACGCCATGGCCGCTCTGGCCGAGCGGGGCATGATCTCCGGCGTGGGCGGAAACCAGGTGGCCCCCACCCTCAGCGTCAACCGCGCCTCCGTCGCCAAGCTGCTGGACAACATCGTGGGCGTGTACGCCAACGAGCCCGGCCAGGTGATCTCCGGCGAGGTCAAGGGCCTGGTCATCGTGGTGGCCGACGGCGTGACCCTCAAGGACGCCGCCGTGGCCGAGAACCTCGTGGTGGCCCCCAAGGCCGGCGGCGCTGCCGTTACCGTCACCGGCAAGAGCACCGTGGGCGACGTGTACGTCGCCGCCGACGGCGCCAAGCTCACCGTGGACAAGGACGCCGCCGCGGGCGACATCCTCGTGGACGCGGCCAAGGCCGCCGTGACCGTGGACGGCAAGGCCGACGCGGTCATGACCACCGAGTCCGCCTCCTCCGCCTCCCTCTCCGTGGGCGGCACCGTCTCCTCCGTCTCCCTGGCCGGCGCCGATTCCGAGCTGAAGGTCTCCGGCACCGTCAAGAGCGTGGACATCTCCGCTACCGCTTCCGGCGCTGATGTCAACGTGGCCAAGGGCGGCTCCATCGACGCCGTCAAGACCTCCGCCGACGACGTGAAGATCGCGGGCGAGGGCACCGTCAAGACCGTCGAGGTCACCGCCGGCAGCGGCGTGGCCGTGGATACCAAGGGCACCGAGGTCACCGTGGGCAAGAACGCCGACCCCGTCACCGTGGACGGCAAGGAGGTCAAGCCCGGCGAGACCACCGGAACCACCGGCGGCGGCAGCACCACCGGCGGCGGCACCGGCCCCAGCGTCACCAGATACACCGTGTCCTATGACGACGGCCGCGGCAACAATCCTTATTTCCTCCAGCAGACCGTGAGCGTGGGCTCTAAGCTCACCGAGCCCTCCCCCGCCCCCACTAAGGCCGACTACACCTTCGGCGGCTGGTACAAGGACGAGGCCTGCACCGCGGCCTGGGATTTTGCCAACGACACCGTGACCGCCGACGTGACCCTCTATGCCAAGTGGGTGCCCGGCGAGCACGACGTCACCGTCCACTACAACTTCGAGGGCGCGCCCGCCAACAAGGTCTACACCGTCTCCCACGGCGTGGCTATGGAGGAGCCTGATGCCCCTGACCGCGACCTGTACAGCTTCGTGGGCTGGTATAACGCCCCCGAGGGCGGCAGCGCGTGGGACTTCAACGCCCCCGTCACCGGCGATATGGATCTGTACGCCCGGTGGAGCGACAATTACTGGACCGTAAAGCTGCACTACCAGGACGGCGAGACGGCGGACAAGAATATCTACGCCGTGCGGGGCACCCCCGCCGCCAAGCCCGCCGACCCCACCCGCGACCACTACAGCTTTGCCGGCTGGTACACTGAGGACGCCTATACCTCCCAGTGGGATTTTGACGCCAACGTGACCGGCAACCTGGATCTGTACGCCAAGTGGGAGCCTCCGCTCACCGTCACCTTTGACAGCAAGGACGGTGCCGCGGTGGATAAGCTCATTGATTTGAACAAGGGCGATAAGATTACCGCACCTGAAGCTCCTACCAAGGACGGCTACACCTTCGAGGGTTGGTACAAGGAAGATACTTACATTACAAAGTGGGATTTCGCCAACGACACCGTCACGGCCGACACCACCCTGTACGCCCGCTGGGCCGCGCCGCTCACCGTGGAGGAGAAGGTTCAGATCGCCGATAAGGGCAAGTACTACTACAACGTGTTCTACGCCGACGGCAAGGACGTCACCGTCCGGTCTGACGGCGCCGACGGCCTGTTCGTCACCGTTGGGGACAAGATCTTTACCTATGCCAAGTCCGCCACGGGGGTCGCGCAGACCGAAGCCGCCAAGGCCGAGGGCGGCCTCGTCATCTTCGCGGGCGGCAAAGCCAACACCGCCGCCATTGAAAAGAGCCCCAGCATTACCATTGAAAGCGGAAAAGTAGCCGTGCTCTTCGGCGGCGGCCACCAGGTGGACGTCAAGGGCACCACCACCATCACCGTGGCGGACGGTGCGGCCGTTGGCAGTATCTACGGCGGCGGCCTTATCTCCAACGGCGACAAGACCAGCAAGGCCCAGTTGGACAAGGTAGTATTGGACATCAGGGGCACCGTGGGCCTTATCTACGCCGGCGGGCAGGCCTCCGTGGACTCCGCCATCACCGAGACCATCCAGTACAACGCTGAAAAACCCATTGCGTCTACCGCCAACAGCTACGTCGGCGAGGCCCAGGTCACCATTGCCGCCACCGCTAAGGTCACCCACTACTTCGGCAGCAGCTACTCCTACGGCGGCATCGGCAGCGTGGTGTGCGACGTTTACGGCCAGCTCGGCGAGCCCGGCAATACCGGCCTGTACTCCGCCGTCTCCGGCGCCAACGGATTTACCGGCTCCGCCGCGATGAACGTACATAACGGCGCAAAGGTGGGCACCCTGTATACCTGCATGCGGGGCTACATCGGCGAGATTACCCTTAACATCGCGGAGGGCGGCACCGTGGATCTGCTCTCGCTGATGCCCGACGGCAAAAACGTGGGCTTCTTCGGCAATATCACCGTCGCCAACAGCGGCACGGTAACCAAGTGCCACTACGACTGCGGCTGTGCAAAAGCAAACCTCGGCTCCCTGAAGTACTTCCCCGACACCCTCACCGTCACCGGCATCGACGCTGAAAGCATCTCCACCGCGTACTGGGAGTCCAACACGTCCAAAACCTTTACCAAGCCCGAGGGCATGACCATCAAGGTAAACGGTGCGGAGGTCAACCCCGGCGCTTCTGAGGCATAGCCCCTTTTCCCAACCAGCAATCCGTACCGAATCCCACTCAAATGCGCTTCCAAAACTCCCCCAGGTACGGTTTTCTGCACCGGCCCGGACGCCGCAAGGCGTCCGGGCCTTCCCATTTCCTCCCCTTGCTTTTTCTCCTGTTATCCTATATAATAACCATACTTTTTAATCCTGCGCTTTGGGGTTGTAAATTGCGCGGGAATGTAATATTATGTAGGATACGATTTAAGCGGTTTTTACCTCTATATAAGGAGACAGACAACTATGAGCCTTCGCATCGGCATCGACATCGGTTCCACCACAGTCAAGGTCGTGGTGCTGGACGAGCACAACAAGCTCCTCTTCCGCTCCTACGAGCGGCACTACTCCAAGGCCCGGGAAAAGGCCTGCGAGACCCTGCACGCCATCCAGGACAAACTGGCGGGCAGGGACGTGCGCCTGGTGATTACCGGCTCGGCCGGGCTGGGCGTGGCCAAGGCCGCGGGCATCGACTTCGTGCAGGAGGTCTACGCCACCGCCGCCGCCGTGCGGGAGTTCTACCCCGATACCGATGCGGTCATTGAGCTGGGCGGCGAGGACGCGAAGATCATCTTCTTCGGCGGCGCGCTGGAGGAGCGGATGAACGGCTCCTGCGCCGGCGGCACCGGGGCCTTCATCGACCAGATGGCCACGCTGATGAACGTGGGCGCCGACGAGCTCGACAAGCTCTCCCTCAAGCACGAGAAGATCTACCCCATCGCCTCCCGCTGCGGCGTGTTCGCCAAGAGCGACATCCAGCCCATCCTGAACCAGGGCGGGCGGAAGGAGGACGTGGCGGCCTCCATCTTCCAGGCCGTGGTGGACCAGACGGTGGCCGGGCTGACCCAGGGCCGGGAGCTCAAGGGCAAAATCGTCTTTTTGGGCGGGCCGCTGCACTTCCTCATGGGCCTGCGGGAGCGCTTCGTGGAGACGCTGCACCTGGACGGGGAGCACGCGGTCTTCCCCCAGGACGGCGACTGCTTTGCGGGCATCGGCGCGGCGCTGTGCGCCTCGGACTACGCCGAGCACCCCTTCGACGCGCTGCTGAAAAAGCTGGAGGACAGCGTGGACGCCACCAACACCGTGGACACCATGCCCCCCCTCTTCACGGATCAGGCGGACTACGATACCTTCCTGAACCGCCACAACGCCAAGCACCCCCCGGAGGTGGACATCAACACCTACTCCGGCGACGCGTGGCTGGGCATCGACGCGGGCTCCACCACCACCAAGGTGGCCCTGATTGCCGCCGACGGCGGGCTGCTGTACACCTACTACCACTCCAACCAGGGCAACCCCGTGGCCATCGTGCTGGAGCAGCTGCGGGAGATCTACCGCCTGTGCGGGGACCGCATTCAAATCAAGGGCTCCGCCGTCACCGGGTACGGCGAGGAGCTGATTAAAAACGCCTTTTCCTGCGACCTGGGCCTGGTGGAGACGGTGGCCCACTACAACGCCGCCGCCCACTTCGAGCCCGACGTGGACTTTATCATCGACATCGGCGGGCAGGACATGAAGTGCTTCAAGATCCGCAACGGCGCGGTGGACTCCATCATGCTCAACGAGGCCTGCTCCTCCGGCTGCGGCTCCTTCATCGAGACCTTCGCCCGGGCCCTGGGCTACTCCATCGCCGACTTCGCAAAAATCGGCCTCTTCGCCCCCCACCCGGTGAACCTGGGCTCCCGCTGCACCGTGTTCATGAACTCCAGCGTGAAGCAGGCCCAGAAGGACGGGGCCGGCGTGGAGGACATCAGCGCGGGTCTGTCCATCTCCATCGTCAAAAACGCGGTGTACAAGGTCATCCGGGCCGCCAGCGCCGACGATCTGGGCAGGCACATCGTGGTGCAGGGCGGCACCTTCCACAACGACGCGGTGCTCCGGGCCTTCGAGCTGGAGCTGGAGCGGGACGTGACCCGGCCCACCATCGCGGGCATCATGGGGGCCTTCGGGGCCGCCCTGGCCGCCCGGGACCTGCATCTGGAGCGCTCCGCCCTGCTGACGCAGGCGGATTTGCAGTCCTTCACCCACACGGCCAAGCCCGTGACCTGCGGCCTGTGCACCAACCACTGCTCCCTCACCGTCAACCAGTTTGACGCCGGGCGCAGGTTCATCTCCGGCAACCGCTGCTCCCGCCCCCTGGGCAAGGAGAAGAACGAGCTGCCCGACCTGATGACCTACAAGTACAAGAAGCTGCGCGCCATGGACGGCAAGGGGGACGGCGACGGCTCCCGGGGCCGGATCGGCATCCCCTTCGGCCTGAACATGTACGAGAACCTGCCCTTCTGGTTCGAGTTCTTTACAAAGCTCAACTTTGAGGTGCTGCTCTCCCCCGAGTCCTCCCGCAAGCTCTACCTCAAGGGCCAGCACACCATCCCCTCGGACACGGTGTGCTACCCCGCAAAGCTGCTCCACGGCCACGTGGAGGAGCTGGTGGAGGCGGGGGTGGACGCCATTTGGTACCCCTGCATGTCCTACAACAACGACGAGGGCATCGGCGACAACCACTTCAACTGCCCCGTGGTGGCCTACTACCCCGAGCTGCTCTCCGCCAACGTGCCCGCGCTGAAGCAGACCAAATTCCTGGACCCCTACGTGGGCCTGTGGCGGCACAAGGACTTTGAGAAGCGGGCGGCGGCGCTGATGGAGGCCGAGTTCGGCGTGAGCGCCCGGGAGACGAGGGCGGCGGTGCGCGCGGCCTACGCCGCCTACGACGCCTATCTGGACGACATACGCGCCACCGGCAAGCAGTACATCGACTACGCCCGCGCCCACGGCCTGAACATCCTGGTGGTCTGCGGCCGGCCCTACCACATCGACCCGGAGATCAACCACGGCATCAACGACCTCATCACCTCCTTCGGCTTCGTGCTGGTCACCGAGGACGCCCTGTCCTACCTGGAGGGGTACGCCCCCCGGAAGGTGCTCAACCAGTGGACCTTCCAGAGCCGGATGTACAACGCCGCCCGCTACGTCTGCACCCAGCCGGACATGCAGGTGGTGCAGCTGGTCTCCTTCGGCTGCGGCACCGACGCCATCACCACCGACGAGCTGCGCACCATCCTGGAGGAGGGCGGCAAGCTCTACACCCAGCTCAAGATCGACGACATCAACAACCTGGGCGCCGTGAAGATCCGCATCCGCTCCCTCATGGCCGCCATGGACGCCCGGTCGCTTTCTTTCGAGAAAGAAAGTGACCAAAGAAAGCTTTCATAATGCGCCCGGAGGAGATGCGGCGCGTCGTCCGGAACCAGCTCGCCCTGGACCTGGGCTGCGGGGCGGAGCTGCTCGACGGGCCGGGGAACACGGTCTCCCTCTGGCGAGCGCTGCCCGGCCGCAGGCGGTACGACGAACACCCCCCGGTGCTGGAGATCGCAATTTGGAACGGCAAGCTCTCGGCGGCCTGCGCCCCGGCGCTGCTGGGCTGGGCGCAGGAGTATTTACTCCCCCGGCAGGCGCAGTGGCTCTTCAAGCCCAAATTCCTGCGGCAGATCGACGCCGCCCTGGCCCCGCTGGGCTGTGAGATTGACGAGGCCTGCCGCTACTTCCTGCCCGCCCTGCCCTACCCCGCCGTGGAGCCCCTGGGCCCGGTGGCGTGGTACGAGGGGGAGGAACTGGAGCAGTTCCGGGGGGACCCCCGTTGGGACGGCCCGCTGGCCTTCAACCCCCTCTTCCCCGACATGCTGGCCGTGGCCGCCCTGGACGGGGACGGCGCGCCCATCGCCATGGCGGGGGCCAGCCGGGACGGGGCGCGTCTGTGGCAGATCGGCATCGTGGTGCTGCCCCCCTTCCGGGGCCGGGGCCTGGCCGCCAACCTGACCGCTCTGCTGGCGCAGGCGCTGCTGCAACGGGACATCGTGCCCTTCTACGGCACCGCGGAGAGCCACATCGTCTCCCAAAACGTGGCCTTCCGGGCGGGCTTCCGCCCCGCCTTCGGCTATTTACACGCAAAAAGAGCGGGCGATTCGTGAGCCGCCCCTACGCCCAGCCCCTGTAAGGGCCGTTCACGAACGGCCCGCCAAACGCTTCCGAAAGGATCTAAAACACTATGGCAGAACTCAAATACGACAAGACCGGCCGCCTCCTCTTTACCGAGGAGATGCGCAAGGAATACACACTCCTGGTGCCCCAGATGCTCCCCATGCACTTCGCCATGCTGGTGCGGGTCATCCAGACCATGGGCTACAACGTGGAGATGCTCAACACCACGGGCAAGAGCATCCTGGACTACGGGCAGAAGTACGTCCACAACGACGCCTGCTTCCCCGCCATCCTGGTCATCGGCCAGCTGATCGACGCGGTGAAGAGCGGGAAATACGACCCCCACAAGGTGGCCCTGGTCATCACCCAGACCGGCGGCGGCTGCCGGGCCTCCAACTACATCCACATGCTGCGCAAGGCCCTGGAGAAGGCGGATCTGAGCTACGTGCCCGTGATCTCGGTGAACATGTCGGGACTGGAGCACAACCCCGGCTTCAAGCTGACCCTGCCCTTCATCCGCAAGGCCCTCTACGCGGTGTTCTACGGCGATATTATCATGAACGCCGCCAACCAGGTGCGGCCCTACGAGGTCACGCCCGGCGACGCCGACCGGGCCATCGAGACCTGTATGGACTTCCTGCTGGAGGATATGGGCCGGGGCAAGGGCATGAGCTACAAATCCATGGTGGCCAACTTCGACCGGATCATCGACGTGTTCAAGGCCGTGCCCGTGGCCGGGGAGCAGAAGGTCCGCGTGGGCGTGGTGGGCGAGATTTATGTCAAGTACTCCCCCCTGGGCAACAACAACCTGGAGCAGTTCCTCCTCTCCGAGGGGGCCGAGCCGGTGGTGCCGGGGCTGGTGGACTTCGTCATTTTCAAGATCTACAACCGGGACGTGGACGTGGATCTCTACGGCGGCAAGTGGATTAAGCAGGCGTTCTGCCGCGTGTTCGGCAACTACATCAAGAAGCACCAGCGGGCCATGATCGACGCCCTCAAGCGCTCGAACCGCTTCCGCGCCCCCGGCGACTTCGACGAGCTGCACAGCTACATCAAGGGCTATCTGGGCGACGGCAACAAGATGGGCGAGGGCTGGCTCCTCACCGCCGAGATGCTGGAGCTCATCCACACCGGGGTGCCCAACATCGTGTGCACCCAGCCCTTCGGCTGCCTGCCCAACCACATCGTGGGCAAGGGCATGATCCGCAAGCTGAAGGACGACTACCCCTGGAGCAACATCGTGGCCATCGACTACGACCCCGGCGCCACGAAGATCAACCAGGAGAACCGCATCAAGCTCATGCTGGCCAACGCCCGCGCCCTGGCCAAGGAGCACGAGGAGGGCGCGGCGGAGCCGGCCGCCCCCGCCGCGGAGCGGGAGCCCGCCGCCGTATGAGCGACGATCTGCATTTTGTGGACGCCTGCACGGACGCGCACTTCAAGGCCATGAGCCTCATCCACGCCCTGGGCTGGCGGACCACCTACCGGGGCGCGGTGCCCGGCGACTACATGGCCCGGGAGATCACCGACGAGCGCTGGGTGCCCTTTTTCCGGGCGGACTACACGTCCGGGCGGTGCCGCGGGCTGCTCCTGTACCGGGGGGACACCCCGGTGGCCTGCTGCAGCTATGGCGCGGGCCGGGGCCAGGAGCCGGGCTGCGCGGGCTGGGGGGAGATACGCTCCTTCTACGCCCACCCGGACGAGAAGGGCAAGGGCTACGGCCCCCTGCTGATGGAGGAGGCCCTGCGCCGCCTGCGCGCGGAGGGGTACCCGGCGGTTTACGTCTACGTCCTGCGGGAGAACGACGGGGCCCGGCGCTTTTATGCCGCCCACGGCTTTGCCTGGGACGGCACCCACACCGAGATCCCCTTCCCCGGCGCGGTCTGTATTGACTTGCGGTACACCCGGGTGTTATAATAATTCTTATAAAAATGTGACCTGCAACGGGTTTTCCGGATGGAAAACCCGTTGTATTGCCGAGAGGACGGTAGAAGTGCAAGAAAACAAAATGGGAATCATGCCGGTGCGCCCCCTGCTGCTGCAGATGTCCTGGCCCATCATGCTCTCCATGCTGATCCAGGCCCTGTACAACATGGTGGACAGCTTTTTCGTCGCCCGCATCAGCGCAGAGGCCTTCGAGGCCCTGGCGCTGGTCTACCCGGTGCAGACCCTGATGATCGCCATCTGCGTGGGCACCGGCGTGGGGGTGAACGCCATGCTCTCCCGCCGCCTGGGGGAGAAGCGGCTGGGCGAGGCCAACGCCGTGGCCGTCAACGGCTATTTCCTCTATTTCGCCACCTGGCTGCTCTTCGTGGTGCTCAGCCTGGCCTTCGGCAGGGGGTATATGGCGCTGTTCACCGGCAAGAGCGCAGTGTTCCGCTTCGGCCTGGATTACCTGACCATCGTCACGGTCTGCTCCCTGGGGGTGTGCTTCCAGTTCGCCGCCGAGCGCGTGCTCCAGGCCACCGGCAACGCGGTGGGCCCCATGATCGTCCAGGGCATCGGCGCGGTTGTCAATCTCATCCTGGACCCCATCCTGATCTTCGGCATCGGCCCCTTCCCCCGCCTGGAGGTGGTGGGCGCCGCCCTGGCCACCGTCATCGGGCAGATCGTGGGCATGGTCGTGGGGCTGGTGATGGTGGCGAAAAACCCGGTGCTCACCCTGCGCGTCCGCGGCTTCCGCCCCAGCGGCAAGGTCATCGGGGACATCTACCGCATTGGGGCCCCCGCCATCGCCATGCAGGCCCTCACCACCGTCATGACCATGGGCATGAACAAGATCCTCGCCCACGTCACCGAGACCGGCGTGTTCATCCTGGGGGCCTACTTCAAGCTCCAGTCCTTCATCTTCATGCCGGTCTACGGCCTAAACAACGGCCTGACCCCCCTGGTCAGCTTCAACTACGGCGCCCGGCACCGGGAGCGGATTCGGGGGCTGATCCGCTTCGCCCTGGCCATCGCCTGTGGCATCATGGCGGCGGGCACCCTGCTGATGCTCCTGGCCCCCGGCCCCCTGCTGCGCATCTTCGACGCGACGCAGCCGGTGCTCACCGACGGCATCCCCGCCCTGCGGATTATCGCAGCATCCTTCCTCTTCGCCGGGGTGTCCATCGTGCTGTGCGCCGCCTTCCAGGCCATGGGCTCCGCCACGCTGAGCCTGGTGGTCTCCCTGCTGCGGCAGGCCGTCATCCTGCTGCCCGCCGCCCTGCTGCTGGGGCTGGCCCGGCCCGGCCTGGTCTGGCTTGCCTTCCCCGTGGCCGAGGTGCTGTCCTGCGGCGTGGCCGCCCTGCTCTACAAGCGGCTTCGCCGCACCAAAATCATGTCTCTGGAGGACGAGCGATGAAATCTTCCGCCATTCCCGCCCTTGCCGTGGCGCTGGCGGTCTGCCTTACGGCCTGCGGGGGAGCGCCCGCGCCCGGCGGGCAGGCCCTCCCCTCCCCCTCCGCCGCCCCCGCAGCCTCCCCCACCCCCGCGCCCACGCCCGATCCGCTGTGGTGGGAGGACGTGGCGCCCGACGATCTGCCCGGCGAGGTGGCCGATCCCCGGTCGGTTGACCTCAACAGCGGCGATTTTTACCTCCTGGCGGAGCTGCCCGACCAGAACATCGCCCTCTACGGCTACGGCGGCAGCGACGGCGAGGCCCCCAGCGGCGTGCTGATCCGCCGCGGGGAGGTCCTCTCCCATTTTGACCAGCGGTACCTGCCGCCGGAAGAGCCCCTGCTGCCTGAGCTGTGGTGGGGCGACTTTGACGGTGACGGGACGGAGGAGCTGGCCGTGAAGTACCTGGTGGAGAACCACGCCCAGCAGACCATCTTCGAGCTGCACATCTACGAGCCCGACGGGGAGGGCTGGATCGACCGCCCCTTCACCGCAGAGGACTATGTGGAGCAGTTGACGGCGGCGGTCACCGCGACCTACGAGCCCCTGGCCCGGCGGGTGGTCGCGGAGGCGGGCGGGTTCGAGGCCTCATTTTACCTGGAGGATCTGCCCGCCCCGGACGGGGATCCCCCGCCCCTCTCCTTTGTGACGCGGGTCTTTTACCGCTATGAGGACGGGCATTTCGTCGGGGTCTACGGCACCGGGGTCATGCTAAAGGGTATGGGCGGCCCGCTCCTGTTCGCCCTCACCCTGGGCGACGTGGCCTACGACGGGGAGGGCTTCACCCTGGAAAACCTGGAGCTGGAGTCCACCAGCGGCGTGTAAGCTTCTTCTAAACCGCAAAAGGAACCGCCAAAGCAGGCGGTTCCTTTTTTTCTTGTAAACTTTTATCGCCTAACCTTGATTTTCATACCCCATCGTATATAATAACTTCATACTAAATGAGATTCAGGAGGTCGTAACCTTGGCAAAGAAGGCAACGGCGGCGGCCAAGCCCGTCCCCAAAACCGCGACGCGCATGTCCAAAAAGGGCCCTCTCTCCCCCGACGCCCTGCGCAGGCTGGACGCCTACTGGCGGGCGGCCAACTACCTGTCCGCAGGCCAGCTCTACCTCCAGGACAACCCCCTGCTGCGCCAGCCCCTGCGGCCGGAGCACCTGAAAAAGATCCGGGTGGGGCACTGGGGCACCGCGCCCGGCCAGAACTTTATCTACACCCACCTCAACCGCGCCATCGTCAAGTACGACCTGGACATGATCTACATCTCCGGCCCCGGCCACGGGGGCAACGCCCTGGCGGCCCAGACCTATCTGGAGGGGACCTACAGCGAGATCTACCCCAACGTCAGCCAGGACGAGGAGGGGATGCGCCGCCTGTTCAAGCAGTTCTCCTTCCCCGGCGGCGTGCCCAGCCACGTGGCCCCCGAGATCCCCGGCTCCATCCACGAGGGGGGCGAGCTGGGCTACTCCCTGGCCCACGCCTTCGGCGCGGTGTTCGACAACCCCGGCCTCATCGCCGCCTGCGTGGTGGGGGACGGGGAGGCCGAGACCGGCCCCCTGGCCACCTCCTGGCACGGCAACAAATTCTTAAACCCCGCCACCGACGGCGCGGTGCTCCCCATCCTCCACCTCAACGGCTACAAAATCGCCAACCCCACGATTTTCTCCCGCGTCAGCCACGAGGAGGTGGAGGACTTCTTCAAGGGCTGCGGCTGGACCCCCCGCTTTGTGGAGGGGGACGACCCGGCGCAGATGCACCAGACCATGGCGGCCGCCCTGGACTGGGCGGTGCGGGAGCTGGAGCGCATCCAGCACAACGCCCGGGAGGAGGGGGACGCCACACGCCCCCGCTGGCCCATGATCGTCTTCCGCTCCCCCAAGGGCTGGACCTGCCCCAGGCAGGTGGACGGCCAGAGCGTGGAGGGCACCTTCCGCGCCCACCAGCTCCCCCTGTCCATGGAGCGCCCGGAGCACCTGAAGCTGCTGGAGGACTGGCTGCGCAGCTACCGGCCTGAGGAGCTCTTCGACGGGCGCGGCGCGCTCCTGCCCGAGCTTCAGGAGCTGGCGCCCCGCGGCGCCCGCCGCATGGGGGCCAACCCCCACGCCAACGGCGGGCTGCTGCTGCGGGAGCTGCGCACCCCCGACTTCAAGGCCTACGCCGTGCCCGTCCCCGCCCCCGGCGCGGTGGAGGCGGAGGACATGGCCCAGCTGGGCAAATACGTGCGGGACGTGGTGCGCCTCAACGAGGCGTCCGCCAACTTCCGCATCTTCGGCCCGGACGAGACGCTGTCCAACCGCCTGGGCCCGGTCTTTGAGGCCACCGGCCGCCGCTGGAACGCCGACGGGGAGGCGGACGACCAGTTCCTCTCCCCCACCGGGCGGGTGATGGACGCCATGCTCTCCGAGCACATGTGCCAGGGCTGGCTGGAGGGCTACCTGCTCACCGGGCGCCACGGCTTCCTCAACAGCTACGAGGCCTTTATCCGCATCGTGGACTCCATGTTCGCCCAGCACGCCAAATGGCTCAAGGTCTGCTCTCAGCTCCCCTGGCGGCAGGACGTGTCCTCCCTCAACTACCTGCTCTCCTCCCACGTGTGGCAGCAGGACCACAACGGCTTCACCCACCAGGACCCCGGCTTTTTGGACCACGTGGCCAACAAGAAGGCCGACGTGGTGCGCCTCTACCTGCCCCCCGACGCCAACTGCCTGCTCTCCTGCTTCGACCACTGTATCCAGAGCCGAAATTATGTCAACGTGATCATCGCCTCCAAGCACCCCCGGCCCCAGTGGCTGACCATGGACCAGGCGGTGAAGCACTGCACCCACGGCATCGGCATCTGGCAGTGGGCGTCCAACGACGAGGGCTCGGAGCCCGACGCGGTGCTGGCCTGCTGCGGGGACACCCCCACCCTGGAGACCCTGGCCGCCGTGACCATCCTGCGCAGGTATTTGCCGGAGGTGCGTGTGCGGGTCATCAACGTGGTGGATCTCATGAAGCTCCAGCCCCACACCGAGCACCCCCACGGCCTCACCGACGAGGACTACGACGCCATCTTCACCACCGACAAGCCCATCATCTTCGCCTTCCACGGCTACCCCACCCTGGTGCACGAGCTCACCTACCGCCGCCACAACCGCAACCTCCACGTGCGGGGATATATCGAGGAGGGCACCATCACCACCGCCTTCGACATGCGGGTGCTGAACTTCATCGACCGCTACCACCTGGTGGAGGACGTGATCAAGCGCCTGCCCCAGCTGGGCAACCGGGGGGCCTTCCTGATCCAGCTCATGAAGGACAAGCTGGTGGAGCACAAGCAGTATATCACCACCTATGGCCAGGACATGCCCGAGATCCGGGACTGGAAATGGAACGACGGCAAGGGCGGCTACGGGGAATAACAAAAAAACGGGGGCGGCCGTCAGAAATGACGGCCGCCCCCGCGCTATGCCCGGCGCTACATCGGCTTCAGATTTTGGTTCAGCCGCTCCACCATCCAGAACAGGCGCTTGGCCCGCCCGGCCTCCGTCTTGGCGTCCAGATAGGCCCGGGTATACGTCCGCCGGACCGAGGCGGGCATGGACAAAAAATTGGTATGGGCGGGCTCGTGTCCCTCCAGCAGCGCGGATACGGACGCAATCTGCTCCTGCGTGATTGCCGGGGCCTTCGGGGCGTCCCACTGGCCGTTTTCCTTGGCCTGGGCAATCTTCCTCCTGCCGTGGTCCGTCATCAGCCCCCGGCGCTCCAGTTCTTCCGCCAGTACCTTGTTCTTCTCCGACCACTTGCTGTTCTCCCGGCGCTGGGAGAAGTATTTCCGGTAGGACAGGCCGTCGATGCTCTGCATCTGCCCGTCAATCCACCCGAAGCAGAGTGCCTCCTCCAGCGCCTCGCCCGCCTTTACCGTCTCCGGCCCGCCCTTCTTGCCAAACAACAGCCAGACCCCGGCGTTGGATTGGCAATGCACGCCCAGCCACGCCCGGAAGTCCGCCCGCGTGGAAAATAACATCGCTTCCTCCACGGTAACGCCTCCTCTACCCCATATTTGCGACTCATTTTATCAGATTTCCCGGCCTGTGGCAATCTGCTTGCGTGGATTCTCCGCCATGAGCCCATTCATCCTACATCTTCAAAACACGGCGGGTTTGCTTGATTCTCATTGCCTCCTTTGTGGTCTTCGTCATCGATTCGGTGTTGACCGCAGCCGGCGCGCTGCTGGGCGCCCTCCTGGATTGGAAGGGCCTGCTGCGCAGGAAAAAATTAAAAAAGGGCGTGGGTCCGGACTGCCGGGCCCACGCCCTTTTTCTGTTTCCGCAAAAAAATCCCCGGTCTCAGTCCCGGTCTTTGTGCACTTTGCGCTTGACACGTATGAATTTTTATGCAATAATATCCACACAAAGAGGGTGTAAACCGAATATTCTCCCGTACATATTCATTCTCCCTCGAACCATATCGGGAAAAGAGGACGAGGAAACATGAAACAGCCGCAAAAACTGCTGGCCGCCGCCCTGGCGGTCACCCTGACCCTGGGCAGCATGGGCGCCCAGGCCTGCACCGGGCTCTACGTGGGCAAGGACGTGAGCGCAGAGGGCGCCGCCATCATCGCCCGCAGCGAGGACATCAGCCCCGCCGATTACGACAAGCTGCATATGGTGGTCCCCCACTCGGACGAGGCGGGCCGCTATCTGGAGGACATCAACGGCTTTAAAATGCCCCTGCCCGACACCACCTACCAGTACACCGCCATGAGCGACTACGCCTCCGCCGGGGACGGCGTGTACTACGCCGTGTGCACCAACGAGATGGGCGTGTCGGTCACCGGCACCGTCTCCGCCTCCCCCTGCGCCGCCTGGAAGGAGGCCGACCCCCGCGTGGAGGAGGGCCTGCGCGAGGCGGTGCTCCCCGCCCTCGTGGCCGCCACCGCCGCCACCGCCAAGCAGGGCGTGGACAACCTGCTGGCCGCCGTGGACGCCTACGGCTCCGCCGAGGGCAACGTGGTGATGATCGCCGACCAGAGTGAGGCCTGGATCGTGGAGATCTACGGCGGCCACGAATACGCCGCCATGAAGATGCCCGCCGACCAGGTGGCCGTGTTCGGCAACCAGTTCATGATCGGCGCCGTGGACCCCGAGGACACGGAGAACTACGTTCTCTCCGAAAACCTGCTGTCCACCATCGACGCGCTGGGCCTGGCCGTAAAGGACGCCGACGGCAAGTACCTCGCCGCCCAGTCCGTGTGCGATAATTCCCGCAGCGACGGCTCCAACATGCGCACCTGGATCGGCCACCAGCTCTTCGCCCCCTCCACCGCGGGCGAGTACGCCACCGACACCTTCTATCCCCTCTTCTACGCCCCCGACCGGAAGATCTCCCTGTCCGACGTGATGGCCGTGTACCGCAGCCGCTACGAGGGCACCGAGTACGATATGTCCCTGGAGGGCAACGAGGGCGGGCGGCCCATCGCCGTCTCCACCACCCCCGAGACCCACATCATCCAGATCTTTGACAACTACCCCGCCGCCTGCTCCGCCGTGACCTGGCTGGCCATGGGCGGCGCGGAGCACTCCGTGTTCCTGCCCGAGTTCTCCGGCATCACCGAGACCGCCCCCGCCTTCCGGCTGGACGCCCCCACCTACGCCGAGGGCAGCGCCTACTGGGCCTTCAAGCGCATCTGCGGCCTGGCCGACACCAACCGCGCGCTCTACACCCAGGGCGTGCAGGACTTCTGGACGCTGCAGGAGCAAGCCATGATCGCCCAGATGGAGGCGGCGGGCGAGGAGATGAAGACCCTCTACGCCGCCGACCCGGCCCAGGGCGCGGCCTACGTCACCAACCTGGCCCAGACCATGCTGGCCGACCAGATGGCCAAATCCGACCGCCTGTACGCCTCCCTGCTGACGGTGCTCACCCACAACGTGGGCCTCTCCGCCGCCAAGACCCCCACTGCCTTCGTGGCGTCCACCCCCCTGCGGGAGGCCGCCCAGCTCAAGGGCTACACCGTGGGCTGGAACGGCGCCGAGGGCGCCGTGACCCTGACCAAGGACGGCGTGACCTACGCCCTCACCCTGGGCAGCAAGACCTGCAAGAAGGGCACCGAGGAGATTACCCTTACCCGCGCTCCCTACGCTGAGGACGGCGTGACCTATGTGCCCGTGGACTTCGTGAAGGGCCTGTAAAACAACATGAAACAGCGGGCGCCCGGCCGGGCGCCCGCTGTTTTTCTCCTTTTGTTTTCCCCAAGAATCCATTATACTGGTTTCAGACAAATTTCAGGTTGCGCGCGTAACATAGAGTAAAATACAGTGGGAGTGGATACCATGCGGGTGCTGATCGTGGAGGACGAGGAGCGGCTGGCCGAGGCGCTGGGTCAGATTATGACCGAGCAGCGCTACCAAGCCGATCTGGTCTACAACGGCGCGGACGGGCTGGACTACGGCCTGTCCGGGCTGTACGACGTGATCGTGCTGGACGTGATGCTCCCCCGGCTGGACGGCTTCGAGGTCTCCCG